>JAJFGJ010000003.1 GCA_021776175.1 Kiloniellaceae bacterium
GTCACCCAGGACATGATCAGCCCGGGATCGGACCCGACCAATACGCCGTCGAGATAGAGTGCCGCGCCGTTCGCGCCGAAGGTCGCCGCGACCTCGTATTCCCGGCCGGCGACAAGGCCGCCCTGGGATAGAGTTATGCTGACCGTGCCGTCCTGGAATCGTGCCTTCAAAAGGCCATTATCGATATAGATCGCCAGATGGTTGCCGCCGCCGTCAAAGTTGGCAGCGTCCTTGGCGATCAGGCCTTGCGTGTTGATCACGTTGTTGGCGATGAAGGAGAAAGCGACCGTTCCTTGCGGAATCGCGTACGCGGCGTCGTGGGCCAGATTGATAACGTCGCCGGCCACCCCGCTGAAGTTGTTCACCCCGGTGAGATCCAAGACCGTCGACGGAAGCGGCAGGCTGGCCGGGTCGCGAACCAACAGCGTGACGCTCGCGGTGCCGGTTCCGCCGTTCCCGTCCGATATCGTGTAGGTGAAGCTGTCGCCGCCGCTGAATCCGGTGTCGGGGGTGTAAGTCAGGGTGCCGTCGCCGTTGTCGATCAGGGTGCCGTTCAGCGGCTGGGCGAAGCCGGCCAAGGTCAGGGGATCGCCTTCGGCGTCACTATCGTTGGCCAGCAGATCGGCCGCGACGTTGAGAACCAGCGGCGTGTTTATAACGGCGACCGCCGTGTCGTCCTGCGCTATTGGAACTTCGTTCGCCCCGGTGACGGTGATCGTGGCGGTCGCGGTGGCGGTGCCGCCGTTGCCGTCCGAGATGGTATAGGTGAAGCTGTCCAGAGCGCTCTGGCCGACCAGCAGGCTCTCGAACTGCCCGTTCGGGTTGTAAGTGAAGGTGCCGTCGGCGTTGAGCGACAAGAGCGCCCCCGAGGCGAGCGTCACCTGGGCACCGACGTCGGCTGCAACGCCGTTGACCGCGCTCACCGTGAGCACGTCGCCGTCTATGTCGCTGTCCGGCCCGCTGCCGTTGTCGAGCAGCACGTTGCCATTGACGGCGGTGTCCTCGTCGGTCGTGACCGCGTCGTCCTGCGCCACGGGCGGATGCGGAATCGTCGCATCCTCGTTCAAGATCGGCGTGGCGGTATCGAAAATGTAATCTACCTGCGCGGTATAGCTCGCGATACCGCCCGTGGTGCCGGCGAGAACCCCGATCGAGCTTACGGTCAGTATCTGGGTGAATCCGCCGGCCGCGGTCCAGGTTTGGCCGTCGGCCGAGTACTGGAAGCTCCAGGCATCGCCGGTACGATCTATCTTCAGATAGGAGGCGCTGCCGGTCGCGACGATCAGATCGAGCATGGCGGTTGAAACGCCATTGAGGGTCACGGTCGCTAAGACGTGCTGTTGGGTCCCATCGCTGTAGTTATCGAAGCGGATCCAGTTGTTAGCGTCCTGTTCGACCAGAAGGCCCTGCGTCTGGAACTGTTGGGTCGGGCTGCTTAGGAACTTGGTCTCGATACCGAAGTCCGTATTCACCGTCGTCTGCATGACTCGGGTGGTTGTGTTTCCGCCTTCAGCCGTCAGTTCCAGATAGCCGTCGATACCATCGGACTTCAGCGATAAGTTATTCGCCAAGCCGAAGAAGAACCAAAACGGATCGAGGAGGCTGCCGCTGAAGTCGTCGCTCGTGAAACCCAACATTACCGTGGACCCCATGCGCAGATATTAAAATACATATCCGTAATCGGGCCGATTCTATGGCGCCGAAGCTTTACGGATAGGAGAGGGGTGGGGTCGGGAACGGTCGGGATTTCCATTCCGCGCCGCGCATGCACGACGCCGCTTTTGAATGGCCGACAAGCGAAGGCTGACGCTCGCGGTCCGAATTTCATAAGGAACTTTGCAGCCGGAGCGCATACGTGCGAAGCGGAATAACCGCGAAAAACGCTTAGTTGGTGCAAAATGGCGCCGGCCCAGGACAACGCGACCGCGCGAACAATACCATTCCCCGCCGCCAGTAAGCAGACGGCGGGTCCTACTATCGTAATGCCTTGCCGCTTAATTCGCGGCTGGCCCGAATTTGTCTCTACATGAGACATCCCGGTTACCCTTCCCTGATTACGGGGACATTTCACAGCATGTCGTACCCTAAACGACCGGCTCCCCTATTAGCGACCGGCGTCCCCAAGGCATACTGTGAAAGCCAACTTTCCTAGCTTTCGTTACCCGCTCACCGATAAATACGGTTAAATTTGTGTTTATATACAGAACTATATAATAGATTTGCTTGGAATACTATTCAAAAAACAAGAGGTGCTCTTCTTGGGATGCGCAACCTGGAATTGCGGCGAGAGGTGAGAAATCGCAACCCGCGAAGCCGGCATAAGGCGCGATATCTATCTCGATGGCATCGAGCCCGAGGGGGAGAGGGGAACCAAATGGACCCCGGCATGGGATTGAAATCCGCCTATATCTTCGCGCGCCTGACTTTTAGGCCTGACTGTGGTTAAGTCTTTGGTTAATTTAACGACCTAAGTTAGGGAGTTTCCGGCGGGGCGAGGTGGCTCGACACCATCGGCGCGGGTTTCGGAACCCGGACATCACACAAATTCATGGACACAGATGGCAGCTAAGCCGCCCCTTATCAGCGTCGTCATACCGCACCTCAACCAGCAGAAGTCTTTACGCCGCTGCCTGCGGTCCTTGATGGCTCAGACCTGTCCGCGAAATCTTTTCGAGGTCGTCGTTGTCGATAACGGCTCGATAGAACCTCCAACCGAGGTCACGGGCGCCTTCGATGGCGTTCGGCTCGAGCACGAGCCATCGCGCGGTCCGGGACCGGCGCGAAATCTGGGTGTGGCCGTGTCCCGCGGCGAGATTCTAGCTTTTATCGACGCGGACTGTACGGCCGAGAAGAGTTGGCTCGCGGCGATTGCCGAGCGGTTCGAATCGGCCCGGGAAGGGCTGATTTTGGGTGGCGATGTGGGAATTGCGATCGAGGATCCACAGCGGCTCACGATGCTCGAGGCATACGAGTGCGTTTTCGCCTACCGGCAACAGGAATACATAGAAAAGCACGGCTTTTCGGGGACCGGTAACCTCGCGGTGCGGCGCCGCGATTTCCATGCCATAGGGCCCTTCGCGGGGATAGACCAGGCGGAAGACAGGGAATGGGGGCGGCGGGCACGATCGATCGGATACGATATCGTTTACGTTCCCGGGATGATTGTATACCACCCGGCGCGCACCGCCTTCGATGGGCTGTACGAGAAGTGGGATCGTCACGTGCTGCACGATTTTAACGATTGGCGGGACGCCGGCCGAGGCAAGGCCGCCTGGGTTCGTCTCGCCGGGGCGGTCGCGCTCTCGCCGGTTATCCACGCCGGCCGGATCTTGAAATCTTCCCGGATATCGGGTGTCCGCGCGCGGCTGCTGGCGGTGGCGGCGCTGGTCCGCATACGATTTTACCGCGCCGGCGCGATGCTGCGTCTGGTCACCGGCGAAAGCCCGGACGCTCAGGCCACGTCTTGGAACAGGCCCTCGGGATCCAACTGATATCTAACGGAATATCGCGGAGAACTAGGTCCATGCGCGTTTCAATTGCGATCGTAAACTGGAATACACGGGACCTGTTGCGGCAGTGCTTGACCAGCCTGAAATCCGACCTGGGGCAGGATACCTTCGAGGCAATCGTCGTGGATAACCGCTCGGCCGACGGTAGCGCCGATATGGTCGCGGCGGATTTTCCTTACGTAAAGCTCATCCGGAACGACACCAATGCCGGATTCACGAAGGCCATGAACCAGGCTTTCGCGGCCTCGACAGGCGACTATTTCCTTATGTTCAATAGCGATGCTTTCGTAAAGGACGATGCGATCGCGCGATGTGTGCGCTACATCGACGAAAGACCGGGAGTCGCCGTTTTGGGTTGCCGGATCGAGTATCCCGATGGCTCGACGCAAAGTAGCTGCTTCCGATTCAAGAGCCTTGGCGGCATCGTTCTCACATCCCTTTATTTTTCCCAGATTTTCAAGCGGTCCAATTTTCTGAATTGGGATCGCTACGGGTATGCGGAGTTCGATCGCCCTACCGAAGTGAATTGTGTCATGGGTGGTTTCATGATGATTCGCCGTTCGGCCATCGAGGGCGATGAGCTTCTGGACTCCCATTACTTCATGTATGGCGAAGAAGAAGATTTGTGTTTCCGGCTGCGCCAACGCGGTCACAAGACGATATTTTACCCCCATGCCACTGTCGTTCATCACCATTCCGGAAGTTCCAGCAAACCGCATGTGGCCGCTTGGGTCTACGAGATGAAACGCCGTGCCGCGCTCCGCTTTCTATGGAAGTGGCGAGGTTCGGGCGCGGCTTGGCTCGCAAACCTAATTTTGACCGCCGACTTGTTGCCGCGAGGGGTGGCCTGGGCGGTTGGCGATTTGGTGGCAGCCGCGCGCGGACGAGGCAAGTTCCCGGACCGGTTGTTGAGGTTGCGAGTGTTGCGGTTCCACCTGCGCGCGCTCGTCCGCACGTCGCTGTTCGCCAGTGAGTGGGGGCCCGACAAATGAAGCGTGCCCCGAGCACGGGGGTGAGCCGGCTTGCCCACAAGTGCCAGAGCAAAGTCTGAACGGCGGTGATTAGGCCCTCAGTACCGGTACTGAGCTAGCGAATCCGCCACGCGGTGCCGCGCTGCGAGCGCGGGCTTCTCAATCCACCGCCAGGAGAGTATCGCGCAAAACAACGCTGTCGGGAATGCGATCGCCATATTCTGCCAAGGCGTCATCGGCCCGAAAAGGTGTACGGCGAGCTGCTGCGCAGGGAATGCGTAGATGTAGAGGCCGTAGGAGTAGTCCCCCAGCGTATTATACCGCCGCACCCAACCGCCGGGCAGATAAGCGACAACGAAGACCGTGTAACTGAGCCAGAGGACGAATGCCTCACCGAACACCGGCGTGCCATGCAGCAGAGCAACCGCCGCTCCCAGTCCAGCGCAAACTCCCCAGCTGAGCGGCACCCGGTCCCGCCAGACGTAGAGCGTCATGCCGATCGCGAATGGCAGCGAAAGGTTGCGCAGAGCGATAGCTTTCTCTGGCACGGCCTCCGCCATAACGGGAAGAGTGGTTGCTGCGTAGAGCGCCAAGTAGGCCACGAGCGCCACCGCGATCCAGCGCGGTCGACGGAGTATTCCCGCAAGACCGAGGACAAGCACGCCCATGTAGCAAATCACTTCATGGATCAAGGTCCACAGCGAACCGTTGATGGCCTCCGGATAGGGCAGTTCGCCGAAAACGCCGGGTAATCCGTACTGCAGCGAGACGAGCGTCAAGTTGCGCAAGACATAGGTTGCGACCCACGGGTCTGAGAAGTAGGACCCCTCCGGCAGCACCGTCACCAACGGACCCAGCACGAAGGCGGTGAGCAGCACCACCACCAGAAGCGCCGGAAATAGCCGCATGACCCGCGCCACAAACCAGTCGATCAGCCGCGTCTTCCTGTCGAAACTGCGGGCGATGAGAAACCCTGAAATTACAAAGAATACGCCAACTGCCACCCAGCCTAGCGACCTGCCAATCAGCGGTTGCAGTGGCTCTATTGCACCAGTCCCAAGCGCGATAGGAAAGGCATGTGAGACCAGCACTGCCGCCGCCGCAGATATACGGATCAGGTTGAAGTTGTTGTCCCTGCTGCCACAGGCGTCGCCAAGCCATCGGCTCATGCCGCGCTCCATAATGCTCGAATCCTGCCTACACTGTAGGGCCTAGGTTCTAAGATATATTAAGACATATACAGTGGGTGTCATGTGCTGATAGCGGTAAAAACATGGTTCGGCGAGTGTGGGATCTCGGATCGGATCACCAGCAGGTCCCCTTGAACAAGTCTCCTTATCAGTCCTTCTGCTGTTCCATCGCCGAATCACCCTTCAGGCCAGGACGCCAGAGAATCGGACCAGGCACGATACGTCCAGGGCAAATTTCGTCAACGGGCTGTTAAGCCGCTTTGCTCTACGTTGGGCGATTAGCGCCGCTCTCTGGCCCGCACCACCATCATCGAAGACATGATGGAGCCCTCCGCCGGGCGAGCAGCAACGTCAAAAGCTGGCGCTATGCCGACATGGCGTTGCGCCGGACGCCGGCGAGCATGCCGGAGGCCAAAGAGTGTGCTGAGACGGTATTTGCCTGTTCTAAGAGCGGTGCTTCTCGCGCGCCAGAATCACTGTTCTGTCGATAACAAATTGAATTGACCGCAACAGGATGTGATAGATAGAAATTTGGCGGCATGATCAGGCAAGGGAATGCTCCTTCAACTGAACTGCCAAATTGTCCAACAAGGTGGAACCACCTTTGATGTCCCAGTTGGTATCCGTAAGTAAGCGGCGGCGTCACTTACCCATCGTCGTTTCTCTGTTTGTATTCAGTCTTCTACTGCCGATTCAAATATTTGTCGGTCCGTTGCGTCTATCCCCTTATCGTATTGTTCTCATCGCTCTTTTGGGCCCCTGCCTAATCATGTGGATTAGTGGACGAGTAGGCAAGATACGGGCCGCGGATGTCTTGATGATTCTGCATACCCTTTGGGCAACGATTGCCTTGATAGTGTTGCATGGATTTGAGACAGGGACTGAGCCTGCGGGTATTTACTTCATAGAGGTCATGGGGGCCTACCTTGTTTCCCGGTGTTTCATTCGTTCCAGGTACGATTTCGAGGCGCTTGTTCATACCCTTTTCTTGATCTCCGTCATCCTAATTCCGCTTACGGCCCTGGAATCTATTGCCGGGATTCGTGTCTTCAATAAATTAGTCGGGGCTATCGCGACCGCCCCCACGCTCTACTATATAGAGCCTCGCTTGGGGATGGATCGTGCCTATGGCCCCTTTTCACATCCCATTCTTTACGGTGTTTTCTGCGCCAGCATTTTAGGGTTGGCTTACTACGTCTTAGGCCGCGCCAGGACGCGTTTCGCGGCAGCACTGCGCGCGGGGCTGGTGGCCATTGCAACATTCTTCTCGTTGTCTTCCGGGCCTTTTGTTGCACTCGCTGTCCAATTTATCCTGATGATTTGGAATCGTGTCACTCGTAGGATACGGCGCCGTTGGGCCTTGCTAGGAGTTGGGATCGCGATCGCGTACGTCATAGTAGATTTATATTCTAATCGCGCACCGCTAGAAGTTTTCATTTCCTATTTAACGTTCAATGTTCACAATTCTTACGTCAGAATCGCTATTTGGGATTATGGGACCGCGGAGTTAATGCGAAACCCTGTGTTTGGAATAGGGTTTAACGATTGGGTTCGGCCATACTGGATGGGCGGCAGCATTGATAATTTTTGGCTTGTTATGGCCATCCGATCTGGATTCCCGGGGGTAATTTTGTTCGCGGCTGCAATGGTCCTGCTTTGCTTCAAGATTGGAGGTCTGCGGCAGCTTGATCCCATAGTCTACGATTATCGAATGGGATGGCTAATATCAGTCATCGGCGTGGCAATCGCCGGAGGCACGGTTCACTTATGGGACGCGGTTTTCTGCTATTTCATATTTCTCCTTGGCAGCGGCGTCTGGATGTTGGACCAAGAACCGACTGAGCGCTTAGCTTCGTCCGAATTCCACGCGAAATCTGATCTTGGCCGCCAAGGGCCAGCGAGAATGGCCGCGCGGGGGAAAATCGCGTTCGACGTAAGCGAACCTATTCAGGGCAACCGCAGAAAGCTTCGTTGAAGTTAATACCATACCATCTCAGGTAGGGAGCTTTCCATGCGGCAAGCTATGCGGGTTTGCTTGGTGTGGACGTTTTCGGGGCGTTTCTCTGACGGCCATATACAGCCCGTTCCCTTGCTGGCGCCGATTACTCCGCTCTCGTCCGCGCATCGCTGTTCGCCAGTGAGTGGGGGCCTGACAAAAGAAACGTGTCCCGATCGCAGGGGCCGAGCCGGGTCAAAAGTTCGTGCGGAAAGCAGACACCAGCGGCGGGCTCGCCCCGCCCGTCGGTCCAGAGCAAAGACGCGACGGGGTATTTATCTCGATTTCGCGCCAAGGCCGGGTATTCGGCCCTTGAACTCAACAGTATTGTCGACTAGTTTGATCTTTATTGCTCTAGACTATGAACAATTATAGTTAATATCATAACATCCCAGATAGGGAGGTTTCCATGCGGCAAGGCATCGCGGGTTTACTGGGGGGAGTTGTTTTCGGGGGGTTGCTGTTGGCCGCGAGCGGGCCTGCGGTGGCGGCCACGGCTGGCTCCGCCGATTTCTTCTACGACGACTACGGCAATCCCGCCGACGGTGTGGATGGGCCCGGTGGGTTTTTCGACGGCGTGGATACCTCCGGCCTGTGGGGGCGGATGGATCTGGAGATCGTGAACCAGACCGTGGGCGACGCCACCGACCAGATCCAAATCGGTTACAACGCCTTCGACCCGTCCGGTAGCGGCGGCCCGGTCGGCTACGACGTTACCAGTGTCGCGTTCCTTTTCGACTCGGCGAATGCGTCCCTGGTGTCGAGTTTGCTCACCAATGTCGTTAACTCCACGACCGAAGGCTTGCTTTCCTTCGATTGGGAAATTGTATTCATCAACGACGGTTCTCTTAGTGGCGATGGCCTGCCGCAACCGACTAACGGTGTCGGCACCGCGTCCATGGACGCGCTTATCGTGGACCTGACCTTGGCCGAGACCTGCGGCGGCGGCGTCATCAAGACTTGCGGCTCGACCTTCGGTGCCGGGGACTCGGATGTCTTTACCCTGCAATTCCTTGATGGCTCGCTCGCGGGCCTGATGATCGCCGATATCTTCGATTTCGCTTATATACGCCTGCAGTCGGTGACCCCGGATTCAATAAACGGCGGCTCCCTCTTCCTTGGCGGTGAAGTGCAACCCGTTCCCCTGCCGGCGCCGATCGCGCTGTTGGGCTCCGGGCTGATATTCTTGTACGGCTTCGCCGGCCGGAGGCGGCGGTCCGCTGTGGCGTGACTCGCGATGTTCGAACTTAGGGCTGAAGAATCGAGCGGGACGTGAGCCTCGGCGTTTTTTGGCGTTTGGCCGTGTATAAGTCGGCGGAGGGCGCTATCTGCATGAAATCGCACGGATTTTAGCTGATCGACTCCTTCTCTTTCCCTACCCCGAAGTTAAGATAGACCTTGATTTGGTCTCTAACTTATGGTTTCTTGATTTAACCAATAAAGATGTCTGGTAAATAATAAAATCTAATACTTTCCAGATGGGGAGGAACTGACGGTGCGGACCTGTTCGATAATTGCCGCGGCATTGCTGTGGATTGTGGCTGGCCCGGCGGCGGCATCCGTGGCGGGTAATGACGGTTTCGCGAATTTCCTCTACGACGATTTCGGCGCGAATCAAGCCGACGGCGTGGATGGCCCCGGCGGCTCGTTCGATGGCGTGGATACGTCGGGCCTGTGGGGGCAGATGAATCTCGATGTCGTGAACCAGACGGCCTCGGATGGCATCACCGACAGAATTGAAATCGGCTACAGCGCTCTCGATCCAACCGGAACGGGCGCCGTGAGCTACGATGTGACCGGCATCGCTTTCCTATTCGACGCCGCGGCCGCTGTTCCGCTGGCGAATTTGCGTGCCGCCGTTCTCAATTCGCCGACCGCGGGCATAACCCAATTGGACTGGAAGATCGTATTCGCCGATCCGAACGGCACGGCCGTCAATGACGGTTTGCCGAATCCGGATAACGGTGTCGGTTCTCCCTCGGCGGGCGCGCTCATTGTCGACCTCAGCCTTGCCGAAGACTGCGGCTTCGGGTTTGGCGGGACTTGCGGCCAGACCTTTGGTCCGGGCGATCTGGACGTGTTCACCCTGCAGTTCAACGACGGCTCTCTCGAAGGGTTGCTGTTAACCGAGATCTTCGACTTCGCTTACGTGACCTTGCAGGCGATTACGCCTAATTCGATTGGTTTCGGGTCCCTTTTCCTGGGCGGCGAGATTCTACCGACGCCCATACCGGCGCCGATCGCACTACTCGGTTCCGGACTCTTGGTTCTGTTCGGGTTCGCCGGCAGGAAGCGCCGTTCTACTACGGGGTGATCCGGATATAAAATCTACCGGTCCGGCCAAGCCATGAGGCTTGCGCCGGAGTGGGCTTGAGCGAAGCGCGGGTCAAGTAGGCCTGGCGGCTTGGCCAAGGTGAGGATGAACGGCTCGTCCGGGTAGATAGCCTGGGTGCAGTCAAGTTTGGGGTCGATTTCAGGCTGCTTGCCTGATATCTTTGCAGGAAGCGAAGATAAATGGCCGTGTTTTCTCGACGTATATACTGGCTGTTGGTAGCAATGGCTCTTGCGCTCGCCGCCTGTGAAGGTGCCGAGGAGCGTGAGCGTGGGCATTTTCAACGCGGGGTCGAGTACTTCACCGCGGGAGACCGCGACCGCGCTCTGATCGAATTCCGGAATGCCGCGCAGATCAATCCCGCGAATGCCGAGGCTTACTATTATATCGCGCGCGTCTATGAAGCGAAAAAGCTCTGGCCCAAGGCCTTTTTTTCCTATTTGAAGTCGGTGGAGCACGCGCCCGAGCACGTGGACGCGAACGTCCGCCTGGGCCGCATGTACGTATTGGCCGGCGACTACGACGAAGCCTTGGCCCGGTCCGAGGTCGCTATCGCGGCTGACGCCGGGAACGCGGGGGCTGTCGCCCTGCGCGGCGCCGTTTACCTGCGCCAGGAGAAATTCGACGAGGCGCGGCAAGAAGCTTTCCGGGCGCTCGATCTCGATCCCGCCAGTGTCTCGGCGACCTCGGTGCTGGCCGCCTTTTACCGCGCGCAGGATCAGGATCTCAAGGCCATCGCCGTGCTCCAAAGAGGCCTGGAACTTAATCCGGCCGAGGCGTCCTTGCGCGTGCTTAAGATCGCCTTGCACATCGATCGCCAGGAACACGCCGAGGCCGAGGCCGATCTGCGGTTTCTCGCCGACTCCTTCCCCGACATATCTCAATATTGGATCAGCCTTGCCAAGCTTTACCTGTCCTGGGACCGTCCGGGCGATGCGGAGGCGGTCCTTCGCGAGGCGGTCGCGGCAAACCCGGAAAACGACAAGACCAAACTTATACTCATCGATTTTATCGAGAATCAGAAGAAATTGTTGAAGGCCGCGGAAAGCGAGCTGACGGCCTTTATCGACGCCGCGCCCGAGAGTATCGCTCTTCGTTTCGGGCTGGCTGAGCTCTACGGCCGCCACGATAAACGAGAGGCGGCCATGGGTGTGCTTCGCGACATCTCAACCCGTGACGAGACCGGCCCGCAAGGCATAAGAGCGAAGGTTTCCCTGGCGCGGCTCAACCTTTTGGCCGAAGACAGCTCCTCCGCCCGCGGGCTGATCGAGGGGGTCCTTGGCGTGGAGCCGCGAAACCCGGCCGCGCTTCTCCTGCGCGCCCAGATGTTGTTTGACGATGGAAGCTTCCGGGGTGCGGTCACCGACTTGCGGACAGTACTTCGCGGCGATCCCAACTCGATCGCCGCCTTGGTGCTTCTCAGTCAAGCCTACTTGCGCGAGGGCGGTATCGAACTTGCCATTAACAGCCTGATACGCTTGGTCGAATTACGGCCGGACAGCTTTACGATGAAATTGCAGTTGTCTCAGCTTCTGGCTCGCAAGGGCGATTTGGAAGGTGCGCTGCGCTACTTGAACGAATCCATTGAGTCATCTTCCTTGACCATTCCCTGGCTGACGACGAAGGCCGAGCTGCTTATCGAGATGCGGCGCTATGCGGAGGCGGTGCGCACCGCCGAGGAGGTCAAGGCGGTTTCGCGCGGCGAGCCGATATATTGGGCGCTTATCGGCAAGGCGGCGTTCGCCGAGGGCCGGTTCGCGGATGCCGTGGGCGCTTTCGAAAATGCGCGGGGATTGGATCCGAATTCCAACTTATTTCTCGCCGGCTTGGTGCAAGCGTTCGAGCGTCTTGAACGCCGCGACGACGCCGTAAAGGCCCTCGAAGACTATCTTGCGGATCACCCTGAAGACAGCGACGCCCGTCTGCGGTTGGGGGATATATATTTCAAGTTGGAGGACTTCGCGTCCGCGCAGGAGGCCTACCGGGAATTTACCAAGTCCGATCCGGGGAGCAGTGCCGGCCACCTCAGGCTCGCCGGCGTTTATTTCAGGCAAGACCGCGAAGACGAAGCGATCGAGGTCCTGCGCCAAGGCGTCGCGGCGGCTCCGCATAACGAAAGGCTTACTCTCGGGCTCGCGCTCAACCTGCAACGGCTTGGAAGGTTCGAGGAAGCGATCGCCACCTATGAGGCTTTTCTGGAGATCGAACCCAGGTCCGTGACCGCGGCGAACAATATGGCGGCATTGGTCGCGGATCACGAGAACGGGGATTTAAAGGCGCTGCGCCGGGCCCTTGTCTTGGTCGAGCCGCTGCAAACATCGGACAACCCGCAGTTCCTGGATACGATCGGGTGGCTGTACTACCGGGCCGGAGAGGCTAATCAGGCCATTACCTTTCTCAAGCGCGCGATCGCCCTGGCGCCTAAAAACCTCGAGATAAACTATCACTTAGGAATGGCCTTCCTGGCGGAAGGTCAGATCGCGCCGGCTCGCGAGCACCTGGAAAAGGCCTTGCCGGAAGAAGGTCTCGAATTGCCCTTCACCGAGGAGGTCAAAAAGGCGCTGTCCAGCGCACCTGATTCCTAGCCGCCGGATAACATCCGGTTCGATACGAAGTCTTGGTAGGGCTGTTAATATAAGTAAACATAATGGAAATACTTGCTAT
This sequence comes from Kiloniellaceae bacterium, assembly GCA_021776175.1. Lineage (GTDB taxonomy): Bacteria > Pseudomonadota > Alphaproteobacteria > Kiloniellales > J153 > JAJFGN01. The sequence continues at coordinate 12,663 of JAJFGJ010000003.1, forward strand.
TTCTAATAAATGATGGTATTGTCAGATATAGAATCAGAGAACGTTAAGGTTACCATTCGTTAGTGTTTGTTGTTTACGTAATTTCTCTTGTGTCGTCAATTCGGAATCAACCGATCCAACACCGAGGGTGGAATGAAAGTCGCGATTTTGGCGGGTGGCGCGGGGACGCGCCTTGCCGAGGAGACAGAGGTTAAGCCGAAGCCCATGGTCGAGATCGGCGGCATGCCGATTCTCCTGCATATCATGAAACACTACGCCCACTACGGGCTTAGTGAGTTCGCGATCGCCCTTGGCTATAAGGGCGAGTACATTAAGAAATACTTCGTCGATTATAGCTCCCTGGATGGCGATCTGAAGGTCGATTTAAAGACCGGGCGGGTCGATGCGCGCGGCGGCGAGCGGCCAAACTGGCAGGTCGACCTGGTCGATACCGGCGCGGCGACGCTGACCGGCGGGCGTATCAAGCGCTTGGCGCCCCTCATTGGAAACGAGACCTTTATGTTGACCTGGGGCGACGGCGTTTCGGACGTGAACATAAAGGACCTGCTGGCCTTCCACCGCGCGCATGGCAAGTTGGCGACCATGACCGCGGTGCGCCCGCCGGCCCGCTACGGCCATATTGAGTTCGACGGCAACCAGGTGTTGGAATTCACCGAGAAACCGCAGACGGCGGAAGGCTGGATCAACGGCGCCTTTTTCGTACTCGAACCTCAGGTATTCGATTATATCGAGGGCGATCAGACCATGTGGGAACATGCGCCCTTGGAAGGTTTGGCGCGGGACGGCCAGCTCATGGCCTATAAGCACGAGGCGTTTTGGCAGTGCATGGATACCCTGCGCGACAAGACGGTGCTGCAGCGGCTGTGGGACTCTGGCAATCCGCCTTGGAAATCATGGAAATAACGACGGAAATGGGGATAACGACATGCGCGTTCTAGTCACCGGTCACAAGGGTTATATCGGCACGATTTTGGTGCCCATGATCATCGACGCCGGACACGAGGTCGTCGGCCTAGACAACGACCTTTACCGGCGCTGCACTTTCAAGGACGGCATCGTCGAGGTGCGGGAAATCCTCAAGGATGTCCGCGATGTCGAAGCCAGCGACGTTAAGGGCTTCGATGCGGTCATGCACCTGGCCGGCCTGTCCAACGATCCCTTGGGCGATTTCAATCCCGAAGTCACCTTCGAGATCAATCACAAGGCCTCGATTCGCCTGGCTCAGCTGTGTAAGGAGGCGGGGGTTTCGCGCTTCATCTTCTCCTCCTCGTGCAGCAACTACGGCGCCGCCGGGGACGACCTTCTCAACGAGGAGTCCGCCTTCAACCCGGTCACGCCTTACGGCACCTCCAAAGTGCGGGTCGAGCAGGACCTGGCCAAGATGGCCGATTCCTCCTTCGCGCCCACATATCTGCGCAATGCCACGGCTTACGGGGTGTCGCCGAGGCTGCGCTTCGATCTGGTGCTCAACAATCTGGTCGCCTGGGCGTTCTGCACCAAGCAGGTCTATCTGAAGAGCGACGGCACGCCCTGGCGCCCGGTGGTCCATATCGAGGATATATCGCGCGCCTTCATGGCCGTGTTGCACGCCCCGCGCGAGGCGGTGTACGACCAGGCCTTCAATATCGGCCGCAACGAGGAAAATTACCGCATCCGGGAAATCGCGGAAATCGTCGCTCAGACGGTGCCGGGCTGCAAGTTGGAGTACGCGCCGGATGCCGGACCCGATCTGCGTTGCTACCGCGTCGATTGCAGCAAGGCGATGCGGGTGCTGCCGGAGTTCAAGCCGCAGTGGGATGTCCGCAAGGGCGCGCAGGAACTCTACGACATCTACCAGAAGGTCGGCTTGACCCTGGAAGATTTCGAGGGCACGCGCTTCAGCCGCATCGCGCATCTTAAGAGCTTGCTGGGCAGCGGTCTTCTCGAAGACAACCTGCGCTGGCGGACGGAAGACGTCCTCCGCGCGGCGGCGAGCTGAGCGGGCCGAATACATGACCGACGCAACGCCCGTTTGCCGCTCTTGCGGCTCCGCCGATCTCCAGCCGGTTCTGGACCTCGGCAAGACACCGCTGGCGGACCAGCTTCTGAACGCCGATCAACTCGATAAGCCGGAATACACCGCGCTTCTCGATCTGGTGTTCTGTTCCGATTGCGCCCTGGTGCAGATCACCGTATCGGTGCCGCCGGAAATTCTGTTCTGCAACAACTATCCATATTTCTCCTCGGTCAATCCCGCGCTCATGGAGCACTTTGGGTCGAGCGCGCGAGAGATCATGGACTCGCGCGATCTGGGAGCGGACAGCCTCGTGGTCGAGGCGGCGAGCAATGACGGCTACATGCTGCGCAATTTCGTCGAACGCGGTATCCCTGTCCTGGGCATCGACCCAGCGGATGGGCCGGCCAAGGCGGCCGGGGAGGTTGGGGTAAAAACCCTGAACACTTTCTTCACCACGGATCTGGCCAAGAAGATCAAGGCGGAAGAAGGCGGCGCGGATGTGTTCCTGGCCAACAACGTGCTTGCCCATGTGCCGGACCTCAACGGTTTCGTCGATGGGATCAAGACTCTTCTGAAAGACACCGGCATGGCGGTGATCGAGTGCCCGCACGTGGTCGATCTGGTCGACCATTGCGAGTTCGACACCATTTACCATCAGCATCTTTGCTACTTCTCGGCGACCGCGCTCGATAACCTGTTCCGGCGTCACGGGCTCTACCTCAACGAGGTGAAGCGCCTCAAGATTCACGGCGGTTCGCTTCGCCTCTTCGTTGAGCCGCGAGAGAATGTCGGCGTTTCCGTGCGCGATCTTCTGGCCGAGGAAAAAGGCCGCGGTGTCGACAGCATCGACTATTTCCGCGATTTCGCGCGCCGGGTCGAAGGCGTTCGCTCATCCCTCATGAAGCTCTTGGGCGACCTCAAGGCGCAGGGCAAGCGCATCGCCGCTTACGGCGCCGCGGCCAAGGGCACGACGATGATGAGCTATTGCGGCATCGACGATTCTCACGTCGACTACGTCATCGACCTGAGTAAGTTCAAGCAGGGCCGTTTCATGGCCGGCAATCACCTGGAAATATGCCCGCCGTCGAAACTGCTCGACGACAAGCCCGACTACGCCCTGATCCTGGCCTGGAATTTCGCCGATGAGATCATGAAGCAGCAGGCTTCGTTCCGCGAACAGGGCGGGAAATTCATAGTTCCCATCCCTGAGCCTAAGGTGGTGTGAGCCGTCCCCGTCTGGGATGCGCCGTCGGCCGCCGCTACGAAACGCCCTCGTGAGAGTTTGGAGGCACTAAGAATGTCAAGGAAGCAAGTTTGCCCGAACTGCGGCACCGCCGGTATGGAGTCGTTTTTCAAGGTCGACGGCGTGCCGGTGCACAGTGTCCAGCTCCTGAAGACCCGGCAGGAGGCGCTCGACTATCCCAAGGGGGATATCGAACTGGCGTCGTGCGGTGCTTGCGGCTTTGTCTCCAATATCGCCTTCGATGCAAAGCTGCACGATTACTCCCACGAATACGAATCCACCCAGCGGTATTCCCCCACCTTCAGCGCCTTTCATAGCCAACTCGCCCAAGGTCTCGTCGAGCGCTACGGCCTGCACGGCAAGGAGTTGGTGGAAATCGGCTGCGGGCAGGGCGAGTTTCTGGCGTTGCTGTGCGAGGCCGGGGACAACACGGGTATCGGCTTCGATCCCGCCTTCGTGGCCGGGCGAAATCCCGCGGTCGACGGGAAGACCATCAAGGTCGTGAAGGATTATTATTCCGAGAAGTATACCGATACTCAGGGCGATTTTTACTGCTGCAAGATGACTCTCGAACACATTACCGACACCGGTAAGTTCATCCGGAACGTGCGCCGCGCGATTGGCGACCGGCCCGACGCGATTGTGTTTTTCCAGGTTCCCGACGTCAGACTGATCCTGCGCGATCTTGGCTTCTGGGACATCTACTACGAGCATTGCTCCTATTTCAGCATACCGTCGCTAGCGCGCCTGTTTCAGGCCTGCGGCTTCGACGTTCTCGATTTGAAAACCGAGTACGGCGACCAGTACCTGATGATCGAGGCGCGGCCCGCGAACGGCGCCGGCGGGCCCTTGCCGGCCAAGGCCGAGGATCTGAATGGCATCGCCGGCGACGTCGCCTATTTCGCCGCCAATTGGCGGGCCAAGGTGGATGGCTGGCGCCAGAAGCTGACCGACATGAAGGCCAAGGGACAGCGCGCCGTGATCTGGGGCGGCGGATCCAAGGGGGTGGCGTTCTTGACCACGCTCGGCATCGTGGACGAAGTCGCCTATGCCGTGGATATCAATCCGCTCAAACACGGCACCTTCATGGCCGGCACCGGCCAGGAAGTCGTCTCGCCGGAATTCCTGCGCGACTACAAGCCCGACGCGGTTATCGTGATGAACCCGATCTATTGCCGCGAGATCGGCGAGCAACTCGAAGGCCTGGGCGTTAAGGCGGAGCTATTGACCGCGTGAGCGGGCACACCGCCGTTACGGCCGGCTTGCAAGGACGGGGACTCATGTCATGACCGAGAATGAAGGGAAGGCGAAGATAACGGCTTGTCCGGTCTGCGCTTCTAGCGACATAGAGGTCTTCGTAAGCCTTCTGGACATCCCGGTTTATTGCAACGTGCTTTGGCCGACCCGGGAGGAGGCGCTCGCGGCGTCGCGCGGCGACATGCGCCTGGGGTTCTGCCGCGACTGCACGCACATTTTCAACACGGTCTTCGATCCGGCGCTGATTACTTATAGCGAGGACTACGAGAATTCCCTGCATTTCTCGCCGCGTTTCCGCGCCTATGCCGAATCCCTGGCCAAGCACCTTATCGAAAGCCACGGCTTGCGCGGCAAGGCCGTGGTCGATCTTGGCTGCGGCCAAGGGGATTTCCTGCGCCTTTTGTGCGAGATGGGCGGGGTCCGGGGCATCGGCCTCGATCCCACGTTGGAGGGGGAACCGGGCGCGCGCAGGATCGACGGGCCGATTACCTTCATCGCCGATTCATATTCGGAGCGCTACGCCGATCTGGGTGCCGACTTGGTGTGCTGCCGTCAGGTGTTGGAGCATCTGGGCGCGCCGCGCGAGATGTTGGAGACCGTGCGCCGGGCGGTGTCCGGCCGGCCGGGGACGGGCATATTCTACGAGGTGCCGAACGCTCTTTTCACTCTGCGCGACATGGGCATCTGGGACTTGATCTACGAGCATATCTCGTATTTCACACCCACTTCCCTGACCCGCGCCTTCGCGCTGTCCGGTTTCGATGTCCGCGATCTGCGCGAGGTCTATGACGGTCAGTATCTGTGCTTGGACGCCGTTGTATCGCCCGAGACCTCGGCGCGTCCCGCGATCGCTTCCGATCCGGATGGGGTCGCCGCTCTGGTGGCCAGCTTCGCCGGCGAGTACGACCGCCTGATGCTGGGCTGGCGCGAGCGCCTGGCCGCCATGGCCCGCGATGGCCGCAGGGCCGCGATCTGGGGCGCGGGGTCCAAGGGCGTGTCCTTCCTCAACGCGGTCAAGGCTGGCGATAGCATCGCCTGTGTCGCCGATATCAGCCCGCGCAAGCATGGCCTGCATGTCGCCGGTACCGGGCACAAGGTCGTGGCGCCGGAGGCCCTGCGCGGCGAGGCCCCCGACATGGTCGTCATCATGAACCCGATCTACAAGGACGAGATCGAGACTTCGGTTCGCGGCCTCGGTCTGAACGCCGAAGTCGTGTGCGTGTGACGCGGGTTTAAGACGCCGCCGAAGCGGGAATGGTCACCATCACCGCCTCGGCATCTTCCTCGGCACTGGTAAGGCGGTAGCCGCCGACGCCTATGGGGATCAGGGCCGAACAACCGCGCGGCAGGGACGCCAGTACCCGGTCCTCCGCGGTTAGCAGCTTCACCGCACCCTTGATGACATGAAGGACATGCATGGGCGTTCCGGCGGGCAGGCGTACCTCCGCCCCCGGGCGCGGCCGCAGGTGATCGATGACGAACCAGGCGTCGCGTACCGAGCGGAAGACACCGGGATTGCCTTCGAGAGGCCGCGGCGTCACGATGAAGTCCTCCGGCCGCGTCGCCCGTAAATTGAGGGCGTCGAGGGCCTTGTCGACATCGATGGCGCGCAACGGAAAGCGCACGTGATCCCAGGCGCGGAAGGTGGCTCCCGGGCGCCGGATCTCAAGGGCCAGAATCTCCTTGCCCTGGGGATTGCCGAGGGCGTGAACCTCGGCCGACCTCGGCCGGCCCGCCGCCGCGCTCACGGCCTCTGTGTTGGCGTTGTGGATGACTTGCCCCGGCGTTACCGGCACCTCGTTGAGCAGGTCGAGAACCTCCCAATAGAGCGCCTTGAGCGCGCGCAGGGGCTCTAGGATCCCCATATCGGCGCCGGCGGCCCGTAGCGGCTCGAGGGCGGGGAAGGCCGCGTCGGCTGGCGCCTCGCGCCGCGCGAAGTTGCCCGCTAGGACCGCTTGCAGGGCCTCGGGATCGAGGCCGCCGCGAAGACGATTCAGCAACTCCTGCTGCAGATACCGCCCTTCCTGGAGCCTTTGGCCGAGGCTGGCACGCTCGATGTCGCGATTGAAGCCGAGGCGAATCGTCGCCCCTTCCTCGGCCTCGAGGACGATATAGACTTCGGTCAGGCCGGGCGGATGGGCTTGGACTGACAGCAAGGTGCCCACGTCCAAGGTTTTGGGAAGCAAGGGGAGCTGACAGCCGTGCGCCGCGATAAAATCCTCACCGAGTATCGCGGGCCCGGCCGCGGCCAGCAGTTCCGGCAGTCCGACCTCGGACCCATCGGCCAGGCGGACGATACTGGGGTGGGCGGCGGCTTCCTCGTCGCCGGCAAAGGCGCATATCTCGAAGGCTTCGCCCCAGCGCCGGTTCGGGGTTGGGCGGATGCCCTTGTAGGCGCATAGGCGCTCACCGCCCCAGGGGCGCGACACCAGGTTGTCGCTCAAGGGGACGATCGGCGCGGCGGCGATTTGCGCCAACACCTCCGGGTCCGCCGCGCGGACCGCATCGGCGAGGCTTGGCATTGTCACGTTCCTCCTTCGCCGCGCATTCGTTCCACCCGCGTTGTAATCCTGGATCGCCGCATCGGTTGGAATTCGGGGCACCACTTCGCTACCCTGAGGGTGGTGCGGGCGGAGGGACTCGAACCCCCACGGGCTTACGCCCAACGGATTTTAAGTCCGTTGCGTCTACCGGTTCCGCCACGCCCGCGTCCCCCGTGTCCTTTCTGTCCTATTTGCCCAGCGGCCGCAACTGGGGCAGGTTTCTTTCCTGTTTAGAATTGGGAGGCGGCCATGGCGGGGCGTTTGAAGGACAGGGTGGGAATCGTGATCGGCGCGGGCTCGGTCGGGGCCGGGTGGGGCAACGGCAAGGCGACCGCGGTTTTGTTCGCGCGCGAAGGGGCCAAGGTTCTGTGCGTCGATATCAACGAGGCGGCGGCCGAGGAAACCGCCGCCATCGTCGCGCGCGAGGGCGGCACGGCAGCGGTTCAACGCGCCGATGTGACCAAGGCGGGCGAGGTCGAGGCCCTTACCAAGCGCTGCCTCGATCTCTGGGGCCGTATCGACGTGCTGGACAACAATGTCGGCATTCTCGCGGTTGGCGGCCCGGTGGAGCAGAGCGAGGCCGATTGGGACCGGGTCATGGACGCCAACCTCAAGGCTATGTTTCTGACCTGCAAGCACATCCTGCCGGTGATGGAGAAACAGGGCGCGGGCGCCATCGTTAATATCGCCTCGGTCGCCGGCATCCGCTGGCTCGGCGTGCCCTATATCTCCTACCACGCCAGCAAGGCGGCGGTGATACAGTTCACCAAGGCCGTGGCCTTGCAGTACGCCGCCAAGGGCATACGCGCCAACTCCATCCTGCCCGGTTTCATGGACACGCCCATGTATATCGAACCCTTGAAGGGCGCCTACGCCGGCGGCGATATCGATAAGATGAAGGACATGCGCGCGGCGCAGTGTCCGACCGGAAAAATGGGCGATGCCTGGGACGTGGCCCACGCGGCCCTGTTCCTGGCCTCCGACGAGGCCAAGTACATCACCGCGACGGAGCTTGTGGTCGACGGCGGCCTGACCGCCAAGACCGTGTGAGAAAGTTGGGTGCTGCCACGGATACGTTGAGTTAATAGATTTAGAGAGATTCACCACAAAGGCGCGAAGACGCCAAGAAGGGCGCGGAGAAGATTTAATTGAGGTAAGACGTGAGTAATCTGTCTTCTTCTTCGTGTCTTCGCGCCTTTGTGGTGAATCCTCTTTTCGTTTTCCCGGCAATTCTAGAGATTATCGAAAGTATCCGGCCAAGATGGAACGCAAGCTTTTAATCGGCTTCGCGCTGGCGGCTTTCGGGGCCATGCTCCTGCCGATCGGGGATGCCATCGCCAAGCATCTGGGCAGCCTGGATTACAGCGCCTTTCAGATCGCCTGGGGCCGTTGGGCGGCGCATGTGGTTATCTTGACCCCCTTCATGGTTTTCCGGCGCGGCAGCCGGGTATGGATTCCCGAACGGGTCGGCCTGCATACCTTGCGCGCCTTGGTCATGGTCGCGGCGACGGTGGCTTATTTTTCCTCGCTGCGCTTTATCCCTCTGGCCAATGCGGCGGCGATTCTTTTTTGCGCGCCGCTCCTGGTCACCGCCCTCTCGGGTCTGGTCCTGGGCGAGCGTGTCGGGCCCCGGCGCTGGATCGCCGTGATCCTGGGCCTGTTCGGGATGCTGCTGATCGTCCGTCCCGGGCTCGGCGCGGCCCATTGGGGCTCGGCCTTGGCCCTGGCCGCCACCTTCGCCTTTTCCTGTTATTTCCTGCTCACGCGCAAACTGGCCGGGCGCACGCCGGCGGTGGTCACCCTGTGGTACATGGCGGTCGTGGGGAGCCTGTTATCGACGCCGCTGGCGCTCGTCTACTGGACCCCGCCCGATTTGGAGGCTTGGCTGCTGATGTTCGGGATCGGCGGGGTCATGGCGCTCGGCCACCTGTTCATCATACGCGCGCTAGATCATATCGAGGCTTCGGCTCTGGCGCCCCTGACCTACCTCGAAATCGTGACCGCGACGGCGATCGGTTACGTCTGGTTCGGGGATTTCCCCGATGCCTTGACCTGGGCCGGGTGCGCGGTGGTGATCGGCGCCGGGCTGTTCGTCTTCACCCGCGAGCGCGCGGCGGCGCGCCAGGCCCACGTGCCCGCGCCAGCACCTTGAAGGCTAGGGGCGCGAGGACCACGATCAGGAATATGCGCACGATGTGGTGGGTGGCGACGAAGGCGGCGTCGGTGCCGATGGCGATGGCGATCAGGCTCATCTCCGCCAGGCCGCCGGGGGCGTAAGCCAGCATCAGGGCGGCGGCGGGAAGGTCCAAGGCGTTGTGCAGGGCGACCGCGAAGGCGGCGTTAATCCCCAGCAGTATGGCGGTGCTGCCCAGCGAGGCGGCGACCGCGCGCCGGATCATGCGCAGGGTGGTGCCGGCGAAACGGCACCCGATGGCGGTTCCGATCACGACCTGGGCGGCGGCGACCAGCTCGAAGGGCGGGCGCGCCTGAGACCAGCCGGCCAGGTGCACGATGGCGCTCAGGATCATGGGGCCGACAATGGCCGCGGCCGGCATCTTGATGGCCTTGGCGGCGAAAAACCCGGTCACGCCGCAGGCGGTCAGGACCGCCAGGTCGGATAGGGGGACTTGCGCCAGCGGCAGTCCCACCGCCGGCCGGGTGCCGGGATCGTAGCCGAGAAAGAACTGAAATCCGAACGGCAGGATCAGGACCACGAGCAGCAGGCGGGACGACTGCGACAGGGAGATGATGCGGGCATCGCCGCCCATTTCCGTGCCCACCAGGATCATTTCAGACAGGCCGCCGGGCATGGCGGCGAAGTAGGAGGTCACCCGGTCGTAGCCGCAGATTCGGTGCAGGTAGAGCCAGGCCGTGCCCCCGGCGGCGGCCGAATACAAGACCAGCCCCGCCAGGCTGAGCGACCACTCCGCCATGCGTTCCAGGATCTCCGGGGTGAAGCCACTGCCCAGCATGACGCCCAGCACCGCCACCATGACGGCGCGCGCGCGCATGGACATGGCCAGCTTCAAGCCGCCCGCCGAACCGGCCGTGGTCGCTAACATGGCGCCGATCATCCAGGGCAGGGGAAGCTGTAGCAGGCTCGCCGCCCAGCCGCCGCCGATACCGAGCGCCAGGGCCAGGGCCACCCGGTCCCAGCGCGGCGCGAGCATGGTGCCCCGGCCTGGGGCCGGGGGGGCTTCGGTCTTGGGTTCGCCGGCGCTCAGGACTCGCCGACCCGGTCGAGCAGGCGGTCCATGAAGCGCACGCACAGCGCGAGTTGCTCCAGGGAGACGAACTCGTCGGGCTTGTGCGCCTGTTCGATGGAGCCGGGGCCGCAAATCACCGCCGGGATGCCGCTGCCGCTGAACAGGCCCGCCTCGGTGCCGAAGGCGACCTTGCCGGTCGCATTGGCGCCGGCCAGGGATTTGACCATGGTCACGAGATCGGAGTCGCTGGCGATATCGAGGCCGGGCAGGTACGAGGTTTCGGTCCAGGTAAAGCCGGTGCCGGGAACCCGCGCCTGCATACCCGGTTCGATCTCGCGCCGGGTGAAGTCGACCACTTCGGCCAGCAATGCCTTGGGGTCGTCTTGCGGCAGGTGGCGGAACTCGAATTCGAAATTGCAGTCGGCGGGCACGATATTCATGGCGGTGCCGCCCTGAATGGTGCCGACGTGGACGGTGGTGTGGGGGACGTCGTAATCGTGGTCGAAGGGGCCTTCCGCAGCCTTGCGCGCGGCCATGGCGTCCAGGTGGACCACGGCGTGGGCCGCCGCCTGCACCGCGTTGACGGCCGTGGGTGCGAGCGAGGAATGCGCCTCGAAACCGCGCACGTCGCAGCGGCAGGACAGCTTTCCCTTATGCCCGGTGATGACCTTCATGTCGGTCGGCTCCCCGACCACGCAGCCAATGGGGCGCACCGGTTGCGAGGCCAGGAAGTTCAGCAGGCGCGGCACGCCCATGCAGCCGATCTCCTCGTCATAGGAGAGGCACAGGTGGATCGGTGTTTTCAGGCCGCGCTCCAGAAAGCGGGGCGCGTAGGCCAGGGCGATGGCGATGAAGCTTTTCATGTCGCAAGTGCCCCGGCCATGAAGCCGGCCCTCGCGCTCGGTCACGGTCCAGGGATCGCTGCTCCAATCCTGGCCGTCGATGGGCACCACGTCGGTATGGCCCGACAGGGCGATGCCGCCCCGGTCGGTTGGGCCCAGGGTCGCGTAGAGGTTGGCCTTGCGCCCTTCGTCGTCGAACGTCAGGTGCGATTCGACCCCCAGGTCCTTCAGGTAATCGCGCACGTCGTGGATCAGATCCAGGTTGGAATTGCGGCTGGTGGTATCGAAGGCGATCAGCCGGTCGATCATGGCGCGCACGTCTGTACTGACGATGGAAGTCTCGCTCACTCAAATCTCCTGCTAACGGGGTTCCGGCCCGATTGGGCCTTGGCATTGGCGCTAAACATGGCAGAGACACCAAGGGTTTGCCAATCCCCAGACCGGCAAGGCTGATATGCAAGGGGCGTGGGTATTTCCCTGATATTCCCTGATCTCGTCTTAACAGGGAAATCGAGGGCCGGGTATTTCCCTGTTATTCCCTGCTGAACAGGGAAAACGAAAAAAGGGGCGGGAAGCTGTGTTGGCATTATCCTAGGCGCCCCTAGCGGCTTGTACGAGCGCGGGCTTGTGGATGATTTCTAGTGAAGCCCCCCCGTCCACTTACTTGTCTCAGCCTAATCCATATGTGATCATATGTAACTAGTTAGAGAAATTAGAGTGCAGGGGTGAGATTTGTTCCAATGAACTTAGCTGGTGCGAATGAAACCGATGTTAGAGAGGAAATTGCAGCGCCGTTTCTCACCATGCTCGGTTATCAACGAGGTACTGAGAACGAAATTCTCAGGGAATACTCCATTTCATATGGCCGCCACTTTCTAGGGCGAAAAAAATCGAACGACCCCCCTCTGCGTGGCAGAGCTGATTACGTGCTTTCTATTACTGGTGTAGGCAGATGGGTTCTCGAAATTAAGTCGCCGTCAGAGGACATTACGAATGAAGCAATTGAACAGGCAATTTCTTATTGTCGACATCCTGAAGTGTCAGGGGCATATGCAGCGATATTAAATGGAAAGCGGTTCGTTGTTTTCCATTCCAACCAAAGATCAAGCGATGAGCCCATTGTTGATATTCAGGTAACTACGCCGGAGGAGCTCTCGACATTATTGAGCGGCCTTTTGTCTCCTGGAGCAATTCGTAGAGACTGCAGCCCACCAAAGGTCGATTTAGGTTTGCCTTTATCAGATGGTTTTAGATCAAGTGCGATCGTCATTAATGGCACAAATTCGTACACTGATTTTTGGTGGGAATGCAATTCCCCTTTGCCCGGCGATGCTAAGGCCGAGTTAGATGAAACGTGCCGTCGACTTTCGAGTTTTCGTACTGCAGTCACCGGTGGTCGGGTTTGGCGAGACGAAAGTTCGCGGATTATTGCCAAGCTTTCATGGGAATCGCCTCACGACGTTCTTTCGCAATTTGCACAGGAAAAGAAACTTTTCGACGCCGAGTACGTGTCTCTCAGCCAAACTATATCAAGTGATTCATCTAACCCAACAATCTTTGATATTGTTGGGAGTGTAAGCGTTAGCGAAGGTGAAACACTTTTTGATATAGTTCGTTGGGACACCCAAATGGCGGGACTTGAAACAAATATGAATTATAGAGGCCAAGCGCTAGGATATTTAGATGGGCAGGTTTTCAGTGGGCGTTTTCAAGCGGAGTACGAATCTAATTTTCCTTTGGTACCAGATTTACGCTTAGTTATGTATGCCTTGGGAAATTTTAATTTGGTGCTTGATGCTGAGTAGTGAACATTTTTTTGAGGCGAGAGAATGATGATCTATCGGGAAGGTGAATTCTCGATCTTGACTTGATTCCAGCGCACCCCTCCGCCGCACTCCTTCCATTTTGGATGCCGGGCCGCCTTTGCTACATTCAGGAAAAAGGCTCGGCGTTACGGCAGTTTCGCCGCCGCCAGCGCCGTTCCCCTTACCCGCGCCGCGATTTTGGCGAAGGCGGTGGCGCGGGCCATGGCGACATCGTCCCCGAAGGGCGAGAAGCCGCAATCGTCGGTGGTGCCGAAGCGTTCGCCCTTCAGGTGTTCGGCGATCTCGAGCGTTCGTTCGCACACGGTCTCGGCGCTCTCGATTTGCGTATCGCAGGGATCGATGACGCCGATGAAGGTCGTCTGCGCCGCCTGGCGCTCGCGCGCGACGATATCGAGAACGCGGGGCTTATCCGCCTCGCTCGCCATCTGGATGTAGAAACGCCCGGCCTTCATGCGGAACAGGTCCGGTAAAAGATCGGCATAATCGACATCGGCCGAATGGGTGGAATTATGATCGCCGCCGGGGCAGGTATGCACACCGATTCGCGCGCGCTCGGCCTCCGAAAATCGATCCAACACCGCGTTGTTTAGCTCGACGAACTGCCGCAACAGGCCGCGCGAGGGATCGAGCTTGCAGGCGAGCCGCCCTTCGGTGAAATCGATCTGCACAACTTGCGCTCCGGCATCGAGGGCCGAGCGAATGTCCGCCGCGCACTCGTTTGTGAGGTCTTCGATGAATTGCCCGCGCCCATAGCCCTCGATCCCGTCCTGGGGATACAGGAGGCTCATGGCCGAGGGCGATATGACTGCCTGTTTGAGCGGTAGATCGGTGTATCGGCGCGCTAGGGTCACATAACGGCCAGTGGTGCCGCCATAGCGGAACGGTCCCTTGGTCAGGCGCGGCAATTGCCGCGTGTGGCCGTCGGCGAAGGGAATAACGATGCCGTCGGGCGCGAGATTGGTCAGCCCGTCGAGCGGATAGGTGGCGAAGCTTGGCTTGGACTGCTCGCCGTCGGAGATAATGGCGGACCCCGTGGCCTCCATCCCGGCAATCGTCTCGGCGACCGCCCGTTCGGCCACGGCGGCGTAGTCCTCGGCCGTTAGGCGCCCCTCTTGCAAAGCCCCCATGGCGTCCAGCAGATACTCCGGTCGCGGGACGCTCCCGACTCCTTCGCTTGGGATTTTCACGGTAACGGTCTCCCTGTCTTGTGTGGCTCCCGCCAAGTTAGCGAGTTAGCCGGGGTAAAAGATTCCCCTCCCCCCTTGAGGGGGAGGGCCGGGGTGGGGGGAAGCGCGTCCGCGCGTCAAGAGGCTTGATTTTACGGCCCCCGTGCCGCCCCAAGACGGCAAGAAAAACAAAGCGAAAAAATGAGTAGTTTGACGCGCGACCGCGACACCCCCCACCCTAACCCTCCCCCTCAAGGGGGGAGGGGACGTATTCGTTTCGATCAATCCACCCGCCGTTCAAAAAGCCAACTCAAGGACATATCCAGTCTGCCGCAACGAGTGCGGCTTGTCGCGGTTTTGCCTGTGAAAGAAAGCAGGGCGCCGCCGGGTGGGCCGTTAGCGTCCTGTTCGGCCCTGTTAGGTGAACCAAATCATGCTGTATTTTATCACATCCGTATAACCTTCGTATAATCTTCGTATAGCCTTCGTATAATCCATGTACTGCGATTTACCGGAAATTTGCCCATGGACGTTAAAACAATTACCGCCGGTGTCCTGAAGGTTGCCTATCTCGAATACGGTGCCGCCGATGGCTGGCCCTGCATTCTGGGTCATGGGTTTCCCTACGACGTTCATGCCTACACCGAGACGGCGCCGATATTGGCGCGGGCAGGGGCGCGGGTGATCGTGCCTTATCTGCGCGGCTATGGCCCGACACGATTTCTTTCGCCGGACACGCCGCGTTCGGGCGAGCAGGCGGCCCTGGGCGGGGATTTGCTGGCCCTGATGGACGCGCTTGATATCCAGCGCGCGGTGGTCGGCGGTTACGATTGGGGCGGGCGCGCGGCCTGTGTCGTGGCCTCCCTGTGGCCGGAGCGCGCCGCCGCCCTGGTATCGGGCAATTCCTACAACATCCAGGATATCGCGCGCTCGGGGGAACCCGCCCCGGCGGCGGCGGAAGCGGCCTTCTGGTACCAGTACTATTTTCATTCCGAGCGCGGCCGCCGCGGCCTGATCGAGAACCGGCGCGGCATCGCCCGTCAGTTGTGGCGCATGTGGTCGCCGACCTGGGATTTCGACGACGCGACCTTCGAGCAAACCGCGAAGGCCTTCGACAATCCGGATTTCGTCGAGGTGGTGGTTCATTCTTACCGCCACCGTTATGGACTGGTGCTTGGCGATCCGGCGGTCGCGCACATCGAGACCCGCCTAGCGGCGCAACCGCCCATAAGCGTGCCGGCGATCACCATAGACGGCGACGCGGACGGCGTGGACAGCGGCACCGCCCACCACGCTCAAAAATTCACCGGCCCGCACCAACACCGGGTGTTCGCGCGGACGGGGCACAATCTGCCTCAGGAACAGCCCGAGGATTGGGCCCGCGCGATCCTGGACGCGCGCGCCATGGGCCGTTAGCGGCCCGCGGATGTCATCGCCGCGCGATAGACTGATTTCCTTCCCGGTATTAGACTTGCCCCGCGCTTCCATAAGTGGCTTGAAATAGGACAACTCCATATGTGCCGTGCCTTACTCTATCTCGGGGAACCGGTCCTCCTCGACGACCTGCTTTATAAACCCGACAGCTCGCTCGTGAAGCAGTCCTACATGCCGCGCATGCTGCGCATGTTGAATCTGGCGGGCTTCGGCATGATGGTGTGGGATAGATCGTCGATCGGCCCGGAGATCCCCTACCGCTATGGCACGACGAATCTGCCGGTGTTCGACCGCAATCTCAAAAGTATGGCCAACAAGATCAAGACCAATTGCTTTCTCGGCCATGTCCGCGGCGTCACTTTGGACAGCGCGGTGACCATTACCGAACAAAACATCCATCCGTTTTGGTATCCCGGCGCCAAGCTGGTCTTGGCCCATAATGGCGACCTTCATGGTTTCGAGGAAATGCGCGACGACCTGCGCCTGCACATACGGCCCGAGATCGCCCGCCATATCTCGGGCTCGACGGACAGCGAATGGATTTATGCGGTGTTGCTCTCGCAACTCAGCGATCCGGGTGAGTATTCAACCAATGACGAGGTTCGGCGCGCCATCGACAAGACCCTGGCCATCATCGGCAATGTGCGCGAGGCGCGCGGTATTTCCGTCGCGTCCTCGGTCAATCTTTTCATCTCGGACGGCCAGCAGATCTTCGCGGTGCGTTTTTGCTTCGATTTCGGCCGCTATGCCACCAACGACCCGGCCAAGGTACACGAGGCCAATCTGACCTATATCAGCCTCTGGTACACCTCGGGGCGGGAATACGGTTACCATGACGAGGAATGGCAGATGGTCGGCGGCGCCGCGGCGGTCAATTCCGTCATAGTAGCCTCGGAACCACTGACATCCGATGTCGCCAAGTGGTTAGAGGTGCCTGAATACAGTGTGCTCCATACCGAGCGAAGAAACGACCGCACGGTCACCAATATCCATTACCTTAGCGTCTAGCGCGGGCCGTTTTTCTCCGCCGTTGACCGGCGGCGGCTTTTTGCCCCTTCCAAGACATGATCCTGGCTAACCAAAGTGGTCAGAAGGTTGTCCGCGGTCTTCAACTCCTGGAGCTGATTGGCGCCGACCATGTTTTGAAACTTGAGACATTCCGTGGTCTCGCCAAGGTAGAGGTCCCGGAACGCCGATTGGCCGAAAGACAAGAGGAACGCGGCGGAGCGTACCCGGGCATCGCTGTCGCGCGCGGTTTCCGCGATCAAGGCGTTGGCGCCGCACAGACGGCCGGGTCCGAGAATCGACAACTGATAGCGGCGGTCGCGACTCACCGAAATTTCTATGGCGCCGCGTACCAGGACATAAAAACACTCCGCCGGCGCGCCTTCGCGGTACAGAAATTCGCCGCGCGGCAATTCGAGTACTTTGGCATGGGCCACGAAGCGGTCGATCTCACTCTCGGTGAAATGCGCGAACGCGGGAATGATCGGCAAGAACGGCCGATAGTCGAAAGATGGCGCCCGGTGCGGGCCTTCCCCGGGCGATGTGGGCTTGGCCGCCGATGCGAATGAAGGCGGGCCATGGGCCTCGCAGTCCCATTGCTCCAGAATGCGTCCCTGGAGTTCCTCCAGGCGCTTGGTCAGGCGGTAAATCACACTGCGAAGAATCTTGAAGGCGGGGGCGCTCATTTGATCGAGCGCGGCATGAAAGAAATAATAGGATACGCTCAAAATCGTGGATGGTGTCATGGCCCGCACGGTCGCGGACCTGGTTCCGCCGGCGACCAGCGCCATCTCGCCGATCATGCTTCCCGGTTCGATCACCCCGACCTGCGCCGCGCCGCCCCCGGGAAGCGCCTTTAATGCCTCCAACTCGCCGTCGATCAGAAAGCAGGCGCTGGTCGCCGCGTCGCCCTCGACATAAAGGGTCTCGCCCGCCGCGATCGACGCCTCGGTGAAACACCCCGCGATCTCTTCGATCTCCGCCTCTTGGAGATCGCCGAACATGGGAATTTTCTTCAATAGTTCCGGTGTGACCGTCATGGCGACCAAAATGCTGAATACCCGCGCACCCTTAAAAGATCAGTGCCCACTATAGTCCAAATCGCGCGCCGCCGCCTTCGTCACGCGCTTTTACGCGCATCGCCATCCTGGGACTGAAGCTGATCGAGGATTTTCGGGAGGTGTTCGAAAAGATAGTCGATATCCTCTTTCGTCGTCTCGTGGCCAAAGCTAAAGCGGATCGTGCCATAACGATTGCTATCCACGCCAATGGCTTCGAGAACGTGCGATATCTTGTCGTCTCCCGCGCTGCAGGCGGATCCGGCCGAGACATAGACACCGATCTGGTCGAAGCTCAGTAGTAAGGAGCCGCTATCGACGCCGGGGAATCCCACGCTCAGGTTGTGAGGCAGGCGCGATTCCATGGTGCCGTTGACGATCGCGTCCGGCACCGATTCCTTCAGCTTGGAAAGAAACCGCTGGCGCAAAAAATCGTAGCGGGCGTTACGCTCGTCCAGTTCGCCCCGGCTGAGTTTCGCCGCCAGTCCCATGGCCAAAATGCCGGCCACGTTTTCGGTTCCCGAGCGCAAGCCCTTTTCCTGCCCGCCACCATGGATCAATGGATTAAGGGTGATTTCCTGGCCCAGATAAATCACGCCCACGCCTTTAGGCGCGTAGATTTTGTGGCCCGATAGGGTGAGGATATCGATCCCCATGTCTTTTGGCGCCAACCGAATCTTAGCGAATGCCTGTATGGCGTCGACGTGGAACGGGACCTTGCGCGCTTGGCAGATGGCGCCGATTTCCGCTATCGGGTAGATGGTGCCGATCTCGTTGTTGGCGGCCATGATCGAGACCAAGATGGTATCTTTCCGCATCGCTTGTTCGACCGCTTGGGCCGACAGCGTGCCGTCCGCCGCGACCGGCAGAAAGGTCACTTCATAGCCCTGGGATTCGAGCACCCGCAAGGTATCCAAGACCGATGGATGCTCCACGTTGGTACTGATTATGTGCCCGGAACCGTGCTTATCGGCGATACCCTTGATGGCCAGGTTGTTGGCTTCGGTACCGGAGCCGGTAAAGAAAATCTGTGCGGGTTCCGCCCGCAAGCATTTGGCGATACGCCTGCGGGCCCGGTGGATAACGTCATGGGCCACCCCCCCGATACCGTAGGAACTGCTGGGATTGCCGAAGGAGCGGGTGTCCTGGAAGAAAGAAACCAGCGCATCGGCGACTTCCCGCCGAACCGGCGTGGTGGCGTTGCTGTCGAAATAGACTTCGCGCGGGTTGTCGACCTCGACCAGCGCGACGGCTTTGCAACCCTTATCGGTGGTTTGTATCGGTATGCCGACCCAGGTGTAGACCGAAGTCAGGCCGTTGGGGAAGATATCCTCTATGGTGTCGCGGTCAATTTCGGTGTTGCGGCGGATATTGGTGTAGAGCGGACCGACACGGCGTTCGCGGTAATAGTTCCAGGCATAATCCAGGACCGTCAGGTGCCGCGGCGTGAGTTGGATGCCCATCACCTTTGCCATCTGATGGCAACGCATCTTCGCCAGAGCGTGCATCGGCCTATCCTAACCGGCCGTGGCCGACTGTGCCCCCGGATAGGCCGCGAAGGGGAAGCCGCCCGCCGAATCTTCCATGCCCTGGACAATTTCCTTGAAGACACTGAATGGCATGCCGATACCCATGCGGTCGGCCTCGAACGCGGCGATCAAACGGGCGCCAAGGCAATACGTCGAGACATTCATCTCCTGGGTCAGGTAGGGGCGAACGATCAGGTCGGAGTTCACCACGCGCAGGCCGCCCATGCTCGCATTGACGCGCTTGCCGGTGTGGAACTGATAGGCCTGAATGATTCGCGTCAGCTCGACCGGCCGCACCGACAAGACCACGACATCCGGCTCCACATCCTCGTCGTCGAAATCGAGCGCGTATAGGAATACTGCCTGAGTCGTGGCCGGTTGTATGGCCACCATGTCGGCCATGGCGCGTTGCGCCGTCTGCGGGCTGTCGTAACGGCCGGTATCGTCCGGACCGAAGAGCGCGAAGTCAGACCGCCCGGCCGCGGTGCAGGCGTAGACCGTGCCGTCGGTGAAGTCCTTGGGTGTCGGGGGGGTGAAGTGATCCTTGTTGCCCGCCTGGGCTTTCATGATGTCCGTATAGACCAGGGATTCACCCATCGGCTGATCTTGATTCTTGTCAACCAAGCCGAAGGTAATAGCCGCCGCGACGCAGCCGATTGATTTGGGAGTCAAAAGAACGGAATCGCCAAAGCCGGCCTGGCGCGTGCTTTGACAACTGGTCAAGGTCAGGCCCTGCGGCTCGTAGTCGCGCACACCCGCCGGTATCTCGTCGCCCTGATTATAGAATTTCACGCACGCCGTGGGCACGGAAAGATCTTCGACACCCAGCGCGGCGATCATTCGATCGTGTAGGTTTTTTACCTGCGTCATTCTTCACTCTCTCCCGTTGAGCTTTATGCGATGGCGTGGCCTCTTTATTAGATTCTGAGGCGTTCACCTTCATTTTTTGTTCAACTTAAATCGAAACCTAGCCCCCTAGTCTAGGAGACTACTTGTCGCTGTTTGCTTAATAATTTGCCTTCTAACAAATAGATACGATAGAGGGATCGAATAGACACGAAGGAGGAATACTAATCAAGCCGCGCCGCCGCTTTTACCCGCTTCGTCGAACAGACAGTCGCGGAAGTCGGTGCTTGGCGGCGCGGCGGCGGGGTGGGCATAGTTCGATTTCAAGACCGGCCCGCAAGGGCCGGAGCCGCGGAAAAGGGGGCTAGAGATGACTGGATATTCCCAGGTACGGCTCGCCGAAACGGATCCGCTGATCGCCGGCGCGCTGGCGGGTGAGAAAGCGCGCCAAGAATCGCAGATCGAGCTCATCGCCTCGGAAAATATCGTGAGCCGGGCGGTGCTCCATGTCCTTGGCCATGAAATGACCAACAAGACGCTCGAAGGCTATCCCGGGGCGCGGTTCCACGGCGGCGGCCGTTTCGCGGATATCGCCGAACAGGCCGCGCTCGACCGCGCGAAAGAATTATTCGGCTGCGCCTATGCGAACGTTCAGCCCCATTCCGGCAGCCAAGCGAACCTCGCGGTATTTTTCGCGCTGCTGAAACCCGGAGACAAGGTGCTGAGCCTCGACCTCGCGGCCGGCGGCCACCTGAGCCATGGGCTTGGGGTGAACCTCTCGGGACGCTGGTTCAGCGCCCATCACTACGGGGTGGAGCGCGAAACGGGCCTCATCGACTACGATAAGGTGGAGAAACAGGCGGCCGAGTTGAGCCCGAAACTGCTGATTGCCGGCGGTTCGGCCTATCCCCGCGAGATCGACTTCGAGCGCATGGGCGCGATCGCCCGCAAGGTGGGGGCGTATTTCCTCGCCGACATGGCGCATATCGCCGGCCTGGTGGCCGGCGGTGTGCATCCCTCGCCGCTGCCCCATGCGGATATCGTGACCTGCACCACGACCAAGACGCTGCGCGGTCCACGGGGCGGGGTCAACCTCTCCAACAACCTGGACTGGCGGCGCAAGCTGCAGGCGGCGGTGTTCCCCGGTGTGCAGGGCAGCATTCATACCCAGGTGATCGCCGCCAAGGCCGTGTGTTTCGGCGAGGCGCTCACACCGGCGTTCAAGGCCTATGCCGCCCAGGTCAAGGCGAACGCCGCGGCCTTGGCGGCAACGCTTACCGATCGCGGTATCCGCATCGTCTCCGGCGGAACGGACACCCATGTGGTTCTGCTGGATCTCTCGCCCCAGGGCCTCACGGGCATGGCGGTACAGAATATTCTTGAAGAAGCGGGCATTACCTCCAACAAGAACCCGATTCCCTTCGATGCCCCGAAACCGGCCGATTGGGTGGGTCTGCGCCTCGGCTCCAGCGCCGCGACAACGCGGGGAATGAAAGAAGCCGAGTTCTCCGAGCTCGGCCGGATCATCGCCGAACTTACCCTGGCCGTGGCCTCCGGCGACACGAGGCACGCGGTCGCGTCGGCGCGCGAGCGCTGCGCCGCGCTGTGCGCCCGCTTCCCGATCTATGAGAACTAAGCCTCACTTGGCGCCGCTACCTTTCCCGACTTCGTCGAACAGCCAGTCGCGGAAGGCTTTGATCTTGGGCTTGTCGGCGGTGCCGTGCGGCGAGACGACGTAGCAGGCGTAATTGGACCTCATGGCCGGTCCGAAGGGCCGGACCAGGCGCCCGGCCTCCAAATCGAGATCGACCAGGGAGGATCGCGTCAGCGCGACCCCCTGGGCATCGATGGCGGCCTGGATGACCAGGCTTGAATGGCTATAGCGCTGGCCGCGGCCAAGCCTGATGCCGCGCACGCCGCTTTTTTCCAGCCAGTTGCCCCAATGGGGAAACTCCGACGCCCCGACATCGTCATGCAGCAAGGTGTGATATTTCAAGTCGGCTGGGGTCAAGAGGGGATGAGGGCCTTCCATCAGCTTCGGACTGCAGACCGGGAAAACCTCGTCGTCGAACAGCAGATCGACCCTGAGGCCGGGATAGCGGCCGAGGCCGAAACGGATTCCCATGTCGAAGTCGTCGCGGGTGAAGTCGACCACTGAATCGGCGGCGGCGACCATCACATCGATGTCCGGCTCGCGGTCCCGGAACGCGGGCAATCGCGGCAGCAGCCACTTGGCGGCGAAGGAGTTCGCCACCGTGACCTTGAGCGGCCCGGTCTGTTCCTCCAGACGCATCCTGCGGGTCGCGGCCTCCATGAGATCGAAGGCCTCGCCGAGTGCCGGCTGATAGATCTGGCCGGCGTCGGTCAGCATGAGCCGCCGGTTGAACCGGCGAAACAGCGAGATACCCAGGATATCCTCCAGCCCCTTGACCTGATGACTGATGGCGGCCTGGGTCACGTTCAGTTCCCCGGCCGCCTTGGTAAAGCTCAAGTGCCGCGCGGCGGCCTCGAAGGCGCGCAGGGCGTTGAGGGGAGGGAGGCGCCGGCCCATGACATCATTCCTATTAGAAATACTAATCCGAAACATGAAATAACATCGTTTGATGAATTCGTCAAACGGGCATATCTATTCACCAAGCAAGGCACACGTTGTCTTAATTTATTTCCTATAATCCTTGGAATCGCGCCGAAATGCGGGCTCCAGGATCGGATAAGGAGAGTCGAGATGAACAAGGCAGCTTACGCACCCTACGGGGTTCAAATGGCCACCGTCCTGGCGCGCGGCACGGAGATTGGCGCCCATGGCGCCGGCGGTTTCGTATCGCGCCTGCTTCGCCTGCCGGTATCGCTGATCGAAGGCCTGTATACCTGGCAGCGGCGGATCGACGACCGGAACCGGATGCGCCACTTGGACGACCGCCTGCTCGCCGATATGGGCATGGACCGGGCCGATAGGGAACGCGAGATCTCGCTCCCCTTCTGGCGCGCCTCCTAAGGCCAAGCTCACAAAAAGGGCCGTGCCGGATTTCCCTGGCACGGCCCTTTTTTTATACCGGCGGATTCCAGGCCACGTACTCATAAACGGAAAATCGTCATCCCGGATCGAGTCCTGAATGACGGATGGGTATGTAACCTAAACCGCGAGCAGCCCCCAGGTTATCTTATCGGCCAGAGCGAAGCCGAGCGCGACCGTCGCGGCGCTGAAGACGTGGCTATGAGGCGGCGGTATGAATCCTCAAGGCTGGAACTGTTCCTTGATGACACGCTCTTCCAGGTCGTGTTCGGGGTCGAACAGCAGGCGCAGCGAGATCGATGAATCTTCCTGTATCTCGACCCGGGAAACATTGCGGACCTCGGTGAAATCGGCGGTCGCGCTGACCGGGCGCTTGTCCGCCTCCAGCACCTCAATGGTCACGCGGACCGTATTCGGCAGCAGCGCGCCGCGCCAGCGCCGGGGGCGGAACACGGAGATCGGTGTTAGCGGCAGCAGGGAAGAGCCCATGGGCACGATGGGGCCGTGGGCCGAAAGGTTGTAGGCGGTACTGCCCGCCGGAGTCGATAACAGGATACCGTCGCAGATCAACTCCTCCAGACGCACCACGCCGTCTATGCCGATGCGCAGCTTCGCCGCCTGACGGCTCTGGCGCAGCAGGGAGGCTTCGTTGATCGCCAGGGCCGTGGTGGTGCCGTCCCCGGCGCCGTGAGCGGTCATCCTCAGCGGGTGGAGGACAACCGGCTTGGCCCGCGCCAGGCGCGCCGGCAAGTCGTCCTCGCCGTAGGCGTTCAGCAGAAAGCCGACGGTGCCGCGGTTCATGCCGTAAATCGGCACCCCGCGGTGCAAGTACTTGTGCAAGGTCTCCAACATGAAGCCATCGCCGCCCAGGGCGACGATGATATCGGCGTCATCGGGTCCGATCCCGCCGTAACGCTCGCGCAGGCGGGTCAGGGCGTCGCGCGCCTCGTCTATCTCGCTCGCCACGAAGGCGAAACTGGGGTTGGAGACACGGTTGCTCATGGATGAGTCCCTAATGCGGCGCCACCTGCCGGTGGATCGGATCGGGGGGAGTATAGCGCTCCCGCATCGCCTTGCCAGCCCAGGTGCGCGCCGGCGGCCCATGGGGTATGGTCGGCGATTCTCGGTATAATCCTGGATGCAAGATTTGCTATCGAGGCCGTAAATATAAAGGAAACAGCAGTATGCGCGGTTTTTACATCTCCGGTGCGGTGGCGGCCTGTCTAGTCGTTCTGCTGGTTTCCAGCGCCAAGGCGGCCGACAGTCATGCCGGCTACTATTACCCGGAGCCCCAGACCCGGGAAATCTATACCGCCCGGTCGCGAACCCTGCCGGAGGCGAGCCGGGCCCTGAGGATCGCTTTCGTGACCGGCACCACGATCCAGCAGTTCGAGCATCCCTATCCTCCCCAGGTCGCGATATTCGCCAAGGGGAACGAGGCGGAAAAACTCATTATCGTCGGCTTGGTCGATGGCCGCCTCGACACCCTGTACCGGGCGCGCGCGATTTTCGCCAATATGACGGCGGCGGCGCGCCAGTTACCCGCCTTCGCCGAGATGGGGGTGCAGGATACCTTCACGTTCTTCGATTTGGCCAAGATGCTGGGCTTCAAGAAAATCACCATCAGCAACGGCCGCGACTTCGCCCACCGGGTGGTGATCGAGTAGCATCAAAGCCCAGAATCCACGATCTAGCGGCCATCCTTCGAGACGAGGCTTCGCATCTCCTCTGGATGAGGGAGTATCTTTTTTGGCTCACCTCATCCTGAGGAGCCGCGCAGCGGCGTCTCGAAGGACCGGCCATGAGGTCTCGACTTTCGAGATCCGGTATAAGCCGGTTCAACCCAAAGTCGTCGGCGGTTCGAAGTCGACCGACAAGTCGTCGGCGCCGAGTAGTTGGTAGATCTGCTTGGGTCCGAATCCCCGCACCTCCATCTCGCCTTTTCCCTCGATATGAAAGTACGCGCGCAGGCGTTCGTACATTTCTTCGCTGAGCAGGATAGACATGGGTCCGGCGAGCGCTTCGAGCCGAGCGGCAAGATTAATACCCGGCCCAAAAATATCGTAGACGTATTTTTGGATGCCGATGACGGAACCGACCACCGGCCCCGGCGCCAATCCGATGCGGCAATTCCACTGGATATTGTGCGTCGCGTTGCGCCGATTTAGATAGCGCACGCACATCAGCGCCAGGCGCGCGATCGATTGGGCATGGTCGGTTGAGGGCTCGGGAAGGCCCGAGACCGCGACATAGGCGTCGCCCATGGTCTTGATCCGTTCGCAACCCTGCTGTTCGGCGATGCGGTCGAAGGCGGTGAAGATGTCGTTGAGTTCGGTAACGATGGTCGCGGGGTCGTGCTCGACCGATAACTTCGTGAAACCGACAAAGTCGAGCATCAGTATCGAGGCTTCGTCGAACCGTTGCGGCGTGGTCACGCCGAAGGTCTTGAGTTCCTTGTAGACCGTTTCCGGCATGATGTTGAGCAGCAGCTTTTCGGCCCGCTCCTTTTCCTTCCTGAGCGACCGGTTCTGCTGTTCGACTATCTTGGAATAGGAGGCGATCATGGATTCGAGTTGGCGCACCTTGGTATTGTTATGCAGCTCGACGATGATCCATGAACTGTCGCTGAAATTGGTTCGTGTCGCCGTCACCGAGAGCTGATGCGTGCGCCGCTTGACCTTGGCCTCGAGTGCCGTCTGATAGCTTTTCCCGCTGTCGAGCGCCGCATGCAGTGCCGTTTCGTCGAGGCCCTTCAGCCGTTCGCTCAAGGCGCCCGCGCCGTCTTCGAAGGCGGGAAACCATTCCAGCACGCGATGGTTCCAGAAGATGACCTCAAGTTCGGGATAGGTGGCGATGAGCAATCCGACGCCGACGGATTCCAACAATAATTTGTTGAATGCGTCGAGCTTCATTTCCATCGCCGGTCACGGACTACTTGTTGGTCACGATATAGGGTTGACGGCTCTTGATGTCGGCCATGATCGTGCGCACGTCATCGGCTCTGAAGTCGAATTCTTGAAGCGTTCTCTCAAGGATGTCCGCCATCTCGTCGAAAGCTTCCTGATCGATGTCGAGATTGCGGTGGACCTGATCCAGCACCTTGTTGGTATAGGTGACGGGGCCGCCCATGACTTGGGAAATGAATTTGGTTTGATGATCGACCAGCGCCGGCATGTCGATGTCGTCGAAATACGGCCCCACAACATCGGAATCGAGCAACTTATCGTAGAACGACAAAACCACCCGATGCACGCTGCCGAAACCGCCGTAGCGGTCGAACATGGTCGCGCTCATTCCTTTGGCTCCAGCCTTTGGCCTTCAGAATGATAACGTTAACACGTTTTTCCGGCGAGAACGATAGTGCCGCTTCGACGCCTTCGCGCGGTTAGCCGCCGGTGACGCTCATGTGGCGGCTGACGGCGGGGCGCGTATGGTCGCGGTCGATGATGAAGTCGTGGCCCTTGGGCTTGCGCGCGATGGCCTCGCGCATGGCCGCTTCGAGCAAGTCGTCGCCGTCGCTTTCGCGCAAGGGGGCGCGCAGGTCGGCGGCGTCCTCTTGACCTAGGCACATGTACAGCGTGCCGGTGCAGGTCAGGCGCACGCGGTTGCAGCTTTCGCAAAAGTTATGGGTCATGGGGGTGATGAAGCCGACGCGCCCGCCGGTTTCGGCGATCCGCACATAGCTCGCCGGGCCGCCGGTCTTATAGTCGATGTCTTCCAGGGTCCAATTTTCGCGCAGGTTCTCGCGCAAGACGGAAAGCGGCAGGTACTGACCGACGCGGTCCTCGCCGCCGATGTCGCCCATGGGCATGACCTCGATGAAGGTCAGGTCGAAGCCTTCCTCGCCGCACCAGGCGATCATGCGGTCGAATTCGTCGTCGTTGACGCCCTTTAGGGCGACCGCGTTGATCTTGACTTTCAGCCCGGCCGCCTTGGCCGCCTCCAGCCCGGCCATGACCTTGTCCAACTTGCCCCAGCGGGTGATGGCCGCGAACTTGTCCGGGTTGAGGGTGTCGAGGGATACATTGATCCGGCGCATGCCCAGGTCCGCTAATTCCTGGGCGAAGCGGTGAAGCTGGCTGCCGTTCGTGGTCAGGGTCAGCTCGTCCAGGGCGCCGCTCTCCAGGTGCCGGGAGAGGCCGCGGAACAGGCTCATGATGTTGCGCCGGACCAAGGGCTCGCCGCCGGTCATGCGCAGCTTGCGCACGCCCTGGCGCACGAAGGCGCTGCACACCCGGTCCAATTCCTCGAGCGAGAGAATGTCCGACTTGGGCAGAAAGGTCATGTCTTCCGACATGCAATAGAGGCAGCGGAAATCGCAGCGGTCGGTAACCGATACCCTGAGATAACTAATCGCCCGCCCAAATGGGTCGATCATTCCTGACATTCAGTACTCCTGAATTGGTCTATAATTAAGACCAAATTTCTTGCCCACGGCACTAACTATAGCCGCCTGGCGCCACCATTTCACCCCCTGGTTTATTGGGGGAATGGCGGCTTTTCGGCCGCTTGGCACGAAGGACAACCTCAACTAGCCTAGCCGCCATGGAACGGGCCAGCCATGAGATACCTCAAGAACGAGCCTTCCTTGACCGGCCGGGGGCGCGGCTGGTGGCTCTGGGTATATTCCTGTGCGCCGCCCTCGCTTTGGCCTGGGTGCACCGCGACGATCTGAATCCGCCCCAGGCGGCCGCGGCGGACGATCCGGTGGCGCGGTGCCTGGCCGCGCGCTCCGGGGACATAGACCGCATGCGCGAAGACGGCACGATCGACGACCGCCAGGCGGTGCTGTTCAAGAACCGGGCCGAGGCCTTGTGTATCGCCCAGCACGGACCCGGCGCCGGGCCGCCCCGGCTATCCGGCGACTAACTAATCCACATAGCGCCTGGAAAAATCCTCGGCCGAGGCGGCGAAATCGCGACAGCCGGCGGCGGTCAACTCCTCGCGCGCGCCATAGCCCCAAAGGGCGCCCACCGGCGCGACACCGGCTTGCAGCGCGCCGGTCACGTCGTAATGGCGGTCGCCCAGCATGGTGACCCGCGCGGGCGACAGCCGGGCGGCGGTCAAGGCCTGGCGGATCAATTCGAATTTGCCGCCAAGTTCATCCAGGCTAGGGCCGATCACCCCATCCAGCAGACCGCGAATATTCAGGATATCGACCACTTGTTCCGCGTAGTGGGCGGGCTTGGATGTGACGATCCAGGTTAGGCGGCCCGACTCGCGAACCATTTCGAGCATATTTTGAATGCCCGGATAGAGCGTGTTTTTGAAAATACCCTCACGCTCATAGGCTTCGCGGTAGGCGGCGATCCCGCGATCGACATCCGCGTCCGCGATGCCCGGTGTTAGCGTCCTGAGCACGACCGGCAGAGGCGCTCCAACCTGCCCCGTCAAGTCCCGGTCGCTCAACTCGGGCGCCCCGACCGCTCCAAGCGCGACCCGGTAACACGCTACGATCCCCGCTTGGGAATCTGTCAGGGTGCCGTCCAGGTCGAAGAAGAAAGCGCGCATGGGAGGATACTAAGGCATGACCCGCCGCACGCCGGTCACGCCGCGTCCGCCGCTTTCGGCTTCGACGCGCTTCACCACTTCGGCGAGGGGTTCTATGGCGGTGAGCATGGCGCCGGCGTTGGCGTGGATGACCTCGGTTTCGTTGAGGGCGATGGCGCAGTGACCGGGGAAATAGACGATGTCGCCGCGCCGCAAGGGGGTCTCTCCGGCCCGCCACTCCACCGGCTGTCCGACGCTGGTTTCTTGCGCCCCGCTATCGCGCGTGCAGGCGATACCGGCGCGCGCCAGGGACAGTTGCACCAGGGCCGAACAGTCCAGGCCCAGACCCGAGCGCCCGCCCCACAAATAGGGCACGCCTAGGAACAGATGCGCGGTGGCGACGAAATCGGGCTCGGTTTCGTTTAGCTCGCAAAGGTGGCTGGAATAAATCCAGCCCGAGCCGCCGCCGGGCGTGGCGACCTCGCTGAACTTGTCGCGCGCGCCGGTCACGCGCAGGGGCGACATGAAGCTGATGGCATCGAGGGGCGGCGTCTTCAGGTCGGGTTCGGGATAAAGGAAGCTGCGCAAGACCTTCAGGCCATGGCTGGGCGCGGTCTGGGATGCCGCGCCGAGGGCGGCTGATTCCACATAGCCGACATAACCGTCGGTGGCGTT
Source organism: Kiloniellaceae bacterium (assembly GCA_021776175.1). Classification (GTDB taxonomy): domain Bacteria; phylum Pseudomonadota; class Alphaproteobacteria; order Kiloniellales; family J153; genus JAJFGN01. The sequence continues at coordinate 41,792 of JAJFGJ010000003.1, forward strand.
CTGCACCCAGGCCCAGCCGTCCTCTTGCGCGAAAACGCTCACGCTCTCGCCGAACAGGAACTGTGTGTCCAGGGGCGCCGTGGCCGCCGGCCGCCGGCGCGCATCGGCGACACCGCGCGCGACCAGGGCCGGGCGTCCGTCCACGAAACGGGCGGCTTGAACCCGGCCGCGCAAGGCGCTGGCGGCCAGGCCGGGCCGAAAAGCGTTCAAGCGCGGGTCGAGATCTGTTTCAAGCTCAGTCATGGACAGGAAACCAAGGTTGCCGGGCATCGCTAGGACGCGAGTCTAGCGGATGCCACCTTCTGGAAAGCTTAATCATCCAAGGCTGGTAGGAAAGGCCGAAACGCACCTGGCGGTCCGGGACCGGCCCCGCACTGTTAACGAATGGTTAATTTTTTGGCGGGACACTCTTGATAGCCCAGAAGCTGGGAGTGCGATATGGCCGAGTTGACCAACACCTTTGGCGAGGGACGTGAAGAGGGCTCATCCAAGGCTGTGGCGCAAGCGCGCGCCGCGCGCGGCGATTGGCCCGTAAGGGATGCTATATTCTTTTGGTTCGTTGTTAGCGGGGCTATGTGGACGGCCTTGGCCGCAACCGCGGTCTGGATCTATTGATCGTCCAAGCGCGCGCCTGAAATAAAAAGGGTGGAGGGCCCCACATTCGACCCTCCACCCAGAAAAACTATCGTCTCGGTACTTGGTGCCGCCGGGAGAGCCCCCAGGCTTCCGCCCCTAGTACCACATTTCAATCAGGACAAAGGCGGTCCCGTAGCTGATCGCCACTGAAAAGGCGAGAAATCCCAAAGCAAACAGGCCGCGCAATCCTTTGCGTTGCCCAAAACCGTGGCTATCCCTCGAGATGGCCACACTGCCATTCCCTACGTCCCCACCGGCCGGGGCCGTTGTGGTAAAGTGCTGCGTCATCAATATCTCCCCGCAGAGGTTTGGTGGTGGGGTTCTATGCCCCATCCTGATTAGTTTCTGTTCTCCGCCTACGTCTTATCCCCCCGAGAGATCCTCCTGCACAGCCCGATTTGTTAAAAGAACGATAACATAGGGCGCAGTGTTATGCTAGTGATAATTTGTTAATCATTTGAGATAATTAATATAGTAACCATTAATATTAATAATATGAGTATTAAAATAAGGTTCGCCATATAAAACCATGTTCTAATATGCAGGATATCGGCGACAACACTTGCTATCGATTTATATGCGATAAATCTCTTTTTAGGAGTCCACGCTTGGCGGTGGCGGCATTGAGCCCGCCCCAGTCTTCGCGGCGGCGCCCTTACGGGCCATGGCGCCGGGGGCCGAATATCGCTGAAAGTGAAGGGGAGGGGCCGAAGCGGCGTTATGCCGAGAGCGCGGGCGCCGATCCCTCGGTGTGCATATCGAGCACGACTTCCTTGACGATCTTGGCGTCGATCTCGTGCCGCTCTTCAAGAAATCCCAGCAGCAGCAAGCGGTCGCACAAGAGGTTGACCTTACGCGGCACGCCGCCGGCCGCCTCGAAGATCATCTGAAACGCTTCGTCGGTAATGTTGGGGTCGTCCTGCCAGCCGACACGGCGCAGGCGGTGCTCGATGTATAGCCGCGTTTCCTCGGCGTCCAGCGGTTGCAGATGGTAGGACGTGATCACCCTTTGGCGCAGTTGCTCAAGGCTTTTACGCGCAATCGTGCGGCGGAACTCCGGCTGGCCCAGAAGGTAGATCTGCAATAGCGAGCGTCCGCCCAGCTGCATGTTCGACAGCATGCGCAATTCTTCCAGGGCGCTGTGCGGCAAGTTCTGGGCCTCGTCGACGAACAGCAGGACCGACTTGTTGGTGCGGCCGCAGTCGATCAGGAAGGATTCCATGCGCCGCAAAATCGTCGCCTTGTCCGCGCCTTCCTGCGGGATATCGAAGGCGGCGGCGACCATGCGCAAAAGATCGTCCGCGTTCAATTGGGTCGTGATGACTTTCGCGGCAACGAGGTTCTTGCCCACGAAAGTGGAGAGGATGTATTCGACCAGGATGGTCTTGCCGGCGCCGATCTCGCCCGTGATGACAATGAAACCCTCGCTCTGGCTGATGCCATAGGTGAGGTAGGCCAGCGCTTTCTTGTGCGGTTTCGCCTCGAAGAAGAACGCCGGATCCGGGCTTAGCTGGAACGGCCGGGCGGAGAAGTTATAATATTCTGTGTACATCTTGATCGGCTCAGACGCTGCAATGTTGTTTCGAGAGTCCCTCGTTAATCGCTTTCCGGCCACTGCGTGGCGCCCATCGTACCATCCCCGGTATCATGGGCTACCTCACGGTCGCGGCCATGCCGCGAGCTTGCCAGCTTCGACCGCTATCGTATCGCCGCCAGCGCACCCGCAGGCGTCCTCATATCATATTGTCGCCGGTATTTTAACAACCAATTAAATTCGCAGACGAATCAATGATTTGCCCCATTTCATACAGACTTGTTCCGGGTCTTTCAAGCCTTGCGCACGGGATTTCCGGGGTCTCGCTTCGCGGCGCCAAGTGTCACAAAATAATCACGTTCGCCACGATGTCATTTCGTGCCCCATCCCCATGTTAATCGGCATAAGGTGAGAATAGGGAGGCGCAGGTCAGGTCATGACCGTTAATCGAGCTTGGACGCAAGGCGAACCGGCCCTGGATGATTTATTATCCGATCCCATCGTCGATGTTGTCTTGCGCCGCGATGGGCTAACCCGGGGCGACGTATGGCGGGCCGTGGATGTGGCGCGCCGGCGCCTGGACCGGAGTATTCAGGACCGGGGTATTCAGGAATCGAGCGCCGCCGCTTAAGCCGCCGCCCGCCTGGGGCGGTCCTTTGAGCGGCTCAGTTGAACAGGCCGTAGGGGTCTTTTTCCGGCGCCTGTTCCGGCTCCGGCGCGCTGTCGATCTCCGGCGGCGTGGGCAGCGTGATCCCTGCGCGCTCGGCCGCCCGCCGTCCCTTGACGATTGCCGCGTTCAGGTCGCCCTGGCTGCATAAACCCAGCAGCACGGGATCGCGAGGGCGGATGTTCGGCGAATTCCAGTGGCTACGGTCGCGCACGTTCTGGATCGTGTTCTTGGTCGTGCCAATCAGCTTGGCGATCTGCGAATCTTTCAACTCCGGGTGGTGGCGCGCCAGCCAGGCGATTCCGTCCGGCTTGTCCTGGCGCTTGGCGACCGGTGTGTAGCGCGGCCCGCCGGTGCGTTTCTTTGGCGGCGGCAGTTCCCTCTTGGCCGCCTTCAGGCTGGCCTTGGGGTCTTTCTGGCAGCGCTCGATTTCTTCGAGGGTGAGTTGGCTGTTGGTGGTCGGATCGATACCCTGAATGCCGACCGCCACTTCCTCATCGGCGATGCCTTGAACCTCAAGCGGATGCAAGCCACAGAACTCCGCGATCTGCTCGAAGGTCAGCGTCGAGTTCTCGACCAGCCAAACGGCTGTCGCCTTGGGCATAAGGGGTTGAACCATAAGTCCTCCTTCCGTGCGCCGGGCGGTCAAGCGCCAGCGCCGCGCCGCTTTCTATCCTGGGACGCGATATCAGGGATGCCGTTGGATACTCTGAATATGGGCAGGGGCCAAGCCGAAAAAAGGGTTTCGCGGGGCGCCGCCCGCCGATTCCCACAGGCCCTAGAGGGTCAAAACGATTTTGCCGATGTGTTGGCTCGATTCCATCAGGCGGTGGGCCTCCGCCGCCTGGGCCAGCGGAAAGGTCTTGTGAAGCACGGGCTTGACCTGACCGGCCTCGATCAATGGCCACGCTTTTTCGCGCAAGGCCTCGGCGATCGCGCCCTTGAAAGCGACATCGCGGGCCCGCAGGGTCGAACCGGTGATCGTCAAACGCTTCAGCATGGCCGGCAGGAAATCCACCTCGGCCTTGGAGCCGCCCAGGAAGGCGATGAAGCAAAGCCGCCCGTCGGGGGCCAAAGCCTTGATGTCGCGCTGAATGTAATCGCCCCCCACCATGTCCAGGATAACGTCCACGCCCGCGCCGGTCGTCTCTTTCACGACCGCGACAAAATCTTCTTCCCGATAATTGATCGCCCGCTCGGCGCCGAGTTTTTCGCAAATACGGCATTTCTCGGCCGACCCGGCGGTCGCGAGAACCCGCGCGCCCATGGCCTTGGCCAGTTGTATCGCCGTGGTGCCGATACCCGAGGACCCGCCGTGGACCAGGAAGCTCTCGCCAGCTTTCAGGCCGCAACGATCGAACACATTGGACCAGACCGTGAAGAAGGTTTCGGGGATTCCCGCCGCCTCGATCAGGCTCAGTCCCTTGGGTATGGGCAGGCACTGGGCCGCCGGGGCGGCGCAATATTCGGCGTAGCCGCCCCCGGTCACCAAGGCCGTGACCTCGTCGCCCACTCGCAGGGGCCCGGCGCCTTCGCCAAGGGCGGCGACCCGCCCAGCGATTTCAAGGCCCGGTATATCCGAGGCGCCGGGCGGCGGCGGGTAGCCGCCCAGGCGTTGCAGCACATCCGGCCGGTTGACCCCGGCCGCCGCCACTTGGATCAGGACCTCGCCCGCGCCGGGCGTGGGCACCGGACGTTCGCCCGGGACCAGTACCTCGGGGCCGCCCGGCGCCTCGATCTCGATCGCGTTCATGGTTTTGGGCAAGGTGCCGGTCATGGGCCGTCTCCGTACAATTTGGGTTGCGCCGCGCGAAGGTCTAATATGACGTGCCAGGGCTGACAAGACACGGAATAGGAGGGGCGGCATCATGGATCTGGAGGATCTCGAGCCAAGAAAAAAAGCGGCCAAGCCCAAGGATCTGGAGGCCATGGGGGTCGAGGAATTGGATGCCTATCTTGCCGAGCTGGAGGCCGAGGCGGCGCGGGTCAAGGCCGCGATCGAGGGCAAGAAATCCTACCTCACCGGCGCGCAAGCCTTCTTCAAGCCCTAACGCTTGCGCGACCGCCAATAGAGCAACCAGCCGATTGGGCCGAGCAGCAGGACCATCACCAGCCAGCCGGCACGCGGACCCATGGGACACCGCGATCCCGGCGGCGGGGTCCAGGGTCCGCCGCGCCGCGAAAAGGCGACATGGCACAACGGCAGGACAAAGCCCAGGATCAGGATCGACCAAGCGGTTATTGTCGCGGACATGGGCGCCATCATGCGCGCGATTCGGCGAGATGTCAGCGTTTCTCGACGGCTGGCGGTGCCTCGGCTTAAAGTTCGCGCGCACCTTGCGCTAAGTTTCCAGGCGCCATGCCGCCAAAGAGGGGAAAAGGGGTGAAGGCCACGGCCATCCAGGGAACGAACGAGCCACGCTTCGACGGGCTGCGCGATGCCTTCGCGGCCAATTTCGACCAAGGCCTCGACCTGGGAGCGGCCCTCGCGGTAATCGCCGACGGGCAAGTGGTGGCCGATCTTTGGGGCGGCCATGGGGACGCGGCGGGCAAGAGGCCCTGGGGGCGCGATACGCTGGTCAACGTTTGGTCGACCACCAAGGGCCCGGTGGCCCTGGCCATCGCCATGCTGGTTGACCGGGGCGTGCTCGACTACGAGGCGCCGGTCGCGCGCACCTGGCCCGAATTCGCCGTTGGCGGCAAGCAGGATGTCAGCCTGGGAGATCTCATGGCGCACCGGGGCGGCCTGCCGGGATGCGGCCGGCCGGTGACCATCGAGGACTTCTACGCCTGGCAACCCGTGGTCGATTGCCTGGCCGCCATGGCACCCATGTGGCCGCCGGGCGAGCAATGCGCCTACCACGCCTTAACCTACGGTCATCTTGCCGGGGAGGTGCTGCGCCGGGCCGATGGCCGCGCCATGGGCGCCTTCATCGCCGAAGAGATCGCCGGGCCGCTGGATGCCGCGTTCTTCGTCGGCTTGCCCGAGGCCGAGGACGGGCGCGCCGCCGAAATTATAGCCGGGCCGGGCGCCCATGATTCGGTCGAGCAGGCGGCCGCCAGGCCCTACGCGGCGGCGGCCTACCTCAACCCCCGCGCCGACCCAGAATGGGCGAACCAACGTGCTTGGCGGGCCGCCGAAATACCTGGCGCCAACGGACAGAGCGACGCCTTGGGGCTCGCGCGTATCTATGGCGCGCTGAGCCGGGGCGGCTCGTTCGGTGGCCACCGCCTGCTCGGCCCCGAGGCCATCGCCGCCATGACCGCCGAACGCTTTCGCGGCCTTGAGGCGGGCTTCGACAATCCCATCGCTTTCGGTGCCGGCTTCATGCTCAATATGGACGGCCTGTTCGGGCCGTCGCCACGCGCCTTCGGTCATAGCGGCTGGGGCGGTTCCTTCGCCTTCGCGGACCCCGATACCGGCCTCGGCGTGGCCTATGTGGTGAACCGGATGCTGGGATTCGGCGACGATCCCGACCCGCGCCGCCTTCGCCTGCTCGATGCTCTCTACGGCGCGCTCTGATCTACGAGCGGATCGCTTCTTGACGCTTGGGGTAGCGGGCCGTTCGTGGCGTTGCTATGTCTTGGTCTGGACGAAACCTCTTGATCTCGCGAAGGGAACACTTGGATGTTGAAGGGTAAGACGGCGCTGGTGACCGGCTCGACCAGCGGCATAGGCCTGGGCATGGCCCGGGCCATGGCGGCCGAGGGCGCCAACATCGTGCTCAACGGCTTCGGCGATGAGGGGGAGATCGAGGCGGCCCGCGCCGGCCTCGCCAAGGACTGCGGAGTCGAGGTCGCCTATTCCGGCGCCGACATGTCCAAGCCCGCTGAAATCGTGGCCATGGTCGAGGAGGCGGAGGCGCGCTTCGGCGCCATCGACATCCTGGTCAACAACGCCGGTATTCAATACACCGCGACGATCGAGGACTTCCCGGTTGAAAAATGGGATGCGGTCATCGCGATCAATCTGTCGTCCGCGTTTCACACTACTCGCGCCGCCCTGCCCAAGATGCGCGCGCGCGGCTGGGGCCGGATCATCAATACCGCCTCGGCCCACGGTCTCGTCGCCTCGGTTGAAAAATCCGCCTACATCGCGGCCAAGCACGGGATTGTCGGCTTGACCAAGGTGACCGCCCTGGAAACCGCGGGCAGCGGCATCACCTGTAACGCCATTTGCCCCGGATGGGTGCTCACGCCGCTGGTGCAAACGCAGATCGACGCCCGCGCGGCGCGCAGCGGACTCGACGAGGCGGCGACCATTACCGCGATGCTGGACCGGCAACCGACGAAGCAATTCGTGACCGTGGAGCAAATCGGTGGCCTGGCCTGTTTCCTGTGTTCGGACGCGGCGGCGCAAATGACCGGTGTGCCGATCCCCATCGACGGCGGATGGGTCGCGCAGTAGCGGAGCGGGCGGTCCATCCGGTTAGGGCCGCCGCCCCCTTGCTTTATTAATTTACGCAACATTGTTTCGTTTTTTGTTAACCATTTTTTAGCAGTCTATGCTTAATATGTATATCAGACGATCCTCGAGGCCCGCCCTGGGTCTCCGGTCGTTGAACGGATTAGGTTCCGTTCCTTGTAATGCCTCCCTGTTAACTTGCCGCCGGTTCGTCCGGCGGCACTTTCTTTGTGCCGTGGCGCCCGCGCCCGTCCGGGGTGGAGGCAATTCGGCTTCGCATGTCTTGTGTTATGGTCCGCGCGCACCTACCAGGGGTCGTGGGTGCGAGGGGGTCTACAACCGCCAAGCCGTTGTTAACTATTCCGTTCTTGACTGCGGGCGCGACCCCGCATAGTGTCTCGGTCCGGCAAGTTGACAGGCTGAGGCGTTATAAAAAATTTGAGGGGCCGCGACCCGGCAAGGGGTCCGCGGCCCCCATTTTTTTGACCGGACGGCGGCCCTGCCGCCCTGCCGCCCTCTCGTGTGAGAATGGACAGGAGGGGGGAACCGTTGAGGCGCCCACCGGGTTTCGTGTAGCTTCGCTGGGCGCGCGTGGGCCGGTGGAGACCCCGCCCGGACCCGGAACGGCGTTAACGAATCGAGGTCATCCATGGCCGATCCCAAGTTTCTGAAGTTCGACACCCTGGCCCTGCACGCGGGCCAGCAGCCGGATCCGGTGACCGGCGCGCGGGCGGTGCCGATCTATCAGACCACCTCCTATGTCTTTCGCGACAGCGAACATGCGGCCTCGCTGTTCAACCTGGAACGCGCCGGGCACATCTACAGCCGCATCTCCAATCCCACCGTCGCGGTTTTGGAGGAACGGGTCGCGGCCCTGGAACACGGCGTCGGCGCGATCGCGACCGCCTCGGGCCACGCGGCGCTGCACTTGGCCGTCGTCACCTTGATGGGGCAGGGCGGGCACATCGTCTCCTCGGCCTCGTTGTACGGCGGCAGCATCAACCTCTTCGGTTTGACCCTGCCGCGTTTCGGGATCGAGACGAGCTTCGTCAAGCCGCGCGATTTGGATGGTTTCCGCGCCGCGATCCGCCCCGAAACCCGCCTGGTCTATGCCGAGACCCTGGGCAACCCCGGTCTGGAGGTGCTGGATATTCCAGCCTTGGCGCAAATCGCCCACGACGCCGGCCTGCCCCTGATGATCGATAACACCTTGGCCACGCCTTATCTGTGCCGGCCGGTCGAAATGGGCGCCGATATCGTGTTGCACTCGGCGACCAAGTGGCTCGGCGGTCACGGTCTCGCCCTGGGCGGCGTTCTGATCGACGGGGGCCGCTTCGATTGGGAAAAGAGCGGTAAGTTCCCGACTCTGACCGAGCCCTACGCCGGGTATCACGGCATCGATTTCGCCGAGGAATTCGGCCCCCAGGCCTTGTCCATGCGCGCCCGCGCCGAGGGCCTGCGCGATTTCGGCGCCTGCATGAGCCCGCAGAACGCCTTCTATATCCTGCAAGGGGTCGAGACCCTGCCCCTGCGCCTCGAACGTCACATGTCCAACACGGCGAAGGTTCTGGAGTTTCTGAAATCGAGCGAGGCGATCGCCTGGGTCCTGCACCCCTCGCTGTCCAGCCACCCGGATCACGCGCTTGCCCAGCGCCTCTTGCCCAAGGGCGCGGGTTCCATCGTTAGCTTCGGGCTCAAGGGCGGCCGGGCGGCGGGCGCGCGCTTTATCGAGGCGTGCGCGCTTGCCTCCCACCTGGCCAATGTGGGCGATGCCAAGACCCTGGTCCTGCACCCCGCCAGCACCACCCATCAGCAGATGACCGCCGAACAGCTCGCCACCGCCGGGGTGGGCGAGGACATGATCCGCCTTTCGGTCGGCATCGAAGACCCCGAAGATATCGTGGCCGATCTGCGCCAAGCCATCCGCGCCTCGCAGAAGGTTCGATGATCCCGGTCATGGCACGGACATTTCCCCCCACCCTAACCCTCCCCCTCAAGGGGGGAGGGAAAAAGGAAAAGGCCGTCCATAATTCCAACGCCCTCTTGAGGGATGACCTCCCCCTTTCTCCCTCCCCCTTGAGGGGGGAGGGCCGGGGTGGGGGTGACCTTCGTGCCCGGCGCGACGGTGTTAGAACCCCATGAAGCTCACCGTCGATGGCTACGAGGTCTTTGCCGCGACCGGGGGACGGCCCTTCGATCCCGAGAAGCCGGCGGTCATATTCGTTCATGGCGCGGGCATGGATCATACGGTCTGGGCCCTGCAAACACGCTACTTCGCCCATCACGGGCGCACGGTCCTGGCGCTCGACCTGCCGGGCCATGGCCGCTCGGCCGGAGAAGCCCTGTCCACCGTGGACGACATGGCCGCGTGGCTCGGCCGTTTCATGGACGCCGCCGGTTTGAGTGAGGCGGCCCTGGCCGGGCATTCCATGGGCGCCCTCATTGCCCTGAGCGCGGCGGCGGATCTGGAGGGGCGGGTGCGCGCCCTGGCTTTGCTCGGCGCCGCGCCGCGCATGGCGGTGCATCCCGATCTGCTTACCGCCGCGAAAGCGAACCAACATCTCGCGGTTGAGCTGGTCACGTCTTGGGGCCATGGCACCGCCGGACACCTGGGCGGCAACCGGGCGCCGGGCTTGTGGCTCATGGGCGGCGCGGAGCGGGTGCTGGAGCGCAGCCCGCCGGGCGTGCTGCATAATGACTTGGCCGCCTGCGACGCCTACACGGGCGCGATGGCGGCGGCGGCCAAGGTATCCTGTTCGTGCCGCATAATTGCCGGCGACGGCGATCTCATGACCCCGGCCAAGGCCGGGGCCAAGCTGGCGGCGGCGATCGCGGGCGCCGAAATGACTCTTATCGCCGGCTGCGGACACATGATGATGTTGGAGAGTTCCGATGAAACCCTGGATGCCCTAAGGAAAGTTCTGTGAACGCCGAAACCCCCAGAATCGGCCGTGCCGATTTTCCCCACTTTTTGACCATCCCGACCCGCTGGATGGACAACGACATCTACGGCCACGTCAACAACGTGGTCTATTATTCCTACTTCGACACGGTGATCGCCGACTATCTGATCCACGCCGGGGGCCTGGATATTCACGAGGCGGCGGTGATCGGAGTGTGCGCCGAATCTGGGTGCCGCTACCGCGCCGCCTTCGCCTATCCCGAAGTCATCGAGGCAGGTATACGTGTCGGGCATCTAGGCCGGCGCAGCGCGCGCTACGAGATCGGTTTGTTCCAAGCCGGCGCGCCGCAGGCCGCCGCCGACGGGCACTTCGTCCACGTCTTCGTCGAGCGCGCGGCCATGAAGGCGGTGCCGATTCCCGACGGCATCCGGGCGGCGCTGGAAAAACTGGTGCCGGCGGACTAGGCCGGATTCGGACCTGCGGTCACAAAAACTTGAAACGTGAAATCTCTCGTAAGTGCCGTATAATTTTCAGGCATTATAACCTAATAGCGGGGGGCGCGACCGTGTCCAGCCACGCGGCCATCCAATTCAAATTCGTCTTCGCACGGGGCGCGGCCGCCATGGCCCTCATGGTTACTCTAAGCGCCGTTGCTCTAAGTGCGTCTTTCGCGGCCAAGGCCGACGATCATTATATCTCCATGTCGGAAATCTTCCCGTCGGGAAAGTGTTCTTCGATCATTCCGAATTATGAGCTGATGATTTCCCGGTTCGCTGGCGGCGAACTCACGGAACACAATATTCAAAATGACCAGGGCGAGGTGATCGAAGTCATCACCACCTTCATTAACAAAGATCGCGACCAGTGGGCGACCGTCGGATCGCGGCGCGATACCAAGGTAATCTTCTGCCTCTACGCCTCCGGCATCGGCCAGGGCGCCGTTAATAGGCGAACCCTTCAAGCGGAGTAGGCCGGGCGGTTTCCCACCCGGCCGGAAAATGCGTGCTGTTAGCGGGCTGAGTTAGGCCGCCTTGCCTTCGAGGACCTTGCGCTTGGCCGGATCGGCCGCCGCGATCTTGATGCTTCGCGGCTTCATGGCCTCGGGGATCTCGCGTACCAGATCGATGTAGAGCTGGCCGTTTTCGAGTTTGGCGCCGGTCACCTCGATGTGGTCGGCCAGGTCGAAGCGCCGCTCGAAGCCCCGGGTCGCGATGCCGCGATGTAGGTACTTGACGCCGTCTTCGCCCTTTTCCTTCTTGCCGGAAATCGTGAGGCTGTTTTCCTTGACCGAGATGTCCAGTTCGTCCTCGCCGAATCCCGCGACGGCCATGACGATACGGTAATCGTCGCCGCCGGTTTTCTCGATGTTGTAAGGGGGATAACTCAGCGTGCCCTCGTCGATCCGGGTCGTGGAATCGAGCAGGTTCATCATGCGGTCGAAGCCGACCGTGGCACGCAGAAGGGGAGTCAGATCGTTGCTACGCATAGCCATATCCTCTCATGAGCAACATGGTTAACGGCAGGGTCCGCCACCATGGCCGAACCCGTCTATGCCTGCCGCCGTCCGGGACCCAAGTTAGCGGCATCCCCGGCGGCACCTTCGATATGGTAAGTGTTTGGCGCCCTTCAAGATGGCGGGCCGCGATCGCGCCATCTTGAAGGGTGGGGCAGGTAATAACTTGATTTTCAACACTAAAATAATGACAATAGCGGAGTCCGGTGGCTAGGCCAGAACCAACCAAATATTAAGCGGGTAGGCTTAGGCTTAATCGATATACCGGGCGGGCCGCCGCCCGGGCTTGCGTATCCTTATGGTTGAAGGCGCCAGTGACCGATACTTCGTCCCCCACCGTCGCGTACTTCAACAATACCTTCGAGGAGGCACTCGCGCTCGCCCGCGAAGCGCGCAACTATATCGTCTATCAAGGCGTGGAGGCGGCCAAGCTGGACCCGGCGGAGCGCTTGGTGGTCTCCTGCGAATCCATGCGCGTGACCGCCAGGGTCGGGCAAATCATCGCCTGGCTGCTGGTGCAGAAGGCCGTTCACGAGGGCGAGTTGAGCCGCGATCAGGCGGCCGAAGAGCCCTATAGGCTGGCCGGCCAGAAGATCTGCGCCGCCAGCGATCTCATCGCGGCGGAGAAGATTCCCTTGCGCCTGGCGGAGCTTCTGGAGCGCAGCCACAGCCTCTACACCCGGGTCGAACGCCTGGATGCCTTGCTGGGATCTTCGGCGCCGAACTAGGGTGGTTGTATTCATTGGCTTGTCATCCCGGACGCGTAGCGATCCGGGATCTTCGGGTCGTGGCGTGTCCGGTCCTCACAGAAGATCCCGGATCAAAGTCCGGGATGACAATCCTTTTGATCTTGGGATCCGCGACCTCATGACACATAAGATAAGGGCACCCGCCGCGCGGATGCCCTCGAAACCGGCTATGAGGCCCAGCGGCGCCGGGCCGAACCTCAGTCCTTCAGACCCAGGCCCTTGAAGCGCCTATTGAACTTCGCGACCTGACCCGCGGTATCGACCAGGCGATGCTCGCCGGTCCAGGCCGGGTGGGTCTTGGGGTCGATGTCCAGGCGCATGGAAGCGCCCGCCTTGCCATAGGTGGAGCGGGTCTTGAATTCGGTCCCGTCGGTCATCACCACGGTGATCTCGTGGTAGTCGGGATGGATATCTTTCTTCATCGTCAGTACTCCTCGAAGGGCGGTTCTATAGCCGAGAGGCCGGGCCGGCGCAAGGGGGGCATGGCGCCTTGCCGGTCCGGTTGTGAGCCGGTCCCGATTGGGCTAGGGATAGCCCATGACCGGGACCATGAATAGGCGCCGCCCCTAATGGCGCGGGGCCGCGAGAGCGCCGCCCAGGCGGCCGGGGGGAGCGATCGCCCGAGCAGCCGCGAGCTGGGCCAGTTGCGCCAAGTCTGGGGTTTCGTGCGGCCCTACCGGCGCCAAGTGGCGGCGGCCGGGGTCGCGCTGACGGTCGCGGCGGCCACGGTGCTGGGCATGGGCATGGGCCTGCGGCGCCTCGTTGACGAGGGCTTCGCCAGCGGCAATGCCGATCTGTTGGATCAGGCGGTCCTGGTCCTTATCGGCGTGATTTTCCTGCTCGCCGCTTCCAGCTACGCCCGATTCTATCTGGTTTCCTGGCTGGGCGAGCGTGTCGTGGCCGATATCCGCCGCGCCGTCTATGCCCGGGTCATCGCCTTGTCGCCGGCCTATTTCGAAGTTACCCGGACCGGGGAAATCCTCTCGCGCCTGACCACCGACACCAGCATCCTGCAATTGGTGATCGGCACCTCGGCCTCCTTCGCCTTGCGCAATATCCTGCTGCTGATCGGGGGGCTCGCGCTCCTGGTCGTGACCAGCGCCAAGCTGACCGGGCTTGTGGTCCTGGTGGTGCCCCTGGTCCTGATTCCGATCCTGGTCTTGGGGCGCAAGGTGCGCGGCCTGAGCCGGGCCAGCCAGGACCGGGTCGCCGACGTCGGCGCCTATGCCGAGGAATCGCTCGGCGCGATCCGCACGGTGCAGGCTTTCGGCCACGAGGGTTTGGACCGGGAGCGTTTCGGCGCTCGGGTCGAAGCCGCCTTCGCCACGGCGGTGCGGCGTATCGCCGCCCGCGCCATACTGACATCGATCGTCATCGTCATGGTCTTCGGCGCGGTCAGCGTGATCCTGTGGATCGGCGGCCACGACGTGCTTTTGGGGCGAATCAGCGCCGGCGAGCTTTCGGCCTTCGTCTTCTACGCGGTGGTCGTGGCCAGCGCCGCCGGCGCGATCAGCGAGGTGATCGGCGATCTGCAACGCGCCGCCGGGGCCACGGAACGCCTGATGGAGCTGCTCGCGACCGAGAGCGACATCGCCGCCCCGGCCGATCCCCAGGATTTGCCCGAGCCGGCGCGCGGCGAGGTCCGCTTCGATCAGGTCGGTTTTCAATACCCGGCCCGGCCCGAGGTTTCGGCCCTGGACGATCTTAGTTTCACCGCCGCACCGGGCGAGAAGATCGCCATCGTTGGTCCCTCGGGCTCGGGCAAGACGACGATCTTTCAGATCCTGCTGCGCTTCTACGACCCGCAAAGCGGGGGCATCCTGCTCGATGGCGTGGATTTGCGCGAGGCCGACCCTGGCGCCGTGCGGGCGCGCATCGCCTTGGTACCGCAGGAGCCGGTGATATTTTCCGCCGACGCCTGGGAAAACATCCGCTACGGGCGGCCGGAGGCGAGCGACCAAGAGGTCCGCGCCGCCGCCCGCGCCGCCGCCGCCCTGGAGTTCCTGGAAGAACTGCCCGAGGGCCTGGGCACTTTCCTGGGGGAAAAGGGCGTGCGCCTTTCGGGCGGCCAGCGCCAGCGGCTCGCCATCGCGCGCGCGATCCTGCGCGATCCCCCGGTGCTGCTGCTCGACGAGGCGACCAGCGCCCTGGACGCGGAAAGCGAGCGCGCGGTGCAACACGCGCTCGACAGCCTCATGGCCGGCCGCACCACCTTGGTCATCGCCCACCGCTTGGCGACCGTGCTCAAGGCCGACCGGATTGTGGTCATAGACCGCGGCCGCATCGTCGAAACCGGCACCCACGCGGAACTCACCGCCAAGGGCGGCCTCTACGCCCGCCTCGCCGCCCTGCAGTTCGACCAGGGCGTGGCCGGAATCGAGCGCGCGGCGGCGGGAGCTTAGCGCCGCCCATCGCCGCGAGTCCTCTAAATCGCGCGATTCTTAGCCAAGTCAAGCGAACGAGTGGGGTATCGGCGGGGCGCTGACTGTTCTAACCTTGGATTAATGTTTCTTTGGCGCCGCGCCGTTCTAGACTTGCCTACCAGGTAACTGGGAGTACGCATGAGTAAGATTATTCCCGTCAATGACGCCGTGGCTCTGGTTCAGGATGGCGATGTGTTGGCCGTTTCGGGCTATGGCACCAACGGCGTTCCGGAAAAGCTACTGGCCGGGCTGCAGGCAAGATTCATCGAAACGGACGACCCGAAGGGTCTGACGCTGATGTATGCGGGCGGCATTGGCGATGGAAAGGAGCGGGGTCTCAACCGGCTCGGCCATGAAAAACTGCTCAAGCGGGTGATCGGTGGGCATTACGGCCTGATACCGGCGATTGAAAAGCTGGCGCGGGAAAACCTTATCGAGGCCTACAATTTTCCCGAGGGCATAATCACCCACCTTTATCGCAATATCGCCGCCGGAAAGCCCGGCGCGCTGTCGAGTGTCGGGTTGGAGACCTTCGTGGATCCCCGTTTGGAGGGGGCTAAGGTCAACGAAGCGGCCAAGGAGGATCTGGTCGAGCTTCTGAATCTGAATGGCGAGGACATGCTTTTCTTCACCGGATTCCCGATCAATGTCGCCTTTATTCGCGGCACGACCGCCGACCCGGAGGGAAACATCTCCCTAGAGAGGGAATCGCTTAGCCTGGAGAACCTGTCCCTGGCCTTGGCGGCGCGCAACTCAGGTGGAATCGTTATTTGCCAGGTGGAACGCGTGGCCCAGCTTAACTCGATCGATGCCCGCCATGTTCGCATACCCGGGATCATGGTCGATTGCGTCGTGGTCGCGGAGCCCGAGTTTCACATGCAGAACTACGACGACCAATATAATCCCGCCCTTTCGGGCGAACTTCGAGTGCCTCTCGAGACCCTGCGCCCCTTGCCGTTTGACGAAAAGAAGGTGGCCTTGCGCCGCGCCGCCATGGAGTTAACGCCAGGGGCCATCGTGAATCTTGGTGTCGGCCTTCCATCCGGCATCGGTAACGTGACTAACGAGGAGAAAATTTCGGACCGGATCACACTCACCGTGGATCCGGGCATATACGGGGGCGTGCCCCTCGCGGGTTACGGTTTCGGCGCGGCCTTGAACTACTCCGCTTCGATTGACCACGCGACCCAGTTCGACTTCATTGACGGTGGAGGGCTCGACATTGCTTGTCTTGGTTTCGCTGAGTGCGACGGCCAAGGCAACGTGAACGCCAGCCGGTTCTCCGGCCGGATATCGGGTTGCGGCGGCTTCATCAACATCTCGCAGAACAGCAAGAAGGTTGTTTTTGTCGGCACCTTCACCTCGGGCGGGCTGAAGACGCGGATCGAGGACGGCTCGCTAAGCATCGAGGCGGAAGGCAAACATCGAAAATTCGTTGAGTCCGTCGGTCAGGTGACATTTTCGGGCAGACGGGCCGGACGCGAAGGCCGTGCGGTATATTATGTGACCGAGCGTTGCGTCTTCGCCTTGCGCGAGGACGGTCTGGAACTTACCGAGATCGCGCCCGGCATCGATGTTCGCAAGGACATTCTCGATCATCTTCCCTTCAAACCGATTGTCTTCGACCCCAAGACGATGAACCCATCCCTGTTCCGGCCCGAGATCATGGGACTTCGCGAAACCATGAACGATATCGGGATCGAGGATAGAATTACTTATAATATGCAAACCAATACGCTGTTCCTGGATTTCGCCGGCATGCGTGTGAAAACCGGGGAGGATCTGGAGCGGATAACGCTGGCCGTCGAGGCAATCTTGAAGCCGCTGGGTCGCCGCGTGGTGGCGATCGTCAACTACGACTCGTTCTGGGTCGACCCGGAAATAGCCGACAGGTATCTAGACCTCGTCCAATACGTTGAGGACAATTACTATCTCAAGGTTTCCCGCTATACCACGAGCGGTTTCATGCGCATCAAGCTCTCCCGCGGCCTTCAAGAGCGGCAAGTGACCTCGAACGTGGTGCAGAACTATGTCGAGGCGACCGGTTCGCTCAAGACGAACCAGCCGGAATAAACTTTTTGCGGCGGATCGCCATCGGCGATAGAGATGCCGCCCCGGCGAAAGAAACCATAAAGGAAAGATCGAATCATGCAGACGCGGCAACTCGGCAAGGACGGCCCAAAGGTCAGCGCCATGGGACTTGGATGTTGGAGCTTCGCCGGCGCCTATGGGCCGACGGACGTGACCGAAAGTCATGCCACCCTGGCCAAGGCGCTCGATCTCGGGATCGATTTTCTCGACACCGCGAATGTCTATGGCAACGGTGTGTCGGAGCAAGCCATCGGCGCCTTCATCAAGGACAATCCCGGCCGCTTCAAGATCGCCACCAAGGGCGGTATCTGGCGCGACGAGAACAACGTGCGCGGCTTCAACAATAGCCCCGAACATTTGCGCGGCGCCTTGGAAACCTCCCTGCGCCACCTCGGCCTCGATCATGTCGAGCTTTATTACATTCACCGCCGCGAACAGGCGCGGCCCATCGAAGACGTCATGGAAACCCTGGTGCGCTTCAAGGAGGAGGGCAAGATCGGCGGCATGGGATTTTCCGAAATCTCGCCGTCATCCTTGCGCCGCGCCAGCGCCGTGCATCCGGTTATGGCGGTGCAGAGCGAATACTCCCTGTGGTCGCGCCTGCCGGAGTTGGGCATGATCCAGGCGTGCGAGGCCCTGGGCACCGCCTTCGTGCCTTTCTCCCCCCTTGGCCGCGGCATCTTCGCCGAGGCGCCCGCCGACCCAAGCGCCTACGCCGAGGTCGGTTTTAGGGCCGACACGCCACGCTTCAGGGAGCCGAACCTCAGCGCCAATCTGAAAGCCCTGGAACCTTTCCGGGAATTCGCCGCCGCCAGGAACGCGACCGCCGCCCAGCTCGCGCTCGCCTGGGTGCTGTGCCAAGGCGATCACCTCATCCCCATCCCCGGCACCCGCTCGCCCGCCCACCTGCAAGACGCCGCCGCCGGCGCCTCGCTGATGCTGACGCAACAAGACCTGGCCGAAATAAACCGCATCCTCCCCCCCGGCTTCGCCCACGGCGACCGCTATTCGGTGAAGCAGTGGGAAGGCGCGGAAGGGTATTCTTGAGGGGAAATCAGGCTATTAGTTACAGTCCGACCGTCAACCGCGATCCGTTGTCTAACATCATGATCAGAAAATCGTTTTACTCGTCAATGGGCGACACAGTTGGTCATATACGGCTTGGAGAAACGTGATGAGTGATACAAAAAACTACGGTAAGCAGAAAAATACTGCGAGAGGAGTTTTGTTCTGGTTTGGCGCCATATTCACGATCATTGCCCCAATCTTTATTGGAACCAGATTTAATGACCCTAGCACTTCATGGGTAGCGGCACTTTGTGGCGCGTTTATAACGTTCATATCGAAATTAGACGATATCGCCGAGTTGTCGTTGGGTCCCGTCAGAGCAAAAATGCGTGAAACGATTCAGGAAGCAAACGCGACAATCGAACAAGTTCAAAAGATTGCAAGCAACATTTCGGAACCAATGCTTTCAACGTTAATGGCTGGGAATTTTGGTTTCAGAGACGGCCTGGGTTTAAGCCATCGATTAGACCTCCATGATAGCCTAGTCAAAAGCATCCATGAAATTGGGGTGTCAGACAAACGTATTTCGGAAATGGACAAAGCCTGGGCGCGAGGAATTGGGGTCATTTATTATCGCGCTATTGCACCGCTGATTGACGGTCGCGAGGAACCCAATATAATAAATTCCAACGCAACTAAGGAACAAAATGAAGCCCGCGAGGGGTGGGACAAACTTTTAGATTTTGATAATTGGCAGGCTCCAACGCCAGATCAAATGAAATCTTATATCGAGTCTATACGAATAGAAAATACTGAGATCGACGAATGGATTGACGATTACCGCAACTATATCGAAACAGGAGAAATTCGTAGGCGAGATATATTCGTAACTAAGTGAATGTCCGAAAAACATCAAGTGCAGACGTTGCTTGTTTATGAGTCGAGATATGAGGATAGATCCGGGATGTTGGGTCATCACTTATCGGGTTTGTACTAAGTCGATTCCACGCTATTCCGTATGCAAGCTTCGACTATTGACCTGCCCAACGGCATTAGTCGGAATTCTCGGAACTTCCTAGTTCCAGTTTGTATTCCCGATGCATCAATTATGGGCTCTGCGCGTCGCGCGTCACTGAAACAAGCCAATCCTAAATGAAATAAATGCTCCGTATAAAATGGGAAATTTTTCGGCAGAAAAAGCTTGTTGGTAGGAAAATCAAGTTCCTTTTCAGTTTGTTGATTGATCCAATAAGGCTTATCGTGATCTTGTTGTGCTTCTGGATTGATATCAAGAGTCTCGATCACGGAAAAATTTTGATTCTTCAATTCCTTTAGAATAACAGCTTCGTCCCGAGACAATTGTCGAATGATTAAAGGAAAGGACGGATGCGCCTTTTCTAAATTCTTGCTGTCCATTGAAGTACTAAGCAATGTGCTGAACATTTCGTCGATTGGAGTATCTTTTGGTTCATAACGTATTCCCTCAAGAACAGGACCAAGAATTTGAGGAGGCGGGGTTACACGCCTGGCTTCTGGAACCTTGCGTACCGATTCTTCAATGAAATTAGCGACCCGATCTTGTAGGGCAGCTCCATATTGGAACGGCGCCAACGCAAGTCGGAGGGTTTTCAAAATATCCTGCCCGAGTGCCCCAACTTGCTTCGCTGCAGGGCTAACGGCATCGTCATATGCCTGTTTAGCTGGCAATTTCTCGGCAATTTTGTCGATGAAGTCACCCGACATTTTCTCGCATTTCCTAATCTAAAGTTGTGCTACAATTGTGATGCTTGAAAACGCCTAACGTGATTTACAGTCTTTGGCCGTCCCTCCTCCCAATCACCCGCTCACCTCGGCTTGGTGGGTTAAGCCCCCCTACCGCGAATCCAGTTTCAACTCGATCCTTCTGTTTCGGCGGAAGGCTTCGTCGCTTAGGCCGGTTTCCAGGGGTTGGAATTCGCCGAAGCCGGTGGCGGCCAGGTTGTCGGCGTTTATGCCTTGGGCGATCAGGAACTGGACCACGGAAATGGCGCGCGCCGCCGAGAGTTCCCAGTTGGAGGGAAATTCGAGGGTGTTGATGGGCGCGCTGTCGGTGTGGCCGTCGACGCGCAGGATCCAGGGCACGTCTTTGGGAATCTTGGCCGAGATTTCCTTGAGCGTGCCGGCCAGTTGCGCCATCTGGCCCTTGCCGGCCTCGCCAAGCTCCGCCGAGCCGCTGGCGAAGAGAACTTCCGACTGGAAGATGAAGCGGTCGCCGACGATGCGGATATCCTGGCGCTGGCCCAGAACCTCGCGCAGGCGGCCGAAGAATTCGGAGCGGTAGCGCGCTAACTCCTGCACCTTGCTGGCCAGGGCGACGTTGAGGCGGCGGCCGAGATCGGCGATCCGCACATTGCGCTGTTTTACATCCGCCTCGGTCGCTTCCAGGGTCACGGCGAGACGCGATAGCTGTTGACGCAGGGCCGCGATCTGGCGGTTGAGAAGGACGAGTTGCTGCTGCGCCTCGCTGGTCAACTCCTTTTGCTCGTCGCGTTCGCCCTCGGTCCGCTCCAGCCTGGCCATCATCTCGTCGCGTAGGGATTCCAGGATCGCGATGTCTTGTAGCTGGGTACGGATTTTCTCCTTGTCCGCGTCGATCACCTTATAGGCGTCTTCCAGTTCCTTGCTGACGCTTTGGGACTTGGCCTCGCTCACGCGCAGGCGCTCCAGCATCTCGTCGCGCAGGCGTTGCAGCATGGCGAGCTGGGCCAGTTGCGCTTCGACCTTTTCCTTATCGGCCTCGATGGTTTTGTAGGCGTCTTCGAGCTGCTTGGCGGCCAGATCGCTTTTGGCTTCGGCGGCGGCGAGGGCGGCGCCGAGATCGTCTTGGGCGGTGATCAGGGCGGCCAGTTGCGAGTTCAGGGATTCACGTTCCGAGAGCGAGCTTTGAAGCTCCGACGACAGTTGCGACACATCGATGCGCAAGTCGGCGTTGGCGGCCCGCTCCAGGGCCAGCAAGTTCGCCAGATCGTTGATTTCGCGATTGAGCCGGGTCAGGGCCTGATCGCGGCCGGACAGGGCGACCGACAGGAAGTACTGGGCCACCATGAAGACCATGAGAACGAAGATGACGACCAGCAAAAGGGTCGCCAAGCCGTCGACGAATCCCGGCCAGATGTTGACGGTACGACGTTGTCCGCTGCGGCCGACGCTGTACATCTTAGATTACTCGGATTCTTCGGCCATCGCCGCGATGGTGCGTGTCAGGAGGCGAATTTCGCCGCGGATTTCCTGCACGGTGTAGTCACGCCCGCTGTTCAACTCGTTGAGCATGTGCTCCAGGCGTATGTCCATGTTTCGGATATGGCCCCGCGTCGCCTCGTCCATGCCGGTCGGGCGCTGCTCCGCTTCGGCCATCTGAGTGAAGACGGATCGCATTTGCGCCTGGGTGTCGGCCAGGCGCCTCATGATGCTTTGATCGGATTGCATCTGATCGGTCATGGCGCCCAATTGCTCGGTCAAGGTCGCCAGGTTTTGATTGACCGCGTGACGCTCGCCCTCGCCGCGGGCGATAACCGATTGCAGTTGTTCGAGGCTGTCGGCGGTTTTTTCCAGCAGCGCCTGGACGAAGGCCGGCACGCTTTGCTCGCCGTCGCCCGCCGGTCCCGCCCCGCCCAGGCGGGTGAGGCCCGAAAGCCATTCTTCCAGATCGTTCACGAAGCGGTTGTGGGCCTGGCCGGCCTGTAACTCCAGGAAGCCCAGAACCAGAGACCCGGCAAGACCGAAGAGGGACGACGAGAAGGCCGTGCCCATGCCCGACAAAGGCTCGGTCAAGCCTCTCTGCAGGTCCGCGAACACGCTCGCGGGATCGTCGACGTTGCCGCTCAGGCGCCCGATGGTATCGCCGACCGCGCTGACCGTGGCCAGCAGGCCCCAGAAGGTCCCAAGCAGGCCGAGGAAGACCAGAAGACTGATCAAATAGCGCGAGATTTCGTGCGATTCCTCGATCCGGCTTTGGATCCCGTCGAGCAGGGAGCGCATGGACATGGTGGACAGCGAGATGCGGCCGCGCTTTTCACCCAGCATGGTCGCCATGGGGCCTAGAAGCCGGGGCGGCCTCCGCCCCGACAAGCTGCCCGCGAAGACAACGCCGCCTTCGGTTTCGCGGCGCAGGAATTCCAGCCAGGATATCTCCGGGCGCAGGATCAGGACCTGGCGGAAGATATAGATCACGCCCAGCAGCAAGACGCCCAGGATCATGCCGTTCATCACCGCATTGGCGACGAAGGCGTCCTTCAACTGCGGCGCCAGCGCCGCGCAAGCGGCCGCGACGATGACCAGGAAGACGCTCATCCGAAAGATGTAGCGCCCCGGGCGCGTGATACCGCGCAGATTCGTTTCTGTTTTGCTCAAGTTCGCCGCTCTGTCGCGGATCTCCGTTGCCGGAGTTCCCCCCAAAAAAATCAGGCTTTGTTAGCCCGGCATTGCGGCAACACTATGACACGGCATCTGGCCGGGTGTCCCGCTTACTGTGGCAGGATATCGACCCGGTCCGCCGGACCGTCGCCCGCTTTGCTGCCCAGCGCGCGCACGTCCATGCGTGTCGAGCGCACCCCTTTGTCGATTAGAAAAGCACGAACCGCCAGCGCGCGCGAAAGCGAAAGCCGGCGTGCCCGGCTTGCCCCGCCGCCGCTGTCGGCGGCGAAGGCGAGCAATTGGACCCGCATGGACGACTTTTTCGCCAGGCCTTGCGCCAGGGTCTCCAGTTGTTTTTTGGCGGGGCCGGTAAGTTCCGCCGAGCCGGAAGTAAACGTCAGGCGCAGATCGCCGCCGGGGGGCGCCACCGCTTGCTCCTTGGCCGGTGGAATCGCCGCCACCGTCGTTTCCGCCGGCTTCGCGGTGGGCGCGCTTGGTATCGCCGGGGCCGCGACCGTGGGCGCAGGAACGCTGGGCGCCTTGATCTTGGGTGCCTTGACCGTGGGGGCCGGAACACTGGGCGCCTTGGGGGCGGCGGGCGGCGCGCTGGGGGCTTGGACCTTGGGCGCGATCTGAATCGCCGCCGCCGGTGGCTTGGCGGCCGTCTGGCTCGGCGCCGCCGGGGCCTGGATGCTTGGCTTGGCCGCGACGCTCGCGGTCTTGGCCGGTTTGCTGGCCTGGGGTTTCGCCGCTTTCGGCGCGGCGGCGGCCGCTTTAGGTGTGGCGGGGACCGCCGGGCGCTTCTTGGGCGGCGCCGCGATCAAGCGCGAACTCAATTTGCCGCTCGGCGCGGCCGTCTTGCCGGCCCGCGCCGGCTGGGCCGGCTTGGGTATCGCCGCGCTCCGCACTGGCGCCACGGCCAAGCGGCTTTTCGGGGCCTGAATGGGGGGATGGAGCAAGGTAGAGGGCCGGGTGACCACCAATTGGCCGGTGCCCGGCGCCCGATAAGCCCCGGCCGCCCCGCCCGAGCTGGCATAGGAGCCCGAGGCGCCCGAGTTGGTATAGGAGCCAGAGGCTCCGGGGGTGGCGATCCCGGCGCCGTAAACAGGCGTCTGGGGCGCGGCCATGGGCAACCCGGCGCTCGGGCCCGGCCCTAGGGAATCGAGCACGGAATTGTTCACGACAATGCCGCCGGCGCCGCTTCCCACGGTGCTGGGCAGCACACCGCTTCCCACGGTGCTGGGCCGCACACCGCCGCTCACGGGTTGAGCGGGCGGACCGCCGCCTATGATCACGGTTTGCTGGGCGAAGGTATCCTTCGTGTTCACTAAGCCCGTGGCGACAAAACAGGCGGCCGCGAAGGCAAGGCTCAGCGCCGCGGGGCTTGATCCAGCGAATCCCAAACGCTTAGGGGCGGTGTCGAACGGCATGGGCACTCCGTGGCACGAATCGCCGAAAGAATCGGTGGCTAAGACTAGGCATTGCTTCGCCGAACGACAACAGTTTTGCGGCTGGCGGCGGGCGAGGCGGGGTTCAGACCGACTTTGGCGCAAGTTTAGGTAACAAACGGTTAAGCGGCGTGTGCAAGGTCTCGTTGGTGGCCAGGATGCTGGCGCTTTGGTGGCGAATGTTTTTGCCGCCGATTTCGCTGACCTGGCCGCCCGCCTCGCGCACCAGAACGATGCCGGCGGCGATATCCCAACTTGAAAGATCGCGCTCCCAATAGCCGTCGTAGCGCCCGGCGGCGACGTAGGCCAGATCGAGCGATGCAGTGCCCCAGCGCCGCACGCCGGCCACCTTGCCGCTGACCGCGTCCAATTCCGCCATGAAGGCCGGCCGGTCGCCATGGCCCATGAAAGGGATGCCGGTGGCGATCAGGGCATCTTCCAGGCGGTCGCGCGAGGAAACCCGGATGCGCCGGTTGTTGAGATAGGCGCCTTGTCCCTTCTCGGCGTAGTACATCTCGTTCTTGATCGGATCGAACACCACCCCGGCAATCAGTTCGCCGCGTTCCTCCAGGGCGATCGAGATCGCGAAATGGGGCAGGCCGTGCAGGAAATTGGTGGTGCCGTCCAGGGGATCGACGATCCAGCACCGCTCCGCCGTGGCGCGATTCGCGCTGGCGCCGGATTCTTCCATGAGCAGGGCGTAGTCGGGCCGGGCGCGGCTCAATTCCTCGCGCAGAATTTGTTCGGCCTTCAAGTCGGCGGCGGAAACGAAATCGGCCGGACCCTTGCGCGAAACCTGCAAGTTGGCGACTTCGCCGTAGTCGCGGCGCAGGGCCCGCGCGGCCTTGTCGGCCGACCGGATCATGACGTTGATGTGGGCCGATCTCGTGGCCATGAAAGAAGGTCCCCTCGATGGCCGCGGCCAGGGCCGCGGCTAGTCCTTGGCGCGCTCGACGTAGGTTGAATCGGCGGTGTTGATGACGATGCGGGTGCCCGACTCGATGTGAGGCGGCACCATGACGCGCATGCCGTTTTCCAGCACCGCCGGCTTGTAGGACGATGACGCGGTTTGCCCCTTCACCACCGGGTCGGCCTCGACAATGGTCATGACCACGGTATCCGGCAGGGTCACCCCGATGGTCGACCCTTCGTAGGATTCGATGGTCACGGTCATGCTTTCCTGCAGGAAGGTGGCCTGTTCGCCGAGGAACTCCGACGGCAGGGTGATCTGCTCGTAGTTCTCGTTATCCATGAAGGTATAGCTATCCGTGCCCTCGGCATAAAGAAACTGAAAGTCGCGCTGGTCCAGGCGGACCTTCTCGACATCCTCGCCGGAGCGAAAACGCTCGTTCAGCTTGGTGCCGTCGCGGATGTCCTTCAGTTCCACCTGCAGGTAGGCGCCGCCCTTGCCGGGCTGCGTATGCTGTATCTTGACCGCGCGCCACAGGCGGTTCTTATGCTCGATGATGTTGCCGGGACGTATGGAATTGCCTTGAATTTTCATGGCTTCGCTTCTGAAGTCTGGAGTGGGGCCGGGAAAAGCGCGCGGAAGCTAACAGCTTGGCGCCGCGCGCGCAATTGCGGGTTCCCCGGGCCGGCCGGCCGCGTGCTCAGGTCTGGGCGAGAACCGCCACCGCTTCGCCTAGCGCCGTCAGTCCGGCATTTCCCCGGTTCCAGATTTCCGGGCCAAGAGCGACGAAATCGGCGCCGGCACGGGCCAGGGCGCCTGCTTCCTCCGATGTTCGCGCGCCCAGGGCGACGCAGGGCACGGTCATGAGGGCCTGCCACCCGGCGATCAGATCGGCCTCGGGCGCCTGCGGCGGGTCGAGGGCGCCGAAGGCGACGTAGTCGGCGCCGTTCTCCCCCGTCACCATGGCGTCGTGGCGCGAATCCCCGCAGGCGGCGCCGATAATGGCCTCCGGTCCCAGGATTTGACGCGCGGCCTTATAGGTTGCCGGATCGCTCAAATGGACCCCATCGCAGCCCAGGGCCATGGCCAGGGCGGCCTCGTCCTCCAGCAAGACCGCCACGCCGCGCGCCTGCGCCAGGGGGGCCAGTGCCTGGACCCGCGCGCGCAAGGCTACCGCATCCAGGCCGCCGCGCCGGATCAGGAGGCAGGCGGCGGCGGCCGCATCGAGCAGGTCCGTCAGGACCTCCGGCGCGGTCTCCGGCGGTAGCACGAGATAGGACTGGCAGGGGGGAGATTCAGGGTCGGTCATGGGGGCGGTTATGGCGCCGCGAGCCAGCGCCGGCAAGCCGCCTCTGGATCGGGCCGGTTCAACAAGTCGAGCGCCGGCATCCTTCCGGTGACGACCTCGCCGCCCCGGGCCGCCGCGATCTCGGCCAGCTTGGCGGCGGCGGCTTTGCGCCCGGTGAAGCGGACGCTGCGCACCCCGGCGCCGAGGGCGGCCATGGCGTGCCCCGCCTTGGCGCCGCAATCGAGCATGGCCGTAAGCCGGACTTGCGGGTATTCCCGCGCCGCCGCCGCCGTCATCTCGCGGAACCAGGCGGGCCCCAAGTAGGCGGCGGCCCCCGGCGCCGTGACCAGAATCAGGGGCACGCCCAGGTCCGCCGCCGCCGCCATGGCGGTCCGGGCGTCATCCAGGGAATGAACCAGTATCGCGCGGGTCTTCATGGCGCCATCATAAGCATGGCCGCGCGCCTAGAAAGCCTTGACGTCTTGAGCGGCTTTCAGCTTCCCTTGGCTCGGATTCGATTATTGGGGGAAGTGAGCATGGCCGGACACGATGGCACCGGGTTGATCGACGGCGCCGACGGGCGCGCGCGCTGCTGGTGGCATGGCGGGGCCGAGGATTATCAAGCCTATCACGACAATGAATGGGGCTGGCCGGTCGACGACGACCGGCGCCTGTTCGAGAAGATCTGCCTGGAGGGTTTTCAGGCCGGCCTCTCGTGGCTGACCATCCTGCGCAAGCGAGAGAATTTCCGCGCCGCCTTCGCGAATTTCGAGTTCGAGAAGGTCGCGCGCTTCGGCGAAAAAGATATAGAGCGCTTACTGCAAGACGCCGGGATCGTGCGCCACCGCGGCAAGATCGAAGCCAGCATTAACAACGCCAAGCGGGCGCTCGAGACGGTCGAGGAATTCGGCTCGCTCGCGGCCTACTTCTGGCGTTTCGAGCCGGGCCCGGACGCCAGGCCCAAGCGCCTCGACTACGCCGCCCTTGGCACCCTGGGCAAGACTCCCGAGTCCGTCGCCATCTCCAAGGACCTGAAAAAGCGCGGCTGGAAGTTCGTCGGCCCGACCACGGTCTATGCCTTCATGCAGGCCATGGGCCTGGTCAACGATCACCTCGAAGGCTGCGCCTATCGCAACGAGATCGAGGCCGCGCGGGCAAGCTTCAAGCGGCCGGGGTAGGGGCCGCGCCGGGGTAGGCCTTGCCCTCTCCCTGGGTGGCGGCCGCCGACGATGCGTGGCGGTGCAGCCAACGCCAGTGCCCGGCTTTCTTGGCGAGCACGACAGTCCATCTCACGGGCACTTGGATTGGGCCATCGTCCGTGTCGAGATGAATCGTCAAGGTGACGGCGACGGCGGCGGCATCGCCGGCAAGCGTCACATGCTTCCAATGCCACTCGAAGCGAGTCGCCGTCGCATCGGAAAAGTTTCTCGCGAACACCTCGCCGATCGCGGATCGTCCGGCGCAAATCTCATCCGCTCCGGTGCCGATGAGGGAAATGTCGTCGCCGTCGTCGAAAACCGCCATCAAGCGGTCGATATCCTTGGCGCGGTACGCTTGCGCGTAGTCTTCAAGCGTCGCCAATACGTCTTCTTTGTCACTCATCCCGGAACTCGCGATTCGGCCGGGAGGACATCGGACACGAGCGGACCAAACATAGCGCCAGGGTATCTAAAGCAGCTTGCCCATGGCCACCGCGGTGTCGCTCATGCGGTTGGAGAAGCCCCATTCGTTGTCGTACCAGGCCAGGACCCGCACGCAGGTGCCGTCGAGCACCTGGGTCTGGCCCAGGTCGAAGGTCGCGCTCGCCGGGTTGTGGTTGAAGTCGACCGAAACCAGCGGCGCCTTGTTGAGCATCAGGATGCCCTTCAGCGCCTTTTCCTTCGAGGCCAGGGTCATGGCCTCGTTGACCTCCTCGACGCTGGTCTTGCGCTTGGATTCTATGGTCAGGTCGATGAGGCTGACATTGGGCGTCGGCACCCGGATCGAGGTGCCGTCCAGCTTGCCTTTCAGGTGCGGCAGGACCAGGCCGACGGCGCGCGCGGCGCCGGTCGAGGTCGGGATCATGGAGACCGAGGCGGCCCGCGCCCGGTGCATATCGCCGTGCAGGGTATCGACCGTGCGCTGATCGCCGGTGAAGGAATGGATGGTGGTCATGAAGCCGTGCTTGATGCCGACGCTCTGTTCCAGAACATGGGCGACCGGGACCAGGCAGTTGGTGGTGCAGGAGGCGTTCGACACGACCTTGTGGCTCTTGCGCAGCTTGTCGCTATTGATGCCGTAGACCACGGTCAAATCGGCGTCGGTGCAAGGCGCCGAGACCAGGACTTTCTTGGCCCCGCCTTCCAGGTGCTTGGCCGCGGCTTCCCTCTTGGTGAAGAGGCCGGTGCACTCCAGCACGATATCGACCCCCAGTTCGCCCCAGGGCAGCTTGGCCGGATCGCGCTCCGAGAGGACCTGAACCTTTTTCTTGCCGACCTTGATCGCGGTCTTGGTGGCGCCGACGGCGCCGGGGTAGACGCCGTGCACCGTATCGTATTTCAGCAGGTGCGCGTTGGCCTGGGCCGAACCTAAATCGTTGATGGCCACGAACTCGATGTCCCGGCGCCCCGATTCCATCGCCGCGCGAAACACCAGGCGCCCAATCCGCCCAAACCCGTTAATCCCGACCCGAATAGGCATCTTTGCTCTCCGTCATGTTCGCTGTTGGTAAAATCCCAGCTTCAGGCATAAGCGCCCGCGGTGGCCAAGCCATTGGCCTTGGCCCGCTCCAAGAAGGCCTTTTGCCCGGCCTTGAGGTTCGCCGCCTTACCGGCCCAAGCCTTGAGCGGCGCCGCCTGCAAGGCGCGCCCGTAGGAGAAGCTGAGCCTCCAGGGCCGCCCCTCGTCCAGTTTGTTCATGGCGTTCAAGTGCCGGGTCGCCAGCTCGTCGCTCTGGCCGCCGGATAGGAACACGATGCCGGGCACGGCCGCCGGCACGGTGCGCTTGAGGCAGCGTACGGTGCGCCGCGCGACCTCTTCGACGCTGGCTTGCTCCGCGCAGTCCTTGCCCGAAAGCACCATGTTGGGCTTTAGCAAGGAGCCCTCCAAGTTGACGCCCTGAAGCGAAAGCTCCGAATAAAGCGATTGCAGCACCACCTCGGTCACCTCGTCGCATTGGTCGATGGTGTGGTCGCCGTCCATCAGGACTTCCGGCTCGACGATCGGGACGATGCCGGCCTCCTGCGCCAAGGCGGCATAGCGCGCCAGGGCATGAGCGTTGACGGCGATACAGGCCGCGCCCGGCAGAAAGTCGGTGATGGTGTAGACCGCCCGCCACTTGGCGAAACGCGCGCCCAGCTTGGCATATTCGGCGAAACGATCGCGCAGGCCGTCCAGGCCCTCGGTGACCTTTTCGTCCGGGTGGCCCGCCAAGTCCTTGGCCCCCTTGTCGACCTTGATGCCGGGAATGATCCCGGCCGATTCCAGCACCTTGACCAGCGGCGTGCCGCCGGCGGCGTTTTGCCGGATCGTCTCGTCGAACAGAATAACGCCGCTGATGTATTGCGGGGCCTTGGGGGTGGTGAACAGCATTTCGCGATAATCGCGCCGGTTATCCTCCGTCGATTCGGCATGGATGCTGTCGAATCGTTTCTTGATGGTCGGGGTGCTTTCGTCGGCGGCCAGGATGCCCTTGCCTTCCGCCACCAGCGCACGGGCCGTTGCGTGAAGTTTGTCTTCGTTCATCGCCAATCCTCCCGCTAGAGAGTTTTAGAGCCGCGCCTTGACCGCGTCCACGACCGCCTCGGGCGTGATGCCGAAGTGCGGGTACAAGTCCTTTTGCGGAGCCGAGGCGCCGAAGCCGTTCATGCCGATGAAGGCGCCTTCCGATCCGATCCAGCGATCCCAGCCCAACTGAACGCCGGCCTCGATCGCGATGCGCAGGGAACCGGGGCCCAAGACTTCTTCGCGGTAATGCGGGGGCTGGTCCTCGAACAATTTCCAACACGGCATGGAGACCACGGCCGCGGCGATGCCAATCTCGTCCAGCTGCTGTTGCGCGGCCAGCGCGATCTGGACCTCGGAACCGGTGGCCATCAGGGTGACCTCACGGGCGCGCGGCGCCGGCGCCAGGATATAGGCGCCGTAGGCCGAATAGTTCTCGCCGCATTCGGTGCGCACCGGCGCCAGGCCCTGGCGGCTGAGCGCCAGTACCGAGGGTGTGTTTTCGCTGCTCAGGGCCAGCTCCCAGCACTCGGCGGTTTCGATCGCGTCGGCGGGGCGGAATACCTGCAGGTTGGGAAACGCGCGCAGGGCGGCCAAGTGTTCGACCGGCTGATGGGTTGGGCCGTCTTCGCCCAGGCCGATCGAATCGTGGGTGAAAACATAAACCGCGCGCTGGCGCATCAAGGCGGCCAAGCGAATCGAGGGCCGGCAATAATCCGAGAAAACCAGGAAGGTGCCGCCATAGGGGATGAATCCGCCATGCAGGGCGAGCCCGTTCATGGCCGCCGCCATGGCGTGTTCGCGCACGCCGTAATAGATGTAGCGCCCGGCGAACTCACCGGGCCCGACGGCGCCGTAGTCGCCGGTCTTGGTGTTGTTGGACCCGGTCAGGTCGGCCGAGCCGCCGATCATCTCCGGGATACACTCGTTCAATACTTCCAGCGTCTTTTGCGAGGCGACGCGGGAGGCGACAGTGGCCTTTTCGGCCAGGACTTCCCGCTTGAAGGCGGCGAGCTTATCGCCCCAATCCTCGGGCAGGCGCCCGGCCAGGCGCCGCTCGAATTCCGCGCGCGCCGCCGGGTCGATAGCGGCCAGCCGCTCAGACCAGCTTTCCGACGCACCGGCGCCATGGGCGCCGGCGGCGCGCCAGGCGGTCAAAACCTCGGCCGGGATCTCGAAGGCGGCGTGGGGCCAGTTCAGGTGCTCGCGCGCGCCCGCGATCTCGGTTTCGCCCAAGGGGGCGCCGTGGGTTTTGGCGGTGCCGGCCAAGGTCGGGGCGCCAAAACCGATCACGGTCCGGCAGGCGATCAGGGAGGGCCGGTCCTCGCCTTTGGCCGCCTCCAAGGCGGTGGCGATGGCTTCCGGATCGTGGCCGTCGATTCGCTGGGTCGCCCAGCCGTAGGAGTCGAAGCGGCGCAGGGCGTCGTCCGACAAGGTGAGCGAGGTTGGGCCATCGATCGAAATTTCGTTGTCGTCGTAAAGCACGATGAGTTTGCTTAGGCGCAGATGCCCGGCCAGGGACGCGGCCTCGTGACTGATCCCCTCCATCAGGCAGCCATCGCCGGCGATGGCATAGGTATGGTGATCCACCAGGGTGTCGCCAAACTGGGCGTTCATCAGGCGCTCCGCCAGGGCCATGCCCACGGCGTTGCCAATGCCCTGGCCCAGCGGTCCGGTCGTTGTCTCCACGCCGGGCGTGTCGCCAAGCTCGGGATGACCGGGTGTCTTGCTGCCAAGCTGGCGGAAGTTTTTCAATTCCTCCACGCTCATGCCCGGATACCCGCTCAGGTATAGCAAGGCGTAGAGGAGCATCGAGCCGTGCCCGGCCGAGAGGATGAAGCGGTCCCGGTCCGGCCAGTCCGGTCGCGCCGGGTCGTATTTCAGGAACCGCGTGAACAGGACCGTGGCCACGTCGGCCATGCCCATGGGCATGCCGGGGTGGCCGGACTTGGCTCTTTGCACGGCGTCCATGGCCAGGGCGCGAATGGCATTGGCCATTTCGCTGGAAGCGATCTCGGGTTCCGGGCGCTCGGCGGAGGACGGTGCGGCGGCCATCTAAAAACTCACCTGTTTAAAACTTGCGGCGACATCGCCGGTTTTTTTACCAGCCGGGCCGGTGGAAATCAGGCCGGCGGAGCCGGCGGGAAATGGGCCGGCGGAACCGGCGGGCGCAACATGCCGCCACCGGACATGGCCGTCAAGGATGTCCAGGCGGATACCGGTTATGCGGCCCGCGCCCGTGGGTGGTTTTCGCCGGACAGTTGACCGCCGTGCTTGGCCTTGCGTATTGTTAAAGCCAGAACCCATCTGCGGTTCAGGAAATAGATCAATTTCGGTGTTGGCTCGTTATAGGCGGCCGGCGCCTGGAGGACAGCGACCATGGCGGAATTGCATCGGGCGGCCGAGCGCTTACAGGCGGCCTTGGACCGAATTGAACGCGCGGTCGAACGCGACGGCCCCGCCCAGGCCCCGGACGATCTGCAAGCCGCGCTCAGATCGGCCCGAAGCGAAAACGCTCAGTTGCAAGAATTGGCGCGCACGGTCGCGGACCGTCTCGACGGGACCATCGACCGCTTGAAAAACGGCTTACGGATTTGATGAGGGGAGCCCCCGGCGCCATGTCCCTGATTACCCTGAATGTGAACGGCCGCGGTTACGAGATGTCGTGCGACGACGGCCAGGAGGCGCACCTCACGAAACTGGCCGAATACATCGACGATAAGGTTCAGGGCCTGGACAAATCGGCCGGCCAGGCCGGTGAGAACCGGGTTCTGGTCATGGCCAGTCTCTTGATCGCGGACGAATTGTTCGAGGCCTACCGGCAAATTCACGCCCTTGGGGCGCCGCAAGGCGACAGCCAGGAAGCCACGGCGGCACTAAACGCCTGCGCTGAACGGCTGGAGGCTATTGCCGCCCGCCTCGCGGATGCTTAGATACTATTAACGCCGCGTGGTCCATTGTCGCGCGGGCGGTGCTGCGTGGCGCGTCAGGTCCTTCATTCCCTGGGGCCAATAACGACCTCTAGGGAGCTGTCCCTGCCGGGGCCGTGGTCTCGGTATATGGCGCCCACCTGCTGAAGCAGGCCACAGAGGAATATATGCGACCAACGGCCAACGCGGCACCGTCCACCTTTTCGCCCTCTCATCCACTTCGTCCCAAGACATGAATTCATCCTCCATAGATAGGCTGAAGGCCGAGGCGCGGGCCATGGCCCAGGATCGGCGCGATGCGGCCGCGCGGGCGGATTCCCCGGGCGCGGCCGGCGCGGCCCTGCGCGAGCGGGTACTCGCCGCCGCCGCTTTTCCCACCGCTTGCGCCGTGTCGGCCTATTGGCCCATGGGCAGTGAAATCGACCCGCGGCCCCTGATCGAGGCGCTCCACGCGCGCGGCCATGCCATAGGCCTGCCGGTCACGCTTGGGCGCGGCGCGCCTCTGGCTTTCCGGACCTGGGAGCCGGGCCTGGCCTTGATCTCCGGAGGATTTGGCACCCAAATTCCCGCCCCGGACCGCCCGCGGCTTCGCCCCGAGGTGTTGTTGGTGCCGCTTTTGGCCTTCGACCGGCGCGGATTCCGGCTTGGCTATGGCGGCGGGTTTTACGATCGGACCCTGGCCGCCTTGCGGGCGGCGGGCGCGGTGCGCGCCTTGGGGCTTGCTTATGCCGCACAGGAGGTTGCCAAGGTGCCCCACGACGGCCACGACCAAGGTCTCGACTGTATCGTGACCGAATCCGAGACGATTGAAGTTGGGCACCACGAAGCTGGGCGTCACGACGCGGCGCGGGACCACTTGGCATGAAACTATTGTTCTGCGGCGATATCGTCGGGCGCGCCGGACGCGACGTGGTGACAGCCAATCTGCCGCGCCTGCGCCAGGAACTCGATCTCGACTTCGTCGTGGCCAATGGCGAGAACGCGGCCGGCGGCTTCGGCATCACCGAAAAAATCTGCACCGAATTGTTCGCGGCCGGGGTCGATGCGATCAGCGGCGGCAATCATTCCTGGGACCAGCGCGAAGCGCTTGCCCTGATCGAGCGCGAGCCGCGCCTCTTGCGCCCGCAGAACTTCCCCGCCGGCACCCCCGGCCGGGGCGCGGCCGTGTTCGCGGCGCGCGGCGGGCGCAAGGTCATGATCCTCAACGTCATGGGCCGCTTGTTCATGGACCCGCTCGACGATCCCTTTGCCTGCGTGGACCGCGAACTGGCCAAGCAGCGCCTGGGCGGAACCGTCGATGCCATCGTCCTCGACGTCCATGCCGAAGCCACGAGCGAGAAGATGGCCATGGGCCATTACGCGGATGGCCGTGTCTCTTTATGCGTCGGGACCCATACCCACGTGCCCACCGCCGATACCATGATCCTGCCCGGCGGCACGGCCTATCAGAGCGACGCCGGCATGTGCGGCGATTACGATTCGGTCATCGGCATGGATAAGACCGTGCCGATTCAGCGCTTCACCCGCAAGCTGCCGACCGAGCGCCTGAGCGCCGCCAGCGGCGAGGGCACCCTGTGCGCGGTGTACGTGGAAACGGACGTTAAAACCGGATTGGCGCTAAAAGTCGCGCCCCTGCGCCTGGGCGGGCGGCTCAGCGAAGCCCGAATTTAGTTGGAATTGCTGGGCCGCGGCACGGTCAGGGCGAGGAAGCGTTCGACCTCCTCGAGCAGGGTCGCGGTTTGCGAGGTGGCGGCCTTCGCGGCCTCGCGGGCTATTTCCGCCGCTTGGCCCGGTGTATCGGCGTTTTCCGCTGCGATCAGGGCGTCGAGCGAGTCGGGGGCGCTTTGTTGCGCGAAGCCAACCACCAGCTTGGCGGCGTTCGACAGGCACGCGGCCTGTTCCACGGCGCTGGCGGTTCCATCGTGAGGGGCGTCGAGCTGGGGCATCTTATGACTGCGCGGCATCTTCAATTCGCCTCGGCAAGGTTCTTGGATACAGGATTTTGGGCCCATTTGCCTTAAGTCCGGGTTAAAGAGCGGCTAGGCGGATATCACCTCCAGGGCTTTTGAAGGCGGGCAAGACCTGCTAGAAGGCGCCGCATTATCGCCATATTGGACGACTATCAGAGGCGTGGCCTTCCGCCTTGACACGCGGCCGATTTGGGCGCGCGGTGCCACGAAATGTGGTAATAGTATTGTATACACTAACAAGATATGGGGATGCTAGGCCATGGCGGGCCACTCTCAATTCAAGAATATCATGCACCGCAAAGGTGCGCAGGATAAAAAGCGCGCGAAGATCTTCGGCAAATTGATTCGCGAGATCGTGGTCGCCGCCCGCTCCGGTCTGCCGGAAGCGGATAAGAACCCGCGCCTGCGCGCCGCGATTTCCGCAGCGCGTCAAGCGAACATGCCCAAGGACAACGTCGACCGCGCCATAAAGCGGGCTTCGGGCGGCGATGACGACACAAATTACGAGGAAATCCGCTATGAGGGCTATGGTCCCGGAGGTGTGGCGATCATCGTCGAGGCCCTGACCGACAATCGAAACCGGACCGCGTCGGAGGTCCGCGCCGCGTTCAGCAAGCTGGGCGGCAGCCTGGGGGAGACCAATAGCGTATCCTTCATGTTCGACCGGGTTGGGCTATTGTCTTACCTGGCCGATGCCGCCAGCGCCGATGTCATGTTCGAGGCCGCGGCCGAGGCCGGCGCCGACAACGTGGAGACAACGCCCGAAGGCCACGAGATCACCTGCGCGCCGGACGACTTTTCCAACGTGCGCGATGCCCTGGCCGACCGCTTCGGCGACCCCGAGGAGGCCTCCCTGGCCTGGAAGCCGCAGACGATGGTCCCCCTCGACGAGGATCATGCCACGACCCTGTTCAAATTGCTCGACCTCCTGGACGACAGCGACGACGTTCAGCGGGTTGCCGCCAATTACGATATTTCCGATGAGATCATGACCCGCCTGACGGCTTAGAAGGAACCGTCAAGCAAGCTCTAGGGGGACTATGCGCGTTATAGGTTTGGATCCGGGATTGCGCCGGACCGGTTGGGGGATCGTGGAGGTCGAGGATAACCGTCTTCGCCACATCGCCAACGGTGTCGTCGCGCCTGAGGTGGACGCCGATATCGCGGTTCGCCTCATGCAGCTTTACGAGGGTGTCGCGGCGGTGCTGAGCGAGTTCCAACCCGAGGAGGCGGCGGTCGAGGAAACCCTGGCCAACCGCAACGCAAGCTCGACCCTGAAGCTTGGCATGGCGCGCGGCACCGCGTTGCTGGCTGCCGCGCGGGCCGGTCTGCCGGCCGCCGAATACCTGCCCACCAGGGTCAAGAAGGCGGTGGTCGGCACGGGCAACGCGAAGAAGGAACAGGTCGCCATGATGGTCGCCCGGCTCTTGCCGGGCTGCACCATCGCAGGTCCCGATTCAGCCGACGCCCTGGCGGTCGCGATCTGCCACGCCCATAGCCGGCAGACCGCGCGGCGCTGGGACGCGGGCGGGGTTAAGCCGCTCGGGGTGCGGTCAAGCAGGGCGGGGGCCGCGCCATGATCGCGAAGCTGAACGGCCGGCTGGATTCGGCGGGCGAGGGCTGGGCGGTGGTCGATGTCGCCGGGGTCGGATACCTGGCGTTCTGCTCCGCCCGCACCCTGACCAACCTGCCGGAGCTTGGCGAAGCGGTCCGCATGTTGATCGAAACCCATGTCCGCGAGGATCACATCCATCTCTATGGTTTTCTCGAGGCGGCGGAGCGCGACTGGTTCCGCCTGCTGACCACCGTGCAGGGGGTCGGCGCGCGCATGGCGCTGGCGATTCTCTCGGTCCTGTCCCCGGCGCAACTGGTTCAGGCCATCGCGGCGCAAGACAAGGCCGCCCTGACCCGGGCCAGCGGGGTTGGCCCCAAGCTGGCCGGGCGCATCGTTTCGGAGCTGAAGGAAAAGGCCGGCGGTATCGCGCTCGGCGAGGCCGCGCACCTGGCGGCGGCCATCGAAGGCGGCGGGCCGCCCGCCGAGGCGGTGCCGGAGGATGCGGTTTCCGCCCTGGTCAACCTCGGTTACGGCCGCGGCGAGGCCTTCGGCGCGGTCGCGCAAGCGGCCCGCCATCTGGGCGGAGGCGCGCCGGTCGAAGCGGTCATTCGCGCCGGGTTGCGGGAACTGGCGTCATGAGCGACGCGCGGGTCGTGGCGCCCGATTTCACCGGCGGCGACGGCGCCGACCAGGCCATGCGCCCCGGTCACCTGGGCGAGTTTATCGGCCAGCGGTCCTTGCGCGAGAATCTGGGCGTTTTCGTCGCCGCCGCCAAGGCGCGGGGCGAGGCCCTGGACCACGTTTTGTTTCACGGCCCGCCCGGCCTGGGCAAAACCACGCTGGCGCAGATCGTGGCGCGCGAAATGGGGGTCGGCTTTCGCGCCACCTCCGGCCCGGTGCTGGCGCGGGCCGGCGATTTGGCGGCTATCCTGACCAACCTGCAAGAACGCGACGTGCTCTTTATCGACGAGATTCACCGGCTGTCCCCGGCGGTGGAGGAAATCCTCTATCCGGCGATGGAGGACTTTCAACTCGACCTCATCATCGGCGAGGGGCCGGCGGCCCGTTCGGTCCGCATCGACCTGCCGCCTTTTACCCTGGTCGGCGCCACCACCCGCTCGGGCCTCATCACCACGCCCCTGCGCGAACGCTTCGGGATCCCCCTGCGCTTGCTGTTCTACGACGCCGGGGAGTTGCAAGAGATCGTGGCCCGCGGCGCCCGGGTTCTGAATGTCGATATAACGCCCGAGGGCGCGCACGAAATCGCGCGCCGGGCCCGGGGCACGCCCCGCGTCGCCGGGCGACTGCTGCGCCGGGTGCGCGATTTCGCCGCCGTGAGCGGGCCCGGCGCGATCGATTCCGCCGCCGCCGATCTGGCGCTGCGCCGCCTCGACGTGGATGAACGCGGCCTGGACGCTATGGACCGGCGCTATCTCGGCGTCATCGCGGATAACTACGACGGCGGGCCGGTCGGCGCCGAAACCCTGGCCGCCGCCTTGTCGGAACAGCGCGATGTGATCGAGGACGTGATCGAGCCCTATCTCATGCAACAGGGTCTGTTGCAGCGCACGCCGCGCGGCCGGGTTCTGACCCGGGCGGCCTATGGCTACTTGGGACGCGAGGCGCCGCGCGCTATCGCCCAATTGGATCTCCTGGCCGGCGCCGGTGGCGATAGCGGGGAGGAGACCGGGTGAGCGCCGCGGCCCTGGCGTTGAGCGGGCGGATTGAGGAGGCGACGCATTTTTTTCCGGTGCGCGTCTACTACGAGGATACCGATGCCGGTGGGCTGGTCTACTACGCCAACTATCTGAAATACGCCGAGCGCGGCCGGACGGAAATGCTGCGGCTGCTGAATGTTAACCATACCGAAACGGCGGAACGCTATGGCTTGGCCTTCGCCGTGCGCGACTGCGCGGCCGATTACCGGCGCGCGGCGCGGCTCGACGATGTGCTGGAGGTGCGTTCGCGGCTGTTCGATCTGCGCGGCGCCACGATCGGCGTCGATCAAGGTATCTGGCGCGAGGACGATCTGGTGGCGCATCTGCGCTTACGTATCGTGTGCCTGAACCGGCAGGGGCGGCCGGCTAGATTTCCCGGCCCCATGCGCACCACCCTGCAACCCTATGCCAATACGCGGGAGCAAATTTAAGAGATGCAAAACGACGCGGTCGATACCCTCACCCTTGGCGGCTCCGTCACCTACGACTTTTCGGTCTGGGGCCTGTTCTTTCAGGCCGATCCCGTTGTCAAAATCGTTATTTTGGTCCTCTTGTTGGCCTCGTTCTGGACCTGGGCGATCATCTTCGAAAAGGTCTTCCGCATGCGCCGCCTGCGCGCGCAGGCGGTCGAATTCGAAGAGGCGTTCTGGTCGGGCGGTTCCTTGGAAGACCTCTACGAACGCATGGACCGGGTGCCGCCCGATCCCATGGCGTCACTGTTCGTTTCGGCGATGCGCGAGTGGCGGCGCTCGGCCTCGAAAGGCGCCGCCGGCAACGATCATTCCAAGGCCAGCCTGAAACAGCGCGTCGACCGGGTCATGCAGATAACCCTGGGACGCGAGATGGAACGCCTGGAGCGGCACATGGTGTTTCTGGCCTCGGTCGGTTCTTCGGCGCCTTTCGTGGGCCTGTTCGGTACCGTGTGGGGGATCATCAACGCCTTCACCTCGATCGCCGCCTCGGAGAATACCAGCCTGGCGGTGGTCGCGCCCGGTATCGCCGAAGCCTTGTTCGCGACCGCGCTGGGGCTGGTCGCGGCGATACCGGCGGTTATCGGATTTAACAAGCTGGCCAACGATCTTGGACGCTATGCCGGGCGGCTGGAAGCCTTCGCCGGCGAATTCAGCGCCATACTTTCGCGCCAATTGGACGAGTAATAAGAGCTATGTCGAGCGAATTCATGGGCCGCGCCAGCGGCCCCGGCCACCGGCGGCGGACCTACCAGCCGATGAGCGAGATCAACGTGACGCCTTTTGTCGATGTCATGCTGGTTCTCCTGATCGTGTTCATGGTGACGGCGCCGCTGCTGACCGTGGGGGTTCCGGTCGATTTGCCCAAGACGGAGGCCAAGGCGATCGCGGAGGCCGAGGAGCCCTTGGTTATTTCGGTCAATGCCGAGGGCCAGATCTTCGTTCAGGACACGGAAGTTGAAATCGAAAACCTCGTGCCGCGCCTACGCGCGATCACACAGAACAAGGCCGACACCCGGATTTACCTGCGCGGAGACCGGAACATCGACTACGGCCGGGTCATGGAAGTCATGGGCACGGTCAACTTCGCCGGATTTAGCAGAGTCGCGCTGGTCGCCGAGCTGCCCAAGCGCGCGAAAAACAAGAACTAGAACGAACACAAGAGACGGAGCAGCGGATCGCCGGTCATGCGCAGTGGAGCGTTATATTCAAGCATCTTGCACGCCACGGTTCTGGCGATCCTGGCGTTCGGCCTGCCGTCTTTCGTCACGCCGCGCAACGCCACGATTGTCCCGGTCGATCTGGTCGTGCTCGACGACCTGAAGGAAGAGGCGGTGAAGGAGGAGCCCAAGCCCGAGCCGCCTCCCGAACCCAAGGCCGAGGAACAGGCGCCGATACCCGAGCCGCCGAAACAGCAGGCGAAGCTGGAACCGGCTCCGCCCGAACCCGAACCCGAGCCCGAGCCCGAGCCGCTCCAGGCCAAACCGGAGCCGATACCCGAACCGCCCAAACCGGAGCCGGTTCCCGAGCCGCCCAAGGTCAAACCGGAGCCGAAGGTGAAGCCGGAGCCGAAAAAGGCGGCGCCCGCGCCGCCGCCCAAGCCCAAGCGCCGGCCGGTGGTCAAGATGGCGAAGCCGAAAAAGAAACCGCCGCCCAAGCCGAAGCCGGATCAGTTGGCCGCGATTCTGCGCGACGTCCTGAAACGCAAGGACCAGCCTCGTCCCGCGGCGCAGGATCAGACCGCCAAGGCGCCCGAGAAAGGCTCGGCCCAACCGCGCGTCAGCGCCTTCGAGCAGAACCGGATGATCCAGGCCATTCAACAGCAACTGCGGGCGTGCTGGCGGCTCGACCCCGGCGCCCGGGAGGCCGAGGACCTGGTGGTCGAGATCCGCGTCAACCTTAACCCGGACGGTTCGGTGCGCCAGGCCAACGTGATCGACGTGGCGCGCATGGTTCAGGATGCTTACTTCCGCAGCGCCGCCGAGAACGCCAAGCGCGCGATCGATGTATGCAGTCCTTTTAAGTTACCGATTAGAAAGTACGATGTTTGGCGCGATATTACCCTGCGATTCAACCCGCGAGAAATGTTTGGAACATGATGCAAATACCAAATCTCATTGATATTAGACTTGCCATTGGAACGGCTTCGCGTCTATTCACCCCGCTGTTGGCTCTAGGAATGATCGCCGCCGCGAGCGGCGCCGCGCGCGCCGAACTGGTGGTGGATATCACCCGCGGCTTCGTCGAGCCCCTGCCGATCGCGGTCACCGATTTCGATGGCTCGGCGCTCGATGAAACCCAGTTTGGAAAAGACATCTCAAGGGTCATCGCCGCCGATTTGGAGCGTAGCGGACTGTTTCGCCCGATCGAACAGGGCGCCTTCATCCAGGACCCGGCGACGCTGCGCATCGCCCCCAAGTTCGGCGACTGGCGGCTGATCAACGCCCAGGCCCTGATCAGCGGCGCGACCGAGCTTCAGGCGGATGGCCGCTTGCGGGTCGAATTCCGCCTTTGGGATGTTTTCGCGGAGATCCAGATCACCGGCCTGGCTTATTTCACGACTCCGGCCAACTGGCGCCGCGTGGCGCACATTATCGCCGACGCGATCTATAAGCGGCTGACCGGCGAGGAAGGCTATTTCGATACGCGGATCGTCTATATCGCCGAAAGCGGGCCCCAGAACCGGCGCGTCAAACGCCTGTCGATCATGGACCAGGACGGCGATAACCACCGCTTCCTGACCGATGGCAGCGTGCTGGTGCTCACACCGCGATTTTCGCCGACCACGCAAGAAATCACATATTTGTCATACGTCGGCGAGACGCCCCGGGTTTTTCTTTTCAACCTGAATACCGGCCAGCAGGAGGTTTTGGGCAACTTTCCGGGCATGACCTTCGCGCCCCGGTTCTCTCCCGATGGAAACAGCGTGATCATGAGTCTGGCGCGCTCAGGTAACTCCGAAATTTACCGGATGGACCTGAGGACACGAAAAGTCACGCGCCTCACCGATCACTCGGCGATCGACACCTCGCCGAGCTACTCCCCCGATGGGGGGGAGATCGTGTTCAACTCGGACCGGGGCGGGACGCAACAGATCTATGTGATGTCCGAGAATGGCGGCAATGTGCGCAGAATTACCTTCAGCGCCGGCCGCTATGCGACGCCCGTGTGGTCGCCTCGCGGAGATTTGATAGCCTTTACGCGTATTTACCAAAGCGAGTTCTATATCGGCGTCATGCGTCCCGACGGCAGCGGCGAGCGCATGCTGGCCAAGGGATTTTTGGTCGAAGGACCAACTTGGGCGCCAAATGGGCGCGTGCTGTCGTTTTACCGGCAAGAACCGGCCAGCGATCGCGGCGTCGTGCGCTCGAAACTTTACACCATAGACTTAACGGGTTTTAACGAAAGAGAGATCGTGACCCCGATCGATGGCTCGGATCCGGCTTGGTCCCCCTTGATTCCCTAGGGACCGTCGGATAAATTGCCCGCCTCATCCGCATGATGCGGGCGAGTCGGGTGTTATCCATGCCTTAAGGGTCGGCTGCCATATTCGCGGACCGGAGGCTATTCAACATAACACCCTATTCCGGGGGGAATTCTCGAGAGGTTTCCACATGCGTTCAAAGATTATCACGTTCATCGCGGCTGCTTTTTTCCTGACCGCGTGCGGTACCTCGAGTGAGGATTCGGGGGCCGGCACTGGGTCCGGCACGGCGACGACAACGACCACGGCTCAGCCCTCAACTTCCGCCGCACCCGCCGCACCCACGATTCCGGGGCCGGCGCCCGGCAGCCAGGAACACCTGGTGGTCAATGTCGGCGACCGTGTCTTCTTCGATTTCGACAAGAGCGATATCAAGCGGGCGGGCCGGAGCACGGCCGAGGCCTTGGCCGCTTGGATGAATAATTTCCCGGCGGTGACGATCACCATCGAAGGTCACGCGGATGAGCGCGGGACGCGGGAATATAACTTGGCGCTTGGCGAGCGGCGTGCGAACGCGGTCTACGATTACCTGCTGGCGCTTGGCATTCACGCGAACCGCTTGCGGACGATCAGCTACGGCAAGGAGCGTCCGGCGGTTCTCGGATCGAACGAAGAAGCTTGGTCCCAAAACCGGCGCGGCGTCTTCATCGTCAACTGATCCGCGCGGGCTGGCCCGCTTCGCATGTGCGAGCGGGCGACCCGGGGACGCTGCCGGCTTTTCCGAGCGATGAAGAGCCGGCGCCTTCCCAATGCAACAGCTTGGCGGTCTGCGGGCATCGCGTGGCGGCTTGTACCGGGGATCGCCACTCCCTTGGTTCCGCCGCCATAATTACGTCAAGAATTTCAGTCAAGGAAGGGATGTTCCTCAACCCGCGAGGATATCCGGAGCCTCGAATATGGCCGAACAGATGATCGCGCCGGCATTACCGCCAGTCCCCCGTTTAAGGCGCCCGCTTGGCGCCCGGTTCCCGCTTGGCGCCCGATCCTTGGGCCTGGCCTGCATCTTGGCAGGGGCGCTCTCCTGGATCGCGCCGGCAAGCGCGCCTGCCCAAGATTCGCAGGTTCAAGGCTTGGTGGACCGGGTCGAACGCTTGCAGCGCGAGCTGCAAACGCTTCAGCGTGAAGTTTATCGCGGCGAAGCGCCGCCGGCCGCGGTTGGCACGGCGGACCCGGTGAAGGACACCTCCAGCGGCCCGAGTATGAATACCGTGATCGCGGCGCGAATCGAGCTGCGCATTTCGCAGTTGGAAGCGCAGCTGCGGGAACTAACCGGCCAGATAGAGGAAGCCTCGTACAGGCAGACCCAGCTACGGGGCATGATCGACAAACTGGCGGCGGACACGGATCTGCGTCTACAGCAGACGGATTTGCGTCTACAGCGGCTTGAGCAAGGCGGCGCGGGAATGGCATCGGCCGCCGCCGCCGGCCAAGTGGCCGGAACGGCCCCGGATCAAGGCCAGGATACGATGCTGGGACAGCCCCTGTCCGGCGGCGGCGCGGCGCGCACCTTGGGCACCGTGCCGGTCGAGGACCTGCAGGCCCTGCAGTCGGGACAGGTGGAGAGGGCTTCCCCAGCCGAACCCGCCCCGGCGGCGGAAAGCCAGAGCGCCACGGCCTATGTCCTGCCGGGCGAGAGCCCCCAGGAGCAGTACAAGAATGCTTTCGGACTCTTGAGCCAGGCCAATTACGTCGAGGCCGAATTAGCCCTGCGTGCCTTTGTCGAACAGCATGCCGACGATCCGCTGGCCGGAAACGCGAAGTACTGGCTGGGCGAGACCTACTACGTGCGCCAGGATTATCAGCAGGCCGCCATTACCTTCGCCGAGGCGTATCAGCAGTATCCCGACAATTCGAAGGCGCCCGACAATCTGCTGAAGCTGGGCATGTCTCTGTCCGCCCTGGGCAGCAAGAGCGATGCTTGCGGCACCTTCGCGGAACTCCTCAAGCGCTACGCCAACGCCGCCGTGACCATCAAGCAGCGCGCCAATCGGGAGCGCCAGCGCCTGGGCTGCAAGTGATACCGGCGCCGCGCGCATCGGCGGCGGTACTCGGCGCGGTTGAATTCGGCGCTTCGATGGATCGGTTCGGGCCGTTCGAATCCCACCCCCACATCGCGGCCGGCGTTTCGGGCGGCGCCGACAGCATGGCGCTGGCGGTTCTGCTTTCCCACTGGAGCGAGGCGCGGGGCGGGCGGTTCACGGCCTTGATCGTGGATCACGGCCTGCGCGCCGCCGCCGCCGCCGAGGCCAGGGCCGTTGGCCGGAGCCTGCGGTCTCTGGGAATCGCGCACCGGGTTTTGCGGTGGCATGGCGATATCCCCAAAGCCAACGTCCAGGCCGAAGCAAGGCGCATTCGCCACGATCTGCTGGCGGCATGGTGCGAGCGGCACGGTATTCTTCACCTGGCCCTGGGCCACCACCTCGAAGACCAGGCGGAAACCTTTCTGCTGCGGTTGGGCCGGGGCAGCGGCCTCGACGGTCTGGCGGCCATGGCGGGGGTAAGCGCCGGCTCTCAAATCCGCTTGCTGCGGCCGTTGCTGGGCGTGGCCAAGGCGCGGCTGGTCTCTACGCTTCGGGCATCGGATATCGGCTGGGTCGAGGATCCGACAAACCTGAACGTCAAGCATGCCCGGATCCGTTTGCGGGCCTTGCGGCCCAAGCTCGCCGCCGAAGGCTTGAGCGCCGAACGCCTGGCCGCCACGGCGGCGCGGCTGAGCCGGGCGCGCCGGGCGCTCGAGGGCGCGGCGGCGGAGCTGTTGGCCCGCGCGGTCTGGATTCATCCCGCCGGGTTCGCCCGTGCCGACACGGCTTTTCTGAGCGCGGCGCCGGAAGAGACCGCCCTGCGTGCCCTGGCGCGCATTCTCATGACAGTGGGCGGGCTGGACTATGGCCCGCGGCTGGACCGCTTGGAGCGCCTGCTGGCCCAGATGCGCGCGGATCCCGCGAAAGGGCACACTCTGGGCCGGTGCCGGGTATTGCCGCGCGCCAGGCCCTATCCCCATCACCTGATCGTGCGCGAGGAACGGGCGGTGCCGGTCATGCCTGTTGCCCCGGGCGGAACCGTTCTTTGGGACAACCGGTTCGAAATCGCCGTTAAGGCCCAGGGTCATGACGGGATCGCCTCTATCGCGGCCCTGGGGCGGGCCGGGTGGGCGG
Organism: Kiloniellaceae bacterium; assembly: GCA_021776175.1. Lineage (GTDB taxonomy): Bacteria > Pseudomonadota > Alphaproteobacteria > Kiloniellales > J153 > JAJFGN01. The sequence continues at coordinate 86,742 of JAJFGJ010000003.1, forward strand.
CGCTGCGGCCTAAGTTGGCGGATCCGGATTCGGCGGCGATTCCGGCGGCCGCCCGGCCCTCGCTTCCGGCCATCAGCGACTCTTCGGGACTCCTGGCCGTGCCCCATCTGGGCTACCTGAGGGCTGGATCGCGGGGCCCAATCGTATCTAAATGCCGCTTCTCGCCCAAAAACGGCCTAACCGCGGGTGCCTTTACAGTTGCTTAGGCGGCAAGGCGCATTATGTTAATGAACACAGTAGGCATTTTTGCCTCGTTTTCCCGCCTGCCCCATGGGTCGGGCGCGGGATGGTAACGGAAGGGATTTGGGTTTGAATTTCAGTCGCAATGCAGTGCTTTGGCTGGTCATCGTACTGCTGCTCTTCGCGCTGTTCAATTTGTTCCAGGGCACCGCCTCACGCAGTCCGCAGGCGCCGCTGGCCTATTCCGAGTTCATCAATCACGTCGAAAACGGCCGGGTCCTGAAGGTCACGATCCAAGGCCAGGAAATCGAGGGCCAGTTCCGCGACGGCAGCGAGTTCCAAACCTTCGCGCCGGAAGATCCGGGCCTGGTTCAGCGTCTGCGCGACAATAGCATCGGCATCACGGCGGCACCGCCGGAAGAGGCAAGCCCGCTGCTCTCGATCCTGATCTCCTGGTTCCCGATGCTGCTCCTGATCGGCGTATGGATTTTCTTCATGCGCCAGATGCAGTCGGGCGGCGGCAAGGCCATGGGATTCGGTAAAAGCAAGGCGCGCATGCTGACCGAGAAGACCGGGCGCGTCACCTTCGACGACGTGGCCGGTATCGACGAAGCCAAGCAGGAGCTTGAAGAGGTCGTCGACTTCCTGCGCGACCCGCAAAAATTTCAGCGCCTGGGCGGCAAGATTCCGAAGGGTTGTCTTCTCGTCGGCCCGCCCGGTACCGGTAAGACCTTGTTGGCGCGCGCTATCGCGGGCGAGGCCAACGTGCCGTTCTTCACGATCTCGGGGTCCGATTTTGTCGAGATGTTTGTCGGCGTCGGCGCCAGCCGCGTGCGCGATATGTTCGAGCAGGGCAAGAAGAACGCCCCCTGCATCATCTTCATCGACGAAATCGACGCGGTCGGCCGTCATCGCGGCGCCGGCTTGGGCGGCGGCAACGACGAGCGCGAACAGACCTTGAATCAGTTGCTGGTCGAGATGGACGGTTTCGAGGCGAACGAGGGCGTCATTCTGCTCGCCGCGACCAACCGGCCCGACGTGCTCGACCCGGCGCTTCTGCGCCCCGGCCGTTTCGACCGTCAGATCGTGGTATCGAATCCCGATATTCTCGGGCGCGAGAAAATTCTCAAGATCCACATGCGCAAGGTGCCCCTGGCGCCGGACGTCGACCCACGGGTTGTCGCGCGCGGCACGCCGGGTTTCTCCGGCGCCGATCTGGCCAATCTGGTCAACGAGGCGGCGCTGATCGCCGCGCGCAGCGGCAAGCGTGTCGTGACCATGGCCGATTTCGAATACGCCAAGGACAAGGTCATGATGGGGACGGAGCGCCGCTCCATGGTCATGACCGATAAGGACAAGGAGGAGACCGCCTATCATGAGGCCGGTCATGCACTTGTCGGGATGTTCGTGCCCGGTAACGATCCCTTGCACAAAGTCACCATCATTCCACGCGGCCGGGCCTTGGGCCTTACCATGAACCTGCCCGAGCGCGACCGCTACGGCATGAAGTTCAAGGAGATCGAGGCGCGCCTCGCCATGATGTACGGCGGCCGCATGGCGGAAGAGCTCATCTACGGCGTCGAGAATGTTTCTACCGGCGCCAGCAGCGACATCCAGCAGGCGACCAGCTTGGCGCGCCGCATGGTCACCGAATGGGGCATGAGCGATAAGCTGGGCCGTCTTCGTTACGTCGATAACCAGGAAGAAGTCTTCCTCGGCCATTCGGTGTCTCGAAGCCAGACTATTTCCGGCGAGACCGCGAAATTGATCGATCAGGAAATTCGCCGGATCATCGAGGAAGCGGAAGAAAAAGCGCGCGAGGTCCTGCAAGAACACCTCGACGATCTGCACGCGGTCACCAAGGCCTTGCTCGAATACGAGACTCTTTCGGGCGATGAGGTCCGCGCCATCGTTCGCGGCGAAACCATCGAACGAAGCGACCCGAGCAGTAGCGACGACGGGGCGAGCGGTCAGCGCACTTCGGTGCCCTCCAGCGGCAAACCGGCCAAGGGCAAGGAATCTCCCGGCGGCCTGGAACCGGAACCGCAACCGGGCGGATAGCCGAAACCCCGCCTTGCGATTTATCACGAACAGCCCCGCTTTACGCGGGGCTTTTCGCGTGATGAAATCCCGCCCATGACTATTAGCGTCACGCTTAGGCCCTTGGCGCCGGCCAATGAATCGCCCGGGGAAACTACTCCTCTGGCCGGCGGGCCGCTCCATTTCGCGGCTTGCGAGGCCGTGGTCCGCGAGACGAGGGACGGCGGTATCCGCGAACTTGCCCGTGCCCGCCTGGCGCCGGGAGAGGTACCGTCATGGGCGGCGCGCTTCGGCCCCGGCGCGGTGGAGCAAGCGCGGCGCCAACTCGCGGCCTTGAGCGCGCCGCGCCCGGCCTTCGCCGGCCTGTCCCTGACGCAGCCGTGCCTCATGGGCATTCTCAACGTGACGCCGGACAGTTTTTCCGACGGCGGCGACCGTTTCGATCCCGGCCGGGCGGTGGCCGACGGTTTCTCCATGATCGAGGCCGGCGCCGCGATTCTGGATGTCGGCGGCGAATCGACCCGGCCCAGATCCGAAGCGGTCGGGGAGGCGGAAGAGTTGCGCCGAATCTTGCCGGTGGTGCGTGCCCTGGCCGAAGGCGGGGCTCTGGTTTCCATCGATACCCGGCGCGCGCGCGTCGTGGCCGCGGCCCTGGAGGCGGGGGCCAGGATTGTGAACGACGTGACCGCCTTTACCGGCGATCCGCGCGGCCTGTCCCTGGCCGCCGAGGCCGGGGCCTGCGTCGTGCTCATGCACATGCAGGGCGAGCCGCGCAGCATGCAGGAAAATCCAATCTATGCCGACGCGCCGCTCGACATTCACGACTACCTGGCGGCACGGGTCGCGGCTTGCGAGGCGGCGGGCATCGCGCGCGGCCGGATCGCGGTCGACCCCGGTATCGGTTTCGGCAAGAACCTCGCGCACAACTTGCGGGTCCTGAACCATCTCGCGGTCCTGCATGGGATCGGCTGCCCCCTGGTTCTGGGGGTCAGCCGCAAGAGCTTCATGACCAAGATCGTGCCCGGCGTGGCGCCCAAGGCCCGCCTGCCGGGGTCGCTGGCCGCGAACTTGGCCGGGCTGGCGCGCGGGGTTCAGATCCTAAGGGTCCACGACGTGCCGGAAACGGCGCAGGCCGTGGCCATTTGGGAGGCGATCCAAGGCGGCGGCGGGGATTGACTCTTGGGTTGTTAATACGCGGCAAACGCCCGATACCTATGTTAACGCTGGGGCGCCTTAACAACATGCTATGACTGGCTTAAGCCCAAGAGGTATCGGAGATGCGCAAACTATTCGGGACCGATGGGATTCGCGGGACCGCCAACCGGGAACCTATCACGGCCGAGACCGCGCTGGCGGTCGCCAAAGCCGCCGGCGCGCAATTTCGCCGCGGCGACCATCGCCATCGGGTCGTGATAGGCAAGGACACGCGCCTGTCCGGTTATTTGCTGGAGCCGGCCTTGACCGCCGGATTCGTTTCGGTCGGCATGGACGTGGTCTTGCTTGGCCCCTTGCCGACTCCCGCCGTGGCCATGTTGACACGCTCTCTGCGGGCCGATCTCGGGGTCATGATTTCGGCCTCGCATAATCCCTACCAGGACAACGGCATCAAATTGTTCGGCCCCGACGGTTACAAGCTGTCCGACGAGGTCGAGCATGAGATCGAACGGCGGGTCGGTGAAAACGGCGCCGGCGCCTTGGCCCCTCCCGAACACCTGGGTCATGCCGAAAGGCTGGACGATGCCGTCGGCCGCTATATCGAATTCGTCAAGTACAGCTTTCCAAAAGGCCTGCGTCTCGACGGTTTGAAGATCGTTGTCGATTGCGCCCACGGTGCCGCCTACCGGGTGGCGCCCAAGGTTCTCTACGAACTCGGCGCCGAGGTGGTCACCCTGGGCGCCGCCCCGAACGGCACCAACATAAACCGCGAGTGCGGGGCGACCTCGCCCGGCGCGATGCAAGCGGCGGTGGTCGAGAACGGCGCCGACTTCGGGTTGGCGCTCGACGGCGATGCCGACCGCGTGGTGGTGTCCGACGAACACGGTAAGCTGGTCGACGGCGATCAATTGATCGGGCTGGTCGCCCGCTCGTGGCGGGAATCGGGCCGCCTGCGCGGCGGCGGGGTGGTCGGCACCGTGATGGCCAATCTCGGGCTGGAACACTTTATCGAGGGCTTGAATCTTAATTTCGTGCGGACCCCTGTCGGCGACCGCTACGTGGTGGAGCACATGCGCGACGGCGGTTATAACGTCGGCGGCGAGCAATCCGGTCACATCGTGCTTAGCGACTACTGCACCACCGGGGACGGCCAGATAGCGGCGCTGCAAGTCCTGGCGGTTCTGGTCGAGCGTGGCGGCCCGGCGAGCGAGGTCTGTCATGTCTTCGACCCCTTGCCGCAGGTTCTCAAGAACGTGCGTTTCACGGGCACGCCGCCGCTGGAAAACGAGCGCGTGCGCGAGGCGATCGACAAGGGCGAGCGCCAGTTGGGAAGCGCTGGACGTATTCTGGTCCGCAAGTCCGGGACCGAGCCGGTGGTGCGGGTCATGGCCGAGGGTGAGGACTTGGCCCTGGTGGACAAGGTTGTCACCACCATCGTCGAGTCGATCGAACAGGTCTCCAGCTAGTAAATCGACTGGGACAAAAGAATCCCCTCCCCCCTTGAGGGGGAGGGTTAGGGTGGGGGGGACGCGCGTCGGCGCGTCAAGAGAATCTCTCTACTGTTCCCCGTGCCGTCGCTAGGCGGTGGAAACTAGGTAAAAACAAGAATTGTGTTACATGACGCGCGGACGCGCTTCCCCCCACCCCAGCCCTCCCCCTCAAGGGGGGAGGGAGTTCATTGGCCCCAGTCAATCCACTAAAACCTTAAGGAGTGCGGCATGAAGGGGCGGGTTCTTATCGCCGCCGGATCGGATTCCGGGGGCGGCGCGGGCAGACAAGCCGACATCAAGGCGGTCACGGCCTTGGGCGGTTACGCCGCCACGGCGATCACCGCCCTGACCGCGCAGAACACGCGCGGTGTCTTCGGCGTGCAGGGCGTGGCGCCGGAATTCATTCAACAACAGATGCGCGTGGTGCTCGAGGATATCGGCGCCGATGCGATCAAGACCGGCATGTTGCACACGGCCGAGGTCATCGCCGCGGTCTGCGACGTTATCGAGGAGGCGGACGAGGACATGGCCTTGGTGGCCGATCCGGTCATGGTCGCGACCAGTGGCGATGCCCTGCTCGATGCCGGGGCGGAGAAGACCCTGGCCGAACGCTTGATCCCCCTGGCCACGGTCCTGACCCCCAACGTGCCGGAGGCCGAACGCCTAAGCGGCCTCGCGATCGCCAATACCGACGACATGCGCCGCGCCGGGGACAAGCTTCTTGCCCTCGGTCCCGACGCGGTTTTGCTCAAGGGCGGGCACCTGAAGGGCGGTAGCGTGATCGATCTCCTGATCACACCGGAAAGCGTGGAGACCTTCGCCAGCCCCCGGATCGAGACCCGGCACACCCACGGCACCGGCTGCACCCTGGCCTCGGCCATCGCCGCCGGCCTGGCGCAAGGCCTGCCGCTAAGCGACGCCGTGGCCCGGGCCCGCGATTACCTGCACGAAGCCATACGCACCGCGCCGGGTTTCGGCGCCGGCCACGGCCCGGTCAATCACGGCCACACGGTGCGGGAGTTTCCCTAAACCACCGCGCCCAGGGATTCCGGCGGTTCGCTCTCCAGGAGTTCCGCTATGACATTGACCGCGCGATCCAGGGCCGCCATGTCGGCCGCGGCGCCGAAACACACGCGGATCGAATGGGTGGCGTCGCGGCGCTTGATGGCGAAGGCATCGGCGGGAGTGATGGCCACGCCGCGCGCGCGGGCTTCGGCGGCCAAGGTGCTGGCGTGCCAGGGGTCGGGCACGTTGAGCCATAGATGCAGGCTGCCTTCGCCGCATTTCACGTCATAGCCGCCCAGGACGGCCAGGGTCCGCGTGCGTCGGGCCGCCGCCTCGCGCCGCCGGGCGGCGAGGATGCGCTCCGCCCGCCCGTCGTTAATCCAGCGCGCGCCAACCTCTATGGTCAAGGGCGCCGCCATCCAACACGCCGTGCGGACGGCGGCCGCCAGCTTATCCGCCGCCTCGGGCGGTCCGGCGACGAAGCCGACACGCAGGCCCGGCGCCACGGTCTTGGACAAGCTGGTGATGTAATAGGATAGTTCCGGCGCGTAACTCGACAGGGGCGGCGGCGCCTCGGGGGCCAGCAGGCGCATGATATCGTCCTCGACAATCGCCACCCCGTGACGGCGCGCGACTTCGGCCACGGCGGCCCGGCGTTGCGCCGTCATGGTGGCGGTGGTCGGGTTCTGAAGGGTGGGGACGCAGTAAAGTGCCTTGATATCGCCGCTCCGGCACAGGGCGTCGAAGGCCTCGGGAACAATGCCCTCGTCATCCATGGCCAGGCCGTCGAGGCGCAGGCCGAGCAGGCGCGCGGCCAATTTTATGCCAGGGTAACTCAGGGCCTCCGTCGCCACCCGGTCGCCGGGCCGGGTCAAGGCCGCCAGGGCCGTGAGCATGCCGTGCTGGGCGCCGCCGGTGACGACGATCCGGTCCGGATCCACCTCCATTCCGCTAAGGGCGATCCACTTCGCGCCGGCGGCCCGGTGGGACCGGCGTCCGGCACAGGGTTGATAGGCCAGCAAGGACTGGAGTTGCCCCTCATCGGCCGCGATCTCGGCCAGGGTCTCGCTCAAAACCCCGCCTTCCGCCGCCGGGGGCGGGAAGTTGAAGGTCAGGTCGATCAGGTTCCCCAACTCGTCCGTGTTCGGGGACAGAAGTTCGCTGGCGTCGCCCGAAGCCGCGCGAATATAGGTGCCCCGGCCCACTTCGCCGCCGATGAGTCCGCGCCGCTCCGCCTCGGCGTAGGCGCGGCTGACGGTGCCCACCGTCACCCCCATGCGCCACGCCAGATCGCGGTGGGTCGGCAGGCGGTCGCCGGAGTGAAAGCGCCCCGAGGCCACGTCCGAGGCCAAGGCGTCGGCGATGGCGAGGTAGCGCGGCCCGCTGCGGGAGGCTAGATCGGGAGTCCAAGTTGTCATGGTGACAATTTTCCAATTGACCGGATTGTCCTTAAGTCAATACAGTCAATATCAATCCAGACATGGTGTCAATCTATATAGATAGGTTAAATGAATGCATACAATATCAGAGCGAAGACCGCTCAATCTTCCGTTTAGTGTCATTCGTCCACCCAGCCCACGGTTCGGCTTACGTATGCGCGCGATCTTGCTGCGTGCGGCGGCTATGGTGCTGACTTGGCAAGACAGGCGGGCCCAGCGGATTGCCTTGGCCAAGCTGGAGAACCGCATGTTGAGGGACATCGGGCTGACACGCGATGACATCGCGAACGAAATCCGGCGTCCGTTTTGGCTGGGCTAATACAATGACACGGACCTAATACAGTCATGCTCGTGGCCCTGGCGGCAGCTCCTTTACTGACCCCGGTCGTCCTGCTCCTGGTCTTGCGCCTCTCGGCGCTGGTGGCCGGGGTTGCCGGTCTGGCGGTCGCGCTCGTCTTGGCGGTCTTTGTCCCGGCCTTCGCTTTGGAGGCCGGAGAGCTGGGGCAGGCCCTGACGGCCGGGGCGCTGGTGACCTGGATGGTCGCCTATGTCCTGCTTGGCGGCATGGCCCTTTACGAGGTCATGCGCGAGGCCGGTGCCTTGAAGGCCATCGCAGATTCGGTTGCCGAGGCGGTGCCCGATCCAAGCCGCCGGGCCTTGATCCTGGTCCTCGGCCTCTCGGTGTTCTTCGAATCGGCGACTGGATTCGGCATCGGTATCGTGGTCACGGCGCCGCTGTTCCTCGCCCTGGGTCACAAGCCGCGAGACGCGGCCTTGCTCGCCTTGGCCGGGCAGGGCGCGGTCACCTGGGGCGCTCTGGCCGTGGGCACCGTGCTCGGCGCGGAATTGACCGGCGTGCCCTCGGCGCGCTTGGGTGTTTTGGCGGCGCCGCTTAGCCTGCCTCTCATCCTGGCCTGCGGCCTGGCGGCGGTGGGGTGGACCGCCGGATGGCGCGCGGCGGTGCGGCGCCTGCCCGAGACCGCGCTCTACGCGGCGGTGCTTGTGGGCGTCCTCATGGCGGCGAGCGCGAGCTTGGGAGTCGAGACAGCCGGTATGGTAGGCGGCTTGGCCGTGACCGCGCTGGGTCTCGCGATCTCTCGATACGGGCAACGAAAACCCGCGCCGGTTTCCAGGCGGCGGCCGGGCGGCCCGCCCTTGGGCCGGGCACTGGCGCCTTTCGCGATCCTACTTCTGGCATTGCTGGCGACGCGGTTGAGTGAGCCGCTCGGACTTTGGTTGCGGCAGGTGGCCGTTCTCTCGGCCCCGGGGAGCGAACTTAGGGTGCCGCTTTTGTACAATCCGGGATTCTGGCTGCTGGCGGCGGCGGCAATCTCAATACCGTTCCTGGGCGTCAGCGCGCGGCGCCTGGCGCCGCTCGCCGCCCCGGCCTCGCGCCGCTGGTTGACCGCCACGCTCGCCGTCGCCGGGTTTCTGTGTTTTTCCCAGATCATGACCGCCAGCGGCATGACCATGACCCTGGCGGCGGCGGTCGCCGAAGCCGCCGGGCGGGCCTACGTTTACATACTGCCCCCGGTTGGCGGTCTGGGGGGATTTCTGACCGCGAGCAACGCCGGCTCCAACGCCATGTTCGCGGTGTTCCATGCCGCCCTCGGCGCGCGGCTCGAGCTTCCCGCCGATTGGGTCGCGGCGGCGCAGAACGCGTCCGGGGCGAACACGACGCTGGCCTCGCCCGGGCGGGTCATTCTGGCCGCCACCGTGACCGGCCTGGTGGGGCGCGAGGGCGAACTCATGCGCCCGGCCTTGGCGCTGGCCGCGATCGGCCTGCTAGGAACAATCGCCGTGTTCGGGATCGCGGTTCATGACTGAGCCCGTCCGTACCACTTCGCATTCGGCCGTGCTGGCCGCCGTGGGCCTAAGCGTCTTTATCTGGGCCGCGACGCCCCTGGTCACCAAGATCGCCGTGGGGGGACTCTATCCTCTCGCGGTCGGCGTGTGGCGGACTCTGCTGGGCGCCCTGGGGGCAATTCCATTCGTTATCCTGGGCCGCTTGCGCTTGCCCGTGAGCGGGCCGGGCCGGGCGTGGCTTTTGGTTTCGGCCCTGGGCGGCTTCGTTGCCTTCCCAATTCTCTTCAGCTTGGGACTGGGACGCACGAGTGCCGGGCACGGCGCCTTGTTGCTGGGTGTCCTGCCGGTGCTCACCGGGCTTTTCGCCGCCCTGGTGGAACGCCGCCTGCCCGGCCGGAGCTGGGCGCTGGGGTGTGTCCTGGCGGTGCTCGGCACAGCGGTTCTGGTTGGCGCGCGCTTTGGCCTGGGCGCCGGGGAACCGGGCATGGAGGCCCATGGGCGCGCGACCTGGCAGGGCGATGTCTTGGTCCTGCTTTCCGCCATGGCCGCCTCCACCGGTTATGTCGCCGGCGCCCTGGCGGCGCGCGAGGCCGGCACTTGGGCCGTCACCTTCTGGGGGCTTATTATCGGGGCGGCCGTCCTCTTGCCTTTTGTTCCGGCCGTGGTGTCGCTGGATTCCTTATGGAACGCCTCCGGGCCGATAGTTTTTTCCATCGCCTACCTGGCCGCCGGCTCGTCGATACTGGCCTACGCGGCATGGTACTGGGCCCTGGGAATGGGCGGCATCGGGCACACGGGGGTTACTCAATTCATTCAACCTCTCATTGGCTTAGTCCTGGCGGTTGCCATATTGAATGAGGAATTGACTTGGCCCATGGCGGTCGCCGCCGGCGCGATTCTCGGCGGTGTCGCGCTGGCGCGGCGGCGAAGCTAAATCACGTAATATCAAAGGGAAAGCGATCATGGATATTCCAATTTATCAAGTCGATGCCTTCGCGTCCGAGGTTTTCAAGGGCAATCCGGCGGCCGTGTGCCCGCTTGAGGATTGGCTGCCGGACGAGACCCTGCAAGCCATCGCCGTCGAAAACAATTTGTCGGAGACGGCGTACCTGGTGGAGCGCGGGGACGACTACGATCTGCGCTGGTTCACCCCGGCCGCCGAAGTCGACCTCTGCGGCCATGCGACCTTGGGCAGCGCTTATGTTATCGCCCATCATCTGCGGCCCGGCGCCGATACGATGCGCTTTCACACCCGCAGCGGAGTCTTGACCGTGACCCGCCAGGGCGAGTCCTTCACCCTCGATTTTCCGGTCCTGAAGCGCGAGCGGGCGCCGGACGACCCGGACGTGGTATCGGCCCTGGGCGCCGCGCCGGTTGAAATCTGGGAGTCCATGGATCTCATGGCGGTGTTTCAAAGCGAGGCCGAAGTTCGCGCCATGCGGCCCGATATGGCCAAGGTGGCGGCTTTGAAAACACGGGGCGTCATCGTGACCGCGCCGGGCGACGAGTGCGACTTCGTCTCGCGCTTCTTCGCCCCGCAGTCCGGCATTCCCGAGGACCCGGTGACCGGATCGGCGCACTGCATCACGACCCCCTATTGGGCCAAGCGCCTGGGTAAATCGAAGATGACCGCGCGCCAGATCTCGAAGCGCGGCGGCGATTTGTCGGTCGAGGACAAGGGCGGGCGAATCCTTATCTCCGGCCGGGTCGCGCCCTACATGGAGGGCCGAATTCGTGTCTAGCTTCCGCCGGATCGTCATCGCGCCCGCGAATGGCGCGAGGGCGATGGAATCCGTGCGCGGATTGTTTCTGGAGTACCAGTCTTGGCTGGGTGTCGATCTCTGCTTTCAGGGCTTCGACGAGGAACTGGCCAGTCTCCCCGGCCGGTACAGGCCGCCCGGCGGCGGGCTGTGGCTGGCCCGGGTGGATGGCTGCCTGGCCGGCTGTATCGGTTTCCGGCCCCTGAATGACGGCGAATGCGAGATGAAACGGTTGTGGGTCCGGCCGGACTACCGGGGTCTTGGTCTTGGCCGCCGCCTGGCCGAGACCTGCATCGGGGCGGTCCCCGCCGGCGGTTACGACGCCATGTGCCTCGATACGCTGGGATTCATGGCCGAGGCGCGGACGCTCTACGAAAGCCTGGGGTTTCATGAAATTCCAGCCTACTACGACAACCCGCTCGAGGACGTGCGCTACATGAGGCTTGAGTTCGCGGCTGGCGGGACCGGTTCGGCTCAGGCATAGTTCGCGCGCACGGGGCTGAATGCGATCGAAGGGGCGAAGAGAAATGACGGCGCGTTTTTTCGAGGATTTCGAAATCGGCGAGCGCTTCCGCGGCCCTGGGGCCACCTTGAGCGAGTCGCAGATCCTCGACTTCGCGCTAAGCTACGATCCGCAACCCTTTCATCTGGATAAAGAAGCCGCCGCCGAGTCCCCCTATGGCGGCCTGATCGCCAGTGGATTTCAGACCCTGGCCCTGGGTTTTCGTATGTTCTATCAGGCTAATATCATCAATGGCTGTTCGCTTGGTTCGCCGGGCATGGATGAACTACGCTGGCTGGCCCCGGTGCGTCCCGGCGACACCCTGCATACCGAGGCCGAGGTTATTTCCAAGCGCGATTCGCGCTCGCGCCCCGACCGCGGCACCCTGATCATGGCCTATGAAATCAAGAACCAGACCGGCGAGACCGCGATGACCTTTACCTGCACGCACATCTTGCTGAAACGGCCCGAAGTGGGGGCGGCGGACTAAATACGGCTAATTTCCGTTCCACGTCTAGTTTATCGTCCGGGAGAGTTCGCTCTGATTGGCGGCCAGTTGGTGGACTAGGCCGTGCACGTCGCTCACCGCCCAGAGATTGGCCATCAAGCCATCCTGGAAGGTGAAATGGGCGCTGCCAAGCCAGCTGATCCGCTTGCCCGTGGGAGCGAATCCCAATAGCTCACCGCGATGCGATCCTGTGTAGCGGAGCTTGACGATGACCCGGGTATCCTGCGCCGTGATCTCCAGGATCTCGCAATGAAAATCCGGCATCGCTCGCAAGACGTTGTTGATGAAGTTCTCGAATTGATCGTGGCCGATCAGCTCGGCCCCAAGCGAGCCGCGATAGATAAACTCGGGATGAAAGATCTCCGCCAGGGGAGGCTGGTTACCCCAGCTCCACATCTCGTCGTATAACTTGCGGACTATATCTGTGAGTGACGGCACCGCTAATGATCCCTCCTACAACGGCCATACTACTAGTATGAGCGGAACCGCCACCGCGACAATCAGGATGTCGAGCGGCAAACCCATGCGCCAGTAGTCGCTGAAACGATAGCCGCCGGGGCCCATGACCAGAAGGTTCGATTGGTGTCCGATCGGGGTGAGATAGGTCGATGAGGCGCCGACCGCGACCGCCATGAGGAAGGGGTCTATGCTGACGCCCAGGCCCTTGGCGATACCGATGGCGAGCGGTGCCATGATCACCGCCGTGGCGGCGTTGTTCATGATGTCCGACAGCAGCATGGTCACGATCATCAGCACCGCCAGCAGCATCCAAAGCGGAACCTGGCCATGCATCGCCAGAATGGGGGACGCGATCACCTGGGTCGCGCCGGTTGTCTCCAAGGCCGCTCCGACCGGAATGAGGGCGCCCAGAAGAACGATAATCGGCCATTCGATAGACTCGTAAAGGTCGCGCGGATTGATCTCGCGGGTCAGGACCAGGCCGATGGCGGCGGCGGCGAAGGCGATTTGGGGCGGCAGGAATCCTCCGACCACCAGGGCGATACCGATGGCGAAGACCAGCGGCGCGGTCCAGCGAACCTTCCTGCGGCCGAGCGGGATATCCCGCCCCGCGAGCGGCAGGCAACCGAGTGCCGCCAGGGAATCGGGCATGGGATCGCGCTCTCCCTGCAAGAGCAGAACATCGCCGGCCATGAAGCGTATCCGGCCCAGCCGTTCGGTGATGGGCGCGCCTTGGCGGGCCATGCCGAGCAGATTGAGCCCGAAGCGCGTGTGCAGGCGCATGGATTGCGCGGTCCGCCCCTCCAGGCGGGACCCCGGCGTGATCACGGCCTGGGTCAGCATGACACGCTCGGAACGCAGGCTTTCGACCGACATTTTCGCGGCGCCGAGGGAGTCGAGCTTGCCCTCGTCGACCACCTTTTGAAGCGCCGCCGGATCGGCTTCGAGAATCAGGATATCGCCGGCTTGCAACTTCAGGTAACCGGATGGCGCCAGCATCCGGTCCTTGCGGCGGATCAGCGCGACCACCGCCACGTCGCCCTCGCCCAAGGCCTCCAAGTCGATCAGGCGGCGCCCCACGAAGGGCGAGTCTTCTTGCAGGCGAACTTCGGTGATGTAGTCCTCGATATGGAACAAGGACCGCGCATCCTCGATCGCCTGTCCCGATTCGCGCGTGGGCAGAAATCGCCAGCCGATGAAGGAGACGAAGAGAACCCCGATGACCGCGATACCGATGCCAACCGGCGCGAAATCGAACATGGCGAAGGCTTGGCCGGTTTCCGCCATGCGTGCGCTGGCGATGACGATATTGGGCGGAGTGCCGATTAAAGTGGTCAGGCCACCCAGAAGAGAGCCGAAACTGAGTGGCATGAGAAGTTGGCTTGGCGGCCGCTTGGCCGCATTCGCGCTTTGAAGGGCAATCGGAAGAATAATCGCCAAGGCCCCGACATTGTTCATAAAAGCGGAACACACCGCGGCTAGGCCCGTGATGGCCAGAACGTGGGTGTGGGGCCGGTTGGCCAGGGGCCGCAGGTAACGCCCGATCGGTTCGGCAATGCCCGAGTCGCGGACCGCGCGCGACAGCACCAAGATGGCCGCGACGGTAATAACCGCCGGATGGCCGAATCCGCTAAAGGCCGTGCCCGCGGGAACGATGCCGGTCAACACCGCGGCCAGGAGGGCGAGGACGGCGACGATGTCGTAACGCATCCGGCCCCACGCGAGAAGCACCAGCGTGATTCCAAGAATAGCGAACAAAAATAATTGCGATAGGGTCATATCAGTCTCGTTTCCCCGGCGTTCTCGCACCTGCGTTGACGCACTGCAACATGGTACTTAGTATCCAGCCGCGCCGCCTCCTTTCCAATCTTTCCTGGCGGGTCACCGGCCCATAGCGATTCATAGAGGATGTCGCCATGACCATAGCGCAACCGGCCACGCGCCCGCGCAATCCCTGTTTTTCCTCCGGTCCCTGCGCCAAGCGGCCGGGCTGGTCCCTGGATTCGCTTAGCGCCGCGTTTGTCGGCCGGTCTCATCGCGCCAAGGGCGGCAAGGCCAAACTCGTGGAAGTCATCGAGCGCTCGCGCGCCCTGCTGGGCCTGCCGCCGGACTATCTTCTGGGCATCGTGCCGGCCTCCGATACCGGCGCGGTCGAGATGGCACTGTGGTCGCTGCTCGGACCGCGCGGAGTCGATATGCTCGCTTGGGAAAGTTTTGGCAAGGCCTGGATCGCGGATGTCGTCAAGGAATTGCAACTTAAGGATGTGCGCCGCTTGGAAGCCGGATACGGCGCTTTGCCCGATCTCGGCGCCGTGGATCCGGCGCGCGACTGCGTTTTTACATGGAACGGCACCACCTCGGGCGTGCGCGTGCCCCATGGCGATTGGATCGATGCCGGACGCGAGGGCTTAACCGTCTGCGACGCGACCTCGGCCGCCTTCGCCATGGATCTGCCCTGGGCCAAATTGGATGCCGTGACCTGGTCGTGGCAGAAATCCCTGGGCGGCGAGGCGGCGCACGGCATGTTGGCGCTTTCGCCGCGCTCTGTCGCGCGCCTGGAAAGCCATGCTCCCGCCTGGCCCATGCCCAAGGTTTTTCGATTGACCAAGGGCGGCAAGCTGAACGCGGATATCTTTAAGGGCGCGACCATCAACACGCCCTCCATGCTGGCGGTCGAGGACGCCCTGGATTCCCTGCGCTGGGCCGAATCGCTTGGCGGCGTGCCGGCTTTGATCGCCCGTTCGGAAGCTAACTTGAAGGCGGTCGCGGATTGGGTGGCGGCGCGCGATTGGGTCGATTTCCTGGCCCGGGACCCGGCGAGCCGCTCCTGCACCTCCATCTGCCTGGCCATCGCCGATCCTTGGTTCACGGCCCTGTCGCGCGAGGCTCAAGCCTCGGCGGTCAAGCGCCTCGCGGCTCTGGTTGAGGAGGCGGGCGCCGGCCTCGACATCGGCGGCCATCGCGACGCCCCACCAGGCCTGCGAATCTGGGGCGGGCCGACGGTGGAAACATTAGATATCGCGGCGCTGTTGCCCTGGCTAGACTGGGCCTACGCCGGAATGAAACGAGAATGCAGCGCGACATGATCAAGGTTCTAATCGCCGACAAGATGAGCGGGCAGGCGGCCGAGGTTTTCCGCGCCCGCGGGATCGAGGCCGATGTCGTCACCGGCCTCAAGCCCGAGGAATTGAAACAGCGTATCGGCGGCTACGACGGTATCGCCGTGCGCTCGGCGAGCAAGGTCACGGCCGATGTCATCGCCGCGGGCTCGCTAAAAGTGATCGGGCGCGCGGGAATCGGGGTCGACAGCATCGACGTGGCGGCCGCGACCCAACGCGGCATCGTGGTCATGAACACGCCGGGCGGCAATTCCGTGACCACGGCGGAACACACCCTGGCGCTGCTGATGTCCCTGGCCCGGCAGATACCGGCGGCCGACCGTTCGACCCAGGCCGGCAAGTGGGAGAAATCCCGCTTCATGGGGGTTGAGCTGACCGGAAAGATCCTGGGCATCGTCGGCTGCGGCAATATTGGCGCCATCGTCGCGGCGCGGGCCATGGGCCTGCGTATGCGCGCGATCGCCTACGACCCTTATCTCAGCCCCGACCGGGCCCAGGATCTGGGGATCGAGAAGGTCTCTCTGGACGATCTGCTCGCGCGCGCCGATTTCATAACCTTGCATGTGCCGCTCACCGATCAGACGCGCGGCATTCTCAACGCCGAATCCCTGGCGAAAACGAAAAAGGGCGTGCGGATTATCAACTGCGCGCGTGGCGGGCTGGTCGTCGAGCAAGACCTCAAGGCGGCCATAGAATCGGGCCATGTGGCCGGCGCGGCGCTGGATGTCTTCACCCAGGAGCCGGCACGCGAGAATCCCCTGTTCGGCATGGATCGAATCGTCGCCACGCCCCATCTGGGCGCCGCGACCGCCGAGGCCCAGGAAAAGGTCGCGCTCGAAATCGCCGAGCAGATGGCCGATTTCCTGCTCACCGGCGCGGTCCGCAACGCCCTTAACATGCCGTCGTTGTCGGCCGAGGAATCGGCGCGCCTCGGCCCCTACATGAAACTCGCCCATCAACTCGGCAGTTTCGCCGGGCAGCTTACCCGCACCGGGCTGAAGGGCATCTGCATGGAATACGAAGGCCAGGTCGCGGACTTGAATTGCCGGCCCCTGACCCAGACGGCCCTGGCCGGGGTGCTGGCGCCGATTCTCGACAGCGTCAATATGATCAACGCGCCGGTTCTGGCGCGCGAGCGCAACATCGACGTGACCGAGATGAAGCATGAGCGCGATTGCGACTACCAAACCCTGATCCGCTTGACGGTCACGACCGAACGCGGGCCGCGCTGCGTGGCCGGAACTTTATTCGGCGGCACCATGCCGCGGATTGTCGAAATCAAGAAAATCGCGGTCGAGGCGGAACTCGGTCCCCACATGCTCTATATCTCGAACGCGGACCGGCCCGGTATGATCGGCGATCTGGGCCGGGCCTTGAGCGATGCCGGTGTCAATATCGCGACCTTTCACCTGGGCCGCACGGCCCCGGGCGCGGATGCCATCGCGCTGCTTGAAGTCGACGATGCGATCCCGGCCGAGGTGCTTGAGCGGGTGCGCGGCCTGCCACACATCAGGCAAGCCGTGCCGCTGAAGTTTTAGGGACCGGTCAATCGCGGCCTGCCGGGCGCCGCGCGAGGACGATCAAGCGGCGCGCGCCCAGCATCGGCATCACGACCGCCGTGGTGAAGACGTAAAGCCCAGCGTGCGTGGTCACCCCGCTGATTATCGAAACCTGGATCGCGACGATGGTGAGGGCGGCCAGGAAGACATCCAGCATCGACCAGCGGCTGAGCATTTCCAGGCGGTCGAGCGCGCGGTGCAGGCCGTTGTTGGTGGCGTCCACCGCGTACCACAGCCAGAGAGCGGCGCCGATCTTGAGGGCCGGAAACACGATCGAGAAGATGGCGACCACGATGCCGAGGAACACCTGGTCCTCGCGCCAGAGGACCGCGACGGCGTCCAGGATCGAGAGCCGCTCGGTGAAGAAAAGCAGCTTGCTGACGGTCATGACCGGCAGGCTCCAGCCGGCGATGAGCATGAGCCCGGCGAGAGCGAACCCCGGCCCCAAAAGGCGGTCCGCGCCGGACGCGCGCGCGGCGAGGGAATGGGGGTGTGGCAGGCCGGAAATCATGGCGGCCACGATAGCAAGCGCCGCCCATTCGGGCGAGCGGGAAGCCGCGCCGATGCCGTGCCCCGCGATTCTGGTTTGAGTTTTCCGGGAAAATGGCTTTACTAGCGCCCGATCAACCCCACGAGAGAGACGAGCTTACCCTGGCCATGACAATCGCTGGAAAGAAAGGCCTGCTGCCCGCCGGTCTGACCGACGTCTTGCCGCCCTTCGCGGCGCAGGAAGCCGAGGTCGTCGAGCGCTTGGTCGCCGGTTTCGCGTCTCAGGGCTACGACCGGGTCAAGCCGCCGCTGCTGGAGTTCGAGGATACCTTGCTGTCCGGCGCGGATAACGATCTGGCGCAGCAGACTTTCCGCCTGATGGACCCGGTCAGCCAGCGCATGCTGGGCCTGCGCGCGGATATGACGCCGCAGGTGGCGCGGATCGCCGCGACCCGCCTGGCCAAGGCGGCCCGGCCTCTACGCTTGTGTTACGGCGGCCAGGTCCTGCAGGTAAAGGGCAGCCAGATGCGCCCGGAACGCCAATTCGGTCAGGTCGGGGTGGAACTCATCGGGGCCCCGCAGGAGCGGGCCGACGCCGAAGTCATTTTGCTCGCGGCCGAGGCCCTGGGCGCCATCGGCATCGGGGGTTTGTCCATTGATCTCAATCTCCCGACCCTGGTGGGCGCGCTGGCCGATGCCATGGGTATGGCGGAGCCCGAGATTTCCGATTTGAGCCAAGCCCTGGATCGCAAGGATGTGGCGGCGGTCGGCGCCATCGCGGGCGCCCAGGCGCCGCCCTTCGCCGCCTTGCTGCGGGCGGCGGGGCCGGTGCCGGCGGCCCTCGACGCCTTGCGGCGAATCGAGCTGCCGGATGCCCTGGCCGGGGAGGTCGCGCGGCTATGCCGGGTGATCGATCTTATCCGCGCCGCGGCGCCCGAACTGACCCTGACCGTCGATCTGGCCGAGCATCGCGGCTTCGAATACCACAGCGGCATCAGTTTCATCGTTTTCGCGCGCGGAGTGCGTGGCGAATTGGGGCGGGGCGGGCGCTATAGCGCTATTGCCACGCCGGGCGGGGAGGAGACCTCCTCGACCGGGTTTACCCTCTACATGGATAGCGTGCTGCGCGCCCTGCCGAAACCCAAGCCGGGGAACCGGATTTATCTGCCGCCGGATTGCGCGCCCGCGCGTGCCAGCGGCTTGCGCGCGGAGGGTTGGGTCACCCTTGCCGGCCTCGACGAGAGCGTGAGCGCCCGCGCGGAGGCGGCGCGCCTGGGATGCGGCCACGTTCTTTTGAACGATCGAATAGAGAAGTTGGAAGGCTAACGGACGATGGCGAATGTGGTGGTGGTCGGCTCTCAATGGGGCGACGAAGGTAAGGGCAAGATTGTCGATTGGCTGTCCGAGCGCGCCGATGTCGTGGTCCGCTTTCAAGGCGGGCACAATGCCGGCCACACGCTCGTTATCGGCGATACGACCTATAAGTTGTCGCTTCTGCCCTCCGGCGTGGTGCGGCCCGGCAAGCTGTCGATCATCGGCAATGGCGTGGTGGTCGATCCCTGGGCACTGGTGGAGGAGCTTGAGCGGGTCCGTGCCCTGGGTGTGGACTTGACCCCAAAAGATCTGCGTATCGCGGAGAACGTGGCTCTGATCCTGCCCTCGCATGGGGCCGTCGACCGGGCCCGGGAGGCGGCGGCGCCCGGCGGCAGCGCGATCGGCACCACCGGCCGGGGTATCGGCCCGGCCTACGAGGATAAGGTCGGCCGGCGCGCCGTGCGCCTGTGCGACCTGGCCGACGAGGCGGCCTTGCGCGAGCGTCTGGATGCCCTGTTGCTCCATCACAACGCCATCCTTCGCGGCTTGGGCGAGGCCGAGGTTCGGGCCGAAGAGGTCATGAGCCAGTTGCGCGAAGTGGCGCCCAAGGTGCTGCCATTCGCGGACCGGACCTGGCAGCGCCTTTACGACGCCCGCAAGGCCGGCCGGCGAATTCTGTTCGAGGGCGCGCAAGGCGCCATGTTGGACGTCGATCACGGCACCTATCCCTTCGTGACGTCCTCCAACACCTTGGCCAGTCAGGCATACGCCGGGTCCGGGGTCGGCCATGGCGCGATCGACTATGTGCTGGGCATTACCAAGGCCTATACGACGCGGGTTGGCTCCGGGCCGTTTCCCACCGAATTGGACGACGACAATGGCCGCCTGCTGGGCGAGCGCGGGCATGAGTTCGGCACGGTTACCGGCCGGCGCCGGCGCTGCGGCTGGTTCGATGCCGTGATGGTGCGTCAGGCCGTGCGCATCGGACAGATCGACGGCATCGCCTTCACCAAGCTCGACGTGCTCGACGGCATGCCCGAGTTGAAGGTTTGCGTGGGCTACACCATCGATGGCCGGGCCTACGATCACCTGCCGGCACTGCCTTGCCTGCAAGCCCGCGCCGAGCCGGTCTATGAGGTCTTCGAGGGCTGGAGCGAAAGCACCCAGGGTTCGCGCACCTGGGCCGACCTGCCGGCCACGGCGGTCAAGTATATCCGCCGGGTCGAGGAATTGATCGAGACTCCCGTCGCCTTGCTGTCGACCAGCCCCGAGCGCGACGACACCATCATGGTGCGCGACCCCTTCGCCGATTAGAGCGTTGGCATATCGCCGAGCAACAATAAAATTATCATTGTGACCCTCAACCCTAATCTGTGTCTGCTTGCACGCCCTTTTCCTTGTGGGCTTGAACCCTGTGAATGAAAGCGCCCGGCCATCGAGGGGCCCATACGCTTTCTGGTGTTAGGCATTGCGATTCTTTTTCTAGGTATTAATCTTGAGTTGTGACGAAGTGTGATTTATTCGAGGGGATAGCGAGTCGGTACCGAGCCTTCATGGCTCGTTATCGCTCGCTCGCTATGACAGCGGTGACACGAGTTAAGGTGTTGCTTCGCACGTTGATCGCCTTGGCGCGGACCTGGACAGTCCTTTATGTTTGGTTGCCCATTGTCAGCAACACTACTCTCGCAGCGGCCTTGCTCACTGATCCGCCTCTCAAGGCTACGTTAGATGTGGGCGGAGTAAAGTGGTTATTTGCGTTTGCGGTATTTGCAGGAGCGGCCAGCACGATTACCGCATTTGTCCATAGAGACGTTGGACCAAAACGAACCCTTGTCGCGACAATGTTGCATGGGATTTTGACGGTGTCGGTGTTCGCTGGACTTTATCGGTCTCTTGGACTCAAGGAAAACAACCCACCATTAGATATTGATGTAGCAATTTATTTCTCGATAGTGACGTTTACAACTTTGGGCTATGGCGACTTCGCACCAAATTCGGCGGATCGGCTTCTGGCGGCGATGGAAGCGATCTTAGGCTACGTATACCTTGGTCTTATCGTTGGGATTTCGGCAAACTTAATAAGCCGGTCTCGACGCGGATGAATTGACTATTACGTCAAAGAGCCCAGATCGCTATTGCTCCAATGAAAGGGATTACCGCAAGAATCACAGCCGCGATTCTCACTGCATCCCAGTGGCGATGCTCGCTCCCACGCTTCATTATCGTAACCGACATCTGTGAATCTATCCCCCAAGACTACCGATCTTCTACTACTCGACCTTTAACGGCTAACCGCTATTGATATATTAACCATACGCCTTTTTGCAAGGGATCCGCGTTTCTAGATCTCGTAGCTCTTGTGGCGTTAAGAGTTTATAAAAATATGAAGAAAACCAATACATTACATGTTTTTTATTGCTGGTTGGTATGGATCATGGTTCGAAATTTTCTACAGATAACTATGGAAGAATAACACATTTTTGTCACATCGGCTTGCCGCCGTTCTAGGGTCAGTGGACAATTACCCTAATGCGATGACTGTAGCCACGATGCACCAAGTTGTTTCGTAGCTGGTATCGGTTTTGTCGTAGCGGGTGTTGACGCCTCTGAATTCCTTGATTTTGCTGAAGTAATTTTCGACGAGATGCCGCCATTTGTAAATTTCCTCGTCGTGAGGGATGTGCGTTATTGCGGTTTCGCCTGGCGGGAATGACGACTTGTGCGCCGCGCGCATGCAATGCATCGCGCAGGTGATCGGCGTACAAAGGCCTTATCGCCGAGAAAGGCGTCAAAGGTCAGGGCCTCAATCAACGCTGCCGCGCTGACGAATTGGTTACGTTGACCTGGCAGCAAGGGGAAGCGGACCAGATTGCCAAGGGCGTCCGCCAGGGCCACGACCTTAGTGGTCAATCCGCCTTTCGAGCGTCCGATGGCTTGATTGAGAGTCCCCATTGTGCGCCGCTTGCCTGTTGAAGCACGCTGATAATCGTCCCATCGACACAAGCACATGCTCCAAGTCTGGATCACCTGACAGGGTCTCGAAAATACTGTGAAACACCCCGTGCTCGGCCCAGTGGCGAAACCGTCTGAAGACACTGTTCCAATCGCCAAAGCTAGGGGGCAGGTCGCGCCACGGCGCACCAACCCGCACGCGCACAAAACAGCCTCTAGAAAAAGCCGATTATCCTCTGCCGTCACGCTGCTGTCGCTCGCCTTGCCCGGCAACAGCGGTTCAATCAAACACCACGTCCGATCCGAAATATCAAAGCGTTCCGCCTGCATGCAAACCTCCTCACAAGGAAGCTTGAATCACGTTTCGCGGCAAAATAGGAATCCAAAGTTTCCACAGACCCTAGCCCGCGATCAAGCCTTTAAGAAGACCGTAGGTCATCACGATTTCTTGGGCGGGTTTTTCAAAATCCGCGTCAGGCGGCGGCTTCCGATTCAGCGGTGCTGGTCTTGTAGACCGTTTCGCCGGTCAGGTTGTCGATGCCGCGCAGGGAGACCTCATAACCCCACAGCCGCGCGATATGCTTCAAGACCTCGTCGCGGCCTTTCTCGGCCAGGGCGATGCCGTCGCGCACGGTGTGTTCCAGGCATAATTGACGGTCGCCGCGCAGATCCAGATCGACGACTTGGATATTCGGCTCGACCGTGCCCAGGTCGTAATTCCTGGAAATTGTCCGCCTGACGTTTTCATAACCGCGCTCGTCGTGGATCGAGGCGACCGTATAGTGATCGTCCTTCTCGTTATCGCTCAACACGAAGAGGCGCATCTTGCGAATCAGGTGCGGGCTTAGGAATTGCTGGATGAAGGACTCGTCGCGATGGTTCGCCCAGGCATCGCGCAAGGTGCCGCGCCAGTCGCCGTTGCCGGCGATCTCCGGCAGCCACTCCCGGTCTTCCTCGGTTGGCTGGGTACACACGCGGCGAATGTCCTGCATCATTTCGAAGCCGAGCGCATAGGGATTGATGCCGCCGTAGCGCCGGTCGTCGAAGGCCGGCTGAAAGACCACGTTCGAATGGCTGTGCAGGATCTCCAGCATCGCGCCTTCGGTAATGCGCCCCTGGTCGTAAAGCGCATTCACGATGTAGTGGTGCACGAAGGTCGCACAGCCTTCGTTCATGACTTTCGTTTGCTTCTGCGGGTAAAAGTATTGCGCGATCTTGCGCACGATATGCAGAAGCTCGCGCTGCCAGGATTCCAGAACCGGGCTGTTCTTCTCCAGGAAATACAGCAGGTTTTCTTCCGGCAAGCGCAGCTTCTTTTTCCGATTCGCGATTTCAATCTCGGCATCGTTGGCCTCGACGCCGTCTTTCGGCTTGGGCAAGGTGCGCCATAAATCGTTGAAGGTGCGCTCCTCGTATTCATGGCGCCTTTGGGCGCGGGCTTCTTCCTTGCGCGGGGCGCCGCGCGGCGTCCGCCGGTAGCGGAACACACCATGATCCATCAAGGCGTGCGCCGCATCCAGGATCTCCTCGACCGCGGCGTAGCCGTGGCGTTCCTCGCACTTGGCGATGAAACCCTTCGCGAACTCCAGATAGTCGAGGATCGCGCCGGCGTCGGTCCACTGCAGAAACAAGTAGTTGTTCTTGAAAAAGTGATTGTGACCGAAGGCCGCGTGCGCGGTAACCAAGGCCTGCATGGCCATGGTATTCTCTTCCATATGATAGGAGATGCAGGGGTTCGAATTTATCACCAGTTCGTAGGCGAGGCCGCGCGCGCCTTTGCGGTAGAGCTGCTCCTCGCGGACGAAGTGCTTTCCGAACGACCAATGGCGATACATAAGCGGCATGCCGATCGAGGAATAAGCGTCGAGCATCTGCTCGGCCGAAATGATCTCGATCTGGTTTGGGTACACATCGAGGCCCAGATCCTGGGTCGCGATCTCCTCTATCGCGTCATAGGTCCGCGACAAGGTATCGAAGCTCCATTCCGGCCCCTCGAATAGAAGGGATTGCTTCCGTTTTCTTGTCTGTTTTGCCATGGCCGCCTTCATTCCGCCCGGGCTTCGGCTAGGCCGGGCGATGCCGCGCCCTTGGGCCGCTTGGCGAAGAGTTCGCGGAAAACCGGGTAGATATCGCCGGGCCGGGCGATACGCTTGGCCTGAAAATTATCCCAACTTTGCCCGGCCTCCCGGTATGCCCGCCATAGGGCGGTGCCGTTGTCGGACGACTTGAAGATGTCGGCCTCGCGCTCGTCCAGAATCTCGACATAGGCATAGTACTGGCATAGGGGCATGATGACATCGTCGAGCATGCGCACGCATTTTTCCGAATCGCCGGAGAAATTGTCGCCGTCGGAGGCCTGGGCGGCGTAGATGTTCCACTCTTGCGTGGGGTAGCGTTCGTGGACGACGCGCAACATCTCCTCGAGCGCCGTGCTCACCACGGTGCCGCCGGTTTCCCGGCTGTAGAAAAACGTCTCTTCATCGACTTCCTGCGCTTCGTGCGTGTGGCGGATGAAGACGATATCGATCTTTTCGTAGCGCCGCTTGAGGAACAGGTGAAGCAGGATGAAGAACCGCTTGGCCAGTTCTTTCTCACGCTCACCCATGGAACCCGATACATCCATGAGGCAGAACATGACGGCTTTCGTATTGGGCAGGGCCTGGCGCTCGAAGCGGTTGAAGCGGATGTCGATTGGGTCGATAAAGGGCACGACCCTGCGCTTGCGTTCGAGGCGCGTCAGTTCCTCCCTCAATTTGGCGATTCTGTGCGGGGCGGTGCCGTCGCGGCCGCAATCGCGCTCAAGCTCTTCCATGCGCGCGGCGATTTCGTCCAGATCCTTTTGCTTAGGGCGGTGCAGGGCGATACGCCTGCCATAGCTGTTACGCATGGTGCGCAGTACGTTGATGTTGGTCGGTGTGCCCGACACCGTATAACCCGCGCGGCGCGGTTTGAAGGCGATCACTTCCTTCAGGTTCGTCTTGACCAGATCCGGCAGTTCCAGGTCCTCGAAGAACAACTCCAGGAATTCCTCGCGCGACAGGGTGAACTGAAATTCGTCGGTTCCCTCGCCGCCGTCCGCCGCGTCTTTACCGGCTCCGCTCCCAGCGCCCCCCTTGGGTTTGGACAGGCGGTCGCCGGCCGAGAATTCCTTGTTACCGGTAAGAACCTGGTCGCGCTTTCCGCCCTTGGATGAATTATGGAACTTGGGCTCGCCAACCCCCTTGGTGGGTACGCTGACAACCTGGCGGCCGTCCACGTCGGCGATACCCCGATCCTTGACGGATTTATTGATGACGTTTTTTAGCTGCGCCCGCGCCCGGCGCAAAAAACGCTGGCGGTTGCTGAGGCTCTTATCCTTGGGGTTAAGGCGCCGGTCGATGAAGTTTGGCATGCCAATCTCTGATCCTGGGTATCAGCCGGCCTTATTCACCCGCATGTACCATTCCACGAGACGGCGAACCTGCCGCTCGGTATAGCCGCGCTTCTTCATGCGCCGCAGGAACTCGTTGTGCTGCTTGTCGGTCACGCTGTCCTTCTTGGTGCCGAAGCTGATGACCGGCAGCAGATCCTCGACCTGGCTGAACATGCGCTTTTCGATGACTTCGCGCAGTTTTTCATAGCTGGTCCAGGACGGGTTCTTGCCCTCGTGCTTGGCCCGGGCGCGCAGAGCGAACTTGACGACCTCGTTACGGAAATCCTTGGGGTTGGCGATGCCCGCCGGTTTTTCGATCTTGGAAAGTTCCGCGTCCAGGATCTCCCGGTCGAAGATTTGACCCGTGTCAGGGTCCTTGAAGTCCTGGTCCTCGATCCAGGCATCGGCGTAGGCGATATAGCGGTCGAAGAGATTTTGGCCGTATTCGGTATAGGATTCGAGATAGGCCTTCTGAACCTCGTGGCCGATGAATTCGGCGTAACGTGGCGCCAGTTCGGATTTTATGAAGTCCAGGTATGCGGATTCCGCGTCGGATGGGAACTGCTCGCGCTTGATCGACTGTTCCAGAATGTACATCAGATGGACCGGGTCCGCGGCCACTTCCTCGGTATCGTAGTTGAAGGTCTCGGACAGAATCTTGAAGGCGAAACGGGTGCTGACTCCGGTCATGCCTTCGTCGACGCCGGCCGTGTCGCGGTATTCCTGAACCGACTTGGCCTTGGGGTCGACGTCCTTCAGGTTCTCACCGTCGTAGACCCGCATCTTGGTGTGCAAGGGCGAATTTTCGTGGTCGTGCAGCCGGGTCGAGACGCAGAAGCGGCTCAAGGTTTCCAGCACCTCCGGCGCGCAGGCGCTATCGTCCAGCTCGCTATCGCGCAGCAGTTTATCGTAGATCCGTTTTTCTTCGGAGAAACGCAGGCAGTAAGGCACCTTGACCACGCACATGCGGTCCAGGAAGGCTTCGTTGTTCTTGTTGCTCTTGAACTGCCGCCACTCGGCCTCGTTTGAGTGGGCCAGCACCGTGCCCTGGTAGGGGAAGGCGCCGAAATTCTCGGTGCCCAGGTAATTGCTTTCCTGAGTCGCCGTCAGGAGTGGGTGCAAGACCTTGATCGGCGCCTTGAACATCTCCACGAATTCGAGCATGCCCTGGGTGGTGCGGTTCAGGCCGCCGCTGTAGCTATAGGCGTCCGGGTCGGCCTGGCTGAAGTGTTCCAGCTGGCGAATATCGACCTTACCCACGAGCGCGGATATGTCCTGGTTGTTCTCATCGCCCGGCTCGGTCTTGGCCACGCCGATTTGGCGCAACCGCGACGGCATGAGTCTCACGACGCTGAATTTCGAGATGTCGCCGCCGAACTCATCCAGGCGCTTGGCCGCCCAGGGGGAAATCAACCCGGTCAAGCGGCGCTGCGCGATCCCGTATTTTTCCTCCAGGAGCCCGGCCATGCGTTGCGGGTGAAACAGGCCCAGCGGCGATTCGAATAGCGGACTTATCTGATCGCCGGCCTTGAGGACGTAGATCGGCCGCTCTTCGATGAGTTGCTTCAGGCGTTCCGCCAAGGATGACTTGCCGCCGCCGACCGGGCCCAGCAAGTAGAGGATCTGCTTGCGTTCCTCCAACCCCTGGGCTGCATATCGGAAATAGCCCACGATCCGCTCGATCGTGTCTTCCATGCCGAAGAAATCGTTGAAGGCGGGGTACACCTTGATGGTCCGGTTCAAGAAAACCCGGCCCATGCGCTCGTCGGAACTGGTATCGATCAACTTCGCTTCGCCGATGGCGGCGATCATGCGCTCCGGCGCGGAGGCGTACATCGTGGGATCTTCGCGGCAACCCAGCAGGTATTCCTGTAAACTGAGCTCTTCTTGCTTCTCACGATTGTAGATTTCGGCGAAGAGATCGAAGACATCGGGACTGTGCACATTCATGGCGGACCCTCGTCGGTGTACTATGGGTGTTTCAAACCGGTACAATCTAAGGGTGCGGCTATATGGTTAAGAACCTCTTGCGAACATAGGAAAGTTTCTTGCGTATCGAATGGCCCTTGCCGTCATGAATCATATTGGCATGCGCCAGCTTGAGCGCGAATGACAGGCGTCACACTTCAAGCGATCGTGATTTTCAAAGGTAAAAGAGCGAGAAAGCCGTAAGAATAAGGCTTTAGCGGAGTCCGCGCGGGCCTATGACAGCCTTGCCGTCACTCCGTACTCGCGCGCTGCGTCTTCAAGCCAGAGCCAGGTATATTCGGCGAAACTGCGCACGGTATAAACGTCGAACGCGGGTTCCTCCGGCGCCGGTCCACCGCCGGTCAGGTGTATCAGGACCGTCGTCTTGGCCAAGCGGGTCTGCGCGCACTGCCCCGGGCGGAAGGCGCGGGGGTGCAGATCCAAAGGACAGCCCTTTTGCAGGGTGGCGCGGGCCTTGGCGCCCGAAATCTGGATGCAGGCGCGGCTCTCGCTAATATCGGTTACCGCCACTTGGTGATCTGCCAGGGCGGTGCGTAGATGCTCGGCGATGCGGGGCCCCGCGTCCGGGTCGCCGCGCGTGTCCACGATCGCCCACTCCCTAGGGCCCAGCCATAGGGCGGTGGTATTGCCGCCGCCGCCGCTGGTCCCCGCCTCGGCCGGCAGGGCATATCCGGATGCTGCCTTGAAGGCGTCCAGGAACGCCGGGTCGGCGCCCGGGCCGCGCAGGTTCACGAAGCCGAAAAAAGGCCGCTCGGCGAGGTGGACTCTGGCCGGCGCGGCGTCATCGCCGGTTTGGCCGCCCAGGCCGAGGTGAGCGAGCGGACTTTGCCGAAGGTACTTCTCAATCATTGAGCCGGGTCCCTTCCGGATCGAGGAACACCGGGCCGGTGACGGTGCAGGCGACAGTCTTGCCGTTGGCTAGAGGGGCCTGCAGGCTTTGACCCATGCGGGCGCGCCCGCCTTTGATCATGGCGAGGGCGATGGAGCGGCCAAGGTTGGGGCTTTCGTAGCTGGAGGTTACATGGCCGAGCATGGGCACGGGCGTTTGCGAAACCGCGCCTTCGACCAAGTGCGCGCCCTCGGGCAGGACCTCCTTGGGATCGTCGGTTAAGAGCCCGACCAGTTGCTTGCGGTCGGTCTTGATCATATCCGGCCGGGTGAGCGAGCGCTTGCCGATGAAATCCTTTTTCTTCTTCGACACGATCCAATCCATGCCCAGATCGATGGGCGTGACCGAACCGTCGGTTTCCTGGCCGACGATAATGAAACCCTTCTCGGCCCGCAGCACGTGCATGGCTTCGGTGCCGTAGGGGGTGATGCCGTACTTGGCCCCGGCGGTCATCAGGGCCTGCCACAGGGCCAGGCCGCAAGAGGCGGGGACGTTGATCTCATAGCTCATCTCGCCGGTGAAGGAGATGCGGGCGATGCGTGCCTCGATACCCGCGACGCGGCCGTCGCGGATCGACATGTGCGGGAGGCTTTCGGATGATAGATCCATATCCCCGGCCAACTCCGCCAGCAGGGCCCGCGCGTTGGGTCCGGCGATGGTCACGGTCGCGAACTGATCGGTGACGCTGGTCATGTGAACGTCGAGGTCCGGCCACTCGGTTTGCAGGTATTCTTCCAGATGCGCCAGCACCGGCGCCGCGTTGCCGGTGGTCGTGGTCATCAGGTAATGGGCGTCGCCCAAGCGCGAAGTCACGCCGTCATCCATCACCATGCCCGCTTCGTTGAGCATCAGTCCGTAGCGGCAGCGCCCAACCGCCAGTTTAGCCCAGGCATTGGTATAAACCCGGTTCAGGAATTCGGCCGCATCCTTGCCCTGGATATCGATCTTTCCCAGGGTCGTGGCGTCCATGATGCCGAGTGAATCGCGCGCCGCCTTGACCTCGCGATTGACCGCTTGGTGCATGGTTTCCCCGGCCTTGGGGAAATACCAAGGCCGCTTCCACTGCCCGACATCCTCGAACACGGCCCCGGCCTGTTCGTGCCAGGGATGAATCGGGGTTTTCCGCGCCGGGTCCAGGAGGCCGTCCACGTCGCGTCCGGCGAAGACGCCGAAGGTGACCGGCGTGTAGGGCGGGCGGAAGGTCGTCACGCCGACATCGGGAATCTCACGGCCCTGGATTTGCGCGACGATGCCGATGGCATTGACGTTGCCGGTTTTGCCCTGATCGGTTCCCATGCCGGTGGCGGTGTAGCGTTTCACATGCTCGATCGATTCGTAGCCTTCGCGCAGCGCCAGCTTCAGATCATTGACGGTGACGTCGTTCTGAAAGTCCACGAAGGCCTTGCCGGCGCGCCCGGCGGGCTTGTCCGAGGGGACTTCCCAGCACCAGCGGGCGGGGAGGAAATCGTGGTTCTGGGCACGGGGCGCGGCGGCGGACTTGCGGCCGCTCTTTACGCCGGAGTCCTTGGCCGCCTGCTGGCCGGCGGCGAAACCTTGAGCCAGGCAATCGTTTAGTCCAAAGGTCCCGTTGCAGGCGCCCGCCGAGCGTTCCGCCTGGGCCGAGGCGCCGGGCACGAAGCAACCGAGCCCGGCATCGAAACGCACCTTGCCGCGCGATTGGCTGAACAGATGCAAGCTCGGGTTCCAGCCTCCCGACATGGCCAGGAGATCGCAATCCAGGGTCTCTCCGGCGGCCAGGGCTTGTGTGCCCTCGGCATTCAGGCGCGCGATTTGCACTTGCCTCACGCGCCGGTCTCCTCGGGTGCCGATCACGGCGCTGCCCGGAACCACCCGCAGCCCGGCCGCTTCCGCCCGCTCGCTGGCCGGCCCCATGGGGTCCTCGCGCAAGTCGACGATGGCCGCCACTTCGATACCCGCCGCCGCCATGTCGAGCGCCGCCAAGTGGCCGCTTTCGTTGTTGGTGAAGACGACGGCCCTTTTTCCGGGCCGGACCGCGTAGCGGTTGACATAAGTCCGGCAGGCGTCGGCCAACATGATGCCGGGCCGGTCGTTGTCGGCGAAGACGAGAGGCCGCTCGATCGCGCCGGTGGCGAGCACCACCTGCTTGGCCCGCAGTTTCCACAGGCGTTGGCGCGGCAGCGCGCCCGCTTCGCCGCCCAGGTGGTCGGTCACCCGCTCGACCAGGGCCATGAAATTGTGGTCGAAGTAACCGTAGGCGAGGGTCCGGGTCAGGATCGTGACCTCTTCCATGGCCTCCAGCTCGGTCCGCGCGGCGGCGATCCAGTCGGATGCCGGCTCGCCGTCGATGGTCTCTCCGCTGCCGCTCCACAGGCTGCCGCCCAGAACCGAATCCTGCTCGGCCAGGATAACCCGGGCGCCGCTACGCCCGGCGGCCAAGGCGGCGGCCAGGCCAGTGGCCCCGGCGCCGACCACCAGCACGTCGCAATAGGCGAAGGTCTTGTCGTAGTGGTCCGGGTCGCGCTCGCGCGGCGCCTCGCCCAATCCGGCGGCGTGGCGGACGATATATTCGTACTTCATCCAGAACGAGGCCGGCCACATGAAGGTCTTGTAGTAAAATCCGGCCGGCAGAAAACGCGACAGCCTGTTGTTCACGGCGCCGATATCGAAGTTCAGGCTCGGCCAGCGGTTCTGCGAGCTTGCGCGCAGGCCGTCGAAGAGTTCGATCTGGGTGGCGCGCTGGTTCGGTTCGACGCGCGCGCCTTCGCCAAGCTGGATAAGAGCGTTCGGCTCCTCCGCCCCGGCGCTCAGGATGCCGCGCGGCCGGTGGTACTTATAGCTGCGCCCGACCAGATGGACGCCGTTGGCGAGCAGGGCCGAGGCCAGCGTATCCCCGGCGCAGCCCATGTAGTCGCGGCCGTCGAAGCGAAAGCCGAGCCGGCGGCCGCGGTCAATCAAGCCGCCTTCGGGTAAGCGGAAACTCTGGGTCATGTCTGCCCGCGCTCCCTAGACCTGAGTCTCGAAATCGAGCTTGGGCGGCTTGGCGCCGGTCTCGTAGGACGCCAGGATTTCGTAGGTCACGGTATGGCGCGCGACGTTGAACCACTGGCGGCAGCCGTGGGCATGGACCCAGCGCTCCAGGAACACGCCCTTGGTGTTGTCGCGCATGAAGACGTAGTCCGCCCAGGTCTCGTCGTCGATCGCTGCCGGATCCTCGGGCCGGGTGATATGGGCCTGGCCGCCGTAGGAGAATTCGATCTCGCAACGCGGCCCGCAATGGGGGCAGGGGATGACCAGCATGTCGCGTGCCTTTATTCTCAGTGAGCCACGGCCGCCGCGCCGTGCTCGTCGATCAAATAGCCGGTGCGGAACCGGTCCAGCGAGAAGGCGGCGTTCAACTCATGGGGCATGTCGTTCGCGATGGTGTGAGCGTAGGCCCAGCCGGCGCCCGGCGTGGACTTGAAGCCGCCCGTGCCCCAGCCACCGTTGACGTACATGCCCTCGACCGGGGTCTTGCCCAGGACCGGGCTGGCGTCGGGGCAGGTGTCGACGATGCCGCCCCACTGGCGCAGCATGCGCATGCGCCGGAACATGGGAAACAGTTCGCAGATCGCGCCCAGGGTTTCCTCGGTAACCGGCAGACTGCCGCGCTGGCCATAGCCGATATAGGAATCGGCGCCGGCGCCAATGACCAGCTCGCCCTTGTCCGACTGGCTGATATAGGCGTGGATCGCGCCCGACATGACGACGGTATCGAGGACCGGCTTGACCGGTTCCGACACCAGGGCCTGCAGGGGCAGGCTTTGTATGGGCAGGCGGAATCCGGCCAATCCGGCCATGACACTGGAATGGCCGGCGACCGCGAGACCGACTTTCCCGGTCTCGATCGTACCCTTGCCGGTCTCGACCGCGCTCACGCGGCCGTTCTCGATCCGGAACCCGGTGACCGGGCACTGCTGAATGATATCGACGCCAAGCGCATCCGCCGCCCGGGCATAGCCCCAGGCCACGGCGTCGTGACGGGCGGTGCCGCCGCGCCGCTGTATCGACGCGCCCAAAACCGGATAGCGTCCCCCGGCCCGCAGATCGATGATCGGCACCAGGTCCTTGATCTGGCGCGGGGTCAGGAATTCGGAGTCCACGCCGTTCAAACGGTTGGCGCTGATCCGGCGCCCGATTTCCTTCAGGTCGTGCTGGTTGTGCGCCAGGTTGATCACGCCACGCTGGCTGAACATGACATTGTAATTCAACTCCTGGCTGAGACCCTCCCAAAGCTTCAGGGAATGCTCGTAGAGCGCCGCGCTCTCGTCCCAGAGATAGTTGGAGCGCACGATGGTCGTGTTGCGCCCGGTATTGCCGCCGCCGATCCAGCCGCTCTCTATCACCGCGACATTGGTAATTCCGTGGTTCTTGGCCAGGTAATAGGCGGTCGCCAAGCCATGCCCGCCGCCGCCGACGATAACGGCGTCATAGGACGGCTTCGGCTCCGGGCTGCGCCAGGCGCGCGGCCAGTCCTCGTGGTAGTTCAGCGCATTGCGCAACAGGCTGAATAGGGAATAGCGCGTCATGTCCGGTCGGATTTCCAGTCGGTTCCAAGAAGGTCAGAAGCGGTGCCGGAGGCCGTTTCGGCTTGCGAGTTCACGGCATCGAATTTTCTATTCGCGACATGAGAGTTTTATGCCAAAGTCGCTCGACAATCGGCTGGAACAATAGCCAAGGGCAGGGGCGGGAGTCCATCTATTCATGCTTGGTAATCCTACGCGCGAACTGCCATACGGTATCGGATTCGTGATGATACCGAGTTTCTCGATGATCGCCTTCGCCGGCGCCATCGAAACCTTGCGCCTGGCCAACCGGACCAGCGAACTAGACCTTTATCGGTATCGGGTTCTTTCGCCCGACGGCGGGGCGGTGAGGGCCTCGAACGGAGTCGAGATCACGCCGGACATGGGCCTGAATGAGGCGTCGTCATTCGATACCGTCTTGGTGTGCTCCGGCACCGACGTGCAGCGGTACCGGAATAAAGCCGTCGATTCGTACTTGCGCCGCATGGCGCGCAAGGGGGCCGGCATAGGGGCGATCTGCACGGGCAGCTACATCCTGGCGCGCCTGGGTTTGCTGGACGGGTACCGTTGCACGATCCACTGGGAGAACCTGGCCGGTTTCATCGAGGAGTTTCCACTTATCGAGATCGCCAACGAGCTGTTCGAGATCGACCGGAACCGCTTCACCTGTTCGGGCGGGACCGCGGCTATCGACCTGATGCTCAATCTGATCGGGCGCCAGCACGGTCATGATTTGGCGGCCGCGATCGCCGATCAATGCATGCACGACCGTATCCGCGACCGGCACGACCGGCAGCGGATGTCCTTGCCCGCGCGCCTGGGCGTGCGCCATCCCAAGCTTCTGGCCGTGATCGACCTGATGGAGAAAAATCTGGAAGAACCCTTGACCCGCACCGACCTGGCGCAGAACGCCGGTTTGTCGACCCGGCAGCTTGAGCGCCTGTTCCGAAAGTATCTGGCGCGTTCTCCCGCGCGCTACTATCTGGAACTGCGCCTCGACCGCGCGCGCCTGCTGCTGCTCCAGACCAATATGTCGATTATCGACGTGGCGCTTGCCTGCGGCTTCGTTTCGGCCTCGCACTTCTCCAAATGCTACCGCGACTTCTTCGGCCGCACCCCGCGCAAGGAGCGAGGCGTGCCGCCCGAATTCGAAGCCACCGGTGGGCCGGCGGCGGCCACCGGGGCCGCGTGATCGCCAAGGCAACGTTCTCCATCGTCGATCGACTAGAACGGGCGCCATGATCCCGATTGCTTTTGTCCGCGCCCACGGCCGGCTGCTTGGCTTCGGCCTGGTCATGGCGCTGTCGTCGAGTTTTGGGCAGACCTTTTTCATCTCCCTGTTCGGGGGTGAGATGCGTGCCGCGTTCGGTTTATCGCACGGCGAGTTCGGCGCGCTCTATTCCCTCGGCACGCTTGCCAGCGCCGCGCTGCTGGTTTTCGGCGGCCGCCTGATCGACCGCTGGCCGCTCGCCCTCTTCGCCGGGACCGTTCTCGTTGGGCTGGCCCTGGGTTGCCTGGCCCTGTCGGCGGCCGAGTCGGCGGCGGCCGTGGCCCTGGCCGTGTTCGGCCTGCGGTTCTTCGGACAGGGGTTGTCGAGCCACGCCTCCCTGACCGCCATGGCGCGCTATTTCGAGCGCGAGCGCGGCCGCGCGGTGGCCATCGCCTCGCTCGGTTATCCCATGGGCGAGGCGGTCTTGCCGCCCCTGGTCGTGGCTCTCATGGTGGGTGTTCCCTGGCGCTCGATTTGGCTTGGCGCGGCCGCCGTCCTGCTGCTCGCCGCCCTGCCCCTGACGATCTGGCTGTTACAGGGACATGGCGCGCGCGACGCCGCGCTCAAGGCGGCCGGGCCGGGCCGGGGGCGCGACGCGACCCTGGGCCAGGCGTTGCGCGAGGGCCGCTTCTGGCTGCGCATACCGGCCTTGCTGGCGCCTTCCTTCATTTCGACCGGCCTGGTCTTTCATCAGGTTCATATCGCCGCCGCCAAGGGCTGGCCCATGACCCTCATGGCGGGCTCCTTCAGCCTTTATGCCCTGGGCAGTGTCGGCAGCGTTATATTCGCCGGCGGTCTTGTCGACCGCTACGGCGCCCGCCGCCTGGTGGCCTTCTTCCTGATGCCCCTGGTGTTCGCCTGCCTGACCCTGGCATCGAGCGACGCCGCCCTCGTCGCGCCGGCGTTCTTTGCCTTGCTAGGCGTCGGCGCCGGGACCACGACCGCGATCCTGGGCACGCTCTGGGCCGAACTTTACGGGGTCACGCATTTGGGGGCGATCCGCGCCTTCGCCCAGGCCGCCATGGTGTTTTCGACCGGCTTGGCGCCCGCCTGCCTGGGTATCCTGATCGATGCGGGAGTGGGCGTCGAGGCGATCGCGCTTGGCTGCGCGCTATACTGTATCGGCGCTTCGGCTCTGGCCGCTAGAACCTGATCTTCCCGTCCTCGTTCAAGCGAAGGCTTGCGGCGGCCGCGCGAAGAGACGGCGCACGGCGGGCTCGAAGACGCTCAAGGGCGCGGTTTCATAGTCCGGGTCGAAGCAGTTCTGGTCCCAGTTCTCGCAAAACGCCGCGCAAGCCTCGAAATGAGGATGGCCGCGGTAACGCTCGCGCGAGTCGCGGTCGCGCCCCGTGTGGTGAAAGAAGTAGTAGCCCTGAAACACGCCGTGGTGGGCGACGATCCAGTGGTTTTTCTCGCTCACGTAGGGCCGCAATATGGCCGCTGCCACCGCGCTGTGATTCTCCGGCGCGATGCTGTCGCCGATGTCGTGCAGCAGGGCGCAGACCACGGTTTCCTCGTCGGCGCCGTCGGCTTGGGCCCGGGTCGCGCTTTGCAGACTGTGTTCATAGCGGTCGATCTTGTAACCGAGTTTGGGCCCGCGCATGGCCTTCAGCAGAGCGAGCACGCCATCGGCCAGGTGTGCTTCGTTGTGCGTGTTCCAGAGGCCGCCGAGGAATTCATACTCCGCGCGCGTCCCGTCCTTCATCTGGATGAAATCGATGGTTTCCATGGGCCGAGATCCTTGCTGGGTGAGGCTCAAGAGTTCCGGTTTCGTCTTCGGCGCCGGCCGCCGTTATCGCCGCGCGCCTCCGCGCCGCCCGTCTTGGGGGCGGGCAGGGCGACCGCCGCCGCCAGGCGCGCGAAGGGCTCGCTGGTGTGGGGCAGGCCCATGGCGGCGATGAAATGCTCCTGGAAGCGCGGCTCGACCGCCGTTTCTATTTTCTCGACCCGGCGGATCACCTGGGCGATTTCGTCGCGCGCGCTTTGGTTCAGAAGGGCGATGATCGCCCCGGTGCCGGCGGCGTTGCCGGCGGCGGAGACCTTGGCCAGGTCGCAGTCGGGGATCATGCCCAGGACCATGGCGTACTTGGTGTC
This sequence comes from Kiloniellaceae bacterium, assembly GCA_021776175.1. GTDB lineage: Bacteria > Pseudomonadota > Alphaproteobacteria > Kiloniellales > J153 > JAJFGN01. Next base: position 122,717 of record JAJFGJ010000003.1, read on the forward strand.
GATATGGCTGCCGAAGGCCCCGGCGAGTACGATCCGGTCGAGGTTTTCAATCCCCAGGCGGTCCATGAGCAGGCGCGCGCCGGCATAAAGCGCGGCCTTGGCGAGTTGAATCGCCCGCACGTCGTTTTGCTGGATACACAGTTCAGGCTCGCCCGCGCGCAGGAGGTAGGAGAAGGTTCGCCCGTCGGGCCGGACCCGGCCGCTGCGTGCCGCCATGGCGCCGTCGATGGTGCCGTCGCTCATGAGGATGCCGCTCAGATACATCTCGGCCAGGACCTCGATGATGCCCGATCCGCAAACCCCGGTGACTCCGGTGGCCTCGGTCGCGGCATCGAAACCTTCCTGGTCCGACCACAGATCGCAGCCGATGACCTTGTAGCGCGGCTCCAGCGTTTCCGGGTCGATGCGTACCCGCTCGATGGCGCCCGGCGCGGCGCGTTGTCCGCAGGAGATTTGCGCGCCCTCGAAGGCCGGGCCCGTGGGCGAGGAGCAGGCGAGCAGGCGTTGCTTGTCGCCAAGCAGGATCTCGGCGTTGGTGCCGACATCGACCACCAAAACGATCTCGTCGCTCAGGTGCGGGCTTTCCGAAAGGATGACCCCGGCGGTATCGGCGCCGACATGGCCGGCGATGCACGGGAGCACGTAAACCCGGGCGCCGCGGTTCAGTTCGCTCAACTCGATCTCGCTGGCCCAGAAGGTCAAGCCCGAATTGGCCGCCAAGGCGAAGGGCGCGCCACCCAATTCGGTCGGGTCGATACCCAGCAGCAGGTGGTGCATTATCGGGTTGCCGACAAAGGTCGCGTTCAAGATATCGTCCTTGTCGATACCGGCCTCGGCCGCGACTTCCTGGAACAAGGTATCGATCGCCTCGCGCACGGCGGCGGTTAGTTCCACTTCTCCGCCCGGGTTCATCATGACGTAGGACACCCGGCTCATCAGGTCCTCGCCGAAGCGGATCTGCGGGTTCATGATGCCGGCCGAGGCGACCACCTCGCCGGTCGCGAGCTTGCACAGGTGGGCGGCGATGGTGGTCGAGCCGACATCGACGGCGACGCCGTAAGCCTGGTCGTGAAAACCGGGCCAGGCGGTGGTCAGGACCTGGCCCCGGTGCACGGCGACCGTGATCTTCCAGTCGCCGTCGCGCAGGACTTTTTGCAGCACCTGAAGCACGCGCAAATCGCACTCCAGGCCGTCGATTTCCCACTGCTCGTGGAGCGCCTTCATGACGCGCTCCATATCGCCGCTGGGATTGTGCATATCCGGCTGCTCAACCTCGATGTAGTGCAGGCGGATCGCCGGATCTATTTCTATGTCGCGGGCCTCGGCCCGCTTGCGCACGACCTGCTTATGGACCTGGCTTTCGCGCGGCACGTCGATCGCCAGATCGCCCAAGATTCGCGCCTGGCACGATAGTCTTTGGCCCGCGCGAATACCGCGCTTGTCGTCGTAGCGCGCTTCGACTTGATTGGCGGCGCTCAAGTTTTCGCCGCGGCTGACGATGCCGTGCTTGGAGAATTCGCCGGTGCTCAGGCGGATTTGGCAGCGGCCGCACAACCCGCGCCCGCCGCACACGGAATCGATATCGACGCCGAGGCTGCGTGCGGCCTGAAGCACCGGCGTCCCGGCTGGAAAGCGGCCCCGCCGGCCCGAGGGCGTGAAGACGATGAGCGGGTCTTGCGCCAAGGAACCGGGTTTCCTTTTGGTTTAGCCGCGCCGGCGGCGGCGCCCGCGCCGGGCTTCTTCCTCGCTGCCGGCGGCCGGCGGCGCGCGGAATTTGCGCAGCCAGCGGGCGCAGTTGGTGTCCACGCCGTTGAGGACATTTGCCGCCATGATGCCGGTCATTTCCTCTTCGTGCAGCGGGTTCATGATCGCCGAGGTCATGCCGTTGCTGGCCGCCATGGCCAGGAAATGGGCGTTGAGCGCGTGCCGGTTCGGCAACCCGAAACTGATGTTCGAAGCGCCGCAAGTCGTGTTGACGCCCAGCTCCTCGCGCAGGCGGCGGATCAGGCGGAAGGCGGCGACTCCGGCCTGGCCGAGCGCGCCGATGGGCATGACCAAGGGATCGACCACCACATCGCAGGCCGGGATGCCGAAATCGGCGGCGCGGTGCACGATTTTCTTGGCGACCTCGAAACGCACGTCCGGGTCTTCCGAGATGCCGGTCTCGTCGTTCGAGATGGCGACCACGGCGGCGCCGTATTTCTTGATCAAGGGCAGGACGACTTCCAGGCGTTCTTCCTCGCCGGTGACCGAATTGACTAAGGCCTTGCCCCGATACACCGCCAGGCCGGCCTCCAAGGCCTCGACAATCGAGGAATCGATCGACAGAGGCACATCCACCAGGGACTGAACCAGTTTGATGGACTCGGCGAGGATCGCCGGCTCGTCGGCGAGCGGGATGCCCGCGTTGACGTCGAGCATGTTGGCGCCCGCCGCGACCTGGGCCAGGGTATCGGCCTCGACGGTGCTGTAGTCGCCGGCGGCCATCTCGGCGGCCAGCTTCTTGCGCCCGGTCGGGTTGATGCGCTCGCCGATCACGCAGAACGGCTGGTCGAAGCCGATGATGACTTCCTGCTTATGAGAGCTGATAACGGTGTGCGTCATAGGTGGTGTGCTTTCCAGACTTGAGGGTGGCGGAGCGGGCCACCGTTGGGCCGCCCCAGCATTACGTTTTCGGCGCCGTCAGTCTACATCCACGGTGACTGAGAATTTCTTGCCGTTTTTCGCCAGGGCGAAGTCGCCGTCGGCGACGCCATAACTCCACTTGGCCGAGCGGCGCAAGCCGCCCAAGGGATAGACATGAATTTTGGCGATGGCGGAGTGTGGGATGGTCGCCTTATGGCGCGCCAAGTCGATGAGCAGGCGGTCCGGCTGTTGCACGGTTAGGAGTTTCGCGATGTTGCGCGCCTGACGTGTGAGCATGCGCATGGAGGGGCCGACACCGCAGGCCTTGGCATGGTTGATCAGGGTTTTCAGCGTCGCCAGACCGGGCACGCCGATATGGATAGGGAGCGTGTTGCCTGCCTCCCAAGCCGCTTTTTCCCAGGCGATGATCGGCGCTGCCTCGAAGCAGAACTGGGTCGCGATGTAAAAATCCGCGGCACTGCCGCGGGCGTAGTCGTTTTTCCACCGCAAGGCCTCGAACGCGCGCGCCGGTGGAATATCGGGACTGCCCTCGGGGTGGCCGGCGACGCCGATACGCTTGATGCCATGAGCCTCGAACAGGCCGGTCGCCAATAGATCCATGGAGTTGTCGAACTCACCGAGAGGTTCGCTGACCCCGCCGGCCAGCACCACCGCTTCCTCGATCCCGGCCTCGCCTTGCAGGCGTTTCAGATTTTCCTCCAGCATCGCCTTGCTGGGGATCGAACGGGCGACGAAGTGCGGCGCCGGGACGAAGCCCTCGTCCTTCAGTCGCTTCGCCGTGGCGATGGTATCGGCGAAATCGGACCCAGGCAGGAAGGTCACGCTGACGGTCGCGCCCGCGCGCAGATGCTCGCGGTAGTCGGGGATTTTCAGGGCCGAACCCGGTGTGGTTTCGATGGAAAATCCGGCGGCCAGATCCACGATCTGTTGCTTGACGGGGTCCATCTCTTCCGGCTCCCACTTTCCGGCCGAAACCATGTTGCTTAAAATCGCCACGTTTTCCGTGTCCTCTTATGCGTTCTCGGCGCCGCCGCACGCGACCAGGGCGGCCAGCCGTTCCTCGTCGAATTCGGTTTCCAGATGCCGCGCCGCCGACGTTGCCTCGGCCTCCAGATCGTCGCCGCACTCGACGGGCGCGGCGCGGCGCCATTCCGCCAGGTATGAATCCGTATCGCGCAGCTTGGCGCGCATGGCGGCCCGGTCGATGGCCTTCTCGAAACGCTCGCTCAGTTGGCGCTTGGCGGCCTGGCGCCCGGCCTTGACGATGACTTGCGCGGGAATGTCGCGCCAATAAACCACGGTCAGCTTCGCCATGTTGCTAGCTCGCCTTGCTTAAGAACGGGGCGTGCAGGAAATCGCCAAGCTCGCCGTAGCCGGTGAAGCGGCGCTCGAATTTCAATCCCAGGCGGTCCGCCGCGGCGCGGGCACGCTCGTTCAGCGCGTCGTCTTCGCTCTGCGCCAGGTAGACGATTTTGGTGTAATTGCCAAAGTAGTCTTGCAGCAGTTCCGGGTGCCGGTCGATGCCCAAGCCCTGGATGATCAAGCGGTCGAAATGCCGCGCCAGATAATCCGTCAGGTAAAACCCGGTCGGGTCGGCCTCGGCGTGGGCGGCAAAATTCTCGACCCCGGAATAGAAGGCGTAACAGTGGGGCCCGCCAATGCGTGTCGCCCCTTCCTCTTCGAGCACCCGGTCAAGCAGGCCGCCGGTGCCGCAATCGCCGTAAGCGACGAGGATCCGGTCGTAACCTTCGCTCCTGGCTGCGCGAATCTTGGCCCGCACGGCTTCGGGGATTTTCGCGGGTGTGTTGTGCCAGATCGCCGGCAGGCAGGTCACGGACATGCCGCGCCAGGCGTTGACCCGGATCAGTTCCACGATCTCGCGGGCCAGGGCACCGCAGGCGATGACCCTGGTGCGCGTTTCCGCCGGACTCGCCGCCATGGAATCCGTGTTCATCTTGTCCCGCCGTCAGGCCGCGGTGCCGCCGCGCACGTTGTGCTTGCGCCGGATGAGTTCCTTGGCGGTCTCGACCGCGACCGCGGCATCCCGGCAATAGGCGTCGGCGCCGATGGCTTCGGCGAAGGCCTCGTTCAAGGGGGCGCCGCCGACCAGGACGATATAGTCGTCGCGCATGCCTTTCTCTTTCAAGGTATCGATCACCACCTTCATGTAGGGCATGGTCGTGGTCAGCAGGGCCGACATGCCCAGGATGTCGGGCTTGTGCTCTTCGATCGCTTCCAGGTAGGCCTCGACCGCGTTGTTGATGCCGATGTTGATGACATCGAAACCGGCGCCTTCCATCATCATGGAAACCAGGTTCTTGCCGATGTCGTGAATGTCGCCCTTGACCGTGCCGATAACCATCGTGCCCACGGCCGGGGCCCCGGTTTCGGCCAGCAGTGGCCGCAGGATCGTCATCCCGGCCTTCATGGCATTGGCCGCCAGCAAGACCTCGGGCACGAACAGGATGCCGTCGCGGAAATCGATACCGACGATCCGCATGCCCTCGACCAGGGCTTCGGTCAGCGTCTTGTATGGCGTCCAGCCGCGCCCGAGCAGGATGTGGACGCCCTCCTCGATTTCCTCCTTCAGGCCGTCGTAGAGATCGTCGTGCATCTGTTGTGTGAGCTCTTCATCGCTGAGCGAGTTCAGGTCCAGATCATCCGAGTCGGACATCGGTCAAACCTCACGAAATAAGGCCGGGGCGCGAATCCTCGGGCCCCGGCGGAAATTGCATTTATTCTAAGTATTTCCACCGAAACCGGGGGGTTTAGGCTTCATCCGGCGCGACGAATCATGTCTGAATCGCGACAAAGAAATCGGCCCGGCGATTTCCTCGTCATTCCGGGGGCTTGGCGCACGGGTACCCTGGCCCGCTGGGCCGGGATATGGGGTCGCGCCGCCGGGAATTTCGAAACGGGAATGGGGCTTTAGCGGATGAGCGTAAGCTCGCGGCCGAAGACCGACAGGGCCTCGCTCATGCTCGCCGCCTGTTTCAGCGTTTCGCGCCCGCGCTGGACAACATATTTGCCGCGGGCGGAATTACCATTGGCGCGCTTGGCGATGCGGAATACGGGGGCGTCGTGGCTATGGCGGAAAACCGAGAATACGGCGCTGCCGCCCTTTTGGTCGATGGCGTAGTCGCGCCACTCGCCGCTAATAACCCTGCGGCTATAAAGGGATAGCAGTTGGCTGAGTTCGTTGCGGTCGAAAAAGGTAGGTCCGGCCTGAGGCCGCGCATCGGCGATTCGATATACTTTCGCCATGAGACTGGCGCTTCTCCCCGGTATTCATCCGTGTTTCGCCTTATCTTTCCCGAAATCCGCCGGTACGTCTAGGGCCTGCGCGTAACCGTTTGCGCGTTTGGATCAATAAGTCCCTTGGCCCGGAAGCGTGTCGAGGGGTGGAACTTGCGCCACCGGCGTGCCTGTTATCCCGGGGCCGGCGAGGGCCGGGGAGGTGACGGGGGTGCCCTTCTGGGGCGGCGCGGCCTCATCGGCCGTCTTTGCCGCTAAGGCTGGGGGGGAGAGGGCGGCGGGGGCTCCCTTGGCGTTCTTGCCGCCTGGAGGGCGCTTTGGAGCGTTTTTTGTCGCCGGGGGTGAGGGCGGGGAGGCGGCTTGCGATTCCGCGGCCGCTTCGGCGGGCGCGGGAATACCGGCCATGGGCACGCCCTTCGTCTGTCGTTGGGTCGTGAGCGCGGATGCCTCGCCGGCCGGTAGAAAACCGGTGGTGAAATTGACCCGGGTATGTCCGCTGGCCAGAAAATCGGGCCGGTTGTAGCAATCGATCCGGCCCAGGGTGCGGTAGCAGTACCGCTTGTTCGCCAGCGCGGCCAGGGCCTCTTCCGGCTCGGGCGGTGCCGGCTGGCAGTAGGCCTCGTTCCGCGATGCGTGCAGTAGACTGCAATTCTCCTCCCGCTGCGCGCTGAGGGCCATATCCGGGATCGTCTTGTCGGCATGGATCACGGTGGCCACGTTGGCGCCGGCGAAGGTTAACGCCGCGAACCCGCACCCCTGGAGGCCGAGTAAACATGCTAGAAGGAACGCGGCGCGTGCCATACCTTGACTCCCGCTACCGGAATTTTCGTGCCCTAGATCCAAGAGTTTAATGTAACTCTTTGAAATAGAAAGACTGTGTGGTCTCGTCTCGTCTTGAGCCAGCTTCTGCCCGGACCCGATTAAGGGTTTCGGGCACTTGAGCTAAATTATCGGCAATCCATGTAAATATCGGGTAAACAATTGCTTGGCCGGGCGGGTGCCGGGCCAGGCAGAGCTAGGAGGACGAGAACCATGGCTGCGCAAGGACCGTTATGCGATTTCGGCTGGAAAGCGGTGGATTTCGAGCTTGAAGGCATTGACGGCCAATCCTATTCGCTGGACCGGGTCAGGGGCCCAAATGGGACCCTGATCATGTTCATCTGCAATCACTGCCCCTATGTGAAATCGATCGTCGGACGGCTGGCCGGCGAAGTGGCCGCCTTGCGGCTCAAGGGGATCGGCGCGATCGCGATCATGTCCAACGATACCGATTCCTACCCCGAGGATTCCTTCGAGAACATGAAGGCCTTCGCGGCCGAGCATGGCTTCGATTTCCCCTATGCCATCGACCGGACCCAGGATGTCGCCCGCGCCTATGGCGCGGTGTGTACGCCCGATTTCTTCGGATTCGATAAGGATCTGGGCCTGCAATACCGGGGCCGCCTGGATGAGTCCAAGACCACGCTGATCGAGGGCGCCCAGCGTGAGCTTTACGCCGCCATGGCGCAAATCGCCGAGACCGGCCAGGGCCCCAGGGACCAGATTCCCTCCATGGGATGCTCGATCAAATGGCGCGCGGCCTAGAGGGCTGGATTGGCCGTAAAAGGTCATCGCGGGGGTGCCAGGGTCCGTTAGCGGTTGATCGGAGGGCGGCTTCCCGCTAAGCAACGGGATTGGCCGGGCCCTGGCGGGACCGTCGCGCGGCGTGTGCGCCTAAAGACCTGAGACGAGGAACCGATACGTGGCCGATCTATTCAGAGAAGTCGACGAGGATCTCCGGCGCGAGAACTTCGAAAAGCTCTGGAAGAAGTACGGTAAGATCTTTATCGCGCTGTTTGTCGCCGTTATTTTGGCGGTCGGCGGGGTCCAGGCTTGGCGGGCTTACGACCAACAGCGCCGGGAAGACCTGTCGGATCGATTCGCAGCGGCGCTGGCCCAGGCGCGGGGCGGCGATCAGGCAGGGGCTATCGCGGTCTTGGACGAATTCGGCGCCCCCGGCGACGGCGGCTATGCCGGTTTGGCGGCCTTGGAGCGCGCGCGCCTCATGGCGGAGGAGGACGACGCCGATGGCGCGATCGCGCTATGGGACCGCATCGCGGCGGATAGCACGCTTGGGCCGGGTTTCCGCGACGTCGCGACCCTCTTGTCCGTGTTGCATCAGATCGACACCGCCGATCCCGATGAGTTGCGGGCCCGGCTCGAACCCCTGGCCGGCGCCGGCATGGCCTTCCGGGGATCGGCCTGGGAATTGATGGCGGTTCTGGCGCTGCGCGCGGGCGACAAGGCGGCGGCGATGGAACTCTACACCAAGATTTCCGATGACCGCGAGATATCCTCCGGGCTGCGCGCCCGGGCGGCGCAGATGCTCGCGGCCTTGAAAAGCTAGGGGGCGGCCTTGGGGGGCAAGACGTCACGCATAGCGGGCCTCGTTGTCTGCGCGCTTCTTCTGTCAGGCTGCGAGACCGTGGGCGATCTGTTCGGTTCGCCGCCCGAGGAAATCCTGCCCGGTAAGCGTATTTCCATCCTCTCGGTCGATCGCGGCTTGAGGCCGGACGCCTCGGTGGCGGAGGTTCGGGTCCTGCTCTCCGCCCCTTATGTGAATGAGCGCTGGACCCAATACGGCGGCAGCCCGACCCATGCCACCTATCACCTTTCTCTCGCCCAGGCCCCCCGGCGGGCCTGGAGCAGCGACCTGGGCACCGGCGCTGCGAGCAATCGGCGCATCCTGGCTCAACCGCTGGTGGCCGACGGCACGGTCTACGGCATGGATGCGCTATCCACCGTGACCGCGTTCGATGCCGAGAGCGGACGGACCCTATGGCGCCAGGAGATCGAACCCGAGTTCGAGGAGGATGGATATTTCGGCGGCGGATTGGCGTTCGAGAATGGCCGCCTGTTCGTGTCGACCGGGTTCGCCGAGGTTATCGCCTTGAACGCCGCCGACGGTCAGGTCATTTGGCGCCAGCGCATGCCGGGGCCGATGCGCGCCGCGCCGACCGCGGCCGGCGGCCGGGTTTTCGTGGTGACGACGGCCAATCAGACAATCGCGTTGAGCGCCGAAGATGGCCGCCGGTTGTGGATTCACAGCGGCATCGAGGAAGCAACCGGCCTGCTGGGCGCGGCCAGTCCGGCGGTATCGGGCTCCACGGTGGTGACGCCCTATTCGTCCGGAGAGATTTTCGGACTCCTGGCCGAGAATGGCCGCCCTCTATGGAACGAAAGCCTGACCGCCGTTTCCCGGACCGACCCGCTGGCGGACATCGCGCACATTCGCGGCGCCCCGGTCATCGATCGGGACATGGTCTTCGCGGTCAGTCATTCCGGGCGCATGATCGCGATCGATCTGCGCCGCGGACTGCGGGTTTGGGAGCGTAAAATCGACGGCGTTGAAATGCCTTGGGTCGGCGGCGACTTCATCTTCGTTCTTTCCAATGACGCGCAACTCGTCTGCTTGACCCGCCGGGATGGACGCATACGTTGGGTTTTGCCGCTTGAACGTTACGAGGATCCCGAGGATCAGGAAGATCCGATCCAGTGGACCGGACCGGTACTCGCGGGCGACCGCTTGATCGTCGCCGGCTCTCATGACAAGGCGCTGTCGGTGTCGCCCTACACGGGCGAGATAATAGGCGCCATCGATCTGCCCGGCGCGGTCAGCATCGCGCCCGTCGTCGCGGCGAACGCGCTTTACTTCGTGACCGATAGCGGCAGCCTGGTGGCCATGCGCTAACCAAAGGCGGTTTCCGAACGCCGCTCTCGCCCGGTGCCGCGCTTTTGCCTGAATGAACGACATGACTTTTACTCTCGCCATCCTGGGCCGGCCGAACGTCGGTAAGTCCACCCTATTCAACCGTCTGGTTGGCAAGCGCCAGGCCTTGGTCGCGCCGGAACCGGGGGTGACCCGGGACCGCCGCGAGGGCAAAGCGCGCCTCTATGACCTGGACTTCACCGCGATTGACACCGCCGGGCTGGAGGATGCCGCCGAGGACGCCTTGGAGCGGCGTATGCGCGGGCAAAGCGAGCGCGCCCTGGCCGAGGCCGACGTGGCCTTGCTTGTGATCGACGCGCGGGCCGGGCTCATGCCCCTCGACCGGCATTTCGCCGATCTGCTGCGCCGGTCCAGAACGCCGGTCATTCTGGTCGCCAATAAATGCGAAGGCGCTGCGGCCGAGGCTGGCGTGGCGGAGGCCTTCGCCCTTGGCCTCGGCGAGCCGGTGGCCGTATCCGCCGAGCACGGCCTGGGCATGGCCGATCTTCACGAGGTTCTCAAGGACCGGATTCAAGAGCTTGACGCGAAATCGCAAGAAGAGGCAATCGAGGCGGAGGATCAGGAGGGCGAGCCGCCGGCCGGCACCCTACAACTGGCCATTGTAGGGCGCCCCAACGTCGGCAAGTCCACCCTGGTGAATCGCTTGCTGGGCGACGAGCGGGTGCTGACCGGTCCCGAAGCCGGCATTACCCGCGACGCCATCGCCATCGAGTGGTCCTACAAGAACCAGCCGATCCGCCTGGTCGACACGGCCGGCCTGCGCCGGCGGTCGCGGGTCAACGAATCGCTGGAAAAACTCTCGACCGCCGACACCATGCGGGCGGTCAAATACGCCCAGGTCGTGGTCCTGATGGTCGATGCCGAAATGGCCATGGAAAAGCAGGACCTGACCATCGCCGCCCATGTGATCGAGGAAGGGCGGGCCCTGATCGTTGTCGTGAACAAGTGGGACGCCTGCGCCGACCGGGAGGCCACACTGGCGGCTCTGCGCGCTCGGCTGGAGCGTTCCTTGCCCCGGGTACGCGGCATACCGGTTGTCACCGTCTCGGCTCTGCGGGGGGCGAACATGGACCGTATGCTCGATGCCGTGCTGGGGGCCTACGAGGTCTGGAACCGGCGGGTCTCGACCCCGGTTCTCAACCGCTGGCTGGCGGCCATGGTTCAGGCGCACCCGCCGCCGGCGCCTGGCGGGCGGCGCATCAAGCTACGCTACATGACTCAGGCCAGCGCCCGGCCGCCGACCTTCGCCGTCTTCTGTTCCCGGCCCAAGGATTTGCCGGATTCCTACATCCGCTATCTGGAAAACGGCCTGCGCGAGGATTTCGACCTGCCCGGCACGCCGATCCGGGTCAATCTGCGCAAGGGCGAAAATCCCTACGCGCCCAAGGACCGGCGGCCGCGTAAGCTGGGCTAGGGCGGGTCTGCCCTAGAACGCCGGATTTTTGGACTCCGGCTTTATCGCGGACGGTGCTATCCTGATCCCGGACGAGCGGCCGCTTCAAGGCCGCCGAACCATATCCGGGGGAGGCGAAACCGGCATGAATCTGGAACGGGTCATCTTCGGATTCTTCATCGTTCTCGCGCTGACGCTGAATTTCGGCTTTTTCATCGGCGAGATCGACAATCCAGATCACCACAGCATCGTCGAGTTCTTTTTCGTCGTTGTCGTCAACCTGATCGCCACGGGATTGAAGCTGGGCGACCGCTCCCAGATCGGCGCCGTGTTGTTGGCGACCAGCCTGGTCGCCGATTTGCAGTTGATCGCCGCCGCGATCATCTGGGCGGTCGCGGCCCATGTCAGCGAAGTTGGGATGATTCCTTCCGTGATGGCCACGATCGTGTCGCTGGCGGGCGGCGCCATGGTCGCCAACATCATCTCGGTCACCATGCTGACGAGCGAAACCTTGATGCTGCGCCGCTGAGAGTTCCGCGATGCGAAACTCGCCGAAATCTAGCCGGATCACCTTCATCATACTGCGCTACATGCGCCGGCCGGTCATCGTCCTGATTACCGTCTATGCTGCCTCCATGCTCGGTTGGGTCCTGATTCCCGGTCAGGACGCGCAAGGTAATCCGGCTCACATGAGTTTTTTCCACGCCTTCTACTTTCTCGCCTACACCGTGACCACGACCGGTTTCGGCGAGTTGCCTCAGACCTACACCGAGGCGCAGCGCATGTGGGGCATCGTGTCGCTTTATGCCGGCGTCATCGCCTGGTTCTATGCGCTGGGTTCCATCGTTCGCTTGGTGCAGAACCAGGAATTCCAGCGTTCCCTCGCCGAGCGGCGTTTCGTCAAGGAGGTGAGCCGGCTTAGCGAGCCTTTTTGCATTGTTTGCGGTTTCGGTAATACCGGGGCCCTACTGACACGCGGGCTGAGCGATTCGGGCATGACCGTGGTCGTCGTGGAACGGAACCCGGAACGGGTGCAGACCCTGTTCCTGCGCGACTACCGGGCCCAAGTGACCGGGCTTTGCGCCGATGCCCGGATCCCCGAACATTTGATCGAAGCCGGCTTGCTAAATCCCCACTGCAAGGCCGTGGTTGCCTTGACCCAACAAGAGGAAGTCAATCTGAAGATCGCGGTGACCGCCAGCCTGCTGAACAAGGACGTCTTGGTCATGGTTCAATCGACGTCAGAGGATTTCGAGGAAATCCTGGCCACCCTGGGCAACAATGTACACATCATCGATCCGTTTCAGACCTACGCGAAATACCTGGCCGCGATCATTGAGAACCCGGCGATTCATAGCTTGAACCAGTGGCTCGCCGGCACCCCGGGGGCGACCCTGGATCAGAGAACCTGCCCGCCCAAGGGGAAGTGGATTCTGTGCGGCTTCGGGCGCATGGGCCAGTGGATTCGCAAGTCCTTGCAGTCGCAGGGAGTCGCGACCGTAGTGATCGAGTCAGGCCCACTTGCTCAGGATACGCAGGTCGACGGCTTGATCCCTGGCCGGGCCAGCCAGGAGAATTTGCTTAAAGCGGACATCGAGCATACGTCGGGTATCGTGGCGGGAACCGACAGCGATTCGGAAAATCTAAGCATCCTGCTCAACACCCGTGCCTTGAATCCGGATATCTTTACCCTGGTCCGGCAAAACCGCTACCGCAATTTGGAGGTGTTTCAGGCGGCACGGGCGGATTTCATCATGGTGCCCAGCTTGGTTTCCGCCCGCCGGATCTTGTTCCTGCTCGTCGCGCCCCTGCTCAAGACGTTTTTCGAGACCCTTCACGGCCCCACGTTCCTGGCCCGGGACGGGGGCTTGAACGCGGCGGTGGACATCCTGTCCAGGACCGTGGGCGGTACCCAGCCCAGGCTCTGGACCCTGGATACAACCGCGCCGGGCGCCTTGCCGCGCGTTATGCGGGACGGTAAAGCCATCGTCCTGGGCGACGTCCTGCGCGACCCCGAAGACCGGAACCGGCGGCTCGCCTGCCTGCCCCTGGTTATGGAATCGGGCCAGGAGCCGGTTGTCATGCCGGCGCTGACCACGGCCTTGCGGCCGGGCGACAGGGTTTTGTTTTGCGGCACCCCGCATGCTGTGCGCCTGCTCGAGGCGACCTTGAACAACGAATACACGCTGCGATATCTGATTACCGGCGTTGACGAGCCGCGCGGCTACGTCATGCGCTGGCTCACGCGCAAATTCGCCGCCCAGGGCACGCCTGCTTGAGGCGTCTCAAACCCTGACCACCTCGCCGGTCCTGGTGCAGGCGGCTTCCGCCAGGGCGACGAAGGCCTCGGCGATGTCGTCGGGCGCGGGCAGGGCGTTCGCGTCCTCGCCGGGGAAGGCTTGGGCGCGCATGGCGGTGCGCACCGCGCCCGGGTCGAGGATGTTGGCGCGGACGTTGGTTTTCCGGTTCTCGGCCGCATAGGTCTTGACCAGCGCTTCCAAGGCCGCCTTGGAGACCGCGTAGGGGCCCCAATAGGCGTGGGTCCCGGTGGCCGCGCCGGAGGAGACGAAGATCGCGCGCCCCGCCTCCGAGCGCCGCAGCAGGGGATCGAGGCTGCGGATCAAGCGCCAGTGGGCGGTCAGGTTGATATCCATGACCTCGGCCCAGCGCGCGGGCTGGACGTGGCCCAGGGGCGATAGGTCGCCCAGAATCCCGGCATTGCCGACCAGGATATCGAGCTTGCCGTAGCGTTCGAACAACGAAGCTCCGAGCTGGTCGATGGCATCGGACTCGCGCAGGTCGAGCGGCACCAGCAGGGCGCCCGGGGCGCCGGCCGCGCGCACCGCGTCGTCGGTCTCCTCCAGGCCGCCGACCGTGCGCGCGATCAGGATCAGTTGCGCGCCCTCGGCCGCGAAGCGCCGCGCGACCGCCGCGCCGATCCCGCGCGAGGCCCCGGTGACCAGGGCGATGCGGCCGGCCAGGCGGCCGCTCTGGGGGGCTGGTCCGCTCATGCCGTCCGCCGCCGGCGCCGCGCGGCCGTGACCGCCCTTTCGCCCATACTGGCGCCCAGGAGGCCGCCCAGCATGCCGATGAGGCCGTAGGTCATGCCCTCGGTGCCAAGCGGCAGGGCGGGCTGGAAATCCTCCCACGCGGCGCGGGCGGTGTCGTTCTCGGCATGCTCGGCGAAGCGCATCGGCCGGGCTGCGGTGGCGGCGTCGCGCAAGGCGGCGAAGGCCGCTTCCAGATCCTCAAGCTCGTTTATCCGTGCCTCCATGACGTGGCCCTGGCGGCGCACGGGGGATTTTTCGTCGCCCAGAAACACGGCGATGTAAGCCCCGACGCTCAGGCGTTCCTGGCGCGCCGCGTCCTCGATGCGCGCGATCTCGATACGGGCCTGGTCGAGCCGCCCACCCAGGCGTTGCAGGTATTGGTCGTAGAAGGCCGGAAACTGCGACAGCAGCATCGCACCGGCCAGGGCTGCGAGGGCGCGGATTGCCTTGGTCAACATATCCGTTCCGTGCAATTGCGTGGCGCGCGAAAGAGGCTCGGCTTGGTCATGACATTCCATGGCCGCGGCGGGGGAGAGGTTCAGCATGAAGTTCCGGTCTTTAATATTTCGAAAAATGAGGCTGAACTATGGGCGGTAATTTGCCGGGCGTCAGGCCATCTCGGCCAGGAGGGAGAGCTGGCGCCCATCCTGAGTGCTTTCCGAGTCCGTCAGGCGGGTCGGGTATTCGCCGGTGAAGCAGGCGTCGCAAAATTGCGGGTGTTCCGGGTCGCGTCCCGGCTCGCCCATGGCCCGGTACAGGCCGTCCATGGAAATGAAGGCCAAGCTGTCGACCCCAATGTGGTCGGCCATTCCGGCCACATCGAAGCGCGAGGCGAGCAGTTCGTCCGGCTCCGGCGTGTCGATGCCGTAGAAGCAGGAGTGGGCGGTCGGCGGCGCGGCGATGCGCATGTGAACCTCGGTCGCGCCGGCGGCACGCACCATCTCCACGATCTTGACCGAGGTGGTGCCGCGCACGATGGAATCGTCAACCAGGATCACGCGCTTGCCGGTCAGGCTGGCACGGTTGGCGTTGTGCTTCAGCTTGACGCCTAGATTGCGGATCTGCTGCGCCGGTTCGATGAATGTGCGCCCGACATAGTGGTTGCGGATGATGCCCAGGTCGAAGGGAATGCCCGAGGCCTCGGCGTAGCCGATCGCGGCCGGCACACCGGAATCGGGCACCGGCACCACCAGGTCGGCGGGCACCGGCGCTTCGCGGGTTAGTTCAACGCCGATCCGCTTGCGCCGCTCGTAGACGCTGGCGCCCTCGATCTGTGAATCGGGGCGGGCGAAATAGATGTACTCGAAGACGCAGAAACGCTGCCGCATCTGTGGGAAGGGGCGCAGACTGTGAATGCCGGAGGCGTCGAGCACGACCATCTCGCCGGGCTCGACCTCACGCACTAGCTCGGCGCCGATGATATCGAGCGCGCAGGTCTCCGAAGACAGGACATGGGTGCCGGCCTTGCGGCCGATCACCAGAGGCCGGACACCGAGGGGATCGCGCACGCCGATGACGCAGGATTCGGTCATGGCGACGAGAGAGAAGGCGCCCTCGACCTGACGCAGGGCATCGGTCAGGCGATCGACCACGTTCTTGCGCGCCGAGGTGGCCATGAGGTGGATGAAGACCTCGGTGTCGGAGGTCGATTGGAACAGGGAGCCGCGGCTTACCAGTTGCCGCCGCAAGGCGAAGGTATTGGTCAAATTGCCATTGTGGGCGAGAGAAAAGCCGCCGAATTCCAATTCGGCGAACAGTGGCTGCACGTTGCGCAAGGCGGTTTCGCCGGTGGTGGAATAGCGCACGTGCCCGATCGCCAGCTTGCCGGATAGGCGGGACATGATCTGCTCGCTGGAAAAGATATCCCCGACCAGACCCAGATCCCGGTGGGCATGAAACTGCCGGTCATTGAAAGTCACCATTCCGGCGGCTTCCTGACCGCGGTGTTGCAGGGCGTGCAGGCCGAGAGCGGTCAAGGCCGCAGCATCTTCCTCGGTTCCGAACACGCCGAACACGCCGCATTCCTCGTGCGGTTTGTCGTCGTCGGGATCGCGCGGGAAAGGGTGATTCCGCATCATCGTCCAACTTCCTCGGCGGGTGAGTTGTTTTGCGTGGCGGCTTCGATCAACTGCCGCATGGCGTCTCGTTCCGTGCCTTTGTATCCCGGCTTCACCTGGGTCGTGCCGCCATTCGCGCGGGGTTTGAGCAGGTCTTCATAGTTGGTGGCGCCGATTGGATCCGGCTTTAAGGTTTGTGCCGCGCGGACCGCGTCGCCGCCGAGCTCGTCGGGGATCAGCCGCGTCAAAAGATCGCTCCCCTTTTCGACCAAGGGCAGGGCGTGCGCCTCGGCGATCCAAACGGGAAGATCGTCACGCGGCATCACCCACAGTAACATCAGCCAGGCGACGCATACCAGAACCGCGCCGCGAAGCGCGCCGAACAGGAGTCCGAGCGAGCGATCGAGCGGCCCCAAGCTGCTGTCGCGCACCCGGCGCGAGAGCAGCCGCGTCGCGATCGACAGCACCACCAGGACGACCAGGAACAGGACGATCCCGGCCGCCATGTCGGCGATCAAGGGCGAAGCGATATATTTTCGCGCCTCCGGCTGGGCCAAGGGGAAGCCGTAGAGCGTGACCCCACCGGCGCCGACCCAGGAGACGATCGCCAGGAGCTCATGCACGAAGCCGCGGAAAAAGGCGAAGGCGGCCGAGAGCCCCAGGATCGCGAGGATCGTGAGATCGGTTACGTTGATGGGCAGGTTATCCACTAGCTGAATTCGGCCTCTGCCGCGCGGGCCGCCCGCCGCGCCATGCGTCCCGCGGCTTGCGGTGCCAGAATTTCGATCAAGTCGTTCAAGTGGGCGATCTCCTGTATCTTCAGGCCCGGATGCGCCGCCGCCTCGCGGTCCCCATTACCAGCCTTCTTGCGCCCCCTGTCCCGCCGGTCCGAGGCGCCGCCCCGTCGCGGTGGGCTTATAGCCCGCTCGAATCCCAGCTTCGCCGCCTCTTTCAGGCGCGCCTCGCTTCGTCCCACGGCCCGCACCTCGCCGGACAGCCCAACCTCTCCGAACACCACCGTTCCCGCCGGCACCGGTTCGCCGCTGACCGCCGATATCAAGGCCGCCGCCACCGCGAGGTCCGCCGCCGGCTCGCCGATCCGCAGGCCGCCCGCCACGTTTAGATAGACCTCCTTACCCGTGAATACCAGCCCGCAACGCGCCTCCAGGACCGCCAGTACCATGGCCAGGCGGGCGGAATCCCAGCCGACCACGGCGCGGCGCGGGGTCGCCAGGGGCGAGGGCGAGGCAAGCGCTTGAATTTCCACTAAAACAGGCCGGGTGCCTTCAATTCCGGCGAAGACCGCGGCGCCGGCCACATCGCCGCGCCGCTCGGCCAGGAACAGGGCCGAGGGATTGGCGACCTCCCGCAGGCCGTCATCGCCCATCTCGAAGACCCCGATTTCGTCGGTCGGGCCATAGCGGTTCTTGCTGGCGCGCAGGATTCGGAAAGGATGACCGCGCTCGCCCTCGAAGGTCAGAACCGTATCCACCATGTGCTCCAGGACCTTGGGTCCCGCCAACTGGCCATCCTTGGTGACGTGGCCGACCAGCAGTAGGGCGAAGCCGCGCCGCTTGGCTAGGCGGATCAGCTCCTGGGCGCTGGCGCGGACTTGAGACACAGTGCCGGGCGCCGATTCCAGGGTATCGACATACAAGGTCTGGACCGAATCGGCGACCACGGCGGGCGGCGGCTCGGCGGTATCGAGGCTGGCCACGATATCGCGGACCGAGGTCGCGGTGGCCAATTCGACCCGTGCCGCGCCCAGGCCCAGGCGGTGCGCGCGCAGGCGTAGTTGTTCGACTGCTTCCTCGCCGGAAATATAGGCGATTGGCGGTCCCGGCGCGCGCCCAGGATCTCCCAGGGCCGCCGCGACCTGCATCAACAGGGTCGACTTGCCAACGCCGGGCTCGCCGCCGATCAGAACCGTGGAACCGGGCACCAGCCCGCCGCCGCATACCCGGTCGAACTCGGCCAGACCGCTCGGGGAACGCGGTTCGCGCGCGGTTGAGCCCTCAAGACCTACGAATTCGACCCGTCCCGCGCGGCGGCGGCCGCTGTTCCCGCCGGCCTTGCCGAGGCCCCCCGGTGCCGCCTCGCGCGGGATTTCCTCGACGATGCTGTTCCATTCGCCGCAGGCGTCGCAACGCCCGCCCCAGCGTGTCGTGACCGTGCCGCAAGCCTGACAGACATAACGATGTTGAAGCTTGGCCAAGCTGTTCTTCACCACACTCGTGGGCCGGTGCGGGCCTAGCCCGCGCGAACCTGCATCTGGATTGGGCCCTCGGCACGGCCGTGGATGAATTGGTCGACGTAATCGTTGTCCGATCTATCGATATCCGCGACCGGTCCGGCCCAAATGATCTTGCCATGGTACAGCATCGCGATCCTGTGCGCGATCTTGCGCGCGCTCGCCATGTCATGGGTGATCGACAGCGTGCTCGCGCCCAGCTCCTGCACGCACTTGACGATCAGGTCGTTGATAACGTCGCCCATGATGGGGTCCAGGCCGGTCGTCGGCTCGTCGAAGAAAATAATCTCCGGCGTGGTCGCGATCGCCCGCGCCAGGCCGACGCGCTTGCGCATGCCGCCCGAGAGTTCGGCCGGCGAAAGCTCTCCCACCTCGGCCGTCATGCCGACCGACGCCAGTTTTTCGATGGCGACCTTTTTTGCCTCGGTCAGGTCCATTCCCGATCCCTGGATGAGGCCGAAGGCGACATTCTCCCAAACCGGCAGGGAATCGAACAGGGCGGCGTTCTGAAACAGCATCCCAAATTTTCGCAGAACGCGGTCCCGGTTCTTGCCGCGCAGGCCGACGACTTCCTCGCCGTCGATTTTGATGCTGCCGGAGTCCGGCGTCAAAAGGCCCAGGATGCATTTCAGCAGAACCGATTTGCCGGTCCCCGAGCCGCCGATGACGACCACCGATTCACCAACGGCGACGTCGAGGTCGAGGCCGTCCAGAACGACCTTGGGGCCAAAGGATTTGCTCAGACCGCGGATCTCGATCTTCTGGGCCGCTGCGTTGGTTGGCGCGCTCATACGGCGAAGAAGATCTCGGTGATGAAGTAGTTGAAACACAGGATCAGGATCGAGGCCGAGACCACCGCGTTGGTGGTCGCGGCGCCCACGCCTTGCGCGCCGCCCTTGGAGTTATAGCCGTGATAGCACCCCATGAGCGTGATCAGGAATCCAAAGACCGCGGCCTTGACCAGACCCGAGGCGACGTCCTCGAACTCCACGAAGTCGATGGTGTTTTTCAGGTAGATCGCCGGATTGAAGCCTAGCTTGTAAATCGAAACGACATAGCCGCCGAACACGCCGATGATATCGGCGATGCAGACCAGGAGCGGCATCATGGTGATGCCGGCGATCAGGCGCGGCGCGACCAGGTACTTGAAGGGATTCGTCGCCAGGGTGTCGAGCGCGTCGATTTGTTCGGTCACGCGCATGGTGCCGATCTCGGCCGCCATGGCGGCGCCGACCCGGCCGGCGACCATCAGCCCGGCCAGGACCGGGCCCAACTCGCGCGTGATCGAGATAACGACGACATTGGGGATCGCGCTTTCGGCGGCGAAGCGCGCGAAGCCGGTGTAGCTTTGGAGGGCCAGGACCATGCCGGTGAAGATCGCGGTCAGCCCGACCACGGGAAGGGAATAATAGCCGATATCGATCATTTGCCGGCCGATCAGGCGCAGGTACAGGGGCGGCCTGATGCAATGGGCCAGGCCATTGGCCGCGAACAGACTCAGGCGCCCGACGGCGGCCAGGAAGGTCAGGAAAGTGCGGCCAATCGGCTGCAAGATCGGCATATGAGGAGTCCCGTCAGCCGCCTAGGAATTCACGATGATAGCGCGCGCCCAGCGAGGTCAGGACTTCGTATCCAATGGTTCCGGCCGCGCCGGCCAGGGTATCGACATCCTGATTGGGGCCGATCAAATCCACCAGTCCGCCAGCGTGGGCTTCCCCCGCCGCTATGCCGGTCACGTCGAGTGTAATCAGATCCATCGAGACGCGTCCAATTACTGGAACCTTTCGATCGCCGATCCAGGCACTGGCCCGGTCCGACAGAGATCGTAAAAACCCGTCCGCATAGCCAAGCGCCACGGTCGCGACTCGGCTGCCCCCCACCATGCGGTGCGTGGCACCATAGCCAACGCTCTGGGGAGCGTCAATCTGACGCACCTGCAAGATTCTGCCTTGCAAGCGAACCACTTGGCCCATGGGATTGGGCCGGTCCGGGGTCGGATTGACGCCGAAAAGAGCGGCCCCCGGACGGGCGAGATCGAAGTGATAGTCCGCGCCGAGAAAAATGCCGGAGGAATTGGCCAGGCTGCCCGGCGCCCCGGGCAGGCGCGCCCGCGCCTCCTCGAAGCGTTGAAGCTGGGCGCCGTTAAGCTGGTGCCCCGCCTCCTCGGCGCAGGCCAGGTGACTCATGACATAGCGCAACTCGATCCCGGCCAAGCGGTCCGGCTCGGCGATCAGGGTTTCCAACTCACCGCCGGGCAGGCCGAGCCGATTCATGCCGGTGTCGACATGAAGCGCGGCGGGCAGGCTATGACCCGCGTTCCGCGCGGCGGCGGTCCAGGTTTCGATCTCGCCCAGGCTGTTCAGGACCGGCATGATTTCCAGGGCGGCGAAATCTTCCACCGAACCCGCGCCGGCCCCGTTCAAGACGAAGATGTCGGCCGACGGCCGGGTCTTCTCCAGGGATTCCCGCACCGCCGCCGCCTCGTCCAGGGTCGCGGTGAAGAAAGTCCGCGCCCCGGCCTTGGCGAGCGCCGGGGCGACCCGCGCGGCGCCCAGCCCATAGGCGTCGGCCTTGACCACGGCGGCGCAGGTGACCGGGCGCAGTTCCTGGCGCAGGCGGCGGTAGTTGTCCTTGATCGCCTCCAAGTCGATGGTCAGGATCCCACCGGCGCGCCGCGCCTCAGGGCTGTCCAAGTCCGGCCCTTGAGCCTTAGTCATCTTGAGCCTTAGTCATGGGGAAGGTGGTCGTCGCGCACCAGGTCGTTGAATTGCGTGTACTCGCCGGTGAAGTGCAGTTCGACGGTTCCTATCGGGCCGTGGCGCTGCTTGGCGACGATGACCTCGGCGATGTTGCGGCTCTCGTCCAGGCGCTTATCGTAACCGGCCAGGCGCTCGTTGAATTTTTCGCTGGTCTCGTTCATGCGCTGGCTGGGCTTCTCGCGGGCCAGGTAATATTCCTCGCGGTAGATGAACATGACCACGTCGGCGTCCTGCTCGATGGAGCCGGATTCGCGCAGGTCCGATAGCTGCGGCCGCTTGTCGTCGCGCTGCTCGGTCTGGCGCGACAACTGCGACAAGGCGACGACGGGCACGTTCAGTTCTTTAGCAATTGCCTTCAGTCCGCGGGTGATTTCGGAGACTTCCTGGACCCGGTTCTCGTTACGCATGCCGGCCGGCCCCTGCATGAGTTGAAGGTAGTCGACCACGATCAGACCCAGGTTGTGCTGCCGTTTCAAGCGCCGGGCCCGGGTACGCAAGGCGGGCACACTCAAGGCCGGGGTGTCGTCGATGAACAAGGGCAGTTCATGCAAGTGGCGGCTGGTCTCGAAGATGCGGTCGAATTCGTCGTCGCGAATCTCGCCGCGCCGAATCGAATCCGAACGGACATGAGCTTGTTCGGATATAACACGGGTCGCCAATTGCTCGGCTGACATCTCAAGCGAGAAGAAGGCGACGGTTTCCGTCATCTCGACCGTCTCGCCGTCGGGTCCCTTTTGTTTGCGGCGGGTCGCGGCCGCGTGGTAGGCGACGTTGGTGGCCAAGGATGTTTTTCCCATGGATGGCCGCGCGGCCAAGATGATCAGATCGGAGGGATGCAGACCGCCCAGCAGACGATCCAGGTCCTTGAAGCCGCTGGCGATGCCGGCGACGTGGCTGTCGCGTTTCAGCGCCTGTTCGGCCATGTTGATGGCTTCGACCACGGCCGACTTAAAGGTCTTTAGGCCGCCTTCGATGGTGCCGGCCTCGGCCAGGTTATAGAGGCGCTGCTCGGCCCCCTCGATCTGGTCCGTCGCGCTGATATCCAGGTCCGGCTGGAAGGCCTCGTTGACCACATCCTCGCCCAGCGCGATCAACTCGCGGCGCAAAAATAGATCGTGGATCGTGCGCCCGTAGTCCGCCGCGTTGATGATGGTCACGAAGTTTTTTTGCAGATCGGCCAGGTAGCGCGCGCCGCCGATGCCGGCCAAGGCTTCGTCGCCGTCGAACAAGTGTTTCAGAGTGACCGCGTTGGCGATCTGTCCGCGCTCGATCAACTTGCCGCAAGCTTCGAAAATGCGGCCATGGGTTTCGTCGGCGAAATGGTCCGGCAGCAGAAAGTCCGAAACCTTCTCGTAAGCGCGATTGTTGGCCAGGACGGCGCCGATCAAGGCCTGCTCCGCCTCGTAATTGACCGGCGGCTCCCGCAGGGATGCATCGTCCGGCTCGTCGCGCGGGAATTCAGCGAGATTGTTGGGCGCGTTGCTTTCCATCAGGAGACGGACATTAATTGACGATCCATGACTAAGGGAAAATTTATCCCAAATCAAAGCGGGGAACACGGGGATAATGTTGCATGGTGTATGCCGAACGCTGAGATAAACGCGAAACGGCGGCCCCAGGGGACCGCCGCTTGTTTTCGCGTAGACTTAGAAGGTGTGCTTATGAAGCCGCTTCGGTTTCCTCGTCCGCGTCGACGGCTTCGGCTTCTTCGGCTTCGGCCTCCGCCGCGGCCAGGGCGGCCTCGGCTTCGGCTTCGGCGGCTTCTTCCGCCGCGAGTTGCTCGCTGGGACTGACCATGCGGCCCGCCTCGGCTTGCGCTTGGGCTTCCGCCTCGGAGCGGGCGACATTGACCGCGATCGTGACCGTCACTTCCGGATGCAGGCGCACTTGTACCGGATGCAGTCCTAGGGTTTTGATGACCGTGCTCAACCTGATCTGCGCGCGCGTGACGGTAAAGCCGGCTTCGCTCACCTCGGCCGCGATGTCGCGGGCGTTGGCCGAGCCGTAAAGTTGGCCCGATTCGCCCGCTTGGCGGATCAAGGTAACCGTTAGGCCATCAAGTTTCTCGCCGACTTCCTGGGCCTCGCTGCGCCCTTTCAGGTTATCCGCCTCGAGCTGGGCGCGGTGCTGTTCGAAAAGCGCCAGGTTTTCCTTGGTCGCCCGCCGCGCCTTGCGCTGGGGTAACAAGAAGTTGCGTGCGAAACCCGGCTTGACGGACACGATATCGCCCATCTGGCCTAGTTTCTCGATACGCTCCAAAAGGATTACTTGCATGGTGCCATTCCTCCCCTCTAGCTGACGAGGTAGGGAATCAAGGCCAGGAAGCGCGCGCGCTTGATCGCCTTGGCCAACAAGCGCTGCTTCTTGGTCGAGACTGCGGTAATCCGGCTCGGGACAATCTTGCCTCGCTCCGAGATGAAGCGCAGCAACATGCGGGTATCCTTATAGTCGATTTTCTGCGCGTTCGGACCCGTGAAGGGGCAGCTTTTCCGACGGCGAAAGAACGGCCGGCGGCCGCCGCCGCCCGCGCCCTGGCTGACGACTTGAACCTCACTCATGCCGGTGTCTCCTGATTTTCGCTTTTGGACTCGAGGGCAGGGGCTTCGGAGGCAGGCTTCTCAGGGCGCGGGCCCCGGTCGCCCCGGTCGCCGCGCGGGCCGCCGCGGCTAAACCGGCCGCCGTCGCGTCCACCGCGGTCGTCGCGCCGCTCGCGTGCCTGGAGGACGATTGACGGTCCTTCCTCGTGCTCCTCGACCCGCAGCGTCAGATAGCGGATCACATCCTCGTTTAGGCGCATATTGCGCTCCATCTCGGCCACCGCCTGCGATGGCGCGTCGAGGTTGAGCAGGGCGTAATGAGCCTTGCGGTTTTTCTTGATGCGGTAGGCAAGCGTCCGCAGGCCCCACATCTCTTTTTTGGCGACCTTGCCGCCGTTGGCTTCGATGATTTCGGAAAATTGATCGACCAGGCTTTCGGCCTGGCTGGACGAGATGTCTTGGCGCGCCATCAGCACGCACTCATAAAGTGCCATGTTTGACTCCTCACGGCTGTTATCGGGCCGGAGCTGGCGGCAGGCTAAGATGCCGGACCGTTCAGCCGATCGGCCCTAGCCGGCCCCGTTCCGGGCATATCGCCCCAGGTGCCGGCAAGGAGTTGTCTCAATTCGCTTGAGGCGCGCGACTATACACTTAACCCGGCGGCGTGCAAGCCGTTGGAGCGGCGCCAATTGGCCGTCCACCGCCCGCGCTTGACAGGCTGGCGGTGGACGGCTTTCTCTGTGCCGCTAAAAGGGGGCGGAGGTCAAGATCCGCCGCCAGGATTCATCCAAGAGGGAAGGTGAGCAATGAGCCGCGCATTCGTGTTTCCGGGCCAGGGCGCCCAGGCGGTTGGCATGGGTGCCGCCCTGGCCGAGGCGTTTCCCGCCGCGCGCGAGGTTTTCGAGGAAATCGACGACATTTTATCGCAGCGTCTCTCACGCCTGATGTTCGAGGGCCCGGAGAGCGACCTGACCCTGACCGAGAATGCCCAACCGGCCCTTCTGGCGGTCAGCATGGCCGTGGTCCGGGTGCTGGAAAAGGAGGGCGGCCTGCGGCTGGCGGAAAAGGGCGATTTCGTGGCCGGGCACTCCCTGGGGGAATATTCGGCCCTCGCCGCCGCCGGCGCCTTGTCCCTGTCCGATGCCGCCCGGCTTCTCAAGCGGCGCGGTCAAGCCATGCAGGAGGCGGTGCCGGTCGGCGAGGGGGCGATGGCGGCCTTGCTCGGGCTCGATCTCGAGGCCGCCCGGGAAGTGGCCGAGTCCGCGGCGCAAGGCGAAGTCTGCGCCCCGGCCAACGACAATGCCCCTGGGCAGGTGGTGGTCAGCGGCGCCAAGGCGGCGGTGGAGCGGGCCATCGAACTGGCGAAGGAAAAGGGCGCCCGGCGCGCGATCCTGCTGCCGGTCAGCGCCCCCTTCCATTGCGTGCTCATGGCGCCGGCCGCCGATGTCATGGCCGCCGCCTTGGCCGAAACCGTGATCTTGCCGCCGCATATGGCCTTGGTGTCTAACGTGACGGCCGGCGCGGTTGAAAAGCCCGAGGGTATCCGTCCCCTTCTGGTCCAGCAGGTGACCGGGATGGTGCGGTGGCGCGAATCCGTTCTCTATATGAAGGACCACGGGGTCGATACCCTGGTTGAATTGGGTGTCGGGCAGGTCCTCAGCGGCCTCACCCGGCGCATAGACCGCGAACTCAACAGCCACAAGGCAGGCACGCCGGGCGAGATCGAGTCCTTGATCAAAGTGCTTTGAGGATCGATTTCTCCGGATACCGGCCGGCCCCGCATACGATTGGGTGGAGGAAAGCAAGATGTTCGATTTGAGTGGAAAAGGGGCGCTGGTGACGGGGGCTTCCGGCGGTATCGGCGGCGCCATCGCCCGGGCCCTGCATAGCCAGGGCGCAGCTGTCGTCTTGTCCGGAACCCGGCGCGAGGCGTTGGACACCTTGGCCGGCGAGCTGCGGGAGCGCGTCCACATCCTGCCCTGCGATTTGAGCGATCCGGCGGCCACGGCGGCCTTGCCGCGCGAGGCCGAGGCCGTCTTGGGGACCCTCGACATCCTGGTCAACAACGCCGGGCTGACGCGCGACAACCTGGCCATGCGGATGAAGGACGAGGAGTGGGATCAGGTAATAGCCGTCAATCTGAGCGCCGGGTTCCGCCTCGCCCGGGCGTCTCTGCGCGGCATGATGAAGCGCCGGTGGGGCCGAATCGTGGGCATTACCTCGATCGTGGGGGTGACCGGCAACCCGGGTCAGGCGAACTATGCCGCCTCCAAGGCCGGGATGATCGGCCTGTCGAAGGCCTTGGCCCAGGAGGTCGCTTCGCGCGGGATCACGGTCAACTGCGTCGCCCCCGGTTTTATCGAAACCGCCATGACCGGCGCCCTGGACGAGGCCCAGCAGACGAAAATTCTCGGTTCCGTGCCCCAGGGACGCCTGGGCTCGCCGGAGGATATCGCCGCCGCCGTGGTTTACCTGGCAAGTCTGGAGGCCGCTTACGTGACCGGCCAAACCTTGCATGTCAACGGTGGAATGGCCATGATATAGCGGGTTGCCGGAGCTATGTTCCGGCCCCTGAGTCGAGCGTTGGCAAACTCCAAAGAACTGTGTTAAGAGGCGGCGCCCCGCGTGGCCGGGGAATGAAATGGTAAGCCAACGTCCCAATCTAACCCGATAAACGCTGGCCAATCTGAGGACATAATCAATGAGCAATGATACTGCCGAGCGCGTTAAGAAAATTGTCGTTGAGCACTTGGGCGTGGACGAGTCCAAGGTCTCGGAAAACGCCAGCTTCATCGATGACCTGGGTGCCGATAGCCTCGATACCGTCGAGCTGGTCATGGCGTTCGAGGAAGAATTCGGATGCGAGATTCCAGATGACGCGGCGGAAAAGATCGTGACCGTCAAGGATGCTGTCGATTTTATTCAACAGCACGCTTAAGTTGGCGGCTTCTTGGGGACGTCCTGAACAGTCTTTCGGCGGCTGCGGGTTATGAGACGTATTGTCGTTACCGGGCTCGGATTGATTACGCCTTTGGGCTGTGGCGTGCCTCATGTCTGGGAGCATTTGACCGCCGGCCGTTCCGGGCTGCGCGCGATTCAAAGCTTCGACGTTTCCGACATGCCCTCCAAGGTCGCGGGTCAGTTGCCGCCCGGCGAAACCGCCGAAGGCGGTTTCAATGCCGACGACTACGTGACCCCGGCCGAGCGGCGCAAGATCGATCCCTTTATCCTTTTCGCCATGGCGGCGGCGCAGGAGGCGGTTGAGGATTCAGGGTGGGTTCCCGCGACCGACGAGGATCGCGAGAGCACGGGCGTTATGATCGGATCCGGAATCGGGGGGCTGCAGACTATCTACGAGGGGTCCCTTACCGTGCAGAATCGGGGGCCGCGCCGCCTGTCCCCGTTTTTCATACCGGCCGCGCTGATCAATTTGGCCTCGGGCCAGGTTTCTATCCGCTATGGATTTCGAGGACCGAATCATTCGGTTGTCACGGCGTGCTCCACCGGCGCACACGCGATCGGCGATGCGGCGCGCTTGATTGCCTTGGAAGATGCCGACGTCATGGTCGCCGGCGGTTCCGAGGCGGCGGTTTGCCGCCTTGGCATGGCGGGTTTCGCGGCGTCGCGGGCCTTGTCGACCAAGTACAACGACACCCCGGAAAAGGCATCGCGCCCCTGGGACGAAGGCCGGGACGGCTTTGTCATGGGGGAGGGCGCGGGCGTGGTGGTGCTGGAGGAACTCGAGCACGCCAAGGCGCGCGGCGCGAAGATCTACGCGGAAATCATCGGTTATGGCATGTCGGGCGATGCCCATCACATCACCTCGCCGGCGGCGGACGGCAACGGCGCCTATCGTGCCATGGCGGCGGCGTTGAAGCGCGCCAAGCTGAACCCCGAGGAAATCGACTACATAAACGCGCACGGCACCTCGACCCCGGTTGGCGACTTGATAGAACTGGGCGCCGTGAAACGCTTGTTCGGCGCGCACGCTTCCAAGCTCAGCATGTCTTCGACCAAGTCGGCGATCGGCCATCTACTGGGCGCGGCCGGCGCGACCGAGGCGATATTCTCGATTCTCGCGATTAACGACAATATCGTGCCGCCGACCCTTAACCTGGATGACCCCGCGCCGGAAAGCGAAGGCGTCGATTTGGTTCCGCACAAGGCCAAAGAGCGCCCAGTACGCACGGTCTTGTCCAATTCCTTCGGTTTCGGCGGCACCAACGCTAGTTTGGTGCTTGCCCAGTACGGCTGATCGTCATGATGCGCCGGCTCTCGATTTTTGCCGGCCTCGCGGTGGCCGTGTTCCTGACATTGGCGGCCCTCGCTCTGGTCGTGATCGACCGCTTCGAAGGCCCCGGCCCCATGCAGGCCGATACCGTCATTTATATCGCGCCCGGGACCACCATGGGCGATATCGCGCGTAAGCTGGAAGCCGATGGGGTTATAGAGGATTCGCTTGTCTTTCGCGGCGGCGTCCGCTTGAAGCGCGTCTCGCGCGATTTGAAGGCCGGCGAGTATCTGTTTCCGGCCACGGTTTCCATGCGCGGCGTGGTCGATATCCTGTTGAGCGGGAAGACGGTACTCCGCCGCCTGACTCTGCCGGAGGGCATTACCAGTGGGGAGGCGGCCGCCCTGATCGAGGCGGCGGAGGCCTTGGAAGGCAGCTTGGATACGATTCCCGCCGAGGGGTCTTTGCTGCCCGAGACCTACCACTACGGGCGTGGCGACACGCGCGCCGAGTTGGTCGAGCGCATGCAGGCGGCAATGCGCGAGACCCTTGCCGCCTTGTGGGAGAAACGCGCCGGCGAAGGGCCCCTGGAATCGCCTGCGGCGGCCCTGATCCTGGCTTCCATCGTCGAGAAGGAAACCGGGTTGGCGGACGAGCGGCCCCTGGTCGCGTCGGTGTTCATAAACCGCCTTCGAGGCGGCATGCGTTTGCAATCGGACCCGACCGTCACCTACGGCATCACCCATGGCGCGCCCTTGGGCCGGGCCTTGACGCGAACCGATTTGCAAACGGACAGCGAGTACAACACCTACACCAACGGCGGCTTGCCGGCGGGCCCGATCGCCAATCCGGGCCGCGCGGCCATCGAAGCGGTGCTAAATCCAGCCCAGAGCGATTTCCTATACTTTGTCGCCGCCGGCAACGGCGGGCACGCCTTCGCCAAGACCCTCGACGAGCACAACGGCAATGTCGCGAAGTGGCGCAAGTTGAAGAAACAATCCAAGCAATCGAACTGACCCGCATGGATGGCGCGTTGCGCTGAATGCGGGACTCGGTTATGAGGGATCAAAGGGGAAAAGAGGAGGTGGGCGAATGCCCGTTTCCATCGCCGTGATTGGGGCCGGTCCCAGCGGCTTCTACACGGCGGCGGCGCTGATCAAGTCGGTTCGGGACTGCCAAGTCGATATGGTCGAGGCCTTGCC
This sequence comes from Kiloniellaceae bacterium, assembly GCA_021776175.1. GTDB lineage: Bacteria > Pseudomonadota > Alphaproteobacteria > Kiloniellales > J153 > JAJFGN01. The sequence continues at coordinate 151,867 of JAJFGJ010000003.1, forward strand.
GACCCCTTTCGGCCTAGTTCGCGGCGGCGTCGCCCCGGATCATCAGAGCACCAAAGCCGTTTCCAAGGCCTTCGCCAAGACCGCCGCACACGAGCGGGTTGCCTATTTCGGGTGTGTCCGGCTTGGCCAGGATGTTTCCTTGGCTGAGCTACGCGGTATTTACGATGCTGTTGTCCTCGCGCTCGGGGCGCCCCTGGACCGGGAGCTGGCGATTCCGGGCGGCGGTAAATTGGGCGTCCACGGTGCCGCCGCCTTTGTCGGCTGGTATAATGGGCACCCGGACTTCGCCGATCTGAATCCGGATTTGAACGTTGAGCGTGTCTGCGTCATCGGCAACGGCAACGTGGCCCTGGATGTCGCGCGGGTTCTGGTCAAGACGGCGGCCGAGATGGCGTCCAGCGACCTGCCCGATCATGCCGCCGGGGCGATCCACGGCGCCCCCATTCAAGAGGTCGCGATTATCGGCCGCCGGGGTCCGCTACAGGCCAAGTTCGCGAACAAGGAGCTAAGCGAGCTTGGCGGCTTGGCGGATTGCGTACCCCTGGCCGATGCCAAGGACTTACCGGACGGGGTAACCGGCCCAATGAGCGAACGGACCCGGCGTTTGGCCGAAAAGAATCTAAAAACCTTCCGCGGTTTCGCGGCCCGGAATCCGGCGGAGCGGCGCAAACGCTTGCGCTTCCGCTTCTATGCCATGCCGCTCGAGGTTCTGGGCGGGGACCGGGTTGAGGGCCTGCGCCTAGAGCGCACCTGCTTGCGGGAGGGGCGGGCGATTGGAACCGGCGAGACCATGGACCTTGCCTGCGGTCTTGTCGTCCCAGCGATCGGATACCGCATGGCCCCGGTCGAGGGGGTTCCCATCGATGCGGAAACGGGGGTGGTGCGTAACCGCAATGGCCGGGTCGAACCCGGGCTATACGTTGCCGGCTGGGCCAAGCGCGGGCCCCTGGGTGTCATCGGCACGAACAAGAGCGATGGCGATGACGTGGCGGCCCAGATCGCGCAAGACGCCGGGCAGGGCGGTAAGCCGGGCCGGAGCGCGTTGGAGGCGCTTCTGCGTGGGCGCGGCATCCGCTGGGTCGCGTTTCGGGACTGGCAGCGCATCGATGCCGCAGAAATCGCCGCCGCTCCGCCCGCCGCGCCGCGCCGAAAGTTTGTCCGCATCAATGATATGTTGGAGATTCTGGATTAAAATAATCAAGGGATAACAGGCCCTAGTTGATGTGGAGCCAGAGTGTACACAAATATTCCTGGGATGAGTTCGTTCGCGCGGCAAGGTAAGAAGTGGAATTGACTTTGCCGTTGAAGCTGCAGACGTATACAAGGCCGATCCGGGTAACGGCTTTCCGATACATTCCGGTAGCCGGCGGTTGAAAAAAAGGATGCGACACCATGGAAGGATCGGCGGCGCTCGACAACGAGCGCAAGCAACGGCGAGTGCTCGAATCCGCCGTGGTCCGATTTGCCGGGGATTCCGGCGACGGTATGCAGCTAACCGGCGGGCGCTTCACGGTCGAGACGGCTTTGTCGGGGAATGACCTGGCGACCTTTCCCGATTTCCCCGCCGAAATCCGGGCTCCGATCGGCACGACCTTTGGCGTGTCCGCGTTTCAGATCAATTTCGGCGGCCGCGCGATCATGACTTCGGGCGACCGGGTGGATGTCTTGGTGGCCATGAACCCGGCCGCCTTGAAGGTCAATCTGGCCGATGTCGCGGCGACCGGACTGCTGATCGTCGATACCGGCGCTTTTAGCGACAAGAATTTGCGCAAGGCCGGTTATGAATCCAATCCCTTGGAAGGTGGCGGTCTGGGCGATCGGCGGGTGATAAAGGTCGACATGTCGCAGCGTACGCTAGAGGCGCTCAAGGAAAGCGGCCTCAACAAAAAGGAATCCCTGCGCTGCAAGAACATGTGGGCCCTGGGTCTGGCCTATTGGATGTTCGATCGGGATCGCGGCTCCACGATCAAGTGGCTCGGCGGCAAGTTCGCCAAGCGGCCGGAGTTGGCCCAGGGTGCGATCGCGGCCTTGAACGCTGGGCACGCTTTTGGCGAGACGGCGGAACTGTCGGGCGAGTTGAGCGCCTACAACGTGCCGGCGGCGAACTTGGCGCCCGGCCTCTACCGCAATGTGACCGGGACCCAGGCCATGGCCTGGGGTTTGATCGCGGGTACCGCGCTGGCCGGGATTCGGATGGTTTTCTGTTCTTATCCGATCACGCCGGCGTCCGGCATTCTGCACGTGCTGGCGGCGCAAAAAGACCAGGGCATCGTGACTTTTCAGGCCGAGGACGAGATCGCCGCCGCGTGCAGCGCCATCGGCGCGTCCTATGCGGGGGCCTTGGGCATCACCTCGAGCTCGGGCCCCGGTGTGGCCCTGAAGACCGAAGCCTTGGGCCTGGCGATCGCGACCGAGCTGCCTTTGGTTTTGATCAATACCCAGCGCGCCGGCCCCTCGACCGGTTTGCCGACCAAGACCGAGCAATCGGATCTCTATCAGGCCGTGTTCGGGCGCAACGCCGACAGCGAGTTGGTGGTTATCGCCGCACGCTCGCCCTCCGACTGTTTCGAGTGCGCCATCGAGGCGGTCCGCCTCGCCACCAAATACATGACACCGGTCATTGTTCTATCGGACGGTTATATCGCCAATGCCTCCGAACCCTGGGCCCTGCCCGACGTCGAGTCGCAGCCGAAATTTCCGGTCAAGTTCCGCCAGGATCCGGAGGGATTCCAACCCTTCGCGCGCGATCCCGAAACTCTGGCCCGGGATTGGGCTGTGCCCGGCACCCCGGGGCTGGAGCATCGCATCGGCGGGCTGGAGAGGGACGCCGTGAGCGGCAACATTTCCTACGACCCTTCCAACCACCAGCTGATGACGGATTTGCGCGCGGCCAAGATCGCCGGCGTCGCCAAGGACTTGCCCGAGCAAGACTTCGAGGACACCCCGCGCGAGGGCGGGGTATTGGTCGTCGGCTGGGGCTCCACCTTCGGCCCGATCAACCGCGCGGTGAGCAACCTTCGCGACGGCGGCTTGGCGGTCTCGCACATACATCTGCGCCATATCTGGCCCTTGCCCCGCAACCTGGGCGACTTGCTGCGGCGCTACGATCGGATCCTGGTGCCCGAAATGAACCGGGGCCAGCTCGTTACCCTGCTGCGCAGCGAGTATCTGGTGCCGGCCGAGAGTTTGAGCAAAGTCAACGGCAAGCCCTTCCTGATCGCCGAGCTGGAAGCCGCGATCCGGGCCCAATTGGAGACCTGAGATGAATATCGCCGTTTCCGCCGATAAGCCGGCACCAAAGGACTATGCCTCGGACCAGGAGATTCGCTGGTGCCCCGGTTGCGGCGACTACGCGATCCTGAAGGCGGTTCTAAAGACCCTCGCCGAGGTCGAGGCCAAGCCGGAAAATACCGTTTTCGTTTCCGGCATCGGCTGTGCCGCACGATTCCCTTACTACATTTCGACCTATGGTTTTCATACCATTCATGGCCGCGCGCCGGCCGTGGCGACGGGGGTCAAGCTGGCCAATCCCGATCTCGACGTTTGGGTCGTCTCGGGCGACGGCGATGCCTTGTCGATCGGCGGCAATCATCTTCTGCACCTGCTGCGCCGGAACGTGGATTTGCAGTTCTTGCTGTTCAACAATGAGATTTACGGCCTGACCAAGGGCCAATACTCGCCCACATCGCGCACCGGAACGTTATCTCCCTCCAGTCCCTCAGGCTCCGTGGAATCGCCGGTTTCGGGCACCGCCTTCGCGCTTGGCGCCGGCGCGCGCTTCGTGGCCCGCGCCATCGATACCGCTCAGGCGCATTTGCTGGGCGTGCTCAAGCAAGCTCACGGCCACCGTGGCGCTTCGTTCGTCGAAATTTTTCAAAACTGCCTCGTCTATAACGACGGTGTGCACAGCGCTTTCACCGATCGATCGGTCGCGGCGGACATGCAACTGCTGGTCGAGCACGGCAAGCCGATGCTGTTTGGGAAAGAGCGCGATAAAGGTTTGCGTCTGCGGCCCGAGACGCTCGCGCTCGAAGCGGTCAAGATCGGCGAGGGTGGGGTCGGCGAGGAAGACATACTGGTTCACGACCAGACCAACCGCGCGCTGGCCGGCATGCTGGCGGCCATGCAGCCACCGGCCATGCCGGTCGCCTTGGGCGTGCTCTACCGCGATCCGGCGCCCAGCTACGACAGTGCCGTCACGGCGCGGGTCGAGGCCGGCCAGGAGCGGATGCAAAAGGGCGGCATCTCCACCGACCTGAGTGCGATCATGCGCGCGGGCAACACCTGGACCGTTAAGGGCTAGACAATCCGCTTCAACAACGCTCGAAAGCTCAACCGTTCTTCGGCGTTTAGCGGTGCTAGGATTTTGTCGGACATCTCGTCGATTCCGGCGCTAAGCCCGTCGACCAAGGCGACGCCTTCATCCGTCAGGCACAGGCGCATGCGCCGCCGATCCTTTAGGTCCGGTACCCGGCTGACTAAGCCACGTTGGCCCAGGCGCTTGACGACGCCCTGGATCGTGGCCGGGTCCATGGCCGCCATGCGGCCCAGAAGGTTCTGCGATACCTCGCCTTTCTCGCGTAGTCTCATCAGGGCGAAGTATTGAGCCGGCGTCAGGTTGTGGTTCGCCAAGACCGCCATGAAGGTCGCCGAGGCACGTTGATGGGCCCGCCGGATCAAATGGGCGATATCGTCGTCGAGGCCAACCGCGGTTTCATCGCTTCCGCGCGCCCCCGAATAATCTCCGCCATTCTCACCCGCGTGCATCAAGGGTGCGCTAAACGAATTACCACTATCGATAGAATAAGTCCCGGCGGTTGTGTATTCATGCTCTGACATTTGGGGCCTTTTCTATTGGTATGTTGTGTGTACCAGCTAGTTAATTTGATATCGCATAATATCCTTTAGCCTATTTGTCGTCCAGACCAAATGAAACTTGGTTTTTAGTCTTTATGGGGCCACACAAGCCAGGATCGAAGTTCCCGCGGTATCGCTTAGCGCTTGGCCGAAATGTCCGGCGGCGACCAATTCGAATACCGCCGCGATATCCGGCGCCATGATGCGGTCTTGCTCCAGGAAGGCGGCCCGTTCCCGCACCGCCGTCAAGGCCTCGGCCAGGCGCGGGCTGGTGCGCAAGGGGCGGCGCAGGTCTATTCCCTGTGCCGCGGCCAGCAGTTCTATGGCGACGACGTGGCCGCAGTTCCAGGCGATATCGCTCAAGCGCCGCGCCGCATGGGCGGCCATGGAGACATGGTCTTCTTGATTGGCCGAGGTCGGCAAGCTGTCGACGGCGGCGGGGTGCGCCAGGATTTTGTTCTCGCTGGCCAAGGCGGCGGCCGTGACCTGCGCGATCATGAAGCCGGAATTGAGGCCGGGCTCGGCGACGAGGAAGGCGGGCAGGGCGCTCATGTGCGCGTCGACCAGCAAGGCGGTGCGCCGCTCGGACAAAGAGCCGATTTCCGACAGGGCCACGGCCAGGGCATCGGCCGCGAAGGCGACCGGTTCGGCGTGGAAATTCCCGCCCGAGAGGACCTCGCCTTGCTCGGGGAATACCAGCGGGTTGTCGGAAACGGCGTTGGCCTCGCGCAGCAGCGTGATCGCCGCGGTCTCGAGAGTGTCCAGAACGGCGCCCATGACCTGCGGCTGGCAACGCAGGGAATAGGGGTCTTGAACCCGGTCGCAATCGAGATGGGACGCCCGGATCTCGCTGCCATCGAGCAACTCCCTCATCAGGCGTGCGACGACGATTTGTCCGGGTTGACCGCGAACCTCGTGAATGCGCGGATCGAAGGGGGTATCGCTGCCCAGCATGGCATCGACGCTCATGGCGCCGGCGGTCAGGGCGGCGGCGAAAACATCCACACCGGCGAACAATCCCTCCAGGGCCAGGGCGGTCGAAACCTGCGTTCCGTTCAGCAGCGCCAGGCCTTCCTTGGCCGCGAGTTCGATGGGCTCCATCCCGAGTTTACGCAGAACCTCCTCCGCGGGTTGCCGCACGCCGCCGAGGGTTGCCTCGCCCTCGCCCAGCAAAACGGCGGCAAGGTGGGCGAGCGGCGCCAGATCGCCGGAGGCGCCGACAGAACCCTTGGCCGGGATGACCGGCAGGGCGTCGGCGTTGAGCAGGGCCAGCAGGGCATCGATCACCTGACGCCGGATCCCGGAATGGCCGCGCGCCAAGGCGTTGATCTTCAGCAACAGGATCAGGCGCACGACGCGCCCGGACAAGGGCGCGCCGACACCGGCGGCGTGCGACATGACCAGGCGGCGCTGCAATTCGCTAAGCTGTTTGGCCGCGATTGTTGTGCTCGCCAGGCTACCGAAGCCCGTGTTGACGCCATAAACCGTGCGTCCTTCACGCACGATTTCCGCCACCACCCTGGCGGCGTCGTCGACCGCCCCGCCGCACGCGGGATCGAGCTCAACGCGGCGCGGCGCCTGCCACAGGGAATGCAGATCGGTCATGTTGAGTTGGCCGGGGCTTAAGACGAAGGGTGAGGCGTCAGTCATGGCTCGCTTTCTATGTCGGGCCCCGGTCGCGGGGCGGGAGCCCGGTAAATAATTTTGAACCCTGGGCTCAAAGGCGCCGGCTCGACGCTCTCGTGCCTGCTAGCGCCCGGTTCTAACCAACGACGGCGCGGTCCTCGCGCGGTGTGCACTCGAAGTAATCGCGGTAACACTTAGAAAAATGCGATGCCGAGACAAAGCCGCAGGCCATGGCCACATCCAATACCGACATCGAGGATTGGGTCAAAAGTCCGCGCGCGCGCTTTAGCCGCAACTCCAAATAATACCGGGTCGGCGTACGCTTCAAATAACCGCGAAACAGGCGCTCCAATTGGCGGGTCGACAATCCCACGCGGCGGGCCAATTCGGCGCGCGCCAAGGGGTCCTCCAGATTTTCTTCCATCAGGCCCACCACCGCCAGAAGCTTCGGGTGAGCGGTGCCGAGCCGGCTTCTCAGGTCCATGCGCTGCGGTGCCCGCTGATCGCGGATCGGGCCATGGATGAACTGTTCGGCCACGGCGGTCGCGAGATCGCGGCCATGGTCGAGACCGATCAAGCTAAGCATCATGTCCATGGCCGCCGTCCCGCCCGAACAAGTCATGCGGTCGCGGTCGATTTCGTAAAGTTCCTGAGTCACTTCCAGCCTGGGAAATTCCTCCCGGAACGAGTCCAGGCTTTCCCAATGGATCGTGCATTTATAGCCGTCAAGGAGGCCGGCCTTCGCCAGGATGTAACTCCCCGTCGAGACCGCGCCTAGACGGCAGCCACTCCTGGCCAGACGGCGCAAGCGCGCCAGAACGGCCGTTTGCGCGTAGCGGTGCGGCTCCAGGCCCGCGACCACGATCAGGTTGGATACGCGCTCCAAATCCGCGAACATGCCGTTGGCGATCAGATCCAGGCCGTTGGAGGCGGGGACCCGGATATCGTCCATGGCGTAAGCGTGCCATCGATACAAGGTCCGGCCGGTCAAGCGGTTGGCGGCGCGCAGAGGATCGCTCGCGGCGCCGAAGTTCAATAGCGAGAACTGCGGTGCCACTAGGAACCCAAATTCCTGCGGGGCCTCTTCCGGCGGGCCGGTCATGGTTCCTCCACTTCAACGTTCCAGCGCTCCTCGATATGAATCCCGGAGACCATTGCTGCTGGCAAGCCCATGCGAATGAACCCAATCCGCGGTGGCGTCAAGTACTGCCGGTGCCACCGCTTGCCGGGGGCCTTGCGCCAGCGTCCGGTGGGCCCCAGCATGCGGGACTCTTGTCCCCTAATGGAGCCTCGCGATGATAGCGGTTATATTCGAAGTTGTACTTAACCCCGATCGGGCGCAACGCTATTTCGATTTGGCGGCCTCCTTGCGGGCCGAGTTGGCGGCTATCGACGGCTTCATTTCGGTCGAGCGCTTTCAAAGCCTGAGCACAGAAAACAAATATGTTTCGCTCTCGTTCTGGCGCGATCGCGAGGCGGTCGAGAAATGGTATCGCCATGGCCGCCACGACGCGGCTCAGGCTGAAGGGCGGAAGGGGGTGCTCGAGGATTACCGGATCCGCGTCGCCGAGGTGTTCCGGGACTACGATATGGCGGCGGGGCGGCCGGTGCCATAACCATGAATTACGCGGATGTCGACGCGGCGCTGGCCCGCCATGGGTTGATCGCGCGCGGTGGGTTTCAGCCCGAGGCCGGGGACCATGTGCCGTCCTTGCCCGGCGGCCAGCCGGCGCGCGGCTTGATCCTTGCCGGCAATGCCGGGCCCGCCATGTGGCGGTCTTGCGCGCGGGCGCCCGAGTTCGCGGATGGGGGCCCCGACGCCCTGGACCGATGGAGCGTGCGGATACTCTCGGGCGTGGCGGAAGAGCTTGGGGCCCTGGCCCTGTTTCCCTTTGGCGGGCCGCCCTATCTGCCTTTCGTGCCCTGGGCCAAGCGGGCGGAGCAAGTCGCCGAATCGCCCCTGGGTATCCTGATACATCCCGATTATGGACTATGGCATGCCTATCGCGGGGCCCTGGCCTTCGCCGGGCGGATCGAGCTGCCGCCGCGCGACGAGCGGGCGCGCCCCTGCGATAGCTGTCTGGACAAGCCCTGCCTGACAGCGTGCCCGGCCGGGGCTTTTTCCGGTGCCGGTTATCATGTCCCGGCCTGCGTTAAGCACATTTCCACGCCTGACGGCGCAGACTGCATGGACTTGGGCTGCCGGGCTCGGCGGGCCTGTCCTATCGGGCGCGGCTATGCCCAGGAAAAGGCGCAGACCCGATTCCACATGGAAGCTTTCTTGAGTGCCCGGCGACACGATAAGGTAGCGCCATGAGCCGCAAAATTATTCTGATCGATCACGAGGTCGGCAAGCGCGACGACCGGGCCTCGGCGCGCCTGGCCGAGTGGGGTTTCGATATTCAATGGACGTGCCCGGCCAAGGGCGAGGCGCTGCCCGATCCTTCCGCCGATTCAGCGGCGGTCATCGTCTACGGCGGCGCGGAGAGCGCCAACGACGACATCGAGAAACCTTATATACGGAGCGAAATCGATTGGATCGAGGGCTGGCTGGAAACCGGCAAACCCTTCCTCGGCCTGTGCCTGGGCGCGCAGCTGGTGGCGCGCGTACTCGGCAGCAAGATCGAGGCGCACCCCGAAGGCTTGTTCGAGATTGGCTATGTGCCGGTCGAACCCGTGCCCGCCACCAACGGATTTTTGGGCGAGGTCAGCCACGTCTATCACTGGCACAAGGAAGGCTTCGAGGTGCCGGATAGTGCCACCAAGCTGGCCCATGGCCCGGTGTTCCCGGACCAGGCCTTTGTCTACAATGAGAACGTCTACGGCTTGCAGTTTCATCCCGAAGTCACGATCCCGGTCATGACCCGCTGGATGGAAAAAGCCGCCCACATGCTGGAGAATTCCAACGCCCATCCGCGTGAGCGGCAAGAGGCGGACGCGGCCCGCTACGACGCGCCGCTGTCCGCCTGGCTCGATGGTTTCTTGAAGGACTGGCTAAAGATTCCAGCCGGGTAAGGATCTAGTTTCGCCCAGCCATGACCCCGCCATCGGCGTCCCAGACCGCGCCGGTCACCCATGCGGCCCTATCCGACAACAAGAACTCGGCGACCGAGGCAACGTCATCGGCGCGGCCGACCCGGCCCAGGGGATGAAACCCATTGAAACCGGCCAGGGTCTCCTCGATCTTTTCCGGCTCGATGAAGGAACCGTAGATCGGCGTGACCACGACCGCGGGCGAGACCGCATTGACCCTTATGCCATGGTCGGCCAATTCCATCGCCAGGTGCTGGGTCAGGGAATGGAGGCCGGCCTTGGCCATGGAGTAGGCCGAGGACGGAGTCGCCTTGATCGCTTGCTTGGCCCACATGGACCCGACGTTGACGATGGCGCCGCCGCCATGGCGCTTCATGTTGCGGGCGACCGCCTGGGTAATGAAGAACAGGCCCCGGTTGAGATCCGCGTAGCCGTCGTAGTCGGCTTCGCCGTGCTCCAGAAAAGGGACCGGCTTAAAGGTGCCGGCGGCATTCACCAGGTGCTCGATGTGGCGCGGCTCGGTTTCCAAGGTCTCGATCAGATCGCCTAGTTGGGCCGTATCGGTAAGATCGACGGCCAGGGTATCGACGCGGCCCGTTCCGCTTTCCTTCACCGTCCTCTCGGCCCGATGCAGCTTGGCCCGGTCCCGTGCCACCAAGATGATGTCCAAGCCCTGTGCGTGCAGCCGTTTCGCCGTTTCCAGGCCCATGCCGCTGGATCCCCCGACGATCAAGGCCACTGAGTTGTTTTCCGACGCCATTTCCAAATGTCTCCTGTCTATCTATCAGTAGGTAGAATTTCCATATATGCTTCCAAATACAACCTTCAAGCCCTATCTAACGATAGGTTGAGAACGGGAGTGAAATCATGGCGGCCTCTAAGGCGGGAACATCCAAGGCGGGAACATCCAAGGCGGACGAGATACTCGATATCGCCGAGAGCCTGGTGCGGCGTAACGGCTACAACGGTTTCAGCTTCCGCGAAGTCGCGTCGCGGGCGGGGATCAAGAGCGCCAGTGTCCACTATCATTTTCCGGCCAAATCCGATCTGGGCGTGGCGGTCGCGCGCCGCTACACGGATCGCTTCATGGATGGATTGGGCGACCCCCAGGCTTCGCCGGACCCGTTGACTGCCTATGTCGCCGCTTTTCGCGCCGGGCTGACCGGGGACGGCCAGATGTGCCTCTGTGGGGTTCTGGGCGCGGAAAGCACGGCGTTGCCGGCGGAGGTCGCGGCGGAGGCCAAGCGATTCTGCGAACTCAATGCCGCGTGGTTGGAGTGCGCGCTATCGGCGCGCGGCCTGGCATCGGGGGCGCAAGACGCTTCCCTTCGGCGTCAGGCTCTGCTTATTCTTTCGGTACTGGAAGGCGCCATGATCGTGGCGCGGAATTTAGGCGATCTTACGGTTTTCGATGAGATCGCCGCCGGCCTAACCGAGGCGCGGTACTTGAGGCGCGCTTAGCTGACAAAGGGAATTCGCGATGACCGTCACCAGTCTGCACGATAGCCGGCGCAACAGCGATCCGTATTGGGATGCGCGGGTCGATCTCGCTTGCGCCTTTCGCTGGACCGTACGCCTGAACATGCACGAGGGTATCGCCAATCATTTCAGCCTGGCGGTCTCGGACGACGGATCGCGGTTCCTGATGAATCCGAACAGCCGCCATTTCTCGCGCATCCGGGCCCGCGATATGCTGCTTCTGGACGCCCATGACCGCGAGACCATGAACCGGCCGGACGCGCCGGACCCGACCGCCTGGGACATCCACGGCGCGATCCACCGGCGGGCGCCGCACGCGCGTTGCATCCTGCACGTTCATTCCAAGTATGCCCTGGTTCTGGCCACCCTCAAGGATCCGGTCATGCCGCCCATCGACCAGAACACCATGCGGTTTTACGACCGGATCGCCTATGACAACGGTTACGACGGCATGGGCCTGGGCGAGGAGGCGGAGCGCCTGGCGGCCAAGCTGGGCGACAAGACCGTTCTGGTCCTGGGCAATCACGGCGTGCTTTTCGCGAACGCCAGCGTCGCCGCGGCTTTCGACGAGATGTACTATTTCGAGCGTGCCTGCGAGACCCTCATAACCGCCTACATGACCGGGCGCGAACTCAGTGTCGCTTCCGATGCCGTGGCACGAAAAACCGCCGGGCAGTGGTTGGCTTATCCAAGTTTCGCCGGCTCGCATTTCAACGAGCTCAAGGCGATTCTGGACCAAGAGGACCCGGACTACAGGACCTGAGGCAGGCCAGCCCGGCGCCCAAGAAAAAAAAGGCCCCGCCTTCCTGGCGGAGCCTCCCCGTGGCCGGATCGTCCGAATACCTTCGAAGACCCGGCGTTCACGGATACTGAGTGGTTACAAACGTGGCCAGGCGTACCTGCGGCCGTCCGGCACCCCAACCCGCCAGGAACCGAGACCCTCCGTCCGCGCGTCGCGCGTGGCGGGCGATCGAACCGCGATAATCGCGGCCGGTCCCATCGTCTTGGCTGGATCGACTTGATGCCGCACGCCGGTAACCTCCCTGTTTCTCGAAGCCGTCACCCGCACCGGCCATCCTGGCCGGAAGTGGACCGGGTGAGGTCCGAGTAAGCGTCCTATTTCCTTTGGACACCTTTGAATTTAGGGATGGTTCGGCGCGGCCAATGTGACGGTCATCACTAAACCGTGAAGACCGCGTGTGACGCCTATCACATTTGTGCGCTTAAACGCCGGGGAGGTTCGGAATGGAGCTTTTGCCGGCTCGGCGCACCACCAGCCACAGGGCGTGAATCACACCAGGCACGAAAAAGAATATGGTCAGAAGGATGTTGAGCCAGAAATGAAGGCCGATGCCGACGGTTAGAAAGGCCGCCACGGGTGGCAGGAAAATGGCTAAAATAATACGGACGATATTCATGCTGTTCTCCCCCAGAACACAGCCGCCGGGTGGCGGACCGATTCGGCGGGCATTCTAGCCGCTCTTAGCGCTCAACTCCAAGGAAACGGGCTGTTGCCGACCGGTCGCGGGCGTCTTTTCGGAATGACCGAATCTGCTGTGTCCGGGCGCACATGTCGCCGCTCTCGCAGCCGAGCATCGATAACCGCCTCGCGAGACGCCATTCCCACTCATGCCTAGTCCCCGGAGACTCATAGGAAGCTCGCATTGCCCAGAGTATACGCACTTTTGCGAATTTTTTTCTTTGAACTATTCGCAGAAGTGCGTATAATAGAGGTCGTATGAAACGCGACCAGTTCTTGTCTCGCCTTCGCCGTCATGCCCGTAAAAACGGTCTGGCTTTCGGCGTCGTGAAGTCTCGGGGCAAGGGTAGCCACGTCACTGTCACGCTCGGTGCGCGACGCACCATCGTGAAGGGTGGCGAGCTGAAGCCTGGATATATCGCGTTAATCGTGCGCCAACTCGGTCTGCCGGGCGGCGTTTTAAAATGAACCGTGACTGGCCCTACCCCACTTAAGGGCCGTGCCGCTCAAGGAGGAGGGCATCATGCGCTTGATATATCCGGTCGATATCGCCGAACACGGCGGCCCACCAGACGAGGCCGGTTTCGCCGTGACCTTCCCGGATTTGCCCGAGGCAGTGACTTGGGGCGAGACCCTGGCCGAGGCCTTGGCCAATGCCACCGATTGCCTGGAGGAAGCCCTGGCCGCCCGCATCCTGGCGCGCGAGGCACTGCCCGCGCCTTCGGCCGCTCGCGGCCGGCCGTGTGTGGCGCCCGGCAGTCTTATCGGCGCAAAGGCCGCGCTCTATCTGGCGCTGCGCGACTCCGGCACCACCCCGGCGAAGCTCGCCCGGCGCTTGGGCACGCAGCCTTCGGCCGTGACTCGGCTGCTCGACCCCGCGCACGCCAGTAAGCCGGCGCGGATCGACGACGCGCTGAACGCGCTAGGTAAGCGCCTTGTCGTCGCGCTCGAACCCGCCGCTTAAGCGCCATCTAACTCCAAGGAAACGGGCTGTTGCTGACCGGGTGCAGCTTGCCCTCGGCGAAACGTGAGAAGCGGAACGGAGTGAGCAGGCGGCTTTCCTCGCCCAAGAGTTCATCGGCGATCAGCTTGCCGACGCCGATCATCTTGTAGCCGTGGTTCGAGTCCGCGATGAAGGTGACGTTCTCGCGGAAGCGGTCGAAGACCGGAAAGGAATCCGGCGTGAAGCAGCCCAGGCCGCCCGAGGGTTCGTTCTTGTAATACTTGATCTGGCCCTCGAAACGTTTTTGACAGAAGGCCAGGGCCGAACACCACATGTGGGCGAAATTGTCGTCCACGATGAACTCCGGCGATTCCGGGCCGTAGGGGTCGAGCGCGACCTTATCGACCGGGGTCTCGACCTTGTAGGGCATGGCGCCGCCCTGAATACCGCCGAAGTTGAAGTCTGGCTTGTAGTAGATGCCCCACATTTCCTCGGTGATGAGCGAGCCGTCGACGTCCGAATACAGCGGCTCGTCGGTATCGACATGGATGACCGGCGGCATCTTGCCGTCGTTGGTCTTTTGCAACTCCGGGTCGACGCCCAGGGTCCCTTCCTCCAGGCACCAGTAGCGCCAGGTATCGATCCCTTCGTGCACTTTGCCGTCGGGGCCCTTGATCGAGACTGTCTTGGGCAGTTCCAGCATGTCCCAGATTTTACTGGCCCAGGGGCCGGCGGCGACCACGACCTGCTCGCATTCGATGGCGCCCTTATCGGTCTCCACCGCGGTCACGGCGGCGGAGCCATGGCCGGCGCGAAAGCCGGTCACGGTGATACCCGAAAGGATGCGCACGCCCAGATTTTCCGCCTTGGTCGCCAGGCCGTAGATGGCCGCCGTGTTGTTGGCGTAGCCGCCTTTCTTTTCATGCAGGACCGAGGTGATGCCCTTGGCCCGCCAATCGCTGAACAGGCCCTTCATGTAGGCCATGGACTGGGCTTCGCCCTCGATGAAGGCCGACTCGTAGCCGATGTCCTGCTGTTGGGCGTGAATGCTGGCGATATCCGCGCGCATGGATTCGGGCGAGATCTGCATATAGCCCACCGGATGATAGCTGAAAGCCTTGGGATCGCTCTCCCAGACCTCGACGCTTTGCGCCATCAACTCGCGCATGGCCGGTTGGAAATAGTTGTTACGCACCACGCCGCAGGCGATGCCGCTGGCGCCGGCGGCGATGCCGGTCTTGTCGATTACCAGAATGTCCCCGCCGCCGCCCTTTCCTTGGGCTTCCAGCTTTTCCGCCAAGTGCCAGGCGGTCGAGAGGCCATGAATGCCGGCCCCGATAATGACGGTTTTTACGTGGGTCGGCATGGCCATGGTCGGTCTCCTGGAGGCGTGGGGGTGGCGGATACGATAGGGGCGGCGCATGCTCCTTCTTGGCCCCCACCCGACCCCCTCTGGCGGCGATTCGACAACTCATGGCGGCTGGCGGTACAAAGCGTTTCATCACCCCTGGCGAAGAGGATTAGAGCTCATGCACAAAGATTGGGATCGCATGGCCAAGGATCTGAGTGGCTTGATGGCCGAGGTCCGCAAGGGCGTGCCCGAGTCCGCCAAGGCGTTCGGCCAGCTCGCGGCGGCGGCCACCGCGCCCGGCGCGCTCGATATCAAGACCAAGGAACTCATGGCCTTGGCGATCGGTATCGCGGCCCGCTGCGATGGTTGCATCGCGTTCCACGTCAAGGCGGCGGTCCAACTCGGCGCCAGCCGCGAAGAGCTTCTGGAGACGGTCGCCATGGCCATGTACATGGGCGGCGGCCCGTCATTCATATACGGCGCCCAGGCACTCGAGGCCTTCGATCAATTCACCGCCCCTTGATGCCATGACAGAACGCGACTTCATTGGCCATGGCGCCACGCCGCCCGATCCCCATTGGCCTGGCGGCGCGCGCCTGGCGCTCAGCTTCGTGGTCAACGTGGAGGAGGGGGCGGAGTATTCGATCCTCGACGGCGACCCGCACGGGGAGACGATCCTCTCAGACCTGGCGGCGGCGCCCCCGGTGCCGGGCCGCCGCGACCGGCTGATCGAATCTCTCTATGAATACGGCAGCCGGGTCGGCATATGGCGCGTGCTTGAGGTTTTCCAGGCGCGCGGCGTCGCGCCGACGATCTATGCCGTCGGCTTGGCCCTGGCGCGCAATCCGGCGTTGGGCGAAAAGATCGCGGCCATGAACTGCGATCTCGCCGGCCACGGCTGGCGCTGGATCGACTACGCCGATATGTCGGAGGACGAGGAACGCGCCGACATCGCACGCACGGTCGAGACCATCGAGCGCCTGACGGGCAAGCCACCCCTTGGCTGGTATACTGGACGCCCGAGCCTCAACACCCGCCGCCTGCTGATCGAACATGGCGGATTTCTATACGACTGCGACGATCACAACGACGACCTGCCGTTTTGGACCAGGCTCGAGGGTCATGACCACTTGGTGATTCCCCACAGCCTCGATAACAACGACAGCCGCTTTTCGCGCGCTCAAGGTTTCAATCTGGCGGACGACTTCTTCACCTACATGAAGGATGGCTTCGACTGGCTCTACCGGGAAGGCGCGGTTTCGCCGCGCCTCATGACCGTCTCCCTGCACCCACGCTTGATCGGCCGTCCGGGGCGGATCGGCGGCCTGGCGCGGTTTCTGGACTACGCGCTGGAACACGACAAGGTCTGGATTGCCGGGCGCGGCGAAATCGCACACCATTGGCGCAAGACCCACCCGCCTTCTTAGGCGTTGGAAAAGGAGAATTTCATGAAAGCCTACGAAATTCGCGACGCCGGCGGCATCGACGCCTTGCACTTGGCCGAGCGCCCGACGCCGCGGCCGGGCCCCGGCCAAGTTCTGGTGCGCCTGCGCGCCAACTCGATCAATTACCGCGACCTGCAGATTATTTTGGACCCGCGGGGGCGGGGAATCGTCTATCCCCGGATTCCAAACTCCGATGGGGCGGGGGAGGTGCTGGAGGTCGGCGCGGGCGTGACCCGTTTCAAGGCCGGCGACCGCGTGGCCGGTACCTTCTTCCAGAACTGGGTCTCGGGCGGCATCACGGCCGAGGCCATGGGCAGCGCCCTGGGCGGAGCCGTGGACGGGGTTTTGTGCGACCACGCCGTGCTGCAACAAGATGGCTTGGTTCCGATTCCGGCGCACTTGTCATACGAGGAAGCCGCGACCCTGCCGTGCGCGGGCTTGACCGCTTGGCACATCGTTGTTGGGTTGGGTCGGATCAAGGCGGGGGATACGGTTTTGATACTGGGCACCGGCGGGGTCTCTATTTTCGCCCTGCAATTCGCCCGCCTGCACGGCGCGCGCGCCATCGTGACTTCCAGCAGCGACGAAAAGTTGGCGCGCGCGGCCGAGCTTGGCGCTTGGCGCACGATCAACTACCGCGCCAATCCGGACTGGGAAAAGGAAGTACTGGAGATCACCGAGGGGCGCGGCGTCGATCTGGTCGCCGAGGTCGGCGGCGCTGGCACCTTGGAGAAATCCATCCAGGCAGTTCGCGCCGGGGGAACCATCGGTCTGGTCGGCGTTTTGACCGGGGGCAAGATCGATCCGGCCGGCGTGATGCGCAAATCGCTTCGCCTGCAGGGCATCTATGTCGGCAACAAGACTATGTTCGAGGACATGACCCGTGCCATATCGGCGCACGAAATGCACCCGGTCATCGATTCCCGGTTCGATTTCGAAGAAGCCCCCGGCGCCTATGGCCGCATGCGGGGCGCGGGCCACTTCGGCAAAATCGTCATCGCGATCTAGTGTGGTGGAACTGCATGGGGACAAGTTTTGAAATCAGGCGATATGGCCGCGAGGCGGATACCCACGCCATGGCCGGAAAGAGCTTTAGCGCGCTACGGCGCGGGGTGAGCAAGAGGCCACCAAGATGACCCGCTCGGCCGGAAACGACACGGTCACCGAGGTGCCGACATTGAGCTCGCTCTCGATTTCAAGGGTTCCGCCATGTTGCTCGGCCAGAGCTCGAGTCAGGGGCAGGCCAAGGCCTGTCCCTTCGTGCTGGCGATTGAGATCGCCGTCGATCTGGCCGAATTTCGACAGAGCCTTCGGAATATCGTCCGGTGCCATTCCGATCCCGGTGTCGGTGATCTGGAAGACGAAACCGGTCTCGCGGTGGCACCAAACCTTAAGCGAGACCTCGCTGCCTTCGCCGCTAAATTTGATCGCGTTGGTTAGAAGGTTCATCAGGATTTGCTTCATCTTGCGCTTGTCGGCACAAAGAATTGGGAGCCTGTCCTGGATATTCAGATTCAGAGTGACGCCATTCTTCATGGCGCGCTGATTGACCAATCTCGACGACGACTGGATGAGATCTGGAACTTCGATATTCTCTTCGTGTAGCTCGTCCATACCGGATTCGACCTTGGACAGATCCAGGATATCGTTGATCAGTTCCAGCAAGTGCTTACCCGAGCCGTGGATATCGCTCACATAGTCCAGGTACTTCTTGTTTTCCATGGGGCCGAATATCTGATTACCGATGACCTCGGAAAAGCCGATAATCGCATTCAATGGCGTTCGCAGTTCGTGACTCATGGCCGCGAGGAATTCGGACTTGGCCTTGTTCGCCGACTCGGCATCAATTCGCGCGACGTGAAGCTGCTCGGCCAGGAAAACCAGTTCCGAGCCCTGCTGTTCAAGCGTTTGCTGCACGCCCTCAAGTTCGGCGACACGCTGGCGCATGGCAAGTTCGCTGATGCGCAGCGTGTTTTCCGTGCGCTTCGATTCGGTGATATCATGCAGTATGACGGTAAGGATTTGTTCCTGGCCCAAATAGAACTTCGATATCGAGCCTCTGGCGGGGAACTCGGTTCCATCCTTTCGCAGGCCCAGGATATCCTTACGCACGTTCGCTATGCGGCTGCCCTCCGGCAAGCGCAGAAAATTTTCCACATGGGCCTTGTGCGTGTTCCGGAACTTCGCTGGGAGGAGTATCTCGACCGGGCGGCCGATCGCCTCGCTTGCCTCGTAGCCGAAAATAACCTCGGCCCCCTTGTTGAAAAGTTGAATATAGCCATGTCGATCCATCGATATGACCGCGTCGGGGGCGAGTTCAAGAATACCGGACAGCCGACGCTCTGAATTTCGCGAAGTTTCTTCGGCCAATAGGGATTTGACCACAAAGACAGCCGTGGCCCAGATCGCGAATAGGGCCAAGCCTCGATTGACCAGAGCCATCCATTGCATTCCCCCGGTCGGGGATAGGGTGAATCCGGTGATCGTCAGCGCGGACACCAGGATCGCGAGCGCATAGACGTCCCTGCGCCGTGCCAGCCATCGACCGGCCACGATCACCGCCACATACGGCACGCCACTGGCGACCCCAAGCGGGAGCGAGAGATCGATCAGAAAAATGACGAGCGCCAGGGCGATCGCCAGCATGGCGATGCAAGTCCTTGTCCATCGGCCGGCGCCGCATCCGCTATTATGCGGCTGCGGTGTGGATGAAATTCCGGCGCCCTGTGCATGGTCAAGAGTATTCAGCGTCTTACTCCTGGTAACGGCCTATTTTCGGCATTCGCACGGTCGCCAAAAAGAAATCGATCCTGTCGAAACAGAGATGTTCTTGGGGCAAGAATCCGCAGCCGGTTATTGATTTTTGTATACCGAGATTGTCTTGAGAATCTGAGAGCAAGCCTCTAATTACCATGAAATATTCCAATACAAGATTAAGGTAATTTGCCTGGAGGCCACCCTGGAATGTTGCCGTGGGAGGGCTTATTGGGAAATCCGCCAATTTTATAGTTGATGAAACGTTAATCGTAATCACACTAATAAAATTTATACGCAATCTTCCGTTTTCGTGTGCTATCCGGCAAGAGTCCGGGGGCCACGGGGTCGGCATAATCGGCGCGATTTCCAGTAGTCTTGGTAAAGACCGCCGTGCCACGGTGGTTTAGCTTCGCCTTCCAGGTTGTTATCTTGCCGCGAACCGACACCGGAGAACCTGCCATGACCAAAGGCGTTACAGACTACAAGGCCCTGACCTTCGATTGTTACGGTACCCTGATCGATTGGGAGAGCGGTATCTGGGATGCTCTGCAACCGCTATTGATGGAAAACGACCGCGACGGCATAACGCGCGCCGCTGCCCTGAAGGCCTTCGCGGAGGAAGAAAGCGCGCAAGAGGCGCGAACCCCGGACAAGCTTTATCCAGGCATCCTCGAAGAAGTGCACGCCGCGCTCGCCCGCCGCCTCAATCTGCGCACAAGCCCAGAACTGAATGCGGCCTTTGGGGCGTCGGTTCCTTACTGGCCGGCGTTTCCCGATACCGCGGACGCGCTTCGCGTGCTTAAGCGGCACTTCAAGCTGGTCATTCTATCCAACGTGAACCGGGCCGGGTTTATCGCCTCGAACCGCAAGCTGGGGGTCGCCTTCGACGCCGTTTACACGGCGCAGGATGTCGGGTCCTACAAGCCGGCGCCGGCGAATTTCGAATACATGCTCAAGCATCTGCCTGGGGATTTGGGGCTTCAGGCCGGCGACATCCTGCATACCGCCCAAAGCTTGTTCCACGATCACGTTCCGGCCACCGCCTTCGGTCTCGCGAAAGCCTGGATCGACCGCCAGGGCCTGTCCCAAGGCGGCGACTGGGGCGCGACCGCGACGGTGCCGGAGCGCCCGGACGTGGACTTCCTGTTTCCGACCATGGCCGCCATGGCCGCCATGGCCGAAGCGGCCCGCAAGGTTTGAACTCGCACGCACACACGCCATTGCCAGAGCTTGCGGTTAACATTTTATTAGTATTTTCAAAACCTTATGGGCATACCGATAAACGCAGCAATCGCTGCAGATCAGATGTGCGCTATCAATATATTGTTGAAAAGACGGGCTGAGCTACCAAGCCTAGTATTGACAATTTCGAAGAAATACCCCAAATTCCTGTTGGAGGCTTTGCGGGTGGAAACGCCTGCATTGCCTTTTTCTATTGAACTTGTTCCTCTTCATTTTAAATCATGTCAACGTCTCGCTCTGAGCGGGTACGAAGGTCATCAATATATGCGAAGCTCCAAATATCGAAATTCGGATTGCCGCCTACATCCCTTGTGGTCTTGTGCCGCAGGCTAGCAACCTGCCGCGCATATGGAGCAAGCTCAATACGATGAGGCCGCGTCATTTGTCGCATTCTAAAACCCCACGATATAGTGTAGGCAATTAAATCTGCAATTTGAACACCAGTCGTGAGATCACTATGAACAAATAATGGCTCTGGAATTATTAAACCTGCTCGAAGTTTCCCGATCGCTGTATTTTTGAAATATTTATGCGCTTGTTCGACCAGAATATGACTTCTCGATTTTTCAAGTTCATCAAAAACTATGATTCCACGTTCGTCATATTTCCAATCATCCAAAAAATAGAAAAACCGCTCGAATAGATATCCATAGTCCTTTCTTAGGCCGCCTGACTCTGTTCGGATAGCATCTCGGTCAACGATGCTAGCTAGCGCCCTACAACGAAAGCGCGCACAAATATCGAAAACATCCTGTACATAGGCGAGTTTCGCCAATGCCAAGGCTTTAATCCGGGAAACATCCGCTTGCGCACCGTTGTCCAGCGCTTCTTTCGCAAGCTGTGGAATCATATCATCTTGAATAGGTACATTAAGATCGGCATGCCTGAAGACTTTTGTTTTTAGTAGCTTCTTTCCTTTTAATTCGGCGCTACCAGCACTGTAACGTCGACCGAAACGTAATAATTCGGCCGCGTGAATTTCTTTGATAATATTCCAAAGATCACGATCTTGTATGGCAACTCCTGCTAGAACCTCATAAGGAGCTTCTTTGCGGTCGTGTCCACTTTCATCAATGAATAGCAGCCAAGCCATGCCTCAAGTATAACTTGTAATCTGTCGTTATGGAACTGAGACATTGCCTCGCCGCCGTCGATTTCATTAAATATTCCGGCGCATTCGCGCCAGACGCGGGGCGCCCAACCGGGCAGCACTGGCCCTGGACAACGAAAGATTGGGAGTGGCGATGAAAACGCAGGTTCGGGTAGCCGTCATCGGCGGCGGTGTGGTTGGGTGCAGCGTTCTCTATCATCTAACCAAGCTCGGCTGGAAGGACGTGGTTCTGATCGAGCGGTCGGAGCTGACCTCGGGATCGACCTGGCACGCGGCCGGCGGGTTTCACACCCTCAACGCCGATCCCAACATCGCCGCCCTGCAAGGCTACACGATCAAGCTTTACAAGGAATTGGAGGAGATCAGCGGCCAGTCTTGCGGCTTGCACCATGTCGGCGGTCTGACCATCGCGGACACGCCGGAGCGCATGGATTACCTCAAGGCCGAGCGCGCCAAGCATCGCCACATGGGCCTGGAGACCGAGATCGTCGGCCCGGAGCAGATCCGTGAGCTGAGCCCTATCACCAATACCGAGGGTCTGCTGGGCGCGCTCTACGATCCGCTCGACGGTCACCTCGACCCTTCGGGAACCACGCACGCCTATGCCAAGGCGGCGCGGGTGCAGGGTGCCGAGATCGTCTTGCGTAACCGGGTGTTGGAGTTAAACCCGCGCGCCGACGGGACCTGGGACGTGGTGACGGAGCAAGGCACGATCCACGCAGAGCACGTGGTCAATGCCGGTGGCCTGTGGGCGCGCGAGGTCGGCGCCATGGCCGGGGTGTTCCTGCCGCTTCATGCCATGGAGCATCAATATCTCGTGACCGGCGACATCCCCGCGGTCTATGAGCGCGATCGTGAGTTACCCCATGTGATCGACCCGGGCGGGGAAAATTACCTGCGCCAGGAAGGCCGCGGCCTGGTCATCGGGTTCTACGAGCAGGATGCGACGCCCTGGGCCGTCGACAGCACGCGCTGGGATTTTGGGCACGAGCTATTGCCAGACAACCTGGATCGTATCGGCGACGCCATGGAGCATTCATTCCAGCGCTATCCTTGCCTGGCCGAAGCGGGGATAAAGCGGGTCATCAACGGCCCCTTCACCTTCGCGCCCGACGGCAATCCTCTGGTCGGGCCGGTGCCGGGCCTGCGCAACTACTGGTCCGCCTGCGCGGTCATGGCCGGGTTCTCCCAAGGAGGCGGCGTCGGCCTGACTCTGGCCGAATGGATGGTCGAGGGCGAACCGTCGCGCGACGTTTTTGCCATGGATGTCGCGCGCTACGGCGACTACGCGACCCGCACCTTCACCCGCGTCAAGGTGACGGAGAATTATCAGCGCCGATTCGCGATCTCCTATCCCAATGAGGAACTTCCCGCCGGCCGGCCCTTGGAAACCACACCGGCCTACGGCATCTGGAAATCAAAGCGCGCCGTCTTCGGCTCCGGCTACGGGCTGGAGCACGTCAACTATTTCGCGCCCGAGGGCGAAGCCCTATTCGAGACGCCGTCGTTCCGGCGCTCCAACGCCTTCGATCCGGTCGGCGCGGAATGCCGCGCGGTGCGTACCAAGGTCGGCATCAATGAGATTCATAATTTCGGCAAATACGATATCTCCGGGCCCGATGCCGAGGCCTGGCTCAATCGCATCATGGCCAACCGCATGCCGCGCGAAGGCCGCTTGAACCTTACCCCCATGCTGGCCGAGAGCGGCCGGCTCATTGGCGACTTCACCGTGGCCAAGTTGGCGGAAGAACGCTTCCAGGTCACCGCTTCCTATGCCTCCCAGGCCTACCACATGCGCTGGTTCGTGGATCACCTGCCCAAGACCGGGGTCACCCTGCGCAATGTCTCGCGCGAGCGGGTCGGCTTTCAGATCGCCGGGCCCAATGCCCGCGCGCTCTTGGAACGGGTCACGCGCGAGGACGTTTCAAACGACGCTTTCCCCTTCCTCTCGGTCCGCGCCATGGAAGTCGGCCTGGTGCCCGCGATCGTGGGCCGGATCTCCTATACCGGGGATTTGGGCTATGAGATCTATGTCGATCGCCGCCATCAGGTGGCGCTTTACGTGGCGCTGGAGGAAGCCGGGGGCGACTTGGGACTGACCCCCTTTGGCATGAGGGCCATGATGTCGCTGCGCCTGGAAAAATCCTTTGGGTCTTGGATGCGTGAATTCAAACCCGATTATACGCCGGCCGAAACCGGCCTGGATCGCTTTATTTCCTTCAAGAAGAACGATTTCATCGGCCGCGACGCCGCCGTTGCCGCCCGCGACAATCCTCCGGGGCGGCGTCTGTGCGCCTTTGTCGTCGATGCCCAGGACGCCGACGTGGTGGCGGACGAACCGATCTGGAAGGACGGCGAGGTCGTGGGTTTCGTGACCTCTGGCGGTTATGCCCATTTCTCGGGAAAGTCGGTCGCGCTCGGCTTCGTGCCGGTGAGCATGATCGCCGAGGGTGCCAGGTTCGAGATCGAGATCCTGGGCGATATGCGCCCGGCCACGCTGATCATGCAACCCTTGCTTGATCCCGAAGGCGCCAGGATGCGGGGATAACCGTGCTGTCGGGAATAATTTAGAACTGGGCGCTGATCGCGAAGAAGAAGCGCAGATCCCGGTCGCCGGTGGTGTCGACCCGGCGATCCAAGGGTTTGGCGACCTCGAAACTCGCCAAGGCGTTTCCGGATACGCCTATACGAAGACCGCCGCCGGCGGAGGCCAAGGTCTGGCTCCGCGAACCGCTCGCTGTATTTCGGTTGCGCAAGGCGCCGCCGTCGACAAAACCATAGGCTTCGTAGCTGGTCACGACTTCGCTGTCCCGGTCCTGGCCAAAGCGTAGCTCGGCGGAGCCGGCCACACCGTTCTCGCCCGAGATCTCGCCGAAATCGTAACCGCGGCCGAATTGCGACCCGCCTATGAGGAATTCTTCCGACGACAGCAAAGGATCCAAGGACGCTTGCGCCTGGCCCCCCAGCCGCAGGGAGACGGGGCCCCAGATTTTCTGCAACCTGATGATATCCAGCCGGAACTTGGTGAAGCTCCCCTCGCCGTCCGGGCGCGACAGGTTTATGTCGCCGGCGTTAGAGGCATTCAGGATGTCCAAGCCCTGGCTGACCTCAAGGGCGGCGTAGCTCGTGCCGCCCAGATCGTCTTGCAGCGAATAGTCCACCTGCACGCGCGCCACGCTAAGCCGGTCGTCGATGGTAGAGATGGCGAAGCGGTCTTCGCTGACACCGCGGACCTCGAAAGAGACTTGCAGGTTCATAGCCTGGCGGCGTGAGAGGAGTATGGGATGCCGCAGTTCGGTCTTGGCGGTGTAGCTGCGCGATTCGGTTTCTTCCTGGGCCAGACCTTTGCCGGCGTCGATGGCGCTGGCGGCCAGGCTGACGCCGAGCACGGCGCCGCCTGTGCCCAGTGGCTGTTCGTAGCCGAGTTGGCCATAGACGAGTTCCGATGTCTGGTCCGGCACGGTGGCGATGGAGACCTGGACTCTCTCGCCCAGGCCCATGACCGAGTTGAACGCCACGCTGGTCCAGCCCTGTAGCCGGCCGACCTCCGGGGTGCCCCGGTTGTCCAGGTTCGCGCCGCCGGAAACGGCGCTATGCGTGGTGGGGATCACGAGCGCATACGCGCCATCGTCATCCACTTTCGCGACCTGGACATCGCCCACCGCCATGCCGGGCAGATCATTTATCACGAGCAGACCGCGTTCGACGGTGCTTAACCGAGCCGGCCGCTCGCGCGTGAAATCGCCACGATATTCGCCCAGAAGGCCATCTTGTGCCGAGTCGCCCCGAAACCTGACCTCGGAAAGATATCCTTCGACAACGCGCACCCGAAGAACGCCGCCTTGAACTTCCTGCGGCGGAACAACGGCATGGGAGAGAAAATATCCGGCGGTGTTGTACTTGGCCGTGATGCGGAGCGCGATCTCCGCCAGATCGGCCGGTCCGACTTCGCGGGCCAGAAACTCGGCGTAAAGCGAACCAAACTCAGCCGCGTCGAATACGCTCGCGCCTTGAATACTAACCGCGGCCAGCACAAAAGAGATTTCGTCCCCGGTCTCAACCAGTGGCGCCGCCGTCGGTTCCTGGAGTTTCGGCTGCGCCTTGGGGAGCGGTGTGGGGCGCAGTTGCTCTATGCGCCGCTCGATCTGGCCCGGATCCGCTTCCTGGGCAAGAGACTCTTGCGCCAAGAATCCCCATAGGGCGCATAGCGCCATGGCTGACAAAAACGGATTCCGCACGGCAAACCCTCTCTTAACTCCCTGTCTTATAAATCAAGAATTCAATTAAAAATATACATAAATCTATTACTTAACAATACTTTGGTCTTGATTTTCATCTTCGGGTTATGTTACTTTCTGTTTACAAGAATTACTCAAGTTTTATCTATTTATCAAAATACTTCGTGAGGAAATCATGACTCAACTCAAACGAATCTTTCACACGACGGCTTTGGCGGCTTTCGCCGCCATGTTGGCCGGCCTGTTGTCCGGGGAAGCACGCGCCGGACAAGAAAGTTCGTGGACCTTGGAGAGCCGGTCCGGTCAAGTGAACTTGGTGAAAACCGGCATGGTCCCGATCTCTCTCTCGACAGGCGACGTTTTCGCGGACGGCGATTGGATCGAAACGGGCCCGGACGGCCGGGCCATGTTGAAGCGTGGGGAAGAGACGATTGTTGTCGCGCCCAACAGCCGAATCGGGTTGCCTAAAAGTAACGATGGGCCGTATGCCACGCGCATCTTGCAAACCCTCGGCACGATCCTGCTCACGGTGGAAAAAAAGGCCGCGCAGCATTTCGAGATCGAGACGCCTTACCTTACCGCCGTTGTGAAGGGCACGACCTTTACCGTCGGTATCCAGGACGGCCGCGCGGTGGTTCATGTCGTGGAGGGCTTGGTTGAGGTCAATAACCTGTCCAGCGGCCGCAGCAGCCTGATCCGTCCCGGACAGACTGGATCCGTCATTCGTGGCGGCAGCGGCAATATCGAGATCGATGTTGGCGGCGCAAACGGCACGCCAGCCAGTGCGGCGGCCACGCAGGCACCGGGCGCGAGTCAGGCGACGGCCCCAGTCGCGAGCCAGGCCTCGCCGGTCGCCGTCGCGGCGGTATCGAATGGCAAGTCGCGCAAGGTTAGAATCGCGCGGGCTCTTGGCCCCACGACCCTCGACCTGAGCAAGTCGACCAAGGGCTTGGTGCGTGCCGCCCAAGGGGGGCAAGGCAAGGCTCTGGGTAAGGGGCATTTGGCCGGCAAGCAAGCCACCGCCTCGGATGTTCGAAGCAACGGTCTAGCTTTAGGCAAGACCGCCGCCGCCTCGGGTGCCCGGGGCAGCGCCGGGAACAACGGCCTCGCTTTAGGCAAGACCGCCGCCGCCTCTAGAGATCTAAGCAGCGCCGGGAACAACGGCCTCGCTTTAGGCAAGACCGCCGCCGCCTCTAGGGCTCTGAGAAGCGCCGGGAACAACGGCCTAGCGCATGGCAACAGCGCAATCGCCAAACTGCAGGCCTCCGTGGATCATGGCCACGGTGCGGGCGACAACCCGCGCGCCAATCCGGTTAAAGGCCATGGCAATGGCAATAGTAACTAACGCCAGTAGCGCCGGATAGACGCGCGCCGACACTAACGCCAAGTCTCAATACCGGCGGTTCAATTCGCTCGTCGTGAAATGAGCCGATCGGTTTGAGGCTTGGTATTTGGGGTTTGGCGAGGGCCGCAGCCGCAGCCGGTATTAACACAATCATAACTATCGTTAAGACGTTATTGCCACCATGCCGGGAATGAGGGGGAAATCGATTTCCGGTGCCAAACGATCTAGCAACTTTCCCGGTGTTTAATTGAGCTGTCAACGGCACGCCCGCGGGCAAGTCCGGTTCGCGAGGGGTCAGTCCGGGCGGGCTCGGTGGCGGCCGAGACTGATCTCGGGAACGTCCCAGGAATTGATCTGGCATGAATTTTCACGTGGCTTTCCTAGTGAATCACCGAATTGGCGGATACAGAGTTAGATGAGAATTATGTCCAGAGTGTCGGCCCGATGGATTGGCGCCTTGGCCATCCTCACCATGATCGCGGTGCTGGATGTCGCCGGGATTCTGGGGCCGATCGACCGGGCCTTGATGGACACCCGTTTCCGGGTCCTGGACCGGCCGGCCAGCGGCGATATCGTCATCGTCCAGATCGATCCCTACAGCTTGCGAGAGCTCGACGTATGGCCTTGGCCGCGGCGGTACCACGCCGACTTGATCGATAAGCTGGTCGCGGCGGACGTTCGTGAGATCGCTATAGACATCGATCTCAGCGCGCGCAGCACCGAGGCTGACGACCTGGCCTTGGCGGCCGCTCTGACGCGGGCACACAACCGGATCGTCTTGCCGGCGTTTCGCCAGACGGCGGCGCCCGAGGCCAGGGGCAGCCGTATATTCGACACTTTGCCGCGGCCCGAATTCAGTGAACATGCCCAGGTCGGCAGCATCAACGTTTCACCCGCTCCGGATGGTCTGATTCGGCGCATGTCGGGGGTGCATAGTGTGGGTCCTCGGCCCTTACCTGCGCTCTTCGCGCTGCTGGCCGGGCCAGCGGCCATCAACGATACCCCCTTCTACATAGATTACGGTATCGATCCGAATACGATCCCGCGAATTTCCTATGTCGATGTCCTGCGCGGAAATTTCGCCGCCGGGCAACTGGCGGGCAAGACGGTGATTGTCGGCACCACGGCGGCTGAGCTGGGCGATACGCTGCCGGTGCCCGTATACCGCTCCATGGCCGGGCCGGCGATCCAGGCGTTGGCTTTCGAGTCCGTCCGCCAAGGGCGCGCCATTCAAACCTTCGGCTCCGCTCTCTCGATACCTGTCAGCGCCCTTGTGGTGGTTCTCTTTACGATACTGTTCGCGAGGCGGCGTTGGCGCTTGGCGGTATTTTTCTGCTTTACCGCCATGTTCGGAATCGAAGCGCTCGCCATTGCCGTCCAGGCGATCGCCCCGATTGCTTTGACCACGGCGCCATGGCTGATCGCGGCGCCCTTGTCACTTCTGTTCGCGCTATCGGGACAGATCGAAACCCAGGCCCGCCAGATTCTCGAGCAACGAGAGACGATCGCCACGCGCCGCGCCTTGATGGACAGCATGGTCGAGAACAGTTTCGACGGCATCGTCATCGCCGACCATGGCGGCAGGATACAGGTGATGAACAAGGCCGCCGAAGCGATCCTGCGATGCTCCGCGGGCGAGGCGATCGGTTTGTCGATCGATAAAATCCTGCCTGACGCCGAGGAACTGGCAGCGAAATTCCTGCCCTCTGGGGATGCCGAAACCGGCCAAGACGGCGACGCTAGGATTCCGCGCGAATGCACCATGGAACGGCGCGGCGGGGACCGCGTGGCTATTGAATTAACTGTTGGCGCGGTCGATCTGGCGCCGGTTAAGCTTGGCCGGCGGGAGGTCGTGCCCGAGCGGGTTTACCGCACCCTGACGTTCCGCGACATCTCCGAACGTAAAGCCACCCAGGCCGCCCAGCAACTCGCGGTTAAAGAGGCATTGGCGGCCAACCGTGCCAAGACAGAGTTTCTGGCCAATATGAGCCACGAACTGCGCACGCCCCTAAACGCCATCATTGGGTTCTCGGATACGATCCGCTGCGAGGTTTTCGGTCCGGTCAACCCACCGCGTTACGGCCAATACATAGACGATATCCACGACAGCGGTACCCACCTATTGCAAATCATTAGCGATATTCTCGATGTTTCGCGCATCGAGCTCGGCCAATTCGAAATTGAGGAGCAAGAGTTCGACCCGGCCGAGGCCTTGGCGAGCTGTGCCAAGATCGCGGCCGGATGGCCTGGCATCGGCGAGCGGCGCGATTACTCGGTCGAGCTTCCGGCCGGTTTGCCCTTCGTTAGGGGCGATGAAAGAGTCATCAAGCAGGTTGTGATAAATCTGCTGTCGAACGCCTTCAAATACAGCCGCGACGGCGACCGGATCGTGCTTTCCGCCAAGCTGGAAGAGCAAGGAACCCTGGCGATCGTCGTCAAGGACACGGGAATTGGGATCGCGCCACAAAACATGCCCGACCTGACGACGGCTTTCTACCAAGTGGAAGGGGCCTTCGCGCGCGAAGGCGAGGGCGTCGGCCTCGGCCTGTTCCTGTGCTCCAGCTATGTCAAGCTGCACGGTGGCGAATTCTCGATCGACAGCGAGTTGGATGCCGGTACCACGGTGACGGTACGCTTGCCGGCGGAACGGCTTAGCCTGTCTTCATCCGGTGCCGCGGTGAGCGCCTGACCGGAAGTCAGCTAGATTCTCTCTTGACGCGATCAAGCCGGAAGGTGTCGAGTGCCGGACAGCCGCCCGCTTCGCTCCCCTTACCTTTCATAGCGTCATGCCCCTGGGATTACTAAAATACGGCTTTAGCCGCCGCTATCCGGCGCGCCAGGACATTCCACCGCGAAAGGACCTGAAGGCGTCCTATGACGTGGTGATTGTCGGCGGCGGCGGGCACGGCTTGGCGACCGCTTACTACCTGGCCAAGACCTGGGGTATCCGCAACGTCGCGGTGCTGGAAAAGGGCTACCTGGGCGGCGGCAATACGGCCCGCAACACCGCTGTCATTCGTTCCAACTACATCACCCCGGAATCGGTCCGTTTTTATAAGGAAGCGGTCGAGCTTTATACCGGCCTGGCGCACGAGCTGGACTACAACATGATGTTCAGCCGGCGCGGGCAACTCACCCTGGCCCATACCGATGCGACGGTGCGCACCTTCCGCCTGCGCGCCGAGGTTGGCAAGCATTGCGGCACCGGTATCGAAATGATCGACCGCGCGCAGGTCCGCGAGCTCGTGCCGAGCTTGAACATGACCCACGAGCGCTATCCCATTCAAGCCGGCTTGTGGCACCCCGATGCCGGCACCGGGCGGCACGATTCGGTCGCCTGGGGTTACGCCGCGCGGGCCGCCGGGATGGGCGTCGAGCTGCATCAGCGTACCGAGGTGACGGGCTTCCAGCGCGACGGCGAGACTATTACAGCGGTCGAAACCAACCGGGGCACGGTCAAGTGCGGCCAGGTGGTCCAGGCGGTCGCCGGCATGTCGTCGGTGGTCGCCAAGATGGCGGGCCTGCGCCTGCCGATTAGGACCTTTCCCTTGCAGGCCATGGTGACGCAACCGCTCAAACCCTTTCTCGATCCCATGGTTTCTTCGACCGCGCTGCATTGCTATGTGTCGCAAACCGCGCGCGGTGAAATCGTTATCGGCGGCGGGTCGGACCCTTATGAGCTTTACTCGACGCGCTCGACCCTGGATCTCAAGGAAAGCCTGATCGGGCACGCGGTGGAGATGTTTCCCTTCCTCTCCGAGGTCCGGCTCATGCGCCAGTGGGCGGGCATGACCGACATGACCCCCGATTACAGCCCGGTCATGGGCGCCAGCCCGCTCAAGAACTACTGGCTGGATGCCGGCTGGGGCACCTGGGGGTTCAAGGCCACGCCCGTGTCCGGCAAATACATGGCCGAAACCGTGGCCAAGCAGAAAGCCCCCGCCATGATTCAGCCCTTCAGGCTGGACCGTTTCGCGACCTTCGATCTCGCCAACGAGATGGGCGCGACGGCGGCGAGCCATTAGCGGGATGGTGAAACAATGAAGATCATGCCCTGCCCGCTTAACGGCCCGCGTAACATTTCGGAATTCGCCTGCCTGGGCGAGGTCTCGGCCATGCCCGATCCCAACACCGCCGATGATCGCGCCTGGGCGGAGTATGTCTGGTTCTCCAACAACACGGCGGGTGTGGTGCGCGAGTGGTGGTGCCACGTGCCGACCAGTTATTGGTTCATCGCCGAGCGCGACACCGTGAGCGACGAGATCCTGCGGACCTACCCCAGCGGCGAGGTTTTCAAGGCGCGTGTGGATTTCAAGGCCAAGGACGGGGACTCGGACACGTGAGCGGCAATTCCCATCGGCTGCTCGGGGACGCGGGCCTCCTGATCGACCGCGCCAAGCCCATCGGCTTCAGTTTCGAGGGCCGGACCTACGGCGGCTTCGAGGGCGATACCATCGCCAGCGCCCTGGCCGCGAACGGCGTGAAGGTCTTGTCCCGTTCGTTCAAGTACCACCGGCCGCGCGGCATCCTGACCATGGCCGGGCAGGATGCCAACACCCTAGTCCAGCTTCCGCGTGAACCCAACATTTTGGCCGACCGGCACCCGGTCGCCGAGGGTCTGGAGGTCGTGGGCCAGAACTACAGCGGCAGCCTGATGCATGACCGGAACGCCGTTATGGCGTGCTTGGCGCGCTTCATGCCGGTGGGGTTCTATTATCGCTCCCTATTCCGGCCAGGACGCATCTGGGAGCGATTCTGGGAACCCTTGGTGCGTAAGTCGGCGGGGCTTGGAAAGATACGCCTCGACACGCCGCACGGCTATTACGACAAGTCCTACGGGTTCAGCGATGTCGCCGTGGTTGGCGGCGGACCGGCGGGCATGGCGGCGGCCCTAAGCGCGGCCGGAGCGGGGGCGAAGGTCTGGCTGATCGAGGAAAATCCGGTTCTGGGCGGGGCTTTGAGCTATGCCCGTTTCGATCCTGAAGGCACGCGCGGCGAAGCGGTGCGCGCCGAGTTAGCCGCCGCTGTCGAGGCCGAGGACAACATCGAGGTCATGACCAACGCGGTCTGCAACGGCTGGTTCGCCGATAACTGGCTACCGGTGATTCAAGGCAAGCGTCTCCACAAACTCCGCGCCAAGGAAATGGTGCTGGCGGCGGGGTGCATGGAGCAACCGGCGCAGTTCCGTAACAACGATTTGCCCGGTGTCATGATGGGTTCGGCCGTGCAACGCCTGATCCGCCTCTACGGGGTGCGGCCCGGCCGCCGCGCGGTGGTCATGGCCGGCAACCGCCATGGCGCCCAGGTCGCGCTCGATCTTCTGGATGCCGGGGTCGAGGTGGCGGCGGTGGTCGATCTACGCGCCGCGCCGGACCAGGACCCGGCCTTGGCCAGGCTTCTGGAGCGGGGCGTGCGGCTCTTGAGCGGGCACACCGTGACCGAGGCCTGTGGCGGCAAGGGGAACCGCTCCATAACCGGCGTGGTCATCGACAGTATCGTCGCTCCCGGCAAGGCCGCGGGCCAGCCGGAGCGGATCGATTGCGATGTTCTGGCCATGTCCGTCGGCTATACGCCAACGTATCAACTGGCGCTCCAGGCGGGCGCCAAGCTGGGTTACGACGATGAGGCCGCCATTTTCTCCATAACAGGACAGCCGGCCCACATGCACCTGGCCGGGTCCGTAGACGGCGCCCATGACCTGGACGCCGTGGTGGCCGAGGGCCGCCGCGCCGGCTGGCGGGCGGCACAGGCTTGCGGCTTGGATTCCGGGCCGGAGCCCAAAACACCGGTCGAGCGGGGCGCGGCTGGAATCAATTTCCCCTGGCCGGTTTTCCCGCACCCCAAGGGCAAGGAATTCGTCGATTTCGACGAGGACTTGCAGATCAAGGATATTCAGAACGCGGTTGCCGACGGCTATGCCGAGCTGGAACTGGTCAAGCGTTTCTCCACCGTCGGCATGGGGCCCAGTCAGGGTCGGCACTCGGCGCTGGCGACGGCGCGTTTGCTCGCCGAGGCCACCGGGCGTAGCGTGGCCGAGACCGGCGTGACCACATCGCGCCCGCCCTTTAGCGGCGAGACACTGGGCGTTCTGACCGGGCGCAGTTTTGAGCCGGAACGCCTGACCGCCATGCATCACCGCCACCTGGAGGCGGGAGCGCGGATGATGACGGCGGGCCTTTGGTGGCGCCCGGCCTTCTATGGCCCGAAGGAGCGGCGCGAAGCCGTTATCGCCGAAGAGGTCATGGCGGTGCGCCAGAACCTCGGCTTGATCGACGTCTCGACCCTGGGCGGTCTGGAAGTACGCGGCCCCGACGCGGCCGAGTTCTTGAACCGGGTCTATACTTTCGCCTATGCCAAGCAGCCGCTCGGCCGCTCGCGCTATGTCCTCATGACCAACGAGGCCGGCACGGTCATCGACGATGGCGTTGCTTGCCGCCTGCGCGAAGATCATTTCTACGTCACCGCGACCACCGGCGGCGTCGATCGAATTTACCGCAGTATGCTGTGGTGGAACGCGCAGTGGCGCCTTGACGTGGATATCTCGAACGTCACCGCCGCTTACGCCGGCGTCAATATCGCCGGCCCCAAGTCGCGCGAGGTCATGGCCGCGCTGAGCGAAGGCGTCGATGTCTCGGCCGGGGCTTTCCCCTACATGGGCGTGCGCGAGGGCCGGGTCGCCGGAATTCCAGCGCGTATTCTGCGGGTCGGTTTCGTCGGCGAGCTAGGCTACGAAGTTCATGTGCCGGCCAGCCACGGCGAGGCCCTTTGGGATGCCATGATGGCGGCGGGCAAGTCCGCCGGCATTCGTCCCTTCGGGGTCGAGGCCCAGCGTATCCTGCGTCTGGAAAAAGGTCACATCATCATCGGACAAGACACGGATGCCATGACCTTTCCCCACGAGGTCGATATGGTCTGGGCTATATCCAGGAAAAAGCCGTTCTTCGTCGGCGGCCGCTCGATCGAGTTGCGGGCGCGCCAGCCCATTACCCGTAAGCTGGCCGGCTTCAAGGTCGAGGACGGTGCGGCGCCCAGCGAATCGAACCTGGTGCTGCGGGATGGCGAGATGGTCGGCTTCGTCACCTCGGTCGCGCATTCACCGGCGCTCGGCCACACCATCGGCATGGCTTACGTTCATCCCGAGGATGCCGAACCCGACCAGTCATTTAAGATCAAGCTCGACAACGGAAACATGATCGATGCCCAGGTCGTGCCGCTGCCGTTCTTCGATCCAAAGAACGCGCGCCAGGAGATGTGATCCATGAGCGCCGAGCAAGCAATCCAACCCGAGAATTTCAAGCGCCGGGGCTTCCATTACCGGACTCTGGTAAAGGCCGGCGCGCGCTTCGTCGAACTCCAGGGCGCGGCGGTGGCCGCCGACTTCGGCGCGCCGGAGGAGGAAGCGCGAACCGCGCGGCACCTGGGGCTGATGGATCTGTCGCCCTTGCCGCGCACCGGTTTCAAGGGCCCCGGCACGGCGGAATGGCTGAGCGCGCAAGGCGTCGATGTGCCGGGCGAAAGCAACCGCGCCGTGCGTCAAGGCGATGGCGCGCTGGCCCTGCGACTGGCACCGAGCGAGGTCATGATCCTGGGGGATTTGGCCGTTCAGGGCGGGCTGCCCGCCAAGCTGAACCAGGCCTGGGACAGCGAGACGACGCCGCCGGCCATGCCGCGCGGCTTTCCCTTGCCGCGCGATGAGACCCATGCCTGGTTTCTGGTCACGGGGGCGCGAGCTTCGGCCATGTTCGCCAAGATTTGCGCCGTCGACTTACGCCCTCAATTCTTTCCTGACGGGCATATCGCGCAAACCTCGCTCGCCAAGATGACGGGTACTATCGTGCGTGACGACAAGGGCGAGGTTCCCGCCTTTCACGTCCTGGCCGACAGCGCCTCGGCGGAATACCTCTGGGGCTGCCTGATCGACGCCATGGCCGAATTCGAGGGCGGCCCGGTCGGCCTGAGCGCGGTATCCGGGATCTAGTAACTCATCCCGCGCGATAAACTTAGACACTAAATTCACACAGAGATCGAATAAGTCCGAACGCCGCTATTGCCGCGCGTTTGCGTTCTATTGGGTTATTAGTTTGGATTCGATGTATATTTCACCGCTTGTAAAGAGACCCCTGTGCATAGTACCAATGTCTTCAACAATAAAAGAGGGGCTTGTGCGATGATGCGGGTACTGAGAGTCTCCCTGAGCGCCGCCGCCGGTCTTGCTTTCCTGATGCTGGCGGCCCCGTCGCAGGCCGGGCAGGCGGGAGCCTTCGGCTTCACCACCTCGTCCGCCGAGAAGTCCGGCTATACTGTGCGGAATCCCCGTCTGGTTCAGATAGCGAGCCATTTGAATTCCCAGACCGCGAATGTGCCGGTTGGGACCATCCGCCTGCGCGTGATCCCGGAGATTGGCGGCAAGGCGATGCGCGATCCAATTCACTGGCGCGTCATGACTTACGGCAAGGATTCGAATGGCAAGCGCCATCAGGTCGCCGAGGTCACCGACTCCACGCCGGAAATCTCCCTGCCTGCGGGATGGTATGTCGTCCACGCGAAAGTGCGGGGCAAGACCATCAAGCATCCGGTGGAAGTGACCGCCGGCAAGACCTTCAAGTACACCCTGGTCAAGTAGTAGAGCCGGGCTCGCCCGGAACGAAAGAGGGCCGTGCCTTAAAGGGCGCGGCCCTCTTTCGATTCATGTCCCGATCATGGGCAGGTTCAAGCCCTGCTTGCGGGCGCAGTCCATGGCGATGTCGTAGCCGGCGTCGGCGTGGCGCATGACGCCGGTGGCCGGGTCGTTGTGCAGGACCCGCTCCAGGCGCCGCGCGGCGTCTTGGGTGCCGTCGGCGACGATGACCATGCCGGCGTGCTGCGAGAAACCCATGCCCACACCGCCGCCGTGGTGCAGCGAGACCCAGGTCGCGCCGCTGGCGGTATTCAAGAGCGCGTTCAATAACGGCCAGTCGGAGACCGCGTCGGAGCCGTCCATCATGCCCTCGGTCTCCCGGTTGGGGCTGGCGACCGAACCCGAGTCCAAGTGGTCGCGGCCGATCACGATGGGGGCCGAGACCTCGCCGCTGGCGACCATCTCGTTGAAAGCGAGGCCCAGGCGCGCCCGCTCGCCCAGGCCGACCCAGCAGATCCGCGACGGCAGGCCCTGGAATTGAATACGCTCGCGCGCCATGTCGAGCCAGTTGTGAAGATGCGGATTATCGGGAATGAGCTCCTTGACCTTGGCGTCGGTTTTGTAGATGTCCTCCGGATCGCCGGAGAGCGCGACCCACCGGAACGGCCCGACCCCGCGGCAAAACAGCGGCCGGATGTAGGCGGGAACGAAGCCCGGGAAATCGAAGGCGTTCTCGACCCCGACGCCGAGCGCCTCCTGGCGGATGTTGTTGCCGTAGTCGAAAGTCGGCACGCCCATGTTCTGGAAATCGAGCATGGCCCGAACCTGGACCGCCATGGACTCCCGGGCCGCCTTGACCACGGCTTCGGGATCGCTCGCCTGAAGACGCTCCCACTTGTCCAGGTCCCAGCCCAGGGGCAGATAGCCGTGCAGCGGATCGTGCGCGCTGGTCTGGTCGGTCGCCATGTCGGGTTTGACGCCGCGCCTGACCAGTTCGGGGAAGACATCGGCGGCATTGCCTAGTAGGCCGACCGAAACCGCCTTGCCGGATTTCTTGGCCTCATGAAGAATCGTCAGGGCTTGGTCCAAGGTATCCGCCTTGCGGTCGAGGTAGCCGGTCTCCAACCGCCGCTCGATCCGGCTTGGCCGGCACTCGACAGCCAGCATGGAGGCGCCGGCCATGGTCGCGGCCAGGGGTTGCGCGCCGCCCATGCCGCCTAGGCCGCCGGTCAGGACCCACTTGCCGGCCAAGTCGCCGCCATAGTGCTGGCGCCCCGCCTCGACGAAGGTCTCGTAGGTGCCCTGCACGATGCCCTGGCTGCCGATGTAGATCCAGGATCCGGCGGTCATCTGGCCGTACATCATCAGGCCGGCCTTATCGAGCTTGTTGAAATGCTCCCAGGTCGCCCAGTGCGGCACCAGATTGGAGTTGGCGATCAGCACCCGCGGCGCGTCCGCGTGGGTCTTGAACACGCCGGCCGGTTTTCCCGATTGCACCAGCAGGGTTTCGTCGTCCTCCAATTGTTTCAGGCTCTCCACGATCGCGTCGAAGCAACGCCAATCGCGCGCCGCGCGGCCAATGCCGCCGTAGACGACCAGCTCATGCGGGTTTTCCGCGACCTCGGCGTCCAGGTTGTTCATGATCATGCGCAAGGGCGCCTCGGTCAGCCATGTCTTGGCTGTCAGCGCAGTGCCGCGCGGCGCGCGGATATCGCGCGTGTTGTCCAGGCGGGGATTACCCGAGGTTCCGGCCATGGCCCTTGCTCCTAGTGCGGTGGTTTGAGTGAGTCGCGGCCCAACTCCAACGGAATCCACATATCCGCCGGACCGAATCGCCTCGCATCTATATAGGGAATTTGGCGGTTTGCCGCCAGAGGACAGTCTAGGCCAGGCTAGGCCAGGCTAGACACGGAATCCGCGAAGCCGCCTAAGCGCTCGCTCGGGAGCTGGACGGTCACGGCGGTTCCCACGCCGGTCTCGCTTTCTATATCCAGGGTGCCGCCATGCATTTCCACCAGCGCCTTGGTCAGAGGCAGCCCAAGTCCCGTGCCTTCGTAGGCGCGGCTAAGAGTGCTGTCCACCTGAGCGAAAGGCGCGATAACTTTCGATAGATTTTCCTTGGCGATTCCTATTCCGTTATCGCTTACCCGCATCGTCAGGCCGTGTTCGGGAGTCGCGCTCACTGTCAGTTCGATGGTGCCGCCGGGCTGGGTAAACTTGACCGCGTTGGAAAGGAGGTTGAGCAGGATCTGCTTCAATTTAAGCCCATCGGCATAAAGCGTCGGTAGGTTGTGCGGCACCTTGGAAACTACCTTCAGGTTGCCCGAATCCGCCCGCTCCTTGATTATGGTCATGCTGGAGAGAACCACCTCGTCCAAATCCACGAATGACTCATAGAGATCGAGCTTGCCGGCCTCGATCTTCGACAAATCGAGTATGTCGTTTATCAGTTGCAGCAGGTGATGGCCGGAATCGTTTATGTCTTTCGCATAGTCGATGTATTTTTCGTCTCCGACTGGGCCGAAGGCTTGGTTTTGGGTAAGCTCCGAGAATCCAATGATGGCGTTGAGGGGCGTGCGAAGCTCGTGGCTCATGTTGGCCAGGAATTCGGACTTCGACCGGTTCGACAACTCGGCCTCCTCTTTAGCTTCGCGCAGTCTCCTTTTGCTGAGTTGAATCTCTACCACCTTTTTCTTGAGGGCATCGCGCGCATGGCGAAGTTCGTCCTCGCGCTGTTCGATGGTCGAGATGAAACCCTTCAGGGCCTCGGCCATGCGCGTGATTTCATCGTTTCCGCCGGAGGGGATTTTATGGGTCCCTCCCGAGGCGTGAATGGCCATGCTCCGTTGCAGCGCAACCAACCTGCCACCGATGTCGCGGCCGATATAAAGAGCCAAGCCAACCGCGCCCAGAACACAAAACGCGGCAATGGCGGCTAATATCCATCCGTAGAGCTTCAGGTTCTCCCGCGATTCTTGCGTGGCCGTTTCGATTTCGTCCTGTGCCGCTTGGATCAACACGTTCGCGGCAAATACCAGGGATTTGCCGTTCTGGTTGTACGCATAGACCATGCGTTCCGCCGCCGCGGCCGCTTTCAGTTCCCGCTCACGTAGATTGAACATGTTTTCGTCGCCGGATCCAAACCGCTTTAAATCCTGAAATGGCTTGGATATACGCGCGGCCGCTTTCCCGGGCAGTTCGGAAATTTCGGCTTCGGCTCTTTTCGCGATGACCTGAAACTCGTTTCTTAGATTTTTCAGGCCAAAAGGCGTAGGGGCGTTGGCTGCCGCTAGCAGGTTGGTTTGGATGGCTTTGCCTAAAACCCGCGCCATGGGCGCGATTTGAGCGATATGCGCGTCATGTAATTTGTGCCCGGGTGTGAGGCGGTGCTCAATTATACCGGGTGCGGCTTGACCGCTTGCGAACTCGGCGCCCGCTTCATTGGTCGCGTCTTGAAAGGCGTGGAATGAGACAGTAAGTGCATGAATTGCCTCTTGCTTCTCGATCTTGGCGGCAATTCGCGCTTGAACCATTTTGTCGAGCGACTTGAAGGTAGCGAAGAGCTGATCTCTCTTGCGCACGATGCCTGCCACCGCCTCGACTTCGCTCCCCTCGAGGCGCGCGATCAACTCACCAAGCCAATTCATCTGATCCGCGATCCTATTTGCTGCGGTTAGACGCTGGGTCTGGGCTCTCGAGGTCAGAAGGGTGGGCGCCGTTGCAGCGATGGCTTCGGTTTGCTGGGCGATTTGGTAGGCCGTGGCCGCCACGGGCAGGTGAGACTGAGTGATATGGTCCAGCGCGGCCCAGCTTTGGACGAATGCGAAGATACCCAAGGCGCTAGCCAACACCGTGGCCGCGGCGGCGCCGCCGAAGCTGAGTATGAGGCGGTTCTTAACGCTGAGCGATACTAGGACCATCTTAAAGAGCGATATCCGTTGCCTCCACCAGGAGGAGCTGGTTTCTCTCTTGGCCTGCTATCAACGAGGTGACAAGCGAGCTAGCCG
This sequence comes from Kiloniellaceae bacterium, assembly GCA_021776175.1. Taxonomy (GTDB): domain Bacteria; phylum Pseudomonadota; class Alphaproteobacteria; order Kiloniellales; family J153; genus JAJFGN01. The sequence goes on from JAJFGJ010000003.1 coordinate 191,398, forward strand.
GAGACGACAGGACTCTTTTTTGCTGGCTTTGAATATCGGCATTTATCGTTAACATTTGAATAATCGTCATTGTCCATAATGATGCCGAGGATCGCAGATAATGCTCCTAGGGACGGCTTGCCAGGGGAGCGTTAGCGGCGAGCTAAGCACCGCTAAAATATGGGTATCGCCATGAGAGTCTTCTTTCTCCTCGCCCTTACCGCCGCTTACTTTTTGGCCGCCGTGGCCCCAGTAAGCGCCGGTCCGACTCTCGCGGCCGTTCAGGAGCGGGGTTTTATCAAATGCGGTGTGAACACCGGCTTGCTGGGATTCTCGGCCATCGATCAGAAGGGCGAGTGGTCGGGGTTGGATGTGGACTTTTGCCGGGCTTTCGCCGCCGCCGTCTTAGGCGACAGCAACGCCGTCGAACTCATCCCCTTGGGCACCAAGGTTCGCTTTACCGCCTTGCAACAGAATGAGGTCGATATCCTGTCCCGGAACACGACTTGGACTTTCAAGCGCGAAACCTCCTTGGGATTGGATTTCACGGAAGTCACCTATTACGACGGCCAAGGATTTCTGGCACGAAAATCCCTTGGCGCGAAAAGGCTGAGCGACTTGAAACCGGGCGTGCGTATATGCGTCGCTTCCTTCACGACCACGGAAACAAATCTAACCGCCTATACCAAGGCTCATAACCTTGATTACGAGATGGTTCGCCACGGCTCCATGGAAGAAGCCAAGGCTGGGCTGTTTCTTGGGCGTTGCGAACTGTTCACTACCGACCGTGGGGGTTTGGCCTCGATCCGTGCGACCGAGGCCCCGAATCCGGATGATTTCATCATTCTGGACGACGTCATCTCGAAGGAGCCCCTGGGCCCCTTTGTCCGTGACGACGATCCGCAGTGGCGCAATATCGTGCGCTGGGTGGTTCTCGCGACGATAGAGGCCGAAGAAGCCGGCATTAGCTCGGCCAATGTGGACGCCGTCAGGGCAGGGGCCGATCCGGTGCTGAAAACCATGTTGGGCGGCGAACCCGGCGTTGGTGAAAGCCTTGGATTGAAAGACGATTGGGTATACCAAGTGATCCGCCAAGTTGGGAATTACGGCGAGATTTTCGCCCGTAACCTGGGACCCGGCACCCCCGTTTCGCTGGAGCGCGGTCTTAACGCCTTGTGGAGCGATGGCGGTCTTATGTATGCGCCGCCCTTGAGGTAGGCCGGGCCGGGCGGCGCTATTGCCGTTGCCGCCGGGTCATGCCCGGATTATCTTACCGCTCGAGTTTCCGGAGCGCCTGCCCAGTATGATTCCCAAATTCGCGGCTATATTTTCCTACGTTTTGCTTGCCTCGCCGGCTCTGGCGCACGAGGGCCACGACTCCGAGACCTGCCTCTCTGGAGTGGTGTGCGGTCAGGCGGCGGAGATGGGTGCCTGGGGGTTGATTGCCCTGGGGCTGCTGTCGTGGCTGGTCGCGTTGATCCCCCCCCGTGCCCGGGATGAGGCGGAAGAAGGTAAGGGGTCTTCGTTTCTAAGCGGACTCCAGGCCCGGATCGAAATGGAGACGACGGGGTGGCGCCGCTTCCAATGGCCGTTGCTGGGCCTGATATCGATCGGCCTGGGCTCCTCGGTTTTGCTAGGCTGGCTGTAGGGGGCCTCGCGATGTTTGCGATCGCAAGGCGCGTATGAGCGAAACCTATCGCTTCACCGCCGGCGCGGCGCCCATGTTGGTCTCCATCCCGCATGTCGGAACCGGTGTGCCGGACGATATCGCCAAGCGCTTCACTGAGGCGGCCAAGACCCTGCCGGATACCGATTGGCATGTCGACCGGCTATACGATTTCCTCGGTGATCTTGACGTATCCGTTATCGCGGCGACGCAATCGCGCTATGTCGTCGATCTCAACCGGCCGGCGGATGGCCGGCCGCTATACTCCGGCGCCAACAACACCGGTCTGTGCCCGACGTCGACCTTCGGCGAGGCGGCGATTTACCGTGACGGCGCGGCGCCGGACGCGGATGAGATCGCGGCACGGCGCGGGTCGTTCTGGCAACCGTATCACGCGCGTTTACAGGCGGAACTCGCGGCCATCCACGCCCGCCACGGCATCGCCGTGCTGTGGGACGCGCACTCGATCCGCAGCCAGGTCCCGCGTTTTTTCGAGGGCCGCCTGCCGGACCTGAATTTTGGCACCGGCGGTGGAACCAGCGCCGATCCGGCGCTGTTATCGCGGCTCGAAGACGTGGGGCGCGCCGCGAAGGGATACACCGCGGCCAGCAACGGCCGCTTCAAGGGCGGCGCGATCACCCGCACCTACGGCGACCCGGCGGCGGGCCGCCACGCGGTCCAGCTAGAACTTAGCCAAATCACCTACATGGATGAAGATCCCCTCTACGGCTTTCGCGAGGATCTGGCAGCCGGTATTCGTCCCACCTTGCGCCGCTTGCTTGAAACCGCCCTAGGCTGGGCGAAAGAAAGTGTGGGCACTTAGAAAGGCGCGGATGCGGTTCGTACACGGGCTTAGATTCGATAATTTGCGCGGCGATATCTATGGCGGCATCACGGCGGCGGTGGTGGCCTTGCCGCTTGCGCTCGCTTTTGGAGTCGCCTCGGGCGCGGGGCCGATCGCCGGCCTTTACGGCGCGGTTCTGGTCGGTTTCTTCGCCTCGGTCTTTGGCGGCACTCCGGCGCAGGTTTCCGGTCCGACCGGCCCCATGACCGTGGTCATGGCCGGCGTCATCACGCAATTCTCCCACGATCCGGCCTTGGCCTTCACGGTCGTGATGATGGCCGGTTTGTTCCAGATCCTCTTCGGTGTCATGAAGATCGGCCGCTACATCAGCCTGATGCCTTTTCCCGTCGTATCGGGGTTCATGACCGGCATTGGCTGCATCATCATTATTTTGCAGCTTGGCCCTCTTCTCGGCCATCCCACGCCCGCCGGCGGGACCATCGCGGCGCTCATCGCCCTGCCCGGCCTGTTGGCGGCGCCGAACGCCGACGCGGCGATTATCGGCCTGCTGGCCCTGGCGGCGGTCTATCTGGTGCCCGCGCAAATCGACCGCATAGTACCGCGTCCATTGATCGCCTTGGTCGGCGGCAGCCTGATCGTCGCCTTCCTGCTCACCGGCGCCCCGGTTCTTGGGGATATCCCCACCGGCCTGCCGGCGCCGCACTTGCCGCGATTCGAGGTCGAGGCGGTGCCGCAAATGGTGCAGTCCGCCTTGGTGCTGGCCCTGCTGGGTTCGATCGACAGCCTGCTGACATCGCTCATCGCCGACAATGTGACCCAGACCGCGCACGATTCCGACCGGGAATTGATCGGGCAGGGTATCGGCAATACCATCGCCGGGCTGTTCGGTGCCATTCCAGGCGCGGGCGCGACCATGCGCACGGTGGTTAATGTGCGGACCGGCGGGCGCACACCGATCTCCGGTGCCCTGCATTCCTTGATTTTGCTTGCCGTCGTCCTTGGCATTGGCGGCTTGGCGGAGCGTATTCCCCATGCGGTGCTGGCCGGCATCTTGATCAAGGTCGGGATAGACATTATCGACTGGGGATACCTGCGCCGCCTGCGCGAAGCGCCGCGCGCGGGCATTCTGTTCATGGTCGTGGTGCTTCTCCTGACCGTCTTCGTCGATCTGATCACGGCGGTCGCGGTCGGTATCGTTTTGGCGAGCTTACTGTTCGTGAAGCGCATGTCCGATCTTCAGCTCGCGAACATCACGACAATCACCCACGATGGCGATCAGTCCTCGCTTAGCGGCGACGAGACGGCTGTTTTGGCGCAGGCGGGCGGGCGTATCGTACTCTACCACTTGACCGGACCCTTCAGCTTTGGCGCCGCCAAGGGCATGGCGCGTCAACTGGCCGCGGCTGACCAATTTGACGCGCTGGTCCTGGATCTGACCGATGTGCCCTTTCTCGACAGTAGCGCGTCCCTGGCCCTTGAGGATTCGATCCTGCAGGCTCAGGAGCGCCAAAAGCACGTTTTCCTGGTTGGCGCGCGCGATGAGGTGGAAGAAACGCTCAAGCGGCTCGGGGTCACCGAACTTCTGCCCGAGGGGCACCATCACATCAAGCGGATTGATGCGCTGCGTCAGGCCGCGGCCTTGATAGTGGGAGAGACAGCACCATGATTTTGGAATCGGCCCTTTTGAACGTGAAGCCCGGCCGGGAGACGGAATTCGAGACCGCCATGCGCGCGGCGCGGCCTCTAATCGCGGCAACTCCGGGTTTTCAAGGCATCGAGGTGCGGCGTTGCCTAGAGACGCCGAACCGCTACCTCCTGCTCGTCCGGTGGGCCCGGTTGGAGGATCACACGCAAGGATTTCGCGGTTCGGACCGGTATCAAGAATGGCGCGCGAGGCTCCACGATTTCTACGATCCCTTTCCCACGGTGGAGCACTTCGGCGCGCCGATCCACGATGAGGCATGACGATGCTTGGGCGCGTAAGCCGCCGGGATCATAGAAAGGCTCTGGCGGCGATATAAAGCCCCAATACGAACAGGAAGCAAAAGAACACCTTGCGGAACGTGGCTTCGGGCAGACGGCGGCGAATACGTTGCCCCGCGGCCATGCCAAGAGTGGCCGGAACGACCGCCGCGGCCGACAAGGCGCCGAGTTCGCGGGGCAGCAAGCCGTGATTCGACAAGGAAATCCCCAGTGCCAGGGTTAGGGCCACGAATACCACGCCCATGGCCTGAACCAGGGTATCGCGTGCCAACCCCAAGGCTTGAAGATACAAGACTCCGGGGACCACAAACGATCCGGTCAGGCCGGTAATCGCCCCCCCGGTAAGCCCGATGGCGGGGGACAGCCAGGATTCGTGCCGGCCGGGCGGGCGTACCTGCGGCCTGGCCAGGCTGTAGCCCGTGTAGACGCATAGCAGCACGCCGAGCAGGCCAGCCACGAGCGCGGCGTCGGCCCGGGCCAAGAGGGCGCTTCCGAACCAGGTTCCCATGCACGCGGCGGCTATCAGGCTCCATAACCGCCGCACGATGGCCTTCAACTCGCTTCCGCTCAGGGCCTGCCACAAATTAGCGGCAAGCGATGGCACTATCATTAAAGCGATCGCCTGCTTCACATCCATGGCCGCGGTCAGAAGGGCAAGTGAGACTGTCGGCAAACCCAAGCCGATGACACCCTTTATCAGGCCAGCGGCCAAGAATGCCGCCCCGGTCAGGGCCACAACTTCAAGAGGTATGTTTGACATGGGTCTCCGGGCGGCGGGGGTCTCTTGGATACAGGCGTCACCCAGGCATAACACAGAATGAGCATTGCCGCCGAGCCATGGTACCTGGGCCGGCGCATGGCGGGGGTCATATTCGGGATTTTGCCAAGGGCCGCATTAACGATCTATTTCCCGTATTTCGCCAAGATGAGCGGCGCGCCGCCGGGCGCTGGGAATATGAGTATTGGGCCGAAGCCAAGGTCGCCGGTATCGAGGACGCCATGACTAAACAATCGAGCGACCCGGGAACAGCTCCGACCCTGGCCGGGCGCTACCTGATTCACCCCGACAAACCCTTGCCGGCCCGCGATCACGCGGCTGCATTCGCTGTCGAAGCCACGGATAAGCGCGCCCCCGCACGGGGTCTGATCGCCATGGTTTGCCGGCCGGGACTGGTTCCGCGTCTCGATATCATTCCGCAGTTGTCGCGCCTGATGCGGCTGCCCATGATTACGCCGATCGAATCCGGCCCGGTCGTCTGGCCGGAATCGGGCGGCCGCCGCTTCGTTGTTCTGTTCGAGCACTCATTGGACCGGGCGTTGGCCGGAAATCTAGGCACGGCATTCGAGGCGCTGCGCGGAGATCAGATAATTTATCATGTCGTTAAACCGATTCTCCCGGCCCTCAAGGAACTGAGCGGACGATCGATCAAGCACCGGGCGATTCGCGCGGACAATGTCTTTTATAGCGACAGTACTTGTCAGAGCACCGTGCTCGGCGAATGCGTGAGTGGCCCAACGGGTATGTCGCAGCCTAAGCTTTACGAACCGATCGACCTCGCGATGGCCAACGATTCCGGCCGGGGTCAAGGGACGCTCGCCGATGACATGTATGCCATGGGCATCATGATCGCGGTCCTGTTGAACGGCGGCAATCCAACCGAAGGTATGAGCGATGAAGAAATCGTCGCCGATAAAATCAGGCATGGCAGTTACTCAGCCGTGACTAAGAATTTAAATATATCGCTGCGCATGATAGAACCCTTGCGCGGCCTCCTTTGCGACGATCCATCCGACCGCTGGACTATCGACGAATTGGAATTGTGGGCCAGCGGGCGTCAGCTTAGTCCCAAGCAACCCATGTTGCCGGCCAAGGCGAGCCGCGCCATTGTCTTCGGTGAAACCGAGCACATGACAAGGCCGGGCCTGTCCTACGCCATGGGATGCCGTTGGGAGCAGGCGGCAAAGCTCGTGACCAGCGGTGAACTGGCGAATTGGTTGCGGCGGTCTTTCGGCGACGAAGATAGCGCGGATGCGATCGATGACCTGATCGGCAGTACAGGCGAGGGGAAGAAAGCCGAGGATCGGTTGATCTCCAGCGCCTTAATGGTGCTTGAGCCAAATCATCCGTTACGTTACCGGCAGATATCGGCCCGGATTGATGGTCTCGCGGCCACGCTTGCCATCAATTACCGAGACGAGGAATTCCGAAACACCTTCATCGAGATGATGCAGGGCAACCTGCCCCAAATCTATTTGAAATCCTCAGGCGGGGACGGGCGGTCCGAGCGTGCCGTCCTGACTAAAACATTCGACATGTTCTCCTACTTCCTAGCCCGTCAGCAGCCCGGAAATGGCCTGGAGCGAGCCCTCTACGAAGGAAATCGCGGATGGCCGTGCCAGAGTCCCCTCATCGCCGACGATTACGTGTGCGAACTGGTTGATCTATTGCCGGTGCTTGAGGGCAGGGCGCGGCAGGCCTCGGCCAACGAGCAGCTCATCGACCGCCACCTCGCGGGGTTTTGCGCGGCGCGATCGAAAACACTTGCCGAGTGCGTTCCGAAATTTCTCTCGCCAACAGTCGACGAGGTCAAAGAACGTTTGGGAGCTCTATCCGTCTATGCCGAGGTGCATCGGATATCCGGGCCGTCGGAACGCTATCCGGCTTTGACGGCGTTGCTCGCCGCCATGGTGGCACCGGTCTACGAAAGTTATCGCAATCGGGCGCTGCGCGAGCAAAAGCGCAAGGCTGTCGAACGGATTGGCGGTAAGGGCAACCTGACGGAGTTGTCCATGGCGCTCAACGATGCGTCGGCAAGGAGAGCCGATGCCGATGGCTTTGCCGACGCGCGCAAGGAATACGGGCGCTTGGAAAATAATATAAACTGGTTGACCGGGGGCGGCCTCTCGGCGCCGGGTCACGTGCAGGGAAAAGGCCGGCAGGCCGCGACGTTTTTGTCCGCCATGATCTCCAGCATCGCCGTGCTGGCCCTGTCGATCATTTTCGTTACTTGATATAGCAAGAGCCGCAGCCATGCAAAAACAGGTGAGCCAAGAACAAGCACAGGATCAACCGCGCAAGGCGCGCGGCGGGCGGTCGATCGTGACTGGAATTCTTCTCTTGCCGGTCATCGCGGTTCTTTTTCCCTCCTGCATGGTGCTGCTTGCCGGCATGGTGCCCAGCATTGTCGCCTACATGGTGGACCGGACCGGCGGTAAGTACTTGTCCATCACGGTCGCGCTTCTAAATTTCTGCGGAACCTTGCCTGGATTAACGAGGCTGTGGCAGGAGGGTCAGGCCTTTGATGCCGGCATGTACATAGCCGCCGATCCGTTTCATTGGTTGGTGTCTTACGGCGCCGCCGCGGGCGGCTGGATTATCTACCTCTCGGTACCGCTCATTCTGTCTATGTATTACACGAGTATCTCGAAAAATAGGATCGGCGCCTTGAAGCGCAAGCAGGCTCAATTAATCGAGACCTGGGGGCCCGAGGTCGTGCCCGGAAACATGCAGGATTCGTCCGAAGGATAGTTCGCGCCCCGGTGGCGGTCTCGATAATCTTATAACCGCCGTCAGTCGCCGGCGAGGCGTTGCTCGATCGCCGCGTTCCGGATTGCTTTTTGAAGTTTTTCGAAGGCGCGCACTTCTATCTGGCGAACCCGCTCGCGGCTGATGCCGTATTCCTGGGAAAGTTCCTCAAGGGTGGTCGGGTTTTCGCTCAGACGGCGCATCTCGAGTATGTGCCGCTCGCGCTTATTGAGGGATGTCATCGCCGATTGCAGCAGGGCCCGGCGTTGCGTCATCTCTTCCGACTCGGCCAGCAGTGTTTCCTGGTCCTCCCCCTCGTCGACCAGCCAGTCTTGCCACTCGCCTTCGCCGTCTATGCGCAAGGGCGCGTTGAGCGAGTGATCCGGCGCCGACAGGCGGCGGTTCATGCTGACCACGTCGGCTTCGGGCACGTTCAGGGCATCGGCGATCTTGGTGACGTGTTCGGGGTGCAGGTCGCCTTCCTCGATCGCCTTGATCTGCCCCTTCAATTTACGCAGATTGAAGAACAGTTTTTTCTGGGCCGCCGTCGTGCCCATCTTCACCAAGGACCACGAATGCAGGATGTATTCCTGTATCGCGGCACGAATCCACCACATGGCATAGGTCGCGAGGCGGAAGCCGCGCTCGGGATCGAAGCGCTTGACCGCCTGCATCATGCCGACGTTGCCCTCGGAGATCAGCTCCGCCACCGGCAGGCCATAGCCGCGGTAGCCCATGGCAATCTTGGCGACCAGGCGCAGATGCGAAGTGACAAGCTTGTGCGCCGAATCCAGGTCCTCATGCTCGCGCCAGGACTTGGCCAGCATGTATTCCTGATCGTACTCAAGCATGGGAAATTTGCGGATATCCTGCAGATAGCTGCTCAGGTTCCCCTCGGGAACCATTACCGGCAATTTCCGTGCTGCCATACCTAGCTCTCCCTTAAGTCCAGGCGGTTCCACCGCCAGGCTGTAATTAAGTGAACGCTGATATACCTATATCAGACCCGTACCCCGTCAACAAGGAAACCCGACTTATTTGGTCATGTTTCCTCTATAGGGTTTCTAATATGGTTATCAAATCCTTCATGTCACCGGGTAATACGCTATCAAATCTAGCAACATCCCCATTGACGGGGTGTCGAAACCCCAGGGTCTTGGCGTGAAGCGCCTGACGGCCCAGGGCCTTTATCGCGGCTTGCGCGGCCTGTGGTAGGGCGCGCGTGCGTGAATCGCCGCCTCGGCCATAGAGGGGGTCGCCGAGCAAGGGGTGCCCCAAAGAGGCCATATGGACGCGGATTTGGTGGGTCCGGCCCGACAGCAAGCGGCATTCGACGAGGCTCGCGCGGCCACCGGCCAGCTCGTGCAGGACCCGGTAGCGCGTGACCGCCGGCTTGCCGCCATGGCGCAGGACCGCCATTTTCTTGCGATTGCGCGGACTGCGGCCGATGTTGCCGGAAATCTCGCCGCCTTTGGGCTGTGGTACGCCCCAAGCGATCGCCCAGTAGGCGCGCTCGACCTCGCGGGCCGCGAATTGGGGGGCCAGGCCCGCGTAGGCTTCGGCGGTCTTGGCCACGACCATGAGGCCGCTGGTGCCCTTATCCAGGCGGTGCACGATGCCCGGGCGGCGCACGCCGCCGATGCCGGTGAAATCAGGGCCGCAGTGGGCGATCAGGGCATTGACCAAAGTCCGGTCCGGGTTGCCCGGCGCCGGATGGACGACCAGGCCGGCGGGCTTGTCGAGCACGATCAAATGGGAATCCTCGGTGACGATATCGAGCGCCATGGCCTGCGCTTGGGGAATGGCGGGTGTAGGGTCGGGCACGATGATGGCGAAATTTTGACCGGGTTTGACCCGGTATGCAGGCTCGACTATCGTCGCGCCGGCCGACGACAGACACCCTTGTTCGATCAAGGCTTTCAGGCGGCTGCGTGACAGTTTCGGCAGGTGGGCGGCCAGAACTTGATCGACCCGGCGGCCGGTATCGGCGGGGTCCGTTTTGATTATTTCGCTGGGTCCAATAGGCTTACTCATGGCCGGACGATGGCACAGAAGACCGGCGCGGTGAAGGTCGGTGTGGCAAGGGGAGATTGTAGAACATGCAGGCACTCAAGATCCTCGTGATCGGGATGGGAGTTCTCATTGCGCTCGGCCTGGCGCTGGTTGTCTACGGCTTTGCCAGAGGTAAATCCGAGGACGTGAAGGGGATCGGCGACGTCGAGCTGAACCTTCCGCCCGGATGCGTTATCGCCGCCGCCGAAGGCCTCGACGGCCGCCTGATCGTGCGCACGGAGGGACCCATGGAGCGCGGGTGCCAGCAAGTGATTTTGATCGACATGGCGACCGGCGGGATACTAGGGCGGGTTCTTGGTTCCAACTAATTCGAGGCTGGGCGATGGTTAATTTTTGTTCCGATAACGCCACCGGCGCGGCCCCGGAAATTCTGCGCGCGCTTGAGATGGCCAATGCCGGAAACGCCATGCCTTACGGCAATGACGATCTGACCCGCGATCTGCAGGCGAAGTTCAGCGAGCTCTTCGAGACCGAGGTCGCGGTGTTTCCAGTCATGACCGGCACGGCGGCCAATGTTCTGGCGCTTTCGGTCATGGCGCCACCTTACGGCGTGATCTATTGCCACGAGAACGCCCACATCAATGTCGATGAGTGCGGCGGCGCTGAGTTCTATACCGGCGGCGCCAAGCTTCACGCCTTGCCCGGCCCGCACGGCAAGTTTTCTCCCGCCATCCTCAAGGATGCCATTACCGGCTTTGGCGTGCCGCACCACGCGCAGCCGGCGGCGGTCAGCCTGACCCAAACCAGCGAATCCGGGACGGTTTATTGCCTGGACGAGATCGCCGCGGTCGCCGAAGCCGCGCGCGGCCACGGCCTGAACCTACACATGGATGGGGCGCGCTTCGCCAACGCCGTGGTTTCGCTGGACTGCAGCCCGGCCGAGGCGACCTGGAAGGCGGGTGTCGATGCCCTGTCCTTCGGGGCGACCAAGAACGGCGCCCTGGGGGCGGAGGCGGTAGTCTTTTTCAAGCGCGACTTGGCCGAGAATTTCAAGTACCGGCGTATGCGCGGCGGGCATCTGGTTTCCAAGATGCGCTTTCTCTCGGCCCAGCTTCACGCCTATCTCGAAGACGGCCTGTGGCTGCGCCACGCGCGCCACGCGAACGCCATGGCTGCGCGCCTGGCCGATGGACTGGCGGCGCTAGACGGCGTTTCGATCCTGCACCCGGTTCAGGCGAACGAGATCTTCGCCCGCTTGCCTCGGGCCATGATCCAAAGGTTCCTCGACCGGGATTTCCAGTTTTATCGCTGGGGGGATGAGGCCGGGGGCGAGATACGCCTGGTGACCGCCTTCAATACCCCGCCGGGCGACGTCGATACCCTTCTGGACGCCGCGCGGGCCTAGGCTGGATCGGCGGGTAATAACTCAAGCAACCCTTGTCAGACGATCCGCCATTCGCTATGTGAATGGCGCTCTGGCTATCTAGCTTGTCCCCTTCGTCTAGTGGCCTAGGACGCTGGCCTCTCACGCCGGAAACAGGGGTTCGACTCCCCTAGGGGACGCCAAATTTGCCGCGTCGCGCCGCTTATCCCGCTTGGCGGCGCCGCAACAAGTTATCGAGCCCGCCGCCAAGCAGGGCGTCGAGCAGGCGCAGGGAATCCAGGGCGCCGTGGGCGTCGCCTTTTTCAAAATCCACTTCCGTGACCGCCATGGTGTTGGTCACATGGGCAAAGCACAGAACCGGCAGCGCTTTCGCCGCCGCGAAGGCGTAGAGGGCGGCGGACTCCATTTCAATCGCGGCCAGGCCCAGGGCGCGGCCTTCGTCCAATACGGCCTGGGTTTCGCGGTAAGGGGCGTCGGTGGTCCAGGTGCGGCCCTTATGGACGCTTAGACCGCTTGCCGCCAAGGCGGCCCAGGCGGCGTCGATCAATTGTGGATCGGCGGCGGCGAAATCTGCGGGCGGCAGGTAGTGATAGCTGGTCCCCTCGTCGCGCAAGGCCTGTTCGGCCAGCACGTAGTAGGGCGTCTCGCCCAGGGGCTTGAGCTGCCCCGAGGAGGTGATGCTGATCAACAAGCGGCACCCGCTGGCGAACATCTGCTCGGCCAGAAGCACGGCATAGGGCGCGCCGACCGCGTTGCCGACAATTCCGACCCGCTGTCCCATGCGCTCGAATTCGAACATCTCGGAGTGGTAACAGGCCCAGGCCGCCACGGGTTTCGCCTGGCCGGAGTCACGCAGGTAGCGGAGGATATCGCCGTCGGGGTCGAGCAGATTGATCTCCGGCACCTCGGCGGTGGCGAGGCCCTTCTGGCGCCGTGCCTCGCGCAACAGGTTCTCGGCTTGAAATACCGAGGGCGCGCCGTGATGCTTGGTGCGCAGTATGGGCGGCGGCATAGTTGGTTCCCCCGAGGCTATCGGCCCCTGACGTGTGATGGTTTCGTGATAGTCTGCGGCTATATCATGCACGGGCCGGGGATTGGAGTCGTGAAGGGCATGAGACACAAGATCCTGGTGATTGAGGACAGCGTGGATATCGCCGATCTGGTGGCCTTGCACCTGGGCGATATGGGGTGCGAGGTCAAGACGGCGGGCGATGGTTCCACCGGCCTGCAACTGGCGCGCGCCGGGGGCTACGATCTCATCGTCCTGGATCTCATGTTGCCCGGCCTCGATGGCTTGGAGGTGTGCCGGCGCCTGCGCGGGCAAGCCGATACCACGCCGATTCTGATGCTGACCGCCAAGTCCTCCGAGCTCGACCGGGTCCACGGTCTGGAGATCGGGGCCGACGACTATCTCACCAAGCCGTTCAGCATCCGCGAATTGGTCGCGCGAGTGAAAGCGATGCTGCGCCGCACCGAGATGCTGGCAAGGGATCCGCCCAAGGAAGACCCGCGGATCGCCGTGGGTGACTTGGAAATCGATGTCGCGCGCCACGATGTGAGCGTGGCCGGCCGTCCGGTCGAACTCACGGCCAAGGAGTTCGATCTTCTGGTGCGGTTCGCGCGCAACCCCGGCCGGGTCTATTCGCGCCAGCACCTGCTCGATTTGGTTTGGGGGAGCGGGCATCTCGGTTACGAGCATACGGTCAATTCGCATATCAACCGGCTGCGCGGCAAGATCGAGGCGGACCCCGCCAATCCGCGCTTTGTCCTGACCGTCTGGGGCGTGGGCTACAAGTTCAACGACAGGCTCGCGCCATGACACTCGTGCCGCGCAGCCTGCACGGTAAGCTGGTCGCCGCCCTGGTCGTGCTCATCGGCGCGATCGGGTTGTCGTATGTGGTCTTGGCCCTGGGCACGACCCGGCTTTACCTGGAAGAGGTAAATCAAAAACTCCACCGCTCCCTGGCCGCGAATCTGGTGGCCGAGAACAAACTGGTGAGCGGCGAGACCATAAACCATGCGGCCTTGAAGCAGGCGTTTCACAATCTGATGATCGTCAATCCGGCGATCGAGGTGTACCTGCTGGACGCCGAGGGCCGGATCCTGACGTTTTCGGCGCCGCCGGGAAAAGTCCTGCGGAAGCGCATCGATCTTGACCCGGTCGCCGCGTTTCTGGCCGGTGGCGAGGCCTTTCCCATTCGCGGCGAAGATCCGCGCGATAGCGAGGGATACAAGGTATTTTCGGCCGCCCCGGTCATGGATGGCGGCCGCTTGGCCGGTTATCTCTATGTGGTCCTGGGGGGCGAAGCCTACGATTCGGTGGTCCGTGTTTTTCAGAGCAGCTATATCCTGCGTCTCGCCGCCGGTGTGGCGGCGGCGGGCTTGATCCTGGCTCTGGTTGCCGGGGCTTTGTCCTTTATCTGGCTGACCCGGCGTCCCCGGCGTTTGTCGGCCGCGGTCGAGGCCTTCAAGCGGAGCGATTTCCAGGAGCCCCTCAGGCTGAAGGGCTGGCGCCCAAACCCGCGCGGCGACGAGATCGATCATCTGGGCCTGACCGTCGAGAGCATGTCGCGGCGCATGGTGCGGCAGATCGGGCTGCTGCGCCGGGCGGATACCGCGCGGCGCGACATGGTCGCCAACATATCTCACGATCTGCGCACGCCCTTGACCTCGCTCCAAGGCTACTTGGATACCGTTTTAATGAAGGGCGGGGACCTCACGCGGGAGGATCAGAGGCGATATGTCGAGCTGGCCTTGAAGCACTGCCATCGCCTCGGCCAGCTAACCGATGAATTGTTCGAACTGGCCAAGCTGGAGAGCGACAAGCCTCCAATTCAGATCGAATCCTTTTCCCTGGCGGAGCTGGCGCAGGATGTGGCGCAGAAGTTCCGCCTGGAGGCTGAAAAGCGCCGCATATCGCTGGATACCGAAATTCCGCGCGATGTCTTGGCGGTGACCGGGGATATCGCGCTCATCGAAAGGGTGCTGGAAAATCTGATCGAGAATGCCCTGCGCTACACACCCATCGGGGGCCGCGTGTGCCTGTCGTTGGTGCACGATGCCGGGCGCATCGTGGCGCGAATCAGCGATACCGGACGCGGTATTTCGCGCGAGGAGCTGCCACATATTTTCGAGCGCTTCTACAGGGTGGAGAAGGCGCGCGGCGACGCGTCCGCTGGCGCCGGGCTGGGCCTGGCCATCGTGAAACGCATCCTACAGCTTCACGACAGCGCCATAGAAGTCGAGAGCGAACCGGGAGTGGGGACAAGTTTCCGCTTCGCCCTTCCAGTCACCGGCTGAGCCAAGACTCACGGTAACGTGTTCCAAAAAAACCCGGCGCGATCCTTTCGTGAGAAACGCGGGAGGAAAGCGTGAGCTTTCCCGGTCACCTTCTCCCCCGGTGTCGCGGGCTAATCCCGCGCCAATCGGCAATCGGGAGGAATATTCATATGATCGAGAAATCAGTGCTCGGCGCCATGCTCGGCGCTTTTGCCTTGGCCGCCGCTTCGGCAGGCTTGCCGTCCGCCGCTCAGGCTCGGGGCGGTGTGGAAGGTCCCGTCGTTTACGTGACCAGCCAGGGGCTATTCTTCGATTCCATCGTCACCACGATGCTGCCTCAGAAGGGCCCCTTCCAGAAGCTCGAGATGACCGGTCCCTCGGGCCTGCAGACCGAATTCGGCCCCGGCGATCAGGCTTACGTTGGCGGCCGTTGGTGGGTCGACGTGAATGGCAACGAAAAGATGGATGGGGCCGATCTGTATTTCTCGTGCCCGTTGCTTGGTCCCGGCCGGTTTACCGTCGAGTAATTCGGCCCGGCGCCGGGCAAGCGTTTTACCGCTTGGAAGAACACCGCTAGGGAGAGCGGAGGCGGGAACGCGGGGGCGGCGGACAAGCCGTCGTCTCCGCGTTCCTTTATTCGATCCGGCGGCGGAGATCGGCCCTGTCTTGGGTGGCGCGATCCCATGGCGCCGCGGCGGCGGCCGTGGTCATGTGCCTGCTCACCCCGTCATTTTCATGGTTTCAAGCACCTGATCCCGATATTCCGGGTCCCAGACGACCCTTTCCAGGTCGATCCGCGGCTCCGCGCCGGCGGTCATGGGCGCGTCTTGCCGCCGGGCGCTCGAATCCTCGCCAGCCGTATCGATTTCCCGCCGCGCGCTCATCGTCTTCCTTGGCTCCAACACATCGGTTCCTTTTTCGGTCCCTGGCAGATTGAGAGCCAAACCCGGCGGAAAAAGGGCGGATGAAGATTATACTTTGGGCAATTCCGAGGCGTTTTTAAGGCACATGCGCGCCTGAGCGGCGGCCCAGCGGCCATCGCGGGGGTGGTATGCGCGGGCTCGTCTTGCCGGGCCCCGGTGCGGCGTGTACACCGATAAGCTAGGAGATAGCTTGTCATGCAGCAAAATTCGGCGCGCTTGCCGCTCGCGTTTTCGTGCCTCGGGCACGCCTACATGCATATGTTCACGGCATTCTATTTCGTGATAGTCCTATCCCTTGAAGACGTATGGCAGCGGCCGTATCACGAACTGATTGAGCTTTGGACGCTGGGCGCTCTCCTGGTCGGCCTGGCCGCGTTGCCCGCCGGCTGGCTGGGCGACCGCCTTGGTTCCGCCAACATGATGGTCGTGTTCTTTGTCGGACTGGGCCTCGCGGGGATCGCCTGCGGCTTGGTCGACGGCCCCGGCGCGCTCTTCCTCGGCCTGACGGCGATCGGCGTGTTCAGCGCGATCTACCATCCGGTCGGAATCGCCTGGGTCGTGCGCAGCGCCAAGTCGCGCGGCAAGGCTCTGGGCGTCAACGGCGTATTCGGGAGCATCGGCATCGCCAGCGCGGGTATCGCCGCCGGCGGCTTGATCGACGCCTTCGGCTGGCGCGCGGCCTTTATCGTGCCGGGCGCGGTCTGCCTCCTCACCGGCGTGGCGCTATGGATTTGCGTGCGCCTGGGCCTTGCCAGCGACGGCGTGCGGGCCAAGCGCGACGCCAAGCCTGAAAGCCGGAGCGACATGCTGCGCGCGGTGGCGATCCTGCTCTTGACCATGGTGATCATGGGGGTCTTGTTCCAGGCGTCCCAGGCCGCGATTCCCAAGCTCTTCGATTTGCGCCTGCGCGATATCGCCGGGGAGGGCACCTTCGGCATAGGCCTGATCGTTGCCGGCGTCTATACGGTCGGCGGTATCACACAACTTGCCGGCGGTTATTTGGCCGACAAGTTCCCCCTCAAGCCGGTCTATCTGCTGTCGTTCCTGTTACAGTCCCTGGCCATGGCCGCCGTTGCCTATCTCGCCAGCCTGCCCTTGATCGCCATGACCGCGGCCATCGTGCTGCTCAGCGTCGTGGCCCTGCCGGCGGAGAACATGATGTTGGCCCGCTATACACCGGAGCGTCACCATAGTTTGGTCTATGGGGTGAAATTCGTCCTCGCCTTCGGTAGCGCGCCGCTCTCGATCATGCTGGTTTCTCACATTCAAGAACGAACCGGGGAGTTCGTGTGGCTGTTCTTGGCCCTTGCGGCCATGGCGTTGCTGGGGACTTTGGCCGCCTTCCTGCTGCCCGGCGAGTGGCGCCGCACCCGGACCATGCCCGTGGCGGCGGAATAGGGGGGACCGCCTTTTGACCGCCATCGAGATCGACCGCCTGGATCACCTGGTCCTGACCGTGCGCGACGTCGAGACGACCCTAAGGTTTTACGAGAGCGTGCTGGGCATGCGCCGCGAAAGCTTCGGCGCGGGCCGGACCGCGCTGCATTTCGGGCGCCAGAAGATCAACGTCCATCCCTATCCCAGCGATGTGGAGATCGTCGCCAAGGACCCGCGCCCCGGCACCGCCGATCTGTGCTTCATCGCGCGGACGCCGATCGAGGCCGTGATCGCTCATCTTAAGGCGTGCGGCGTCGAGATCGAGATGGGCCCGGTCGAGCGCACCGGCGCCCAAGGTTCGATGCGCTCGCTCTACCTTCGCGATCCCGACGGCAATTTGATCGAGGTGTCGAATTACCTGAACAGGTGACTACTCAGCGGCGCGAGTCAGCGCTTGGTCCAGGTCGGCGGTGATATCGTCGAGGGTCTCCAAACCGATCGAGAGCCGGATCACGTCCGGGCCGGCGCCGGCGGCGATACGCTGGTCCTCGCTCAGCTGCCGGTGAGTGGTCGAGGCCGGATGCAGGATCAGCGAGCGGGTGTCGCCGATGTTGGCCAGGTGCGAAAACAGCTCGCAGGCCTCGACGACCTTGATGCCCATCTCGTAACCGCCCTTGACCCCGAAGGTGAAGACCGCGCCGGCCCCCTTGGGCAGGTATTTGTTTGCCAGGGCGTGGTAGGGACTGCTCTCCAGCCCGGCGTGGGAAACCCACTCGACCAGGTCGTGACTTTCCAGGAAGCGGGCGACGGCGAGCGCGTTGGCGCAGTGCCGCTCCATGCGCAAGGACAGGGTTTCGATCCCCAGCAAGGTCTGGAAGGCGTTCATGGGCGCCATGGTCGCGCCCAGGTCGCGCAAGGCCACGGCGTGGCTGTGCAGGGTGTAGGCCATGTCGCCGAAGGATTCGGCGAAGCGCAGGCCGTGATAGGCCGGCTCCGGCGCCGAGAGGCTGGGAAACTTGTCGCTGGCCGCCCAATCGAAGGTGCCGCTATCGACCACGCAGCCGCCGGTCGAGGTGCCGTTGCCCGAGAGGAACTTGGTGGTCGAGTGGACGATCAGGTCGGCGCCCCATTCAAACGCCGGGCACAGGTAGGGCGTCGCCATGGTGTTGTCGACGATCAACGGGATGCCGGCTTCGCGGGCGATGGCGGAAAGGGCCTCCAGGTCGCTGATCACACCGCCGGGATTGGCCAGGCTCTCGACGAAGATGGCCTTGGTCTTGGGGGTCAGCGCCTTGCGCACGTTTTCCGCTTGGTCCACGTCGACGAAAGTGCAGCGCCAGTCGAATTTCTTGAAGGTCTTGCCGAACTGGGTGATGGAGCCGCCGTAGAGGCGGTTCGAGGCGATGAAATCGTCGCCTGGGTCCATCAGGGGAAACAGGGCCAAGATCTGCGCCGCGTGGCCCGAGGCGCAGGCGGTCGCGCCCCGGCCGCCCTCCAGATTGGCGATGCGTTCCTCCAGCGCCGCGACCGTGGGGTTGGTCAGGCGCGAATAGATGAAGCCGAAGGTTTGCAGGTTGAACAGCGAGGCCGCGTGATCGGTATCGTGGAACACGTAGGAGGTGTTCTGAAATATCGGCGTCTGGCGCGCGCCCGTGACCGGCTCCGGCTGACTGCCGGCGTGAATCATGCGGGTCTCGAAACCGAAACGCTCCTTATTGTCCTTGGTCATCCGATACGAATCCTGCGGCGCTTGCTGGAGATGATACCCGAATTGAAACCGCCCCAGGAAAGCTCGCTGTGCAGGCGGCCGTATTCGATCTTGGGACAGCGGTTCATGACCACGGACAGGCCGGCGGCTTGCGCCCGCGCGGCGGCGGCATCGTCGCGCACCCCAAGCTGCATCCAGATAACGCGGATGTTCTTGCTGTCCTTTAAGGCAAGGGCTTCGTCCACGGTTTGGCCGGCCGCGTCGGAGGCGCGGAATATATCGACCATGTCGATCGAGCCCGGCACCTCCGCCAGGGTGGCATAACAGGTTTCGCCAAGAATTTCCTGGCCCGCCGCACCCGGATTCACGGGAATCACCCGGAAGCCCTTTTCTTGAAGATACTTCATGGCGAAGTAGCTGGGCCGGGTCCATTTGGTGCTGGCGCCGACCATGGCGATGCCGCGCACCCCGGACAGAATTCCGCGCAGAAACTCATCGCTATAGTTCAAGGGTTCGCTCATCGGCCGTGGATTCTCCAGGTTGATAATTCAAACTTCCCAGCAGATGGCGGCGCGGGGAAAGCCCCTTGCGAACCCGGTTACGGCGCGCTGCCAGGGGCGCCGCGCAAAACTCGCGCAAAGGGTTGAAGAGAAGCCCTAATTTACTGGTTCTAAGGGAATATTTCCGCGTCTTTAGGTTAACCCGATGGCAAGCAGACTCAGGGATAATGCCACGGTCGCAGATAATGCGACAGGTCCCGCGCGAATGGAACCCCCCGTCCATTGGCCGTCACTGGCCCTCCTCCCGCGAGCGCGCGGGGC
Organism: Kiloniellaceae bacterium; assembly: GCA_021776175.1. Classification (GTDB taxonomy): domain Bacteria; phylum Pseudomonadota; class Alphaproteobacteria; order Kiloniellales; family J153; genus JAJFGN01. The sequence continues at coordinate 210,862 of JAJFGJ010000003.1, forward strand.
CGCCCCGCGCGGCGGCGGGGATTGGGGGATGGAAGTCAATGACCGATGCTAAGATCATTGAGTCGCCCATAAATTAAGAAAATGAATTAAGTTAACGCTATAAAGCGTTGGTGTGTATTATTATTTGTGCTGCCAAGTGGGTTCGCGCTTGCCGATAAAGGCGTCTATACCTTCCTCGGCGTCGCGGAAGGTCATGTTCCGGGCCATCTCCTCGCTGGCGAAATCGTAGGCCGCCATCAGCCCCATCTCGATCTGCTTGTAGAAGGCACGCTTGCCGGTCGCGATGGCGGCCGCTGACTTGGCCAGGATCGAGGCCGACAGTTCCGCCACGGCGGCGTCCAGGTCCCCGGCCGGAACGACCCGGTTGACCAGGCCGTAGGATAGCGCCCGCTCCGCCGAAATAATGTCGCCGGTGAGCAGCATTTCCAGGGCGTGCTTGCGGTGCACGTTGCGGCTCAAGGCCACGCCGGGCGTGGTGCAGAACAGGCCGGCCTTGATGCCGGAGGTGCCGAATTTGGCGTCCTCGGCGGCCACGGCCAGATCGCAGTTGGCGACCAATTGGCAACCCGCCGCGGTGGCGATGCCATGGACCTTGGCGATCACCGGTTGGGGCAGGCGGGTCATGGCGACCATCATGCGGCTGCAGGTCTTAAACAGCGCCTCGCAACTTGCCTGGCTCATGTTGGCGCGCATCTGCTTCAGGTCGTGACCGGCGCAAAAGGCCTTGCCCGCCCCGGCCAGGACCACGATCCGGACCGAGCGGTCGGCCGCGACCTCGTCGAAGGCCTGTTGCAGGGCGGCCAGAAGCTCCTCCGACAGGGAGTTGTATTGATTGGGGCGGTTCAGGGTCAGGGTCCTAATCCCGTCGGAATCCTGGCACAGCAGCACGGGCTGCGCGGCGCTGTCGGCTTGGCGCTGCTGAATATTCGCGCTCATGGGTCTGATCCTTACTCGGGGCCGGGGGGTGGATAACACCTGAGTCTGGCCCCGCCGGGCCGCAAGTTCAAGGGTCTGGGTGGCGCGGCGGTCAGGGGCTATGTAAGAGCCTGGAATTAGCCAAGAGGAGGATCGGCGCCCTTGCCACGTATATCCAAGGCGGAAATCGAAGAATTGTGCGCGCAAGCCCTGCCGTGGGTCGGTATCCTGGGCTTGGCGATCGAGGAGATTGGAAAAGGTTCCTGCCGGGTGCGCATGCCGGGCAAGGAAGAATTCCTGCGTCCAGGCGGCACGGTCAGCGGCCCCGCGCTCATGAGCCTTGCCGACTACGCCATGTATGTCGCGGTGCTTTCGGCGATCGGTCGGGTCGAGCTGGCGGTCACCACCAACTTGACCGCCAACTTCCTGCGCCGGCCCAAGCCTGGCGCCATAATAGGCGATTGCCGCTTGATCAAGCTCGGTAAGCGCCTGGCCTATGGCGAGGTTTCGCTCTACTCGGAAGGCGAGGCGGACGCCGGCCCGGTCGCCCACGTCACCGCGACCTATTCGATTCCGCCCGGGCGGGTGGAATAAGGGTACCGCCCCAGGGACTTGTAAGGCGGTATTATAATACCGCTATTCTAACATCTTAAAATAAAACGCGGATTCTGGATTGACTCACGGGTGGCGTTTCCGTAGAAAACGCTCCGCGGCGCGCTTGGCGCCGAGCTCTATGTATTCCAGACAGCGTGGGTTCAAACCATGAAGACCTATAGCGCCCGCCCGGCGGATATCGAGAAGAAGTGGATCCTGATCGACGCCGAAGAGGTGGTCTTGGGCCGCTTGGCGGTTCAGGTCGCCAATCTTCTGCGCGGCAAGCACAAGACGACCTACACGCCGCACATGGATTGCGGCGACAATGTCATCGTCATCAACGCCGGTAAGGTCAAGCTGACCGGCAAGAAGTTGAGCGACAAGATCTATTATTGGCATACCGGCTATCCAGGCGGCATCAAGCAGCGCACCGCCGGTCAGGTGTTAGAGGGCAAGCAGCCCGACCGGGTGGTTCGCAAGGCGATCGAACGCATGGTGCCGCGCGGCCCGCTCGGCCGTCAGCAGATGAAGAACCTGCGGGTTTACGCCGGGGCCGAACACCCGCACGAGGCGCAGAACCCGAGCGTTCTCGACTTCGCCGCCCAGAATCCCAAGAACCGGAGGACCGCCTAAATCATGGCCGAGGAAACCCAAACTCTTTCGGATCTGAGCGAATTGGGCGACGCCGCGGGCGCGATACCCCAGGCCGAGCCGGAAGCTCCCGAGCCCAAGCGCGATGCGCAGGGCCGCTCCTATGCCACGGGCAAGCGCAAGGACGCGGTCGCCCGCGTCTGGATCAAGCCCGGTTCCGGCAGGATCAGTGTCAACGGCCGCGACCAGACGACGTATTTCGCCCGTCCGGTGCTGCGGATGCTCATTGGACAACCCTTTACCGCCGCCAACCGCAACGATCAATTCGATGTGGTCTGCACGGTCAAGGGCGGCGGACTTTCCGGTCAGGCCGGCGCGGTGCGCCATGGAATTTCCAAGGCATTGACCCTCTATGAGCCGGAGCTGCGCCCGGTACTCAAGAAGGGCGGCTTCCTGACCCGCGATTCGCGAATCGTGGAGCGCAAAAAGTATGGTAAGGCCAAGGCTCGACGAAGCTTCCAGTTCTCCAAACGTTAACCCGATTAGGGATAACCTCTGTTATGAGGGGCGCCTGGATCGGGCGCCCCTTTTTCTTTGGCGGACGACAGGTGAAGGAAAACGATCATGGTAGCCAAGGTTTTCATTGACGGCGAAGCTGGCACGACCGGATTGCAAATCCGCGCGCGGCTTGAAAAGCGCCGCGATATTACCCTGCTGCGCTTGCCGGACGAGGCGCGCAAGGACCCGGCCGCGCGCGCCGAGATGCTGAATGCGGCCGATGTCTCGATTCTCTGCCTCCCCGACGAGGCGGCGCGCGAGGCGGTGGCCCTGATCGAGAACCCGGATGCCCGGGTCATCGACGCCAGCACCGCGCACCGGACCCATGCCGATTGGGTCTACGGCCTGCCGGAATACGATGCCGAGCAACCCCGGCGTATTGCCGAGGCCGCGCGGGTCACCAATCCGGGTTGTTACGCCTTGACCTCGGTGGCGCTTCTGCACCCCCTGATCGCCGGCGGTCTGATTTCCGCCGACTTTCCGATTACGATAAATGCCGTGTCGGGGTACAGCGGCGGCGGAAAGCCGCTGATCGCGCGTTTCGAGAATCCGGATGCGCCGGATCGGATCGACGCCGGGGTTCAGGTCTATGCCCTGGGCCTTGAACACAAGCACGTGCCGGAGATTCAAGCTCACGCGGGCCTGGCGCTACGGCCCTTGTTCGTGCCCAGCGTTGGGCGCTATCGCCAGGGCATGATCGTCCAGATTCCCTTGCATCTCGGGGCGCTGCCGGCGCGGCCCAGCGTCCGCGACCTGCACGCCGCCCTGGCCCGTCACTATCAGGGACAACGCTTCGTTTCGGTCGTGCCGCTCGCGGACTCGCTGGCCATGACGCATCTGGAGCCGGAACAGCTAAACGGCACCAACGAGCTTCGCCTGATGGTCTGCGCCAACGAGGCCGAGGAACACGCCGTGCTGATCGGCCTGGTCGATAACCTTGGCAAGGGCGCCTCCGGCCAGGCGGTGCAGAACATGAACCTGATGCTGCGCCTGCCCGAGGCGGCGGGTCTGGAATAACAGCAAAGGACCGGCCCATGCCCGGACTCATACTGCCTTTCCGGGGTGTCATGCCGAAGATCGCCCCGGATGTCTTCATCGCCGAGACGGCGGTCGTGATCGGCGATGTCGAAATCGGTTCGGGCTCGTCGATCTGGTACGGCTGCGTCGTGCGCGCGGACATCAACAAGATCCGTATCGGGCGCGACACGAATATCCAGGATGGCACGATCATCCATTGCAATCACGATCCAAGCGGCGACTACCGCGAAACCGGGGGCGGGGAGCCGACCATCGTCGGCGATAACGTGGTGGTCGGGCACATGGCGCTCTTGCACGCCTGCACGGTCGGGGATAACGCCTTCATCGGCATGAAGGCGCTGGTGCTGGATCTCGCGACGATCGAACCCGGCGCGATGGTCGCCGCCGGGGCCACCGTCACGCCGGGCAAGCGTGTGCCCTCGGGCGAACTCTGGGCCGGCATGCCGGCACGGCGAGTACGAATCTTGAGCGAGGATGACCGGGCGCAAGGGCCCTATATCGCCAATCATTACCGGGCGTTGGCCGCCGAGTACGCGGCGCGTCAGCGCGGCGAAGTATAAGTGAGCAGGATCCGGTCATGGCCGGCAAGCGGGGCATCGAGCGCAAACGGATCAAACCGCGCAATCCCCTCGCGCCGGTCGTCCGCCGCTTGCGTCCCAAGGTAGAGCCGTCCGAACGAGCCTATAGCCGCAAGACGAAACACAAATCGCCCAAGACCGTGGACGATAACGAAACCTAATCGCGTGCCTTGACCGCGACGTAGGCGCCGGGCGCGTCCTCGATTACCTTAAGCTTACCCGCGCCGGGCGCGCGCGCGGGAACTTTCCCGCCGGAGTGCTTGCCAACCCACTTGGCCCATTCCGGCCACCAGGAACCGGGGTGCTCGGTGGCGCCGCCGAGCCAGTCTTCCGGGTCTTCCGGGTTCTTGGCGTTGGTCCAATAGTTGTATTTGCCGCTGGCCGGCGGATTGACGACTCCGGCGATATGACCGGAGGCGGCGAGGACGAAGCGGACTTGGCTGGAGAACAGCTGCGTGGCCGCGTAGGTCGAGGCCCAGGGCGCGATATGGTCCTCCTTGGTCGAGAGCATGAAGGTCGGCGTCTTGACCTTGGTCAGGTCGATCGGCACCCCCTTCAGTTCGATGCCGCCCGCTTCGACCAGCAGGTTCTCCTGGTACATCTTACGCAGGTAGAAGCTGTGCATGGCCGCCGGCATGCGGGTTGAATCGGAATTCCAATACAGCAGGTCGAAGGGGAAGGGGTCCTTGCCCAGAAGATAGTTGTTGACCACGAAGGACCAGATCAGGTCGTTGGCGCGCAGCATGTTGAAGGTCGTCGCCATGTGCGCGCCCTCCAGGTAGCCGGCCTTGCTCATCTTGTCCTCAAGGGCGGTGAGCTGCTCCTCGTCGATGAAGACGCCAAGTTCCCCGGCCTCGGTAAAGTCGATCATGGTGGTGAGGAAAGTCGCGCTCTTAACGCGCTTGTCCTTCTTGGCCTCCATGTAGGAGAGGGTGCAGGACAACAGCGTGCCGCCAAGACAATAGCCGACCACGTTGGCGTCTTTCTCGCCGGTCGCCTTCTCGATCGCGTCGAGCGCCGCCAGCGGTCCCTCGACCATGTAGTCCTCAAAGGACTTCTGAGCCAATTCGGTGTCGGGATTGACCCAGGAAATGATGAAAACGGTAAAGCCCTCGGCGACCGCCCATTTCACGTAGGAGTTCTTTTCGCGCAGGTCGAGGATGTAATACTTGTTGATCCACGGCGGGATGACCAGCAAGGGGCGCTTGTGAACCTGCTCGGTCGTCGGCTCGTATTGGATCAACTGGATCAGATCGTTCTGATACACGACCTTGCCGGGGGTCAGGGCGATGTTCCGGCCCAACTCGAAGGCTTTGGCATCGGTCATGCTGATGGCCAGCTTGCCCTTGCCGCGTTCGAGATCGCCCAAGAGGTTATCCAGACCATTGACCAGATTTTCGCCGCGGCTCTCCAAGGTCGCCTCCAGAACCTCTGGATTGGTCATGACGAAGTTGGATGGGGCCATGGCATCGGCGAACTGGCGGGTGTAGAAATCGACCTTCTTCGACGTCTTGTCGTCCATCCCCTCGACATCGCTCACGGTCGATTGCATCCAGCGCGCGCTGAGCAGATACGATTGCTTGATGAAGTCGAAGACTTGGTTTTCGTCCCATGCCTCGTGCTTGAAGCGCCGGTCGCCTTGTTCCGGCTCGATCACCGGCTCGGTGTCCTCGCCCATCATGCGGCGCGTGGTCGACTGCCACAGGTTCATATAGTCCTGCCACAGGTTCACCTGCGCCTGCATCATCTTGACCGGATCGGTCATCATTTGGGTCGTCATCTCAAGGAAAGCGCCGCCGATATTCAGCGGGTCGAGGCTGGCTTTCGGCTCGCTGCCTTGGCGCTCCAGGAAGTCGGTAACCAGCTTCTGACTCCGCTCCGCGATGTTCGCCATCTTCTGCGACATCTCGACCGGATCGGGCAGCTTAGCCTGTTGCTCAGCCATCTCGCTTTACCTTATTATTGTTGCATCGGGTGGCCGCGGCGCCAGCGTAGGCGGACTTGTCCTCGCGCGCCGCGTGACCGAATTTGGGCGCGCCAAGGTAATCGGGGAGGACCGGGGTTACAATAGGCAAATCCCGGCCAGTAACCAGGCGGTTGACCCGGCCCAACCGCATGGGATACTGCAACGGCGTGCGAGGCTTGGGAATACCCGGGGGCGTTATGAAACGGACCTTTAATTTCAAGGATATGACCATGGGAGTTGACGTCCGGCGGCGTGTCCGCGTCACCGCCCTAGTCCTGGTGGCGAGCGTGTTCTTATCGGCATGCACGGCCTTGCCCGATTGGGCCGATCCTGGGGCCTGGTTCGAGGAGGATACGCCGGAACCTAGCCGGATATCGGCCGCGAAAGACCTGGATCAAGCAAAATCCGGTGATTTTCCGAACCTGGCCAGCGTCCCGGATCAGCCGCGCGCGGCGACCCCGGAAGGGGAGCGTTCCGTCATCGCCAAGAATTTGGCGGCCGACCGCGCCAATGCCCAGTACAGCAGTGAGCGCCTGGTCGCGGGCGGTACGTCCGCTCCCGGGGCCCCCGCGGCTCCAGCTATCGCGCAGGGTTTGGGCGCTTCCAGCGTACAAGCGGCCCCGGCCCCGGCCCCGGCTCTGACGGCCGCGCCTACGCCTGTGCCCGCGCCCGTGACGGCTCCGGTCCAAGTCCCAAGCGTCCCGGCGGTCGTCCCGGCCCCGGCCCCGCCAATTCCGAAATCCACCCGGGCAACGACTGAAATAGCCAGGCCGGCCCCAGGGGCGGCAGTCGCGACCCAGCAGGCGGCGGCAACGCCGGCGGCGGTACGGCCACGGACCAGCGAACTCGCGGGGATCATTTATTTCGCTCACGGCTCCGACTCGCTTAACGCCAATGACAAAAACGTGTTGCGCGACATTGTGGCGATTAGCCGGGAGCGAAATGCCAGGATACGGGTGATTGGCCATGCCAGCGCCCGCACCGGCACCGTGGACCCGGTGGAGCATCGCGTCGCCAACTTGGAAGTCTCGCAGCGCCGGGCGGAAGCCGTGACCGTGGCTTTGGTTCGTATGGGAATGACGCGCGATCGCATCCGCACCGAGGCCCGCGCCGATTCGCTACCGGTCTACCATGAGTTCATGCCGACCGGGGAAGCCGGTAACCGGCGGGCGGAAATCTTCCTGGAATATTAACGCCGCCTTGGATAAAACCCCCGGGCCGTGGACCGATGCCATCGCGGCATTCCAATTTACCGGCATCCGGCCCGTTTCCCGATAATTGTCCCACGATCATGGTTCAAGCATTTCACCGCAATAAACGTCCGCCGTCCTTTGTCTTGACCGTTCCGGTCCGGGTGGCCCCGTGAGCGGCGCGCTGCGGGTCGGGGTTGCCGGGCTTGGCACCGTCGGGGCCGGGGTTCTGCGGCTACTCGATACTCACGGCGCTATGATCGCGGCGCGGGCCGGGCGGCCCGTGGTCGTGGCGGCGGTTTCCGCGCGCGACCGGAACAAAAAGCGCCCGGTCGATTTATCCGGTTACCGCTGGTTCGACGATCCCATCGCCATGGCCGCCGATCCGGAGATCGATGCGGTTTTAGAACTTATTGGCGGCTGCGAGGGCGTGGCCAAGGACGTCGCCGAAGCGGCAATCGCGGCCGGCCGCCATGTCGTTACCGCCAATAAGGCGCTGCTCGCCGTCCATGGCGCCGGATTGGCGCGGGCGGCCGAGTCGGCGGGCGTGACCCTGGCCTATGAGGCGGCGGTCGCCGGCGGCATTCCGATCATCAAGACCCTGCGCGAAGGCTTGGCGGCGAACAGCTTCTCGCGGGTCTATGGAATTTTGAACGGGACGTGCAACTACATCCTGACCAGCATGCGCGACACCGGGCGCGATTTCGCCGAGGTGCTCGAAGAGGCGCAACGCCTGGGTTATGCCGAAGCGGATCCCAGTTTCGACGTCGATGGCGTGGATGCGGCTCATAAGCTGGCCATATTGACCGCGCTGGCCTTTGGATGCGAAGTCGATTTCGACGGTGTTTATATCGAGGGCATTCGCGAGATATCGGCGCTCGATATCGCTTACGCCGACGAGCTGGGATACCGTATCAAGCTGCTTGGCATCGCGACCCAAGGCGAAGACGGTGTCGAGCAGCGGGTGTATCCCTGCATGGTGCCCCAGGGCACGCCCATAGCGCATGTCGATGGCGTGTTTAACGCCGTCGTGGCCGAGGGCGATTTCGTCGGCAGGGTGCTGGTGGAGGGGCAGGGCGCCGGCGCGGGACCGACTGCTTCGGCTGCCGTCGCCGACCTGATCGATATCGCGCGCGGCATCGCCTTACCTACCTTCGCGATTCCGGCGGCGGAGTTGCGGCGGCGGCCCGCGCTGGCTGCCGAACGGCATGTGGGGAGCCAGTATATCCGTCTCATGGTTCGCGACCGCCCAGGGGTGATCGCCGATGTGTCGGCGGCGCTGCGCGACTGCGACATCTCCGTCGAAGCCCTGTTACAGCGCGGGCGCAGCCCAGACGAGGCGGTGCCGGTGGTCATTACCACGCACGAGACGACGAGCGCGGCCATGGACGAGGCCTTGAGCAGAATCGCGGGACTGAAGGCGGTGCTGGAACCGCCGCGCCGAATCCGGATCGAGGCGCTATAGTATGGTATGTCCACAGACCCTAGGACTAAGCTGGGGCCCCGTGATCGATACCAGCGAGAAGAAAAGGGAGGTGCGAACCGCACATGAATAAATCACGTGAGATGGACCGCAATCTGGCATTGGAATCCGTCCGGATAACGGAGGCGGCCGCTCTCGCCGCGTCCCGCCTGATGGGAAGAGGCGACGAAAAGGCCGCCGACCAGGCCGCCGTCAACGCGATGCGCGACGCTCTGAATGGCCTGCATATCTCCGGCACGGTAAGAATTGGAGAAGGCGAGCGCGACGAAGCGCCGATGCTTTTCATCGGCGAGGAAGTTGGCTCCGGCGGCCCCGCTATCGATATCGCGCTCGATCCGCTTGAAGGCACGACCATAACGGCGAAGGGTGGGCACAATGCCATGGCGGTGATCGCCATGGCTGAAGAGGGCGGCTTCCTAAACGCGCCCGACACCTACATGGATAAGATCGCGGTTGGCGGCTGCTTGCCGGAAGGGGTCGTCGATCTGGACGCGGAACCAGCGGAGAATTTGAAAAACCTAGCCAAAGCCATGGGCAAGGAATTATCCGACCTGGTGGTTTGCATTCTCGACCGGCCGCGCCACGGCGAGCTTATCGTTAAGGTGCGCGAAGCGGGTGCCCGCATCATGATGATCGGGGATGGCGACGTATCGGGCGTGATAGCGACAAGCCGTCCCGACAGCGGCGTCGACATTTATATGGGGACAGGCGGGGCGCCGGAAGGGGTCCTCGCGGCCGCGGCTTTGCGTTGCATTGGCGGGCAATTCCAAGGCCGCTTGGTGTTCCGGAACGATGACGAACGGTCTCGGGCCCGGCGTTGCGGGATCACGGATTTCGATCGCAAATACGATTTGCTCGAACTTGCCAATGGCGATGTCATGTTCGCCGCCACCGGCGTGACCGATGGTAGCATGCTGCGCGGCGTGCGGCGGTATCAGGGCGGCGCGACCACGCATTCGATGGTCATGCGCTCCAAGTCCGGGACCGTGCGGGTTATCGAGGCTTCCCATAATTTCGATCGAAAAACCTGGTGCGCCACACTCGGCCTTTAGTTCGGCGCCGGACATGAAGCACGATGAGCCGCGTTCCTGCTTCCTGGGGGTTGAGCGCTCTCTAACCGGTAAGCGGTGGGAGGAGCGTCTCCGCGATCCACGCCAGGCCTTGGCCCTGGCCCAGCGTTTGGGCGTGGCGGAGATCGTCGGGCGCATCATGGCCGGACGCGGTATCGGCCTGGAGGACGCGCAAGCCTTTCTGGAACCGAGCCTGCGCGAGGCCCTGCCCGATCCACTGTGCCTCAAGGACATGGACGCGGCCATCGCGCGCTTGGCCCATGCCATAAGACACGGCGAAAAGATCGCGATCTTCGGCGACTACGATGTGGACGGCGCGACCTCCTCGGCGGTGCTGGCCCGTTTTCTGCGCGCCGCCGGCTGCGTGCCGGAGGTCTATATCCCGGATCGAATACGCGAAGGTTATGGCCCCAACGCGCCGGCCTTGCTGCGCCTGCGCGAAGCGGGCGCCAGGGTGGTCATCACCGTCGATTGCGGTATCACCGCCTTCGATCCCCTCGCGGCGGCGGCTCAGGCCGGGCTAGACGTGATCGTGATCGATCATCATGCCGCCGAGCCGCATTTGCCCCAGGCGGTGGCGGTGGTGAATCCTAACCGCATGGACGAAACCCCGTCCCATGACGATCCCCATAAACTGGGTGCCTTGGCCGCCGTGGGGGTCGCCTTCCTGTTGATCGTCGGACTCAACCGGGCGCTGCGCGAAGCGGGATGGTACGAAAGCAAGAACTTGGCCGAACCGGACCTCCTGAGCCTGCTCGATCTGGTGGCGCTGGGTACCGTGTGCGATGTCGTGCCCCTGGCCGGGCTTAACCGGGCGCTGGTGACGCAGGGCCTCAAGGTCATGGCCCGGCGCGCCAATGCCGGGCTGACCGCGCTGTGCGACGTGGCCCGGGTCGAGGCGCGGCCCGACACCTATCACGCTGGATTCTTGCTCGGGCCGAGGGTGAACGCGGGCGGGCGCGTTGGCGAGGCGGGTTTGGGCGCGCGGCTGTTGTCGAGCGACGATCCGGCTGAGACGAGGAAGATCGCCCAGCAACTCGACACCTATAATGAAGAACGCCGGGCGATCGAGGTGGCGGTTCTCGATCAAGCGCTCGCGCAGGCCGAAGCCGCCGGTCAAGATAACCGGGGCTTGGTGGTGGCAATGGGCGAGGGGTGGCATCCCGGCGTGATCGGGATCGTCGCGAGCCGCCTGAGAGAGCGTACCAACTTGCCGGCCATCGTCATCGCCCTCGATCCCGAGACCGGGGTGGGTAAGGGCTCGGGGCGCTCGGTCCCCGGGGTCGATCTCGGCGCGGCCGTCATCGCTGCCCGCCAGGCCGGGTTGCTCATGAATGGCGGCGGGCACGCCATGGCGGCTGGCTTGAGTGTCGAGGCCTCGAAGCTCGAGCCCCTGCGCGTTTTCTTGGGCGAACGGATCGAGGCCGCCCTCGAGGCCGTCGATTACCGCCCCGCGCTCGGATTCGACGGCGCGATCCAGCCACAGGGGGCCAATGCCGGCTTGATCCAGGAAATCGAACGCTGCGCCCCTTTCGGTTCGGGCAACGCGCAGCCGCGTTTCGCCATCGCCGCCGCGCAGGTACAGCGGGCCGACACGGTGGGTGACGGTCATGTGCGATGTTTTCTGTCTGGGACCGGGGGCGGCCGCTTGAAGGGCATCGCGTTCCGCGCCCTCGATGGGCCCCTGGGCCCGGCTCTTCTACAAACCGCGGGGCGGCCCCTGCACCTGGCCGGCAAGCTGCGACTGGACGCCTGGGCGGGGCGGGATTCGGTCCAGTTCATAATCGAAGACGCGGCTCCAGCGGGCCGCTAGACTGTGGCCATGGGTCTTGTAAAAATTCCGCCCTCACACAAGCTGGCCTGGGCCGCCGTCCTCGGCGCGCTCTTGGCCACGTCACACCCCGCTTTCGCGTTGGAGGAGGTGGTGGATCTGGAATTGGTCCTGGCGGTCGATGCCTCGTCCAGCGTATCCGCGCAGGAGTTCGACCTCCAGATCAAGGGCTTGGCGGAGGCATTTCGTGCCCCGCAGATCCTGGCCGCGCTCCAGGCGAGCGGCGATCTGGGCATCGCGGTATCCGTGATTCAATGGTCGGACAACCGCAAGCAGACCATGGCGGTGGACTGGTCGCTGGTGCGCGGCGAGAGCGGCGCGCTGGCCCTGGCCGATGCCATAGAGGCGACGCCGCGATTCCTGATCGGCGGGGGCACCGCCATTGGCGGCGCGATCGCATACGCCGTGCGCCAGTTCGAAAACAACGGTTTCGCCGGCCGGCGTCAGGTCATCGACGTGTCCGGCGACGGCCGCACCAATCAAGGATCGCGGCCCAGCGACCAGCGCGATAGGGCGGTCGAAATGGGCATTACCATTAACGGCCTGGCGATCCTCAACGAGGATCCGATGATCGACAACTATTATTACAGGAACGTAATCGGCGGGACCGGGGCCTTCGTCCTGACCGCGAACGATTACGATTCTTATGCCCTGGCTATTCTCTCCAAGCTCATCCGCGAAATCGCCGCCGTGCCTATCGCCGCCGCGCCCGGGGCATTCCCCCCCACCTTGGCCGAGGCGGTTCCCTGAGACTTCGGGCACCGGAGGGGCGGCGCACAGGGCTTGAATCCGGGCTCAGGAACCGCTACACCCCACGCGCGCCGACCCCATCGTCTAGAGGCCTAGGACACTGCCCTTTCAAGGCGGCAACACGGGTTCGAATCCCGTTGGGGTCACCATTCTCGCCGTTGGAGCGGCCGCACCGGCGCCTCTTCAACTCTAGGAGCCGGTGTGCCTGTGCCTGACAAGCGCCTTCCGAGCGATGTATGGGTTATGGCGCATGTCCGGCAATGCAATGACAGCGGCACACCGGCCATGGTCGTGCGCAAGGGCGAGGCCAAGGGCGGCACTGTCTTGCTTAAAATCAACCAACTTGGACAGGGCTGCCGAGTTCTGTCTCAGGCGCGCGATCTGGACGGCCTTCTGGGCTGGCTGGCGGCCTTCAAGGGCGCCTTGGTCCCCGAGAGCGAGGCCGACGACTATCTCGCCCGCGCGGCCGCGCGCGACCCGGATATCTGGGTAATCGAGATCGAGGACCGCGGCGGGCACAACCCCTTCGAGGGTAAAATTTTCTAACCCCTATAGGCCGGGAAGCCGCCCACCGCCAAGAAAGGGTTAGTCGAGCTGGACGTGCTTCTTTCCGGCCCAGTTTTCCAGCTTGCCGTTTTCCAGCAGGCAAGCGCAGGCGGATTCGAGATCGCGCTTGCTGTGGCCTAGGGCTTCCCAGGCTTCCTCGATCGCGACCATGGTGGCATCGGCGATTTGGGCCAGCTTATCCTCTGAAAAAAGCTCCGGCATATCGCGGATGGCCTCGGCATCGTGCCATGCGGCAACCAGGCGCTTCAGGATCGGGTCGAGGGCATCTTTAGCGGCCATGATCCATCCTTCTCTCAGGCAGAATTAGTCATTCGATCAGACAACGGCAAACATGTTAACCCATAATTGTGTCGGATCGAAGACCTTCATTGCCGCTATGAATTGACCTGGGCGCGCCATGGCTGCACCCTGGTTCCGGGCGGGCTTCAATGACTTCAAAAAAATGGGAGCGAACAATGTCGGGTTTGTTAAGGTCGGGGGCCAGAATCGGCCGGACGCTTGGGGGCACGTTTTTCTTCACTGTCATGATTTTGGCGGTTTTGAGCACCCCTGTACCGGCGGCGCAAACACCGGGCGACGCGGGTGCTTTTCTCGAGGAACTTAGCCACCGGGCCAAGACCCAGCTTAATGAGCCAGGCATATCCGAAGAGGAGAAAGAGCGGCGGTTCCGCGACCTGCTCCACCAGGGATTCGATATCGAGGCTATCGCGCGGTTCATTCTCGGCAGGTATTGGCGCGTCGCCAAGGAGCCCGAGCGCCAGGATTTTATTAAAGTGTTCGAAGATTCCTTGGTTTTCCGGTTTCTTCCCGTCTTTGGCGATTACTCGGAGGCCGCTCTGCGGTTCGGTAAAGTGCGGCCTTTTGGAAAGACGCCCGACCTGTTCAACGTCGAATCCGAGTTGTCGCGCCCCGAGGGGCCGCCGGTGCACCTAAATTGGCGTGTTCACAAGGGATCCAAAGGATACCGGATCCTGGATATTCTGGCCGAAGGGGTCAGTGTGGCGGTCACCCTGCGCTCGGAATATGGGTCTGTTCTAAAGCGGAATGGCGGAAATGTGTCTACTTTGAATAAGACCTTGCGCGACAAGTTCACCGGCTTATAGCCCTAACCCATGCTCAAGACCGGTGCCAAAACAGTTTGGCCCACTTGGTCCCGCGGCCAGAATCACTGACTGCTGAAAGTCGAGGCGGGGTGTTGACCCTCGGGTGGCCGGTAAAAGATGTGGCGCCCAATCTTGGGTCCCTGGTTCAGCTTGTCGCGCCAGTGCGGGATCACTGAATCGGCGTGGTACCAAAGAGCCCCCTGGGTCGGGTCTTTCGAGTTTTCCCAAAAAACACTCCTGGCCAGGGCCTTGCTGCGTTTCCAGGCGCTCCAATCACGCGGCCGGTCGCTGCGTCCGTCGCACCACCAAGTGAACTGACAGCGATACCGCTTGATGCCGCCCTGGCGGACAACGCCGCATATTTTCTCGGGGAAAAGTGGATTCTGGGCGCGGTTCATGACCACGTGGCCGACCGCGATCTTGCCCTCGTCGGGCTCGCCCCTGGCCTCGAAGTAGATCGTCAGGGCCAAGCATTCGATTTCTTCCGTGACGTTAAACCCAGCACTTGCCGGCACCCATGGCGCCGGGCCGCCCAGCGTTGCGGCGACGACCGCCCCGGCCAAGGCCAAGCGGCCGATCCGGCCCGCTTGGCGCCATAACGGTAAATGAGCACACCTAACCATCCGGACCGATTCCCCAATCGAAAATCCGCTCGGCCATCCCAAGGGCCGAAGAACCTATAATCAAGTCGCCTGGGCACTATGCTCCCGGGTCTTTGCCAGGGGCCTCCCATTGCGCGCCGAATCGAAATTTAACCGAACGCGTGGCGAGCCTACAAAGTTTACAAGTCTCTGTGAAGCCCCAGCTTTTATCGCTGGAGCGGGGGTGCCAAATTTCTCGTTTATAAATGAAATATAATATATGTGATAAAACAATACGATAGTCTAATTTATTAACGATTAGAAGTAATTATGTGCACCAAGCGAGTTAAGTTTATTTCTGGTTTGGGTGGACTGCCGTTACAGCGCTCCCTGTTTGGTTAGACAGATATTAAGCGTCAAAGCCTATTGATGAAGCGCCCCTGCGTGTGGGTGAGCGTGCTGTCTTCACCTTGGGGAAAATGCCCTGTTGATCGGCTGTCGTTACCATCGTGGATGTGTTTGAACGGGCCTGAAATCTTCCGACCATGAAATCGCTTCTTCGTGCCATCTTATCGCGCCCAATCGCCCTTCTAGCCGGCACGGTTCTTGGCGGGTCCCTCGCCTTTCTTTTTTATGTCGCGGTCGGCATAAGCGATCTCAAAGACGATTTGCCGCTTGAATTGCTCGGCCGGCAGCACTCGCTTTATCAAATCCTCGAGGATTTGGTTACGTTGCACCGCATGGTTCAATCCGCGGCCAACGAACCGGAAACGGCGCGGTTGGGGCCCATTCGTGGGCAAGCCGCGTTGACCCGCTTTCATCTGGGCGAGATTATGCGGACATTGGACCATGGCGGCGGCGAAGCCGTGGCAAGTATCCATGCCCAAATAAACCCGATCCTCGACGATATCGAAATCTGGCTGGACAACGGGTTTTTGGGAATAGCGCCCAATTCCCCGACGGTCCTGAACGCGATGGCGTTACGTACCCTGGATGCCCCCGGCTCGATTGAATCGCTCCTGGTCAAGGCGCATGAGGAGGCGGTCGCGGCCTTGGGACGCAACGTGTCACTGTTGGATAAGTTCAGGACGGCGCTGATTCCCATTCTCGCTCAGGTCCTGCTCATAGGAGGCCTTTTCGTCTATTTCGCACTTCGGGCTCAACGCTTGGCGGAGGCCAACAAACTCGCCCAGGACCGCCTCAGGGACGCGATCGAATCCCTTCCCGTCGCCTTCAGCCTTTACGACAAGCACGCTAAGCTTGTCATGTTCAATCAAATGCATCGCGACATTTATCCCGGCCCAAAGGAGACGATGGCGGTCGGGGCTTCATTCTCCGAAATATTCAAAGCCGCCGCCGAGAGCGGCAACCTCGGCATCGGGCCGGAGGAAGCCGCGGAATGGCGCGCTGCGCGCGAGGCCGCGTTTCGCGATTCGGGCGGCACGTTCGAGGTGCCCTTCGCCGATGGCAGTGTGTTCGAGATGATAGAGCGGCCGACCGCCGAGGGCGGGACCGTCACGATCGGCACGGACGTCACGGAGATCCGCTCACGCGAGGCCGATTTGCTGCGCGTTGGCGGGGAGTTGCGGGAAAAGAATATTCAACTCGACGCGGCGCTCGACAATATGGTCGTGGGACTGGCCATGTTCGATGACGATCATCGCCTGATCGTGTGCAATCGCAGTTATCTGGAAATCTATGGCTTGCCATCGGAACTGGGCCGGCAAGGCACCGAGCTTCGCCGCCTGCTGGAGGAAAGCGCGAAAATACAAGGTTATGACGAAGAGAAATCCAACGAGTTAATCGAAAAACGCTTGGCCATGGCAGCCAAGCGATCGGAGTCGGTGGATCGGGAATTTCTTTCTGGGGGTCGGGTGGTCAAGCGCATTCATCGGCCGATGCCGGAGGGCGGTTCGATCGCCATCTACCAGGACATCACGGCGCGGGCCAAATCGGAGCGCGCCTTGCGCGCGGCCAAGGAAGAAGCGGAAATGGCGAGCCGCTCCAAATCGGAGTTCCTTGCAAATGTCAGCCACGAACTTCGCACACCCTTGAACGCCATTATCGGATTTTCCGAAATCATCAAGACCGAACTGTTCGGTCCTATCGAGCCCGCGCAGTATGGGGAATACGCGGGCGATATTCACGATAGCGGGCGCCATCTTCTAAGTCTGATCAATGATATTCTCGACCTGTCGAAAGTCGAGGCCGGTAAGTTTGAAATGGTTGAGTCCGACATCGACATCGCGGAGGCGGTCGAGGCCACGATTCGCTTGGTTCGCGACCGCGCGAACCAAGGCCAGGTTAGGATAATTAACGGCCTTCCGCCCGATCTGCCGATCCTAGTCGCCGATTTGCGTGCGGTTAAACAGATCCTCCTCAACCTCTTGTCCAATGCCGTGAAGTTCACAAAGGCTGGCGGCACGGTCACGGTCGGGATGGGCATCGTAACCGGCGGGCCGCTTGAGATAACGGTAACGGATACCGGCATAGGCATGAGCCAACAAGATGTGGCGGTGGCCTTGACGCCCTTCGGCCAAATCGCTTCCGCCTTTACCAGGTGCATCGAGGGAACCGGTTTGGGCCTTCCGCTGTCGGCGCGTTTGGTATCGGCCCATGGCGGCAGCCTGGACATAAAAAGCGAGCGCGGCGCTGGCACCTGCGTGATGGTGCGCTTCCCCGCGGCACGCGTGCAGCGCGGCCTCAAATCGGCGGCCTACCGGTAAGCGCATTAGCGGCCATGATTCTGGCGGGGGGCGTTCCTGGCCGTATTGGCGCGCGGAGACAAACTTGCATAACCTTTTATCGCGTGTTGTAGGTTTCCTGGGAGGGGACTGAGAGTCAGGGGCCGCAAGCATGACGATAACACTCGACACGCGCGCCGATATCACGCTGGACACTTGCTACCGGGCCGCCTGGCAGGGTGAGGACGTGCGCTTTTCCGCCGCTGCATTGTCGCGCATGGCGGCTTGCCGCGAGATGTTCCTGGCGCTGCTGGAAGATCCGGACATAGTCATTTACGGGGTTACCTCGGGGTACGGGCATAGGGCGCACTTGCGGTTTACTCCCGCCGAGCGGCGGGAGCATGCCCGGCGGCCTGCTCTCGCTCCGGCCACGAGCTTCGGGGAGCCCGTGCCGCGGCGCGTCGCCAGGGCCATGGTGCTGGCTCGCCTGACCAACTTCGTCGAGGGCCACGCCGCGATCACGCCAAGCCTGGCCGAAGCGGTGGCGGCGATGCTGGCGGATCCCGGCTTACCGCCGGTGCCGGGCCTTGGCAACGGATGTCCTGGGGAAATACAGGCCCTGACGAGCCTTTTCGCGCCGCTGATGCAGTCGCGGGATTTGGCCGAGAAAGATGCCCTGTCGCTCATCAACGGGAGCCCCTGCGCCGTGGCCTTGAACGCCGATGCCGCTCTGGCGGCGCGGGCCCGCCTGGAGCTCGCGATCGAGGTCTTCGCTCTTTCCATAGAGGCTTTTATGGCGCCCCTGGAAGCCTACGATCCTGCGCTCGATCTTTTATGGGAGGACCCGCATGAGGCCGCGGTGCTGAGGGGTCTACGCACCTGGCTCGACGGTGCCACGGACCGGCGCCGGCCATATCAGGCGCCGGTTTCCTGGCGTATTGTGCCGCGCGTGCTGGGCCAGGCGCGGCGGGCGCAAGCCCAGGCCGAGGAGGCCGCCGCCATTGGCCTGCGGGCGGTCTCCGACAATCCGGTGTTCATCCCGCCGGACAGCACGAATCCGCGCGGGCGGATTCTATCGAACGGTGGATATCACAATGCCAAGGCCTATCCGGCCCTGGACGGTCTGGCGGCATCCTGGGCGGACCTGGCGCTTCTTTGCGATCGCCAAAGCACGAAAATGATGGACGGTAAGGTTTCGCTGCTGCCGGACAAGCTGGCGGCGGGCGATGGCTATATGGGGTGCCTGGGATTCACGGCGGCGGCCTTCGCCGAGCAAGCCCGGCGCGCGGCGCCCAGGACATTCCTGCCTGGCAGCGAAGGCGGCGGTTTCGCGCAGAACGATGTCGCCGTGCCGACGTTTCTTTCGTGGCGTGGAGAAGCGGAGGCGGGGAGGTGCCTCGATGGTGGTCTCGCTATCCTCGCGGCCGTATCCAGCCAAGCCTTGCACGTCACACAGCGGGCCGCGCCGCCGCGCCTGGAGCCCCTGGTCCGGATAATTCGCGATATAGTTCCGCCGGTGCGCGATATACGCCCCCTGGCCGGCGAGATAGAGGCGCTCCAGCGCCTCTTCACCGCCAAGGTTTTTGCCGGGGCCGCGAACGGCAATTAGAATTGGTCTTTGGTATAAGCTGCCGTATACGAACAACCGGAAAGGGCAATTGCAATGATTGCTAAGAAGGTTTTGGCCGCGGCTGCTGGCGTGGCCGTCGTAATTGGCCTTGCCGGCGCGCAAGACGTGCAATTCTTTCGTATCGGCACCGGTGGAACTGGGGGCACTTATTTTTCCATCGGCAGCCTCATTGCCAACGCCATCAGTAATCCGCCTGGGTCGCGCGCCTGCGCTAAGGGCGGCAGCTGCGGCGTTCCCGGCCTGGTGGCGGTCGTGCAGTCCTCGATCGGCTCCGTCGCCAATGTCGATGCGATCGGTTCGGGTTCGCTCGAGTCGGGTATCGCACAGTCGGACGTTGCCTATTGGGCGATGACCGGCACCGGGGTCTACACGGGCAAAGGCAAGATGGACGGTTTACGCGCGATCGCCAACTTGTATCCCGAGAGTGTCCATTTAGTTGCCCGCAAAGGTGCGGGAATCGGTTCGGTCCGCGACCTGAAGGGCAAGCGGGTCTCCTTGGACGAGCCCGGTTCCGGGACCTTGATCGACGCGCGTGTCATTCTCCAAGCCTACGGCTTGAGCGAAGAAGACTTCGAGGCCGAATATATCAAGCCGACACCCGCGATAGAGCTCATGAAAAATAATCGGCTCGATGCCTTCTTTTTCGTGGCGGGTTATCCCGCCGGCGCCGTGTCGGAGATCGTGTCGGCCCTTGGCGCCGAAATCGTGCCGATCGACGGGCCGGAGGCGGCGGCGATCCTGGCCGGGCACCGGTTTTTCGCGAAACACTCGATTCCGGCGGGAACCTACGAAGGCATAGGCGAGATCGAGACCATCGGTGTCGGCGCGCAGTGGGTCGTCGGTGTGGGTGTCGACGATGCCCTGGTTTACGCGATAACAAAGTCCCTGTGGAATGCCAACTCACGCAAATTGTTCGATAGCGGGCATATGCAGGGCAAGGCGATCACTCTTGAGACCGCGCTCGACGGGGTGGAGATACCGCTGCATCGCGGCGCGGAGCGATATTACAAGGAATCCGGACTCCTGAAGTGGCGGGGCCCCGGTCGCCGAATTTTGGGGAATTGTGTGAGCAATAGGCGCGAAATTGATATAGATCAATCTCTCTTGACGAATTTGGACGTACCTTCGCCGCTGATCGGTTGATGCGGAACTTGGATTGAATTGCGCGCCAAGAAGGTGCGGGACGACGGTTCGATCCAGCGGTATTGTTCCGCGCAACTGGGTTGACGCGAGTGGATTGCGCGCGTCGGCCCAACCGGTGATGCGGTCGGTGCCGATCAGCCGATTGCGACGACTCTTTCCCCTAATACCACTTGCCGCCCCCTATATAGGGTGCGGCTTCTTTTTTGTGCGGCGGCTGTCGTGTCGGCGGGCCGGAACGCGATATATTTTGACGGCCGGTGGTGGCGACGGTTACGATTTTGGCTGGAATCAAGGCCATACCATCCCGCTGACGGACGTTTATGAGTAATTTGGCATCGCTATCCGGGGCCGAGGCACGGCGTATAGCCCTGGTGGCGCAGGGATTCGGCGTCCGGCGCACCCGCCGGCCATCCGGGTGGGCGCGCATCGAGCGGGCGGTCGAAACCATGGGCTTGTTGCAGATCGATTCCGTCAACGCCCTGATACGCTCGCATTACCTACCGGCCTATTCGCGCCTTGGCCCCTACGACCGCGATGTCCTCGACCGGCGTGCCTTCGGGCTCAAGCGTAAGGCGCTGTTCGAGTACTGGGCCCACGAGGCCTCGCTCCTGCCCATGGCCCTGCACCCCTTGTTCCGTTGGCGCATGGCCCGTGCCCAGCGCCATGACGGCATATATAGCGGCCTGGCCAACTTCGCGCGCGAGAAACACGGCTATGTGCGCGAGGTCCTTGAGGAGGTGCGCGCCGACGGCGCCATGACGGCGCGCGAGCTTTCGCGCCCCGGCGCGCGCAAGGGGCCGTGGTGGGGCTGGACCGACGGCAAGACGGCGCTGGAATACCTGTTCTGGACCGGCGAGGTGACAACCGCAACCCGGCAAGGAGGGTTCGAGCGCGTCTACGACCTGACCGAGCGGGTCATTCCCCCGGCGGTCCTGAACGCCCCGACGCCGGCCGAGGCCGATGCGGTGCGCGGGCTCGTTGGCATCGCCGCGCGGGCCCTGGGGGTCGCGACCGAGACCGACCTGCGCGACTATTTCCGGCTGCCCGTCGCCGCCGCCCGCCTTGCTCTAAGCGAATTGGTGGAGGATGGCGACTTGATTCCGGCGGCGGTGAAAGGCTGGCATCAAAGGGCATATCTCGATCCCCATGCGCCCTGCCCCGGCCAGGTCGCGGGAACCGCGTTGCTATCGCCCTTCGATCCCCTGGTCTGGGCCCGGGCGCGGGCCGAGCGCCTGTTCGATTTCGAGTACCGGATCGAGATCTATACCCCGGCCGCCAAGCGGCGATACGGCTACTACGTGCTGCCCTTTCTGCATCGCGGACGCCTGGTCGCGCGGGTCGACCTCAAGGCCGATCGGGCCGCGGGACTGCTGCGGGTTCCCGCCGTGCATCTCGAGCCGCGCCGCGATCCTAGCGCGACCGCCGAGGCCCTGGCCGGGGAACTGGTCATGCTCGCCGAATGGCTTGGCCTGGCCGGCGTCGCGCTTGGCCGGCGCGGCAATTTGGCGAACCCTTTGAAGGCAGCGCTCGCGCGCGTTTCCTAATCCGATTTGCCGGTCATTGCCCTTTCAGCGGTACGAACTTTGCCGTAAGAGTGCACTTCGTCAGAAAAAGGGGGGCAAGACACATGGCCGACGCGCCGGGTAACGTCACGGTCATCGATCATCCGCTGATCCAGCACAAGCTGGGTCTGATGCGGCGTAAAGAGACCAGCACAGTCAATTTCCGGCGGTTATTGCGCGAGATCGCGCTGCTGATCGGTTATGAGGTGACTCGCGATCTGCCGCTTACCAAGGTCGAGATCGAGACCCCGATCACCCATATGATGGCGCCGCGCATCGACGGCAAAAAGCTGGTCTTTATCTCGATCCTGCGTGCCGGGAATGGGCTTCTGGAAGGCTTGCTGGACTTGGTGCCCTCGGCGCGGGTTGGGCACATTGGCCTGTACCGCGATCCCAAGACGCTGGAACCGGTGGAGTACTACTTCAAAGTGCCTCAGGATTTCGCCGAGCGGCAAGTGATCGTCGTCGATCCCATGCTCGCGACCGGTAATTCGGCCGCCGCCGCGATCTCTCGCATCAAGGAAAGGGGGGCGCGGAATATAAAGTTCGTCTGCCTTCTGGCGGCGCCGGAGGGCCTTAAGGCCATGCATGAAAAGCACCCCGAGCTACCGGTCTATACGGCGGCGGTTGACGATTTCCTGAACGATCATGGCTACATCGTGCCCGGACTTGGCGACGCGGGCGACCGCATTTACGGCACCAAGTAGAGGACTTAACCGCCGCGCGTTGTCCGGCTTTCCGGCACGCCCTTGGGCCAGGGGTTCGTGTGGCCGGTTGTTTTCGGGCGGCCGGGCAGGTTGAGGCGCGCCGCCGCGAGCGCGGTTTCCGCGATTACCTCGCCCCGGCGGATCACGTACAGCCTCGTCGCCTGCAGGCGGATCGCCTCAATCGGATCGCCTGCCTGCAGAACCACCAGATCGGCATGGCAACCGGGCGTCAGACCGTAGCCTTCCAGGCCCATGACCTTCGCCGCGTTTTCCGTTACCGCTTGGAAGCAGGCCCGCATGCCGTCGCCGCCGGTCATCTGCGCGACGTGCAGGCCCATGTGCGCGACCTGCAACATGTCCCCGGAACCGAGCGGATACCAAGGGTCCATCACGCAGTCGTGGCCGAAGGCGACGGTAATGCCGGCCTTCATCAGTTCCGGCACCCGTGTCATGCCGCGCCGCTTGGGATAGGTGTCGTGGCGGCCTTGGATCACGATGTTGATGAGCGGGTTGGCCACTACATAGAGGCCGGCCTCGGCCATGAGCGGGATCAGTTTGCTGACGTAGTAGTGATCCATGGAGTGCATGGAGGTCAGGTGCGAGCCCGTGACCCGGCCGCTCAGGCCCAGGCGCTGGGTCTCATAGGCCAGGGTCTCGACATGGCGCGACATGGGGTCGTCGGACTCGTCGCAGTGCATGTCGACCGGCAGGCCGCGTTCCGCCGCGATTTCGCACAGGGCGCGGACCGAATCGGCGCCCTCGGCCATGGTTCGCTCGAAATGAGGAATGCCGCCGATCACGTCCACGCCCAGGTCGAGCGCGCGCTTCAGGTTATCCAGTGCCCCGGGAGAGCGGAACACACCGTCCTGCGGAAAAGCGACCAACTGCAAATCGAGGTAAGGCCTGACCTGCTTCTTGACTTCCAGCAGGGCTTCGACGGCGACCAGGCTGGCGTCGCAGACATCGACGTGGGTGCGAATCGCCAACAGGCCGCGCGCCACCGCCCAATCGCAATAGGCGAGCGCGCGTTCGGCGATCGATTCCGCCGTCAAGTGCGGCTTCAACTCGCCCCAGAGCGCGATGCCCTCGAGAAGCGTGCCGCTCGCGTTGACGCGGGGAAAGCCGAGGGACAGGGTCGCGTCCATATGGAAATGCGGGTCGACGAAGGGCGGTGTGACCAGCAGCCCGGTCGCGTCGATTTCCTGCCTAGCCGCCGCTTGCAAGGTTGGTTCGACGGTGGCGATGCGGCCTTTCTCGATGCCGATGTCTATGCCGGTGCGGCCGTCCGGCAAGGTGGCGCCGCGCAGGATCAAATCCATGTCGTCGTCTTTCGGTCGTGTTTTAACGCTCGCCCTTGCGGTAGGGCACCATCAGGGCCTTGGGGTACGCGGCCCGGCGCGACATGACGATCAGCGCCAGGATGCTGAAAACATAAGGCAGCATCAGAAATATCTGATAGGGGATATCGCCGCCAAGCGCTTGCTGCAAACGCACTTGGAAGGCGTCGAAGGCGCCGAACAGCAGCGCGCCCAAGAGCGCCTTTCCCGGCCGCCAAGAGGCGAAGACGACTAGCGCGATGCAGATCCAGCCGCGCCCGGCGATCATCTCGAAGAAGAAGGCGTTGAAGGCCGACATGGTGACAAAGGCGCCGCCGATGGCCATGAAACCGCTGCCGACCATGACCGCGCCGACGCGCATGACATAGACGTCGATGCCTTGGGCTTCGGCCGCCGCGGGATTCTCGCCAACCGCGCGCAGAGCCAGACCGAGCGGCGTTTTATAGAGGACCAGGCCGACTACGACGACCGAAACGAAAGCAAGATAAGTCAGCGCCGTCTGCTTGAAAAAGGCCGGGCCGATGAAGGGTATTGCCGAGAGGTAGGGGATCGCGAAGGGCTGAAAGGGTTCGATCCGGGGCGGGCTCGGTACGTCGGGTAAGATCATGCGATAGGTGAAGTAGGCCAGGCTGGTCGCCAGCAGGGTCAGGCCGAGGCCGGTCACATGCTGCGACAAGCCGAGAGGCACCGTGAAAATTCCGTGGACCAAGCCGAATATCATACCCACGGCGAAGGCAAACAGCACGCCGGTCCATAAATCCGCGCCCTGATAGACCGCCATCCACCCGGCCATGGCGCCGGCGGTCATGATGCCCTCGATCCCCAGGTTGAGGACCCCGGCGCGCTCGCAGATCAACTCGCCCAGGGTGCCGAAGATCAGCGGCGTGGCGATCCGGGTAGCGGCGGCCCAAAAGCTGACAGTCAACAGGATTTCGATGATTTCCATGGCCTAGTGCCACCTCAGCCGATAGCGCGTGGCCAGCGAAGCCAGCAGCATGGTTAGAAGCGAGGTCGCGACCACCAAGTTGGCCAGGTAGTTAGAGACGCCGATAGCGCGGCTCATGAAGTCGGCGCCGACAAAGACGACAGCGACGAACATCGCCGCGACGATGACGGCCAGGGCGTTGAGCTGCGCCAACATGGCCACGACAATGCCGCTGTATCCAAAACCGGGGGAGAGATCGAGGGTCAGGTAGCCTTTCAGCCCCGCGACCTCGCCGACCCCGGCGAGGCCGGCCAGGGCGCCGGAAATCAAGCCGACCCGGATCATCACCCGCGGCACCGGCATGCCGGCGAAGCGCGCGGCGGCGGGGCTGGCGCCGACGGCGCGGGCCTCGAAGCCCCACACCGAGCGCTGGGTCATGACCCAGACCGCGATACCGGCCAGGATAGCCAGAATCAATCCCGCGTGGACCCGGGTGCGCGCCACCAGCTTGGGCAGCGTGGCCTCGTCGACGATAGGCTCGCTTTGCGGCCAGCCCATGCCCATGGGGTCCTTCATGGGCCCTTCGATCATCATGGAAACGAACAGGAGCACCACGAAGTTGAGCAACAGAGTGGTCACGACCTCGTCGACACCCAGGCGCAGCTTCAGGAGCGTGGGGATCAGCATGAGCAGCGCCCCGGCCAAGGCGCCCACGACCAGCACCAGGGGAATCATGGCGAAGGTCGGCATGGCGACCGCGCCGGTTCCCACCGCGGCGGCGGCCAGGGCGCCAAGATACAACTGCCCCTCGGCGCCGATATTCCACAGCTTGGCGCGAAACGCGACCGCCGCCGCCAGGCCGGTGAAAATCAGTGGCGTCGCGCGGGCGAGGGTTTCGGTGATCGCGAAGCGCGATCCCAGCGCCCCCTTGAAGATCAGGCCATAGGCTTCGAAGACGGAAACTTCAGCCCAAATCAAGGGTATCGCGGCCAGCAGCAGGGCCAGCGCGATCGCGCCGGCCGGCGCCGCGATCGCCAGGGCGAGGGGAACCTGGGTGCGCGGTTCAAGCCGCATCGTGCGCGGTCCTTTCCGTGCCGTGGCCGGCCATCATCAGGCCTAGTTGCCGGATCGTGACCTCCTCGGTCGCCATGGCCGGCGACATCCGGCCCCGGTGCAGGACCGCGACCCGGTCCGACAGGGTGAGCAATTCGTCCAGATCCTCCGAGATAAGAACGATGCCGGCGCCACGCGCGCGGGCATCCAGGAGGCGCCGATGGCCCTCGGTCACCGCACCGATGTCGAGGCCGCGCGAGGGTTGGTTGGCCAAGATCACATTGGGGCCGCGGGTCAGGACACGGGCCAGGATCAGTTTTTGCACATTTCCGCCCGACAGCAGGCGCGTTGCCGCCTCGGGGCCCGGACAACGCACATCGAAGTCCTCAATTGATCGCCGGGCATGGGCGCGCGCGGCGCCGCGGCGCATGAATCCGGTCCGGGAAAAGGCGGGAGTGAGGTAATCTTCCAGGGCCAAATTTTCCCATACGTTCATGTCGCCCACGACGCCGTCGTGAAGGCGATCTTCCGGGATGCGGCCAATCCCCGCCGCGACCATGCCGGACGGCGATCCGAGTTCGATTGCCTGTCCATGCAGAATCACGCTACCGCTTTCCGGCGCCTGCAAGCCGCAAATCAGATTGGAAAGGGCGACCTGCCCGTTGCCGGACACGCCCGCGATGCCAAGAATTTCGTGCTGGCGCAGGATCAGGCTCGCGTCGCTGAGCGCCAGGCGGCCATGAGCGCCCGCGACACAGACCTTGTTGAGGTTCAGAATCTCTTCGCCGGGCGCCATGGCCGTGCGGACCGTTTTCGGGATCGCCCGTCCAACCATGGTTTCGGCCAAGTTCGCGGCATTTGTCTCGTCCGTGGCCAGGTCGGCGACGACCTTGCCCGCGCGCAGCACCACGACGCGCTGCGAAACCGCCATGACTTCGGCCAATTTGTGCGAGATGAACACGATGGATAGCCCCTGCTCGACCAGACGGCTCAGGGTTTCGAACAGGCGTTCGGCTTCCTGCGGGGTCAAGACCGCGGTCGGTTCGTCCAGGATTAAGATGCGGGCGCCCCGGTACAGCGCTTTCAGGATCTCGACCCGTTGGCGTTCGCCGACGGACAACATTCCGACCGCCGCGTCGAGATCGACGCTCAGGCCGGACCCCTCCATCAACTGGTCGAGCTTGTGCCGCGCGGACCGCCGGTCCAACCAGGGCCGGGCCAAGGATTGCGTTCCAAGAAGGATGTTCTCGAAGGCGCTCAGGTTGTCCGCCAGGGTGAAATGCTGGTGCACCATGCCGACGCCCGCCTCCAGCGCCGCGCTTGGCGAGCCGCCTCGTAAGGGGCTCAGCGTGCCGCCGGGATCGGCGATCAGTACCTCGCCTTCGTCGGCCAGGTAGTGGCCGAACAGGATATTCATGAGGGTCGTTTTTCCGGCTCCGTTCTCGCCCAGCAGAGCCAGGATCGCGCCTCGGCGCAATTCCAGGTCGATGGCGTCGTTGGCGAGAAGCGCGCCGAAACGCTTGGTGATGCCGCGCAGCCGGAGGACGATGTCCTCCGGCTCACGGGTTTCACTCATGGTCACGTGCCTAGCACGCCGTCTTAAGCACGTAGCCCTGCTTACTTCGACGAACGAGGCTCGGAATCGTTCACGTTAACGCGGAACAGGCCGTTGCGGATGTCGTCCTCGCGGGCCTTGATCGCGGCCATGGTCTTGGCGTCGACCAGCTTTGCGTCCATGGGGGCCAAGGAGGCGCCGCCGTGGCTCATGTAGCTGTAGCTGCCGTAGTCTTCGGCCGCGAAGCTGCCGCCCGCGACCGCGGCGATGGCGCGGTCGATGGTCGGCTCCATGTGCCACAAGGCACTGGCGACGACGGTCCCCGGGTATTCGTTCTGGGTGTCGATCACATTGCCGACGGCTAGGACCTTACGCTCCTTGGCGGCGTCGGAAACGCCATAGCGCTCGGCATACATAATGTCGGCGCCGCCATCCATCATGGCGAAGGCCGCTTCCTTGGCTTTCGGCGGATCGTACCAGGAACCGATGAAGGACACCGTGAACTTGACGTCCGGATTGACCTCGCGGGCGCCGTCCATGAAGGCGTTCATAAGACGATTGACCTCGGGAATCGGATATCCGCCGACCATGCCGATCTTGTTGGACTTGGTCAGGCTGCCCGCGACCATGCCGGTCAGGTACGACGGCTCGTGAATCCAGTTGTCGAAGACCGAAAAATTGTCGCCCGAGGGACCGAAGCTGGAGCCCATCAGATACCCGGTCTTGGGGTAATCCTTGGCGACCTTGCGCGCGGCGCGCTCAACCCCGAAGACCTCGCCGACGACCAGGTCGTTGCCGGACTCGGAGTATTCGCGCATGACGCGCTCATAATCGGTATTGGCGACGTTTTCGGAATAGATGTATTCAATGTCGCCGCGCGCGGCGGCGGCGTTCAGCGCCTTGTGGATCCGGCTGATCCATTGTTGCTCAACCGGTAAAGTGAAGATCGCCGCGACTTTGATCTTTGCCGCGAGGACCGGGGTCGCGCCGCTCAAGGCTATGGTTCCAGCGATGGCGGCGAAGGCCAAGAGGCCGAGGCCTTTACGAAGTGTGGTTCTCATTGTGCGATGTCTCCCTGCGTTTGAAGAAACCGGAATCCGCGCCTTATTGCTTGGCGCCTTTTGATCGGCGTCCCGGCGGTAACTCTATTTTGCACTTTAAGGTCCGCCGTGTCGTTGCTTTTACCGGTAGTTTGTGACGGCGATGGATCTCCGATCAATTTTGACTGTTTGGTCAAAATATAGGTAACGCAAAAAACACCGGCCGATCAAGCGGCTTGTTGTCAGGATCGTGCCGCTTTACCGGCGGTGGCGCGACGCGGCGGCGCGGTGTATCAACGCTCCTTGGTATAAGGGTCTGGAATCGCACAGCATGGCCGTGGCCGCTGCTTATCATTGGGTGTTGCTTTTGCTTGCCGGTCCCTGTGTCGGCAGTTTCCTGGGACTGGTCGCGGCGCGCCTGCCGGAAGGACGGGCGATCGCGTGGTCGCGCTCGCGGTGCCCGCACTGCGGCCAGGTTCTGGGCTGGCGCGATCTGATCCCGGTCTTGAGTTGGCTATGGCAGCGGGGGGCTTGCCGGACCTGCGGCCACGGCTTGTCCTGGCGCTATCCGGCGATCGAGTTGGCCGCCCTCGGGATCGCGATCTGGAGCTTGGCGGTCACACCGGGGATTCTGGCCTGGGCCAGTGCCGTCTTGGGCTGGAGCCTCCTGGCCCTCGCGATAATCGACGTGCGCCATCTTATTTTGCCCGACGAGATCACGCTGCCCTTGATTCCGGCGGGTTTGGCGGTCACCTGGGCCTTGGACCCGGATCGACTGCCACACCATGCCGCCGGGGCCGTGGCCGGGTTCCTTTTCGTCGTGATTTTACGTTGGGCCTATGCCCGGGTGCGCGGGCGCGAGGGGATCGGTTTGGGCGACGCCAAGCTGCTGGCGGCGGCGGGCGCCTGGGTTTCCTGGCAGGGCTTGTCCGGAATTGTCTTGATCGCCGCCGCCCTGGCCCTGGCGGGCCATGTCATCTGGAGCGCCCTGTTTCAACGCCGGGAGTTGACGAAAGAGATTCCCTTCGGGCCTTACTTGGCCGGCGGGCTCTGGCTGACCTGGCTTTATGGGCCGATCACAATAGGGTCACAATAAACCCCAGGATATCGGGTGTAGTCTCGCTTTTTGGCCTTGGATCGCGACAAAATCGGGAATCGCGCCTTGAATAGGCCATTACCAGCCTGTTTTGGACGTTTGGGTTGTTTTAAGGTTCTAGGAACAAAGTATATCGTTTTCACGCAGTCCGGCGTGGGACCGAAAACTCGAGATATTGAATGACCGTGAGAGTACAAGCCGTGGCGGGTAAGAAAACCGATTTCGAGCAGGCGCTTGGGGAGCGCTTGATCGAGGGCGGTAAGCTGGACGCTAGCGGCCTGGACCGGGCCAAGAGGGTCGGCGCGGATTCCGGCGAGCGCCTGAGCGTCTTGCTGCCGAAGCTCGGCCTAGTGTCCGAGCGTGACATGGCCGAAGCGGTCGCGGCTCAATTGAACCTGGAACTGGTTGGACCCGGCGATTTTCCCGACGAGCCGTTGTTTCGGGGGAAGCTGAGTCCGCGTTTTCTGCGCGAGGCGCAGATATTGCCTATTTCCCAGAGCCCGGATGGCCTGGTGGTCGCCATGGCCGATCCCTTGAATAGTTTCGCCAGCGACGCCTTGCGTCTGGTCGCGGGCGGCAAGGTGCTGCCCCGGGTCGCGGTCCCAGGCGAACTGGAAGCGGCCATCGAGCGTCTGTACGCGAAACAGGCCGGCATCGCCGGCGCGGCGGGCGAGGCGGCCCTGGAAGAAGATAGCCAGGGCGTGGAACTAGACGTTGAGCGCCTGCGCGATCTGGCGAGCGAGGCGCCCGTGATCCGCCTGGTCAACCAGATCATCACCAAGGCGGTCGAGGCACGGGCTTCCGATATCCATATCGAAGCCTTCGAGAATGAATTGCGGGTGCGCTTTCGCATCGACGGCGTGTTGCGCGAAACCGAATCCCCGGCCAACCGGTTCCGGGCCGCCATCGTTTCGCGCATCAAGATCATGGCCAAGCTGAACATTGCCGAACGCCGCCTGCCGCAAGACGGCCGTATCAAGCTGGCGATTCGCGGAACGCCTATCGATTTACGTGTTTCCACCATCCCGACCATGCATGGGGAGGGCGTGGTCATGCGGGTTCTCGACCGCAAGGGGGTGTCTCTCGATTTCACGGCGCTTGGCGTCAGCGACTTCGCGTTAGAGACCTTGGTGAAAATCCTGGAGCGGCCGCACGGGATTGTCCTGGTCACCGGCCCGACCGGAAGCGGTAAGACTACAACGCTCTATACCTCTCTGGTTAGATTGAATAGTCCTGACAAGAAAATCCTGACGGTTGAAGACCCGATCGAATATGAGCTGGACGGCATCAACCAAATCCAGGTGCAGCCCAGCATCGGCCTCAGCTTCGCTAATGTTCTGCGATCGATCCTGCGCCAGGACCCCGACATCGTCATGATCGGTGAGATTCGCGACGTTGAAACCGCGGAGATCGCGATCCAGGCGGCGCTGACCGGTCATCTGGTGCTTTCAACCCTGCATACGAACGATGCGGCCAGCACGATATCCCGGCTGCTCGACATGGGGGCGGAGGACTTTTTGTTGACCACGACGTTGAACGGAATCGCCGCTCAGCGCCTGGTGCGGACCTTGTGCCCTCACTGCAAGACCCGCTCGCCCGCCTTGCCGGAGATCGTGGAGCAGCTCAACTTGAAGCGCTACACCCGCGAGGCCGAGATTCACCTTTACCGCGCGGTCGGTTGCGATCAATGCAATGGCACCGGGTATTTCGGCCGCAGCAGCTTGATCGAAGTGCTGGTCGTGACCGATCCGATCCGCCGTCTAATCCTAAGGCGCGCCGATACGATGGATTTACACCGCACCGCGGTCGAGGAAGGCATGCGGACCATGTACGACGACGGCATGCGGAAAGCCTTGTCCGGTCTTACCACGGTCGAGGAAGTTCTGCGGGTAACGCGAGACGGATAATATCAAGGACCTTTGGTATAATGCCACGCTTCTTGTACAAGGCCGTCTCGCCCGATGGAGAAATCGTCGAAGGCGAAACCCAGGCGTCCAGCCGTCAGGCACTGATCGACCGCCTGCACGCCGACGGCCATATCCCGATTCGGGCCGAGGAAAGCCGCCAGGCACCGGCGGGGGGAAAAGCCGGTTTGCCGGATTTCTTCCGCCCCCGCCGCGTGCGCCGGGAGGATCTGCTGGCGATCACGCGCGAGCTTGCGACCCTGCTGCAGGCCGGCCTGCCCCTCGACCGGGGCATGTCGGTCATGTTGGAGCTGGCGCCGGCGGGACCGGCCCGCGACTTGCTCGAGGAGGTCCGTGAAAAGGTGCGCGGCGGCGCCACCCTGGCCGACGCCCTGGCCGAACATCAAAATGTGTTTCCCAATTATTATGTGGGCATGGTCCGCGCGGGCGAGGCGGGCGGCACCCTGGAAGCGGTCTTGACGCGCCTGGCCGACACCCTGGAGCGGGCCGAGGCCTTGCGTGAGAACGTGCGGGCGGCGCTGCGCTATCCGGCTCTGGTCGTGATCATGGCCATCGTTTCGCTCATGGTCCTGATGACGGTGGTCATCCCCGAGTTTCGCCCCCTGTTCGAGGACGCGGGGGCGGCCATGCCGGCCTCCACGCGGTTCGTTATCGCTGTGTCGGATTTCTTGGCCGCGTATTGGTGGTTGGCCGCGCTTGCCGCCGTGCTCGCGGTCCTGGGCCTGCGCCAGTACATCCACACGCCCGAGGGCCGGCTGAGATGGGATGCTTGGATGATCCGGGCGCCGATCTTTGGCGATCTCGCGACCAAAATCGAGGTCGCGCGATTCAGCCGCACCCTGGGAACCCTCTTGAGTAACGGTGTCAGCGTGCTGAACGCCATGACCATGACGATCGAAACCTTGGACAACCGTGCTTTCGCGGCGGCGGCGGCGCAAGCCCAAGGCCGCCTGGCAAAGGGCGAGGGCCTGGCCGAGCCCCTTGCCGAAACCGGGGTGTTTCCGGGGTTGGCCCTGCAGCTTATCCGGGTCGGCGAAGAGACCGGGCGCCTTGATGCCATGTTGCTGCGTATCGCGGATATTTACGATGGCGAGGTGAAGAGCGCGATCCAGAAAATGCTGTCTCTTCTCGTGCCCCTGGTCACGCTCGGGCTTGGAATTCTCATCGCGGGAATCATTGGCTCCATGATCTCGGCGATCATGAGTTCCTACGACCTTCCGTTCTGAATGGTAGATGCCGGGGCAAGCAATTGATTAAAATGATGAAAGGTCAGTACGTGTTGTCGATAACGTCGCGCCAAGAGGCAAGGATATCCCGCCGTTCGCAGGACGGCTTCACCCTGATCGAGCTGCTGGTGGTGCTGGTCATACTGGGCCTGATCGTGGCCTTCGCCGCGCCGCAGGTGATCAAGTATGTCGGCGGCGCCAAATCCGACGCCGCCAAAATTCAAATTGAGCGATTATCCAGCGTGCTCGATCTCTATCGCCTGGAGGTCGGCCGCTACCCAACCCAGGAGGAGGGTTTGGAGGCCCTGGTCGAAAGGCCGTCGGACGCGGATGCGTGGAACGGACCCTATGTTAAGAAAGCGGACGCCCTTACCGACCCCTGGCGCCGGCCCTACATTTATCAGATGCCGGGCGAACATGGCGACTACGATATGTCTTCGCTTGGTGCCGATGGACAAGAGGGCGGCGAAGGCGAGGACAAGGACGTGACAAGCTGGTGATGCCTAAGGCCGGACGCCACACCGGTCGGGGCGGTTTCACCCTGATCGAATTACTGGTGGTTCTGGTCATCATGGGGCTTCTCGTGGGCCTGGGCCCGATCGCGTTCCATAAGGTCGTGCCCGGCATGGCTCTAAAGTCGTCGGCGCGCGAGATCATGGCCGCCTTTCACGCGGCACGCGGCATGGCCATCCGCGACAACAGGGAGGCTATCGTCATTATCGATGTCGATGCGCGGACCTACCGCTTGGGCGGCCGGTCGCCGGCGCGCGAACTGGATCCGGGCCTGGAGCTTAAACTCGTGGCGGCGGAATCCGAGCGGATCGACGAATCGCAAGGCCGGATACGGTTTTATCCCGATGGCACCTCGACCGGCGGGCGCCTGACACTTACGCGGAGCGGGCGGAAATACGATGTCGTCGTGGATTGGATCACGGGCCGGGCCAAGCTTCATGACTAGAGGCCGCGCGCGCGGCTTTACCCTGCTCGAAGTCATCGTCGCCTTCACGATTCTGTCGGTGGCCCTTATCGGGCTGCTTCAAGCCTTCGCTACCGGGATGCGAGGTTTAGGGGCGGCGCAGGCGAGCGCCACCGCCGTCATGCATGCGCGGTCCAAATTGGATGAGATCGGCGAAGTCATAGCGCTGGAAGACGGCGAGCTTTCCGGCGAGTACGATGACGGCTATCGCTGGGAAGTCCGCATTTCCGGGATCGAGGACGCCGACGGGGCGCCGGAGGCGCTGGCGCTTGCTTTCGATGTTGAGGTGACGATCTCCGGCGCGCGCGGAAATACCTTCATACTCAATACCTTACGCCTGGGTACCGAGCAATGACAGGTCCCTGGAAGCGCCCGCGCCGCGGTACCGCGCGCCGGCACGTGGATGGCTTCACGCTCATAGAGCTGCTGGTCGCCTTGACCTTGTTCGGCCTGATCTCGGTTGTCGTCATGGGCGGGCTTCGGTTCGGGACCCGGGTTTGGGAAACCGGCGAAACGCGGGCTCAAGCGGCGGCGGAAATCGAAGCGGTACAGGGGATACTGCGGCGCTATCTGGCGCAGGCGACGGTGCCACGGCTTTTAACCTCCGACACCCAGGACGTCGCGTTATTCGCCGGCGTGGAGGAGAGCTTGCGTTTCGTCGCCATAACCCCGGCCCATGTCGGGGTCGGCGGGCTCTATCAAGTCCAGATCGCGAAAGCCGATGGCGACGGTCAAGAAGATGGAAGCCTTGAATTGACCTGGCGTATGTTTAGGCCGGACGATCCGCGGGCTATCGAGGAGGACCCCGGCGAGGACGATACCCTCGCGGCCGGCCGGCGCACCCTTTTGACCGGTGTGAGGGCCGTGACCTTCGCCTACTTTAAATCCGAAGGCCCGGGCTTTGGCGTGGCTGAGTGGGAGGAAACCTGGGAGGACAACGACTTGCCGGGGCTCATCGCGATGGATGTCGAATTCGCCCCCGGATCGGGCCGCGTTTGGCCGGTTCTCGTGGTCCAGACTCGCTTGTCCGGCGGCGGACGATGACAGGCCCTAGGACTGCGGTGGAACGAACATAACGCCGACCTTGTCGGCGTGCCGCCAGCATACGTGGCACCGGTGAGTTTCGCCGTTTTCCAGTTTCAGCGTGAAAAGCTGAGGAATCTCGATATCCTCGGTGAATTGCAGCGCGCAACCGCCAACCGACATATTAATAACGAAGCAACTGCTGATTTGCTTGGAATTGTCACGGATGATGCGCCCTGACTTGAGGGTCTTGATCCGCTTGTGTCGACGGCGGGCGACTTGGCTGTTCCGGCGATCCTCGACCTCTTGCTCGCTATCCTCGACGCCGGCCCGCTCCAGAATCGCGGACACGGTGTCGAATAAATCGCTGCCGTTAAATGGCTTGATCAAGCAGCTCATGACTCCGAGGTGATCAGACTTGCCTTCTTTTCCGGTCAGCGCGGTTTGAACGATGACGGGGGTATGGATATCCGAGTCCCTGAGCCGGCGCAGGACCTCATAGCCGTCGATGTCGGGAAGCATGATGTCCAGGAGGATTAGATCGTATGTATTGCGGGTTGCGAGGTCGATCGCTTCTTCGCCCAAGCGGGTTATATCGCACGAGAAACCCTTGGAAATTAAGGCCTGCGCAACCACCTTCGCGGTGGGCTCATCGTCTTCAACCTGTAAGATCCGCATCCGCTGGCCCCCAAAAGGCGTAAATCGAACACTTACGCCAGAGACGTAAATCGAACACACGCACCAAGTGATTTTCTGTGATAATTGTTAAGAAATACGCACCATGATTGGCCGGTACGGCGGTAATGGCGGCCCCGGATGCCCCGAATCCCCGTTCCTCCGCACTAGGGGCGGAATCCGGTCCAGGGGCGATGTATTGCCGTGTCGTCGTGGATATATAGGATAAGCGCCAGAGGCGCATGGTATGGTTAATGGCTAAATGATTGGCTCGGTCCTTCTTCCGCTTTCCCTGCGGCAGGGCACGGCACGGCTCTGGCGTTGGTGGACCGGTGAGTTGCTGGCTCTTCTTCCGGCGCGGGTACGCGACCGCGTGATCCCGACAGGGCAGCGCCTCGTGGTCGATTTCGCCAATAACAAAGCCCACTTCCTGCGCAGTAAGGGCGGCACGCTAAAACGGGTCGGATCGATCATCCTGGATGACCCGGGAATGATAGCCTTGCCGCAAGAGGCGCAGCTAAAGACGGTTCAGCGGATTATTGACCGCGCGGGCCTGCGCGGCGCCGGCGGGCTGGTCCGCTTGCCGCGCGATAAGGTTTTGCGCCGTGTTGTCGATTTGCCCGCCGCCGCGGCCGAAAACCTGCGTGAAGTCCTGGGCTTCGAGATGGATCGCCAGACCCCCTTTAAGGCCGAGGAAGTGTGCTTCGATTTCCGGATCAGCGGCCATGATACACAGCTAAAGAGAATTAAGGTCGATTTGGTGGTGGTCCCGCGCGAAGTGGCGGTTCGCGTGATGCGCCTGGCCGACGCCTGGGGCATCGACCTCGACCTTGTTGACATGGGCGGAAAGACGACGCGCGAGGACCAGTTGTTCGACCTTCTGCCCCGGTCATCGCGCGCGGAGCGCGGTCGCTTGCGGCGCCGGTTGATCTTCGCGTCCGGTGTCCTGTGCGCGGCAATGCTCAGCGCCGCGGCTTATTTGCCGCTGCAGACCAAATACGACGATCTGGCCTCGCTGGATGACCTCTTGGCCCGCGCGCGCGCCGATGCCGGCAAGGTCGACGAGATGCGCCAGCAGGTCGAAAACCTGACGACACGAAGCCGTTTCGTGGTCGATCTAAAAGGAAAACAGCGCACGGCGACAGAGGTACTCAACGAAGTTAGCAGGCTGTTGCCGGATACGACATGGGTTTTGAAATTCGGGGTTAGGAACAGCCGGCTTAACGTTTCGGGGTATTCGGCGAAGCCATCGGCGCTGATTGGGCTGCTTGAGGATTCTGAAATGTTCGCGAGCGTGCGTTTCAGCTCGCCGGTCACCATGGATCAAAAGGTCGGTCTGGAGCGTTTCAACCTGACCGCCACGATATCAGGGCGGGACAGCTAGATGTCGAGCGGATCCGAACCCATGGGCGGTAATGCGATGTTTTCCGCGCCCTGGATCAGCCGTGTGGCGGCGGTCGGTATTTTGCTCGCGATCCTGCTGGCCATTTATGGCGTCCTTGTTTCGCCGCTTATCGCGGCCTACAGCCAGGTCAATGGCGATATCGAGCAATCCACCGAGCTTCTCGCGCGTTATCAAAGAGTGACGGCGCAGTATCCCGACCTTAAGCGGCTGCTCGATCGCGTGAACGCCGATCATACCGCGAGTGGCGTCTACTTGCCGGGCGACACCGATGCCCTGGCCGCCGCCCGATTGCAGGAGATCGTCAATTCGCGGGTTGAATCCAACGGCGCGCAGGTGCGCAGCGTGCAAATCCTGCCGACCAAGGAGGACGGCGATTTCCGCCGCGTCGGCGTGCGCGTTCAACTGACCGCGACGATCGCCGCCGTGGCGCGCATACTTTACGCTTTCGAGGCGGGCGGCACCTTCTTGTTCGTGGACAATCTTTCGGTCAGCAACCGCAAAAGCCGGCGGCGGGCGGGCGAGCAATTGAATCCGGAGCTGCTGGTCCGGCTGGACCTGACAGGCTATGTTCGCCCGGAGGCCGCGAAATGATTTTTAACCGTAAATCGGCGATCTCCGCACCCATGAGCCTGGCCCTTGGAGGATTCCTGGCCTCGGCCGCGCTCTTCGGTATCTTGAGCCTGCCGCCCGGCGCACCGGCCGAGCTTTCCGGCGGAACCCTTGTCCGGGAAGCGATGCCCGCCGAGGAGGATCTCATCGCCTCTAGTTACGTCATGCCGGCCGCCAAGAATTTCGTGGAAATCGTCATGCGGCCCATCTTCGCGCCCAACCGGCGCCCGACGGCGCAGCAGGAATTGTCCATTGAAACCATGACGTCGGAGTTGGAGATACGTTTGATTGGCGTCATCGTCACCTCCGGCTCGCCGATAGCTATCGTGGCCCCGCGCGGAAGCAAGGCCTTCGCGCGGCTAACCGTGGGCGACCGCTTCCAGGGCTGGACCGTCGCGCAAATCGAACCGCAGCGGGTCACTTTCCGGCGTGGGAAGGCCGTGGAACGGGTCGAACTGAGTTACGACTTGCCGCCGAATCGCCCAAAGAGGAAGAATGTACAAACCGGCAAGAATGCGCAGGCCATAAATTCTGGGGCAAAAAAGCAAGAAGACTAGGTATAGTCGAGATCGATAATAATTTAGGGTTGGCACTTACACAACTTGACGAACAAGGAAGGCATTTCGGTGCGTGATGGTTTGGCGCGGCGTCGTTTAACTTTTATTAACCCCGTCTCATTACGTTTCGTTAGCTAAAGTTTATTTCTTGTCCGGGTGTAGTTAATCTCATTAGATGGAAACGCGGGAAGATCTCCGCCGCTCATGATGAGCGGTTGGACCGGCGCTTCGGGGGAACGCGGGACGTGAAATGCCGGGATAGATGTCGCTTCGTGCGACTTCTCACGAACGGACGGCTAGTATTGGCCGGCGCCTTGGCCTTGGCGCTCGTCTCCTGCCAGGCGACGCCGCCCGGCGACCCCGGGGCTTCGAACAAGGTTACGGAAATCGACCTTCCCGCCGCGAAATCGGCGCCTCTGCGTCCGGCGGAGAACCGAAACGGCGGCAAGCTCGGCGCCGGCCCCACCAAACTCACGCGCGGTCCCCTGGGTGAACTCGCGCCGCTTCCCGATAGCCTGGAAGCGAAAGTCGAGGAGCCGGAGCTGTTTCGCGGCACCGGTGTATTGGCCCGCCGGCCTAGAGGGCGGCGCGCCAACGTCAACATCATCGAGGACGGCGACATCACCTTGAATTTCGCGAATGCCGAAATTCGCGAGGTCGTCGACGCGGTCTTGGGGCAGGCGCTTGGCTTGAGCTACATAATCGACCCGCGGGTCCAGGGCGAGGTCACGGCACGCACGAGTCAGCCAATTCCCCGCACCGCTGTCATATCGGCGCTGGAAAATATCCTGGCCTTGAACGGCGCGGCGCTGACGCTGGACAATGGCATATATAAGGTCGTCACCCTGCAGCAGGCGGCGACCGGGCTGACCGGCGTGGTGCTGTCGAAGCGGGCCCGCGATTCAGCGCGCGGCTTCGCCATTCATGTCATTCCCGTACGCTATGCCTCGGCGCAGGCCCTGGCGGAAATTTTACGGCCATTCGTCGGCCCGGGGCGGGTGTTCCGCGTCGACACCGCACGCAACATGATCGTGTTCGCCGGAACCGGCCCCGAAGCGCGCGACCTGATCGAGATGGTCGGTGTCTTCGACGTTGATTGGATGGCGGGCATGTCGTTCGCCTTGTTCCCCATACAAGTCGCCGACGCCAAGGCGGTCGTGACCGATCTGGAAACCGTGTTCCTTCAAAACGGTCAAAGCCCCCTGGCGGGCTTGATCCGCTTCGTGCCGATCGAGCGCTTGAATTCGGTCCTCGTGATATCGCCCCAGCCGGCGTATCTGGATCAGGCGGAAACCTGGATCGACCGGCTGGATCGTGGCGGCGAAGGCGCGGGGCGGCGGATATTCGTCTATCACGTTCAGAACGGCCGCGCCGAGGATCTGGCCAAAGTCCTGGGCAGCATATTTCAGACCAGCGGCGACGGCGCGAAAGAAGAAACCGGCGACGGCCTCGCGCCTGGCTTGACACCGGCGACTCTGACCAGCGACTCGCCAGCGGCGCGGGAGGAGAAGGAAGGCGATCAACCGGCACCGCCGCCGGTTTTGGCCGGGCAGCGCGTATCGGATATCACCGGCATTTCCGCGATCGTCGATAGCGGCAACATCCGTATCATCGCCGATGATCGAAACAACGCTCTGGTGATTTTGGCGACCGCGACCGAGTACCGGATGATCGAAGCGACCTTGAAGCGCCTGGATCTGACGCCGCTACAAGTCTTGGTCGAGGTGACGATCGCCGAAGTCATGTTGAACGACGATTTGCGCTACGGCCTGCAGTGGTTCTTTCAGCAAGGCAACAATGCTTTAAGCTTTAGCACCTTGGCGACCGGCGCCGTGTCATCCGCCTTTCCCGGTTTTTCTTATGTGTTCACGCCCAACAACGCGCAGGCCGTGCTCAATGCTTTGACCGAGATCACCGATGTGCGGGTGATATCGTCGCCGCAGCTCATGGTGCTCGACAATCAAACCGCGCGCCTTCAAGTCGGCGATCAGGTGCCGATCGCGACCCAGTCGGCGGTGTCGGTTGGCGACCCGGACGCACCTATCGTCAATTCGATCGAGTTTAAGGATACCGGCGTGATTCTGACGGTGACGCCGCGCGTCAACGCGGGCGGCCTGGTCACCATGGAGGTGTTGCAAGAGGTCAGCGACGTGACCGAAACGACGACTTCGGCGCTCAATTCACCGACCATCCAGCAGCGCAGCATCGAAAGCACGGTCGCGGTCCAAAGCGGCGATACGGTCGCCTTGGGCGGCCTCATTCAGGACCGGGACGAGGAATCCGTGAGCGGCCTGCCTTTGTTGTCCGATATCCCGGTCCTGGGCAACCTCTTCAAGACGACGAACAAGGCCAAGCGCCGCACGGAGCTTCTCGTTCTGATCACACCGCGCGTCGTGCGCGACCGCCGCGAGGCGCAGGATGTTACCGACGAACTTCGCAAACGCTTGACCGGGATCGAGCCCTTGCAGCAAAAGATCCAGACCCCGCAGTGAGCCGGATACAGTCATGAAATCGCGGGGACTCGCGCTGGTTACGGTGCTGTGGGTCCTGACGCTGCTGTCCTTGATCGCCGCCAGCTTCTCGAATTCCACCCGAACCGAAATCAAGCTCGCCTTCAACCAATCGGAAACCGCGCGGGCCGAGGCCTTGGCCGACGCGGGCGTGCACACCGCGATCCTTGGCCTTATGGCGCGCGAGGCTTCCAGTCAATGGCGTGCCGACGGCACGGTCTATGGATGGCGAAGGGGAGACGGCGAAATCCGGGTCCGGATTTGGGATGAAGGGGGTAAGATCGATATCAATGTGGCCACGGACGTAATGCTCAAGGCGCTGTTCGTCGCCGCCGGGCAGGAGCCGGACGAGGCTGCGGTTCTGGCGGACCGGATCTTGGATTTTCGCGATACCAACGATTTGCGCCAGTTGAATGGCGCCGAGGACCGCGATTACCGTGACGCGGGGCTGCCCTATGGGGCCAAGGACGCGCCCTTCGAAGTCTTGGAGGAATTGCGTCAGGTCCTTGGCCTGACTCAGGCAATCTACGAAACGGTCGCGCCGGCCATAAGCGTTCGCGCCCGTCAACGCCGGCCGCATGAAGCGACCGCTCATCCTTTGGTGAAAGCCGCCTTGGCCGGTGAAGTCCTGGATCGCGAGCCGCCCGAAGACACCACCCTCTCTCCGGAGCCGACCGAAGCCGGCGTCACGCCCTTGGAACCACCGCTTTCCGGCACGCAACAAGAGGCGGAGGACGGCGAATTTCCGGCACGCTCGCGGATCAATACATTCACGATCCATGCTGAGGGGCGAATGGACACCGGATCGGTTTTCGCCAGAACAGCGGTGGTGGAGATCGGCACGGGCGGCGACGTTCCGTTTGAATTTTGGTCATGGGCACAGGGAAAGCGGTCTTTGTTTCCCTTTGCCGCGGACCCGCGCTAGGGCGCTACTGCGAGGCGGCGCGCTGGGCACGGCTCCGCTTGCCGGCGTCAGCCACGAAGCGGGTGAAAATATCGCTCAAGGCGGTGTCCAGGGCCTGCACGGAGGCTTCCACACTGTCGTTTTCGGCCTCGATTTCGCGGCCATAGCTCTGCACGACGACCAGGTTCCGGCCGTTGTCTACCGTCATGGCGAGTTCCAGTTCCGCGACCACGCGGGTCCCGCCGTCTTGCAACAGGCGTTCCAGGCGCCGGATGCGTCCCGTGACTTCGTAGTCAGCCGGCAGGCGCAAGTCCGGTGTGATAACGGAGGTCGCCGCGCCACTGCTTCTTAGATAATCCACGAGCTGCGTTTGCAGCATCCGGGGCGGGGCTTCGGTCCAGTAGTGGTAATCGTGCTGCTGCACCTCGTGCGCGCCGCTGTCGCTGTACAACAGCGGCCGTTCGCGCAGCAAGCCTTCCGCCTCGATGGGCGCCACCGAGATCGTGCCCGGAAAGAAGGCTGCCGCGCCAAGCGGGGCCTGGACCGAAACCCGGTAAAAATGGTCCCTCGGCAGGGGCGGTGTTGCGCCAAGGCAGCCGCTCAAGGCGGCGGCCAGTATCAACGCTGCTTGGTATAAGGCCAGCTTCCTCGTGTCTGGAAAGGTCATCGGGTATCCTCGGGTTGGCTTACCTTGGCCTCGGACACCGCTTCGCGTGGCGTGCTTCCAAGCAGGACGGCGGGATTGTTGCGGATAAGCCGGCTGAACTCGTTCATGTTGCGCGCCGTTCCGTCGAAGTTATAGACGATCGTGTCGACGCTGCGCGCCATGGCCGCGAGGGTATAGCGCAGGTCCTTCAGCGTTTGTTCCACATCGGTGTCGCTGGCGTCGACCAAGGCGTCCAGGTTCGCGGTCATGTTCAGCAGCCTGTTCATGGACAAAGCGAGGTCCTGGCTCGCGCCGGCGATTGTTTGGCTCGCGCCGGCGATTGTTTGGGTCGTGCTTTCGGTGTTTTCGATGGTCCGTCGAATCGCCTGGACGTTCTCATCGGCTAAAATAGCCTGTATCGGAGTCAGGCTTTCGTTGAGGCGCCGGGTGAAGGTCACCAACTCATCGGTGATCCTTGGCGTGTCGCGATTGAAGGTGCTGACCAGGGAGTGCAGGGTGCCGAGCAGGGGCTTCACGGTGCCCTCGCTTAACGATGTCA
The DNA here is from genome assembly GCA_021776175.1 of Kiloniellaceae bacterium. Classification (GTDB taxonomy): domain Bacteria; phylum Pseudomonadota; class Alphaproteobacteria; order Kiloniellales; family J153; genus JAJFGN01. The sequence continues at coordinate 253,424 of JAJFGJ010000003.1, forward strand.
GTTGGCTGGCGGCGCCGCGCATGGCGGTAAACATGTCGGACGGCGCGGCACTGGGGATGTCGCCGCCAAGGGCGACGGTTTCCACCGCATGGCCGCTTTCTATGTCTAGCGTCTTCGCGCCCAGAAAGTTGGAGCTGCCGATCCTGGTCACGCTATCCACCGGGATGCGCCAGCCTTGCTTGACGCTGATTTCGATACGGAACCGGCCCGGGCCAGGCTGCTCACCGGCTTCGATACGCTCGACCTGTCCGACAGGGAAGCCTTCGAATCGGACCTGAGTCCCAAACTTGATATCGGCCACATTGCCGAGAGACACGAAATACCGGTCCGTGGGCCCGGTCCGCCCGGTCAATACGGCTATCGACCCGACTGCCGCCACGATCATGGCGGCGACAAAACAACCGACTAGTATGTAATTGGCTCTGTTGTTGTACATGGCGGCGTCCTGTTTGCGAAACGGCCCTATGCCTCGCCGGCCAAGCGGCGCAGGTATTGATCCGGGTCAAGCGGTGTGTCGTCGGGCTGGCGGTTCAGCAATCCTTGTACTCTTGGGTTGCTACTGCTTCGAACCTCGTCGGGGGTGCCGACTTCCAGGATTCGCCCGCTATCCAGGATCGTGATGCGATCGGCGATTTTGAAGGCGCTGTGGATCTCGTGGGTCACGACGACAATGGTCATGTCCATGGCGTCGCGCAGGCGCAGGATCAAATCGTCCAAGGCGGCGGAAACCACCGGATCGAGGCCGGCCGAGGGTTCGTCGAAGAACAACAGCTTGGGGTCGGTGGCGATGGCGCGCGCGACGGCGGCGCGCTTCAACATGCCGCCGGAGAGCTCCGCCGGCATAAGATCGCCAAATCCCGATAGATTGACGATCTCCAGCTTCATGCGCGCCATGATGTCCATGGTTTTTTCGTCAAGCCGGGTATGTTCGCGCAGGGGCAGCTTGATATTTTCGGCGACCGACATGGAACTGAACAGAGCGCCGCCTTGGAAGGCGACCCCGATACGGCGGCACTGGTCGAGCATTTCAACCGGACCAAGCTGGGCAAGATCCTGACCGAGCAGTTTGATGGTACCGCCGCTGGGCCGCTCCAGCCCAATCAGGTGGCGCAGGAATGTGCTCTTGCCCGACCCACTGCCGCCCATGATGACCATGATCTCGCCGGCGCGTATGGACAGGTCAATGTCGAACAGAACTTGAGTTTGCCCGTAATGCGCGTTGAGGCCTTGAACCGCGATAGCGCCCTCGTCCGGTGGGGCAAACGGCGCCGCGGCGGTGGGTCTCGTATGGTGGGTTTCCGTTATCATGACTCAGCGCGTCGCCAGGTAGCCGAAAATCATGTCGGTCACGATAATGGCGGAGATCGCGTGAACTACCGCGCGCGTCGTGACCCGGCCGACACCTTCCGAGCCGCCGGTGACGAGCGAGCCGTTCACCGAGGCGATGATCGCGATCAGAACCGCGAACAGCGCGCTCTTGCCCAGGCCGTGCAGAAGGTCGCCGGGGGTCAAAACTTCGATGGTTCCGACCACGAAGGACGCGAAGGATGTTTCCATGGAAGCCGAGACAAAAAGGCCCGCGGCGCCCAAGCCAACCAAGTTGGACCACATGGCGAGCGCCGGGAGCATAATCAGCATGGCCAGAGTGGCCGGAGCGACAAGAAAGCGGACCGGATTGATACCGATCGTGCGTAGCGCATCGACTTCCTGACTTATCGTCATGGAGCTAAGCCGCGCGGCCAAGGCGGAACCGGAGCGGCCGGCCATGAGTATGCCGATAATGAGGGGCGAGAATTCCCGTGTCAGCGCCAAGGCGATGCCGACATGGGCGAAAGACTCGGCGCCGAACAAGCCCAGGGAGTAAAGGCTTTGCACGGCCAGCATGAAGCCTATCGCGGCCGCCAGCAGGGTCGCGATGGGCAAGGCCTCGATACCGACCTGCATCATTTGCTTCACCACGCTGGCGAGCCGGACCGGTTGGCGCCAGCGGCGCCCGAACAAAGTCCAGAACAGACTCTCCGCCAAGAGACTCGCGGCGTACCCGGTTTCGTCGAGCGCGCGCGCACTGCGCCGGCCGGTTTGTTCCATGAAATTCAACATCGCGGGGCCGGCCGGATCTACGCCCGCACGGCGCTGGTCAAGTCGTCGTGGATGTCGAATACGGTGTCGAGGCGCGCCAGCGCCAGAACCCGCATGGCTTGGGGATTTACCGTGATCAGGGCCAGGTCCGCGCTATTCTTGCGCGCTTCCTGCAAGGCTTCGATCAGGCATGCGATTCCTGAGCTGTCGATATATTCGACCTCCGCCATATCGACCAAAATCATGCGCCCTTGCTCGACCGCGCCGAGGAGTACCTTGCGGACCTGCGGTGCGTGCTCAAGATCTATTTCACCGGCTAGGTGGACAACACGGCGATTGGTGATTTGGCCCGTGGTCTCGGTCATGTGGACCCGTCCTTTCGCTTATACATACGCAGCAGGTTGCCGCCCCCCGGGGCCGCCAGGTATTCGAGCCGATCCATGATCGCGCTCATGAAGTAGCTGCCGAGCTTTCCCGGCTTGATATCGTGCAAGTCGCGATGCTGGATCTCGCGGGGATCGACGGTTGGCGCCCGGTCGCGTAGCTCGACGACTATGCCCTCGCCGTACCGCATGAGAGTTAGGTCGATCTCGCCGCTCTCCCGGCCCTTATAGGCATGGAGGATAATGTTCTGGCAGGCCTCGTCGACCGCGAGCACGACATCGCGGGCGACCGACGGTGCCAGGCCGCACATGCGCGCCGTGGCTTCGACGCCCGGACGTATCAACTTTATCCGGTCGACCTTGGCCAAGAATCGCACCTGGAGCAGAGTGTCGAGCGATTCGGCCTGGGCCGCCGCCTTAACCGCGGCATCAATCATGGGTCTTGACCCAGGCGTCGTCGATGGCAAGAACGGTCAAGTCGTCGCGCAGGCTCCACCCCTCTTGGTTCAACTCGCTCAAGAGAGCTTCGATGCGCTCGGCCATGGGCAGGGACGAGAAGGACTCCATCATCTGGATAAGGCCGTCGGCACCGAGCTGCTCACCCTGGCCATAGCGAAACTCGGTCAAGCCGTCGCTGAAGATGAAAAACTCTCCGCCTCCCATCTCGACTTTGCGTGCCGTCATGATGAGTTCGGGTAAAATTCCCAATGGCGGCGCGTCCGCTGGAAAAGATTCGTATCCGTGATCCTGGGACCGCAGAAGCGGGGGTTCATGCCCGGCATTGGCGAACTCCAGACTCCCGGTCGAGGGGTTATAGATGCCCGCGATCATGGTGACGAACATGCCGTGGCTGGCGGTCTCCTGAATTTCGCGATTCAAGCGCCGCAGAATTTCGGCCGGGCAAAATATGGTCTTGCCGAGACAGCGGTACAGGCTCGCGGCCTTGGCCATGAGGAGGGCGGCATTCATGCCCTTGCCGGAGACGTCGCCCAGGGCAAAAGCGATCCGCTGGTCCGGCAAGGTGAAGAAATCGAAGAAATCGCCGGATACCTGGCGTATAGGCCGGTTGAATCCGAAGATTGGATACTCGCCCGGGGTGACGTTTGGCAAAAGGTGGCGCTGAATTTCAGCCGCGAATTCCAAATCGCGCGCCGTGTCTTTCTGGTCGTCGACCGCTTCCTTGAGCTGAGCGTTCGTGATGGCGAGGGCGGCCGCGTTGGCCATGGCCAGCAGTAAGGCCCGGTCCCGCCCATCGAATCCGGCGGCGCCGGCGCGCCGGGTCAGCCGCGCGGCGGCATAAGGTTGGCCGAGCGGCAATATCGGCGCGCAGATGGCGGGAATCGCCGTGGCATCCGCCTGACCGCACACGATGGTACGTTGTTCCAGACAACGTACGAGCATCGGGTCGTCGCATTGTGCATTCGTGCGGCGCGTGATCGATCGGCCGCGCGATGTACTAAATGCGAAGCCGCTCGGGCTTCCGCGCCAGAGATAGATTTCCGCGATCTCGGCCTGAAGATTCTTGACCATGCCTTCCAAGGCAATGTTCAAGGTCGCCGGCAGGTCGCGTTCGATGGTGAGTTCGCGGCAATAACCGGCCAAGATTTCGGCGTCGGAAATCGTTTCTAGAACTGGCTGGGCGGCGGCCAAAGAGGCGCTCGTGGCGTGCATGATGGCAAGACCGTGATTGGGGCGATGTCAAGCTAAAGGCTACCAGTAAATGATTAAGCCACTCTTGGCCGGTTGGCGGCTCAAGGGCGCGCGCACGATCTATTCAATTAGAATTTCCTAAAATTTCATAAGAAGGTTTAACGAATTACGGAAACGACAATAAAATCAGCACATTCATATCGCGCTATATAAGTAGATTTCATAATATAGATGTAATGTATAAATATTTGATACTTGTATATTGAATCTCAAATAGTATTGACGGACGTGGTGATGATGTTGCTTGCATCGGGCCACCGGAGGGGGGAGTATTGCTTGCGATTGTATGATGTTTTCTGTGAGTTCCATCCCGGTGAGGAGACGCTATGCCCAGACTAAGTGGGATTCCGGTCCTGGTTCTCGACGGCGATCCCAGCGTGATCGAGGACTTCGCAATCGTCTTGGGACAGTCACGCGAAGCTGGCGATGAATCCAACCCCATGGGGGGCGCATTCGAGACCGAGCTTTTGGGATCGAGCTCCGCTCGCGGCCGCTTTCCGGAAGTCGAGCTCTCGGCCGGGAAAGATGGGCCCATGACGGTCGAGGCGGGCCGCCGGGCGGTCGAGCGCGGACAACCATATCGTATCGCGTTTATCGATATTGGTTTGCCGCCCGGACATTGGGGCCTCGATATCGCGGCGGCCCTTCGTGCTTTGGATCCGAAGCTTCATATCGTCCTCACGATCTCGGAACCGGGTCCAAGGCCGTTCGATATCTGCGAGCAAGTCGCGCCCGCGGATCGCCTGAGCCTATTGCATAAGCCGCTTCGCGCGCCTGAGATCGAGCAGCTCATTTTGGCGGCGGAGGCCCGGCACGCCCGCGAAAGCGCCGATGAGCTGGCCCGCTCGCAAGCGCGGGGGATGTATCCTTCCCGCACCGTCAGGGAGTTGAGGTTGGACGATGGGCGAGGCGTTGTCGCCTCGGCGGAGTCCGAGGTTTGACGGCCTTGGCCGGAGGCCGCCGCACACCGGTTGGGCCATGGCGAAGTTAAGGCTCCTTGGCGGCTTTACGCTGGAGCATCCGGAGCGGGGCCCGGTCGAGGTCGCGACGGGAAAAGGCCGGGCGCTCCTGGCTTACTTGGCATGCGCCAAGGGAAACACCGCGTCACGCGAAAGCTTGGCGTTGCTTTTGTGGAGCGATAGCGACAGCCGGAAATCGAGACAAAATCTGCGCCAGGTTCTGTTCAAGCTGTCGCGCACCTTGGCCGGGCACGATCTTCCGATCGTTCTCATCGGCGCCCAGACCGTTGCCTTGCGTACCGGCGACCTGTGGGTCGACACCTGGGAATTGGATTCGCTGACCAGTTCGGATTCCTTGCCGGCATTGGGAGAACTTGAATCGTTCTATCAGGGTGAATTTCTCCAGGGGATGGCCCTTGACGCACCCGTTTTCGCGGACTGGTTGGCGGAAATGCGGGCGCACCATCAGAACCGCGCCTTGAATTGCTTACATACCTTGTTGGAAATCAGGCGCGAGGCGGGGCATCTTAACGCCGCCATCGCGGCCGGACTTCGCGCCTTGGAGATCGACTCCTCCCAGGAGCAGATTCACCGGGCCCTGATGGAACTATATCTCGCGAGCGGAAAACGCGGCGCGGCGCTAAATCAATACCGGACATGCCGATCCGTCTTACTCCGGGACCTCGATGTGGTTCCCGACGAAACGACAGAGGAGCTGTACCGCCGAATTCGCGATTGCAAAGCGGATTCGCGCCCACGCCATCAAGGCAGTCCCGGGGTTATCCGATCCGAACCGGCCGGCGGTCCCATGGAGAACCCCGCGCCGGCAACCTTCGAACCGCCAAACGGGCGGGGCGGCGAAATAAAGGCACTGCACGATGCCTTGACCGAGGCGTGCAGCCACGGCGCCCGGTTATTTGCTCTGAACGGCGAAGCAGGCATTGGCAAGACCCACCTTCTCGATACCTTTACCAAGCACTTGGCGGGGCAGGGGTGTCATGTCCGCACGGTGACCGCGCGCCAGGCGGAGAGGCGGCTGTCCTTGGGATTATGGCGCCAGGTCTTGGAAATTCTGCCGCCGCCGCGGCGTTCGATTTTCCCGCCCGGCCAGGACGGATTGAGGGAAGTTCCGATGCCTTATGGCGTGCGGCACGAGGACGCCGCCGGTTCACCGCCGCCGCATGCGCAGGGGGATGGATTGTTCGACGCCGCTCTCGAGGGTCTGAAAGCGGCTGCGGCGCAAGGTCCGGTCGTATTGATCCTGGAGGATATACAGTGGGCCGACGCCGAAAGCTTGCGCCGCCTGGGCCGGGCCGTTCATAGCCTTCGCCATGCGCCTGTGCTTTTCGTGACCGCCGCGCGCTTATGGCCGGAAATGGCTCCGGCCCGGTTCGCGCCGGTCATGGAAGATCTCGAAAGGGCGGGCCTGATCCGGCATTGCGATCTTGGCCCCTTGTCCTTCAACGATTCGATGACGCTGCTTAAAGCGGCCATGGCGGCGCGCGGGCAATCGAATCTTGAAGCCCGTCAAAGGAAACAGTTGTGGAAATACGCCGAGGGAAACCCGGAGATACTGGTGGCGGGCTTGGTGCCGTCCGCCCGGCGCGACACTCTCCAGCTGCCCCGCAATTTGCGCCTCAGCGCCCGGCACACCATGGATCGTATGCCTTCCAGCGCGAAAATCCTGATTCAGATTGCATGCTTGGCGCACGGCCTATTCGGGCCTTCCATTTTCGCGCGCGCGGCTGGACTGGAAGTGCGAAAGGTGGCCGCGACACTGGAACAGCTGGCATCGGGAAAATTGCTTCGCCAGACCGGCGGCAATTTCTCGATCGCGCGCGCATGGTTCCGCAAGGCGGTTTACGACGATTTGCCGCAAGGCCAGCACCGGGCCATGCATGGTGCGATTGCCTCGGCAATTCGTGCGGTCGAGGCCCCGGACCTGGAGTCCCACTACGACGCTCTGGCCTACCATTGCCGGGCGGCGGGCGAGAACCTGGCGGCCGCGGATTATCGGTTGCGTGCCTTAGAGCTATCGCTCGCTCGCGGTGCGCGGCGCGGAGTTTCGAAGGCTCTGAAGAATTTGGCGCGATGCATGCCGGAGCGGCCTCGAGATCCGAAAATGAACGCCGTCTTCTGGCGCGCCGGATTCCTGCGCGCCGCCATTGCCGATGCCGATGCCGACCCGGCGGCGACCCTGCTTCATCTCCGCGCGCTTGAGAAGCGGGGGCCGCGTGACGATGATCCGCGCGCGGCCGTCGCTTTATCCTATGCCTTATCGCGTGCATGTTGTGTGGCGGGCGACGGTGACGAAGGGCTGCGCTACGCACGCAGGACCCTGCACCTTTCGGCCGGGCAAAGCGGCACCGAAGGCCCATGGAAGCTACCCGAGCGGCTTTTGTTTAGATGTTATCTCCATGCGCCGGCGGCGGCCGGGGTCATTTCAGGACTCAAGGCCAGAGCCCAACAGGCGCGTGTAAAAAATGCCTGGACCTCGGTTGGCGAGATCGTGACGGCCCAGGCCATGATGGAAGGCATGGCCGGCCGATTCGCGGCGATGAGAGACTCCTTCGAAATCGCGCGGGAAGCTGTCGCGCGGCGGCCGGAACCGTGGGCGCAGGCGTCCTATCTGCAAATAGACGGCATGGCGCGGAACTGGACCGGCGGCGGCTTGAAGGCAATCGCGGATCTTGGCAAGGCGCTGGCCTTGACCGGCGCCGGGGGCGACTTGATCAGATCCTGCGTTAATCGCGGTCTTCGGGGCCAAGCCTATATCGCCCACGGTTTTCTCGAGGAAGCCAAGAGCGACTTAGAGCAAGCGATCGACGAGGCAACAGCCTTGGGACCCATTCCGTATCTACCGCTCTTTTATTGTTGGCTCGCCGAGGTCAGTGGGCGAAGCGGCCGCCACGGCGACGCCATCGAGCAGGCGCGCCACGCCTGGCGCTTGTCATACGGGCAGGGGCAAAGTTGGACCCGGGCGACGATTCTGCGTGCCTTGGCGCGTGGATTCGCGCATGCGCGCCGGCCTAACATCGCCGCCGCGGAAAGGGTTGTGCGAGAAGCGATCGCCACCCATAGATCCATGGGCATCCGTGTCGGACTCGCGAACTCCTACGTGGCCCACGCGGAGATTCGGCGTGCCGCGGGAGACCCGGCGGGCTCTCAAGCCCTGTTCCGGCAAGCGCGGGATCTGCGCCGCAGCATCGGAATAAAGGCCACCGCGATAGAGAGCCGGGGGCGTATCGGCGTAAACGCCGGGGGCGTATCGGCGTAAACGCCGGGGGCGGGCCAGCGTAACTAGAGTACGATCCGATCATATCGGATCGCTTATCACCCTCGACTACGGTCCCTTGGTCTGGCTTTGCCGCCAATGCCAGGCATCGGCAACCTGAGTGTCCAACTCCGCACGTTGCGGGCGCCAGCCGAGCAGGCGCCGTGCGGTCGAGGCATCCGCGACCAGGCAGGCGGGATCGCCCGCGCGCCGGGGCCCGGTCTTGACCGGGAACGAGCGGCCCGAGACACGCTGCACCGTCTCGATCACCTCGCGGACCGAGAATCCCCGCTGATTGCCCAAATTGAGCACGGCGGTCCGGCCGCCCCCTAAAAGATGGCGCAGGGCCAGCACGTGGGCGTCGGCCAAGTCAGCGACGTGAATGTAGTCTCGCACACCGGTCCCATCCGGCGTATCGAAATCGTCGCCGAAAATTTCCATGTCATCCCGCAAGCCCAGCGCGGTCTGGATGGCGGTCTCGATCAGGTGGGTTGGATTGGCCGAGCGCTGGCCCGTGCGCCCCTGCGGGTCCGCGCCGGCGACATTGAAGTACCGCAGGGCGACGTAGTGGAAATCGTGCGCGGCGGCGGTGTCGCGAAGAACCCATTCCGTCATCAGCTTCGAGGTGCCGTAGGGATTGATCGGTTCGGTCGGCGTATCCTCGGGCACGGGAACGATATCGGGAATGCCGTATACGGCGGCGGTTGAGGAGAAGATGAAATGCCGCACCTCCGCTTCGACACAGGCTTGGATCAAGTTACGGCTGACACCCGTGTTGTTGCGGTAATATTTTAACGGGTCGGCGACCGATTCCGGCACCACGATGCTACCGGCGAAATGCACCACGGCACCGATACGGTGCTCTCGTATGGCCGCGGTCACGAGGTCGGTATCGCCGGCGTCGCCGGTCACGAAGGGAACCTCGCTCGGTACCGCTTCGCGCCGGCCGGTGGACAGATCGTCCAGAACCACGACCGGATGTCCGGCCGCGCCGAAGGCGTGGACGGCGTGACTGCCGATGTAACCGGCTCCGCCGGTAATCAGGACAGGAATGTGCTCGCTCATGGTCCGCCTATCCTGGTGCAGAAATATGGGTCCCGGAATAAGGGCCGGACTATCCCACCTAGGCGGGCCAGCATAGAAACAGGCTGGAGCAAGCGGATCAAGGCCGGCAGCCTCCCGGGACAACCAAGGGTGCAGGAAAGCAGATCGCGGTTAATCCCATATTACGATGCGCGGGCCGTGCGCCGGTCTCGCGTGGCGGCATCCTAAGTGTCCACAGGCCTAGAAGACTCAAAAGATTATATGGCGCTATGAGGATACATTGATCCGCATCGAGAAGAAAAATGACCTCGCGGGCGATGCTTGCGTTATCGGGCGTCCCGCCGGGTCATGAAGCGCTGAAGGCTCCGCGCTCAAGCGGTAACGCTGGGATAACGCCACTAACCTTATGAATCTCACAATAGCCGGTTTTCGGGCTGGGTTTGGGGGGGCTGGGTACCGGCCCAGCCAGAAGGCGCTGGAACCACGGTGAAACATGCACGATGCCTGGCGGCGTGCCGGGCCCGTGTAAACGGGACAGGGCAACAGGGGTAAGGATCAATGACGAAACTCGGAAAATTTCTGCGCCGCATACTGGGGGACAACCGGGGCATTTCCTCGGTTGAATATGCGCTGCTGCTCGCGGTGATAGGCAGCGGCATCGTGTTGGCGGCAGGGGCGCTCAGTACTTCGATTTCTAACGAGATGACCCAATCCGCGAACTGCATCAATGGCACCAGCGCCGATTGCGCGCAGCAATAGACCGTGGGGGCTGACCCGGCGCCTCTAGCGTGCCGCGGTTAAGCCGACACGGGTTGGATGTTCCAAGATGCAACCGCGCTCTCTCGTCTCTCTTGCCGTGGCTTTGGTCCTGGCCGGGGTATCTGTCGCCCTGGCCCATGCCTGGCTGACCTCGGTTCAGGTCCGGCAGCCGTCCGCCGCGTTATCCGGGCCGTCTAGCGGTCCCGAGGCGGTCCAGGTCGTGGTCGCCGCGCGGCCCTTGCGCTATGGCGACAAGCTGCGGCCGGAGGATATCAAGCTCGCGGCCTGGCCCAAGGCGTCGGTGCCACCCGGTGCCTTGCACAGGCTTGAGCCTTTGTCCGGCAAGCCAGGAGATCCCGCCCCCATCGTGATGCGCCCGGTCGAGACCAATGAGCCGGTGCTGACGAGCAAGATCACGGGCTTTGGCGCGCCGGCACGTCTAGCCGCCACCATCGCGCCCGGCATGCGCGCGACGACCGTCGGTATGAGCGGCGCGCAGGACATGGCGGCCCTGATTGGTCCTGGCGACAGGGTCGATGTCCTGATCGCGCGCGACGTGCCGTCTGGCGGCAAAGACCGAGTTCTGCTCTCCGACATCTTGCTGCGCGGCATTCGGGTTCTGGGCCTGGATCAAGATGCGGGCGGACCTTCTTCGTCAAAACGGCCGGCGCGGTCAGTGACCCTTGAGGTTTCGGTCGAGGACGCGCAGAAGCTCGCGCTCGCGCAAAAGATCGGCACCTTGTCCTTGGCTCTGCGGGGCGTGATGGGAGGGGAGGCGGGCGCGGGCCGCCAGATATCGTCCCGCGATTTGCCGGCTGGACTCGTGACCAAGGCCAGTTGGGATCGGAAATCGCCGCCCAAGCCGCTGCCCAAGGTAAACGTGGCGGGAATTCTGGCCACCCCGGCGACGGAAATATCCGGGGCCGCGGTTAGGGTGTTCCGGGGCTTGGAGGAGACAAGCTACAGGGTCAGGCTGGAAGGGCGGCGCGGCACGATGCACGCGATCGATGCGGCCAAGTCGCGCCGGAGTGGCGGCGCGCTGGAGTGGCCGAAATGAAGCCGCGTCTATCCCCAGGATGGCGGCGCGTTATTGGCGGGGCCGCGCTTTGGTTGGCTCTGGCCGGCGCGGCCTCTCTCGTCAATGCGGCGACTGTTTTGCTTAGCGATGACGGCATGCACGCGGGCGAGTTGAGCGTTCCGATAGATAAGTCGCAAATTCTTCGTGTCGATGTGCCCTTCGCGGATCTTCTGATCGGCAACGCCGATATCGCCGACGTCATGGCCTTGAGCGACCGTTCGATCTACGTGTTGGGCAAGACGGCCGGCTCGACCAGCCTGATGATCTATGACCGCGATAAATCCCTGCTCGCCGCGATGGATGTCGTGGTCGGCCCGGATGTCGAGGGCCTGAACGCCAAAATGCGCCTCTTGGTGCCCGGCGAGGAGATCGAGGTCCTCGCCTTGAACGGTTCTCTCGTGCTCAGCGGCTCGGTTTCCAGCGCCGGGCGCATGGCGAAAATTATCTCGCTCGCCGAACGCTTCGCGCCCGGGCATGTCCTTAGTTTTCTTTCCGTGCGCGGTAGCCAGCAGGTCATGCTGAAGGTGCGTTTTGTCGAAGTGTCGCGCAGCGCGCTCAAGCGTCTCGGCCTCAACTTCGATATTTTCAATGGCGATTTCAGTTTCTCCTCGGGCGATGCTTTCGGTGGGAACCCGGCCGGGCTGGGCGGCGGCGGGGGCGCGAACATCGCGGCCGAAACCTTTGGCGCCGGGCTGTTCTCGGGCACCTTCGGCGCCGCCAGTCTGCGCCTGCTGTTCGAGGCTCTCGAATCCAAGGGCATGGCCAAGACCCTGGCCGAACCGACTCTGATCGCCTTGTCCGGCGACACCGCCAGCTTTCTCGCCGGCGGCGAATTCCCCATCGAAGTCGCGCAGAGCGGCGCGTCCGCGACCGGCGATGCGGCGATCACCGTCGAGTTCAAGGAATTTGGGATCTCGCTCTCCTTCACGCCGACCGTTTTGGATGACGGCCTGATCAACATGGTGGTGAATCCCGAGGTCAGCGCTCTCGATTTTTCGGTTTCCGTGAACGGCACGCCGGGTCTGACGACACGCCGGGCGACAACCACGGTCGAATTGCGCGATGGCCAGACCTTCGCCATCGCCGGGCTGCTGCAAGAAGATTTCCGCGACGCGGTCCGCCAGGTGCCCCTGCTGGGCGACGTTCCCATTTTGGGCAGTCTGTTTCGCAGCAGCGAGTATCAGCGCAACGAAAGCGAGTTGGTCATCGTTGTGGAGCCGCACCTGGTGCGTCCGGCCCCGGCCGGCGCGCTCGCCACCCCGGCGGACAATCTGATTCCGCCGGGTGAGCTGGATCTCTGGCTCCATGGCCTCACCGAGGCGCCTGAATCGGGCACGGTGCCGGAGAAACCGGGCGAGGCCTTGAGCGCCGCCGAATTAGGCGGGCCGCCGGGTGCCTACGGGCACATTCTAAAATGAGACGGATCGCGGAATCGCCATGGCGGGTTGGGGCCGCCGCGCTCGCCATCGTGGGGCTCGCATCCTGCGCGCCGCTCATCTTGGAAAACGGCGCTCGAGAATCGCCCACCGCCGGCAACCTGGGCAGGGATTTCGGCAACGCCGCCGCGCACAACGCGGCCCAGCACATCGTCGACCCGGTGCCCCCAAACGTTTTGGCGGGCGCCCCGGCATTCGATGGCGCGCGGGCGGCGGCCGCGTATCGGCGCTATCGCACCGGCACGGTCATCGCCCCGGATGCGGTCGAGACCACGGATTTCGGGACGGACCGGTAGTGGGAAAATTCACAGGGGACGCAAAGCGAAGGATTTCAAGACGCAAGGCGGCGTGGTTGCCCGGCGCCGAGGATGGCGCGGTCGCCCCTGTTCTTGCCGTGGCCTTGGTGGGAGTACTGGGGTTTGCCGGGTTGGTTTTCGATTTCGGCCGGGCGTGGATATTCCAAACCGACCTGCAGGCCGCGGTCGACGCCGCCGCCCTGTCTGGCGCGACGCAGTTGGACGGCAGGTCCGGCGCCCGTGCCCGGGCCGTGGCCGCGGCTACCAATGCCGCCACCCGCAACGCGGACACTTTCACCGCGCGCTCGGACTCCGCTTCGACGGATTTCGACACCGCCTTCGCGTGTCAGGCGCAAGGCTGCGCCATGACCAATGAGTCATTTCGATTTTATTCGAGCTTGGCTCCACGCCGCGACGCGCTCAGCGATGGCGAGGCGGAATTCGTTGAGGTCATGGCTCAGAGTAACTTGCGGCTTGCCCTGGCCGGCCTAGTTGGCGGGCCCGGAACGTTGACGCCGCGCGCGTCCGCGACGGGCACCTGGGCTCGCTATGCCTGCGGCCGGGCGGCGCTCATGGTTTGCAACCCGGATGAGGTGCCCGGTAACCGCGATCCGCACGCCGCCTTCGACCCGGCGCCCCACATGGGCAAGGGTATAACCTTGCGTTCAGGGGTGGCGCCGGGCGCGGGGGCCATGGCCTGGCTCGCGGTCGTGAGTTGCGATCCAGCGGACGATACCTGTACCGCCGCGACCGGGACCGGGGCGCTGGCCGATGCCTTGGGGCGGGTTCTGCCGGTGCAATCGTGTATTGGCGACGCTCCTCTCTCGCCGGCCGCGACCGGCGATCTGGTGGCCGCGATCAACACCCGGCTCGACATTTACACGGGGCCCGGCCCGTCGCTCGATCCGGAATTCCAGCCCAGCCCGAATTATTTGAGCGGCCTGGTGCCGCAACCGGGCGCCGTCGCGGGCGGGGGACTTCTCGCATGCGATTTTCCGGGGGCCCTGGGGCCGGCGGCACAACCATTCCTGGGGCCGGGGCGGCATCCGCCCCTGGGAGGCGAGCCCTTGGACCATGTGGGCTATCCACGAGACAATTGTACTTATCCGCTCGCGGGAGGAGCGGCGGCGCCCGAATCCTGCATGGCTATTCCGCCAAGCGGTTCGGGATTGCCGGCGGGAAAGGCGCTGGGCACCGGCGATTGGGACTTGCCCGCCTATATGGCGTTCCATCATCCAGCCCTTGAGTTCGCCGGGTGGTCCTTCAACACCTGTCCTCTGGGGGTGTGCCGCCTGGGCGGGGATAGCGCCGTCGATCTGGATGAAAACAGGCAATTAAGCCGTTGGGAAGTCTATATCTGGGAACGGAAGGGTCATCCGCCGAATTATGGGCGGCCGCAATGTTTCGGCGGTGGAACTGCGGCCTTGCCGCAAGCCCCGGCGGACTCGCCGCGCGCCGCCGACCGCCGCCTGCTCGGCGCCGTCGTGATGAATTGTCAGGCTATCGCCACGGCTTTTGGCGCCGGGGTTTTAAGCACCGAGGCGGTTCTGCCCCTGGCCAGCGGCACCTCGACGCTCAACTTGTTTTTAAGCGAGGCGGTGGGGGAATTGGCGCCCGGCGCGCTTTACGCGGAAATCGTCGGCCCCGCTGCCGTGACCGGCGCGCCGCCCCTGGTGAGCCGAGACCGCGTGGTACTGAGCGAATGACTGGGCACGTGGGCATCGCCCGGCACCCGCTAAGGCGCGCGTGCGGCGGCGCCGCCGCGGTGGAGTTCGTCCTCGTGCTGCCGCTGCTCCTCGCCGTCTTCGCTCTGGTTTTCGATGGCGGACGAATGCTGGCGGACTACCATGCGGTTTCAAAGTCCGTGCGCGACGCCGCCCGTTTTCTGGCCCGGACGGAGGCGGGTTCGGGTACTTGCGCGCCAGGGAATTTAGATCGCGGCCGGGCGAACGTGGCCGGCGCCGTGCGCTTGGTCATGACCGGACGTATCGACGGCGATCCCGCCACCGACAATCTGGTCGGCGGATGGCGTTCCGAAGACTTGAGCGAGGCGGCGACGGGAGTCGGAGTCTCGCTCGAATGCCTGGACAAGGCCGGTTCCGCGCTCAACGGCCTTTACGAGGACGCCGTGGCTATCCCCGTGGTGACCGTTCGCGCACGTGTACCGTTCCGGTTCGGCCCCGCGCGCGTGCTCGGCCTCGGTCCGGGGCTCTCCTTGAGTGTCGCGCACAAAAGCACCGTGACCGGGGTCTAGAAAGGCATGGAACACAGAGGGGTCAAAGGCATATCGACGGTCGAATTCGCACTTGTGACTCTTGTGTTTTTGATCGCGGTTTTGGGCATTGTCGATTTCGCCCGTGCTCTTTGGCAGTGGAACCTGGCGGTGCGTGCGACACAAGCCGGGGTCCGGGCGGCCATCGTGCGCGATTTCGCGGCCCTGAACTTCCACCGCTTCGACGGCACCTTGTCCGCCCCGATCGGCGGCCAGGTCCCAGCGTCGGCGATAACGCCCAATCCCACGATTTGCACGCGCGATGGCTGCGGTGCGTCGCTCACGTCCTTGGATGCGGTCTTGCTCGACGCCGCCGCTTTCGCCCGCATCGTGGCGCCCATGCGCGCCACCGACCGGCGGATCGCCGCCGGAGATGTTATCGTCGAGTACCGTCATGTTGGCCTGGGCTTGGCGGGCAATCCGTCTGGACCGGATATCGATCCGGTCATCACCGTGCGTCTGCGCGATCAGCGCTTCGAGTTCCTGGCCCTTTCGTTTCTTGAGCTTCCCGCGATCGTGCTGCCGGATTTCCGGGCCAGCCTGACGGCGGAAGACGGCCATGGCTCATGAGGCGGGACATGGATAAGGGCGGTGAACTTCGTGTCGTGGCGATCATGCGCGACCGCGATAGCGCCGCCGCCCTGAGCGAGGTGTGCGATGGTATTTCGCGAATCCACCTTGTTCCGCACTATGGTTCCCTCGCCCAGGCGTTACAGGATTCGGCGGCCCAGCCAAGCCCCGACACCGTGCTGCTGGAGATCGATCCCGAAGAGCCCGAGAGCATCCGGCACGCGGTGTCCACGCTTAGCGAGGCTTTTCCCGGCGTGCCGGTAATCGCGACCGCCGCCGGTGCCAAGATGGAGCACACGCGCCTTCTCATGCGGCTGGGCGTGGTGGACTTGATTCCCCAGCCGATTGAGCACCATGAACTCCTGAGCGTTTTGGACGATGTGCGCCGCCGCGCCCGGCGGGCAAATACGCCGCGGCGGCCGCCAAGCCGGGTCGCCGCGTTCTTGAAAGCCGGCGGCGGCTGCGGCGCGACAACCCTCGCGAGTCAAACGGCGGCGGCCCTGGCCATGCGGCGAGGCCAAGCGGAGTCCGGAGTTTGCCTGCTCGATCTCGACATGCAGTTCGGCACCGCGGCCTTGTCGATCGACCTGGACGACCGTGTGAGCCTGGCCGACTTGCTGGAGGCGCGCGAGCGAATTGACGGCGCCTTGCTGCGCAGTGTGATGGGCCATCACGAAAGCGGTCTGGATGTTTTGGCCGCGCCCCGGACCTTGCTGCCGCTCGACGCCCTGTCGACGGACTTCGCCGGCGACTGCCTGGCGCTCGCGCGCGCCGAGTACCGGACGGTCGTGCTCGATCTTCCCTCGGCCTGGACGGCGTGGACATTCGCGGCGCTGAAGCAATGCGACCTGATCGTGCTGGTGGCGCAACTCAGCGTATCTTCATTGCATTGCGCGCGCCGTCAGCTTCAAGGGCTTCACGAGCACGGTCTGGGCGGAACCCCCCTGCGTCTGGTTCTGAACCGCCGCGATCGTTCTTGGGGCGCCGCTTCGCGGCGCCGGGAGGCGGAACAGGCGCTGGGCCGGCGATTCGATTTCTCGGTGGCCGATGACGAACGGAGGATGAGGGATGCCCTCAACCGCGGCGTGCCGGTGGCCAAGCTTGCCCGCCGATCGCGCGTGAACAGGGATCTCGAGCGCTTGGCCGACGGTATGGCCCTGGCCTTGGCGGGTGGGTCCGAGGTTCCGGCCGCGCCCCTGAAGGTGGGCGGCCGCATCGCCGTGGGTGAGGGGGCATGACCAGGCTTCGGCACGGCGCGCCCCTGGGCGAAGCGGGAGTCGCCGCTTTCGAGCCATCGGCCGGCAAAGCCGTGCCTTTCGGTTTTGCCGAAACCCCGGCGCGCTATGCCGCTCCCGCGCTCCCGCGCCACATCGACGCGCCACAGCGCTACACCGAGTTGAAAATGTCGTTGCACCACGGCTTGCTCGACATGCTCAATCTCGCGGCCATAGAGGCCATGCCGCGCGAGGATTTCCAGCGCGAGATCGGCGAGATCGTGCGCGAATTGCTGGACCGGGACCCGGCGCCGCTCAATCTGATCGAGCGAACTCAACTGGTCGAGGACGTTCTCGACGAGTTGACCGGATTGGGACCGCTGGAGCCGCTTCTGAAGGACGCCAGTGTCACCGACATACTAATCAATACCCACCGGCACGTTTTCGTCGAGCGCGCCGGTCAGCTCGAATTGACTCCCGTTCGCTTTAAGGACGACCGGCATCTTCTCAGGATCATCGATAAAATAGTTTCCGCGGTCGGCCGCCGGATAGATGAATCCCAACCCATGGTCGATGCCCGCCTCGCCGATGGGTCGCGCGTCAACGCGATCGTCCCGCCGCTCGCGGTCGATGGGCCTTTGTTGTCGATCCGTAAGTTCGCGCGCTCGAGCATCGATATGGACCGCCTGGTCGAATTAGGCACAATTCCGGCGGCTCTGGTTCCCCTGCTGCGGGGCATCGTGCGGTGTCGGCGCAACATCGTGATCTCGGGCGGCACAGGCAGCGGTAAAACCACGCTGCTCAATGCCCTGTCCGCCTTTATCGGCGCGCGCGAGCGTATCGTGACCATCGAGGATGCGGCCGAATTGCAATTGCAGCAGATGCATGTCGCCCGCCTGGAAACCCGGCCCGCCAACATCGAAGGCAAGGGCGCGGTCGCGCAGCGCGATCTGGTGCGTAACGCGCTTCGCATGCGCCCCGACCGCATCGTTGTCGGCGAGGTCAGGGCGGGCGAGGCCTTCGACATGATGCAGGCCATGAACACGGGTCACGAAGGATCCATGACCACGATCCACGCCAACTCGTGCCGCGACGCCTTGCTGAGGCTGGAACAGATGCTGGCCATGTCGGGGATCGATCTGCCCGCGCGCACCATGCGCGGGCAAATCGCGACCGCGCTGCATGTCGTTATTCAGTTGGAGCGCATGAGCGACGGCCGCCGCCGCATGGTAAGCCTGAGCGAGATCACGGGCCTTGAGGGCGAGGTCGTGACCATGCATGAGATTGCCTGTTTTCAGCGCGAATCGACCGATCGTGACGGCACCGTGTGCGGTGTCTACCGGGCGTCCGGCGTGCGCCCGGCCTTCATGCGGGTGCTGGACACCTACGGCATCGACATCGCGGGCGAGACCTTCGATCCCGAACGGACCTTGGGCTAGGGGGCGGCGAAGTCATGGACCAAGGCCTCCTGGAATACGGATTTTATGTAGCGGTTTTTATGTCGGTTGTGCTGTTTGCCTATGGTCTTTTGACGTTTTATGACGCTAAGCGCATGGGAATGTCGGCGCTACGCCGGCGTTTCCGCGCCAGGGTGCCGGCCCAGGACGTTCCTTCGAATCCTGGAAACCTACGGAGCGAACGGCGCGATATGGCGCGCGATTCGGGCGTCCGGGCGGGTCTGCCGCGGCGCCTCGCCCGGGCTCTGGATCGGGCGGGATTGCCTTATTCGGTCAACCTGGTTCTTGGGGGTATCGCCGGCCTGACAATCGCCGCCATGCTCGCGGCAACGGCGCTGGCGATACTATTGGGTTTTACGCTCCGGCAACTCTGGATCGTGCCCATCCTCGCGCTGGCGGGTGGGATCGGCCTCCCCGCCGTGTATTTGAGGCATCGTAAGGCGCGGCGCCTCGCGCGTTTCGCCGCCCAACTGCCGGATGCGCTGGACGTCATGGTGCGCAGCTTGCGCGCCGGCCATCCCGTCGCGGCCGCCATGACCATGGTCGCGACCGATCTGCCCGAGCCGATTGCCGGAGAATTCTCCAAGGCCGTGAACGAAATGACCTACGGCCTCGATCTGCGTCAGGCGCTCGGCCACTTGGCCGAACGGGTCGATGTCCAGGATCTGCGCTTCGTGGTCGCGACGGTTAGATTGCAACATGAAACCGGAGGAAACCTGGCGGAAGTTCTTCAAGGCCTGGCGGATCTCATGCGCGCCCGCGCCCGTCTGGCCCGCAAGGTTCATGCCTTCACCGCCGAGGCCAGGTTATCGGCCCGGATCCTGGCCGTCATGCCGCTGATCTTTGTCGCCCTGATTTATTGGGCCAATCCCGGAATTTATAGCGGCGCGGCGCGCGACCCGATGTTTTTCCCGGTTCTGCTCGCCGCCGGTGGCCTGCAAGTCATTGGTATCCTGGTCATGGGGCGCATGGCCAGGATCCGGGTTTAGAAAGCCGGCGCCGATGCACGAGTTGTTCGACATTCTGCCCGCCATGCCGGGCGATCTTCTAACCTGGAGTCTGAGTCTGGCGTTTGCCGCCGTTTTTCTGGCGGTGTTGGGTGTCGCCATGTCCTTGCGGCCGGTGGCGGCGTTCCAGCGCTTGAATGGACCTGGAAAGCCAGAGGGAACGGTGACCGGCACCGGATCGAGGCCAGCCGCTTCCGGCGTTTCCGCGAAAGCGGTACAATTCGCCGGCCGTCGGATTCCCATGGCCGGTCTTATCTCGCTGCCCTTGTTCCTTGGGGCCGCCTGGTTGGTGAAGGCGGAGGCGCTGACGTGGGGCCAAGGGTTATATGCGTCCGGCGTCATGGCTGTCTTCGCTTGGATAATACCGGGCCGCCTGCGCGCATGGCGGGGGTCGCGGCGGCGTGAGGCGCTGCGCCGGGGATTTCCCGACGCCTTGGACATGATGGTCGTTTGTATCGAAGCGGGGCTGGGGCTCGATGCCGCCTTGAGCCGCGTCGCGGCCGAGATCGCGCAGGCGCACCCGCCGATTGCCGCCGAACTCACCCAAATCGGGCGCGAACTGCGCGTGGGACGCGATCGCGGCACGGTGCTGCGAAACTTCGCGCATCGCGCCGGCCTGCCGGAGATCGCCTCCTTCGCCACGCTCTTGATCCAGTCGGAAGCTCTCGGCACCGGGATTGCGCGCAGCTTGCGCGTGCAGGCCGAAGAGATGCGGGCAAGCCGCATGGTGCGGGCCGAGGAGGCGGCCCACACCTTGCCCGTGAAACTAACGATCCCCCTCGTGTTCTGCATCCTTCCGGCCATGATCGCCGTGGTGCTCTTGCCCAGCGTCATCGCGATCGTGCGCGATGTCTTGCCGAATCTTGGCCGCTGAAATGGGGAATCTCGATATCGAGGAACCTAATTCAGGCGTGAAATTCCGGTCGCCGCGCGCCGCCGCGTTGTTTCTTTTGGTGGCGGCGTCCCTGAGCCTCGGTGCCTGCGCCGATTTGGCCTGGCCCCGCGCGGGCGGCTCGCCGGCGGGCCTCTCCAGCACGGCCCAGGCCGTTGAAACCGACTACGAACGCGGAAAGAGGGAACTGACGTCGGGACGGCTTGGCTTGGCGGCGCGGCATTTCCTGGCGGCCTTGGACCAGGAGCCCAAGTCCGTCGAGGCCCTCAATGGGCTGGGGGCGGCGTTCGACCGGCTTGGGCGTTTCGATCTGTCGGCCCGCGCTTACGGCCGCGCCCTGGCCGTCGATCCCGACTCCGTGCAAACGCTGAACAACATGGGGTACTCCTTCTATCTGCAGGGCCGCTACGACTTGGCGGTGGCCTACTTGCGGGATGCTTCCAGCCGCGCGGAGGCGGGCGCCTTGACGCGCGGCAACCACCGGCTGGCGATCGAGGCCTTGGCGCGCGCCGGGGGTCCTCCACCCAGAAGCCCGGAGCTAACGCCGGCATCCGTGGACCTTGCGCACACGCCTTATCTGCGCCGGGCCGGAAAGGCGCTTCGCGATCTGATAACAAGACAACCGGAAAGCGTCGGTTCCAGGCCGGGGCCCGCAAGCCCATACGCCGACCTGCTGCCCGCGTTTGTCGCCGCCCCCATGGCCATCGCGGGAGCCAGGACCGGTTCTCCGGCACTGGGGTCCGCGCGCACGCCAAGGGCGGAATCCAGGTTGCCCTCCAATTAGTCCTCCATGGCGCCCTGCCTGCCTTAAACAGCCATAAACCTTTTGCCGCTAAAACAAGCATTGCACGTAATAGTAGTAAAATATTACAAAAATGCAGCTCTAGATCTGTCGATTGGCAGCTCCGGCTTGGCTGCGGGCAGGGAGAAATTGGCGGAACCACGTATGGATAGTCGCAATATCATTGGCCGCTGGGTGGCCCTCTTGCTTGCCGAAGTCTTGAATTTAAGCGCCACCGTGGCCGAGAAAATTCTGTTCGGGCAGCCGCGCTGGGTGGCGCAATTGCGCCTTCTAGAAGAAAACCTGCGGGCGCCCCCGCAGGCCCCGGCCGGCGGTTCCCAGGGCGGCACGCAGGGCGAGGATCTTTCCGGTAACGTCACTCGGCAAGTGCTGGAATCCTACGCGATTCTCAACCGTGCCTTGAAAGATATCGAAGCCCGTGGCCTGGCCCTCGATGACGCTCTGATTGAGCGCATGAACAGTGATTGGAGTCCCAAAAGTATCGTCGGCTACTTGAAGACCTGCGATTCTCAATTAAAGCACGAAATCGGCGTAGCTTTAAATGCCGCCGCCGAAGCCTTCGGGCCCGCACCCGCTCCTTCCTCGGGCCAAGAAGCTCCCAAGCGCAAGGGCATGGTTTCGTGAGCCAGCCTTTGCGGGCCCGCCTGCTGGACGCCTTGCCCAAACTTGCCGAACAGCGACCCGGCGGGGTGCCGCCGGACGATCCTCGCGCGGGCGCCAACCTGGCCGGGGATAATCCTTTGAACGAACTCATGGCGCTTGCGCGTTCCGAGGAACTGCTGAGACAGCAGCGCGATGCCCTTATGGACGTGAACGAGAAGGAAAGCGCGGCGCTGCAAATATCGGAACGCCAGAGCGAGGCCAAGTCGAACTTCCTCGCCAACATGAGCCATGAGCTGAGAACCCCGCTTAACGCCGTGATCGGAATCTCGGAAATCATGCTCGACGATGTGCGCGGGGCTAAACATGACGAGTACGTCGAGCCACTAGAGAGAATTCACCGCGCGGGCGAGCATTTGTTGCTGCTCGTCAACGACATTCTGGATTTGTCGAAGATAGAAGCTGGTAGGATGACGCTGTGGCCGCTCGAAATGGACATCGAAAACCTGGTCAAGGAAGTTGTCGAGACCTTGGCGCCGCTGGGCGGCAAGAACGGGAATACGATTGAGTTTCGCGCAAGCGGCGTTGGCGCTATCCACGCCGATCCACTGCGCGTGAAGCAGGTCTTGATGAACTTGGTCAGTAACGCCTGCAAGTTCACAAAGGACGGCCAAGTCCGAATCCACGTGCGCCGCGCCATGCACGAGGACGAGCCGGTTCTCTTGTTCAGCGTCTCGGACACCGGCGCCGGCATGGCGCCGGAGCAGATGGCTATGCTGTTCCAGGAGTTTATGCAGGCCGATTCGGCGCGCGCGACTCAATCCGAAGGGACCGGATTGGGGCTGGTGATCTGCCGCAAGCTTAGCCGCATGATGAACGGCGATATCGAGGTGGAAAGCGAGCTGGGTGTCGGTTCGACGTTCGTGTTCCGGCTGCCGGTCGTTGCCGCTGACTCGGGCGACGAGGAACAATCGGCGATGGAGTCCGAGCCTCCTGAAGGACGGCTCGAAACGCCGCTCGATCCGGAGGCCCTGCCACGTCCCAAGGTTCTCGCGATCGGAAAATCACCTTGTCTTTGCGGCCTGCTGACGCCCCTGAAAGGCGAGCGCATGGACGTCATTTTCACCTCGGAGGCCGCGGTTGGCATTCAATCCGCCAGCGACGAGTTGCCTCGCCTGATCGTCCTCGACGCGACCTTGGCCCAGCCCAGTGTTTGGGAGGTTGTCCTGGCCCTCAAAGCCGTGCCCGGCGTCGCGGATATTCCTCTTCTCCTATGCGCGCCTGGCGATTCCGATTGTGTGAAGGGCGCCGTGGAAGAAAAGTCCTATTATCTGGGCGGCGTTCACGATTTTCTGCCAAAACCGCTTAACCACACCCGGCTGCGCGAGACCTTGCGTCGTAGTTTTCCGGAAATAGAGGGCGGCCAAGTCCTGATCGTCGAAGACGACAAAGTGGCACGCACCTTTATGCGGCATATCCTAGAGAATGAACGTTGGGTCATGACGGAGGCGGAGGACGGTCTGTTCGGCCTCGAAGAACTCCAGAAGCGCCAACCCGACGTCATTTTGCTGGACTTGAACATGCCGCGTATGGATGGCTTTGAGTTTTTGGATGAAGTTCGCAAGAATCAGTGCTGGAGCGAGATTCCGGTGATCGTCATCAGCGCGCGGGAGATGACGGGCCGGGATATGTCCCAGCTTAATGGGGGCTTGGCGCAGCTCATGCGTCAAGGTCCCTATGGCGGGGAACAGGTCCGCGAGTTTCTACGCGATTCCCTTATCGGTGCTGGCGAAACCGGAATTTCCGGCACCGATTCCCATGACGCGCAAGCTGAACGCCGAAACCCCAAGGAGGCGGTTTGATCCCTTATGGCCAGAATCCTCTGCGTCGACGACAACGATACAAACTTGTACATGATCTCCGCCATCATTAGCCGGGCCGGGTTCGAGGTTAGCACCGCCAAGGATGGTGAAAGCGGGATCGCGGCCATTAAGGCGGAGCGGCCGGATTTGATCCTGATGGATGTGCAGATGCCTGGTATCGACGGTTTCGAGGCGACCCGGCAAATCAAGGCCGACCCGGCTACCCGGGATATCCCGGTGATAACGCTGTCGGCGCACGAGAGAGAAGATAAAGAACAAGAAATACGGGATTCAGGTTGCGACGCCTACTTGACCAAGCCCATCGACGTGCAAGCGCTGCTAATTGAAACCCACAGGCTTCTCGAAGCCGTGGGCGTAAGCTAGTGGATCGTCGCGGGGCCGCATGAGCAAAATTCTTATCGTCGAAGACGACGACAACAATGTCTTCATGATGCGAACGCGGCTGAACCGCATGGGGCATGCGGTCGCGGTTGCCGTGAATGGGGAAGAATGCGTTGCCCAGGTTGGCACGGTCAGGCCGGATTTGATTTTGATGGATCTGTCCCTGCCGGTGATGGATGGCTGGGAGGCGATGCGGCAACTGAAAGCCGCGCCGGAAACGGCGGCTATTCCGATCATCGTGCTGTCCGCGCACGCCATGCCTGGGGTCAGGGAGCGGGTGTTGGAGATTGGCGCCGACGATTTTGAAACCAAACCCGTGCGCATGGCGGAACTGACAGGAAAAATAGAAAAGGCCTTGGCCCGGCAAGACCTGGCCGTCATGCACTGAACGCAGGTCAGGCGGTACTCGCGCCGGCCGCGGGTTTCGGGCAAGATCGGCCGGCCTGAAACCGCGCGCGGACCGCCGCTCATGCCGACTTCCACCAAGCCGATTCCCGCGATGCCCAAGGCCGCGATGCCCAAGGCCGCGATGCGCGCGGCGGGCAATTTGCGCGGTATCGGCTGGATGATGTTGACCGGATTGCTGTTCGTCGGTGTGACCGGGGTCGTGCGGCACTTGGGAACCGACATGGCGGCGGTGCAGGCCGCCTTCCTTCGCTACATGTTCGGGTTGTTGCTCATAGTGCCGGTGTTGATCCGCCAGCGCGGGGTTCAGGTTATCCCGCACCGAATTGGACTTTATGCGGCGCGCGGCGTGGTGCACGGCTTGGCGGTCATGCTTTGGTTCGTCGCCATGGCGCGTATTCCCATCGCCCAAGTCACGGCGCTTGGTTATACCGCGCCCATATTCACCACCATCGGCGCGGCGGTGTTCCTGGGGGAATCCCTGCGCGCGCGCCGGATCGGCGCGGTCCTGGTTGCCTTCGGCGGCGCCATGCTCATCGTGAGGCCGGGCATAGAGGAGGTGAGCCTGGGCGCCATCGCCCAACTGACGGCGGCGCCCCTGTTCGCGGCCTCCTTCATCTTGGCCAAGAAGCTGACCGAGACCGAATCGAGTTCGACCATTGTCGCTTATCTTTCCGTTTTCGTGACCTTGGTTTTGCTGCCACCCGCCCTGATGGTGTGGCGCTCTCCGACTTGGGAGGAGTTGGCCTGGCTGTTCCTGGTCGCGGTCTTTGCGACTCTTGGCCACTACACCCTGACCCGCGCCTTTCAGGCCGCCGAGCTGGCGGTGACCCAACCGGTCTCGTTCCTGCAACTGATTTGGGCGACCCTGCTGGGATTCTATGTCTTCGGCGAGCAGCCGGACGTATGGACCTGGTTCGGCGGCGGTATCGTGGTCGCGAGCGCGACCTACATCGCCTACCGGCAGGCGCGGGCCCGGCGCCATGCGGTTTCCCCTTCCATCGAGAAGTGAGTGGATCAATGTATTTCCATAATTCTAGAAATATCGTTGACTCCGATGGCGCGCGGCGCTATGTTTTAGCCATGACACCGCAGCAAGCCGCACGATGCCTGGAGAAACTGGGAAATCCGACCCGGCTGGAGGTCTTTCGCCTTCTGATCAGGGCTGGGGAATCGGGGCTGCCGGTCGGCGATATTCAGGACCATCTGGGCATCCCGGCCTCAACCCTGTCCCATCACTTGGCGCATCTGGTGAACGCCGGACTGGTCCATCAGGAGCGTGAGGGCCGGGTGCTGCGCTGCCGCCCCGATTTCGACTTGATGAACCGGGTGGTCGGCTTTTTGACCGAAGAGTGCTGCGCCGGTGTTGGCGACGCGGCCAAAAGCCGCGAGGCGGGGTGAATTCGTTTGCTATATATTTCGATCATTCTGGAATATACAAAATAAGAGGCGCCTAGCATGACCGATCTGTCCTTGAGCGTCACAAGCGCGACCCGGGCGCTGCGCCGTTTCGACCGCGTGTGGCTGACTTTGGCGGCGCTGTTCCTGATTCTGACCGCCGCCTCACCCCAGCAGGCGTGGGATAGCGCCGGCTTCACCCTCGACGCCTTTATCTGGATCCTGCCTTTCCTCTTGGTATCGGTGTTGCTGGCCGCGTGGCTCAAGGCGGCGGGCGCCGACCGGCTGATCGGTGCGACGGTCTCGCGCTCGGTGCCGGTCGCCATTATGCTGGCCGCCGCCGCCGGGGCTTTCTCGCCGTTTTGTTCTTGCGGCGTCGTGCCGCTGATCGCGGCGCTTCTCGCCGCCGGTGTGCCGCTGCCCGCGGTCATGGCGTTTTGGCTGGCCTCGCCGATCATGGACCCGGAAATGTTCGTGCTCATGTGGGCCACCGTCGGCCTGGAATTGACCCTGGCCAAGACGGCGGCGGCGCTTGGGCTTGGGCTGGCCGGCGGTTTCGCGACCATGGGTCTCGCGCGCGCGGGACTGTTGAATAATCCGCTACGCGCCGCCGTTGGCTGCGGCGGTTGCGGCGGTAGCGGTTTGGAACCGGTCGATGTGAACTGGGCGTTTTGGCGCGAACCGGCGCGGCGCGCGGCCTTCGGCGCCGAAGCCCGCGGTATCGGATTTTTCCTGACCAAGTGGCTATTGCTGGCCTTCGCGCTGGAAAGCTTGATGGTCGCCTGGATTCCCGCCGACTTTATCGCGACCCATCTGGGTGGGGAGCCGTTGCAGGCCATTCCGCTCGCGGTTGTTCTCGGCGTTCCCGCCTATTTGAACGGTTATGCGGCGATCCCTCTGGTCGGTGGTTTGCTCGACTTGGGCATGGCGCCGGGGGCGGCGCTCGCCTTTCTCGTGGCCGGCGGCGTGACCAGCCTGCCGGCGGCCATGGCGGTCTTTGCCCTGGTGCGGCGGGGTGTTTTTGCCTGGTACCTAGTTCTTTCCGGGCTTGGGGCGCTGGTAGCCGGTTTCGCCTATCAGGGCTGGCTGATGATCTAACCGAAAACTTCGCCGAAGGTTTCGCGCAAGGCCACGTCGACATCGTTCATGGTCACGGGCAGGCCGAGATCGGCCAGGGAGGTCACGCCGAACCGGTCGAGGCCGCAGGGCACGATGCCGTCGAAATGCGACAGCTCCGGCTCCACGTTCAAGGACACGCCGTGGTAGGTGACCCAGCGGCGCACGCGCACACCGATGGCCGCGATCTTGCAATCGTGCCCGTTCTTGTCGACCCAGATCCCGACCCGCCCTTCGCGCCGCTCCCCGATCACGTTAAAGCGAGCCAATGTCCGGATCAGCCAGTCTTCCAAATCGCGCACGAAGGCGCGCACGTCCGCGCCACGCATCCTGAGGTCGAGCATGACATAGCCGACGCGCTGGCCGGGGCCGTGATAGGTGTATTGCCCGCCGCGTCCGGTCCGGAAAACCGGGAACCGGTCCGGTTCCAGCAAGTCGGCCTCGCGGGCGCTGGTGCCGGCGGTATAGAGGGGCGGATGCTCCAGCAGCCATACCATCTGGGGCGCGGTGCCCGCGCGTATCGCGGCCGCCCGCCATTCCATCCCCGACACGGCCAGGGGATAGGCGACGGGGCCGTCGTCGATCCGCCACTCGATCGCGGTGGTCTTTCCCAGGTCTAGGTTATCGGTTGTCATGGTCCGGCTTGCGAAGGATTCGGCCGTCTGTTAAATCGTTAAGACGCGGGTGGAACCAGAAAAATAGGGCAAGCTCGGGGCTGACGCCAGGACATGCGGCCTGAGGCGAAACACGATGTGCCTGGCGTTGCCGTGATTGCCGGATGACTTCGGATCGGCATGGCCAGCGTTTCGATCCTTTAGAGGCCCGCCGGTCGCCTCCGCTTAAACGTACTTGGGAGGATCGACGTGGCAGAAAATCTTCGCGACGCGGCGCTGGCTTATCACCGCCTGCCTAAACCCGGCAAGCTGGAGATCTCGGCGACCAAGCCCTTGGCGAATCAGCGCGATCTCGCGCTGGCCTATTCGCCTGGCGTGGCGGCGGCCTGTCTGGCGATCGCCGAGGATCCGGGCGAGGCATCCAGCCTCACGGCCCGTGCCAATCTGGTCGCGGTGGTCACTAATGGCACCGCCGTTCTCGGCCTGGGGAACATAGGCCCCCTGGCGTCCAAGCCGGTCATGGAAGGCAAGGCGGTTCTGTTCAAGAAATTCGCCGGCATCGACGTTTTCGATATCGAATTGGACGCGCTGGATCCCGACACCCTGGTCGAGGTCGTGGCCGCCTTGGAGCCGACCTTCGGCGGCATCAATCTAGAGGACATCAAGGCGCCGGAATGCTTCGAGGTCGAGACGCGCCTGCGCGAGCGCATGAACATTCCGGTGTTTCACGACGACCAGCATGGCACCGCGATTATCGTCGGCGCGGCGGTCTATAACGGATTGCGTTTGGTCGGCAAGGACCCCTCCGAGATCAAGCTGGTGACCTCGGGTGCCGGCGCGGCGGCCCTGGCCTGCCTTGACCTCCTGGTCGCGCTGGGAGTGAAGCGTAAGAACATCTGGGTCACGGATATCCTGGGCGTCGCCTATGAAGGCCGTCCCGAGCAGATGGACGAGAAGAAGGCGCGCTATGCCCAGAAGACCGAGGCACGCAGCCTGGCCGAGGTGATCGATGACGCCGACGTTTTCCTGGGGCTATCGGCGCCGAACGTCTTGAAGCCGGATATGGTCAAGCGCATGGCCGCGAAACCCATCATCATGGCTCTCGCCAATCCAGAGCCGGAAATTCTGCCCGAGGACGCGCTGGAGGCGCGGTCCGATGCGATCATCGCCACCGGCCGTTCCGACTATCCGAATCAGGTCAACAACGTCCTGTGTTTTCCCTTCATATTCAGGGGGGCCCTGGACGTCGGCGCGACCACGATCAACGAGGAGATGAAGCTGGCGGCGGTCAAGGCCATCGCCGACCTGGCCATGGCCGAGACGTCGGATGTGGTGGCCAAGGCCTACGGCGAGGAGGGGCACGGTTTCGGTTCCAGCTATCTGATCCCGCGGCCTTTCGACCCACGCCTGATCCTGCAGATCGCGCCAGCGGTGGCCAAGGCGGCCATGGAAAGCGGCGTCGCGACCCGGCCGATAGAGGATTTCGCTGCCTATCATCAGAAGTTGGCGGAATTCGTGTTCCGCTCCGGCTTGATCATGAAGCCGATCTTCGAGCGCGCCCGGCGCGATCCCAAGCGCGTGGTTTATTCCGACGGCGAGGACGAGCGGGTTCTGCGCGCGGTTCAGATCGCGCTCGACGAAGGAATCGCGGTGCCCATCGTCGTTGGCCGGCCCGAGGTCATAGCAAGGAGAATCGAGGGGTTGGGCCTGCATATTAGCCCGGAAAGCGATTTCGAGATCATCAATCCCGAAAGCGATCCGCGCTACAATACTTACTGGCAGGCCTACCACCGGCTCATGGAACGCAAGGGGACGTCGCCGAACCGGGCCCGCACGATCGTGCGCACGGCCAATACGGTCATCGCGGCGCTGGCGCTCCATCTCGGCGACGCGGACGCCATGATCTGTGGCGTCGAGGGCCGTTACAACCGACACCTGGCGCACGTCAGGGATGTCATCGGCCTGGGGGAGGGGGTGCGCGACCTTTCGGCCTTGAGCCTGCTTATCCTGGCCAGCGGGACATATTTCATCGCCGATACCTATGTCTCCCCCACCCACGACGTCGAGGAAATTGTCGACATGACCGCGCAGTCGGCGGCGCACCTTAGGCGCTTCGGCATTACCCCGAAGGTCGCTCTTATTTCGCATTCGAATTTCGGGACCGCGGACACGCCGAGCGCCCTTAAGATGCGCGAAGCGGTTCGACGGTTGCAAGAGCGCTACCCCGATTTGGAAGTCGAGGGAGAGATGCACGCCGATGCGGCCTTGGACGTGGCATTTCGCGACCGGGTGTTTCCAAACTCGCGGTTAAAAGGGCGGGCCAATCTTCTGATCATGCCCGACCTGGATACCGCCAACATCGCCTTGAATCTGCTGAAAAGCCTGGGCGAGGGCCTTTCGGTCGGCCCGATTTTGGTCGGCACGCGCGCCCCGGCCCATATCTTGACTCAGTCGGTCACCGCGCGCGGCGTGATCAACATGTCCGCGATCGCGGTCGTCGATGCCCAGGACCGGGTCGGCGCCAAGGTGGATGCATAGGAGCGCCAAGCTGAAGGCCGGCTAAAGGAATGACCGAGGCAAACCAAGACCGCGAATCCGCGCCGCCGCCCGATGAGACGGAGGACGTTTTCGGCGTTAACGACGAGTTGGTCGGCGCGGTCGAGGAGGCGCTGGAAGCGGGATGGCCGGAAGAGGTCGGCAAGCTGGTCATGGACCTGCACGCCGCCGACAAGGCCGATCTGGTGGAAAGCCTCGGTCACGACGAACGCTTGCGCCTGGTCGATATTCTCGGCGCCGGCTTCGATCCCGAAGTCTTGCCCCATCTCGATGCGGCGGTACGCGAAGAGGTCCTGGACCGCCTGGGGCCGGAGCGCCTGGCCCGGCTCCTCTCCGCGCTCGACAGCGATGACGCGGTCGATGTCTTCGAAGACCTCGACGAGACGTTTCAGCACCGGATTCTGACCGACCTGCCGCTTGCCTACCGGCACATCCTGAAGGAAAGCCTTACCTTCCCCGAGGACTCGGCCGGGCGCCTGATGCAGCGCGAGATGGTCGTCATCCCCTCGGCCTGGACCCTGGGCGAGACCATCGATTACATGCGCGCCGCCGACGATTTGCCGGACGATTTTTACGACCTCTATATCGTCAATCCGAAGCACCAGCCGATCGGTAAGATTCCGCTCAGCCGGGTGCTGCGCACCCGCCGCCCCGTGCGCTTGACCGAGATCATGGAGAGCGACCTGAAAGCCATGCCGGTCGAGCTGGATCAGGAAGAGGTCGCGCATATGTTCCGCCAATACGGGCTGGTATCGGCGCCGGTGGTGGACGACGGCGGGCGGCTGATTGGGGTGATCACCGTCGATGACGTGGTCCACATCATCGAGGAAGAGGCGGAGGAAGACGCGCTGAAGCTGGCCGGCGTGACCGAGACCGATCTTTACAACGCCGCCCTCGATACCACCCGCGCGCGCCTTCCCTGGCTGGCGGTCAATCTGGTGACCGCGATCCTGGCCTCCGCCGTGATCGGCCTGTTCGAGGCCACGATCGAACAGATTGTCGCCCTGGCCGTGCTCATGCCCATCGTCGCTTCCATGGGCGGCAACGCCGGGACCCAGACCGTGACCGTCGCGGTGCGCGCCATCGCCATGAAGGACCTGACCGAATCGACGACCCGGCGCTTCATCGGTAAGGAACTATTCGTCGGCGCCGCCAACGGTGTTCTCTTCGCCGCCCTGGCCGGCGGTGTCGCGTGGCTTTGGTTCGGCTCGCCGAAGATCGCCGTGGTGATCGCGGCGGCCATGATCGTCAACATGGTTGTGGCCGGGCTCTCGGGAACCCTGATCCCCCTGGCGCTGGATCGCGTCAATATAGACCCCGCCATCGCCTCCAGCGTGTTCCTGACCACCATCACCGACGTGGTCGGCTTCTTCGCCTTCCTGGGCTTGGCGGCGGTATTTTTGTTGTGACCCGGCCCGAACGCCCGCTCTTGGCTTGAATACCGGTCTCGGCCAGGCTCGCCTTACTGCCAGCCAGGCACGCCGGTCATGTCGGGAAGCTCGTGGGCAATGCCCTTGTGGCAGTCGATACAGGTCTTCTTGCCGCCCGTCAGGAATTCCTCATGGGCCTCGGAGGCGCGCGGACTCTGGCGCGTCAAGTCCATGTAGCTGAAATTGTGGCAGTTGCGGCATTCGAGCGAATTGTTGGCTTCCAGGCGGGCCCATTCGTGCTCGGCCAGCTCGCGCCGCTTGGCGACGAACTTCTCGCGTGTGTCGATGATACCGAAGACCTTGCCCCAGACCTCCTTGGTGGCCTGCATCTTGCGCGCGATTTTATTGGTCCAATCGTGCGGCACGTGACAGTCGGGACAGGTCGCGCGGACGCCCGATCTGTTGGTGTAGTGGATGGTTGGCTTCAGTTCCTGGTAAACATTGTCGGACATCTCATGACAGCCGGTACAGAACGCTTCGGTGTTGGAAACCTCGAGGGCGGTGTTAAAGCCGCCCCAGAAGATGACGCCGGCAAGGAAACCGCCAAAGGTCAGAAAACCGAGGCTGAAATGGACGCTTGGGCGCGTGAGTACACGCCAATATTCTTTCGCCAACGACCACATGGCAGATCCTCTAATCCCCGGTTCCCGTCACTCGTTCGAAAGGGCCGAATCGATATCGACGAAGCTGTTGCCGACCAGCGGTTTGGTCACCTGCTGAGTCACGTGGCACTGGGTGCAGAAGTACCGCCTGGGCGAGACCGAGGCCAGGAACTGGCCGTCGCGGTTCATGAAATGAGTGATGCTGACCATCGGCGCCCTTGAGTCCACTGTCGCCCGGCGGCTGTGGCACGATAAGCACTTGTTCGCATTCCGGTCAATTTGATAGTCGCGTATGAGATGCGGTATCGTCGGCGGTTGTTCCGGATAGTTGCGCATGCGGCGCAGATCCGTGTTGGAGACCTTGGCCATGGAGGGAGCCGTAGCCTGCTCGATCAGCGAGGCGGGGCCTCTAAGGGTGGCGATCGGTTCGGCGGCCCAGGCCGCGGTGGCGGCTACCGCTAGAACGATGATGAACGCATATGTTTTCATGACGTGCCTCATACAGCCACGATTTTGACGGCGCACTTCTTGTAGTCGGTCTGCTTGGAGATCGGGTCGGTGGCGTCCAGGGTCACCTTGTTGATCAACTGGCTGGCGTCGAACCAGGGTACGAACACCAAACCCCGGGGCGGTTTATTGCGGCCGCGGGTCTCGACCCGTGTCTGGATCTCGCCCCGCCGCGACATCACCCGGACCTCGCTGCCGCGTCGGAGTCCCTTTGCTTCGGCGTCGTCGGGATGCATGAAGACAACCGCGTCGGGAAACGCCTTATACAGCTCCGGCACACGCTGGGTCATGGAGCCCGAGTGCCAGTGTTCGAGAACGCGGCCGGTGACCAGCCAGAAATCATACTCGCCATCCGGCATTTCGGGCGGAGGTTCATAGGGCAGGGCGAAGATGCGCGCCTTTTTGTCTTTACGGCCATAGAACTGAACCTCGCTTCCAGCCTCGACGTAAGGATCGTGGCCCTCGCGGAAGCGCCAGCGCGTTTCAGTGCCGTCGACCACCGGCCAGCGCAGACCGCGCCCCCGATGATAGGTGTCGAAGGACGCCAGGTCGTGGCCATGGCCGCGGCCGAATTCGGCGTACTCCTCGAACAAGCCTTTCTGGAGGTAGAAACCGAACGACTGCGCTTCGTCATTATTGTAGCCGGCATTCGTTTCCTCTAGCGGGAACCGGTCGACCGCGCCGTTGCGGTAGAGCACGTCATAGAGGGTCTTGCCCTTGAAGCTGGGGTTGGCGTCGAGGATTTCCTTGGGCCAAACCTCATCGGTTTTGAACCGCTTCGAGAATTCGACCACTTGCCAGAGATCCGAGCGGGACTCGCCGGGTGCGTCGACCATTTGATGCCAGAACTGGGTGCGGCGCTCGGCGTTGCCGTAGGCGCCTTCCTTCTCGACCCACATGGCGGTCGGCAAGATCAGATCGGATGCCTGTGCCGTCACCGTCGGATAGGCGTCGGAGACGACGATGAAGTTGTCCGGGTTGCGGTAACCGGGATAGGTCTCCTCATTCATATTGGCGGCGGCTTGCAGGTTGTTATTCACCTGGATCCAATAGGCGTTGATCTTTCCGTCTTTGAGCATGCGGTTTTGCAGCACCGCGTGATATCCGGGTTTCGCGGGGATCAGGCCGGCGGGCAACTTCCAGATACGCTCGGCCATTTCGCGGTGTTTCGGGTTCTTGACCACCATGTCGGCCGGCAGACGGTGCGAGAAGGTGCCGACCTCGCGCGCGGTGCCGCAGGCCGATGGCTGGCCGGTCAGCGAGAACGGGCTGTTGCCCGGCTCCGAGATCTTCCCGGTCAAAAGATGGATATTGTAGAGCAGGTTGTTGCACCAGACGCCGCGCGTATGCTGGTTGAAACCCATGGTCCAGAACGAAACCACCTTGATCGTGGGATCGGCGTAGATCTCCGCCAAGGCGATGAGCTTTTCTTTCGGCACGCCGCTGAGCTTGGCGACCGTGTCCGCGTCGTAGTGGCTGACATATTCGGCGAAGGCGTCGAAACTCATCTCCTCCGAAGCCCCGGCCTTGCCGGCGTTCTTGGCCGCTTTCTGCAGGGGGTGTTCGGGACGGAGACCGTAGCCAATATCCTCGGCGCCGCGCCGGAAGGTGACGTGCCGGGAAACGAAGTCTTTGTTCACCCGGCCGGTCGAGATGATGTGGTGGGCGATGAAATTAAGCATCGCCAGGTCGGTTTGCGGCGTGAAAACCATGCCCAGATCGGCGAGGTCGAAATTCCGGTTCTCGAAAGTCGATAGCACCGCGACCTTGACGTGGGGCGCGCTCAGGCGGCGGTCGGCGACCCGGGACCACAAGACCGGATGCATTTCCGCCATGTTCGAGCCCCAAAGCACGAAGGCGTCGGTAGCCTCGATGTCGTCGTAGCAGCCCATGGGCTCGTCGATGCCGAAGGCGCGCATGAAACCGCCGACCGCCGAGGCCATGCAGTGCCGTGCGTTGGGGTCGATGTTGTTCGAGAGGAATCCGGCCTTCATCAGCTTGACCGCGGCGTAGCCTTCCCACACGGTCCATTGGCCCGAGCCGAACATGCCGACGGCACTTGGCCCTTTTTCCTTGAGCGCTTTTTTAAAGTGGAGCGCCATCTCATCGAAGGCGCGCTCCCAGCTGACCGGTGTGAAGTCGCCTTCCTTGTGGAACTCGCCGTCGCGCATGCGCAACAGCGGCGTGGTCAGGCGGTCCTTGCCGTACATAATCTTCGACAGGAAATAGCCTTTAATGCAGTTGAGGCCACGGTTGACCTCGGACTTCGCATCGCCATGGGTGGCGACGACGCGCCCGGCCTTGGTCGCGACCATGACACTGCAGCCGGTGCCGCAGAAGCGGCACGGTGCCTTCGACCATTTCAGTTCCGTCTTGGCGGCGTCGGTCACTAGATTGGCCGCCTTGCCCTCGGTCGCGATACCGGCGACCGCGGCGGCCGCCGCGGCTGCCTGGGCCTTCATAAAATCGCGTCGGTGTATCTTCATCGCAGCGCTCTCACTCGTCTAGGTCCAGGGACTCGGATTGCTGATAAACCAGCGCCGTGCAAATGACGCCCGCGGCGCTGTCGACCCGCTTGATCGCGGCCACCATATCGGCGTCGCCTTCGGTCTCCACAACCACGACCAGCTTGCCGCGTCCATTGTTCGCATGGACCTCGACGCCGGGTAGTCGTTCGAGGCTATGCGATATATCCGAGGCTCGCGATGGATGGGCATGCACGATGAGGCTTACGACGTGGATTTCGGAACGGCGGATCTCTTGGAGCCGCCCGGTCAGTAGCGACCGGCGCCCGCGATCGATAGTGGAGTCGCGCATGGTCTATTTTCCTTCCCCGCCATTACCGGTCAGTAGCTCGGTGGGCCCTGGACCAACTGGTACATCCAAACAAGGAAACCGTAGCCACCGACAAGAGCGATCGCCAACGCCGGCGCGAAAACCACGGTCAGAAAGAAGAACCCCCGCAACTCTTGACGCCTAGTCTTATCTGGGGCGTTTTCTTCAGCCATGGAATGATCCTAAGTAATTGATAAACAATAATATTATTTTCGACGCACCTAGCCGCCATCTACCTAGACCAAGGATGCTTGCCCGGCCATGGATTATCGAGAAATCAGGTCAGCCCCGGCGGATACTCCTGGATGGATTGCGATCTGTTTTTGAACGGCCCAGTTACTCATTTCGGCAAGCGTTAACGTCCCCAAACAGTATGGGACAAGCAATCTCTGGTGTAAGGCGCCACGTCGTGAAACCGAGTTATGGGTAGTATCTGGGCGCCCCGCTTTGATGCACATCAATCGATAGGTTACTAGGGGGTTTGAATTCGATTCGCCATGGCTTTCGTCCGGGGTTCTTGGCCATTACCTTACGTTGACGTAAAGGTAATGGTAAGTTAGTTTGCCGCCATGTCTCAAGCGAACTTCGGCATCGGCGATCTGGCCCGTGAATTCGGTGTGACCACGCGCACGATCAGGTTTTACGAAGACAGGGGCATGATCGCACCCCGGCGCGAGGGGCAGCGGCGGATTTACACGCCGCGCGACCGGACCCGGCTGAAGCTTATTCTGCGCGGCCGGCGGCTGGGTTTCTCCTTGGCGGAGATCGCCGAGATTGTCGATCTCTACGACGCCCCGCGCGGCGAGGGGCGCCAGCTCATCCGCCTCATGGACAAGATCGCCGCGCGCCGGGACGAATTGAAATCCAAGCGTCGCGATATCGAGGCCAGCTTGAAGGACCTGGATGGCGTTGCCAGAAATTGCCGCAAAAGGCTGGCTGAATTGAACAAGGGGGAATCGAAATGAGTCAGGATGCGGCGCCGGCCTTGCCCGGCCTTTTGGAGACCTACCGGGGCACGGTTTATCCGCGCCACCTCGACCACATGGACCACATGAACGTGGCGGTCTACGTCGAGAAGTTCGACGAGGGCGTGTGGCATCTTTTCGCCGCCATCGGTTTGACGCCGGGATACATGCGGCGCGAAAACCGGGGCATGGCGGCGGTCGAGATGAATATCCGCTATATGCGGGAGTTGTGCGCCGGCGATCTCATCGTGGTGCGCTCCGGCATCACAAAGGTCACCGGCAAGTCGCTGCATCTGGTTCAGGAAATGCTCAACGGCGAGACTGGAGAGGTGGCGGCGGTGGAAACGGCGGTGGCGGTGCATCTGGATCGCGCGGCGCGCCGGGCGACGCCGTTTCCCGAGGACATCGCCGCGCGCGCCAGGGACCGTGCCGCGCCCTATGCGGAGGGTTGAAACCATGGAATTCAAAGCCGCCGATCCCGATTTCGAGGCGCGCACGCGCGCCAGCTTCGCGCGCCAGGGCATCATGGGCCTGATGGGCGCGCGCCTGGGCCGGGTCGAGGCGGGGCTGGTGGAAATATTACTGCCCTATCGCGACGACCTGACCCAGCAACATGGCTTCTTCCACGCCGGAGTCACCAGCACCATCGCCGACTCGGCGGGCGGTTACGCCGCCTTCACGCTGTTCCCCGCCGCGGCATCGGTACTGACGACGGAATACAAGATCAACCTGCTGGCCCCGGCGGATGGGCGGGAGTTGCGGGCGCTGGGCCGGGTGGTGAAGCCGGGCCGCACGCTCACGGTCTGCGATGTCGAGGTCTTCGTCGAAAAAGATGGCCGCGAGCGTCTGTGCGCCAAGATGCTGCAAAGTCTGATTACGCTTCACGGCCGGGCCGATACTCGGGCATGATGGAGGCCGGAGCGCGCGGCGCGTTTGGAGGAGGCGGCATGTACAAGCTTTATTGGATGGAACGCACGGGGGCCTTCGCCCCGGCGGCGGTGATGGCGGAACTGGATATACCCTACGAGGGCATATGCCTCGATCAGCATGGTTTGAAGTCGGACCATTTCCGGGCGCGAAATCCCATGGCCCAGATCCCGGTCCTGATTTTGCCCGATGGATCGAGCATGACCGAATCCGGCGCCATTTCGCTGTACCTGGCCGAAACCAAACCGGAATCGGGCCTGGCCCCGGCGCTCGACGATCCAATCCGGCCGCGGTTCCTGCACTGGTTGTCCTTCGCCCAGGTCAACCTTTACGAGACCGTCCTGCGCTACTTCTACGCCGAGCGTTATACCAGCGATCCGGCGGGGGCGCCCGGCGTTCAGCAGGCGGCGGGGGAGCGTTTCGACCGGCTCTGGGCCATGACCGCCGAGGCGATCCAAGGGCCGTATTTTTTCGGCGATCGATTCACGATTCTCG
Organism: Kiloniellaceae bacterium; assembly: GCA_021776175.1. Lineage (GTDB taxonomy): Bacteria > Pseudomonadota > Alphaproteobacteria > Kiloniellales > J153 > JAJFGN01. The sequence goes on from JAJFGJ010000003.1 coordinate 291,370, forward strand.
ATATCTATCTCGCCATGTTAGCCGCGTGGCATATCGACCCACCGGCGCTATACGCGCGCCTGCCCAAGGTCGGCGCCCTGGTCGAGGCCACGGTCGCCCGCCCGGCGGCCGGCAAGGTCTGGCGCGACTACGGTATGGACCAAAGGACGGAACAATCATGATCCCCAACCAATTGCCGAGCTTGAATTTCGATCTCGGCGAAACCGCCGACATGTTGCGCGACACGGTCATGAGCTTCGCCTCGGAAGCCATCGCGCCGCGCGCGGCGGAGATCGACCGCAGCAACGAATTCCCGCGCGACCTGTGGCCGGAACTTGGCAAGCTCGGGCTGCTCGGAATCACGGTCGAGGAGGAATTCGGCGGCGCCGCCATGGGCTATCTGGAACATGTGGTCGCCATGGAGGAGATCAGCCGCGCCTCGGCCTCGGTCGGCTTGAGCTACGGCGCCCACTCCAACCTCTGCGTCAATCAGATCCACCGCAATGGCACCGAGGCGCAGAAGCATCGCTATCTGCCCAAGCTGCTCACCGGCGCGCATGTCGGCGCCCTTGCCATGAGCGAACCGGGCGCGGGGTCCGATGTGGTCGGCATGAAGACGCGCGCCGACAAGAAGGGCGACCGCTATGTCCTGAACGGCAACAAAATGTGGATCACCAACGGCCCCGACGCCGATGTGCTGGTGGTCTACGCCAAGACCGATCCCGAGGCCGGGCCGCGCGGTATCACCGCCTTTCTGATCGAAAAGGAATTCAAGGGATTTTCGACCGCGCAGAAACTCGACAAGCTGGGCATGCGCGGCTCCAGCACCTGCGAGTTGATCTTCCAGGACTGCGAGGTGCCGGAGGAAAACGTCGTCGGCGCGCTCGGCAAGGGCGTCAATGTGCTGATGAGCGGCCTCGACTACGAGCGCGCGGTCTTGGCCGCCGGACCGACCGGGATCATGCAGGCCTGCATGGACGTGGTCGTGCCCTACGTCCATGAGCGCAAGCAGTTCGGTCAAGCCATCGGCAGCTTCCAACTCATGCAGGGCAAGCTGGCCGATATGTACACCACCATGAACGCGACTAAGGCTTACGTCTACGCCGTGGCCCGGGCCTGCGACCGGGGCGAGACGGCGCGCAAGGACGCCGCCGGGGCGATCCTCTACGCCGCTGAAAAGGCGACCTGGATGGCGCTGGAGGCGATTCAGGTTCTGGGCGGCAACGGCTACATCAACGACTATTCCACCGGCCGCCTGCTGCGCGACGCCAAGCTCTACGAGATCGGCGCCGGCACCAGCGAAATCCGCCGCTGGCTTATAGGGCGCGAACTGTTCGAGGAAACGGCGTGATGGGGGGACTCCACCCGCCCGCCCGCTAAACGCGGCTGGACCCCGGCGGGCGGGAAGCGTAAGACAAGACCACTCCAAGCTTACCCAAAGACAAAAGGCCGATTAGTCATGACCGATGATCCCATCGTTATCGTTGGGCTGGCGCGCACGCCCATGGGCGGGTTCCAGGGCGAATTGGCGCCCCTGACCGCGCCGCGTCTGGGTGCCATAGCAATCGAGGGCGCCCTGGGGCGGGCCAAGGTCGCGCCCGAGGATCTGGAGGAGGTTATTTTCGGCTGTGTTCTGCCGGCCGGGTTGGGCCAGGCCCCGGCGCGTCAGGCGTCCTTCGGCGCCGGGGTGCCGGAAGCGGTCGGCTGCACCACCGTCAACAAGATGTGCGGGTCGGGTATGAAGGCGGCCATGCTGGCCCACGACGGGCTCCTGGCCGGCACCGGCGCGGTCATGGTCGCCGGCGGCATGGAGAGCATGACCAACGCCCCCTACATTCTGCCCAAGGCGCGCGGCGGCTACCGTATGGGCCATGGGCAGATCATGGACCACATGTTCCTGGACGGTCTGGAGGACGCCTACGACAAGGGCCGCCTCATGGGCACCTATGCCGAGGATACGGCGCAGGAATATCAGTTCACCCGCGAGGCGCAGGACGCTTTCGCCATACGCTCGCTAAAACGGGCCCAGAGCGCGACGGAGAACGGCACCGCGGCGCGTGAGATCGTGCCCGTCAGCGTCAAGGACCGCAAAGGCGAACGGTGCGTGGAGCAGGACGAGCAGCCGCGCAAGGCGAACCTGGACAAGATCCCAACTTTGCGCCCCGCCTTTCGCGAGGGCGGCACGGTCACGGCGGCCAATTCCAGTTCCATCTCCGACGGCGCGGCGGCGCTGGTTCTCATGCGCCGGTCCGAGGCCGAGCGCCGGGGACTGACTCCGCGCGCCATCGTTCGCGGCCATGCCACCCACGCCCAGGCGCCAGCCCAGTTCACGACCGCCCCCATCGGCGCGATCGAAAAGCTGCTGGAAAAAACCGCTTGGTCGAAAGACGAAATCGATCTTTACGAAATCAACGAGGCCTTCGCGGTCGTCACCATGGCGGCCATGCGCGATTTGGATTTGCCCGCCGACAAGGTCAATGTCCATGGCGGGGCCTGCGCGCTGGGCCATCCGGTCGGGGCTTCCGGCGCCCGCATCCTGGTCACCCTGATCAATGCCTTGGAGACCTACGATCTGAAACGCGGTGTCGCGGCGCTTTGCATCGGCGGCGGCGAGGCGACCGCCATGGCGATCGAGCGGGTACACTAGCTATGGCACTAGACATGAAACCAGGGTGCGAACGCTGCGAAACGCAGCTTCCACACGGTGGCGAAGCTTTTATTTGCAGCTACGAATGCACCTTTTGCCCCGACTGCACCCGCGACATGGCCAAGGTCTGCCCGAACTGCGGCGGCGAGTTGGTATCACGCCCGCGCCGCGGACCGAGTTCCGCGGTGGCTTGAGATCGAATTCAGGTATTGGAGAGAGTGTGAATGTCTAGCGTTCTTATCACCGGCGCCAACCGGGGAATCGGGTACGAGTTCGCCCGCTCCTTCGCAGATGACGGCTGGCACGTGCACGCCTGCTGCCGCAATCCCGACCGGGCAGAGGGCTTGAAGGAACTGGCCGCGGGAACGGTCGGCGCGGTAACGCTGCATAAGCTCGACGTGACCGATGGCCTGAAGGTCGCCAGCCTGGCCCGCGAGCTTGCCGACGAGCCGATCGATGTCCTGCTCAACAATGCCGGGATCTATGGACCCAGGACCGGCTTCGGCGAAACCGAATTCAGCGAGTGGCTGCCGGTCATGGCGGCCAACGTTCTGGCGCCCATGCGCATGGCCGAACGCTTCATCGAGCACCTCGCCCATGGCGAGCGAAAGCAGATCGTCAATATATCGAGCCGCATGGGATCCATGGGCGATAACATCCGCGGCGACGCCTATATCTACCGCTCGTCCAAGGCGGCCCTGAACGCGGTGGTGAAAAGCCTGTCCGTCGATTTGGCTCCGCGCGGCATGACGGTCGTCGCCTTCCATCCCGGATGGGTCCAGACCGACATGGGGGGCGAGAACGCGGCCATCACGCCGGCCGAAAGCGTGAAAGGCATGCGCGGCGTTATCGACCGCCTGAACACCGCGGACAATGGAAAGTTCTTCAACTACGATGGCTCGATTCTTCCCTGGTAGGGGGAAAGAAAGGGGAGCGGCGGTGTGAGTCTGGAACTCTACTTCGCGTTTATGCTCGCGACCGCGGTCTTGATCGCCATACCGGGACCGAACGTAACCCTGATCGTCGCTCATGCCATCGCGCACGGGGCCCGCAGGGCCTTCGCGGCGGTGATTGGGACCCAGTGCGCGCAGGCGGTTCAGCTTTGCTTCGTGGCCCTGGGAATGAGCACGCTTATCGTGACTTTCGCGGCTGTCTTCGAGTGGCTGCGTTGGCTTGGGGTCGCGTATCTTATCTGGCTTGGGATTCAGCGCTGGCGCGCCTCCACGCCCAAGGACGCTCCCGATTTGGATCCTCCGGCGGCGCCGAGGGGCCTATTTTGGCAAGGTTTCGCGGTCGGCCTGACAAACCCGAAAACCTGGCTGTTCTATGCCGCCTTTTTTCCGCAGTTCGTGAGTCCGGCGGTGCCGCTTGGGCCTCAGCTTGCGGTACTCAGCGTGACTTACCTGGCGATCGCGACCCTCATCGATGGCTCCTACGCTCTCTTGGCGGGCCGGGCGCGGACCTGGCTGAGCTTCGGTGCCCGGCGGCGGGCAAGCGACCGGGTCGCGGGCAGTCTCCTGATCGGCGCCGGGCTATGGCTCGCGCTGGCGCGGCGCGGTTAGGCATCTCATGGCGGGGCCAAGCGTTCCTGAAACCATGGCGGCGGTCCTGCTCACCGGACATGGCGGTCTGGACAAGCTGGAATACCGCGACGACGTTCCCACGCCCAGGCTGGCGCCGGGCGAGGTTCTGATCCGGGTGCTCGCCGCCGGCATCAACAACACCGACATCAATACCCGGACCGGCTGGTATTCCAAGAGCGTGACCTCCGGGACCGGCGACGCGGGCGGCATCGCCGTGGCCGACGACGCGGATGGGGGCTGGTCGGGCGCCGCGCTGCGATTCCCGCGCATTCAGGGCGCCGACTGCTGCGGGCGAATTGTCGCCGTGGGCGAGGGCGTGGAGCCGTCGCGAGTCGGCGAACGGGTCCTGGTCGCCACCATGCAAGGGGCGGCCTCTGGCGCACCGGACTTCGATACCTGGACCTTCGGGTCGGAACGCGACGGCGCCTTTGCCCAATACACGACCGCGCCGGCCGCCGAGACCTTCAAGGTCGAGAGCGATTGGTCGGACGTGGAACTCGCCTCTATCCCTTGCGCCTATTCGACGGCGGAAAACATGCTCAATCGTGCCGCCGTGGCCTCGGGCGAGCGGGTCTTGATAACCGGTGCTTCGGGCGGTGTCGGCTCGGCGGCGGTGCAGCTTGCCCGGCGCCGGGGGGCGCGGGTGATCGCGGTCGCCGGGGCCGCCAAGGCGGACCAAGTGCGTGCGCTGGGCGCCTCGCGAGTAGTGCCGCGCGGCGAGGATATTACCGCCGCCTTGGGCCGCGATGGACTGGATGCCGTCGTCGATCTGGTCGGCGGGCCGTCATGGCCACAACTGCTCGACCTCTTGCGGCGAGGCGGGCGTTACGTGACCGCGGGGGCCATCGCCGGCCCCATGGTGGAACTCGATCTGCGCACGCTCTACCTGAAGGATCTCAGCCTCTTTGGAAGCACCTGGCAGGATGCGGCGGTTTTACCGGCGCTGATATCCTATATCGAGGGCGGCGAAATCCACCCGGTGGTCGCTAAGACGTATCCTCTGGCGGAAATCCGCCATGCCCAGGAAGAGTTCCTGGCGAAAAAATTCGTGGGCAAGCTGGTCCTGGTGCCGCCGCCCGCCTGAGCGGAGTTCCGAACTCCGGGGCGGGGTATCAGACCTCGGCCCAGTAGCGCAGCAGATTGTTGTAGATATGGTCGAAGCGCTCCCGCACGGCGGTGTCCGGAATTATTTCCATCGTCGAGGATCTTAGCGCGTCCAACTCGTACATGATCTGACGCTGGGTTTCATCGCGCAGCATGGATTGAACCCAACCCACGGCGGAGATGCGCGAGCCCTCCTCGACCGGCTCGACCCAGTGCAGCATGGTCGAGGGATAGGCGATGGCGGTCCCGGCCTTCCCCTTGATCCGTTCCTGCCCGTAGGGGGTCTGCAAGACGAACTCGCCGCCGCGATAACTCTCCGGGTCGGTCAGGTAGACGGTAAAGGACAAATCCGTGCGTATGGGTTGCCCGCGCACCCCGCCCATCAAGGCCGCGTCCATATGCGACTTGTAGAACATGCCAGGGTCGTAGCGGTTGAATTCCAGCGTCAGCTGCTTGGGCATGGCGTAGGTCTTGAAGTCCTCGCGCGCCATGAGCGCGCCGGCCACGATCCGGATCGCTTCATCGAATTGCGGCGCGCCGCGCTCGACCTGAAGGTTCTTTTTCAGCGAAGCCTTGCCGCTGACCGTGCCGTCGACGAACTTGGCCGCCTCGACGATACGCCGAACCTCGGCGATCTGGGCCTCGTTCAAAACGCCTTCGAATTTCAACATGCGCGCCTGTCCTCGTATCTGTTTCCGGCCGGGATTGTATCGCCGCCGCCGAGTAGCTTGACGGTGTGCCCATTCGCGGCCTTGAGGTGGGTCAATTCCGGTGGGTTTTGGTATAGTCTAAGCGCGACAACAGGAACAAGGGCGGGATAGCCATGAGCGAGACCCAGAACCGGGCCGCGTTGAGCGAACAGCAGACGATGATCCGCGATGCCGCGCGCGGCTTCGCGCGCGACCGCCTGGCGCCCAAGGCGGCGGCCTGGGACCGCGATTCACAGTTCCCCGGCGAGGCCGTGGCGGAAATGGGGGAGCTCGGTTTCATGGGCATGCTGGTGCCCGAGGAATGGGGCGGCGCGGGGGCGGATCATGTTTCCTATGCCCTGGCCCTGAGCGAGATCGCGGCCGGCGACGGGTCCTGCTCGACCATCATGAGCGTCCACAACTCGGTCGGCTGCATGCCGGTGCTCAAGTTCGGCACGCGCGAGCAGAAGGAGCGGTTCCTAAAACCCATGGCGGGCGGTGGCATGTTGGCCGCTTTCTGCCTGACCGAGCCGCAGGCCGGCTCCGACGCCGCCGCGATTAAGACCCGGGCCGTGAAAACCGGCAACCACTATGTCCTCAACGGCGTCAAACAGTTCATCACCTCGGGGCAAAACGCCAAGGTGGCGATCGTTTTCGCGGTCACCGATCCCGATGCCGGCAAGAAGGGCATCAGCGCCTTCATCGTGCCGACGGACACCCCCGGCTACAGGGTCGCGGCGGTCGAGAAAAAGCTCGGTCAGAAAGCCTCGGACACCTGTCAGATCGTGTTCGAGGATCTCAAGCTAACCCCTGACCTGCTGCTCGGCGAGGAAGGGCAGGGCTACAAAATCGCACTGTCGAACCTAGAGGGCGGGCGCATCGGAATCGCGGCGCAGTCTCTGGGCATGGCGCGCGCGGCCTACGAGGCGGCGCTCGGCTACGCCCGCGAGCGCGAGACCTTCGGCAAAGCGATCATCGGCCATCAGGCGGTTGCTTTCAGGCTCGCCGATATGGCGACCGGACTGCATGGGGCGGAGTTGATGGTGCTTCACGCCGCCGCCCTGCGCGACGCCGGCCGGCCGTGCCTGAAGGAAGCGGCCATGGCCAAGCTCTACGCCTCCGAGATGGCGGAACGGGTCTGTTCCGACGCGATTCAGATTCACGGCGGCTATGGCTATCTGGCCGACTTTCCCGTCGAGCGCATCTATCGCGACGTGCGGGTTTGTCAGATCTACGAGGGAACCTCGGATATTCAGCGTCTGGTTATTAGCCGCCAGATCGCGCTCTAGTCCTCAGCCGCGGCCAGGGGCAGGGATAGAATGAACCGCGATCCCTGGCCGGGCTGACTAATCACCGTCAGGTCGCCGCCCATGCCGCGGGCGAGATTGCGCGAGATCGAAAGGCCCAGGCCTAACCCGGGAATCGAATTGGCGGCCCGCACTTCGCTGGCGCGGTAGTCCGTCTCGAATACTTTTTCCTGCTCCTCGGGCGTTATGCCGATACCGCTGTCCCAAACGACGATTTGCAGCGTGCCGCCGGGGCCGGCGATGGTTTCCAAGCCGATCGATCCGCCAGCCGGGGTGAATTTCACCGCGTTCGACAAGAGGTTCAGAAGGATCTGAACACAGGCCCGATGATCGCCAATGGCTTGACCTCCGGCCACGGCGCCGACTTTGGAAATGTCGACTTCCGCCCCGCGCGCGGCCAAGGCGATCATGGCCTTCGCCTTCGCCACCACGGCCGCGATATCGACGACGCCGGCCGTGAGACCGTCCTCCTCGGGCTGCCTTCCCGATTCTTGAAGCCGCGCCACCAGGCTGTTCATATGCCGGCCCGCCTCTCTTATGGTCCTAAAGCAGTCCATATACCGCTCTGGGATCGGGCCGAATACTTCGCTCACGCCCAGATCGGCGTAGCCCATGACGGCATTCAAGGGCGTGCGTAATTCGTGCGCGGTCCGTGCCAGCGGGATTGGGTCGGCATGTGGGGAAGGCGCGGCCTCCGGCGGGGAAGGCGCGGCCTCTGGCGGTGGAACCGCGGCGCTTTCGCGCTGAGATAGCTGCAATGTCAGATCGGCGTTATTGAGCAAGACCTCTTCCAGCGTTTGGCTCAGGGCCGCCATTTCTTCTTCCGTCGTATCGGGCTTGGATGTTGGGGGAGGGGGGGCCGCGATCGCGGTGCCCCGATAGCCGGCGAAGCGGCCATCGTCCTCGTCGAAATACGGAACCCCGCTCAGGCGGTGGACGACGGTCCGCTCGTCCGCGCCGGTCATGGCGAAGGCGGAATCGCGGAATGGGCGCCGGGTCTCGAGGGGGGACGCGCCGGGGCCGGCCGCGCTCTGAAGGAAATGTCCGAGGCTCGAAAGCGGGCGGCCAACGAGGGCCTGGGCCGGGATGCCCAGCCTGAGCGCCACGGGCGAGGATAAATAGCTTAGAACAAGATCGGCATCGGTTTCCCACAACCAATCGACGCTGCTGCGCAGGAAATCCTCGTAGCGGCCAATAGCGGCCGCACGTAACCACCGCGCCTCGGCGGGCGAATCCAATTTGCCCGGCCAAGCCAAGTGATCGGTGGCGTCCTCCCCTGGTGGCGCCGGTGCTGCTGGTTCCCCCTCCAGGGGCTCCATCAGATACCGTCTCCCATGTCCGATGTCATATATAGGCCGTTCTGGCCCGTTCTTAGTGAAAGTATAGGGCGGCGGCGGAGGCCCGGCAACAAAGGCTCTTGGTTAACGGGCGGCTTTTTCCGTGGGCTCGGCAAGCCCGATAGCCTCGCCCGCATCGAGAGGTTATGCTGCAATACGAAGCTTAATCGCATGAGGAGCCATGGCCGGACATGCCTAGTCCCATAGATTTTTATTTCGATTTTTCAAGCCCTTACGGCTACCTGGCCGCCCAGCGTGTGGATGAAATCACGCAAGAACACGATCGCGAGGTCAGGTGGCGGCCGTTTCTTCTGGGCGCCGTGTTCAAGATCACGGGGGCCCAGCCGCTACTGGGTCTGCCCATGAAGGGCGACTACGCCCGCACCGACCTGGCCCGCAGCGCCCGGCTGTTCGATATCCCTTTCGCGATGCCGGAAAGGTTTCCCTTCATGTCGGTATCCGCGTGCCGGGCGTTTTACTGGCTGGAGCAAGACGATGCCGAGGCGGCCCAGGACCTGGCCCTGTCGCTTTACGAGCGGACCTTTGGCGAGGGCAAGAGCATCGCCGAACCCAAGGAGGTCGCCCAGGTCGCCGAGGACTTGGGCCACGACCCCGAGGAAGTCCTGGCGGCCCTGCAAGACCCGCGCATCAAGACCCGCCTGAAAACGGAGGTCGAGGCCGCGGTCGAAAAAGGCGTCTTCGGTTCGCCATTCTTCATCGCCGATGGCGAAGCCTTCTGGGGTTACGACCGCATGGAAGACCTGAACATGTGGTTGGACACCGGCGGTTGGTGAGTGGCCGGGTGATTTTTTTAAACGAGTACAGCCGTAGGGCGGGTTAGCGTCAGCGTAACCCGCCGCATGTCACGCCTCCGCCAACACCTCCCGGAACACGGCCGTATCGACGTTGCCGCCGGAGAGGACGACGCCGGCTTTTTTGCCCGTGAGCTTGTCGCGTTCCTTGAGCAGGGCCGCGAGCGGCGCGGCGCCGGCGCCTTCGGCCAGGTTGTGGGTGTCGGTGTAGTAGGCGCGCATGGCCGATTTGATTTCGTCCTCGGAGACGGTGACGATCCGCTCCGCGCCCTTGCAAATAATTTCCAAGGCCGCAGGGTCGGGCACCCGCACGGCGACGCCGTCGGCCATGGTGTTGGCCGAGTTGGTGGAGACCGCTTCACGGGCCTCGAACGACAAGGCGTAGGCGGCGGCGCGGTCCGACACGACGCCGACGATCTTGGTCCGCGAGCCCAGGGCATCGCGCGCCATGATGGTGCCGCAGATGCCCGAGCCCAGGCCGATGGGCACGTAGACCGCATCCAGGTCCCCGGCGCCGCGCAGGAATTCCAGACCGTAGCTCGCCACCCCGAGCGCCAACTGGGGATCGAAGGAGGGCACCATATAGAGGCCCTTTCGATGCGCGAGATCGATGGCGAAATCCTTGGCCTCGATGAAATCCTCGCCGTGTTCGATCAAGTCGGCGCCGAAGGCCCGCATGGCGCGGTTTTTCTCGACGCTATTGCCGTGGGGGACGACGACAACGGTCTTGAGGCCCTGGATGCGCGCCGCCAGGGCGATGCTTTGGCCATGGTTGCCGCGGGTCGCCGCGATCACGCCCGTTACCTCCGGGCGCTGTTTTTTAAGATTGTCCATGAAGACCAGGCCGCCGCGTATCTTGAAGGCCCCGATGGGTGTGTGATTCTCATGCTTGACCCAAACCTCGAGGCCCGCGCGCTGGCACAGAAGCGGCCAGCGGTATTGCGGGGTGGGGGCCATATGGCGGTACACCAGTTCCGCCGCCGATTCGATCTTCTCAAGCGCATTCATCGATCAGTCTCCGTTATTTGACCGGACCTTAGGAGCCGGGGCGAAGTAACTGCAAGCGTTACATTGTCTAGTAACAATTGCCGCAGGATACTGGCTGCCTTGCCCGGAATTTACTTGCCGGCGGGCGGAGCGTCGGTCACACCTAAACCGTTCGTGTTCACGGAGTCTTTGCCGCATGACCGTTCTGAAAAGCGCCATCGGCACCCGGTCCGAGGCTTTCCGCCGCAACCATCGCGCCCTCAAGTCCTTGGTGGCGGATCTCAAGGACAAGGTGGACCGCATCAAACTCGGCGGCGGCGAAAAGGCCCGCGAGAAGCACCTGGCGCGCGGAAAACTGCTCCCGCGCGATCGCATTCGCGCCCTGCTGGATACCGGATCGCCGTTCCTGGAATTATCTCAGCTCGCGGCTTACGACCTATACGGCGGCGAGGTGCCGGCGGCCGGGATCGTCACCGGCATTGGCCGCATCCGGGGCCAGGAGTGCATGATCGTCGCCAACGACGCGACGGTGAAGGGGGGAACCTATTTCCCCATGACGGTCAAGAAGCACCTGCGCGCGCAGGAGATCGCGGAGCAGAACCACCTTCCGTGCCTATACCTGGTGGATTCCGGCGGCGCCTACCTGCCGAACCAGGACGAGGTGTTCCCCGACCGCGAACATTTCGGCCGCATATTCTTCAACCAGGCCAACATGTCGGCCAAGGGTATACCCCAGATATCCTTGGTCATGGGTTCCTGCACCGCCGGCGGGGCTTACGTGCCGGCAATGTCGGACGAAAGCGTCATCGTCCGCGATCAAGGCACCATTTTCCTGGGCGGCCCACCCTTGGTGAAGGCGGCGACCGGCGAGGTCGTGACCGCCGAGGAACTCGGCGGCGCAGAGGTGCATGGCCGGGTATCGGGGGTAACCGATCATACGGCGCGCAACGACGCCCATGCCCTGGCGGTGGCGCGGCGGATCGTCTCCAACTTGAACCGGGTCAAGGCCCACGGCCTGGATGTCGCGGCGCCGCGCGATCCGCTTTACGATCCCGATGAGATTTGCGGCATCGTTCCCAGCGACCCGCGTGAATCCTACGACGTTCGCGAGGTTCTGGCGCGCTTGCTCGACGGCAGCGAGCTGGACGAATTCAAGGCGCTTTACGGCACCACGCTGGTATGCGGTTTCGCCCGTATCCTGGGCTATCCCGTGGGTATCGTCGCCAACAACGGTATCTTGTTTTCAGAGTCGGCCTTGAAGGGCGCGCACTTCGTGGAGCTGTGCTGCCGGCGCGGCATTCCCCTGGTCTTCCTGCAGAACATTACCGGCTTCATGATCGGCCGCAAGTACGAGGCCGGGGGCATCGCCAAGGACGGGGCCAAGATGGTGACGGCGGTCGCTTGCGCCAAGGTCCCCAAGTTCACGGTCATTCTGGGCGGCAGTTTCGGCGCCGGCAACTACGGCATGTGCGGGCGCGCCTTCGATCCGCGGTTGTTGTGGATGTGGCCCAACTCCCGTATCTCGGTTATGGGCGGCGAGCAGGCCGCGGCGGTGCTGGCCACCATCCGCCGCGACGCCATGGAAGCGCGCGGCGAAAGCTGGGATGCCAAGGACGAAGAGGCCTTCAAGACACCGATCCGCGATCAGTACGAGCGCCAGGGCCATCCGTCCTATGCCTCGGCGCGTTTGTGGGACGATGGCATCATCGATCCCCTGGATACGCGCATGGCATTGGGCCTGGGCATATCCATGTCCTTGAACGCACCGGCCGAGCGTACCGACTTCGGCATATTCAGGATGTAGCGGCGATGCAAAAACCTTTCTTCATGGAAGAGATAGACGAATCCGGTGTCGCCTGGGTCACGCTGACGCGGCCCGAGGTTCACAACGCCTTTAACGATACGCTGATCGCGGAACTGACCGCCGTCTTGAACGGCCTGGGTACCGATTCGCGGGTACGCGCCGTCGTCCTTCGTGCCCAGGGCCGGAATTTTTCCGCCGGCGCCGACCTCAACTGGATGCAGCGCATGGCCGGCAATACGCAGGATCAAAACCTGACCGACGCGCGCGCCCTGGCCGGACTCATGCGCACGCTCAACGAGCTGCCGAAACCGACCGTGGCCTTAGTTCAAGGCCGTGCCCTCGGCGGCGGAGTCGGACTGGCCGCGTGTTGCGATATCGCGGTCGCGGCGGAAACCGCCAGCTTCACCTTGTCCGAAGTTAAGCTTGGCCTGATTCCGGCGGTCATCGCGCCCTATGTTATCGCCGCGATTGGCGAGCGCGCGGCGCGGCGCTATTTCCTGACCGCCGAAACCTTCACCGCGCGCGAAGCACATGCGCTTGGACTGATTCACGCGGTGGCGCCGGATGGGACTCTCGAGGATGCCGGCAAGAATATCCTGCACAGCCTCTTCAAGGGCGGGCCCAAGGCTCAGGCCGCGGCCAAGGAGTTGATCTTCGCCGTGACGAAGCGGCCCATCGACGACGCGCTGGTCGAGGACACGGCGGCGCGGATCGCGCGCCAGCGCATCTCTAGGGAAGCGCGCGAGGGGATCGCCGCTTTCCTAGCGAAACGCGACCCGTCCTGGCCGGGGGCCTGACCGCTCCGGCGCCGGCGAGAATCGGCGCCATCGGCCGCGCCTGGTCAGCGGACGCGAAAACGGGTCAAATGATTCAATATGAGCCGAGCAAACCCTAGGATGGATCGAAGCCAGCGCCCATGACGGAACCGACAATGCCAAGCGACCCCAACCCGCCGACCCCGGACAGTATCGAGGCAAACCTGGCCGAGGCGGTGGCGCGCCTGAATGCCGGCCGCCACGTCGAGGCCGAGGAATTGGCGCGGTGGGTTTTGGGCGCGCGGCCGGGGGAACCCAGGGCGACCTATATTCAAGGCTTGGCTTTGCTGGCCGCCGGCCGGCCGGAGACCGCGGTCCCGGTCCTGCGCGCGGCCTGCGAACAGCGCCCGGATTTCGCCCAGGCCCACGTCAACCTGGGGGCGGCCCTGGAAGCCAGCGGGCGGCTCGACGACGCGGCGCGCGCCTATCGCCGCACGATCGAAATAAATCCGGACATGGCCGGCGCCCATTACAACCTGGGCGGGGTCCTGCAGGACTTGGGCCGCATGGATGAAGCCATGGCGGCCTACCGTCAAGCCCTGGCATTGCATCCCGGCATTGCCGAGGCGCACTTCAATCTTGGCGGCATTCTACAGAAGCTCGCGCGCTTGGAAGAAGCGGAGGCCGCCTATAACGAGGCCTTGCGGCTCAAACCGGATCTTCCCCAGGCGCTCGTCAACCTCGGCAGCGTCTTGGTCGAGCTCGGGCGCATTGATGAGGCGATTGAGCTGCTTCAGCGCCTGACCGGGCGAGAGCCGAACTTCGCGGGCGGACACAGCAATCTCGGCAGCGCCTTGCGCGAGGCCGGCCGTTTCGAAGAGTCGGTGGCGGCTTACCGGCGGGCCGTGGCGCTGGAACCCCGCTTCGCCGAGGCCTACACCAACATGGGCGGCTCCATGCGGGCCCTGGGCGATCTGGAAGAGGCGGAGACGGCGCATCGTCATGCCATCTCTTTGCGTCCGGGTTTTCCCGAGGCCCACGTCAACCTGGGTATCGTGCTCATGCAGCGGCGCGATTTTTCCGCCGCGCTGGAGGTTTGCGAGACCTACCTGGCGCGCGAGCCGGGAAATCCGCGCGTGCTGGCGCTCAAGGCCGTTGTGCTGGACGAGCTAGGACGCCGCCCAGAAGCGCGCGCCCTGGTCGATTTCGACCGCTTGATTCAGCCGGTCGAGATAGCCGTGCCTCCTGGGTTCGAGACCCTGGACGCTTTCAACGAGGCCCTGTCCGCGCACATCCTGTCCCATCCGACCTTGGTTTTCGCGCCGACCAGTCACGCGACGCGGGCCGGGCGTCACACCGGGGAACTGCTGGTCGAACCCAAGGGGCCCATGGCGGCCTTGGAACAGGCCGTCATGGCGGCGGTCGAAGCCTATATACGCGATCATCCCATCGATGCCGGCCATCCCTTGCTGGCCAAGCCGCCGCGCCGCTGGCGGCTGACCATGTGGTCGGTGGTCATGGAAGCTCAGGGCCATCAAGTGGCCCATATCCACCCCGCGTGGCTGAGCGGATGCTATTACGCCAAGGTGCCGTCCGTGGTTTCGGCCCAGGCGGAATCCCATGCCGGGTGGATCGAATTCGGCCGGCCGGGCGTGCAGATCCCCTATACCGTCGAGCCCGAATTGAAGGCCTACAAGCCGGAGGAGGGGCTCATGGTCTTATTTCCCTCCTACTTCTATCATCACACCGTGCCCTATGAGGCGGACCAGCAGCGCATCTCGATCGCCTTCGATGTCCTGGCGGAACCGTGATGCGTCCGCCCGTGAACCCAGCTTGAGGCAGGAGCCATGTTCGATAAGGTCTTGATCGCCAATCGTGGCGAGATCGCTTGCCGGGTCATGGGCACGTTGCGGCGCCTCGGCATTCGTTCGGTCGCGGTCTACTCCGATGCCGATGCCCGGGCCGCCCATGCCGCCCTGGCGGACGAATCCTATTCGATCGGACCCGCGCCGGCGGCCGAAAGTTACCTCAAGATCGAGGCGGTGTTAGCGGCGGCCAAGCGCGCGGGCGCCCAGGCCATTCATCCGGGATACGGGTTTTTGTCCGAGAACGCGGACTTCGCCGAGACCTGCGCGCGGGCGGGCATTGTCTTTATAGGCCCGCCGCCCGAGGCGATTAGGGCCATGGGATCGAAAAGCGCCGCCAAGGACTTGATGGAAAAGGCCGGTGTGCCCCTGGTCCCCGGCTATCATGGAAATAAACAGGATCCCAAGTTTCTGGCCGCCGAGGCGAAACGGATCGGCTTTCCGATCCTCATCAAGGCCACGGCGGGCGGCGGCGGCAAGGGCATGCGCATCGTCGAACGTCAGGAGGATTTCGCGCAAGCCCTGGCATCGGCCAAGCGCGAGGCGGCGGCGGCCTTCGGCGACGACCGCGTGTTGCTCGAAACTTATCTGAAGCAGCCCCGGCATATCGAAATTCAGGTCTTCGCCGACAGCCACGGCCAGGCGGTTCACTTGTTCGAGCGGGATTGCTCGATTCAGCGACGCTATCAAAAGGTTTTCGAGGAAGCCCCGGCGCCCGGAATGGACCCCGCGCGGCGGGCGGAAATGGGCGCGGCGGCGGTCGCGGCGGCTCAGGCCTGCGGCTACGTCGGGGCCGGAACGGTGGAATTCATCGCGGAAGGGAATCATTTCTATTTCATGGAGATGAACACCCGTCTGCAAGTGGAACATCCAGTCACCGAGATGATCACCGGGCACGACCTGGTGGAATGGCAGCTTCGGGTCGCCGGGGGCGAAAGCCTGCCGTGCACGCAAGACCAACTGACGATCGCGGGCCATGCCATAGAGGCGCGCATCTATGCCGAAGACGCGGCGCGCGATTTCATGCCCGCGACCGGCCGTCTGGCGCGGCTAAAACTTCCCGAGCAGTCCACGCACCTGCGGATCGATAGCGGGGTGCGTCAAGGCGACGGCGTTTCGGTGCACTACGATCCCATGCTCGCCAAGCTGATTGTCTGGGACCGCGACCGGCCTAGCGCCCTGGCCCGCCTGCGCGCCGCGCTCTCGCGGATCGAAATCGTCGGCGTGACCACGAACGTCCCGTTTTTGGCCGCCGTCGCCGCCCATCCGGCCTATGGCGCGGCGGAAATCGACACCGGTTTCGTGCCCAAGTATCTCACCGAGCTTATGACGGCACCGGCGCCGGCCAGCGACGAGGTTCTGGCCGTCGCTTGCCTGGCCGAACTCCTGCACCGCCGGGCCGAAGCGGTCTCCGCGGCCCGCAAGTCGAGCGATCCGCATTCGCCCTGGCACGACACGGCGGGCTGGCGCCTCAATGTCGATACCCATAGCCGCCTGGCCTTTCTGGACGGCGAGAGCGAGGTCGTGGTGACTGTTCACTACCGGGCCGCCGGATACCGCTTGGCCCTCAATGGCAAGGAGGTCTCGGCCTCCGGTGAACTGGGCGAAGACGGCGCGATGCTTGTTGAGTTCAATGGCCATCGGTTCCCCGCAGCCGTGGTTCGCCATGACGGCGATCTCGTGGTCTTGCTGCGCGGCGCGACCCACCGCCTGCACCTGGCCGACCCCCTGGAGGCGGTGGCGGATGAGGCGGAGCCGGTGGGCCGTGTGGCCGCGCCCATGCCGGGCAAGGTCGTGCAGGTTCTGGTGAAGCCGGGCGATACGGTGCGGCGTGGGGCGCCTCTGATCGTCCTTGAAGCCATGAAGATGGAGCATCGCCTGACCGCCGCCGCCGACGGCAAGGTGACCGAAGTTTTCTACGCGCCCGGTGATCTGGTGGAGGAGGGGGCCGAACTTCTGATCCTGGAGGACGGCGGCGTCGGCGGTGACGCGAAATGAAACTGCCCGCCCGCGTTAAAATGGTCGAGGTCGGGCCGCGCGACGGCTTGCAGAACGAGTCGGACATCGTGCCGGCGGCGGCCAAGATCGATCTCATCGACCGCTTGAGCGGCACCGGGCTGAGCGTCATCGAAGCGGGTGCCTTCGTGTCCCCTAAATGGGTCCCGCAGATGGCCGACAGCGGCGAGGTTCTGGCCGGGATCGCGCGCGAAACCGGCGTGCGCTATCCGGTGTTGGTTCCCAACATGAAAGGCTACGAGGCGGCGCGGGCGGCCGGCGCGCGCGACATCGCGGTGTTCGGCGCGGCGTCGGAGACCTTCACCCAGCGCAACATCAATTGTTCGATCGCCGAGAGCCTGGCGCGTTTCGCGCCGGTCGCCGAGGCGGCCGCGCGCGATGGTGTGGCCATGCGCGGTTACGTCTCGTGCGTGCTCGGCTGTCCTTACGAAGGCGGGATTGAGCCACGAGCGTCCGCCCGGGTCGCCGCGCGGTTGTTCGAGATGGGATGCGGCGAGATTTCCCTGGGCGATACCATAGGAACCGGAACGCCGGCCAAGGCCCAAACTATGATCCAGGCGGTCGCGGCCGAGGTTCCGATTGAACGCCTCGCGGTTCATTTCCACGACACTTACGGACAGGCTCTGGCCAACATCCTGGCGTGTCTGGAACTGGGTGTTTCGATTGTCGACAGCTCGGTCGCCGGCTTGGGCGGATGCCCCTATGCCAAGGGCGCGAGCGGCAATGCCGCCAGCGAGGATGTGCTCTATATGCTCGACGGCCTGGGCATCGAAACCGGCGTCGATCTCGACAAGCTGACCGCCGCCGGGCGGATGATCTGCGCCACCCTGGGCCGCGCGCCCGCCTCGAACGTGGCGCGGGTCATGGCGGCCAAAGACGCACCCACATGCCGCGCCCGGTCCGGTAACTGAGCGCCTGAAACTGAGTTTACGGCGTCTTGCCAAACCGCTTAGCCAAGCCGAGCGCGCCGAGCGCGGTCAGGAACAGCCAAGCGGCCGCCGGCAGTGGAATGACATGGTTCTCCGCGAAGTTCGCTCTAGGGGGCAAGGTGTCGAAATCATGCGGGGGCGGGTTGGTGGACGCGACGAAGTCGCAGAGATCGACGAAGACGGCGCAAGGCACGAGCAATAGGCCTGGCCCGCCGGCCCTATAGTTGCTAACGGGGCCGGGTGCGAAAATCGATTTGGGATCCCGGCCGTTATTCATCAGGTGTGACCTTTCGTTTTCTAAGATCACGACGGCGAGATCGTTCGGTCCCGGGGAAAACGACGGCATAATGCCGTTCCCGGACCAGTCGGAGTCGAATGAGGTGACTTTCGCGATGCCAGGAGCCCGGCTCGGAAGTATCGAGCCGTGGTCGAACTCATGAAATCCCTTGTTCTTCGTGTCGGTGTCCGCGAATCTTCCGGCCGTGAAACCACCGCCGTGAAATCCTTCCTGCGTGTAATGGAACGTCGCAGACCTTGCTGGTGACGATACGAGCGCGGAGGCTATTAATGCTATGTATATCAATCTCATAGCACACAAACTCCAACTAGGTGTTCTTCTCAACTAGTCCACAAGCATTATAACATATTTTACCGGCATGCTCCATGCTTACGTTGCTCTAATTTCATGAAATTTGTTCCAACCGACACCAACGTCCGTTCCTGGCGCCGGGTCGAAGTTCCGTCACGGGCGGCGGGCATTTCGATCCAGGGCTTCCTAGGGTCAACCGCTGGAGGACACGGTCTAGATCCGAAACACCCATCTGTCGAAGGCCAGGAAATTCCACGCGATGACGCAGCACATGGCGAGGAGTTGGGCGATCAGATAATGCAGGCCGCCAAACGTATGTAGCAGCTCGATCATCGCGCTGTTGATGAGCAGGCCGGTTCCGATCGTGGCGAGGAAGCGCGGCATTGCCTGGCGGTGGAGGCGCCGCGATTCGAAGCTCCATAACTTGTGCATGAGGTAGTTGAGCGGGATGGCCGCGAGGAAGGCGAACGCCCCCGCCAGCGCCGGACGCAAACCGGCCCATTCGACGAACATCCACGCCACCGCGAGATAGACCGCGGCGGTCAGCAGGCCGGTCGCGCAGAAACGCACGGCGCGCCGGCGAAACGCCGGTGACAGGGTGGAACGCGGGACGCGCGGGTTCATGCCCGTTGCCTAACTTCGCTCACGTTCCGGCGCGGGCGACGTAGTACTGAGTCCACAAAAGCTGATGCAGCGGGCCGCCGCGCAGCTTGGCTTCCAGCCACCGCTCGAGCCTGAGCGCCGGCTCGCCGAGCAACTCCGCCAGGACCGGAAGGTAAAGTCCACCGGCATGGCGCTCCAGAATCTCGAAGCCCGCATCGCGCAGGGCGTGCTCGACCTGGCGCCGGGTCAGGAGGTTGATGTGGCCCAGCTCAAGCACCGGCTCGCGGTAAACCAGGCGCGTCAGCCAGATCATCGCCGGCGATAACGCGACCCGCGCGGTGGTCTCGACCGCGCTCCAGCGGTGCGGGGTCGACAGCACCAGAATGCCGCCACCGGCCAGAAGGCGGCGGAAGCCCGCGAAGGCGGCCGCGCTTTGGTCCGGCGGGATGTGCTCCACCACCTCCGAGCACAGCACCAGATCGTAGGATCCCGCGTCTGTGCTCGCGGCCTTCGCGATATCGCCGCGTTCGATTCGCAGCCCCGTATTGTTGGCCGCCAAGCCTTGGGCGGCGTCCAGGTACTGCCTTTCTATATCGAAGGCCGTGACCTGTTCGAAAAGTTCGAGCAGAAGCGGCAGATAGACCCCGGACCCAGGTCCGATCTCGATCGCACGGTTCCGGCGCGCCGGTGCGTGGCGGCGGATCGCCGAGAGAATCCAATCCCGCCGGCTGGTGTGCAGCCAGCGCCGGGTGGGGTTCTTGGACGTGTAGAGAATCCGCTGATGCTCGACCAGAGTCATGGACGCGCCAAAGGTGGCTTGAACAGACGTTGCCTCCCGGCACCGCGGATTGGGTTCCGGGCAAGGATGTATATGGCATATCCCACGGCGAAGGCGGGCGTTGCCTGGGTTCGGAGAATCGCGAGGCTGTCGCTGGCGGGTGATGTCACTCGATTTAGAGGCTCCGAATCGCGAACTTGCGCCCTTTTGGCGATTTCTATACAGCATGATAAGGGTCCATGAAAGCCTTGCGGGGCCTGGGCCGCGCGGGCGTTTGGACAGGACGGTAGGCATGGACGATCTCATCTCGGAAGCACGGGATGCGGCGGGGCGGGACACGGCGGGGCGCCGCAGCTTGTCGATCGTGGTTCCGGTTTACAACGAGGCCGGAGTGTTGCCGCAGCTGCACCGGCGCTTGATCGCCGTGCTTGAGGCGCTGCCCTACGATGTCGAGATCGTCTATGTCGATGACGGCAGCCGCGACGATTCCTGCCAAGTGATCGAATCCTTTCGTGCGGCCGACCCGCGTGTCGCGCTATTGCGGCTGTCGCGCAATTTCGGCAAGGAAGCGGCGATGACCGCGGGCTTCGACCATGCGGGGGGCGATGCGGTGATCATCATCGACGCGGATCTGCAAGACCCGCCTGAGTTGATTCCGGAACTTATCGGCCCCTGGGCCGAGGGCCGCGCGGAAGTGGTCAATGCTCAGCGCCGTTCGCGCGCCGGGGAGACCTGGCTCAAGCGAACTTCGGCCGCCGCCTTTTATAGACTCATGGAGAAGGTCGGCCGCGCGCCCATGCCGCGCGATGTTGGCGACTTCCGCTTGTTGAGCCGGGTAGCGGTCGAGGATCTGAACCGTTTGCGCGAACAACACCGCTTCATGAAGGGTTTGTTCGCCTGGATCGGGCATCGGCAGATATCGGTCCCCTATGATCGGGACCCGCGCCACGCCGGCACCAGCAAGTGGAATTTCATCAAGCTGTGGAGCTTTTCCATAGAGGGCATCACCAGCTTCACGACCGTGCCGCTGAAAGTCGCGACTTATGTCGGTTTGCTGGTCGCGGTGCTGGCCCTCGCGTTCGGCCTTAGCATCATTTACGACACCCTGGTTCATGGCAGCGCCGTGCCTGGCTATCCCTCGCTTATGGTCGTGGTCTTGTTTCTCGGCGGCGTTCAGCTCACGACCATTGGCATACTGGGCGAATACGTCGGGCGGATTTCCGACGAGACCAAGGGCCGCCCGCTTTACTTGATCCAGGAGCGCTTGCCCGCCACGGCCGGGCGGCCCGGTGACAAGCCGAGCGGATAGGCACCCATAAAGTGTCCCGCTTTTTTAGCACCCGGCCCGGTTCGGTTCTAACGGCGGCCCTGGTGCTTCACGCCGCGCTCTGGACCCTGGTCCCCAGCCTGGCGAATCCGAATCTGCCGCTCGACGCGATCGAGGAGTTGGCCTGGGGCCATGCCTGGCAGTGGGGTTACGACAAGCACCCGCCGTTGTCGGCCTGGTTGGCCGAGCTCGCCTATCTGGCCGCGCCGGGGCGGGGGTGGCCGGTGTACTTGCTTAGCGCGCTTTGCGTCACCCTGGCGTTTTGGGCGCTATGGCGCTTGGCGCTCGAGTTTTTGACGCCGCGCGTGGCCTTGATCGCGGTGTTGTTGCTTGAAGGCATCTACTACCACAATTTCACCAGCCCGGAATTCAACGCCAACGTCATCCTCTTGCCGCTCTGGGCCTTGTGCGTGCTCTGCCTCTGGCGCGCGCTGTCGCGTGGCGGCTTGGTTTTCTGGGCCTTGTTCGGAGTGTTCGGCGCCCTGGGTTTGCTCGGCAAGTATTTCACCGGGTTTCTGATTCTACCCTTGGGCCTGTTTCTCGTCCTCGACCGGGACAGCCGCGCGGTCTGGCGTACGCCGGGTCCCTACTTGGCGATGGGGACCGCGCTGGCGGTTCTTGGCCCGCATCTGGTTTGGATGTGGGGGCACGATTTCCAGACCCTGACCTACGCGGTCGCGCGCGCGGCCGCGCATAGCGATTCGGCTTTCGCGCGCCATCTCGGTTATCCGGTGAAGTTTCTGTTCGCGCAACTGACCGCCCTGCTTCCCATGTTGCTGCTGTTCGCCGCCCTGGGGCGGCCGACTTGGCAGGTCTCGAGCCTAACCCGCGAACGGCGTTTCCTGATCGCCGCCGGCATCGCGCCGCTGGTCCTGGTGATCCTCGCGTCGGCTATATTCGGACTGCGCCTGCGTTCCATGTGGGGCTCCTCCTTGTTCCTGTTCTTCGGTTTGATACTGGCGATGTCATGCCTGCCGCCGCGATTGAACCTGCGCCGTTTCGCGGTGGCTTGGTGCGGCTTGTTTTTGCTGGCGCCGGCGCTTTACGCGGCCTTGGCCCTGGCGCAGCCCTATGTCACGGGGAAGGGCAAAAGGGTTCATTTCCCTGGCCGGGCGCTCGCGCGCGAGGCCGAGGCGGCATGGAGCGCGCGCCACGCCGGGGCCTTGCCGATCGCGATCGGGTCCGAGTGGCTGGCGGGCAACATCGGCGCCTATGCGGCCGCGCGGCCATGGGTCTACATAGCCGGGGACCCGGCCCGGGCGCCCTGGGTCGGCGATTCGCTGGTGCGCGAAAAGGGCGCCGTCGTGGTTTGGGAATCCGTGCCCGGCGCGGCTCCGGACCAGGCGCCGCCCGGGCTCGCCGGCCGATTCTCTTGCCTGGAGGTGCTGGGGCCGCTTGAGTTATCCTGGGACACCGGCGCCGCCGTGCCGCCCGTGCGCCTCGGCCTGGCCCTGATCGCTCCGGCGGCGTCCTGCTCGAAACCCTGAGGAATACCCTTGCTCCACTTGATCAAGTTATCCGTCGGAACCGAGGATGTGGAGGATCTGGCCGCCTGGCAATCCCGCCGGCGGGCGCGGACCGGCCGGGTGTACCACCGGACCCGCATGACCCCCAGGCGCCGTGAGGAGCTGCTGGATGGCGGGTCGATCTATTGGGTCATCAAGGGCCAGGTTCGAGCACGCCAACGCTTGCTGGATATCGAGGCCGTGGTCGACGAACAGGGGCGGGCCGATAACCACCTGATATTGGGCGAGAAATTGGTGCGCACCGTACCGCGGGCACACCGCCCGTTTCAGGGGTGGCGCTACCTGGCGCCCGAGGACGCCCCTAAGGATCTGGATGCCCTGGGCGATGGCCTAGCCGATATCCCGGCCGATATGGCGGCTGAACTGCACGAACTGGGCCTCCTCTAAGGGGAAAATGCCGACTCTGGCGCCGCCCGAATCGAAGTTGCCGTGCCCTGGCTCCCAAAGCGGCCGAATCGCCCTCCGGGACCAGTGGTCTGGTGGCTAGACCTGCCTGGGCCCGGCGCTGGGGATGGCGGGAATCCTAGGTTTCCCGCCTTCACAGGAAAAATTCACTTCAGTTAAAAACAGGTGTGGACAAGCCCTCAAGAGGGGCATATATACACCGCTGTCGACGGCGGGGGCGCTTTCGGGCGACGCCTGCGACACTTCCTATTCGACCGCACGAGAATTGCAGCGCATGTTGCGTTGCAGTTTCACGGCGCGGCCGGTATTATCGTTTCCCGCATTTTTCCGCCGAGTCGGATTGTTGCGGAAACGGGGTTCGGGAAACCGGGCCCAGGGGGTAGCCGGGGGGCTTTGGTCCTGCGTCCTATCGCCAGCTGTTTGACATTGTTGATTGTAAGGAAGGGATGCGCGGGCGGCGGAGTCTGGGTGCCGGTTACGGCTGGTTGCCAATATAGACTCTGATGCAAACGCGTATCTTAAGTGCCATGCACTATAATTTTGTACGCGTTTGTGTTGGGAGCTCGATAAGTTCAGTCGTGGAAACTTGGTCTTCGGACCTTGGTCAAGCGATTGGGCAAGTCAACTTGAGAGTTTGATCCTGGCTCAGAACGAACGCTGGCGGCAGGCTTAACACATGCAAGTCGAAGGTGATCCAGGACTTCGGTCCTGGTGAAACTGGCGCACGGGTGAGTAACGCGTGGGAAT
>JAJFGJ010000021.1 GCA_021776175.1 Kiloniellaceae bacterium
CTTGCGGCCTCGGATCTTGATGACCATCTCGTCGAGGTGCCAGCGGGCACTGGCGCGCGGACGGCCGCGACGAAGATTGCTCGCGATCAGCAGGCCGAACTTCAGAAACCAGCGTCTTACCGTTTCGTTCGAAACATCGATACCACGCTCGGCCAGCAGATCCTCGACATCGCGAAATGACAGCGTGAACCGGGCATAAAGCCAAACCGCGAGCTGGATGATCTCGGGCGGAAAGCGATGTCGCTTGAAGGATATCGGTGTCATGCAGTGACGGTAACGGCACCTGACCGCAGCGGCCACCCACTTAACGTGTCAATGCCGTCGGGGCTCCAATTTAGTACTGTCCGCAAAATTCCACAAACTTGGTCACGGTATGTGGCGTTTGGGGGGTGAGAGCTGGAGAGCCCTCAATTCAGGCCATAGCGTTCGGGATTATCAAACACGGTGGATCAAGGCGCCGCGAGTTCCCGAATATGGCTATCCTACAATGTGGGAGCGGCTTCCCGACCGGCGCCACCACATGAGCCGCCGGAGATCTGGGCTCTATCGGTGCCCCGGGCGTCGCAGTCGGCCTCGTCATCCGTTCCCCCGTTCGCCTGGTCCCGCAGTCCCTGGCGCGCCTCGTTTTCCATGGCCATCAGGATTCGACCCAACTTCTCCTGATGCGATTCGTCGGCTAGCCGGGCCTGATCGTCAGACCGATTCTGCCCCTGGATATCGAATTCTTGAGCCACACCCTCGTTCTCCTCGGCACCGTCCTCAACGGTAATCCGGTTAACGGTACTCAGATCTTGAATGAGTTCGGGCGATAACAATTGATCGGTCGAGCCCGCCCCTGAACCGCCTGGGGGGGCCACAACCGCGCATCCGCTGGCCTGACAGCCGTTGAAAAGATGTGAAGGTGCGTCGGGCATGCCGACAAGCAGGGCCGCGGCATCGCCAGCAACACCGTTGATCGTACCGCTCATGTTGGCATTGGCACCAGTCAGGGTCAGTTGCCGGACAGCAACACCGCTGCCAACTATTGCGCCATTGAGGGACGCCGTATCGGCAATCAGTAGGTTGCCGGTGTCGACATTGCCACCGGTCACGGACAGCGTTCCCGCGGCAGCCCCCAAATCGAGACTGGTGAAAGTGACATTGGCGGTGCCCGCGTTGACAACGAGATCAACATTGGCGCCGGTAATCGCGTTGTTGGCGCTGACCGCCCCGCCCGCGGTGATCACCTGGTTGGCGCCAAGCACCAGGCCACCCATGGTGGCGTCCAAGGTGATACCGCCGGCCGAGGCCAGATCCGCTGTCAGGGTGATGTCGTCATTGCCGTCCACGGCATTATCCGCATCGCCCTCGAGGGCAAGAGACCCGATATCGGTGGAAAGGGCCACGTTCACCGCAATACCATCATCCGCATTGACGTTGAGCGCATTAAAGGTCGAGGCCGCGGTATCGAAGGTCACGTCGCCGGTATTGGCGGTGGCGTTCAGGGTCACGGCCCCGGTGATGTTGTTGGAGTTGGCCGCCGTGATGCCGTTGACCGTGAAAGCATTGGTCAAGGCACCCCCGATGACCAACCCGGCGGCGGTGATACGGCCCAACTCGGCATCGTCGATGCTATAGCCCCCTGGCGTGCCCCCCAGCCCGATGGTCCCGAGAGTGGAGCGCAGCAACGCAGTCGATACCGCGCCGCTGTTCAGGCTGCCGTCCAGGATCAGGTCGTTCGCCGTCACGGTCAGCGCGTTGCCCCCGGTAGCCAGCGTCGTACCGCCGGCCACGGTGAAATCGCCGATGCCGTCGTTGTCGCTGTCCGCATCGATCGTACTGGCGCCGGCATTGGTGTTGTTGCTGGTGAGGTTGCCCGCGAGAGTGACGCCGTCTACCGCCGTGAGGCCCAAGGCACCCTCGATGGTGGCGGCGTTGAGCGTCAAGGCGTTGGCATCCACCAGGGTTACATTGTTGCCGGTGGCAAGCGCCACGGTGGAAAAATCGTTGGTCGCACTGTCCAGCGCGATGTCGTTGGCCCCACCCGCCGCCAGGGAGGCGAGGCCGGTGACGGCCAGGGCACCCGAATCGGTGATCGCGCCATTGGCCGTGACGGCCAGGGTACCCGAGACAACGGAGGCCCCTAGGTCGATGGCGCTGCTATCCACCAGAGTCACGTTTCGGGCCTGGGTGACGGCCACCGTGGCGAAGTCGTTGGCCGCATTATCCAGCGTGACGTCGTTGGTCACGGCACCGGAATCGAGGGTCGCCGTGCCGGCAACTGCGAGAGCGCCGGAATCGACGATCGTCCCGTTGGCGGTGACGTTCAGCGCGCCCGAGGCCGTGGAGGCGCCCAAGTCGACGGCGTTGACATCGGTGAGAGTTACGTTGCGGGCCTGAGTGACAGCCACCGTAGCGAAGTCGTTGGCCTCGTCGAGGGTGATGTCGTTGGTCACGGCGCCGGCATCGAGGGTCGCCGTGCCGGTGACGGCCAGGGCACCCGAATCGGTGATCGTGCCATTGGCCGTGACGGCCAGGGTACCCGAGACAACGGAGGCCCCCAGGTCGATGGCGTCGCTGTCCACCAGAGTCACGTTGCGGGCCTGAGTGACGGCCACCGTGGCGAAATCGTTGGCCTCGTCGAGGGTGACGTCGTTGGTCGCGGCACCGGCATCGAGGGTCGCGGTGCCGGTGACGGCCAAGGCCGCGCTATCTGTGATCGTACCATTGGCGGTTACATTGAGCGTGCCGGCGACTGCCGAGGCGCCCAGGTCAATGGCATTGCTATCCACCAAGGCCACATTGTTGCCGGAGGTGACCGCCACCGTCGCGAAGTCGTTGGCTTCGTCGAGGGTGATGTTGTTGGCCGCGCCCGCCGCCAATGTGGCAAGGCCGGTAATGGCCAAGGCACCCGAATCGGTGATCGCGCCGTTGGCGGTGATATCGAGGGTGCCTGAGACCGTGGAGGCCCCCAGGTCGATGGCATTGACGTCGGTGAGGCTCACGTTGCGGCCCTGAGTGATAACCACCGTGGCGAAATCGTTGGCCGAGTCCAGCGCGATGTCGTTGGTCGCCGCACCGGCATCGAGGGTCGCCGTGCCGGTGACGGCCAAGGCCGCGCTATCGGTGATCGTGCCATTGGCGGTGACATCGAGGGTACCGGAGATCGTCGAGGCGCCGAGGTCGATGGCATTGACGTCGGTGAGGATTACATTGCGGGCCTGGGTGACGGCCAGGGTGGCAAAGTCGTTGGCCGCATTATCCAGCGTGACGTCGTTGGTCGCGGCACCGGCATCGAGGGTCGCCGTGCCGGCAACTGCGAGAGCGCCGGAATCGGTGATCGTCCCGTTGGCGGTGACGTTCAGCGCGCCCGAGATCGTCGAGGTGTCAAAGTCGATGGCGTCGCTATCCACCAGGGTCACGTTGCGGGCCTGAGTGACAGCCACCGTGGCGAAATCGTTGGCCTCGTCGAGGGTGATGTCGTTGGTCACGGCACCGGCATCGAGGGTCGTCGTGCCGCTAATAACGAGAGCCCCCGAGTCCGTGATCGTGCCATTGGCGGTGACGCTCAGGACACCCGCGACCGTGGAAGCCCCCAGGTCGATGGCATTGACATCGGTGAGGGTTACATTGCGGGCCTGGGTGATGGCCAGGGTGGCGAAATCGTTGGCCGAGTCCAGGGTGATGTCGTTGGTCACAGCACCGGCATCGAGGGTCGCCGTGCCGCTGACCGCAAAGGCACCCGAATCGGTGATCGTGCCGCTGGCGGTAACGCTCAACGCGCCCGAGACCGTGGAGGCGCCCAGGTCGATGCCGTCGCTGTCCACCAGGGTTACGTTGCGGGCCTGAGTGACAGACACCGTGGCGAAGTCGTTGGCTGCATTATCCAGCGTGACGTCGTTGGTTGTGGCACCGGAATCCAATGTCGTCGTGCCCGTAACCGTCGAGGCCGCGCTGTCGGTGATGGCACCGCTGGTGGTGAGGGTGAATGTGCCCGCCGTGACCCCAGTGACGCCGGCGACGGCCCCGAGGTCGATACCACCGACCTCGTCGACCGCCACCGTCCAGCCCGCCGCCGATACGGCGATGGTGCCGATGGCGGTGGAGGCTTCACTGATATCCACGTCGCCGCCCGCGGTGACCGCCAGGTTGGTGGCGATGATACCGCCGCCGGAGACCGCGTCGGCATCCACCGTCGAGGCTGTCGACAAGTCCAGGGTCGCGGCGGGCGAGGTCACGTCCGCCGTCACCGATATCGCTCCTGCGTTGGCGTGGCCCACGGTCAACTGACCCGCCGTGATCCGCGCCAGTTCGGCACTGGAAAGCTTCAGGATGTTGTCCGCGTCGCTGTCGGCCGCCGCCGAGCCGTTGCCCAGATCGATGGCCTCGTTGTCCGTGGCTGAGCGCAGCACAACCGTGCGGCCTGTATTGGTGATCGACCCCGAGGCGGTGTTGATCACGATGTCGTCGGCCTGGACCGTCACCGTGCCGCCCAAACTTTCAATATCCGTATTTGCGCCGATGGTGACCGAGTTGTCGGCCGTCGCCGTTAGAAGCGTGATATCGCCCGTGGCATCGATGTCATTGGCGATACCCGCATCGGCCAATGTCAGGTCGCCCGAATTCGTCGAAATGGTGGCGCCGCCGCCGGTGTTCACGACCCCGCGCTCGAAACCGCTGGTGAAGCCCATGTCCGTGCCAATGGTGAGCGCGTCGGTGTCCGTATATTGGATATCGCCCGTGGTCGTCGTCGCGGCGAACACGTCGGCCACGTTGGCTTCGTTAAGCGTGATGGCCGCTTGCGTATCGATCGCCAAGTTGGGTGAGGTGATGGTGGCGAGTGCTGCCTGCGTCACCGCCCCGGTTGCGGTAATCCGCATGTCGACGATGGGAGCGGAGTCTGGGTCTATGGCATTCTGGACCGTGACCGTACCGAAACGGTTGGCTGCGGCGTCGGACCCGAACGCCAGCATCGTGGCGGCGCCAAGAAAGCTGTCAAGCTCGGCTTCGGATATCTCAAGCGCCGCATTGCCGAAATCGTCAACCGCGCCCAACAGCAACGTGCGGCCCGTCGTCAGGGGTTCAAAAGTATATGCGCCGTCAACGTTGAAACTCCCATCCACGACCAGATCATCCGTGGTGACGGTGATAGATCCCCCACCTCTAGAGCGCACGTTCACACCAGCGCCAATATCGACGAGCTGTGCTCTCAAGATGACGCCCTTGCCACGGACGTCCTGGACTTCGCCGCTGTCGTTGACGGTGATGGTACCGCCATCGGCGGTAATCGTCGTTAGCCCGCCACTGGCGCTGCTCGAGTCGGCCTCCTCGTTAAGCGTAATGCTGCCAGTGTTGGCGGTCAGACCGATGCTGCCATTGTTGTTTGTTATGCCGGTCACCGCAGCCACCGTGTCCACAGTGAAACTGTTCGCGTCGGTAAAGTCGATTTGGCCGGTCGTCGATATAGCCACGGTGTTCACATCGGTGGTGGCGGCAGTGATGTTTACCGGGCCGGTGGTACTGAGGACGGCCAGATTGGTCTCGATGATGCCGCCCGCCGTTGCCGTTACGTTGCCGTTGGCGACCAGGCTCAATGTCGCCGCGTTGGCCGGGGCGATGTCCGCGCCGACCGTGACGGTACTGGTCGTGGCGGCGCTGCCGATTTGCAGGACGCCGGTGGTCGTGATGCGGTCCAGTTCCAGGGCGCTCAGATCATAGGCACCCGCTCCGGCAAGCGTGATGGCCTGACGCCCCGCGCCGACATTCGAGGGACGCAGCGTGATTTTGTTCGCGCCTGCAGTCAGGTTGCCGGAGAGATCGATAGTGTCGGAACCGATGACGATATTGCCGCCGCCGCTGCTGTCGAGGGACGCGCCTGTGGCGAGCACGAAATCCCCCGCACCCGTGTCATCGAAATCCGCCCTTAAATCGAGTTCGCCCGCCGCAGTGATGCTGTCATTGATCGTAATGGCATCGTCGGCGTCCAGGTCGAGCCGCCCCGCCGCCGCCATGTCGCCGGTGGTGGCATCCAGCGTGATGTTTGTGTTGGAGGTCAGGGTCAGGGTGGCGGCGAAATCGATGTTGTCCGCCGTGTCCGCCGCGTTATCCGCGTCTCCGTCGAGCGCCAGACTGCCCATCGCCGTGGTCAGGTCGCCGTTCACGTCGATTCCGTCATCCGCGTTGGCCATCAGCGCGTCGAAGGTAGATGCGCCGGTAAAGATGATGGTGTCGTTGTCCTGGGTCGCGTTCAGGGTGACGGTGCCGTCGATTTGATCGGAATCGGTGGCCGCGACCGTATCGACGGTGATCGAGCCCGAATTGAGCGTCAGGCCCGTCGCCGAAATGCGATTCAGTTCCGCGTCGTCGATATTGAAGTTGCTGCCGGTTGTCCCCAGGGCCAGTGTGCCATTGTCCGATACGGTGATCGTCGTCGCCTGATTGCCACTGTCGATGGTCCCGGTGAGGGTTAAATCGTCGGCCGTGATCGCCAGTGTATTGTTGTTGGTCGTGATGGACTTGGCCGCCGCGACGGACAGCGCGCCCGTGCCGTCGGCGTTCGTGTCCGCATCGACCGTCACAGTACCACCGGCCGTCGTCAGGCTGTCGTTGAAGCTAATGCCGCCCGCCGCGTTCAGCGTCAGGGCGTTATCCGCCGTCATATTGCCGGTGGTGGCGTCCAGGGTGACGGCGCCCGCCGACGTCAGGGTCCGCCCGCCGGTGAAGGCGATGTTGTCGGCGCCGGCGTCATCGGCGTCGTCGGCATCGCCGTCGAGGGCGAGGTCGCCGGTGTCAGTGGTGATATCAATGCTGACGGACAGCCCGTCGTTGGCGTTGGCGGTCAGCGCGTCGAAGGTCGAGGCGCCGGTGGTGAAGGCGATGGTTCCGGCGTTGGCGGTCGCGTTCAGGGTCACCGCGTCGACGCCCTCGGAGTTCGTGGCACTGATACCGTCGACCGTGATCGCCGTGGTGTTGGCGCCGCCCAGGGACAAGCCGTTTGCGGTAATCTGCTGCAACTCGGCGCCGGTAATGTGCAGGTCGCCCGCCGCCGCGCCCAGGCCGATGGTCCCGGCGGTGCTGCGGGATATGCTGGTTGCCGCCGTACCGCTGGAGATCGTCCCGGTGCCCTGGATGTCGATGTCGTCGGCGACGATGGACAGCGGATTGTTCGTGGTGCTGAGGTCGGCGCCGGCGTTCACCGTGAAGGTGCCGGTGCCGTCATCGTCGGCATCGGCATCGATGGTCAGTGCTCCGGCCAGCGTCAGGTCGCCGCCCAGGGTAAAGCCGTCGTCGACGTTGAGGCCCAGGGTGCCCGCCGCCGTGATCCCGCCGGTGGTGGCCTGCAGGGTCAGCGCGCCGGCCGTGCTCAAGGTGATGGTGCCGGCCCCGAATTGGATCTGGTCCGGCCCGGTATCGTCGAAGTCGTCGAAGTCGGCGACCAGGGCCAGGTCGCCGAGGGCAGTGGTGATGTCCTGGTTGACGACAATGCTGTCGTCGGCATTGACGGTCAGGGCGTTGAAGGTCGAGGCGGCGCCCGAGAAGGCCACATCCGCCTCGTTTGCCGTGGCGTTCAGGGTCACCGTGCCGGCGATTTGATCGCTGTCGACGGCTGCGATGCCATCGACCGTGATGTTGCCATTGGTTGCATCGCCGATGGTCAGGCCGGTGGCGGTGATCCGGCCAAGTTCGGTACCAGTTATTGTGTAGTCCCCGGCCGTCGCGCCCAGGCCGACGGTGCCGCCGTCGGACACCAGCAGCGTGGTCGCCGCCGCGCCGCTGTCCAGATCGCCGGTCAGGGTGATGTCGTTGGCCGTAACCGACAGGCTGTTGCCAGTCGTCGTCACCGTCTTGCCCGTCGCCACCGTGAGATCGCCGGTACCGTCGCCGTCCGCATCGGCATCCAGGACGGTGGTGCCGGTCGTAGTAATGTTTTCGTCGACCGTGATGCCGTCATCCGCGTTGACGGTCAGGGCGGCGGCGCTGATACCCGTAACTCCGCCAACCGCGCCGATGATCACGCCGTTCGGATCGTTGAAAGTTGCCGCCTGGCCGGTATTGCCGATCGCCAGGGTCCCCACATCGGTCGCCGCCGCGGTCATGTTGACGGTGCCGCCGGCGGTGATCGACAGTTTGTCTTCGACGATGCCGCCGGCCGTCGCCGTAACGCCCGCGCCGCTCACCAGGTTCAGGGTCGTCACGTCCGCGCCCGCCGTGGCGCCCGGCGCGATGTCGGCGCCCACCACGAACGCGCCCGCCGTGCCGTCGCCGATGGTCAGGGCCGAAGCGGCGATGGTCTGCAGTTCCGCATTGCCGAGATTGAGATCACCGCCGGCGGCGCCCAGATCGATCGTGCCGCCGTTCGAGACCAGCAGCGTGGTGGCGGCGGTGCCGCTGTCGATGCTGCCGTTCAGCGCCATGTCGTCGGCGGTGATCGTCAGCGTATTATCCGTTGTGTCGATGGTCGAGCCGCCGTTCAGGGTGAAATCGCCGGTGCCGTCGCCGTTGCTGTCGGCGTTGATCACCGTCGCGCCCGCCGTCGTCAGGTCGGCGCCCAAGACGAACCCGTCCAGTATGTTGAAGGTCGTCGCCCCCGCACCAATGACCGACCCGTTCGCCGCCAGCAGAGACAGTTCCCCGCCCGCCGTAATGGACACGCCCACGGCGATATTGATGTCGTCGGGGTCGGCATTCGTCTGTGCCGTATCCGTGTCGGCATCGATAACCAGCGCGCCTGCGGTGGTCGAAAGGTTGTCGTTGATGTTGACCCCGTCCCGGGCGTTGAGCGTCAGGGCGTTGCCGCCCACCAGGCCGCCCGTCGTCCCGTCGAGGATCAGGCTGCCGAAGGCGTCCACCGTGATCGCGTCGGCGAAGTCGATATTGTCGGAGCCCGCGTCGTCGGCGTTGTCGGCGTCGCCCTCGAGCGCCAGGTTGGCCTCGTCCGTGGTCACGTTGAAGTTGACGGCAATGGTGTCGTTGGCGTTGGCCGCCAGGCCGTCGAAGGTGGAGGCAGCGGTGGAAAAGGCGATGGTGCCGGTGTCGGACAGCGCGTTGAGGGTCACCGTGTTGACGGTATCGGAGTTGACGGCGGTGATGCCATTGACCGTGATCAGCGTTGTGTTGGCGTCGCCGAGCGTCAGCCCACCTGCCGTAATCCGTTGCAATTCTGGCCCGGTGATCTGCAGGTCGCCGGCCGTGGCGCCCAAGCCGATGGTCCCGGCGTTGGCCCGGGTAATGGTTGTCGCCGCGCCGCCGCTGTTCAGGAAGCCTGCGGTGATGTCGATGTCCGCTGCGATCACGGCCAGCGGATTGCCCGCGGTGCTGACCGTCGCGCCGCCGTTGACCGTGAAGACGCCCGCACCGTCCGCGTTGTTGTCGGCATTAAAGGTGGTGTTACCGCCAAGGGCCAAGTCGCCGCCAAAGGTGAGGCCGTTGGCGGCGGACAGGGTCAAGGCGCCCAGCGGGTTCAGCCCACCGTTCTGTGCCAAGAGAGTGAGCCCGGATGCAGTCGAGACGGTGACCCCGTCGGCGAAGACGATGTCGTCGTTGATATCGATGGCGCCGTCCGCGTCGCCGTCCAGCGCCAGGTTCCCCACGGTGGTCGCGACATCCTGGTTGACGGTGATCCGGTCATCGGCGTTGGCGCTGAGCGCGGAAAAGCTGGAGGGCGCCGTGTCGAAGGTCAGCGTCGCGTTGTCCTGAAGCGCGTTCAGGGTCACGGTACCGGTCACCGACGTGTTGCTGATGCCGTTGACCGTGAAGCTGCCCGCGTTGGCATCGCCGATGATCAGATTACCGGCGGCGATCCGGTCAAGTTCGGCATCCGATATTTCCAGGGTATTGGGCGTGGTATCGACGGCGGACCCCAGGTTGACCGCGTTTCCGGCGGTAAACGACGCGATGTTGACGGTCTGGCCCGTGGCGGTGATCGCGTTGTTGATGGCGATCTTATCGGCGGTATAGGTGTGGGCGCCGTTCGCCGCCGTGACCACGTTGTTAAGGGTCAGCGTGCTTTCGGCCCCGCGGGCGGTCAGGCTCACGGTCCCCGCGGAGGCGGAGACCACATTTGTCGTCAGGTTGTTCGCGTCGACGATGGTGATATTGCCGGCGTTGGTCGATGCGGTCAGTGTGCCGGTGAAATCGTTAGCCACGTTGTTGAGCGTGATCCCCGTCGCCGCATTCAGGGTCACGGTCCCCATGGTTGCGGCGGCAGTCTGAATCATATCCGCATTGTTCTTAATAACCCGCCTACCGATGCCGCCACTAAAATTGCTGGTGGAGCCGGAAAAGGTCACCTGGCCCGTACTGCCGATCGCACCAATGTTGATATTGTCGAGGTTCTGCGTGCCCAGATTGAGGCGCCCAAGCTCGTCGTTGGTCAGCTCCATGGTGCCATTGGCAGCGGTGTTGGCGCCGCCGAAGTTGATTTGCTGGCCGGCGGTGTTGGTTTCGATGTTGAGCGTGTGGGTGCCCGAATTCTGGTTGGTGCCGAAGCTGCCGGCCGCCCCGATTTCCAGGTCATCGGTAACGATCAGGATTGTGCGGTTGCTCGACGCGGTCAGCCGAACGGCCGCGTTGAGGGTGGTCGTCGCATCAACCCCGTTGTTTCGAATGGTTACGCCCCGCGACCCGGTAATGTTGTCGTTGATGGTCAGGTCGCCGTTGACGATCAGTGTCGTTCTTTGAGTTCCAATGCCGCCGCCGCCATCGACGCCACCGAGGACCAGATCGTCGCCATCGGTATAATTGACGGTGCTGCCGCCGCCGCCGTCAATGGAAATGGCATCGACGTCATGGCCCGCGGCGTCCAGAATGGCCGAGGTGCCCGCCTGGACCCGTAGGTTGGCGATGGTGATGCCGCCGGCGGCGCTATCGGTGATGCTGCCGGCGGACTGCAGGCGCATGGTCGCCGTGTTGGCGGGTGAAATGGCGCCCAGGACCTGAAGTGCGCCGGTTGTGGCGTCGCCGATCTGCAACACGTTGGCGGTGATGGTATCGAGCTCCGCATCGCTGAGGTTCAAGTTCAGAGTCGTGTCGCCAAGGCTCGTCGTGCCGACGGCGGCCAGAAGCGTGGTCCGGCTGGCGCCGGAGTTGATCGACGCGGTTCCGTCGATGGCCATGTCGAAGGCTTCCATGGAGATGGCCGCACCGCCGCTGTTCACGGCCACCCCGGCGGCGACGTTGATGCCGCCGAGGCTCGATGCGTCATCGTCGGCGGACAGTGTGATCGCGGCGGCATTGGTGGTGATATCGGCATCGACGTTGATGTCGTTGTTCGCATCCAAGGTCAGCGTCGCGCCCGCGGTATTGAGAGTCAGAGCGTCGGTAACCGTGATGTCGTTGGTGGCGGCAAGGGAGATATTGCCGGCCACGGCGTCCAGCGCCGCCGGGCTTACGTTCCAGGGCTCGGCTGCCGGAAGGTCGGTGGTCAGAATGGTGCCGCCGTTGGCGCCGTCGGTATTGTCGGCGTTGGAAATAACGATATCGACCGGATCCAAAAGCAGGGTGCCCAATTCGCCCAGCACGGCGGTCAGGTCCACGCTTCCGCCGAAGGCCAGATATCCCTTGCCGGAGGTTTCGACGAGGCCGCCGTCGCCGCCTTCGGAACCGCCCAGGGCCGTAATATCGCCATAGAACCTGGTCACCTCGTCGGCCCAGAGGATGGCGGTGCCACCGTCGCCGGCGA
The DNA here is from genome assembly GCA_021776175.1 of Kiloniellaceae bacterium. Taxonomy (GTDB): domain Bacteria; phylum Pseudomonadota; class Alphaproteobacteria; order Kiloniellales; family J153; genus JAJFGN01. The sequence continues at coordinate 11,660 of JAJFGJ010000021.1, forward strand.
CTTCGGCATCGACGTGGATGACCGCCGTGTCCGCCATGACCGTCGTATCGGCGGTGCGGGTCCCGCCGCCGCCCTGATAGTCGCCGCCGATCAGGACCTCGCCACCGCCCTTGCTGCCCGAAGCGTCGATCATTGTGTTTCCGAGCAGTGCGACCCGATCGCCGGTGATTTCGGCCCGGCCGCCGGTCGCGGCGGCAAGGTCGTCGGCTTCGATGGTCACGTTCTCCAGGATGGCATCCCCACCGTTGGTCCCGGGGTCATGGGCGCCGCTCAGGTCGGTGTCCGCCGCGATTGTTATCTGTCGGGCGCTCAAGGATGTGTCACGCAGGGTTGCGTCCCCATCGGCTGTGACCAGGATCGCGCCCCGGGCGGCAGCGACATCCGCGCCGCCTTCGATGACCACGTCCGATCCGGCGATCTCGACCGTCCCACCCTTGGCATCGATGTTGCCGGCCAGCCGGGCCGTGCCCTGCCCGGTCACGCCCAACACCACCCGGCCACCCTGGTTCTCGAAGGCGTTGGCCTGGATCATGCCGTCCATGTTGATGACGTTGCGCACCACGGCGCCAACCTGGTCCGCCGCCAGGGTGACGCTACCGGCATCGGCGATGATCGTGCCGCTGTTTTTGACCAAGGCACCGACTGGCTCGCCGTTGGCATCAAGGGGGGTCTCATCGACGCCGACTTGAAAGGCCACCAGATTGTCGCCGTAAAGATCGAGGGTGAAGGCCTGAGCGGCGCCCAGCGTGACCCGGCCGAGCCGCGCGTTGATCGTGCCGCTGTTGCGCACCGCCGGAGCAACCAGAGCCGCATAACCGGCCTCGGCTACCGTGATGGCGCCTTCGTTGGCCACCATGGCATTGGGGTTGGGCGACGGAATGGAGAAGTCGTAGTTGCCGGTCAGGAAGTCGTCATTGTGAATGTCGCTGGTGGTCGCCACCAGGCCGCCCACATCGATCCGCGAGCCCGGTCCGAAAAGGACGCCGTTCGGATTGACCAGCATGATCTGTCCGTTCGCCTGGAGCCTGCCCAGAATGGCCGAGGGGTCGCCGCCGGTCACGCGGTTCAGGGTCAGGGAAGAGGCCGAGGGCTGGTGAAACCGCGTGGTCTCGTCGACGCCGATGGAAAAACCGCGCCAGTCGATGATCGCCTTGTCGCTGGACTGCCGGACGTCGAGCCGCCGTTCGCTTTCGGCGATTGTGACTTGTCCGGCCTTGATCGAGGGATCGATCGGATTGCTATGGGCGGCGTGCTGGCCGTACCCCATAAAGACCACAACGGCCAGAGCGATGCCCGATAGGAGACGCAAGCGAAACCGACTCGGCGACACCCAACGCTCGTTCCGCGCGGCCAAGAGCCGCTTTGATTTGCGCCGAGCCGCCATAAGAATTCATCGCCCCGCATGCGATACCGCAACAACGCCGCCGACACCCGCAAGTGACACGAGGTTCAGTTGCAAGATCATCGACAATTTGCGCTAAGTGTCTTGGATGTTGGTAAATTTTGGCTGAACGCGGTCCCGCCAGTCGGGGCACATTCGGCCACGACGATCACGTTACCGTGATTGCGTGGCGTCCGTTCGTAACCTGAAAGTGATCCCAATAAGTCGAGACCGCGTCACACGATAAGCGCACTGAGGCGTGCGCCGGAGCGCCGCGCTAATACCCGATGCTCAGAAAGACAAAGACCGTGTCTGAATTGCCATCGGTCTTGTTGCTCGGGGTCCGTGTCAGGGGGTGCGCGTACTCGACCGCCGCACGCAATCCATAGGGCAGTTCGATTCTTACGCCGAAGCCGGCCGACGCCAACGACTGGTTGAGACCGGCGGAGGAACTGGTCTTGTCGTCCCAGGCCTTGCCGACATCGTAGAAGGCGTAGGGACGAACCCCCTCAAACAGGAACCGGACCCCATCGCCAAATGCACCCGCCAGCGGCAACGCGGCAACGGGCAGGTCGTAGCCCAGTTCCAGCGACAGGGCGATGCCGTTTTCGCCGGTGATCTCGCCAGGATTATAGGCGCGGCCATAGCGCGCGCCGCCCAGAGCAAATTCCTCCGCCGCCGGCAGGGGCTGGAAGGCGATCTGGCCGCGCGCCGAAACGGTGAGCGCAAAGCGATCGAACAGTGGCTGCAGGTGCTGGACGTCAAGCGTGGTCTTGGTGAAGTCGGGTTCGCTGTCGGCGCGCGAGGTCATGTCCTCGTCGGGGTCCGTCGCGTTCAAGATCGGCAGGCCCTGGATGACCCGGAAACTGGCGCCGCTGCGCCCGCCGAGGATACCGTTGCGCAGGTAGGTAAAACCGGCAACCAGTTCGCGTAGCCGATCACGGCTGAACTTGCTGCCAAGCAGATCGACCGCGGTGTCAATCAGGACGAAGCCGGCGTTGATGAAGAGCGACTCCTCCCGGCGGCGGATCAATGGATAGGTCACATCGAGGCCGAGTGTCAGGCTGTCGGTTTCGACGTCGAAGGACTCCAGGGTAGAGCCGGGCTCGGCCAAGGCATAGGCCGCGCCGACATGCACGCGCAGGCCTTCGCTACCGAACGGGTGAACGTAATCCGCCGAAAATGATTTCAGCTCCTCGCTGTCGCGCGTCACACTCGCCCGCCCGGAGAAGGCCTCGCCGAGGCCAAGCAGCGAATTCAAGGTGAAGCTCGCGGTGGCCTCGCCGCGGCCCTGAAACTCGGAGCCCCGGTTGTCGAGAAGAAGGCTGGCGTCGAGCGGGTCATGGGTCGACTTCACCACCAGATTGGCCGCGCCGGGTGTCGTCTCCGACGGGCGCAGGACTCCGGTCACCGTCATCCCCGCGAGGTCGTTGGCGAGCAGCAGGTAGCGTTCCAGGTCGTCGGCATGCAACGGCCGCGAACCGGTGATCGGCTCCACGACACGCGCCAGAGTTTCTTGCAAACGGCTTTCCTGATCCTCGACCAGGACCTGCTCGACATAGCCCTCGACCACCGTGATGGTGAAGACGCCGTCCTCCACGCTCTGCGGGGGGATAAAAGCAAAGCTGAGGATATAGCCGTCGCTCTGATAACGCGCCTGTATCGCGCGGGCGACGGCGAAGAGTTCGGCGACGGTGACCTCGCGGCCGATGATCGGCGCGAACAAGGGCCGCAGTTCCTCGGGCTCATAAACCTTCACACCCTCGAGCCTGAGGTCTTCGATGGTGATCGCCCGGTCGGCGACATCGGCCGGCGGTTCCGCGCCCGGCGGCAGACGGAAGATGCGCTCGAAATCGAGTGGCGGCGGCGCCACGTCCGGGGGCGCCTCTTCGCGGCGCCCCGGCTCGACGCTGCCGGGCAGCCTGGGAGGCACTTGCTGGGCCACGGCAAGGTTCGTCATCGCCAGCAGCATTAGCGCAACCGGCAACACCAAAAGCCCCTTCAGAAAGCAAGCATACCCGGTTCGCGGGACAAAGACCCGCTGTCGCAAAACCTCAGAATGCATCTACCCCCCAATTTCTCGCCACCATGGGTTATAGTCAGTGCTTCCGAGAGATTCAACGCCACCCTGCCTGCCTTGATATGGCATTGACACGTTAAGTGGTGGCCGAAGCGGGCATGGGCCACTACCGTCCTCGGATGAGCCCAATATCCTTTAAGCGACATCGTTTTCCGCCCGAGATCATCCAGCATACGGTCTGGCGGCATTGACACGTTAAGTGGGTGGCCGCGGCCGTCAGGTGCCGTTACCGTCACTGCATGACACCGATATCCTTCAAGCGACATCGCTTTCCGCCCGTGATCATCCGACATGCGGTATGGCTCTACGCCCGGTTCACGCTTTCGTTTCGCGATGTCGAGGATCTGCTGGCCGAACGTGGCATCGATGTTTCGAACGAAACGGTAAGACGCTGGTTTCTGAAGTTCGGCCTGCTGATCGCGAGCAATCTTCGTCGCGGCCGTCCGCGCGCCAGTGCCCGCTGGCACCTCGACGAGATGGTCATCAAGATCCGAGGCCGCAAG
>JAJFGJ010000022.1 GCA_021776175.1 Kiloniellaceae bacterium
AGGGGGAGGGTTAGGGTGGGGGGACTTGCGGTGCTAAGAATCCGTTCGGGCGGGTCCGCGCTAACTTAAACCGGACAGCTGTGGATCAAGTCCGGCAATGACATGGGGGTGGAGTGACTATACGCGATCCTGAAACGTCGCTAAACGCTTGGGCGTTGGTGGAAACCTGGGCCGGGGGTCTCGCTGGATGGAAATTCCTCCAGTTCGATCACCTTGGCGGCGGGCGGGCCGTTACGGCAGGCTTCGATCATGGAAGCGACCGCTAAGTCCGGGCCCTGGAATAGCGCCTCGACCGTGCCGTCGCGCCGGTTGCGGACCCAACCGTTCAGGCCAAGGGCGCGGGCCTCGTCAAGAGTCCAGCCGCGAAACCAGACACCCTGAACCCGGCCATGGACCACCACGCGCACGCAGGTCATGGGATCAAACCTCCCATAAAAACAGGTCTACTCAAACTCCAGGATCGTTTGATCGACCGCCAGGCTATCGCCGGCCTTGGCATGAAGCTTGGCGACAATGCCGTCGCGCCCGGCCCGCAGGATGTTTTCCATCTTCATGGCTTCGACCACGGCCAAGACCTCGCCCTGCTTGACCTCCTGGCCGCCCTCGACCTCGAGCTTCACCAGGAGGCCCGGCATGGGCGACAGCAGGAAGCGCGACAAATCCGGCGGCGCCTTCACCGGCATGCGCGCCGCCAGCTCCGCGACCCTGGGCCGCAGGACCTGGATCTCCACCTCCGCGCCACCGTGACGCAAGCGGAAAGCAGGGCCGCGCCTCTCGACTTGAACGCATAAGGGCCGGTCTTGGATCCGGCCTTGAAAGAGAGAATCGCCCGGCCGCCAATCGCTCTGGACCAGGTAATCGCCGGTTCCGTCGATCACAAGGATGCCGCCGTCTTCCGGCCGCACGCCGCGCGCATGGGACTCGCCGTCAAGGCGCGCCACCCAAGTGTCGGGCACGGGCATGCGGCTTCGTTCCGCCACCCGGCATTGAAGGAAAATCGCGACCGCGATTAGGGCCTCGCGCGTCGCTTCGGGAACTTCGGCCATGTGGAACCCGTCGGGGAATTCCTCGGCGATGAATTCCGTGGTCAAGCGCCCGTCGCGAAACCGGTCCTTGGCGATCACGGCGGCCAGGAAGCTTATGTTGTGCTTAATGCCGCCTATGACAAAACTATCGAGCGCGGTTTGCATCTGTGCGATGGCCGCGCCGCGGGTCGCGCCATGGGTGACGACCTTGGCGATCATGGGATCGTAGTGCATGGAGATCTCGGAGCCCTCGACCACGCCGCTGTCGATACGCAAGCCGGGCCCGGCCGCCGGTTCGCGGTAGCGCGCCAAGCGCCCGATCGAGGGCATGAAATTCCGCAAGGGATCCTCGGCATAGACCCGCGCTTCCAGTGCCCAGCCGGTCATCTTGACGTCGGCTTGCTTGAGCGGCAGCGCCTCCCCGGCGGCGGCGCGGATCATCCATTCCACGATGTCCAGGCCGGTTACCAACTCGGTCACCGGATGCTCGACCTGGATGCGGGTGTTCATCTCCAGGAAGTAGAAATTCTTGTCCGCATCGGCGATGAACTCGACCGTGCCGGCGGAGCGGTAGTCGACCGCGCGGGCCAGGGCCACGGCTTGCGCGCCCATGGCCGCGCGGGTCTCGGCGTCGAGCAAGGGCGAGGGCGATTCCTCGATCACCTTTTGATGGCGGCGCTGGATCGAGCACTCGCGCTCGCCCAGGTGAATGATGTTGCCGTGGCCATCGGCCATGACCTGAATTTCGATGTGGCGCGGCTGCTCGATGAATTTCTCGATGAAGATACGCTCGTCGCCGAAACTGGCGCGTGCCTCGTTACGCGCGGAGGTGAAGCCTTCGCGGGCTCCGGCATCGTCGCGGGCGATGCGCATGCCCTTGCCGCCGCCGCCCGCCGAGGCCTTGATCATCACCGGGTAGCCGATTTTCGCCGAAATCTTGGCCGCTTCGTCCTCGTCGGCGATCAGCTCCATGTGGCCGGGAACGGTATTGACCCCGGCCTTTTCAGCCAGCCGCTTGGACTCGATCTTATCGCCCATGGCCCGCAAGGCCCCGGCCGGGGGGCCTATGAAAACGATTCCCGCCGCTTCCAAGGCTTCCACGAAGTCCCCGTTCTCGGCCAGGAAACCAAATCCCGGGTGCACCGCTCGCGCGCCCGCTTCCCGGCAGGCGGCGACGATCTTGTCGATCGCGAGGTAGGACTGGCTCGACGCGGCGGGCCCTATGCACACGGCCTCGTCGGCCATCTCGACGTGCAAGGCCGTGCGGTCGGCCTCGGAGAAGACGGCGACGGTCCCGATGCCCATCTTGCGGGCGCTGCGGATAATCCGGCAGGCGATCTCGCCCCGGTTGGCGATCAGAATTTTATCGAACACACCCTGCCCCCCGGATATTTCACGCGCGAAGTGTTAGGTCCTGGCTTCACAACCCGCTTATCTAAACAACCCGTAAGGCCGTCATCCCGGACTTGATCTGGGATCTCCGGTTCAAACTGGGCTCGGTCAGAACCCCAAACGGCGCGAAGATCCCGGATCAGGTCCGGGATGACGAACCGTGAGTAGCGAAGACTAGACTGCTGTTCTACATGGTATACGCGGAATTTCCAGGGTTTAGCCTAGCAGGCCGTATGCTGGCGGCCCCGTGTGGTGTGGCGCCCCGCGCCGCCGTCACCGTCCGCGATTGTGGCTGCCGGGCTTTTTCCGCCCCGTCCTCTCTTTCGGTTTGGCTATGACCCGCCAGCCGCGGTCTTCGGCGACATAGGCGCGGGTTTTCATGTTCTCGGGAAGCGCGCCCTTCAAAACCAGATTCACATCCGCCACCACTTCCGGCCGCAGGCGGTAGTATTGGTGCTTGGACAAGTCGCCCGGCGAATCGTCGACGTCGCGGCAATCCACCAAGGTTACCTTGCGCGGCAGGCCGTCGCGTATCCGGGGGCCGTTGGCGCCCAGGCGGTCCGGGTTGCGCTTGGTCGTGTCGCTGATCATGAGCGCGCGGTCGCCGGGGCTGAAATAAACGTGCACGGCCTGGGCCAAGTCCGGCAACAGGCGCAATTTGTGGTCGTGTTCGAAAGCGTCGTCGTCCTCGTCCGCCGCCATCAGGAATATGTTGTCGAATAGCCGGGGCAAGTTGCTCCCAAGTTCGCCTCGAATCCCCTGCATGGCCCAGCGCAGCGCGTAATTGCCCATGGAGTGCGCCACTAGGTGCAGCGACTGTCGGCAATGCCCTTCGCGCCCTATTTCGATCAGAAACCGGCGTAATTTTAGAAAGGCGCGCGCGATGGCGACGCCGGACGCCCGCGCGTCGTCGCGGTCGCTGTAATAGGACAGCAAGGGTTTCATCTCCCCGTCCGCCGGCCAAGAAAACAAGAAAACCTCGGGCGCGCGGCCCGCGACCGTGTATTTATCCTTGATCTCGGCGGCGCGTTCCAGGGCCGCTTCGATGTCGGCGGCGTAGCCGTGAATCATGCAAATCACATCGACCTGCCCGGCGGTCATGCGCGCGCGCAAGGATTCGTAAATGTGCTGACTGCCCAGAACTTGATTGTCCTGGCCTTCCAGCGCCTCCGGGGCCAGGGAGATCTTATCGAGCTTATAGCCCTTCTTAATCTTCTTGACCGTGGCCGCGCCGTAGCGCAGTTCGTGCGGCCCTTTTTCATTGAAGCGTTTACTGAACTTGGGTTGCGTACCTTCCACCAAAATACCGCGATTGGTGGCGAAAAAGACCTCGATCATGGCACTTCTCCCCGGTTGTTAGGCCGGTAGTATGCGCCCCGCCACCGCCCACACTTGAAACAATCCTGTGGAAATCTCCCCGAGGCAGGGAAACGTTAGCCTAAATCGGCCTATCATGGCAGTCATGACCGCGATCCTGGGATATAACCGAACGCGCTTGACTTGGGCAGGGGCACTCCTGCTGGTCTTGCTGCTACCCGCCGCCTGCGCCTCGCCGACGCGGCCGCCGGCACATGGGGCACAAGGATTCCAGGAAGTCGGCACCGCTTCGTGGTATGGCGGCAAGTTCCATGGCCGGCGCACCGCCAACGGCGACATATACGATCAGAACGGAGCGACGGCGGCGCATAAGACCCTGCCCTTCGGAACCCGTGTGCGGGTCGTGAATTTGGATAACGGGCGCGCGACCGTTCTGCGGATCAACGATCGCGGCCCCTTCGTGCGCGGGCGGATCATCGACGTCTCGCGCCGGGCGGCGGAAGTTCTCGGCTTCCGGACCAAGGGCCTGGCTCGGGTCGGGATTCAGATCGTCCGGCGGGGCGGCTAGGCCCCGCCTTTAACCCTGAGTTGCCGCCACGTAGCCGGGTTGGGCCTCGACGCGCTTAAGCCAGGCTTGCACGGCGGGATAGGCCGATAATTCGAAACCGCCTTGGTCCGCGACACTGGTGTAGCCATACAAGGCCATGTCGGCGATGGTGTAGCGGCCGGCGGCGAAGAAATCGTTTTTCTTCAGATGATCGTCCATCGATTTCAGGGCGGCATTCCCGCGTTTTTGTTTCTCGGCGAGAATATCGCCGGTGCGGCCCGCGCTCAGTTCCGGGTGCATCAGGATGAAGCGGGACTCGGCGACACTGGTCTCGTGCGCGTTCTGTTCGAAGCATATCCAACGCAGGACTTGCGCGCGCGCGAGCTTCTCGTCCGGCAGATATGGCGAACCCTCGGCCAAGTACCAGAGAATCGCGCCGGATTCCCCCAGCACCGTACCGTCGTCCAACTCCAGCGCCGGGATCTTCCCCGCCGGATTCTTGGCCAGATAAGCCGGCGTGCGCGAGGCGCCCTTGAAGATATCCATCTCGACCCGCTCATAGGGCGTGCCGAGGTGGCTTAGAAGCAACACCGCCTTATAGCCGTTACGCGATTCCTTGTTGTCGTAGAGTCTGAGCATGGTTTTTCCCTATGCCTGCGCGGTTCAGCCCGGTGGTCTTATTTCACCCGGTTCAAGTCGATTTCCTGGCGCAATTCCCGCGCCGCCGCCTCCGGATCGCTCGCTCCGCAAATCGCCGAGACCACGGCGATTCCCGCGACCCCGCTTGCCATGACCGCGCCGGCATGTCCGATGCCGATGCCGCCGATGGCCACGACCGGCAGCTCAATCCGTGCTTTCAGCGCGCTCAAGCCCTCGATACCGATGGGCGGCCCGGCATCCGGCTTGGTCGCGGTCGCATAGACCGAGCCGACACCGGTATAGTCCGCCAAGGCAGGATCGACCATCGCCGCCTCATCCGGGGTTCCGGCGGAAACGCCGACGATCATGTCCGGACCCAAGGCCGCGCGGGCCCGCGCCGCGCCGATGTCGTCGGTGCCCAGGTGGACGCCCGCCGCCCCGGCGGCCAAGGCGACATCCACACGGTCGTTTATAATCAGTGGAATGCCATATGGTTGCAGAATTTTCTTTATCTCTCGCGCCAATTCTATCATGGCCGCGTCCGCCATGTATTTCTCGCGCAATTGAACCAGGGTCACGCCGCCCCGCGCGGCGGCTTCGATGACGTCCACCAGGCTCCGGCCAGCCACGGCTTCGCTGCCGGCCACCAAGTACAGGGTCAAATCGAATTGAGGTCGCGCGCCCATATGGGAAACTCCCTTGCCACGGCCCATTTGCGAGTCCGCTCATCAGCCGATATCTGATATCTAGGGACGAGCCAAGCCCAAGCAAACATACGAGAGGCATAATGCCGGAAATCACCGAAACCGCCCGGACCACGGCGGCCAGCTTGATGGAGATCGAGGCGGTTCTGTTCCGCCCCGACGACCCCTTCACCTTCACCTCGGGCCGTGCCAGCCCGGTCTACGTCGATTGCCGCAAGATTATCTCCTTTCCCGAGGTCCGTGGCCGCCTGATGGACCTGGCGGTGGACTTGATCGGCCAGGACATCGGGCGCGGCGAGATAGACGTCATCGCGGGCGGGGAAACCGCCGGCATCCCCTTCGCCGCCTGGATCGCCGAACGCCTGGATCTGCCGATGATTTACGTGCGCAAGAAGCCCAAGGGCTTTGGCCGCGACGCGCAGATCGAGGGAACCTTCGCGGACGGTGCCCGCGTCCTCCTGGTCGAAGACTTGGCGACCGACGGCGGCTCCAAGCTCAATTTCGTCGAGGCGATTCGCACCGCTGGCGGCAAGGTCGCCGACACCTTCGTCATCTTCCACTACGGAATATTCCCGCAAGGCATCGCCGCGCTGGCGGAGCAAGGTGTGCGCCTGCACGCCCTGGCGACCTGGTGGGACGCCCTCGCGGTGGCGGAGGAACGCGGTTATCTCTCGGACGCCGGGTTGTCCAGCGTGCGCGATTTTCTCGAAGACCCGGAATCCTGGTCGGCGGCCCACGGCGGCAAGACCAGCGCCGATATTGCCTCGGGCGCCTAATCGAACGGAGCTAAACCATGAGCGACCTCAAAACCTACCGGATGTACATCGGCGGTGAATTCACCGATCCGTCCGGCGGCGAATGGCTCGATTCCTTCAACCCCTATACGGGTCAGCCCTGGGCGCGGATTCCGCGCGGCACGGCCGAGGATGTCGCGCGCGCCGTCGATGCCGCCCACACCGCCTTCACCGAGGGCCCATGGCCCAAGTTGAACCCAAGCCAGCGCGGCGCCCTGCTACGCGCGCTGGGCGACCTGATCGCAGAACACGCCCAAGACTTGGCCGAGGTCGAGGTCCGCGACAACGGCAAGCTGCTCGCGGAAATGGGCGCGCAGCTGAGTTATGTGCCGCAATGGTACTATTACTACGGGGGTCTGGCCGATAAAATCGAGGGCGCGGTCATTCCGACCGATAAGGCGCAGGTATTCAACTTCACCCGCCATGAGCCCCTGGGCGTGGTCGCGGCCATAACGCCGTGGAACTCACCCCTGCTGCTCACCGCGTGGAAGCTGGCGCCGGCGCTGGCGGCCGGCAACACGGTCATTCTCAAGCCCTCCGAGTTCACCTCGGCCTCGGCGCTGGAATTCGTCAAGCTGGTCGAGCGGGCCGGCTTCCCGCCCGGCGTGGTCAATGTCGTGACCGGTTTCGGTCAAGAGGTCGGAGAACCCTTGGTCAGTCACCCCAAGGTGCGCAAGGTCGCCTTCACCGGCGGCGAGATGAGCGGCCAAAGGGTTTACGAGACCGCCGCCAAGGGCCTCAAGAAAGTCAGCTTGGAACTCGGCGGCAAGTCGCCCAACATCGTCTTCGACGACGCCAATCTGGACAACGCGGTCAAGGGCGCGATTTCGGGCATATTCGCCGCCACCGGGCAAACCTGTATCGCCGGATCGCGCCTGCTGGTGCAGGAATCGATTCACGATGAATTCGCCGCGCGCCTGGTCGATTTCGCCAAAACCGCGCGCATGGGCGACCCCATGTCGCCGCAGACCCAGGTCGGCCCCATCACCACCCGGCCGCAGTACGAAAAGGTTCTAGGATTCCTGGAAATGGCCAAGGGCGAAGGCGCCAAGGCCGTGCTCGGCGGCGGCAAGGCCCAGCGCCCGGAATGCGGCGAGGGCTGGTTTGTCGAGCCGACCGTCTTCACCGGGGTCGATAACAAGATGCGCATCGCCCAGGAAGAAGTCTTCGGGCCGGTCCTGTCGATCATCCCCTTCCGCGACGAGGAAGACGCGGTGCGGATCGGCAACGATGTGCTCTACGGCCTGGCCGCCGGGGTGTGGACACAGAACATGCGCCGGGCCATTACCATGGCGGAGCGCCTGCAGGCCGGCACGGTCTGGGTCAACATGTACCGGGCGGTCAGCTATACCTCGCCCTTCGGCGGTTACAAACGCTCCGGCCTCGGCCGCGAAAACGGCCAGGACGCGATCTACGACTACCTGCAAACCAAAAGCGTCTGGATCAACCTGGCCGAGGAAATCCCAAATCCATTTGTCTTGGGATAAACAAGGCCGCGCGGCGGGCCGGATTCAGCCTTTCAGGAATGCTTGCGAACGATCGAAGGGTTTTTGGAAACGCTCCACGAAGGCTTGGAGAGCCAGCGTGCGCGATCCGTTCTCCAAAACCGTGCTCGAATGCTGGAGCCGGCAGCTATAGTGGACATGAGCGACACCGCCGGCGTGTTCTTGGATGCTGATGACCTTGGCTGTCTCCACCATGTCCCGGGCGCCCGCGCGGGCGAAAACAGCCCCCGCCTTGACATGCGTCGCATCCATAGGGGGTTTGCCGAATATCAGCCGCCGCCGGCCGTCCCGGTCCGTAAATAAGCTCATTTCTTGAATATCCTCGGTTAGTGTCCGCCCGGTCCCATACCGGGGCGATCGTGCCGCCTCTATCTAGCGGCGGAGGTTACGAATGTTCCCTTACCTGGGGTGTGGCAAATTGAGGACAAAGACGGGCCGAGAGGTATCTAGCGGTGCTCGCTGGCTTGGTATAGGCTGCGGTCGCGGGTGTGCGTTTCGCGCATGGAGCTAGGCTGGGCACAGATTTGTCACACAGGTATCGGACCAGGCTTTGTTATCCTCGGGCCAGAACCCTGGATAGAACGTCGCGGCACCAGGCGCGGCGGGGCCGGATGTCATGTTCCTGAATATCGGGACGGTACGTGAGAACCAAAGCGACCGTGCCGGGGATCACGGATGGCCGGAATCGGCGCGGGACACCTACAGCGTGGTTCACGCCGGTCTCGTTATTACCGGAGATCTTCGCACGGATGGGCATATAGAGGTGAACGGACGTATTGAGGGCACCACGAACAGCCGAAGCATCCTGGTACGCGAAGACGGCTGGATCGAAGGCACCGTCCTGGCCGATATCGCGGAAATCAGAGGTACAGTGGTCGGCGCCGTGCGCGCGACGACCGTCATCATTGGCAGTAACGCGCGCGTACACGGCAGCATCTTCCATAATTCACTGACCATCGAACCGGGCGCTCAGCTCGAGGGGCGGCGCCCCTGGCGGCCTCAAATCGACCGGAACCGGGACACGGACTAATACCAAGGAGGACTAGATGTTTTCTCAAAGCAGCAAGCAGCCCGAATCGAAACTACCGCCTAAAGCGAGCCAGCCGGCCCCGGCGCCCCGGTCTCCAAGCGCCGAGCCCTCGATCATAAGCGCCGACCTGCGAGTCGTGGGCGATCTGCATTGTTCCGGCGATCTGCAAGTCAAAGGCAACGTCGAAGGCGACATTAAAGGCCGCTCCGTGACCATCGGCGAAGGCGCCCACGTTCAAGGCTCGGTCATGGCCGAAACGGTCCACATAGCGGGGTCGATCAAAGGCCAGATCGAAGCGCCGGCGGTAACGGTCGCGCGCTCGGCCCGCGTGCAAGGCGACATCGTGCATCGGACCCTGACGGTCGAGGCCGGCGCCTTCCTCGACGGCACTTGCCGCCATCTCGACACCAAGGCGGAGGCCGGCGGCGTCTCGGCCTTGAAAACCGCCAAGCCCGAAGAGAAGAAAACCGCCACCGCGTCTTAAGCGGGAACTTCGCGCCAAGAGAAACATTGTCATCCCGGACTACGATCCGGGATCTTCGGATCGTATCCAGTCTGGTTCTAACCGAAGGTCCCGGATCGGAGTCCGGGACGACGATTTTCGTTTATGTGCCGCCCTCTAAGCCTCGACCCCCTCGACGTACCAGTCCATGGCCGCGATTTCCTTGTCGCTTAGGCTTTGCCCCTCGGCCACGCGCGGCACGCCTTTTTGATCCTCGATCGGCCCGGCGAAGGGATGGCGCGCGCCCGAGACAAGGGCCTCGCGCGCCGCTTCGGCTTCCTGGCGCACGTTTTCCGGCACCGCGGCGCCATAGGGCGCCATCTTGACCATGCCTTCCTTCAAGCCCCACCAGATCGACTGCGATTGCCACTTGCGGTCCAGCACATCGCGCGTGCGCTGAATGTAGTACCCGTCCCAGACGTCCAGGATCGCGGTCAGCTGCGCGTTCGGCGCGAAGGTTTTCATGTCCGACGCCTGACCGAAACCGTGAATGCCGCGGGCTTCGGCGACCTGCAAAGGGGCCGGGCTGTCGGTGTGCTGGCACATAATATCGGCGCCCTGATCGATGAGCGCCTTGGCGGCGTCGCCTTCCTTGCCCGGATCGTACCAGGAGTTGACCCAGACCACCTTGACCTTGGTATCGGGCCGGATCTTGCGCGCCGCCAGGGTGAAGGCGTTGATCCCCATGACCACCTCGGGGATCGGGAAGGACCCGATATAGCCGGCGATGCCGGACTTGGTGACATGGCCCGCGATGGTGCCGCAGACGACCCGCCCTTCGTGGAAGCGGGCGTTGTAGACCGAGACGTTGGGCGCGGTCCGGTAGCCGGTCGCGTGCTCGAACTTGACCTTGGGGAACATCTTGGCGACCCGCAGAGTCGGGTTCATGAATCCGAAGGAGGTGCTGAATATCAACTCATGGCCGGAACTGGCGAGCTGGCGGATAACCCGCTCGGCGTCCGGGCCCTCGGCCACGTTTTCGACGAAGGTGGTCTTAACCTGGCCGCCGAAGTGCGCCTCGATCGCCTTGCGGCCCATATCGTGGCCATGAGTCCAGCCGAAATCGCCGACCGGCCCGACATAAACGAAGCCGACCTTCAAGGGTTCGGCCGCGAAGGCGCGCGGTCCGGCCAGGCCGAGCGTGCCGGCGGCCGCGGCGGAGCCGAGAACGAAGTCCCGGCGGGTGACGGCGGTCTTCATGGATCAAGTCTCCCTGTTCTGACTTTATCGTTCTTTTTCATGTCGGTGGCCGAAACAGCTTACCTAGACACGCGGGGGCGTCAAGGCGCCCTCTCCAGGGTCCGGCGGCAATAATCGTCAGGACCGCGATGGTGGCCAGATAGGGCAGCATGGACAGGACTTGGGCCGGGATACCCAGGCCGCCCGCCCCCTGCGCGTGAAGCTGTAGAATGGTTACCCCGCCGAACAGGTAGGCGCCAAGCAATACCCGCCCTGGGCGCCAGGAGGAGAAAACCACCAGGGCCAAGGCGATCCAACCGCGCCCGGCGGTCATCTCCTCGGCCCACATGGGGGTATGGGACAGGGACAGGAAAGCCCCGGCCAGGCCCGACATGGCGCCCCCGAACAGAACCGCCAGATAGCGCACGCGGATCACGTTATAGCCGATGGAATGGGCCGATTCGTCCGATTCCCCCACCGCGCGCAGGATCATGCCGGCGCGGGTCCGGGCCAGAAACCACCCGATTCCGGCGGTCGCCAGAATGGACAGGTAAACCAGGGCGTCGTGAGCGAACAGCAGCGGCCCTATGACGGCCAAGTCGCTGAGGCCCGGCACCGCCAGCTTGGGCAGGGGCGCCACCGGCACGCCGACAAAACCGGCGCCCAGCAGCGCCGAGAGCCCAACCCCGAAAATCGTCAGCGCCAGCCCCGTCGCCACCTGATTCGCCGCCAGGGTCAAGGTCAGGACGCCGAAAATCAAGGCCATGAGGGCCCCGGCGAGGGCCGCGCAGACAATACCCAAAACCGCGCTTCCGGTGCTGACAGTGACCGCGAAGCCGGCGACCGCGCCGGCCAGCATCATGCCCTCCACCCCCAGGTTGAGAACCCCCGACTTCTCGACCACCAGTTCCCCAAGGGCGGCGAACAGTAAAGGGGTCGCGGCGCTGATGACCGTCAGCATGACAAGGACCGCGGTTTCCGCACTCACGCGCTCACTCCGTCACACGGCGCGCCAGGCGCACCCGGTAGCGGACCAGGAAATCGGAAGCGAGCAGGAAAAACAGCAGCAAGCCCTGGAAAACCCCGGTCGCGGCTTGCGGCAAGCCGACCTCGACCTGCGCGTTCTCGCCGCCGATATAAGAAAGCGCCATGACCAGGCCGGCCAGAACGATGCCCAGGGGATGCAGGCGGCCCAGGAAAGCGACGATGATCGCGGTGAAGCCGTATCCCGGTGTGATGGCGGGAATCAACTGGCCTATGGGCCCGGCGATTTCGAAGGTCCCGGCCAGCCCCGCCAAGCCGCCGCTCATCAGAAGGCAAATCCAGATAAGGCGCTTGCCATGGAAACCGGCATAGCGCGCGGCGGCCGGCGCCTGCCCGAGAACGCGCAATTGAAAACCGACGATCGTGAAGGTCATCAAGACCCAAACCGCGACCGCGATCATTAGGGCGGCGACAGCGCCGAAATGCAGCCGCGTTCCCGCGAGAATAATCGGCAGCAGGGCCGAGTCCGTGAACATGCGCGACTGCGGAAAGTTGAATCCCGCCGGGTCTTTCAAGGGGCCGAAGACCAGGGCACTCAACAACAGCGCCGCCACATAGGTCAGCATCAGGCTGGTCAGGATCTCATTGACGCCGAAGCGGGTCTTCAGGAACGCCGGCACCGCGGCATAGGCCATGCCGCCAAGCACGCCGGCCAGGCACATCAGAGGCAGTATCCAGCCCCCCTCCTCGCCCCAGAAATTTAGCGCAACGACACCGGCGGCAATGGCACCGAAAGTCAGTTGGCCTTCGGCGCCGATATTCCAAACGTTGGCCCGGAACCCGACCGCCAGCCCGACGGCGATCGTGATCAAAGGCGCCGCCTTGACCAGAAGCTCACTCACACCGTAGAGCGTGGTAAGCGGCGATATCCCGAAGTGATAAAGCGCGGGCAGCGGATCCTGGCCCAGGGCGGCGAACAGGGCGAAGCCCGTCAGCACGGTCATGGCGACAGCCAGCACCGGCGAAAGATACAACAGGCCGCGAGACATTTCGCGTCGCCGGTCGATCCTAAACGGCATAGCGCCGGCTTCCCAAAGCCTCGTCATGAACGGGCGCGGGCCCATGTACGCCGCCCATCATCAAGCCGATATCCTCGATCGAGGCCTGGGCGGTCACCATGGGGTCGGACAAGACGCCCCGGTCGATCACCGCCAAGCGGTCGGTCGTTTCTAATAATTCATCCAGGTCCTGCGAGATGATCACGACCGCGGCGCCCTTCGCGGCTAGATCCGCTAGGGCGCGGTGAATGGCCGCCGCCGCGCCGGCATCGACGCCCCAAGTCGGCTGCGACACGATCAGAACCCCGGGCGTTTGCAATATCTCCCGCCCGACGATCAGTTTTTGCAGATTACCGCCCGACAGGCTGCCGGCGGAGATAGCCGTCCCCGGCGCGCGGACGTCGAAATCCACCACCACGTTCTCGGCGAAGCGGCGCGCCGCGTCCTTCTTGATGAAGCCCGTGGACAACAAATTCATACGCTCGTACCCGCTTAGAATCATGTTTTCCACCAGGCTCATGTCCGGGACCGCGCCATGGCCCCGGCGCCCTTCCGGCACGCATCCCAAACCCAGGCGGCGGCGCGCCCGGGCGCCTAAATGGCCGGCCTCTTGACCTTGGATACGTACCGCGCCCGCGTCCTTGGCCCGGCGTTCTCCCGACAGGGCCAGTTCCAGCTCTTTCTGGCCGTTCCCGGCGACGCCCGCGATCCCGAAGATTTCGCCCGCGCGCACGTTAAAGGAAACCTTGCGCAGCGCGGTGCCATGCAGGGATTCGGCGGGCAGATCCAATCCCTCGACCGTCAGGCGTACCGGTCCCCTCTCCGTTTCCGCGCGCCGTTTCGCGGTCTTCAAGTCGGCACCGATCATGAGCCGCGCCAGGCTGCCCTTGGTTTCCTCGGACGGGTCGCATTCCGCCACCACACGCCCGCCGCGCAGGATCGTCGCCCGATCGCACAGGGCCTTGATCTCATCCAGCTTGTGGGAGATGTAAAGAATCGAGCAGCCTTCGCGCGCCAATTGCCGCAGGGTCTTGAACAACCGCTCCACTTCCTGCGGGGTCAGGACCGAGGTCGGCTCGTCCATGATCAGCAGTTTCGGGTTTTGCAGCAGGGAGCGGACGATCTCGATACGCTGGCGCTCCCCTACCGAAAGCGTATGAACGCCGCGCCTAGGATCGAGGGGCAGGCCGTAGCTGGCGGAAACCTCGCTCACCCGCCGCGCCAGGTCCGCCATGGCGCCAGGATTATCGATGCCCAGGGCGACGTTCTCCAGGACCGTCATGGCCTCGAAAAGGGAAAAATGCTGGAACACCATGCCGATGCCAAGGCGCCGGGCGGCGCGCGGGCTCTCAATCCGCGCCGGGCGGCCTTCCCAATGGATTTGACCACCGTCGGGAGGAAGCACGCCGTAGATCATACGCACGAGCGTGCTTTTACCGGCGCCGTTCTCGCCCAGCAGCGCATGAATCTCGCCCGGCGCGACACTCAAATCGACCTTGTCGGCCGCGACCACGCCGGGAAAGCGCTTGGTCAGGCCTCGCGCCTGCAAACGCGGGCCGGGCCGTTCAATCCCAATGGAAACCAAGAAAACCGCCCCCGCCCCGCTCGCGGCACGAAGATGGCGATCCCATTTCGCGCTTCACCGCATTCGAGACCACCCTAGCAGCCAGCCTCAAACCATGCCACGGCTGGGTAGTATCCGAGTCCGGTATCTCTCAGTTCTAGAGTATCGGTGTCGGCTTGCGCCGGAGGCCCGATAGGGCATTGCCAGCGATAGCTGCCAACAACACCGCACCGCCCAGCAGCGTGTAAAAACCCGCCACTTCCCCTAGGACAATCCAGACCCAGAGTGGCCCTAGCACCACCTCCGTCATGGATAACAGGGCCAGCTCCGCCGCCGGAATGGCCTTCGAGCCGATGGTGTAAATAGTCAGGCCCGCGCCAACCTGAAACACACCCATGGACAGCGAGATCAGAATGTCATTGAGCGGGATGTGGAGGGTATATCCGGCCGCGTAACAGACGATCCCCGACGTGACGATGGCGAAAATTCCCGCCAGGAAAACCGTCGGCATCATGTCGTTGAGCTTTCGCCAGCGCAGGGCGATGGTGAAGACGGCGAATCCCAATGCGGAAAGCAGCGCGGCTAGATTGCCGCTCACATGACCAAGCGATATACCTTCCCAAACCATGACGGAAATGCCGATCACGGCAAATGCCATGGCGATCCAGGTGGCCTTGCGGACCCCTTCGCGCAGGATGAAGTAACCGAGAAGAGCCGCGAAAAACGGCGCCGCCGCGAACAGAAACATGGCGTTGGCGACCGTGGTGGATTGGAGGGCGAAAATGCCGCCGCTAAAGGCGAATACCAGCCCCAGTCCCCCAACAACGCCAGCCGCCCCGACCTTGCGAATGACGGGAATGGGCCTGCCGCCGGAGCGCAGGGCAATGACCAGAAACAAAAATGGCGCCAGGGCACAGGACCGGTAAAACAGGATCTGCCAAACGTTGGCAACCTCCATATAACGGACGCCGAGCCCCATGGTTGACCAGAACACGCCGGCAAGAAGAACGAGAAATACCCCTTGCCTGTAATTAACGGCAGGGGAAACCAAGGCAGGTTGCGCGGCTTCGGCCAAAATCCAGTCACTCTTCCAAAGGCGGTGGGTCTAATAGGAAATTAGGAGGCTCAACGAGCGGCGCTGTCAACTGCATGCGGTGGCGTGTAGAGAGTCAGTCTGGCATCCCGCCGAGGCTAGGCCGCGAGCGTTGCCATCGCCCTGCGAAAGCCCGATTGATCGCGCCTTCCCGCCGATTAAATCTGTCTCCAATTAATGTGTGGAAGTCTTAAAAAAAATCCCAGATCCAATAGATTCATACCATCCGTTAACCGGATAGCGGCCATAAATAGCGCTGAAAAAAACCGACACGAGCATGGAGCGCAGTAGTGGCCGATCCCCTTGTAGCACAACCGTTTCCCTATTTAGTCGAGGTTCAAGAAGGTAAAACCTATAAATGGTGCGCCTGCGGCCGAAGCTCGACGCAACCTTTTTGTGACGGCTCCCACGACGGTACCGGCATTGAGCCCGTTCCCTACACCGCGGAAGCCACGAAGAAGGTCAGCCTTTGCGGATGCAAAGCTAGTAAGCGCGGCGCCATCTGCGACGGCAGTCATAATAATCTGTGATTGGCTGACGTGGTTACCGTTCAATACTACAATCGGGTTTTTCCCTGTAACGAGGATCAAACGGTCCTCGAGGTATTGCTGGAAAATGGCCAAGACGTACCCCATTCATGCAAAATGGGTGTGTGCGTAACCTGCATCATGAAGGCGGTGGACGGCGATGTGCCGGCCAAAGCCCAAGAGGGTTTGCGGAAATCCCTGGCGGAACAACGACATTTTCTGCCCTGTGTATGCAAGCCAACAACGGATATGCGGATAGTCAATGCCGACCTGCAGGATCTGTTCAGTCCGGCCTTGGTCAAAGACATCGAATATCTGCCGCGCGATATATGCCGGATTTTTCTGGAACCGGCGACGCCGCTATATTATCACGCCGGCCAATTCATGAATCTCCGCCGCGAAGACGGGCTGGCGCGCAGCTATTCCCTGGCCAGCGTGCCAAGTCTGGATGACCGTTTGGAATTCCATATACAGCGCCATGAAGGCGGCCAGATGAGTAACTGGATCTTGGATGACCTGAAGCCAGGGCATCATCTAGGCATACAGGGTCCGGCCGGCAATAGTTATTATCAACCGGGCAGCGCGGATCGAAACATACTGTTAATCGGAAACAGTACCGGTCTCGCCCCCCTTATCGGCATTGCAAGGGATGCGCTGTCTTCGGGGCACGCGGCAAGAATCGAGCTCTACCACGGCAGCCGGACGGTGGCGGGATCCTATTTGGATGATCAACTGCGTGAACTTGAATCCGCGCATGGTAACTTTCATTACACAGCCTGTATTTCGGACGAGCTAGCGCCCAAGGGATATCGTCTGGGTAGAGCCGATGAGCTAGCCTTTTCAGATCACAGAGATCTGAAAAAGTGGCATGTGTTTCTGTGCGGGAACCCCCAGATGGTATCGAGCGCAAGAGACCGGGCAGTAACCGCGGGTGCACAGATAGCGGATATATTCACCGATCCCTATGAGCTCAAAGACCTGCGTAAAACACCCCGATCCTAGTTCAATTCGATACCGCCAGGAGGGCTGGAACGTGACTACTGTTTTTCTCGATGAGGTTGGCGGCAGGGCCTGTCTCGAAAGGGTACATGTCATTCTTTACGACAAATTACTTTCCCATCCCTGGTTGAAGGGTTTCTTTGTCGGGATAGAACGTTGGCACCTGGAAGTTCAACAAACCGATTTCATGGCTGACTTGTTTGGCGGGCATCCGTGTTACTCCGGTCGTCTGCCCATGAACGCCCATCAGCATCTTTTCATTACCGAAGAAGTATTCATGATCCGCCACAGCCTGCTTGCGGAAGCATTATCCGAGGCAAAAGTAGCCGATGAACACAAAGAGCGTTGGCTGGAATTTGACATGGGATTTAAGGCAGCTGTCGTCAAAAGTTCAGTTGACGAATGTGAAGGTCGCTACCGCACCGAAAAAGTCATCGTTGTGCCAAAGCCGGACTGACATCAGTCCCCATCGAACAGAATAGGCTCTCGGTGGGCGCCACTCTACGTTAGAAATACCGCTTGTTGCCTAAGGTGGCGGAACCAGACATCATCGGCGTTGTACGAATCGATTCGGCCCTCATCCAAGGTCAGACATGAAGGAAATGCCATGACTGTAACGAAGACACAGCTTGCCGACGCTTACGCCGCCGCCCTGACCAAGGAACTAGGCGATGAGTGGGATACCGCATTCAGCCGCAGGGACGCCAACAGGCTCCTCGATCTCCTGTGGCCGGTCGTCTCCGACCTCGCTCTCAAGGATACCAAGAAGACCAAGCCGGGCAGCGTGCCGCTCGGCTCACTCGGCCGCCTCAAGATGCGCTTCAAAGCGGCAACCAAGTCCCGCAAGGGCACCAACCCCTTCACTGGCGAGCCGGCCACCTTCAAGGCCAAGCCCGCGACCCTGCAGCCGCGCTTCACCGCCGGCAAGGCGCTCAAGGACGAGGCCAGCAAGTACTTCAGAAGAAAAATGAAGTAAGGCGCCCGCGCCACTCGCGAGGCTCATTCTAAGTGTCCCAGCGGCCACCCTGCTAGAACTCAGCCTATACCGAGGCGAGCCGCTGCCGGCTATGAGTTCCGCGCGGTAACGAGCCAGGTTGAAGCGCCTAGGATAACGCCGCGAGGCGTTTCGTGCGGTGCGAAGGCCCCGCGCAGGTCGGCCGCGATTCGGCTTTTGGTCGCCTCGACCGCCTCGGATTGGGCGACCGCCCTGCCGCCCGGACCCATTTGCATGGCATAGTCGACCGCTTCATCGAGGGTGCCGCCCATGACGAAGGCCGTATCGCAATCCTCGATCGCGATATCGCCATATCCCGCGCCGGACAAAATCCGCTGAACGCGCGCGCGGTCTCCAAAAGACGTCGGGCCGGGCTCCTCCGGGCCGGGGAAGTCCGGTAAGGGGACATGCCGGCCGATGATCTCAAGGGATTTGCGCATCCACTCGTTTTCCTCGAAGGCTTGCCAGCAAATAAAGACCAAGCGGCCGCCGGGTTTCAGGGCGCGCCGGATATTGCGGAAAGCCTGCGTGGGGTCGTCGAAGAACATGACGCCGAAACGCGAAAAAACCAGGTCGAAGGCCGCGTCCTCGAAGCGGTGAGTCTGGGCGTCGGCGTTCTCGAATTTAAGGTTCTCCTGGCAAGCCGCCGCCGCCTGGGCCTTTGCCCGCGCCAGGATCGGTTCGGAGATATCGACGCCCAGCACATGGCCCCCCGCCCCAACGGCGCGCGCCAAGCGTATGGAGGGATCTCCGCACCCGCAGCCGACATCGAGGATCGCCTCGCCTGGACGAATCGCCGCCTTGTCCATGGCCTTTAGAGCGAAGGGAAGAAGGGTTACGTCCACCCGCTCCTGAAAGCGCAGCCATTTCCGGCCGCCCTCGCCGTTCCAATACTCGTTCATGTCGGCGTTGACTGTATCGGTCATGATCTAGCCGCCAACAAGACAGCCGCGAGTTCGCAAAAGCCCGCCGCGCTTTCGCTCGGCGTTACCCATGTGGGCTGGGCCGGTAAATCGGTTTGACGCACGTTCGCGACACCAACCGAATTCTTGAAAAATCCAAACATGGGCGCATCGTTCGGAGAATCTCCGGCGAAGACGATCCGCTCGTTTTCGGACGCCATGTCGATCCCGAAAAGATCGGCCAGGCAGCGGCGGGTCATGGTCAGCTTGTCGTAGCCGCCGAACCACCCGTTCACGTGGATGGAACTGACCTTCGCCGTCGCCCCCGCTTCCTCGAACAATGCGACGATCCGCGCGATCTGCTCGGGCGGAAGGGGGTCGACATCTTCGCGGAAGTCGATGGCCAGATCGGCAATCCGGTAATCCTGGTCCGAGGCTATGCCGGCGCCGGGAACTTCACTCAGGATTCTATCGCGCAGGGTGTCCAGGCGCGCCCGGTCCTCCCGCCGCTCCCGCCGCGTCTTGGCATAACCGGAAACCATCTTTCTGGCCTCCCGGTCGTAGGAAAAATACAAGGCCCCATTCTCGCCCACCACCGCATCGACCGGCCACATGCGCGCGAAGTGATCGCACCACCCCGCCGGGCGGCCGGTTACAGGAATGACGATCATGCCGGCCGCGCGCAGGGCCTCCATGGCCGCCAGGCTGGTTGAAGGCAGGAGTCCGTCCGCCGTCATAGTATCGTCGATGTCCGACAAGACCACGCGGACACGCCGCCTCTCTTCGAGGGAAAATTCGTTAAGCGGGCGCATCTTGGCCTCAATATAAGGATGGGGTTAAGTCTTGGACTTGGGTCCGTAGTTCTTGAATTTTTCGGCGACACGGCCGATCTCGTCGTCGGGGAGAATAACCGGATTGCCGAGCTGGCGGCTCAAAAAATACTGCTGGGCCAGGGTTTCAAGCTCCCCGGCAAGCCAGAATGCCTTAGCCAGAGACGCCCCGCAGGCAATCGACCCATGGTTGGCGAGCAGGCAGCACAGCCGCCCCTCCAGTGCCCGCAGCGCGTTTTCCGACAAGTCCTGCGTGCCAAAGGTCGCATAGGGCGCGCAGCGGACTGTGGAACCGCCGGCGGCGGCGATCATATAGTGGACCGCCGGTATGTCCTTCCCGGCGATGGCGACCGCCGTGCAGTAAGGAGGATGGGCATGGACCACCGCCCCGATATCTCGCCTTTCGCGCAGGATATCGCGGTGAAAACGCCACTCCGACGAGGGCTGGTGGGGCCCCGAGGGCGTGCCGTCCATGGCGAGGAAAATTATGTCTTCCGGAACCATGGTGCCGTAGGCGATACCGGAAGGCGTGATCAACAAACCATCGCGCCAACGCACGCCAATATTGCCGGAGGTTCCCTGGTTTATGCCGCGCCGGTCCAAGGCCAGGCAGGTGGCGATGATTTCCTCGCGAAGAGCGTGTTCGGTATCGTCCATGGCGAACCCCATCGTGCTAAGCCGCGATGATAAGGAGCCATAGAGACGGCTTACCAAGGCTTTCGGATACTAGCTGGATACAAGGAAATTGAAACCGGGACGCGGCCGGCATTTGCCCGCCCCGCCGCCGTTGGAGATAATGGCGGTCCTTCGCCAACCAACTCGTGGGAAGTTCACGTGGTCAAGGCCTTGATATTCGATGTGTTCGGGACGGTCGTCGACTGGCGCACGGGCGTGTCGCGGGAGGTCGAGGCTTTCTGCGGCGCCCGGGGCCTAGCCGTCGACGGCATTGCTTTCGCCGACGCCTGGCGGGCGAAGTACCAGCCGGCCATGGAGGCGATACGCGCCGGCGGGCGCGGATACATCGCCCTGGACGTGCTGCACCGGGAAAACCTGGACGCCACGCTTTCCGAGTTCGGCCTGAGCGAGCCGATAGACGCGGCGGCGCGAGTAGACCTAAACCGGGCGTGGGAAAAGCTGCCGCCCTGGCCCGACAGCGTCGCGGGATTGACAACGATCAAGCAGGCTTACGCGATCGCACCCTGCTCCAACGGCTCCATCGCCCTCATGACTTGGCTGGCGAAGTACGCCGCGTTGCCCTGGGACGCGATCCTGGGCGCTGAAATAGCCCGCGCCTATAAACCTCAGCCGGCGGTGTACCTGGCCTCGGCCGCGGCCCTGGGACTGACCCCGGAGGACGTGATGATGGTCGCCGCGCATAATGACGATCTCGTGGCCGCCCGCGCGGCGGGACTGAAAACCGCCTTCCTTCCCCGCCCACACGAACACGGCCCCGGCCAAACCACCGACCTGGAACCCAATTCGCAATGGGATGTTATCGCCGCCGATCTCAGCGATCTCGGCCGGCTCATGATCGGAAAGTGCTCTACACCGCGCGGGCGTGACGGGTTTCGCCGGGGTTGAGATAACTGTCGAAAACGGCGCAAGCGGCGCGCACGAAGGGCCGGCCTTTCGCCGTTATGCGGATAACGGGCCCGGAATCGCCTGATTCTATGTCCAGCAAGCCGTCGGCGCACATGCCTGACAGAGCCTCGATCTCGTCCGCGAACGCCGCGCCGCCGACACCGAAGTCCTCGCCTATCCGGCCCAGGTCGACGCTCAGGTCGCACATTAAACGCTCGATCACCGCCGAGCGCAGGCGGTCGTCGCCGCTCAAGGCACGGCCACGCGCGATCGGCAACTCACCGCGCGCCACCGCATCCCGGTATTCGGGCATCGCCGCCGTGTTTTGAATGAATCCCTGGGGCATGGCGCCAATGGCGGAAGGCCCGAAGCCGATCCGGGCAATGGCGTCATCGGTGGTGTAGCCCTGGAAGTTACGTTTCAGAGCCCCCTCCCTCGCCGCTACCGCCAGCGTGTCGCCGGGCCGCGCGAAGTGATCCAGGCCAATCCAGCGATATCCGGCGCCGGTCAGGCGATCCGCTGCCGCCATGTACTGCGCGAAACGCTCTTCCGGCCCCGGCAAGGCCGCTTCGTCGATCAGCCGCTGATGCTTTTTCATCCACGGAACGTGGGCATAACCGAACAGGCACAGCCGGTCCGGCTCCAGACTCAGCGCACTATCGATGGTGGCCTCCACACACGCTACATCTTGATGCGGCAAGCCATACATCAAGTCGATGTTGATCGAATCGATACCGGCCGCGCGAAGCGTCTCGATGACCTCCTCCGTTTCATCGAAGCTTTGCATCCGATTCACGGCCGCCTGGACCTTGGGGTTGAGGTCCTGAAGTCCAATACTGGCCCGCTTGACACCGCCCCGGGCTAAGGCAGGGATGACCGCCATATCCAGGTCGCGCGGATCGATCTCGACCGCGATATCGGCCTCTGCGGGAATATCGAAGTGCCGGCGCAAGCGGGTGAAGAGCCGGCCGATCTCCTTTGGCGTCAAAATCGTGGGCGACCCACCGCCGAAATGCAAATGACAGACTTGGCGCCGCGCCCCCAGGGCATCGGCGGCCAAATCGATTTCCCGCGCCAGGACCTCAAGGTACTGTTCGATGGGGCGGTGCCGTTTAACGATCTTGGTATGGCAGCCGCAGAACCAGCATAAGCTATCGCAAAAGGGTATATGCACGTACAGCGACAGCGCCGCGGCCGGATCTAGCTCCGCCAGCCAGCGGCGGTAATCCTCCGCCTGGATTTGGGGGCCAAAATGCGGCGCCGTGGGATAGCTTGTGTAGCGGGGAACCCGCTGATCGTATTTGTGGAGAAGGGTGCCGACCTGATTTTGCATGTCGGGGCGGATTAGGCCTCCATCGCCAAGACACAGCCTTGATTCAGATCAAGCTGATGTGGAATTCTAAGGCTATTCTTATCTGGTTTGGATATGTCCGGTCAAAACATAACATCAGCCGCACCCGGGGCCGCCGCCTCGCTCCTACGGGTGAAGCAGGTAACTCTGGAGCAGCCCTGGTCGTGGCTGGCCGCTGGATGGCGCGATATCTGGCGGGCGCCGCACGTCAGCCTGACTTACGGCGCCATATTCACCGCGATCAGCCTACTCCTGACTTTCGGCCTATTCGCGGCGAATCTGGAATATCTACTGCCTCCGCTTGCCGCCGGGTTCATATTGGTCGGACCGATGCTGGCGGTCGGGCTATACGAAACTAGCCGCCGATTGGAAGCGGGAGAACCTGTTACCCTGGCCTCGGCACTGTTCATCGCGGCGCGCGCACCGACACAGATCGCGTTCTTGGG
Source organism: Kiloniellaceae bacterium (assembly GCA_021776175.1). Classification (GTDB taxonomy): domain Bacteria; phylum Pseudomonadota; class Alphaproteobacteria; order Kiloniellales; family J153; genus JAJFGN01. The sequence goes on from JAJFGJ010000022.1 coordinate 22,964, forward strand.
TTTTATACTGGCGCTGGCCCTCTTGGCCTGGATGCGCTTGGCATCGCTGTTATTCGCGCTCTTCTTTGGAACCCTGGACTTCCCGCCACTGGAACAAATCCTGCCACTGCTGTTTTTTTCATGGGAGGGACTGAGCCTTCTTATCGTCGGCTCGGTTTTCGGCGGGATCATCGCCGCCGGGGTATTCGCCATCAGCGCGGTCTCGGTCCCGCTATTGCTGATTCGCGATATAGACGCCATCACGGCCATGCTGATCAGCGTTCGCGCGGTGCGCCGGAATTTTCTAGTCCTTGCCCTTTGGGCCTGGCTGATCGCGGTCTTGACTGGATTTGGATTGATTCCAGGTTTCTTGGGTATGATCGTAACCTTTCCGTTAGTCGGCCACGCAACCTGGCATGCCTGCCGCGATTTGGTTGAATAGACGCGATCCACGGACGATTTCGCGTATCCGGGCGGGGACTTCCGCCGCGCGCACCCATTAGCTTTAAGTGGCGAGCACCATGGCCGGACCAGACGCCACGCGAGGGTCGATTTCCCAAGGCGCGAACCATTCCGTGACCGAACAAAGCGAAGTCGCGGCCTGGCTGGGCGATCCTCGAACCTTTGGGATTGATGACGGGGCGGTCGAACGCATAGATACCCATGGGGCCATGGTGTTCCTGGCTGGCGATCGTGCTTACAAGATCAAGCGCGCCGTGCGCTATCCCTACATGGATTTTTCGACCCTGGCGCTGCGCCGCGCCGCCTGTGAGCGTGAGGTCGCGCTGAACCGGCGCACGGCGCCGGAATTGTACCTGCGGGCAGAGGCGATCGTTCGCAAGGCCGATGGCGCGCTGGCATTCGGTGGCGCAGGTGAAACGCTCGAGTGGGCGGTGGTCATGCGCCGCTTCGACCAAGCCGGCCTGTGTGACCGCCTCGCCGAATCCGGTCGACTAACTGCCGATATGATGGTTGCCCTGGCGGATGAGATCGCCGCCTTGCACGATTTGGCCGAACCTATCTTCGGCAAAGACGCGGCAGGCGGCGGCGCGGCGGGTATGCGCGCCGTGATCGAAGAAAACTTCGGCGAGATGATCGAACGTAGCGATCTTTTTCCCGAGTCCACGGCCCTAAAATCGGAATCGTTACGCAACCTGGACCAAGTCGCGCGCCTTCTCGACGCCAGGCTGGAGGCGGGCCTTGTGCGCCGCTGCCACGGCGATCTGCATTTGCGCAATATCTGCGTGATCGACGGCCGGCCAAGGCTGTTCGACTGCATCGACTTCAACGACGCGATTTCCTGTATCGACGTGATCTACGACTTGGCATTCCTGTTGATGGACCTGGAGCGGCGCGGCCTGCGCCCCTTCGCCAACTTGGTCCTAAACCGCTATCAGCGGCGCCGTGAAGATCTTGGCGGATTAGCCGCCCTGCCCTTGTTCCTTTCAGTCCGCGCGGCGGTTCGCGCCAAGGTCAGCGTCAGCATGGCGGCCACCCAGAGCGGCACGCGCGCCAATGCCGCCTTACTGGAAGACGCGCGCGACTATGAGCGTGCGGCCCGTGCGTACCTGCGCCCCGCCCCGCCCCGCCTAATCGCCATAGGCGGCCTGTCGGGAACCGGAAAAACCCATTTGGCGCGCGCCCTGGCGCCGGATCTGGGTGCCTCGCCCGGCGCCCTTCATCTGCGCAGCGACATCCTGCGCAAAACCCTGGCCGGCGTCGATGACTTAACCCGCTTGCCAAGCAGCGCCTACACCGCGCGGGCAAGCGATAATGTCTATGCCGAACTATCGATCCGCGCCCGCGCCGCGCTATCCGCCGGAGGGTCGGTCATCGCCGACGCCGTTTATGCCAAGCCAAGCGAGCGCGCGGCGATAGAAGCCCTGGCCGCGGATTTGGGCGTGCCGTTCGCGGGCCTGTGGCTGGAAGCCAGCGAGGACGTGCTGCTGCGCCGCGTGACACAGCGCCGGGGCGATGCGTCGGATGCGACCGCCTCGGTGGTGCATGTCCAGCAGGATTACGATCTTGGCGGCATGACCTGGGCGCGTATCGACGCCAAAGACGATTTAGAGCGCGTCGCGGCGGCGGCCCGGTGCCAACTCAACCTTAGCTAGGCGACCTTGGGATACCCGAGATCCCGCGCCGCCTTCACGATTTCCGCGATGCGCGCATAGGCGGAAACCGGCATGGCTTGCATGCCGGCAATGAAGAGCGCGTCGCGCGCGTCCGCCAGGCCGGGGTCGAGGGCCGCCGCGGTAACTGCGGCGCGCAAACGAGCAACATTATCTTCGTCCATGGACGCTCGCGTAACGTAGGGCAAGCCGGGCGCGCTGGGACCTTCAGCCAGCACCCGCAGGCCTCGCACGGTGTCCGGGCGGTAACGGGCCAGAAGCGCGTAGGTCACGCAGTCGGTCGCGCAAACATCGGCCTTCCCGTGCGCGACCATATCCAAGCTGGCGGCATGGCCGCCGCTTTCCATGGTTCGGGCAAAAAATTTCCCATCCTTGCTATGGGGGGCGAAGACCGCGCGCAGGGCACTATAGCCCGATTGGGATTCGATTCCGTTGAAGGCGGCGACACGCCCTTTCAGGTCGGCCGGTTCCTTGGCGGGGTCATCTTCGCGCACCATGATAAAGCTGCAATAGCGTGCGCCGTCGCACCCGGGCACCGAAAATACGGGCGTCGCGATCAAGCGGAGATCGTCCTTGTATTCATGGGTCAAGGGGTAGCCGCAAGTCTGACTGATCAGCAGATTCGGGTCGCGCCAAAGGTTCACGAATTCCTCGCCCCGCTTCAAAGCCCCGGGCACGTCTTCGATCCCTTCGCGCGTCATGGCACGGGCGAGCCCACGCCACCAGGCATCGGTGGCTTCGGTATATTCAGGCATGTCGTACATGGGTAAGCTGGCGGTGGCCATGGGTCTGGACTCCGTTACGCTTTTATCTGGCTGGCGGGATAACTCTTCAAGCCGTCGGCGATTTCGTAGTAGTCGCCCTTGTCGGCCACGAATATGTGAGCAACGGTCTTCAAGTTGGTCGGCGAGTCCAAGGTGCCGGCCGCGATTGAGATGGTGTCGCCTTCACGCCTTTCGTAGAACAGGCTGGCCCCGCAGGCGCCGCAGAATCCCCGGCGGGCTACTCGCGAGGACTCGTACCACGTCAAACCTCGTGTCTCGGTCAAGGACATATCTTTGCGCCTGACGTTGGTGTAGCTGGCGAAATGTCCGTGTGTGTGAAGGCACTGGCCGCAGTGGCACGAGATCACATCGCGCATGGGGCCGTGAATCTCGTAAGCGACCGCGCCGCAAAGGCACCGGCCCGCGGCGCGCGGCGCGGGCGACGTTTCGCTCATCGGGCGTTTTCCTTTGTTACTCTATTGCCCGTGGCGTTCTTGCTCGCGGCGGTCACTTCCTTGCGCAGCTTTCGCACCAAGGCGATCACATCCGGCGGTTGAACGACGGCGCCACGGATGAGACCGTCGAAGTTGCGTATCAATGCGCGGATATGTTCGGTTGAATTGAATACGAAGTACATGTCGCCCAAATATATCGCCGCCTTATTCCACCCAAAAACGGTCACCGGCACCGAGTAGTGTTGCAGCCCATCGTATAAAAACCACCGGAAGGCCGGATAGAGCTCGTCAAGCAGCGTCTCGATCTTGTCGAGTTGAGCGATACGGGTAGCGGCCGGCAGGCCGCCCCAAATTCCATAGCCTCGCGCGAAATCGTGCAGCGACTGGATCGCGCTGCAAACCTCGACATCGGTCTCGGGCGAGCGGGTATAGGCAAGTTCGTTTTCGGCTTGCTCAATGCGCACCACGGGCAGACGCGGGTTGTGTTCAAGATATTCGTAGCGAATGACCTCCTCGGTCTTCAATACATCGGGCAAGGTTGTCGGCACATAGCGGATCTTGTTACCCGCCGCTTCCGCGCGCCAGCGGGCCAAGCGCGCGTCGGCCGGCGATCCGGCGCTGGATTCAATCTCCAGAACCGGGGCCAGGACCCCGGCCCCAAGCTGTCCCTCTTGGCTAATGCCCAGCAGCCAATCCACGCTCACCTGTTCGCGCGCCGCGATCGCCGCGATGGTTTCCGCGCGCGGCAGCCGTTCGTTGTTGGGAGATAGAAGTTGCGAAAGAGTTGAACGATCCAAGCCGGCACGTGCGGCGAAAGCGGCGCGGCTCAATCCGGACTTGGTGATCACCTCAGTCAAGCGCTCCCGAAAGACTTCGACGGTCTGATGCCTTTTCATGTCCTCATACCCTTACCGGTTTTCAGCATGGCAGTTTGAATATGGTGCCTTATATGGTGATATGTATCATCAACAATGACTATCGTCACCATTTATCACATCTCATTCACAATCATGTTATATTGTTCGCTATATCTCGTTGTATCAAATAATTGCATGTATATCCTCAAGCCAGCAAACCATCCCCGGCACCCCCACTTTCGGGGCCGGGTCAAGAATTTGGAGTTTGGGCTTGAGAACAGACGCCACAGGACAAGAACCAACCAGGAAGCCGGGCCGGATCGAATGGCCGACTATTGCGGTGGCGACCGCCATTTATGGTGGTTTCGGCCTTCTGACATGGTGGTACGAGGTGCTGCCCTGGTGGGCTGTCCTGCCCTTGGGCGCCTATCTCGTGGCCTGGCACGGGGCGCTTCAACATGAAGTCGCCCACGGGCACCCCACCCCCTGGCCCTGGTTTAACGAGCTATTGGTGTTTCCGTCGCTGTGGCTATGGCTGCCCTTCAGGCTTTACCGCGAAACACACCTGACCCACCACAATGACGCCTCCTTAACCGACCCGGGCGAAGACCCGGAATCCAACTATGTCACGAAAGAAGACTGGGCCCGCCGCGGGGCCCTGCAGCGCGCCTGGCTGTGGGTCCTATGCACCCTGGCCGGGCGCCTGGCCTTTATGCCCATGGTTTCGTTATGGCGCTTGGCGGTCAGCGAGATCGGACGGGCCGCGGCCGGCGACACCGGCCATCTCAAAACCTGGGTTTTGCACGCGCTTAGCTGCGCCTTGGTTCTTGGCTGGGCGGTGGGGATTTGCGGCATCCCGGTGGTGGAATACCTAGTCTTTTTCGCCTATTCCGGCTCCGCCCTCAACCTGGTGCGCTCATTTCTGGAGCACCAGGCGCGCACCGAGGTACGCGAGCGCACCGCCATCGTCGAATCCGGCCCGATCATGTCGCTGCTGTTCTTGAACAACAATCTTCATACCGTGCATCACTTGGAACCCGGAATGCCCTGGTATCGCTTGCCTAACCGCTATCGCATGCACCGCGAGAGAATTCTTGAGCATAATGGCGGCTATCTTCTGCCCGGATATCGGTGGATATTCCTCCGTTACCTGTTTTGGCCCAAAGAATCCCCGGTCCATAGCCTGAGCTAGACGGCGCGGATATTGTGCCCGGCACGTTATTTATTAACCACGCGGGCCCCGGCGCTTCACTTTTTCTTCCCAATGCCATCACGGCAATAGCGCTTGCCTGCCCGGTGATGTAATATTAGGGCAATTAAGAGGCATACAAGGAAGAAACCATTCATGGCCGAACAGGAAGTACGGCCGCAACAGCTGAGCATCGTGGAGATTGCTCGCCTGTGGAGCGCGGAGACCGGAGACAGCGCCGAAGATGTCGAGCGCGAGCTGGCATCGTGGGCCTATGCCGCCGCGGCAGACGGCGCCCAGGTAGGTCTGGAGCCCAGCTCGGACAGTAAATCGCCGGCGACACTCAAGATCGAGCCGGACCCACGGCGTGAGCTTTGCTGGGACGACCTGGAAGCCTTCTGCCGGGATCGGGATCGCCTGCCGCCTCATTTCTGGCCGGAAGCTTCCGCCCCTTCGGGCGGGGGCCAACCTCCTGGCGAAAAGCTCTCCGCCGCCGCGCCGGAAACCTCCGGGCAAGGCGAACCTGAGACAGAGCCACGCGATATGTCGAGACTGGTCGTCAGGGCCATGAACCGGATGGGTTCCTCGGCGTTTGCGCCGGCGGCGTCACGGCGGGCACCGCACCATTCGGAGCCTCCCCGTCCACCGAAAACCGCCGATCCAGAAGGGCTCGTCAAAACAGATGTGGCGGTAGCGGAAAAACCGGCGGCCGTTAAGAAACTCACCGTTAAAAAGCCCGCCGTTAAGAAATCCGTCGTTAAGAAACCCATCGTCCAGAAACCCACGTCCGATTCCGGACAGAGCGAAAAGATGGCCGCGCCCCCCGCCGGCGCAACCACCCAACCACCCGCCAGCACCGAGGATTTGGATGGCCCGCGGCGTAGGCCCAGCCCCACCGCCAAGCCGGCGCCTGTGGCAAAAGTTATCCGCGCCGCGAAGAAAAGGCCGGTAACAAGCGGGGAAAACCGGGCCTTGGATCAAAAATCCAAATTCGGCCCCATGCGCGACATCGCTTCCAGGGCACAAGACGTTCCGGTAAAGGTGATGGGTTCGTCCCCGGCGCTTACCACCGCCCGGCTGCCTCGCTCCGCTCCGCTCCAGCTATCCTTGATAGCGGCCGCCGGCGTTCTTGGCGGCGCTCTCATCGCCGCCGCGGGAGGCGCCGCCTGGCTTGAGCTCAAGGGTCCAGGGCTAGAATCGTTCTTGCGCGGTGAACGGGTAGGCCAAGCGGAACTTGCCGAGATGGAAAAGAGAGTCGCCGAATCGTCCACGCGCGCGGCCAAGGCCGTCGAGGAAAAAGACCGCCTTACAAACCAACTTAACCTCGCCCGGCGCCAAAACGGCACCTTGCGCACGCGGATCGATGACATCAGCTCTCTGGGCCCACGCCTTACGGAAGTCCAAAAATCGAACCGGGATCTGCGCCGCACTGTCGGCGATTTGACTACCGCCTTGGACACCGCGCGTAGCGGCGGCAGTGCCGCCGTGCTGGCCATCGAAGAAGAAATGAAGTCGGCGCGCCAGGCGCTGAACAAAGCGAATACCGCCACACTTGCCGCCCAGAATAATGCCGACCGCTTGACCAGCTCCCTGGCGACGGCCCAAGGCGAAATCGAGGCCGGCATGCTGGCGCGGCTGCGCTTGGAACAAGAGCGCGACTCGGGCAAGAAGGCCCTGACGGCGGCGAAAGACGAGATCGAGAATCTTTCCCAGTCCGGCGTGGTGGCCAAAGCGGTTGCCCAGCGCCTCGAAAAGGAACTAGGGACCTCCAAGCTACAGCTTGAAACGCGGGAGAAGGAGCAGATCAAGCTCCAAGGCCAGTTAACCGCACTGAATGAGGATCTCGCGGGAGCACACGCACGCGCCGCCCAACTTGCGGCGGCGGAAACGGAATCCCGCCGCTTGGGCGCCGCCTTGGACGCCGCCAAGCTCGAAGTCGCGGAACTGCGATCGGCCGCGAAATCTGACAAGAAGGAGGCCGCGGGCCTCGCCGCCCGCCTCGACCAGGAACGCCAAAAAACGGCTCAGGTACGCACCGGCGTAGAAGCCTCGCGCGAGAAAAACCAAAAGCTAGCGAAAGACCTTGCCCTCTCCCAAATGGCAAACGCGGAACTGCGAGCGGAAACAGACGGCATCAACACCCAAGCCGCCCAATTGACCGAGTTTCTCGCCACGGCGCGCGAAGACGCCAAGACCCTCGAGACGGAACGGGATTCCGCCATCGCCAAGACCAAGGGTCTGGAGCGCGACTTGGCGAGCGTCAAGGATGAGTCGGCCACGCTGCGCGCTTCTCTTGAGGGCACCCATGGCACCTCGGCGCAGCTCGCGGCGCGCCTGGCCACGGCCGAAAAGCGGGTCGCGAAGCAGGTTGAGCTTCGCGGCGAGACCGTGGCGCGCGCCGACGCCTTGGCCAAGGAACTCGAAACAACGAAAGCAGCCACCGCCAAGCTGCGCGCGTCTCTCGAGGGCACCAATGACGCCTCGGCGCAGCTCGCGGCGCGCTTGGCCACGGCTGAAAAGCGGGTCGCTAAGCAGGCTGAGCTCCGCGGCGAGACCGTGGCGCGCGCCGACGCCTTGGCCAAGGAACTCAAAACAGCGAAAGCCGCCGCCGCCAAGCAGGACGCGGCGCGAATCGCGGCTAAGAACCGCGTCGAGTCGCTTGTCGTGAGCATGGCCGCCGCTAAAGCCGAGGTTCTTAAACTGAGAGACCAAGCCAAGCAGGCCGATGAGAAGGCGATTCAGCTACTGGAGGCCACCGATAAATTGAAGGCCGAAGCAAAATTACCGGCGGTCAATCTAACCGCGGCAAAGGGCCGCCCGGCGGTAACCGCCGCCAGTGACATCCGCCCACAATCCGGGCCGCCCAAGGAAACCTTGATCGGCGCGGTGGCTAATACCTCGCCGGATCAACAGAAGCTCGATACCTCGAGCCAAGTAGCCAGTGTCGGTAAATCGGTCCTGAAAAACGATAAAGGCAATGAGTCGGCCAAGCTTATGTTGGCGCGCGGCAACGAATATCTGGGCCTCGGCGATATCGCCTCGGCACGCCTGTTCTTCGAGCAAGCCGCCGAGCAAGGCGACACCGCCGCCCTCACGGCGGTTGGGCGAACCTACGACCCGCGTGTCTTAAAAGGACTAGGCGTGCTCGGATCTTTCGCCAACCCGGCGATCGCTACGCAGTGGTATGAGCGCGCCTTGTCGGCGGGCGATGCAGAGGCTAACCAGCAGCTAGAGGCGCTGCGCGCCTGGCAGAATCCCTAAGAGCAAGCCGCGCCGGTACCGCTTTAGTTACTGGTTCGCGGCGTTACGTTGCAGCCAAGCCGCGGCCGGCTCATAGCGGGTCCAGCCCGGAACCGTCGCATTGAGACTGACTTCGTGCCATTTTAAGTGACGTGGCGGGTCTTGAAACTCAGCGAACTTGCTGAAGAAGGCATCGATAAAGCGTGTCACCTTCACGCGCCGCGGATGCTCCTCCGGCCAGTTGTACACGGCCATTACCGCGCCCACGGCCAAGGTCCGCACCTCCTCCCCCTCTGGGACCAGGCCCGGATAGTCCTGACTTGCCAGTCGCGATGGCAAGTAAGTCTCCAAAAGCGCGGGCGAGAACGGCATGTCCAGGAAATGCACCTCATCGTTGGTGCGGATGGATTCGAATATGGCGGCCGGTTTACCGGCGACATAGACCATGGCGGCTATGTCCCCGGCCTTCACCTTTTTCAGCGCTAAGCTCTGATCGTTGTAGACGGGGACAACCGCGATCCCCAAGGTGTCGAAGACCACACTGGCGGTCATGGCGGTGCCGCTGCCCTTGCGGCCGAAGTTGACCTGTTTGCCGGCTAGATCCTCGAGTTTCGCGACGCCCTTACCGGCGAGCAGATGGAATTCTTCATTATAAAGTTTTGTTATATATCGAATTCGCTGGTCGATGGTCGGGTGCTTGTTCTGGCTTTTCACGAAGGCGAAGACATCCGATTGGACGATCCCAATATCGATCCCGCGCAAATACAGGATATCGTCGATATTCTGGACCGAGCCCTTTCCCATGATGGCGAGGATCCGAAGGTCGTCGCCATGGTCCAAGACGTTCGCCAGGTCGGCCGCGATCCGAACATAGGTCCCGCTGATGCCGCCGGATATGATCGACACTGTGCCCTTGTTAATATTCTCCCGATAATTCTCGGCCTGCTGGCCCGCCGCCGTCCCGGCGTTCAGGGCCGCGAATGCAAACGCGGCCCCGGCAAGGGCGCCCAACATTCTTTTAGACATGACGATCCTCCCTGTCTGATCGCCAATACTCTATCTTAAATCTGTAGTAATGAAACGTTCTAAGCTTGGCATGCGGTCTATCGGAGGCCCGGCTACGCAAAGTAGATGTAAACATGCTCACTTGCGCCCGAACGGCATCAAGTCCGTGGAAAAAGGTCAAGAGCCGCACCCAACAAAAACAGATTTTGAAAAAGGAGTGGCCCATGCCATTCTCACTCTGCAAACCAATCCCATCTGGGGGATATCAGATCCAAGCAACCTTCGTGCCTCGGGAAAGAGTTGCTGATATTCCAGAAGGAATTTTCTGGTTTATCAGACACACAAAAGCGGCTTGATCTTCTTGCCATTGATAGCAAACACAAATTCAGCGGAACTAGGTAATGATTAAGGTCTTCAGCAACAAGTCCGGCTCATCACCATTTAGTCGAAAGGGATTGATTGTTCTCGAAGAAAAAGGTTTGCCCTACGAACAAATTAACACTGACCCAGAATTTCTCCCAATGGGGTTCGGAGAAATGAATCCAAACCTTCGTGCTTCGCTGCTTATTGATGGAGATGAACACGTTTTTGAGTCCAACAATATTGTGGACTACCTACTGCGCATGTATCCGGGCTGCCAATCTGAGACACCTTCCCTCCCGCCACTGGCTGAAACAATGACGCGTCCAGAGCACCACATTAATGATGCAAAGATTCTCGAGACCATAGAAACCATCCTCAACGCTTCGGTAAATATTGGCCTTTTTGCATTGAGCAACATTAATCCCGCCGATATCAAACCATGGGGTTGGCCTTGGGAAAGGGATCCCGAACGCATTCAGTCCTGCTTGAGCTGGTTAGACAAGAAAGCCACGCCTGAAGGCTTTGTGCCCGGCGTATTTTCAATCATGGATTTGAATCTCGTCTGTGCATTTCGATTGCTCACCAGGATGACAAACGAAGACTGGAGCAGTTACAAGAACCTGTCTGCACTGCATGAGTTCTTTATATTGCGACCCTCGGTAGTCAAAACAGACCCCGGTCCTCCGCAATGGGAAATCCCTGATTGGAAAGCCAGTAATTAGGGGAAATCTTGCTTGATAGTGTGTCGGGCTTGGCTCGTGAGTAGCGCATAGCTACTTATAATATCCCAGTTTAATCCAATTTCGGCCTCTAGAGGGAGACGTAGCCGGCCATGGCGCGTGAAGCTTATGTGTTAAGGGCATCATGCGTATCGCAGGTCTTGTCCCAGGCCGAGCTTGCTCGCCTTTTCCAGCATGGCCGCGCCGAGGGCGATGTCGGACAGCGAGAGGCCCCGGTGCCAGAACAGGATGGTCTCGTCCTCGTTCTCGCGGCCCGGGCGCGCGCCGGTCACGATCTGGCACATCTCCGCGTGGAGAGTATCCGCGCTCAGCTTCCCGGCCTCGACATGGGCGCGCAGGCTGCCCAGCTTGCCGCCCTGGCATTGACCCCAATCGTCGACCACCAGCTTGTCCATGACATCGGTGAGCGACAACTCGACCGTGCTCATGGTGCCGTAGGGCACGACGAAGTTCCCTCGCTTGACCCACGCGGTCTTGAACAGGGGCTCGGGCGCCGGCAGGCGCGAGGCCTCGACTTGGATATCCGCGCCCTCCAGGCACGCCTGCCAGGTATCGACCGCGCGTACTTCCTTGCCCAGGTCCCGCGCCAGGCGCGCCGCGAAAGGCTCGCGGCTTTCGGGCCGGCGCGAATGAACGCGGATCTCGTCGAAATCGAATAAGTGGTCAAGCAGGCGCACGTTCCAATAGGCCGTGCCGCGCGCGCCGATGTGGCCCAACACCTTCGAAGTCTTACGCGCCAGGTATTTCGCGCCCAGCGCGGTCATGGCGCCGGTGCGCATCTCGGTGATCGCGGTGGCGTCGACCAGGGCACGCGGCATGCCGGTGCGCGGATCGAAGAGGTTGAGCAAGGCCATCTCCGACGGCAGGCCGAGCTTATAATTGTCGACGTAGTCGCCGACGATCTTAACGCCCGCGAGTCCTAGCGGCGCGATATAGCCGCGCAGAACGTTGAAATGTCCCCTGAAGGCCGGGTCGGGTTCCAGGTGCACGCGCGGTTCGATCACGGTCTGGCCTTGGCCTTGCGCACGTAAACCGGCCTCGACCGCGCCCAGGATTTCCTCGTCGGTCATGGCGAGACGCTCGATATCGGGTCCCGACAGATAGGTGAAATCGATCTCGCTCATTCCAATGTCCTAGGCCGTTAGCTCGACAAATGCCGCCCGGTAACGCCGCAGAATCTCCGCTTCATGGGCATGACACCCTTCACGCACGACCCAGCGGCCGCCGGCCATGACGTCGCGAACCGGGTTTTCGTTACCGGCGAATATCATGGCATCGAGAAGAATATCGCCGGATTTTCCCGCCAAGACTGGAAGGCCGTCATCGATCACAAGGAGATCCGCGCGGCATCCCGGCGCCAAGCGGCCGATCGGCCGGCCAAGGGCTTGGGCCCCGCCCGCCAGGGCGCGCTTGTAAAGAAAGGCGCCCACGCTAGGCGCGTCCGCGCCGCCCGATAAGACATTGCGCCGCCGCAGCGTCAGGCGCTGCCCGTACTCAAGCCAACGCAATTCCTCGACCGCGCTGATGGAGATATGGCTATCGGAGCCGATACCGAACCGGCCGCCGGCGGCCAGGAAACCGGGCGCCGGGAATACGCCATCGCCCAGATTGGCCTCGGTGGTCGGGCACAGGCCCACGACCGCGCCGCTTTCGGCCATGCGCGCCGCTTCTTCTTCCGTTACGTGGGTGGCATGGACCAGGCACCAGCGCGCATCCGGGAAGGCACGGCGCAGAAGCCACTCGACCGGGCGCTCGCCGCTCCACTTGATGCAGTCGTGAACCTCTTTTTGCTGTTCGGCGATGTGAATGTGAATCGGCGCCGAATCGTCCAGGGCGTTCAACCCCTCGACCGCCGCGTTCAAGGTCTCCGCCGTTACCGCGCGCAGGGAATGGGGCGCGATGCCGATACGCACCTGGGGGTCGCCGCGATGGGATGCGATCAGGCTCTCGACCAGGCGCAGGAAAGCATCGGGTTCGTGGACGAAGCGCCGCTGCCCTTCGTTCGCCGCCTGGCCGCCGAAATCGCTATAGCCGTAAAGGACGGGCAAGTGCGTGATGCCGATACCGGCCGCCCCGGCGGCGGCGATCGCGCGGTGCGACATCTCGCCGGGATCGCCGTAAGGCACCCCTTGGGGATCGTGGTGCAGATAGTGGAATTCGCCGACCGCGGTATAACCCGCTTTCAGCATCTCGACGTAAAGCTGGGCCGCGATCGCTTCGGCCTGATCCGGTGTCAGCCGCCGCACGAAACCGTACATCAGGTCCCGCCAGGTCCAAAAACTATCTTCCCCAGGTCCCGCGCGCTCGCTCAGCCCGGCCATGGCGCGCTGAAAGGCGTGGCTGTGCAGGTTCGCCATGCCAGGTAAGACCGCCCCCGCCGCGCGCGGCGCCTCCCCTGCTTTCGAATTGGGGGTCACGGCGGTCAGGCCGCCATCCGGCCCGATCTGGAAAAGAACATCGCGCGCCCAGCCTTCGGGCAAGAGCGCATGCGCGGCGAACAGGGTGGTTTCCGGCATCGGGACCGCTAATTGGACTGGAGGGTTTCTGCGCCTGACATTATGCACTAAGACGAAGCTTGTATAGGCCTTGGGACATCTAGTTTCATGTGGGACGCGCTTTGGATCGGCGGCCGCTTGGCGACCATGGCGGCGGAGAACGCCTCGCCCTACGGCGCGATCGAGGATGGCGCGATCGCGGTCACCGGAGGCAAAATCGCCTGGGTCGGTTCCCGTGAAGAGCTTCCCGGCCCACCTGAGAGCCTGGCCCGCGCGGTTCACCGCCTGGACGGCCGCTGGCTGACACCGGGTCTGATCGACTGTCACACCCATCTGGTTTATGGCGGAGACCGGGCGCGGGAGTTCGAGCAACGCCTCGAGGGCGCCAGTTACGAGGAAATCGCGCGCGCCGGGGGCGGTATCGTCTCGACCGTGCGCGCGACCCGCGCGGCGGATGAAGACACCCTGACCGCGACCGCGAAAAGCCGTCTGTCGGCGTTACTGGCCGAGGGCGTGACCACGGTCGAGATCAAGTCCGGCTATGGCCTGGACCTCGAGAACGAGTTGAAGCAACTTCGCGTGGCGCGGCGCCTGGGCGATGACCTGCCGGTCACCGTCAGGACGACCTTCCTGGGCGCCCACGCCGTGCCGCCGGAATACAAGGACCGCGCGGCGGAATACATCGACGCCGTCGTCGCCATGATGCCGGAAGTCGCGGCCTCCGGCCTGGCCGATGCGGTCGATGCCTTTTGCGAGAACATCGCCTTTACCGCCGAGCAAACCGCGCGGGTCTTCGAGGCGGCACGGGCGCACGGCTTGCCGGTCAAGCTGCACGCGGATCAGCTATCGGACTTGGGCGGCGCCACCCTCGTGGCCCGCTTCCAGGGCCTGTCGGCGGATCACTTGGAATACACCGGCGAGGCGGGCGTTGCGGCCATGGCCCGGGCGGGCACGGTCGCGGTGCTTCTGCCGGGCGCCTTTTATACCCTGCGCGAAACCAAGCAGCCGCCCATCGAGGCGCTGCGCCAAGCCAAGGTTCCCATCGCCCTGGCCAGCGACAGCAATCCCGGCAGCGCCCCGGTCACCTCCCTGCTGCTGATGATCAATATGGCCTGCACCCTGTTCCGCCTGACCCCCGAGGAAGCCTTGCTCGGCGTCACCCGCCACGGCGCGCGCGCCCTTGGCTTGTCTGCCAGCCACGGCACGCTGGAAACGGGAAAGGCCGCCGACTTCGCCATATGGGACATCGAGCGCCCGGCCGAACTGGCCTACCGGATCGGTTTCAACCCCTTGGCCAAAGTGGTCAAGGGCGGCGTGGTGCGCGGGACAGCTTGAGCCGAAGGTGACTCACCCGTGAACCAGACGCCGCCCGGCACCCGCGATTACGCCTTGCTGGTTCTCTTAGCCGCGATCTGGGGCAGCAGCTTTCTGGTCATCAAGCTTGGGGTCGAGACGATACCGGCCGCGAGTTTGACCTTGGCGCGGCTGGCCCTTGCCGCGGTTTTCTTGGCCGGCGTGGCGCGCATGGCGGGGCAATCCATGCCGAGGGGCTTGCGCGTCTGGGGCCTCATCTGCCTGGCCGGATTGACCGGGAACGCCCTGCCCTTCACCCTGATAGCCTGGGGCGAGGAAGGCATCGACAGCGGCCTGGCGGCGATCCTGATGGCGGTCATGCCGCTGACCACGGTGTTGCTCGCCCACCTCTTCACCAGGGACGAGAAGATGACCCCCCGCAAGGCCTTGGGTGTGTGCCTCGGCATCGCCGGGTTGGCCGTCCTGATCGGACCGGAGAAACTAACCCAATTGGGTGAGAATACGGTGCGTCAACTGGCGGTTGCCGGGGCCGCGTTTTGCTATGGCATCAATGCCATCGTCACCAAGAGCCTGATCGGACAGCCCCGGCGTGCCCTGGCCGCCGCGCTCATGGTGGTTTCTACCTTTATGATGGTGCCGTTCAGCCTGTTCTTCGACCAGCCCTGGACGCTTTCCTGGAGCGCGGAATCGCTGACCATCCTCGCGGTCCTGGGAATCCTGCACACCGCCGTCGGAACCCTGATCATGTTGGCCCTGATACGCCGTCAGGGCGCCTCGTTCTTTGCCCAGATCAACTTCATGATACCGCTGTTCGGCGTCCTGTTCGGCGCCTTGATCCTTCTCGAGCGACCGCCACCGAACGCCTATGGGGCGCTGGCGATCATTCTGTTGGGCGTGGCCATCGCGCGCGGCCGTAGGCGGGCCACCTCCGGCGCCAAGGCATAGACACCGGCATTCGCGCCATGCAATACGAGGAAATTAACCAAGAACTCGCGATAAATTAAATACATTGCACCATTATACTTAATACAACCATACATACCTTCATCAGTTGATGCTGTTATCTTTATTTATTATATGATTATTAATACAGAATTGACTAACTAAGCACACAATTTCAATCATTATTTCCGGATTTACGATTCAGGTCCGCAGGGACGATTGCTCTAAATGTTTAAACTGCTGCGGTATTTCTCCCTGACAAGCGCCGTGGTCGTGGTGATCGCGACGGTGTGCGTGATAACCCTGTACCGGCACATCGCAGTCGACGACATCGTCGCCTCGGCGGAGGCCGAGAACGCTGGCTTGGCGCAATCTTTCGCCGATCGGATTTGGCCCGCCTTCGCACCCCATTTCGATTCCGTCGACGGCACCAACCTGGAAGCCTTGCGAACCAATGTCGAGACGACCGCGTTACAACTATCGCTGGAGAGCCTGACCCGGGGCCTGCCGGTCTTGAAAGTCCGGATCTATACCGCGGAAGGATATCTCGCGTTCTCTTCCTTGATCGAGGAAATTGGGCGCCCGGGATTGGAGCATGGCCCGGCCATTTCCACAGCCTTGTCTGGAACCGTTTCCAGTGCCCTCATACGCCGCGACGATTACGCGATGCCGTCCGGGGCCCTCAAGGACCGCTACTTGGTCGAGACCCATTTGCCTATCATGGGCGACGGCGAAACGGTCCAGGGCATCTTCGAACTTCATACCGACGTGACCGAGTTAATGGTGCGGATCCGCGACACGATATCCGGTATGGTGATCGTGATCCTGCTCGCCTCTTGTTCGCTGTACGGGGCGCTATTCTTAATCGTTCGCCGCGCCGACAGGATCATGAAGGAACAGTACCAGGACCTGCTGAGCAGCCGCGAGAGTATCCAGGCCCGCAATAATGAGCTTCAACAAGAAATCACGGAACGCATCCGCGTTGAAAAGGCGCTGATATCCGCCAGCGAAGCCGCCGAGGCCGCGAGCAAGGCCAAATCCGAATTCCTGGCCAACATGAGCCACGAACTGCGCACGCCGCTCAACGCCGTGATCGGGTTCTCGGAAACCATGGCGCAAGAAGTGTTCGGACCGATCCGCAACAAAAAATATACCGGCTATATCCGCGACATCGGCGATTCCGGGCGGCACCTTCTGACGATCATCAACGACATCCTCGATCTTTCCAAGATCGATGCCGGCGAGGACGATATGGATGAGAGCGTCATCGAGATCGGTGAAAATATCTCGTCCTGCATGACGCTGGTTCGGAACTGGGCCGATAAGGCCGACATATCCTTGAGTACCGATCTGCCGGCGGAGCGCATAGAGATTCAGGCCGATGCGCGAAAATTCAGGCAGATCCTCCTAAACCTGGTTTCCAACGCCATCAAGTTCACACCCGGCGGGGGCACGGTCGGCATCAAGGCCTGGAGCGTCGAAGCGGGCGGCTGCGTGGTCCAGGTGTCCGACAACGGCATCGGCATGTCACCGGCCGACATTCCTAAGGCGCTGGCTGTCTTCGGCCAAGTCGATAGCGGGCTGGCCCGGCAATTCGAGGGCACCGGCTTGGGCCTGCCGCTGGCCAAGCGCTTCGCGGATTTGCATGGGGCGACATTGGATATCGAAAGCAATCTTGGTGCCGGTACGACCGTGACGGTGTGCTTTGGCGCCTGTATCGAGGCGCCCCTCGTGGACGAGACACCGGCGCGGGACAGCGAACCGGCGGCGCACGGCTACGACGCTCCCGCCGCGGCCCGCCTGGCCGGCTAGGTCGATCCTGTCCAGATATCGAAAGAAATGGTCGGAGCGGCAGGATTCGAACCTGCGACCCCTTGGCCCCCAGCCAAGTGCGCTACCAGACTGCGCCACGCTCCGCCGCCGTGCCGGCCCGAACTGGCCCGCCTAGCCGCAAGACCCCTATATAACCATGGGCCAAGGGCCTGGCAATGCGGCCGATGCGGAGTGAGCGCATGACAGGCACGAAGATGCCGGCGGAGCCATGGATTCTGAAATTGACCGCGATTAAAGCCGCCGATTCTACTTGGCGGCGCCTCGCAACATGTCGCGCAATTCACACAATTCCGCGATCAGGGTTTGCATATCGCCCGTGTCCAGGTTCTTCGCCATCCTGGTGGGTCTTGCCGGCGCCGAGGCTTTGACTCCTTTGGCCGAGGCCAGCGAGGCCGCCGTTTTCAGCTGCCCCTCGCGCATCAAGCGTTGCACGCCCTTGATGGTGTAGCCGTCGGCATAAAGAAGGTTGCGGATTTGCCGGATCAGGTCGATGTCCTCCGGCCGGTAATAACGCCGCCCGCCGCCGCGTTTAAGCGGCCGCACGGTCGAGAACTTGGTCTCCCAAAATCGCAAGACGTGTTGCGGCACGTCCAATTGCTCCGCGACTTCGCTAATGGTGCGAAACGCGGAAGCTGATTTTGTGGCGGGTTTTTTCTCGGACAGGGGGGCGGCGGGTTCCCCGGAATGCGCGGTCAAGATGTTTGCCATCGAGGGTTAACCGCGCGCTTTTGTGTGGGCGTCGTTAATCCGGTTCTTCATCACATGTGAAGCCCGGAACACGAGAACGCGCCGCGGTAAAATTGGGACCTCTTCGCCGGTTTTTGGATTCCGTCCCACGCGCTGGCCTTTTTCCCGGACAGAGAAGCTGCCGAAAGAAGACAGCTTAACCATCTCACCGCGGACCAAGGCATCGGAGATTTCGCTTAAGACTGATTCCACCAAGTCGGCCGACTCATTGCGCGATAGTCCGACTTCCTGGTAGACCGCCTCGCCGAGATCGGCACGCGTAACCGTTCTTGGCGCCATTTTATATCCCCTGTCCTATCTAATTTCAGTAACGGTACCGCAAGCCGTCGAAACGGTCAATTACCCATCAACGTCCAGGGGGAAATCCACGTGACATGGGCACGCGGCAAAGCGTCTAGAAGCAAGGCGGCCGACGGCGATACCTACCAACGTAACAGAGCGCTACCCCAGGTAAAGCCACCGCCCATCGCCTCGGTCATAATCAGATCGCCGCGCTGAACGCGCCCATCGGCGACGGCCTCGCACAATGCCAGTGGGATCGACGCGGCGGAGGTATTTGCGTGACGATCGACCGTGACGACGACCCGATCGCGCGGCAGGTTGAGACGGCGCGCCATGGCCTCGATGATACGAAGGTTAGCCTGATGAGGCACCAGCCAATCGATATCGCCAGGTGTCAGCCCGTTCGCTTCCAAGGCCGCGTCGATAGCCTCGCTCATGCGTACAACGGCATGGCGGAAAACCTCTCGGCCCTCCATACGCAAATGGCCGACGGTGCCGGTTGACGACGGGCCGCCATCGACATAAAGGGCATCGTGATGACGGCCGTCCGAATATAGGTGCGTGGATAGGACCCCCGAATCGCTGTTGGAACCGTTGCCCTTCTCGGCACGCAGCACGACCGCCCCAGCGCCATCGCCGAACAAAACGCAGGTCGATCGGTCGTCCCAGTCGAGAATGCGCGAAAAGGTCTCGGCGCCCACCACCAGCGCTGTCTTGGCCTGCCCGAGCCGAAGAAAGTTATCGGCGACGGAAAGGCCGAAAACGAACCCCGCGCAGACCGCCTGCACATCGAAAGCAGCACCCCTTTCCATGCCTAGCTGCGCTTGTATGCGCGTGGCGGCGGAGGGAAAGGTCTCATCGGGCGTTGAGGTCGCGCAGACGATCAGGTCGATGTCTTCAGCCCGCATCCCCGCCATGTCCAGCGCCGCCTGGGCGGCACGCGTGCCCATGCTGGAAGTTAGCTCGCCCTCGGCCGCGAAACGCCGCTCCTGGATCCCGGTGCGCTGCTGGATCCATTCATCCGAGGTATCCACCGTCTTGGCCAGTTCGGCGTTGGTCACGACGCGGGCCGGCAGGTAGCCGCCGCAACCGGCGACCAATGAACGCCATAGCATTAGCCGTTCACCGCCTGTGCCTTGAGGGAAGGCAGACTTAAGTTCGCGAAATCGGTCCTCGTGCGTTCAACGATCCCATATTTCTTCATATCGATCGCGACGCCGATCGCGTTGGCGAACCCAAGCTCGTCGGTACCGCCGTGGCTTTTTACCGCGACGCCGTTCAGTCCCAGGAAAATCGCGCCGTTGTAGTGCCTGGGGTCGAGCCGTTTGCGCAGCTTGCGCATCGCGGAACGAGCGAGAAGATAGCCCAGGCCCGCCAGTAACGAAGACTTGAAGGTCCGCCGCATGTACTCGGAAATCAGCGACGCCGTGCCTTCGGCGGTCTTTAGCGCGACATTTCCGGTGAATCCGTCGGTGATCACGACATCGACCGAGCCCTTCGCGATATCGTCGCCCTCGATGAAGCCGACGAAATGCCCGGGCAGATCGGCATCCCGCAAGACCACACTGGCCTCCTGTAATGCCTCGTGCCCCTTCACCTCCTCCGAGCCGACGTTGAGCAAGCCAAAGCTAGGCTGCAGCACCCCGACGACACAGCGCGCGAACGCATTTCCCATCACCGCGAAATCAACCAGATTGCGGCTGTCGCACACCACGTTCGCCCCAAGGTCGAGCATCAAGGTCTCGCCTCGCAAGGTCGGGAAGAACGCGGCGATGGCCGGGCGGGCGACACCGGGCAAGGTTTTCAGCACGAACTTCGCCATGGCCATGAGAGCGCCGGTGTTCCCGGCCGAGACGACGACGTCCGCTGTTCCCTCGCGCACCGAATTGATCGCCAGGCGCATGCTGGAATTCCGCCCCGAGCGCAAGGCGATCGAGGGCTTATCGTCGCCGAGCACCACATCGTCGGTATGGACCAGCGTGGTCACTGCTTTCAGGCTGGCCAGCTTATCCAAAAACGGGCGAAGCTCGGGCTCACGTCCAAACATCAGAAAATCGACTTCGGGATAACGCTCGCGGGCAATGTTGGCGCCCCGAATCACCATGCCGGGCGCGTCGTCGCCGCCCATGGCGTCCAGTGCTATTGTCATTCGTGCGCTCACGGCGTCCCCGCTGCGTAATGGCGGCGAATTCGTTTCGCTCGCGCCCGGCCGATCTCGATCAGACGCCTTCGACTTCGACAACCTCACGGCTGTCGTAGTAACCGCAGGCCGAACAGACGTGGTGGGGCCGCTTCAGTTCGCCACAGTTGGCACATTCGTTATGCGCGCCGGTCACCAGCGCTTGATGGGCTCTTCGCATACCGCGCTTGGAGCGCGTGATTTTAGACTTTGGAACTGCCATGATTTCGACTCTCGCGTTTAGTCCGGACCGCTTAGGTCCGATTGTTACAAGCCCGCTTATTAGACAATATCCAGCCCCCCGGCAAGCCCGGCGCGAAGGCTGGACGGGTAACCTCCCGGAACCGGTGGCGGCCGTACGATTAACGCGGTTTCAGGACGCGGAAGGCCTCGAATGGGTGCCGCCCGCCTGGTATCGCCGGCCACGATCCTTGGTATTAACCTCTCAAAACCGGCGGCGCGCCGAAAACCACCGCGCCGGCGGCCAAGGCGGGATAGCCTTGCGCCGCCAAAGCAGTTACCTGCTCGCGGACATAGGCCGCCAAGGCCTCCAGGCACGCGGAAGATGGGTCCACAGTGCCATAGACGTTGCGGCGCAGCGCCACGCTCAGAGTGTCGTCATCGCGGCTCAGGCCCGCCTCATAGGCGGCTATGCGGCCATAGAGCCCCTGAACCATGATCTTGACCCTGCGGCCAACCCCCAAATCCCCGGCCCCCATCTCCCGCAGGCTCTGATCCATATCGGCGAACATCAGATCGAATACCGCCTGGGCAAGCTCCGCCGACTCTGGATGGTCCCCCTTGAGACGATGCAACACGAGGAAAAGATGTAGAGAAATCAGATCGAAACGGCCATCGACCGTATCGGGAACGCCACACTCGGTATAGAAAATGGGCTGTCGTGCCTGGGCTACCAGCCTGGCGTAAAGTAAGGTGGCTGGCTCGTCGGTTCGTTTGCGCTTTAACAATCTATCCAAGACCATGGTCTTGCGGAAACCTCGCGGGTCCTGAAACATTGAGCTTGAAATGACAGGGTATCATTGTGTAATCAAGCACTAAGCGAATGACTTGAAACCACAGCCTAGGGGTGTGTAGCCGATGGCTCTACATTTGCGCCTTCGCCGCGCCAGGCGTACTCCGGCGCCGGTATTAACTGGCATCCTCTTTGCTATCGGAGCTATCGGACTTAGCGCCTGCGCGGAAAATATCAACGTTCGCGGCAATATGCCCCTGGACGAGGATCTGGCCCGGATCGCGCCCGGCGTCCATTCGCGTAACGATGTCGCGCGGCTGCTCGGATCTCCCTCGTCCGTCTCCACCTTCGAAGAAAACAAGTGGTATTACATCGGGCAGAAGATGACTGAATTCGCCTTCTTCTCCCCCGAGGTCTTGGAACGTAAGGTCTTCGTCGTGTCCTTCGGCGACACCGGTACGGTGGAGGAAACGAAAACTCTCGGCCTGGCCGATGGCCAGGATATCGACCCGGTCGACAGGGTCACGCCGACCGAGGGCCGGAAGCTAAATGTCTTCCAGGAAATCTTCGGCAATATCGGCCGCTTCGGCAGCGCGGCCGGAAACCCGCAATAAACGCGCCGATACGTATCCGCGCTTAGGCCAAGCCGCGCAGATAACAACCCGGCCAAACGACAAACGCCCCGGAGATTTCTCCGGGGCGTTCGCCGTTTCGGTCCTGACCCGATTTATCCGGCCAGCATCGAGAGCAGCAGCAAGGCCACGATATTGGTGATCTTGATCATGGGGTTAACCGCCGGTCCGGCGGTATCCTTGTAAGGATCGCCAACCGTATCGCCGGTAACCGCGGCCTTATGGGCCTCGGAACCCTTGCCGCCGTGATTTCCATCCTCGATATACTTCTTGGCATTATCCCAAGCGCCGCCGCCCGCGGTCATGGAAATGGCGACGAAGAGGCCGGTCACGATCACGCCAAGCAGCATGGCGCCAAGCGCCGACAGCGCCGCCGCCTGTCCGGCGATCGTGGAAATCACGAAGTACAACACGATGGGCGAGAGGACCGGCAGCATCGAGGGAACGATCATTTCCTTGATCGCCGCCTTGGTCAGCATGTCGACGCAGCGGCCGTAGTCCGGCTTGCCCGTGCCTTCCAGGATGCCCGGGATTTCCTTGAACTGGCGGCGCACTTCAACGACCACCGACCCGGCCGCCCGGCCGACCGCTGTCATCCCCATGGCTCCAAAGAGATAGGGCAACATGCCACCGATCAGAAGACCGACAACGACGTAGGGATTGGACAGCGCGAAATCGATTTTGCCCTCGATCTGGATCATGCCCGCTTTCACGAAATGCTCCAGATCGGCGGTGTAGGCGGCGAACAGAACCAGGGCGCCCAAGCCGGCGGAGCCGATGGCGTAACCCTTGGTGACCGCCTTGGTGGTGTTGCCAACGGCGTCGAGAGCATCGGTGGTTTTACGCACATCGGCATCCATATCGGCCATTTCGGCGATCCCGCCCGCATTATCGGTCACCGGCCCGTAGGCATCGAGGGCGACAACCATGCCGGCCAAGGCCAGCATCGTCGTGACCGCGACGGCGATTCCGAACAATCCGGCCAAGGAGTAGGTGGCGATAATGCCGGCGACGATAATCAGCGCGGGAACCGCCGTGGCCTCCATGGAAATGGCCAGCCCCTGGATCACGTTGGTGCCGTGCCCGGTGGTCGAGGACTGGGCGATAGAGCGTACCGGCCGGTATTCGGTGCTGGTGTAGTACTCGGTCACCCAGATCAGGCCGCCCGTGATAAGCAGCCCCACCAGGCCGCAATAGTAGAGGTAGCGGCCGGTGAAACTCTTGTCTCCGACGGTAAAGACGGTATCGGTGCCAATGACCCAGTCGGTGGCCGGATAGAGCACGATGGCGGAGATCACGGCGGAGGCGATGAACCCCTTATAGAGCGCGCCCATGATGCTTTCGCTGCTGCCCAGGCGGACAAAGAAGGTGCCGATAATGGAAGCCGGGATGCACACGCCGCCGATGACCAAGGGATACAACATGGCCGAATCCATCATCTGCGTGCCGGCGAAGAAGATCGAGGCCAGCACCATGGTCGCGACCACGGTCACGGCGTAAGTCTCGAACAAATCGGCGGCCATGCCGGCGCAATCGCCCACGTTGTCGCCCACGTTGTCGGCGATGGTCGCTGGGTTACGGGGATCGTCCTCGGGAATGCCTGCTTCGACCTTGCCGACCAAATCGCCGCCAACGTCCGCGCCCTTGGTGAAGATGCCGCCGCCCAAGCGAGCGAAGATCGAAATCAGGGAGGCACCGAAACCCAGGCCGACCAGCGGCTCGATGATATCGCGGCCCTCGGCTCCCATATTCAGCAGCACGGCGTAGTATCCGGCCACGGCGAGAAGAGCCAGGCCCGCCACCAACATTCCGGTGACCGCGCCGGCCCGGAACGCCAGGGCCAGCCCTTGCGCCAGGCCCGTGCGTGCGGCCTCCGCCGTACGTACGTTGGCGCGTACCGAAACGAACATGCCGATGTATCCGGTCAGGCCGGACAAGACCGCGCCAATCAGAAAGCCAATGCCGACCTTTATTCCCAGGGCAAAGATAATGACCAGGAATATCACCGCGCCGACCATGGCGATGGTGCGGTATTGCCTATTTAGATAGGCCTGCGCGCCCTCCTGAATGGCGGCCGCGATGGTTTGCATTCGCTCCGATCCCGCGCTTGAAGCCAACACGGACCGCGAAGCCCAAATGCCATAAACCAATGCCAGCAACCCGCAGGCGAGGGTAAACGTCAACTGCGTCGTCATGTTCGTTCCCTTTGATCGATCTTGAAAAGCCGGCCGCGGTCAAATAACGACCCCCCGGAAATTTTCACGGCCGTGAAAAATCGCGCGGAAAATGACAGAATCGCACAGTAAAGTCAACCGCCCGTGGCACCAATTTCTACGTATTTCGGAATAATAGATACCGAGTTCTTAGCCCTCGTCGGGTATCCGCCGGCTCATGCCCACGACCAGGACCGCATTAACCTGGCCAGGCCCAAAAACCTCGTTCCCGGCTCTTGCCAAGCGTTCGCGAACGACCGGCAGAATTTCTTCGTGCTCGTTGACGTGTCTGAAGGCGAGTACACCGTGCAGTTCCGTTAGCAGAGAATCGCGCAAACGCGGCATTATTTCCTTAATGTGATCCCTCACCACCGGGGTGGTAAACTCGATTTTCAGTATCAGCGTCAAGTGCTGAATGACCCGTCCCTCGCGCAGAATCGGCACCACGAAGGGGTCAAGCTCATAGGCGATTTCGCTGTCCAGGTCCACTTCAACCGGTTCTTCGTCCGGCTTCTCTTCCGCCGCCTTGTTCTCCTGCGCCTTGGCTTCGTTCAAGAGAAACCAGCCGCCGGCCCCTCCGCCCCCGGCAAGGATCGTGACCAACGCGACCAATATCACCACACGTATCATGCTTGGGCCTTACGCGACCTGGAAAGTATTCCCTAGGCTCATACAGGCGGTACAGTGAATATGGCGTTAAGGGCGATGATCGCCGCTTGGCTAGAAATGCGCCCAACCCTTTGACGGCAGGGGAATTTCTTTGCCCTCGCCGTCGAGCGCGCGCACCCCCCGCCCCGCCGACATGCGGCCGATTCGGGTCAGGGGCAAGTCCAGCTCCCGAGCCAGCGATTCAACCTCGGCGATCCGTTCCGGCGTGACCGTGAACAGAAGTTCGTAGTCGTCGCCCCCGGTCAGAATGCGCGGCCCCAAGCCGCCATGGGCGTCGAGGGCCCGCGCGCCGGCCGCCGAGAGCGGCACCGTCGGCGCGTCGAGGCTCGCCGCCAGGCCGGAAGCCTCGCAGATGTGGCCCATGTCGGCGGCCAAGCCATCGGACACGTCCAGCGCCGCCGTCGCCAGTCCCCGCTCCCCCAGGGCCAGCCCCAAGGCAAGGCGCGGCGACGGCAGGCGGTAACGATTGGCCAAGGCGTCGCGGTCGGCTTCGCTCGAATGAACGAGCTCTCCGCGCAGGGCCTTGAGCCCAAGCATGCCGTCCCCGATGGTGCCCGAAACGAACACCTCGTCCCCGTCAGCGGCGCCGGAGCGGGACAATAACCGGTCCGGCGCGGCCTCCCCAAAGGCGGTCAAGGACAAGGTCATGGGGCCGGGCGTGGAGACCGTGTCGCCGCCCAGAAGATCGACCCCGAATTCGGCCTGATCGCGCGCCAAGCCCTGCGCGAAGGCGGATATCCATGCCTCCGCCACGCCCGCGGGAAAAGCGACAACCAGCAAATAGCCACGCGGCCGCGCGCCCATGGCCGCCAGGTCCGAAAGATTGACGCGCAGCAGCTTTCGCCCCAGCGTTTCAGGTGGATCGTCGGGCAGGAAATGAACGCCGGCGACCATGGCGTCTGCCGTGACCACCGTGCCGAGACCGGCGCCGGTCGTGAAGCAGGCGCCGTCATTGGTCAAGCCCCCGGCGCCCGGTGCGCCGGCGGCGAGGGGCGCGAAATACTTGGCGATCACTTCGAACTCGCCGATCATGAAACGCGGTCCTAGGCCGGCTCAGCCGGTTCGGCCGGCGCCTCCGGCTCGGGCGTGCATTCCTCGGGCCTCAAGGCGCGCGCCACGCGGTCGAGAACGCCGTTCACCATGGCCGGTTCGCGGCCGGAGAAGAAGGCGTCGGCAACTGCCATGTATTCGCTGATCGCGGCCCGAACGGGAACCGCGCGCCGCTCCGACAACTCGTAAACGCCGGCCCGCAGCAGGGCCCGCAAAAGGGTTTCCAGCCGTTCGACCGGCCAATCCGGATCCAAGACCGCCGCGAGCATGTCGTCCAGCTCGCCGGCGCGCTCCGCGACACCGAGCACCAGTTCGCTCATGAGCTTGCGGTCCGCTTCCGCCAGCTTCACGCCGTCCACTTCTTCCTTAAGGCGCAGAACGACGAACTCGCTGATGACCTGATCGGGCGCCGTGCCGGACATTTCCATCTGGTACAGGGCCTGCACCGCCGCCAAGCGCGCGGAACTACGCTGACGCGCGGTGCGCCGGGACGCTGCCGTCTTAGCGCCGTCTGACTTGTTCGGGCGTTTCGTCCCTGAATCGCTCATGGCCGAAATCCGTTCATCTGGAACCGGGATGAAAATGGCGTTTCACCTCGATCATGCGCAAGCAAGCGCCGGCAACCTCGCGGCCCTTGTTCTTGCCGTCGACGTTCGCGCGGGCCCAGGCCTGGTCCTGGTTCTCGCAGGTCAGGATACCGTATCCGATCGCGAGCGCTTCCTGGCAGGCAAGGTCCTGAAGCTTGCGCGCGCTTTCGCCGCACACGTAGTCGTAATGCGATGTTTCGCCCCGAATCACGCAGCCCAGCGCCAGGTAACCGTCGAATCGCGGGCCGGCGCCGGAAGCACCGGCCGCGCGCTCGCACATGGCAATAGCGGCCGGGATTTCAAAGGCGCCAGGAACGGCGATACGATCATAGATCGCACCGCGACGATCCAGCTCGGATATGGCGCCCTTGGCTAATTCGTCGGCTATGTCCCCGTAGAAGCGCGCTTCGACGATCAGGATATTCAAGGGGCTATCGGTTTCGCTCACAGGTCAGTCTTCCGTAAAGTGGATTGGGCGCTGCTCGACCATTTTCAGGCCATAGCCCTCCAAACCGACGATCGTCCGCTTGGTATTCGAAAGAACGATCATTTCACTGACCCCCAGGTCGAGCAAAATTTGCGCCCCGACGCCGTAGTCGCGCAGCTCCCCAAAGGTTTTCTCGGGCACGGATTCCCGCGACTTCAAGATATCGGACAAACCCGTGGGCACCGGCTCGCGAATCAAGACCAGAACGCCCCGTCCCGCCGCGCTGATCGTACGCAGGACTTGCGCCAGTTCGCCACTCTTGCCGCTCGCGCGGTCGCCCAGGGCGTCGTCGAGAAGGTTAAGAACGTGGACCCGGACAAGGACCGGCCCAGGCGCCCGCAAATCGCCGGTCCAGACCGCCAGATGCTCGGCATAGTGTGTCTTATCGACATAGACCGCTGTTTTGAACGAGCCGCCGAAATGCGAGTCCAAGGTCCCTTCCAACATTCTTTCGACGACGCGGTCGTGACGCCGGCGATAGGCTATCAGATCGGAGATGGTCGCGATCTTGAGGCCATGGTGCTGGGCAAAGGCGATCAAGTCGTCGCGCCGCGCCATGGTGCCGTCGTCGTTCATGACTTCGCAGATCACCCCGGAAGGGTTGAGCCCGGCCAGGCGCGCCAGGTCCACGGCGGCTTCGGTGTGGCCGGTACGCACCAGCACACCGCCATCGCGCGCGACCAGCGGAAACACATGACCCGGAGAAACAATATCGCCGGGACCCCGGGCCGGATCGATGGCCACGGCCACGCTTCGCGCCCGGTCGGGTGCCGAGATACCGGTGGAAATACCCTCGCGCGCCTCGATCGAGACGGTAAAGGCGGTTTCGTGCCGGGATTCGTTCTTCTGTGCCATAAGCGGCAAGCGCAGAGTCTCGACACGCTCGCGCGTCAGTGCCAGGCATATTAAGCCGCGCCCGTTCTTGGCCATAAAATTGATCGCGTCCGGCGTCGCCATTTGCGCCGGAATCACGAGGTCGCCCTCATTTTCGCGGCCTTCGTCATCGACCAGGATGAAAATCCGACCGTTGCGCGCCTCCACGATAATGTCTTCGATTGGCGAAACCATCTCACTGAAGGTCACCCGCCAAGGCTCGGTTGCCGCTGTCATGTTCTATTCCGTTGCTAGGAGGCGCTGAACGTAGCGCGCGAGCATATCTATTTCCAGGTTAACCCGCGTGCCGGGACGGCAGGCCCCAAGCGTGGTCACACGGGCAGTGTGGGGCACGATGTTAACCGCGAACCCGCCTTCGGTTTGCCCCGTATCGCTTATCGAATTGACCGTGAGCGACACGCCGTCCAGCACCACCGACCCCTTGGGCGCGATAAAGCGCATGAGGGCCTTAGGCGCGCCGAATGTCAGTCGAATTGAACCGCCTTCTTCGTCGCGCGATCGCGCTATCGCCACGCCATCGACATGGCCGGATACGATATGTCCGCCGAGTTCCTCCCCCAGGCGCAGGGCGCGCTCGAAATTCACCGGCGTACCCGCTTGCCAATCGCCCAGCGTGGTCTTGGACAGGGTTTCGGCGGAAACATCGGCCGCGAACCAGCCGGGCCCCTTATCGACCACGGTCAGGCACGCGCCCGAACAAGAGATCGACGCCCCGAGTGCGATCGCGTCCGGATCGTAGGCGGTCTCGAAGATATAGCGCGCGTCGGCCGCGCGCTCGACACCGCGCACCAGGCCCCGATCGGTGATTATGCCCGTGAACATAGGGAAAACTTAGTGCGCCCGGACATAGGTTTCCACCAGATCGTCGCCGAGACGGACGGCCTCGCGCGGCACGAAGATAGGAGCATCGGCCAGGGTCTCCAGGCCAAATCCCGAAATAGCCGGAATCCCATCGCCGCCAATGATCTTCGGCCCGTGAAACCAGACTAGGCGATCGACCAAATCCAACCGCAAGAGACCCGCCGCGATTCGTCCCCCGCCTTCGACCAGAAGCCGGGTTATACCTCTCTCGCCCAGGGCGAGAAGGGCCGCACGCAGCGACAGATTGCCATCCTCGTCGAGATCGACAGGGATGACCTCGACACCGACGTCCCGTAAGGCCCGCAAGCGTGCCCTTGGGTTCTTGGCCCGTGTGATCAACCAAGTCGGCTGGTCGGCCGCGCGCGCCACCAGGTCGTGAGTCAGCGGCAGGCGCAGGCGGCCGTCCAATACCACCCGGATCGGCGACGTATCGCCGAGCCCGGTCAAGCGCACGTCTAGCCGCGGGTTGTCGGCGATGGCGGTACCGCCACCAACCATAACCGCATCGTGTTGAGCCCGTAACAAATGCCCGCGCGCGCGGGCCGCCGGGCCGGTGATCCAGCGACTTTCACCGCGTTTGGTGCCGATCCGGCCATCCAGGGTGGTCGCCAATTTCAAGGTCACCAGCGGCCGGCCGTCGCGTTGCCGGGTTAGGTATCCGGCATTCAGCTCGGCCGCGGCGGCGGCGCCCGGACCGAGAACAACCTCGATCCCGGCCTCTCGAAGTTTGGCCAAGCCCTTTGCCGTAACACGCGGATCGGTATCTTCGAGGGCAACAACGCAGCGGGCGATGCCGGCCTCGATCAGGGCTTGCGTGCAGGGTGGGGTTTGCCCGTGGTGTGAGCAGGGCTCCAAGGTGACATAGGCGCAGGCCCCCCTGGCCGCCGCGCCGGCACGCCCCAAGGCCTCGGTCTCGGCATGGGGACGCCCACCAGCTTGGGTCCAGCCGCGCCCGACCACGCGCCCCTCCTTGACCAGAACACAGCCGACGGCCGGGTTGGGCGCGGTCCGGCCAAGGCCGCGCGCGGCCAAGGACAAGGCCGCCCGCATATGACCAAGGTCGCCGGCTTCGTCCGGGCTAGTCGGCTTCGGCAATGGTTTCGATAAATTCTTCAAAGTCGCGCGCCTCACGGAAATTTCGATAGACCGAGGCGAAACGGACATAGGCGACGGGATCCAAGGTCTTGAGCGCGTCCATAATCAAGCTGCCCAGGGTTTTACTGGGGATGTCGCTCTCACCCGAGGATTCCAGGTTGCGCACGATGCCGTTGACAACCCGTTCCAAGCGCTCGGAATCGATCTGGCGCTTACGCAGCGCGATCTGCATGGATCGGAGCAGCTTTTCACGGTCGAACGATTCCCGCTTGCCGGTCGATTTGATGACCGTCAGTTCGCGAATCTGCACTCGTTCGAAGGTCGTGAAACGGGCGCCGCAGTTCACGCATTGCCGCCGCCGC
Source organism: Kiloniellaceae bacterium (assembly GCA_021776175.1). Classification (GTDB taxonomy): domain Bacteria; phylum Pseudomonadota; class Alphaproteobacteria; order Kiloniellales; family J153; genus JAJFGN01. Next base: position 53,303 of record JAJFGJ010000022.1, read on the forward strand.
CGGATCGCCGAATTGTCTTCGGTCGGGCGCGAGTCTTTAACCTGCGTATCTTCGTTCCCGCAAAAGGGACAGCGCATGGTCCGGCGTCCTCCTTAGGCCATCTGGTTGGGATAAATCGGAAAACGCCGGCACAGGGCGCGAACATCGTCCCGCACCGCGGCCTCGGTTTCCCCATTGTCCCCCTCCCCCGGATTTTCGGCTAAGGAGTCGAGGACCCGGGTAATCAACTGACCGACCTGACGGAATTCGCCGGCGCCGAAGCCCCGGGTCGTCGCCGCCGGCGACCCTAGGCGAATACCCGACGTGACGGTCGGCTTGGCCGGATCGAAAGGCACGCCATTCTTGTTGCAGGTGATCCCGGCGCGGTCGAGGCTCTCCTCGGCCGCCTTGCCTGTCAGGCCCTTGGGGCGAAGGTCTACCAGCATGAGGTGGGTATCGGTACCGCCGGTCACGATATCGAAGCCGTTCTTCAGCAAGACACCGGCCAGGGCCTTGGCATTGTCGACGACTTGTTGGGCGTAGATCTTGAACTCCGGCTTCAGGGCCTCGCCAAAGCCGGCCGCCTTGCCGGCGATGACATGCATCAAAGGCCCGCCCTGAAGTCCGGGAAACGCCGCCGAGTTGATTTTCTTCCCGAGGGCCGCATCGTTCGACAAAATCATTCCGCCACGCGCGCTGCGCAGGGTTTTGTGGGTGGTCGTGGTCACGATGTGGGCGTGGGGTAGTGGGCTGGGATGAACCCCGGCCGCTACCAGACCGGCGAAATGCGCCATGTCGACCTGGAAATACGCGCCCACTTCATCGGCTATTTTTTTGAAACGCGGGAAATCTAAGATGCGCGGATAGGCCGAACCGCCGGCGATGATCAGCTTGGGTTTATACTCGCGCGCCAGGGCTTCGACCTCATCGAAGTCAATCAAGCCGTCTTCTCGGCGCACTCCGTACTGGACCGCCTTGAACCACTTGCCCGACAGGTTTGGCGCCGCGCCGTGGGTGAGATGCCCGCCGGCCGAGAGCGACAATCCCATGATCGTGTCTCCGGGCGCGCACAGTGCCAGCAGCACGCACTGGTTAGCTTGCGCGCCGGAGTGCGGCTGGACGTTGACGAACTCGCATCCGAAAAGCTGTTTGGCACGGTCGATGGCCAGTTTCTCGGCGATGTCGACATACTCGCAGCCGCCGTAGTAACGCCGGCCGGGATAGCCTTCCGCGTATTTATTGGTCAGAACCGATCCCTGAGCCTCCAACACGGCGCGCGAAACGATGTTTTCGGAGGCGATCAGCTCGATCTGTTCCTGCTGCCGGGTCAATTCGTCGCTGATGGATCCGGCGACTTCCGGGTCCGTTTTGGCGAGCCCCTGCCCAAAGAAGGCCGTGTTCGGTGAACTCATGGTACTTCGATCTCCCCCCAAATGCCCGCGTGTTAGCGCATCGTCGGGCGCTGTCATCCGGCCCTGAACCAAGGCCGGTTCTCTATCTTATCCTAGCTTGGCCACCCGGCCCGTGTGCCGCCCGCCGGCGAAATCCGTCGCCAGAAACACCCTCAAGCATTCTTTCGCGACCTCTTCGCCAATCAGGCGGGCGCCCAGGGCCAGGACATTGGCATCGTTGTGCTCGCGTGCCAGGCGCGCGGAAGTCGCATCGTGACACACCGCCGCGCGGACACCGGCATGGCGGTTAGCGGCGATCGATATGCCAATCCCCGTGCCGCAGACGACCACCCCGCGTTCAGCACGGCCGGCAGCCACGGCTTCCGCCAAGGCATGGCCGAAGTCCGGGTAATCCACCGAGGCCGTTGCGTTCGTGCCCAGATCGAGAACCTCATGCCCCAGCGTCCGCAATTCCTCAACCAGCACACCCTTGAGGGCGACGCCGGCATGGTCCGAAGCAATGGCGACTGACGTGGTTGTCATACTGACGTAGCTGTCATGATGGAAGGCCTGAGAAGTCGATTTAACATCGCATGACTACCATATGTCGGCAAGTTAAGGAAGACCGGCACAAGGTTTGGGCCAAAATGCTCTTTGACCGAGATGACGGCGGTCCGGACCGTCACGGCCATCCCCAGGGGCTCTTTAAGTTAAAGCATGATCGGCCAACTACAGGCGGAAACTAGGTTTTTTCCAAGTCTCTCTAGGCATTCAATTGACATATACAAATGAACATGGGATATAGCTTTCAACTATGGGGTAATTGGCAAATCAAGGAATAACAAAAATGTCGGAACAAGTATCTAATAATTCGAATTCTGGCGAGATCTTGCGTATGACGGCCGATGTTGTCTCCGCCTACGTCAGTAAAAACTCTTTGCCCGCGAATGATCTTCCAAGCGTTATAAACACGGTCCACTTGTCGTTATCCGGTCTCGACCTGGACCCGAACGCGGCCAAGGCGGCTCTCAATCCGGCGGTGCCGATCAAGAAGTCGGTGACCCCCGATTTCATCGTCTGCCTAGAAGACGGCAAGAAGCTGAAAATGCTGAAAAAACATTTGCGCACTGCCTTCAACCTGACGCCGGACGAATATCGCAAGAAATGGCGGCTAGGCCCCGATTACCCCATGGTCGCGCCGAACTACGCCAAGCGCCGGTCCGAATTCGCCAAGAAAATCGGCCTCGGCCGCAAGCGGGGCAAGCGCGCAAGCGCTTAATCGCGGCACGCACTGGCGCTCCGGGGCGTCGGAGCTTCAGAGCACCGCATACAGGGCGTGATAGAAAATGCCGGCGATGGCCGCTGTGGCGGGGACGGTGATTAGCCAAGCGAGTACGATGGTGCGCAGGTGGGACCGGCGCACCAGTTTCTTACGCTGCCATTTCATCACCGCCGCCTCCGCCTTTTTCGTGGTCTCGAAGTAAGAGACACGTTCGCGCTCTGGTAGTAGGTCCTTGAGCGCCCGCGAGAGTACTTGTTGGCGCCATTCCACCTCGCCCTTGGCGGTGTCGAACAGGCTGGGTTCAGTATCATCCTTGAAAAATTCGCGGACAATACGGACCTTCTCGGCCTCGTTTTCCAGATACTCGCGCAGAAAGCCAATGCTGAAGACGGCGCCGAGCGCGATATGGGTCGAACTGACCGGCAACGCCAGACCCGAGGCGACAATCACGGTGATCGCCGAGGATAAAGCCACGGCGAAGGCGCGTACCCGGTCGATCTCGGTGATCTCCTTGCCGACCCGCTTGACCATCCGACCGCCGTAAAGTGCCAGCCCAGCAGACAGCCCCAAGGCGCCGACCAGCATGACCCAGAAGGGGATCGCCACCTTGGAGGCAATGCCCCCCTCGCCGACCGCGTGGACAATGGCGGCCAGCGGGCCGATGGCGTTGGCCACGTCGTTCGATCCGTGCGCGAAACACAGCAGGGCCGCCGCGACGATCAGGGGAATCGTGAACAGCTTGCCGACGTCCTCTCGGGTGTTCTTCATGGTCTTGGCGGCAACCGCGACCATGGGACGGACGATGAAGTAGATCATGAAGAAGGCGGCGGCCGAAACGGCGATGAGCGTGGCGTCATCGGCCTCCCAAACCCGCTTGAGCCCCTTCAGCATCAGGTAGGCGGAGAAAGCCGCGCCCATGACCGCCACCAGGACCGGCACCCAGGTCTTGGCCGCCGCTATTCGATCGCCACGGTAGACGATGGCGGCCTTGATGAAGGCGAGGAACGCGGCGGCGATGACGGCGCCTATGAGCGGCGAAATCACCCAACTCGCAGCGATTTTGGCCATCACCGCCCAGTCGACGACGGACAGGCCGGCGGCGGCGATGCCGCCCCCCAACACCCCGCCGACGATCGAATGGGTGGTCGACACCGGCGCGCCGACGATAGTCGCCAGGTTGATCCAGACGGCGGCCGCGAACAGCGCCGCCAACATCAGCTGCACGAAGCTGGCGGCGTCGGCGACCCCCTGGGGATCGATAATGCCCTTCTTGATGGTGCCGACCACATCGCCACCGGCGAGGAACGCCCCCGCCGCCTCGAACACCGAGGCAATGGCCAAGGCCCCGATCATGGTCAGCGCTCCGGACCCGACAGCGGCGCCAACGTTATTGGCGACGTCGTTGGCGCCGATGTTCATGGCCATGTACATGCCGATCACGCCGGCGAGGACGATGACCAGTATCCGTTCCTGTCCCGACGCCTCCGAGCCGACATAGGCGGCAGCCCCGGCCAGCATCGCCAAGCCGGCGATGGCCCGCAGCCAAGCGCCCTTATCGCCCCCGGCGAGGGCGTGGAAAACGGATTTGGATTTGCGTGCGCCGGACTCGGGGACGGTCACTTGTCCTGCACTGAGGTTGCTCGGATGTTTGCCAAATTCGGCGTCAAGGTAACAAGTGCCGCGCTGTCATGAAAGGTGGGATCGGGCTTTGTGCTTCTCGCGTCGTAAGTAGTCCGCGCACGCCCCTAGATCAACCGCTACGCTTAGCCTTCCGCGTCAGAACATATTCCAGGCGTTGAAGCGCCAGGCGCTTAAGCCTGGTCTCGCCCGCATGGGGATCGCCAACGATGGAAACCTCGGTCAGGGTTTCCGGGTCGATAGCCGAAACCTTGACGTAGGCGCCAACGCGGTGGAACTCGATAATCGCTTCCCTGGTCCGGATCATGGCCGGATCATGGGTGCCTATGGCAAATTAATCCTTAATCGGCGCGGCACCAAGGATACGCGGGGGGCTTTCCCCCTTGCCCGGATCGGCTACATTGAGATCTTGAACTTCGACGCTCCAACACACACGAGGCACCAGCATGGCCCGGCCCCAAGTTACCGCGCCGCCACCCCCGGCGGCCGCTAGAGCGGCGTTCCAATGGGACGATCCGCTATTGATCGACGCTCAGTTGAGCGAGGACGAGCGCATGGTGCGCGACGCCGCCAGGGCTTACAGCCAGGACAAGTTGATGCCCCGCATCCTGGACGCTAACCGGCACGAGCGTTTCGATCGCGAAATCATGAACGAATTGGGTGAACTAGGGTTCCTGGGCTCGACCTTGCCGGAGGACTACGGCTGCGCCGGCGTCAATTACGTGTGCTACGGCCTGGCCGCACGCGAGGTGGAGCGGGTCGATTCCGGCTACCGCTCGGCCATGAGCGTGCAGTCCAGCCTGGTCATGCACCCGATCCACGCCTATGGCACCGAGACCCAGCGCCGCAAGTTCCTTCCCAAGTTGGCGAGCGGCGAGTGGATCGGCTGCTTCGGCCTGACCGAGCCCGACGCGGGCTCGGACCCCGGCGGCATGACCACGCGGGCGCGCAAGGTCGATGGCGGCTACGTCTTGAAGGGCGCCAAGATGTGGATCACCAACTCACCCGTGGCCGATGTTTTCGTGGTCTGGGCCAAGACCGAAGACGACGTGATCCGCGGTTTCATCCTGGAACGCGGCATGAAGGGCCTCTCGACACCCACGATCGAGGGTAAATTCAGTCTGCGCGCCTCGGTCACCGGCGAAATCGTCATGGACGACGTGGCGGTCCCGGAGGAAAACCTGCTCCCCAACGTGCGCGGCCTCAAGGGCCCCTTCGGTTGCCTGAACCGGGCCCGCTACGGCATTGCCTGGGGGGCGCTGGGCGCGGCCGAATTCTGCTGGCACGCCGCCCGCGACTATACCTTGGAGCGCAAGCAGTTCGGACGCCCCCTGGCCGCCAATCAACTCATTCAGAAGAAGCTCGCGGACATGCAGACCGAAATCGCCATCGGCCTGCAGTCCTGCCTGCGCCTGGGCCGGATGTTCGACGAGGGCACCGCCGCGCCGGAGGCGATCTCAATGCTTAAGCGCAATTCCTGCGGCAAATCGCTCGACATCGCCCGCACGGCGCGCGACATGCACGGCGGCAACGGCGTGGCCGACGAGTATCACGTGATCCGTCACGTCATGAATCTGGAAGCGGTCAATACCTACGAGGGCACGCACGACATTCACGCGCTGATCCTGGGCCGCGCGCAAACCGGGATTCAGGCTTTTTTCTAGGCTGGGTCCGCTATGCCGCCGTATGAAGCTGAGAATTCGAGCGCTGCGGCGCGGCCCAGAATTGCAGCATGCGGCGCAGCAGCGTGTTCGCGCCATCCAGTGATTCTTTATTGATCTGGACCGCCGCTAATTCGCCGGTATGATCGTCGAAAACCTGGCTGAGTCGGCGGAAAATCTCGACCCCCTTCTCCGAGGCGCGCACGTGGAAGGAGCGGCGGTCGTGAGGCGAGCGCTCCTGAATCAGATAGCCGTGTTCGACCATCTTCTTCACGTTGTAGGACACGTTGGAGCCGAGATAGTAGCCACGCTGCGTCAACTCGCCGACGGAATACTCTTCCTCGCCGACGTTGAACAGGATCAGGGCCTGCACGTTGTTGAGATCGCGGACGCCCCGGCGATCGAGGTCCGCCTTGACCACTTCCAAGCACTGGCGATGCAGGCGTTCGATCAAAGAAATCGTTTCAAGATATGCAGATTTCACGGGTTTCTAGCCTCTTCTCGCGTCTCGTGAATTTGGCCCGTAGTTTAGGAACAAGCCGGTTAAAAGACGCTTAAATCCGAACCGCGTGGGCGTGGCCCAAAAAACCGTGGTATCTGGCCTTTTAATATGTATTCCTATATTTATATTTCGTTAACTTTTACCCGGCGCCATTCGGCTTTTACGTGGACTGGGGCCAGGGCTAGGATGGGGCTGGCTCGGTTTATACCAAGGAGAATGCGGTGATCCTCTTCAAGGGCGGATGGGTTTTCGATGGCGGCGGCCAGAGGCTGGATGGGCACGGCGTTCTGATCGAGGGCACGGGCATCGCCAAGGTCGCGCCCCTGGGCGAATTCGACGGGTTCGAGGGCGAGGCCGTGGACACGGCCGGTGCCACCCTCATGCCGGGCCTGATCGATTGCCACGTCCATCTGGTCTATTCCGGCCATCCGGACCCCCGCTCCACCCTGGCCAAGCAGAGCCCGGCCGAGACCACCCTGACCGCCCTGGAAAACGCCCAGAAAAACCTCGCCGGGGGCATCACCGCTGTACGCGATTGCGGTGGCAAGGACCATCTGGAATTCGCGGTTCGCGACGCCATCGGGCGCGGCATCTTTCAGGGCCCGACTATCCACGCGGCTGGGCGCATGATCTGCATGACCGGGGGCCACGGCAATTCCATGGGCCGGGTCGCCGACGGCCCCAACGAGGTCGTCAAGGCGGTGCGCGAGCAGATTCACGCCGGTTGCGATCTGGTCAAGATCATGGCCACCGGCGGGGTTATGACCCCCGGCGTCAATCCCGAGGACGCGCACTACAGCGCCGGGGAAATGAAGGCCGGCGTCACCGAGGCGCGCCGTTTTCACAAGCGCACCGCGAGCCACGCCCAGGGCACCGAGGGCATCTTGAATGCCGTGCGCGCCGGCATTCACTCGATCGAGCACGGCATCTTCATGACCGAGAAATGCATCGAGGAGATGAAAGAGGGTGGCGTCTATCTGGTCGCGACCGTTTCCGCTCTCAAAAACATCATCGCCAATGCCGGCAACGGCGTCCCCGCCTACGCGGTCGAGAAATCCATCCGCGTGAGCGAGGATCATCAACGCTCGGTGCGCATGTTCCACGCCGCCGGCGGCAAATTCGCCATGGGCACCGACGCCGGAACTCCTTTCAATTATCACGGCGACAACGCGCTGGAACTTGGCCATCTGGTCGACTACGGCCTCTCGCCCAGCGAGGCCTTGGTGGCCGCCACCGCCCATGGCGCCGATCTCATGGGATTGCCGGACATCGGCCGCATCGAGGCCGGCAAGCAGGCCGATCTGCTGCTGGTCGAAGGCGATCCAACCAAGGACATCCGCATGGCCGCCGACAAGGCCAACCACCGCGCGGTTTACAAGGCGGGGGTGGCTGTCCCTCTGGGCCGCCCGGCGGCGCGCCCAGCGCGGCAAGCGGCGGAGTAGCGGCTGGAATATATAGGGTTCTCACCCCACCGCCCGTCATCTTACTCGCCGCCCGTCATCCCGGACTTGATCCGGGATCTTCGGTTCTTACAGGGCTCGGTCGGAGCCCCGAACAGCACAAAGGTCCCGGATCAATTCCGGGATGACGATTTTTCAGATTACTAAGTCAGGACCTAGCGGCCCTGGATCAGCTTGATGATCGCGGAGTAGTCGAGTCCGCCGTTGCCGGCGTTGACGAACATCGTATAGAGCGCCGCCGCCTCCGCCCCCATGGGGGTCGCGACCCCGGCTTGGGCGGCGGCTTCCTGGGACAGCTTTAGATCCTTGTGCATCATGGCGGCGGCGAAACCGGGCTTGTAGTCCCGGTTGGCGGCCGAGGCTTCGACGATCCCCGGCACCGGCAGGTGGTTGAGCATGGCCCAGCACGAGCCCGAGGCCTTGGAGCTGATGTCGAACAGCTTTTGCTGATCCAGACCCAGGTTCTCGGCCAGGGAGAAAGCTTCTGAGATGCCGATCATGGTGATGCCCAGGATCATGTTGTTGCAGACCTTGGCCGCCTGGCCATTGCCCGGCCCTCCGGCGTGGACAATGGTCCGGCCCATGACCTCGAACAGCGGCTTGCCGCGCGCGAAGGCGGCGTCGCTGCCACCGACCATGAAGGTCAGCGTCCCTGCTTCCGCCCCCGCGACGCCGCCGGATACGGGACCGTCGAGCATGTCGAGGCCCGCCTCGCCCGCCGCCGCCTCGACCGCGCGGGCGCTGGCCACGTCGATGGTCGAGCAATCGATCAAGAGGGTGCCCTTCCTGGCCAGGCCCACGACCCCGTTGGCGCCGGTGTAGACCGCGCGAACGTGCTGCCCGGCCGGCAACATGGAGATCACGACCTCGACGCCCATAGCCGCCTCGGCGGCGTTGTCCACGGTCGCTATACCGTTTTCCTTGGCCGCCGCGATGGCCTCCGGCGCCAGGTCGAAGCCCTTCACGCTGTGCCCTGCCTTGACCAGGTTGCGGGCCATGGGTCCACCCATATTTCCCAATCCGATAAAGCCGATATCCGTCATTGTTCCCTCCTTAGTCGAAGCTGAGATCGCGGTCGCCCAGGGGCGCGAAGTGCGCCTCGACGATCTCTGGCGTTACCCCGGTCAGGGCCGCCGGGTCCCAGGCCGGGGTATTGTCCTTGTCGATCAGAAGCGCGCGTATGCCTTCATAGAAATCGTGCCCTGCCATGAAAGACTGGCTCAGGCGGTATTCCATCACCATGGCGGCATCGAAATCGAGCGTGGCGGCCCGGCGCAGGGCCTCGAATGTGACCTTGAGACTGGTCGGTGAGCAGCGCTCCCGGAGCACGCTCAAGGTCTTGGCGGCCCATTCGCCCGGCTCGCCCGCCAAGGCGTCCAGCACGGCCTCCAAGGAATCCTGAAGGAAGCAGCGCTCGATCGCCGCTCTGTGCTCGGCCAGGGGGGCCGGGCCGGGGTCCGCGGATAAATCGCGCACCGTGGCGGCCATGTCCCGGTCCCTCGCCAGGGCGGCCTCCAGCTCGTCCAGCCGGCCGCTGGGGACATAGTCGGTCGCTAAACCGGCGAAAAGCGCGTCCGCCGCCTTCATGCGCGCCCCGGTCAGGCCCAGATACAGGCCCACTCCCCCCGGCAGACGGGACAGGAAATGGGTGCCGCCGACATCGGGAAACAAGCCGATTCCGGTCTCCGGCATGGCGATCAGCGTGCGCTCGGTCGCGATCCGGCAACTGCCGTGGAGCGAGATACCGACCCCACCGCCCATGGTCACCCCGTCAAGGACGGCGATATGAGGCTTGGGAAAGACCTCGATACGCCGGTTCATGCGGTATTCGGCGCGGAAGAAATCGGCGGTCAGAGGCTCCCCGTCCTTGCCCGCCCGCCAGATCGCGCGCACATCGCCCCCGGCGCAAAAGGCACGCTCGCCCGCGCCCTTGAGGATCACCGCATGGACGGAGTCATCCACCGCCCAGGCGGCGAGTTGCCGGTCGTAGTCCAGGCACATGTCCAGCGTCAGCGAATTAAGCGCCTTGGGCCGGTTCAGCGTCGCGATGGCCAGGCCGCCGCGCCGCTCGTAGAGGATGTCTTGAGGCGTGCTCATGGGCCGAGCAGCTTTCGCGCGATGATGACTCGCATAATTTCGTTGGTGCCTTCCAGAATTTGATGAACGCGCAGATCGCGCAGGATGCGTTCGACCGGGTAGTCGCGGATGTAGCCGTAACCGCCTAGGAGTTGCAGGGCCTCGTTGCAGATCCGAAAGCCCGCGTCGGTGGCGAAGCGCTTGGCCATGGCGCAGTGCATGACCGCCTCGGGATCGCTCCGGTCGAGGGTATCGGCGGCCCGGCGCACCATCAGGCGCGCGGCCTCCAGCTCGGTCGCCATGTCGGCGAACTTGAATTGAAGACCCTGAAACTCGGCCAGCTTTTTGCCGAATTGCTTACGGCTTTGCATGTGGTCGCGGGCCACCTCCAGGCAGGCACGGGCGCCGCCGAGCGAGCAGGCGGCGATATTGAGCCGCCCTCCGTCGAGGCCCATCATGGCGATCTTGAAGCCGTCGCCCTCCGCTCCCAGGAGGTTCTCGGCTGGCACGAGGGCGTTCTCGAAGATCACCATGGCGGTCGGCTGGCTGTTCCAGCCCAGCTTCTTTTCCTGCTTACCGAAGGACAGCCCCGGCGTGTCCTTGGGCACGGCCAAGGCCGAGATGCCCTTGGCCCCGGCCCCGCCCGTGCGGCACATGACCACATAGATATCGCTGCGCCCGCCGCCGGAGATAAAAGCCTTGGTGCCGTTCAGGATGTAGGTGCCGCCATCGCGCTCGGCCCTGGTCTTGAGCCCGGCGGCGTCGGAGCCGGCATCGGGTTCGGTCAAGCAATAGCTCGCGAAATGTTCCATGCTGGCGAGCTTGGGCAGGAAAGAGGTGCGCTGATCCGCCGTGCCGAAGCGGTCGATCATCCAGGACACCATGTTGTGGATCGAGATATAGGCGGCGGTAGAGGGACAGGCGGCGGCCAGTTCCTCGAAGACGACCGTGGCGTCCAGCCGGCTCAGGCCCGTCCCGCCCACGTCCTCGCGCACGTAAAGTCCGGCGAAGCCGAGCGCCGCCGCCGCGCGCAAGGCATCCTCGGGGAACACCTTGCCTTCGTCCCAGGCGGCGGCGTGGGGCGCCATCTCGCCCGCCGCGAAGTCGCGCGCCGCGCGCTGAAACGCGCGCTGATCTTCTGAAAGCTGGAAATCCATGGCCAACGATCCCTGGTGGGCCTTTATCAGGGCAGCTTGGTATGAGGCCCGGCGGCCCGCCTGTCAATCGAGGGTGAGTGCCTCGGCCACAAGCAGACTGGGAAAGTGCGGATTGACGGCCTCCAAGCAAGCCCTCAATTAACCTTGATGGCTTCCCTCGACGGCCGCGGACAGACTTCGTTGTCGTGGAAACATAACCTTATTCACAAACCAAAAATGCCGCCGGCCATGATTACACAGTTTATACACACAATTGTATTATGGTCTTATCGGCCCTGAATCGTGCAGGGCAAAATTCGGCTTTTCACGCCCCACTGATTTGCAAGAGAACCTGTTATGATTGAGAAGTTCAACATACCGGATGCGTTCTTAATGCGATTCGAGAAAATCGATGAGCAACATCAGGAACTCGTGGATATCCTCAACCGTTGCGTCTATGCGTTATCGAGCAACTCCTTCAATATATTTGAAGAAGAAATATCAAAATTCTGCCCGCTAGCCGTGTCTCACTTTAAGTATGAAGAAGACTTGATGCTCGCCGCAGGTTACGACGCCCTTGAATCGCATATAGATCATCACAGGGTCGCTCTCGAACACCTAAGCGAGATATCTAAAAGGAACCATGATTCAATCGAAGCTAAATGGTATATCTTGCAGTCCATGTTCGACAATATTGTCATGGACATTACCAAGGCCGATTTGAAATTCGACGAATTTCTAATAGCGAGCGGCCGCAAATTAACCCGCGTACAATACGGTTCGGCCCCGAATAATTCTTAACCCGCATTACCCAGGTGACCTTGCGACTCGACAACCCCACACCCGGATTATGACATAAGAATCATTACGTTATTGGAGAGTTTTGGGTTTTGATATGGCTCACCCGATGGGTGAATTAATATATAGGATTCTGAGTGTACAGCGTCAGTAATGACCTGGCCCTAATGGTCGGCAATGAATTCGTTGATCCTCGCATGGGCAAGAACGGACAGCACGCTATGAAAGACTTGTTCCGGCAGTCCGTCTTCAGCCGCCTTGGCGGCTACGAGGACGTGAACAACGTCGACCGCCTGAGACGTGATCCGGCTATGCGTTGGATTGTCGGCGGTCGTGGCGTTGCGAAAGCTGCGGCATCCGCCAGCCAGGTGGGCTTCCGGTTAAACTAGGGTGGAGTGCCTCCTAATCAGTAACTCAACGCATAAAGTTGAGGACCAAGGAGAAAATTGCGGTCAATATTTTATGGATAACCAGATAACCAGATAACCATCCGCATACTCTGTTTGGGGTATGCGAATGGCTCATTTATTCGCCATGATATATGGGCTTAACCTCGCACTGGCAACTAAGCGCCAGGACGCGGGGGGAAGAATATCGCTAAAAAGTAGAAACCGGGACAGCTTATGGCACGTTCTCAAGTTTCATCGAAAGGCCGTGCCAAGGATTTCTATCCATGGTCGAACGACTACAGCGTTGGCGTGCGGCTTATCGATATCGACCACAAAAACCTATTTGAAATTATCAACACGCTGCACGCCGGCATTGCGCGAGGGCTGTCGACCGGCCAACTAGGCATAGCTATCGCAGGATTGATGCGTTACGTGGATGAGCATTTCGAACGCGAAGAAAACTTGATGAGGGATTACGGCTATCCGGGCCTCGCTCAACACCGGGAAGTTCACCGGGACATGATACGAAAAATTTACGCTATTCGGAAAATGCAAATCTCGCGGCCGGCGAGCATCGATCCAATCAAGTTCATAGGTTTCTTGGAGGTCTGGTTGAAAGATCACATCTTTGCCGAGGATTTGGATTACGTGCCGTATCTGCGCGGCGAAGCATCCAAGACCGGCGATGGCGTGGATGAGGACGCCCAAGACGGCGATCCAGCGGAATCGGAGGTGAAGCTGAAGGTGGTGTCGGTGAAGGTTCCGGTCCAGAGCGCCGAGATTCTCCATCGATGCGCGCTGCTACTGCGGCGCGATGGAGACGAAGCACAGGCCATCGCCGAAATCACCGATCCGATCTCCAGCATGACGGAGGAGGAAGCGAGTGAAATTTGCGCGTCGTTGCTCAAATAGTGGATTGCTTTGAAATCCAGAGAGGCATCGCCGCCGATTGACCCGCTTGTCCTGATTAGCCGATAAATTATTACCGCGTTGGCGTCTTGTTTTGCCGGCAGGTTCCACCTGTTGCCCCTCCCCGTTTCCCATGCCAAGATTGTGGATTAGAACTGGACCGGTCCACGGCCTAAGCTAATACAAAAAATAAGCCGTCGGCCCCGGCCCTTGTCCCAACCCGTTTTAAAGGGAGGAGACTCGTGCAACTCAGCCGTGAAGACTTGCTCAAGGCCTACCGTGACATGCGCACGATCCGCGAGTTCGAGGATCGCGTGCACGATGAATTCGCCAAGGGCGGTATCCCTGGTTTCGTCCACCTCTACGCCGGCGAGGAAGCTTCGGGCGTCGGTGTGTGCATGAACCTGGACGACCGCGACAAAATCGCCAGCACCCACCGCGGACACGGCCATTGCATCGCCAAGGGCTGCGACCCGAAAGCCATGATGAAGGAGATCTACGGCAAGCGCGATGGCCTGTGCGGTGGCAAGGGCGGCTCCATGCACATCGCCGACCTATCGCGCGGCATGATGGGCGCCAACGGTATCGTCGGCGGCGGCCCGCCGCTGGTGTGCGGCGCGGCGCTTACCGCCAAGACGCTGAAGACCGGCGGCGTCGCGGTCGCCTTTGTCGGCGACGGCGGCTCGAATCAAGGCACGACGCTGGAATCCTACAATCTGGCGCGGGTGTGGAACCTGCCGGTCGTCTTCGTGGTCGAGGACAACGGCTACGCCGAAACGACGGCCAGCGCCTGGTCCGTCGGCGGCAGCCAAAAAAAGCGCGCGGAAGCCTTCGGCATGCCAGGCACGGAAGTCGATGGACATGATTTCTTCGCCGTCTACGATGCAGCGCGCCAAGCGGTTGAATTCGCCCGTTCCGGCGACGGACCGAGCCTGCTTCACGTCAAGCTCGATCGCCACTACGGCCACTTCGAGGGCGACGCCATGACCTACCGCGCCGAGGGCGAGGTCGAGAAACTGCGTCAGGACCGCGACGCCCTGAAAATCTTCCGCACCAAAGTCAGCGAGGCCAAGCTTCTGGAGACCGGACAGCTCGACGAGATCGATGCCGAGGTCAAGGAGTTGATCGACCAAGCGGTCGCCGAGTCGGAAGCCGCGCCGCCGCCGGGCGAGGAAGATCTGCTCACCGACGTTTACGTCTCGTACTGAGGGGGCTGGAAAAATGTCCAATAAATCATTCCGCCAAGCGATCAATGAAGCCCTGGCGCAGGAAATGCGGCGCGACCCCGCCGTCATCGTCATGGGCGAAGACAATGCCGGGGGCCTGGGCGCGCCGGGAGAGGACGACGCCTGGGGCGGCGTTCTCGGCGTCACCAAGGGCCTGATGCCGGAATTCGGGCGCGAGCGCGTGCTCGATACGCCGATTAGCGAAAGCGCCTTCATCGGCGCCGCGGTAGGCGCCGCGGCCACGGGGCTTCGCCCGGTCGCGGAGCTGATGTTCGTCGACTTCATGGGCGTCTGCTTCGACCAGATCTTCAACCAGGCCGGCAAGTTCAAATACATGTTCGGCGGCAAGGCGGTCACGCCCCTGGTCGTGCGCACCATGTTCGGCGCCGGCTTTCGCGCCGCCAGTCAGCACAGCCAATGCCTCTATCCGATCTTCACCCATATTCCGGGGCTGAAGGTCGTCATCCCCTCCTCGCCCTACGAGGCCAAGGGGCTGATGATCCAAGCGATCCGCGATGACGACCCGGTCATCTTCCTCGAGCACAAGGTGATGTACGACGACGAGGAAGAAGTACCCGACGAGCCCTATACCATTCCCTTCGGCGAGGCCAACCTGACCCGCGAGGGTGGCGACGTGACCATCGTCGCCTTCGGGCGCATGGTGCAGTTCTCCAACCAGGTCGCTGACAAACTGGAGAAGGAGGGCATTTCCTGCACCGTGGTCGATCCGCGCACGACCTCGCCGCTCGACACCGATACGATCCTGGAGTGCGTGGCGGATACCGGGCGTCTGGTAGTGGTCGACGAGGCCAATCCGCGCTGCAACATGGCAACCGACATCTCCGCCCTGGTGGCGCAGGAGGCCTTTGGCGCGCTCAAGGCGCCGATCAAGATGGTGACCCCGCCGCACACCCCGGTCCCCTTCTCGCCGCAACTCGAGGACCTCTACATTCCAACGCCCGAAAAAATAGAAGCCGCCGTGCGCGCGGTCGCGGGCGCTTGACGTAGTGGCTGTGTGGGGAAACAGGATAGCCGCGCGTCTTCGCGCACGGGGAATACGTGGCGCCGCTGTCACCCCCGCCCGCGCTTCGCGCACCCTCCCCCCTCGAAGGGGGAGGGAAAGTCTATCCGGCCCGCGCTCTTCCAGATTCCCTCCCCCCTTGAGGGGGAGGGTTAGGGTGGGGGGACTCGCGGTGCCAGGATCCGCTCGGGCATGCTCCGGGCAGACAAAAAATCGGGCTTTAATTTCAGAATCAAGGTGCTAGGCTGATGACCAAAATCCACCCGGTCGTCATGCCGAAATGGGGCCTGGCGATGGCCGAGGGCACGGTGGTCGAGTGGCACATCGTGGAAGGCTCCGAGGTCGGCGCGGGCGACGACCTGCTCGATATCGAGACGACCAAGATCACCAATGTCGTCGAATCCTCCCATGCCGGCCTGCTGCGCCGGCAGGTCGCGGCCGAGGGCGCGACCTTGCCGGTCGGCGCCCTGCTCGCGGTGATGGCCGAGGCGGAGGTCCCGGACGCGGAGATCGACGCCTTCATCGCCGACTTCAACGCCAACTTCGAGGTGGCGGCGGCCGAGGCCGAGGCCACCGCACCCGAGCCGCAAATCATCGACGCGGGCGGCGTCGCCATCAACCTCCTGCGTATGGGCAAAGCGGACGGCCCGCCGATCGTGCTGATTCACGGTTTCGGCGGCGACTTGAATAACTGGATGTTCAATCAGCCCATGCTGGCCGAACGTCACAGCGTCTATGCCCTCGACCTCCCGGGCCATGGCCGCTCCTCCAAGGACGTGGGCGCGGGCGATCTGACCATGCTCAGCACCACCTTACTGGCGGCACTCGATACCTTGGGAATCGAGGCCGCGCATCTGGCCGGGCACTCCCTCGGCGGTGCCATCTCGATGCAAGCCGCGCTCGACAATCCGGCGCGCGCCGCCAGCTTGACCTTGGTTGCCTCGGCCGGCCTGGGTCCCGATATCGACATGGATTACATCGAGGGCTTCGTGCGCGCGGGCCGGCGCAAGGAGATGAAGCAGGTCCTGCAAGCCCTCTTCGCCGATCCCGGCCTGGTCAGCCGCGACATGGTGGAGGAACTGCTCAAGTACAAACGCCTGGACGGCGTGGATCGGGCGCTGACCGCCATTTCCGGCGCGGTCTTCGCCGGCGGCCGCCAAACCGGCGTGCTCGGCCACCGCCTGCATGAACTCGGAATTCCGATGCAGGTCATCTGGGGCGCCGAGGACCAAATCATCCCGGCCGCCCACGCCAGGGAAGTACCAGCCACGGTCAAGGCCCACGTCCTGCAAGGCGCCGGTCACATGGTCCATATGGAAAAGGCCGGAGAGGTCAACGCCCTGATCGAGGACCTTATCGCAAGGTAAAGGCCGCACCCCACCACCCTTGACAGGGCGGCTGGCGATGCTGTTTGATGACCCTAGCGCCGATTTGAAGCTTAGCTTGCGGGCGCTTAAAAAATGCGGCTAAAGCGAGCGGATGTGTCCGCCCGGCTTTCAGTCGCGGCGGTTTTTTCGTGCCGGTTCCAATAAACCGGCACACGCGGGATTTGAGGGGCAGCTTGCACCGCGTCACCAATGCTAAAGCGCCATGGATGTCCTGACCGTTTGGACGTTCGTGGGCCCTTATTCGAGTGTTGAAGGAGTTCCACGATATGTCCAAGAACTACAAGAAAGTCTACGATACCACCCGCGCCGCCCTGCAAGGCGCGCCGGAGCAAGCCACAGTGACCTTCGAGGCAAAATCGCGCCAAGTCGGCGGCCTGCGTAGCGCAGTCGAGGTGCGGCAATTCAACCTGGCCGTCGATGAGCCGGAGGAACTGGGCGGTGAGGACACGGCGCCCAATCCGGTGGAGTTGCTGCTTGCCTCCTTGGCCTCATGCCAGGAGATCACCTATCGGCTCTACGCCGACGCGCTCGGCATTCCCCTGACCGGTGTCGCGGTGCGGATCGAGGGCGATCTTGACCTGCGCGGCTTCTTCGCCGCCGGGGACGGCGTGCGCCCCGGCACCCAGTCAATTCGCGCCGCTGTCCGCCTGGATAGCCCGGCACCAGAGTCGGATCTGGCCAGGCTGAAGGAAACCGTCGACCGGCACTGCCCGGTGCTTGACATCATTCATAGCGCGACCCCGGTCGAGATAAGCTATGAACGCGTGCTGCCGCTGCAAGGCTTGGTCGCCTGAATCGAAGCGGTCAAATCAAGAGCGAGGATTCCATATCATGACAATCGATAGCGCAAACCCCGAAACGCTCGTTCTGCACGCCGGCTACCGCAGCGACCCGGAGACCAATGCCGTCGCGGTGCCCATCTACCAGACCACGGCGTATCAGTTCGAGCACAGCCAACATGCCGAGAACCTTTTCGCACTGAAGGAACTTGGCAATATCTACAGCCGCATCATGAACCCGACCTGCGCGGTGCTGGAGGAACGCGTGACCGCCCTGGAGGGCGGCGCGGCGGCACTGGCGGTCAGTTCCGGCCAGGCGGCCTCGGCGATCGCGATCCAGAACATCGCCCGCAACGGCGACAACATTGTCAGCTCCACGGATCTCTATGGCGGCACCTGGAACCTCTTCGCCAATACACTCAAGAATTTCGGGATTGAGGTGCGCTTCGTCGATCCGGCCGACCCGAACGCCTTTCGCCAGGCCACCGATGCCCGGACCCGGGCCTACTACGCCGAAACCCTGCCCAACCCGAAGCTGAAGGTCTTTCCGATCCGCGAGGTCGCCGACATCGGCAACGCACTCGGCGTGCCGCTGATCGTGGACAACACCGCCGCCCCGATCATCTGTAAGCC
Organism: Kiloniellaceae bacterium; assembly: GCA_021776175.1. Classification (GTDB taxonomy): domain Bacteria; phylum Pseudomonadota; class Alphaproteobacteria; order Kiloniellales; family J153; genus JAJFGN01. The sequence goes on from JAJFGJ010000022.1 coordinate 71,571, forward strand.
ACTGCGGCACGGGGCCCATATCGTTGTATATTCGGCGACCAAATACATCGGCGGCCACGGCACCTCGATCGGCGGCATCATCGTCGACGGCGGAACCTTCGATTGGGAAAAACACGCCGAACGCTTTCCCCTGCTCAACCAGCCGGACCCCAGCTACCACGGCGCCGTCTGGACCGAGGCCGTTAAACCCCTGGGCCCAATCGCCTACGTTTTGAAAGCGCGGGTGACGCTGCAACGCGACCTGGGCTACGCCCAAAGCCCCTTCAACGCGTTTCAATTCATTCAAGGTTTGGAAACCCTGCCGCTGCGCATGCGCGAGCATTGCCGCAACACCCAGGCGGTGGCCGATCACCTCGCCGATCACGCCGCGGTCGAGACCGTGATCCACCCCAGTCGTCAAAACGGCGAAGCCAAACGCCGGGCCGACACCTATCTGCAAGGCGGATACGGCGGCCTGGTCGGCTTCGAGCTCAAGGCCGGCATGGAAGCCGGGCGGCGATTCATCGACGCCCTGAAAATGTTCTATCATGTCGCCAATATCGGCGATGCGCGCAGCCTCGCCATTCACCCGGCCACGACCACGCATTCGCAGCTTTCGGCCGAGGAGCGCTTGGCGACCGGTGTCTCGGACGGCTACGTTCGCCTTTCCGTGGGCATCGAACACATCGACGATATCTTGGCCGATCTCGATCAGGCGCTCGCGGCGGCGGCCGGTTAAGGACTATAAGCCATGACCGGGGCCAAATAAGGAACGGCGATGCCAATCAAGATACCGAACAACCTGCCGGCCCGCCAAATACTCGAGCGCGAGGGCGTGCGGATTATCGACGAGACCCATGCCATCCGGCAGGATGTCCGGCCGATGCGCATCCCTCCTCAACCTCATGCCGGACAAAATCCGCACCGAGACCCAGTTCGCCCGGGTGATCGGCAGCACGCCCTTGCAGGTCGAGATGACCTTGCTCAACACCGGTTCCTACAAATCCAGGAATACGCCAGAACGCCACCTGATCGACTTTTACAAGACCTGGGATCAGGTCCGGGACGAGTTTTTCGACGGCCTGGTCATCACCGGCGCCCCGGTCGAGACCATGCCCTTCGAAGAGGTCGAGTATTGGCCCGAGCTTTGCCGGATCCTCGACTGGGCGCAGACCAACGTCTATCGCGGCTTTTACATCTGCTGGGGCGCGCAGGCGGCGCTGTATCATTACCACGGAGTGCCGAAGCACCTCTTGGCGCGCAAAAAGTTCGGCATCTTCCGGCATCGGATCGTGAAGTCCGACTCCAGCCTGCTGCAAGGATTCAACGACGAATTTTCAATTCCCGTATCGCGCCACACCGAAACGCGCACAAGCGACGTGCCGGACAAGCCGGGCCTGAACGTACTCGCTGAATCCCCCGAGTCCGGGCTGTGCCTCATGGAGGATATTCAGCACCGCGCGGCCTATATGTTCAACCACCTGGAATACGACGCCGATACCCTCAAGGGCGAATACGAGCGCGATGTCGCCTCCGGGGAGCTGATCCAGATTCCCAAAAATTACTTCCCCGAAGACAACCCCGCGCAGCCGCCGACCAATCAATGGCGCTCCTACGCCCACCTTCTATTCTGGAACTGGATCGGCGAGATGTATCAAGGCACCCCCTACGACATCTCCAAAATAGGCGCGAAATGCGCCGCCGCGGCGCGGGGGGACTTGGATAAGGCAGGGTAAGTTCGCAGGCAAATGAGCCGAGGGAACTCCTGCATTTTGGACTCAGGTTCGCCTGCGGCCAAATCTTTTTGCCATAGAAGCGCCTAAGTATCCCGTGGCAATTCCCGGTGACGCAAGCAACGTGATGTAGATCAGCTCTAATGGCGGAATCTGGCCCCAATACTTCATAATAGAAAAACCACTGAAGTAGTGGACATACGCCATGATCAGTGGCCAGCGCCATGGTCGTTTCGGTTCCACAAAACCGAAAATAAATGAGAAGAACGCAATCGTCGGCACGAAGAACCTCTCAAAGATAAACAAAGTTTTCATCGCACTGGGTTCGCCGCCGGACGTGAGCCAATTAAAAAAATACATCAGGGCAATCGCCACGACCACAGAACACACAAAGAGAGCTAGGGTCTTGATGGGCGCTTTCATTGCTCTCGCACCACGTTTTGAGCAATGACAGTTTAGGTATATCTCGTTCTTTCACGCGGCGCGCGGCCTGATCATCTTTAGCTCGCCCAGGATTTCGCGGCGGCGTTGCATGAGGTCGTAGTCTGCTTGGAGCCCGAGGAAGAAACCCTCGGAAATGCCGAAATAGCGGGCAAGGCGCAGCGCCGTGTCCGCCGTGATCGCGCGCTTACCCAGCACCAGTTCGTTGATCCGGCGCGGCGGCACATTCACGGCCCGCGCCAGCGCGTTCTGGCTCAGGCCCATGGGCTTCAGGAACTCCTCCAAGAGGATTTCCCCCGGATGCGGGTTGGGTAGCAGATCGCCCTTGCCTTTAGTCGTGGTAGTCGACGATTTCGACATCGCTTGGCCCTCCTTCGCTCCAAGTAAAGCAGATGCGCCATTGCTGATTGATGCGGATGCTGTTCTGCCCGGCGCGATTGCCTTTAAGAGACTCCAGCCGATTTCCCGGCGGCACGCGAAGATCGGCCAAGACTTGCGCTTGATTCAACATACGCAGCTTACGCAACGCGACGGCCTGAATCTCACCCGGCAAACGGCGGCTCCGCCGACCGTTCCATATGCGCTCGGTCTCGCGGTCGGCGAAGTTGCGGATCATACGCACACTATAACGCGTAACGTTATATAGCGCAAGGCGTTATAGTAGTGATGCAGAGATCCCGACCTTGGTTGCCCACTTCTCGGCCCCGGTTTAAAGTCCGCCCAACATATTTTCGCGAACCGCAGTCATAGCCCGAGGTACACATGGCACAGCACGAAACCGAAGCGCTGGGCGCTTATCCGTCAGTGCGGATGCGGCGTAACCGGGTCGATGCCTGGACCCGGCGGCTGGTGGCGGAGAACCGGCTTTCGGTTGACGATTTGATCTGGCCGGTTTTTATCCAGGACGCCAAGGGCGCGGTTCCGGTGGAATCCATGCCCGGCGTCGAACGCCTGGGGCCGGACCGGCTGATCGACGCCCTGGGCCCGGCGGTGGACTTGAAGATCCCGGCCATCGCCCTCTTCCCCTTCATCGATCCGGCGCTCAAGACACCGGACGGAGCCGAGGCGGTCAATCCGGACAATCTGGTATGCCAGGCGATCCGTGCCGTCAAGGCAGCCTATCCGGACCTCGGCATTGTCTGCGACGCGGCGCTCGATCCCTTCAACAGCCAGGGCCATGACGGTATTCTGCGCGACGGTAAGATTCTGAACGACGAGACGATCGAGATCCTGTGCCGGCAATCCGTCGCGCAGGCGCAAGCGGGCTGCGACATTATCGCCCCGTCCGACATGATGGACGGCCGCGTGGGCGCCATACGCGCCGCCCTGGACGGCGCCGGTTACCAGGATGTGCGCATACTTTCGTATGCAGCCAAGTACGCGAGCGCCTTCTACGGTCCGTTTCGCGAGGCCATTGGATCCAGCGCCGCCCTGGCCGGCGACAAAAAAACCTACCAGATGGATCCGGCCAACGCGCGCGAGGCCCTTCGCGAGGTCGCGCTCGATCTGGCCGAAGGCGCGGATATGGTCATGGTCAAGCCCGGTATGCCCTATCTCGATATCGTCCGGGCGGTCAAGGACACCTTCGGGGTGCCGACCTTCGCCTATCAGGTCAGCGGCGAATACGCGATGCTCAAGGCCGCCGTGGCCCAGGGCTGGCTCGACAACGACCGGGTCGTCATGGAAAGCCTGTTGGCCTTCAAAAGGGCCGGCGCCGACGCCATCTTGACCTATATGGCCCTGGAAGCGGCGGCGCGGATCAAGGCCGGCTAGCATTCCTCGTGCCTGCTACCGCAGGCGCTTAACCAAGCATTCACCTTGCCTTGTTAGCTTTTCCACGGCCTTGCGGCAGGGGTATCGCGACCAAATCCGCCACCATCTCGCGTGCCCCGAATTAAATTTCCCCGGCGGAACGGAATAACCATGAACGCACAAAATGGCAATCCAAGCGCGATCGACGATAAGCTTCAGTCGGAGATTTATAACCTCATCCACTATATCGATCGACTGCGTAAGGAAATCGCCGGAATCGCGCAGGAAAAGAACAGTCAGACCCGATTCGAAGGTATGGCCGATCGTCTGGACGCGATCATCGGGTCGACCGGTGAGGCCACGGACACCATTTTAAGTGCGATGGAAACCATCGATGAAAATGTGGGCAAGCTGCGAGCACATCCGGAGCCCAAGGAAATCGACGCTTTGTGCGACCGGATCACCGAACAAACCTGCGCCGCGATGGAAGCCTGCAGCTTCCAGGATCTGACCGGCCAGCGGGTCTCGAAAGTCATCGGTTCCCTGCGCTTCGTGGAAGACCGGATCAACGCCATGTCCGAACTCTGCGGCCGCGAACAGATACAATCGCTCGGCCAGGAAATGGACTATGATGGCGACGTCGATCTCGAGGATGACGGCGTGGCCCTGGAAGGTCCGCAGCGGGCCGGCGACGCAGTCTCCCAAGCCGATATCGATGCCCTCTTCGACTAAACGGGAATAACGCGCGCTGACCGCGCGGGCCAGCCGCTTGACGGCTCGCCTTCCCGGCGGCGATAGTCCGGTCCAAGTAATTGTCGCGCACACGTTAAGGACCGGCACCCCATGACGAAGTCGAAGAAACGCACCAAACCCAAGCAGCCGGCCAAGATTAACTGGGGCGGCAAGGCTTCGTCGGGCACTGGCTGGTTCAATCTCATTCTTGGCCTCGTCGCGGCGGCGGCCCTGATCGGCGGTGGCGTTTATTGGTGGCAAGGCCGGGCCGTGAATGCCGAGTTCATGGCCCTGGTGAGCCAAGGCCAGGCGGCGCTCGAACAAGTGGAGGACTTCCCCAATCTGGGCCGAACTCACTTAGCGCCTGGCGAGACGCGCAGCTACGACACCTCGACTCCGACCTCAGGGGCGCACGACCCCTTTCCCACCAACCCCGGCGTCTACGGATCGCCACAACCGCCGACCAAACTGGTTCACTCGCTGGAGCATGGCATGATTGTGCTCTACTACGACCAGCCGCCACCCGAGGTCATGGAGCAGATTAAAAGCTGGTCCTCGCTCTACTCCGGCCTTTGGGACGGGATAGTGGTCACACGCTTGTCCGGGCTGGGCCCAAAAGTGATCGCGACCGCGTGGCGAAAGAAACTGGAGCTTCATCCCTTCGACCCGGCGGCGGTCGCCGCTTTCATAGACGCGTATCGCGGGCGCGGGCCGGAGAATAAGGTGCGCTAAGGCGCCCGCCCGGCGATTTATCCCGCTTCCCGGCCGCGCAGATACACCAGCCAGTAAGTCAGCGCCACCAGGCCGCTGCCGCCCACGATGTTGCCTAGGGTCACGGGCACCAGGTTGGCGAACAGCGCCGCCAGATCCACCCCCTCTCCGGACGCGATCATGCCCAGCGGGATAAGGTACATGTTGGCCACGGAATGCTCGAAACCCAGGGCGACGAAGGCGGATATCGGGAACACGATAGCCAGGATCTTGCCGGTCACCTGGCGCGCGGCGAAACACAACCAGACCGCCAGGCACACCATGGTGTTGCACAGGACACCCCGAAAGAAGGCGGGGATAGGCTCTAGCTCGACCTTGGCCCGAGCGATGCCCACGGCGGTCTCGGCGACCGCGCCGCCATTCAGCTCCAGCGCGCCGGCTAAGACGAAAAGCGCCACGGTGCCAATCGCTCCGGCGAAGTTGGCGATGTAGACCAGCCCCCAATTGCGCAGTAACTGACGGCTCGTCACCTTGCACTCGGCCCAGGCCATGACGATCAGGTTGTTGCCGGTAAAAAGTTCCGCCCCGCCGATCAGCACCAGGATGAGGCCGAGCGAAAAAGCCACCCCGCCAAGCAGCCGCTCCGCGCCGAAGCCCATATCGCTGCCGGTGATGACCAGGGTATAGAACATAGCCCCAAAACCGATGAAGGCGCCCGCCAGGACTCCCAGGGTCGCGGTTTTCAGCACCGGCATATTGGCCTTGGCAACACCGCCGCTTTCAATACGCAGCGCGATCTGCGCCGGAGAATAAGCGTCCAGTACATTGTTGGTAAGGTGGTTCGGGTCTGACATGTGCGGTCCTCATACCAAGGAATGTCGTTGGCGCTACGATTACGAATCCCGGCCCTCGCCAACTAGCGCCGGGTTAATCCAGCGCCAGCCAAGCCAGGATTGGGTCGGTCTGGCTCTCGTCCAGCAAGGCCGGCACATGTCCGCAGCCGGGAACAGTGACGATCTCCGCACGCGGACCGCGCCCGGTCATTTCCCGGGCGGTCGCCGCTAACAGCAGATCGGATTCCGCGCCGCGCAGCACCAGCGTCGGGCAAGTTATCTTGTCCCACAGCGGCCAGAGGTCGATGTCGCTCATCTTGCCGGGAGTGAAGGCCGCCGCGATGCCGGGGTCGTAGCCCAGGCGAAAACCGCCCGCCGGGTCCGGCCGGACGCTGGTTTCAGCCAGATAGCGCCACTGCCGGCCGCTGAGCGAGCCGAAGGCCGCATGGGCCTCGCGGTAATAAGCCTCGGCGGCCTCCATGTCGGGGAAATGCGGGTCCGCGCCCAGGGACTCCACGATGCGCTCCAAGGCGGTGGCGGGCAGGAAGGGGCCGATATCGTTGATAACCAGGCGCCGGATCGGCGTTCCCGGCTGCGCCGCCAGCATCATCCCCATGATGCCGCCCATGGAGGTGCCGACCCAATCGACCTCCGCGCAGTCCAAGCGTCCCATCAGAACCGCCATATCGGCGAGGTATTGGGGATAGCCGTAGCCCGCGGGATCGGCCAGGCGGCCACTGCCCCCCCGCCCGACCACGTCGGGGCAAACCACGCGGCGCCCGGCCTCGGTCAGCCGCGCCGCCAGGGTATCGAAGTCGTGCCGGTTGCGGGTCAAGCCATGGACACAGACAACCGGGCGCGCCGCGTGCCTAGGCCCATGGTCCGTATAGGCCAGTTCGTGAAAGCCCCCGGGGGACAAGCAGCCTACACTGGCACGGCGCACAAGCGTTTCCCTAGCTCATGTCCGCCGGCGGCGCGTCGTGCACCTCGACGAAGGTTTCGGGATAGAAGCCGTTGAAGTGGGTAGCGAGCGCGTTGGAGTAGGCACCGAGCTGATCGATCTCGATCCAGTCGCCCTCGCGCACGTCCTCCGGCAAATCGAAGGTGCCCGGAAGCACGTCGAGCGAATCGCAGGTCGGGCCGTTCAGGGTGAAGGAGCGCAGGTTTTGCGAGGTTTCGCCCTTCAAGCGGATGAGCCTGACCGGCATGCGTATATCGACCTGTGTCATCTCCGACAAGCTGCCGTAGATTCCATCGTTGATGTAAAGGCGGTCGCCCTTGCGCAACTGCACCTGGGTCAGAAGCGAACAGCCGGCGGCAACGAGCGCGCGTCCCGGTTCCGAGAATATCTCGACGGTCGGTTTAAGCCCCATGTCGTTCAAGCCGCCGCGAATTTCAGTCATGTAGTCCTCAAGCGGCGGAACCACCGCATTGGTGTAGTACGCGGGAAACCCGCCGCCAACATCCAGGCTATCGATATCCACCCCGGCGCGCGCGATGATGTCGCTGCACAGGGCCAAGGCCCGGCGATAGACTTTCGGTTCCCGGCATTGCGAACCGATATGGAAAGCCAGTCCGGTACGGCACCCCTTGGCCGCGGCGGCGCGCAACAGGGCGGCGGCCTCCGCCGGTTCGGCCCCGAACTTGGATGCTAAATCATAAAGAGAATCGCCCGTGTCCTCAGTCTTGAGGCGCACCATGACAACGATGTCGTTGCCGCCGGCCTCCTCCAGTACCTTGTTCAACTCGTCCTCGTGATCGACGACGAAATGGCGGATACCATAGGCTTTATATGTCATGCGAATGGCCGCGCGCGCCTTGACCGGGTGCATGAAATAGGCATGCGCGTCGGGGTAGGTATCGCAAATCTGCGCGATCTCGGGCAGAGAAGCGGTGTCGAAATGCCGGACCCCGCCCTGGTACACGGCGTCGAGAACCGCCGGGTGCGGATTGCACTTGACCGCATAGAGCACGGTGCCGGGAAACATCGAGATGAAACGCTTCGCGGTCCGGGTCAGTAGTTTGGGGCGCAGGCAATAGACCGGGTATCCCGGCTGCAACGCACGCACAACCGAAAGCACGTCGTCGAAGCGCCGCTTGCGACGGGCGCCAGACGCCCCGTCTTGAGTATTTTCGCCGGCTTCGCTCAATGACATCGCACGCCTCAAAAGTTACCGGAGTCCAAGCCGCCGCAAGGGATCTAACCCATTCGAGTCTTTCGCGGGCTTAGACAGGGTTTTCACCTCCGCGCTCATGGCGATCCGGCCATCGTTCATATAGGCCTCATGATTGGCCTCGATCTTGTCGAGGCTATAGCGGTAATTGACCATCAACCCGGCCGACAATCGAAGTCCCTGCTCGGATTCGTCGCCCAGCCAAGAAATGTATTCCAGCCGCGCGCCGTTCTTTAAATGGAATCGGGCGACGGGATCGATCGGCTGACCGTCGTCGCGGCGCTGCAAGAAATAGCGCCCGCATAGACGCAGCAGGGGATCCTTTAGCGCTTTACGAGTCACCGCGTCCATCGGCCAGGATTCGCGCCCCAGCACGGCGTTCAGGGCGGTCGAGGTGTCGTCGCTGCCGCCTAGCGCCCGCACCCCGCCCAAGGACGCTTCGTCGAAGGCCGATTCCAAGACCTCGCGTCCGCAAGACGACAACCAGGCCCTGAATCCCGGGACCGGAGATAAGGTCGCGAAGGTCTTGATTCGGGGTAGTTCACCGCTCAAGCGCGTCACCACCCGCTTAATCAGAAACTCGCCGAAGCTGATCCCCCGCAAACCCTTTTGCGTATTACTGATCGAATAGAAGATCGCGGTATCCGCCGCTTGCGGGTCGGCGCGCGGCGCTTTCTCGTCGAGCAAGGTCTGCACTTGCCGGGCCATGCCTTGAACCAAGGCGACCTCGACAAAGGCCAGGGGCTCGTCGGGCATACGCGGGTGGAATAGCGCGAACAGCCGGCGGTCGGAATCGAGACGATTGCGTAAGTCGTCCCAGGAGCGAATTTCATGCACGGCCTCGTAGGCGATCACTTTCTCCAAAAGCGAGGCCGGCGACTCCCAGGTAAGTTGCCGCAGATCGAGAAATCCGGTGTCGAACCAGGACTCCAGCAAACCGCGCAAGTCGCTATCCAGGCTGTCCAGGGCGTGGCCTCGGTCTTTGAGGCTTAGCAGGTCGGCGCGCATATCGACCAAAAATCGAACACCCTCCGGCAAGGCATTGAATTGGGTAAGTAAACGTAGCCTGGGAGGGCGTGTTACCAGGTGCAGATCTTGAAGCGCGCGCAGCCGCCCCGCCTTGTCCGGCGCGGCGCCAAGTGTTTCGACCGCCGCCATGACCCGGTCTTCGTCGGCGGCGAAATCCTCCGCCATGATCTCCAGGAACTTGCGCCGCCCGCCCGGGTCCAACTGAATATAGGTCTGGCCCAGCCCGGCCGCTCGCATGCGGGCCGAGACCTCGCCGCCGCGCGCCTCCAAGCACTCGCTCATGAGCTTTTTAAGAGTGGCGGGGTCGCCGCCGGCCGGGGCCTGCCCGTTCGAACCCACGGTCCTGGCCGCGCTCTGCGCGATATCGCGCCAAACACCCGCCAGATTGGACAGGGTTCGCCCGATCAATGTGGTTTCGCTCGTTTCCATGGAGTCGGCAACCTTGGGTCCAGGATCCATCTCCTCACCCACAGACCTATCATCCATATATGAAGCCTTCGCGAAGCGGAAAGTGGCGCCGATTCAGATTTGCCGGCCCATCATGGCGGTGGGCAGCCAAAGGGCTATTTGCGGGAACAGGCACAGCAAGACAATGCCCACGACCATGCACAGCATATAGGGTAAGGCCCCCCACAATATCGTTTGTAGACGTACATCCGGAGCGATACCGTTGATAACATAGAGGTTGAGCCCGACCGGCGGCGTGATCAGGCCGATTTCCATATTAATGGTCAGGACGACGGCGAACCAGATGGGGTCGAAACCCACCGCCTCGATTACCGGAATGAGGGTCGGCGCGGTCATGAGTATAACGGCCACGGGGGGAAGGAAAAACCCGGCAACCAGCAGGAATATGTTGATGTAGAACATCAGCACCCAGCGATTGACCTCCAGGTCGCCAACCCACATGGCCAGGGACTGGGTGATGAAGAGCGACGACATCATGTAGCTGAACAAGGCCGCGGCGGCGATGATCGTCATGATCATCACCGATTCGCGCGTCGCCGTGCTCACCACATTCCAAAGTGCGGTGAAATCGGTCATGCGGTAAACCACGATCACCAGAATAATGCAGAACACGGCACCGACGCCGGCGGCCTCGGACGGTGTCGCGACGCCGCCGTAAAGGACCCACAAAATACCGACAATGATGACCAGGAAGGGACCGACCTTGGGCAGCACGGCCAGGCGCTCGCGCAGGGTGAAATGCTGCGCCTGCCCCTCGCGGAATTTGTACCCGCCGCGCCAAGAGGAATACAGGCCCCAGGCGATGAACAGCAGGGTCAGCATGAGACCGGGCAGCAGGCCGGCCATGAACAAACGCCCGATCGAGGTTTCGGTCGCGATCCCGTAAACGATCATGGTGATCGACGGCGGGATCAAGATACCCAGCGTCCCCCCGGCGGCGATGGAGCCGGTGGCGATCGAGGCTGGATAGCCGCGCTTGCGCATTTCCGGAATGCCCATCTTGCCGATGGCGGCACAGGTCGCCGGCGAAGAGCCGGACAGCGCCGCGAAAACCGCGCAGGCGCCAATGTTCGAGATCATCAGCCCACCGGGCACGCGGTAAAGCCAGCGGTCGAGCGCCTCGTAGAGATCGGCGCCGGCCCGCGACGACGCGATCGCCGCCCCCATGAGGATAAACATGGGAATCGACAACAGGGCGAATTCGTCCAGGCCGCCGTAAAAAATATCCGGTATGACCGACAAGGCGCCGAAGCCGTCATAGATCACCAAAAAAGCCACCGCCACCGCGCCCAGCGAAAAGGCGACCGGCGCCCCGGTCAAGAGAACGGCGATAGTCACCGCCGAAACTACGGCGCCGAGTTGCAATTCGCTCATAACGTTTCCGAATCGGGCAGGCTGAAGGGCGCCTCGCGGCCGGTCAAGAGCGCGATAACATCGGCGACATATTGCAAGGCCAGTAAGCCAAGGCCGACAGGCAGGGCGGCGCGGGGAATCCAAAGCACCGGTGCCCAGACCGTCTCCGCGTGCCAGTCGCCGGCCCAAGCCTCGTGCCACCAAAACGCACTCGACCAAAGCAGGACCAGGCAGAACGCCAGCGATATCGCCGCCGCCAACAAGGCCAGGGCGAAGCGCGCACGGCCACCAAGGTACAGGGGCAGCAGGTCGACGTTGACGTGACCGCGGTTCAGCAACAAATAAGGACTGCCTAGGAACGTCGAGGCGATCAGGCTAAAGGTCACAAACTCGTGCTGCCAGATCGCCGATTCATTCAAGACATAGCGAACGAATACCAACTGACACACGACCAGCGCCGAGGCGACCAGAAGCAGGGCCGCGACAACCCCGCACAACCGGGACAAACCGCGCACGCTTTCGATGAAGAGAGTCATGGGTTTCGGCTATCCAACGAAAGAACGCCCGCCCCTCTTACCGGGAGGGGCGGGCGCGGTTTAGCGGGTTGACCAGGACAACAGTATCCCCTCCCCCCTTGCGGGGGAGGGTTAGGGTGGGGGGTAGCGCGTCCGCGCGTCATGAGATTCGCCTTACTGTTCCTGTGCTGTCGCATCGGCGGAAAAAAAACACGGCAAAAAACAAGGAATGAGTCTCTTGACGCGCGGACGCGCTACCCCCCACCCCAGCCCTCCCCCGCAAGGGGGGAGGGAGTTTATTTTATTCGTTCAATCCACTAGTTCTTCGAAAACGGTCTAGTCAACTGCCAGCGCCTTTTCGATCAAGGCCGCCCCGCCGGGAACTTTCTCGGCGAAGATTTTGTAGGACGATCCCTTGGCGATCGCGACCCACGCGGCCTGTTGCGCCGACGACATCGAGGCAACTTTGACGCCGTTCTTCTTGTAGGTATCGACCAACTTATCGTCGAGCGACTTGGCGGCGCCGAAGAAGAAATCTTCCGCTTCCTGACCGGCCGCCATAAGCGCGTCCTGCTGCTTGCCGTCGAGCTTGTTCCAGCTCTTCTTAGACATGAGGATCGGCTCGTACATGAACCACAAGGCATTGGCGCCCGGCTCGGTCAGGCACTTGACCTGCTCGTAAATACGATAGGAAACGAAGCTGCCAGAACTGGTGTTCGCGCCGTCCAGAACGCCGGTCTGCAAGGCCGAGTAAATGGCCGAGGATGGCATGGAGTTGATCGAGGCCCCGGCGGCGACCAGCATCTGCTCGAAAGCCGGGCCGGCGGCCCGCAGGACCTGGCCCTTGGCATCCGCCGGATCCAAAATGCAATTCTTATTCGAGGCGAAACCGCCCGCCAGCCAGGCATCGGAAATAACAACGATGCCCGCGTCATCGATGATCTTCTTAATGTCATCCATGAAGGCTGAATCGTTCAAGCGCTTGGCGTGATCGTGGTTCTTGACCAGGCCCGGCATGAGGGTGGCGCTGAACTGCGGGTGCCGGCCGCTGGCATAATCGAGCGGGAAAGCGGAGATATCCAGCTGTCCCTTGACCATGGCGTCCCATTGCTGCTTCGGCTTGAACAGGGACTTGCCCGGGTAAATCTTGATCGTGATGCCCACGTTGGCGGCCTCTGCCCCGCGCTTGATCATCTGCACCATCTCGTCACGTACATCGCCCTTGCCGCCCGGCCATTGGTGCGACGCACGCAGGGTGACGTCTCCGGCCATGGCGCCGGCCGTCATGGCAAATGCCGCCAATACGGAAACGCCGCTCAACACCCATTTTGCTTGAGTCATATTCGAACTCTCCTCCCTATTGAATAACGGCCTCATGGGCTCTCGTGCCCATCCCTCGCGGCCTTGTCGCACGCAGAGTACCGCTAGACCCGGCCGCGGTCCAGGCCACCGCGCCAGGAGAGAAATTTAGGCAAGTCTATGACAGCTAAAAAGTCCAAGGACGCGCTGCCGGTGGCGTCAAAGAGGCCCTCGATCGCCGGCGTGCGGAGAAGCGGGAAAGTCCGCCTGGAGGGTCTCCGGCCCCTCGCCGCCAATACGTGTCGCGAGATAGCCGATGATCAATCCAGCCAGGGCGCCTTCCAAGACAAACCAGAACGGCGACGTAAGCCAAGATTCCGTGCCAAGCATCGACATAAGCATGGCGTGCATCTGTTCGTGCGCGAAAAATACGAGCACGAAATTCATCCACGCGCCCAGCACAGTTGCCCGTAGCCACCACGGCATGGGGAGCTTGAGGATAGGATGCCTTGTATAGACCCCGAACATGCCGATGATCGCGCCAAGGGTCGTGTACCACAACAAGATACCCCAGCGAAGCATCCAGCCCGCGTCCGGCCAGAAATAAGGCATGGTCAGAAAACCAACCAGCCCAAGGACCAAGCCGACCGACTTACCGACGGCAATCCGCGTCATCAGAGATGGATTGGAGAACATCGCGAACACTCCTTCTCATCAGCGGAAAAAATAGGCAGAAAACCGCCGCGCCGTCATTGATTTGAATCAGCCCATGCACGCACCGCCGACCCTATGGGGCACTCGTTGGGGGTGCCGTCCCGGCCCCTGGCCCGCCGGGGCTGAATCGTCTATAGCTCGGCCATGTCCGCATCCACGCCCCCATCCTGGCCAGGCAACCTCTACGGTCTCTTCCAGTCCCGCTTTCCGGCGGATCGCGCGCGCTCTTTCATCGAGATGGAGGATGGCCGCGCCTACAGCTATGGCGATCTGGAAAATATTTCCGGACGCTACGCCCGCCTGCTCACGAACTTAGGCGTTACCAAGGGCGAGCGGGTCGCGGTCCAGGTCGAGAAGTCGCCGGAGGCGATTTTTCTCTATCTCGCGTGCTTGCGTGCCGGCGCCATCTATCTGCCGCTCAATCCGGCATACACCAAGTCCGAAGTTGACTATTTTCTCGGCGACGCGGAACCCAGGGTCGTGGTCTGCCGCCCGGAATCCGAAATTGAGATTAGCGGGATCGCGCGCGCCGCCGGTATCGCCCATGTCTTGACCCTGGATCGAGACAACGGCGGCTCCCTGCCCGGAAGGGCACGCGATCTAACGCCGCTCGAAGATTACGCCGCGGCGGAACCGGGGGATGTCGCGGCCCTCCTCTACACCAGCGGCACCACCGGCCGTTCCAAGGGCGCCATGTTGACCCACGGCAACTTGGCCTCGAACGCCTTGGCCCTGCACGAGACCTGGGGCTTTCAAGCCGATGACGTGTTGTTGCACGCCCTGCCCCTGTTTCACACCCATGGCTTGTTCGTGGCCACCCACTGCGTCCTGCTGAACGGCACCGGCATGTTGTTCCTGCCCAAGTTCGATACCGGGGCGGTCGTGAAGTTGTTGCCGCGCGCGACCGTGATGATGGGGGTGCCGACTTTCTACACCCGCCTGCTCGCCCACGCCCCTTTCACCGCCGAGGCATGCCGGAACATGCGCCTTTTCATCTCCGGTTCCGCGCCGCTGCTGGAAGAAACCTTCCACGCCTTTCGCGAACGCACGGGACATACGATCCTGGAGCGCTACGGCATGACCGAGACCGGTATGAACACCTCCAACCCGCTCGACGGGGAGCGGATCGCCGGGACGGTCGGGTTTCCCCTGCCCGGTGTCGAGGCGCGCGTGTGCGGCGACAAAGGACAAGTTCTCGGCCCCGGAGAGATCGGCACGATCGAAGTGCGCGGGCCCAACGTCTTTATCGGTTACTGGCGCATGGCGGAGAAGACCAAAGCCGAGATCCGGCCCGACGGTTTTTTCATCACCGGCGATGTCGGAAAGATCGACGCGCGCGGTACCGTCCACATCGTCGGCCGGGCCAAGGACCTGATTATCTGCGGCGGCTTCAACGTCTACCCCAAGGAGATCGAACTGTGCATCGACCGGATCGGCGGCGTGGATGAATCCGCCGTCATCGGCGTCCCCCACCCGGATTTCGGCGAGGCCGTCCTGGCCGTCGTCAAGCGGGAGCCAAACGCGGGAAACGTGACGGCGGAATCGGTGATCGCCGCCTGCAAGAGTGAACTCGCCAACTTCAAAGTGCCCAAGCAAGTCCGCTTCGTCGACGAGCTACCGCGCAACGCCATGGGCAAGGTGCAAAAGAACGACCTGAGGGCGCGCTATACGAAAGCCTGAGTACGGATTCCAACATCCTTCCGAAAGCGACCGATCCACCTAGAACGGTCTTGATAGGCCATGACCTAAGCCCCGCAACTCCTTCCAATGCGACGAACTCTATAGTTTCGCGGAAGGGATTCGAGGGCTCAGGTCAAGTTACGAAAAATTGCATATGTAGAAAGCGAAACCGCTAAGACCGCGATTACCATTGTAATTCTGACAACGCGCGCGTTCTGCATAGCCCAAAACTGATTCGCAGCATCCAATGAAGCACCATAGTTCGTGATTGTCTGCCGCGCATCTTGTATCAAATCTTGGTGCTTAGTCAGTTGACGGATGCGCTCTACCGCCGCGATCCCTGTATGTGTAGAAATATGAGACGGCAAAAGAATGCTAAGGTCATCAAAAGGAGAAACAACGCGTGCTCGTGTAAGAAAATCAGTGAATTTGCGAATAATGTCTTCTGAAGGTAATGGAAAGAATATTCTCCAAAATTGGAATCCCAAACCTGCATTTTTTTGCTCTAACGCCGACTTAAGATCAAGGTCCGCGTGATTGCCTTCGTCTACAATTTGCGTAACAAACCACCTGGTAGCTCGTGCTGATGCGAGGATCGCTTGAACAGCATGAGTCACCACATCCACAACGCCCAAATGAAATGGCCGTCCCGCTCGCGATTCGACCTCAAAACAGACCCAACCGCGGCGCGCGATAAAGACGATATTTTTTCCTGGATGATAAACATTACGGCTGGGCGTTCCTGCCTCTAAGTATTCTCGTGCGAGCACAAATGTGTCAAGAAACTCTGGCGTAGTTCTGCCACATGCGATAGCGAATTTATATAAGCGCTCTTCGTTATTCTCTAAAGTTTTATTCTCCCCAAAATAGATTATAGTTCCCACGTATGGGCGGCTGCGCCTCAATTCACACTGTATTGAATCTTGAGAAACTTCGAGTCCCGATTCCGATGGTATACCAGTGAACTCCGTAAAAAACTTCATTGGTTTTATTAAACCATCTTTCAAAGAAATACCGTGGACGACAAATTTATTGAGGCTTTTGGCCAGTTTATCTTCAATCCTGTCTGTTAATTTCCACACTTCTTGGATTAGTTCACCCGGCGCCTCTCCCGACGCGCTAGACGCATCCTCTCGGCCATACTCCGGTCGTTTAATTGCTTGGACATAATCCGCGTCACAAATCTTATCGCGATTTACCAGACGCACGATCAGAGCAAGCATACCATTTTTGTAAACTGTGCATTCGATATGAGCATAGCTGTCAATGCCTGGCAGCTCTGGCGGGTCTACTGGGAACTCGAATTTCTTTGTGTCCCCCTTGACATCGATAGAAGTTATGTTTTCTTCAAGAATACCCATAGTACCGTGTAAATGGGCAGAAATTATCTGGGTTGGAAAACCATCGCTAAAATAAAATTTGCTTAGGTTGGAAGAATTGACAGAGAGTTTTTTGAAGCCCTCAACAATCGATTCATTCTCATCATCAGTGTTAGATTTTGGTGACTCAAAACTCTGAATTCGTGCCTTGAGATTATAAAAAAATGTAAACTGACACTCTAGTGTTCCGGGATGGATTATTATCGACTGATCGCCCATCGTGGGATCTTCCTTATTTTTGATTCCTTTCGACTTTTCCTCCATGCAAGCCTCCTATTGCCTAATATAACTGCGAATATTGAAATTTTCGACTCCGCCAAATCAACGAAAGCTTATTTAACCTCCTCCGCCTAACCTTACGGAATGTTATCGTGAGATACCGAATGTGCCCAGCGCTTTAAATTCATTGAGCATCGCCGACTCAATAGCAGAGCACCGGCCATACCGCTTCCCAATGCCCTCGAATGTCCACCTCGGGTTATCCTCGCCCGTTAGCAGGCTCCCCATATGCGTCCGGTGATAGAGGTTTTTCCGCCGTGGGTGGCGCGGGTTCAGGATAGTAAATTTCCAACCTGAGGAACTATCCGCCAGACGTCAAGCTGGAGCCGGGCCGCGGCGGCGTGACGGCGGAGTCCATGATCGCGGCTTGCAAGAGTGAACTCGCCAACTTCAAGGTACCCAAGCAAGTCCACTTCGTCGACGAGCTACCGCGCAACGCCATGGGCAAGGTGCAAAAGAACGACCTGAGGACGCGCTACAAGACTGTTTGAGTGGGCACGAGAAACCGATCAAATGGATCGGTATGATCGCAAAGTGCTCTAGCGAGAAATTAGTGTACAGCGGCCGACAGTAATTCGGCCTTATCTCCGGGTTGCGACCGTGCCCAACCGCGCACGGGCAATGACAATCCACCGCCGCTGAGAGCCGCGCTCAGCTTAATCCCACTTTCCAGAAGCCCGCCGACCCCGTCCGGTCCGACCAACCATTCCGCTTGGCCGCGCGCCAAGATCCAATCCTGGTGCTGACAGGCGGACAGGAAATTCAGGACCGTAATCTCGTCGCCACTGACGCAGGCACAACAGGGACGATGATGACGCAAGGGACGCCGCGGATGGCCCATGGCGCACACGAGGCCGATCAAGCCCGACATGACCTTGCGCCCCCGCGCCGCGCCCAATTCACGCGCCAGCTCGTTCCAAGCTAGTGACAGCTGGGTCCCGGAACTATCCGCCAAGCCCACCAGCCAATGCCGGAACACGCCCAGGATCAGGCGTTCCGCGTCGGCCAAGTCAGCTATCCGGCTTGGCCAAATGTTTATCGGTGTCCCCACCACAGCCTGGTTCATTGTCCTTGCCCCTCTACGATCACTGCCTGCACGCTCCTACTCATGCGCGCGATTTAGTTGCGAATAAGTATTATTCTCATTTAAATCATGCAAGCCATCTAAATGACCGCCACGGACACCTCACTGTGTGCACTTGACGTTGCCGTCCCGCGTCCACACAAGTTGTGCGCCTTTGGGTTGCCCAAGGCGGTAACGGAGACCTGCTGAATGCCCCCCTGGGACCTACTTCTTGCTTTTTTCGCGGCCACGCTTGTCTTCGCCTACATGCCCGGCCCGGCGATGATCTATGCCTCGGCGCAGACTCTGGCGCGCGGGCGGCGGGCCGGGTTCATGGCGGCGCTTGGGATTCACCTGGGAGGCTATGTCCATGTTGGCGCGGCGGCCTTGGGCCTGGCCGCGATCTTCCAATACGTCCCGGCGGCCTACACAGCGCTGAAATTGGCCGGGGCCGGGTATCTGATTTGGCTGGGCCTGAGTATCTTGCGGCGCAAGCTGGAGGTGCGGGACCTGCCGCAAGCGCAATCCAAGACCGCCCGGCAGGCTCTATTGGAAAGCATCATGGTCGAGATTCTCAACCCCAAGGCCGCCCTCTTCTTCATCGCCTTCCTGCCGCAGTTCGTCGATCCAGGCGCCGGCTTGCCTGTCGCCGCGCAATTCCTGATCCTGGGCACGATCGTCAACCTCACCTTCTCCTCGGCCGATCTGGTGTGTGTGTTCCTGGCGTCATCGATCCTGGCCCGGCTTCGGCGTAGCGGCGCCACGGGTCGCCTGGCCAAGTTCGCCGGCGGGTCCTTGTTAATTGGCCTGGGCCTGAGACTAGCCTTCTTGCGCGATTAGATTCGCGCTTCTCGCCTGACCGGCATCAATACTCGTCGGGGACGTAGGTCTGATCGCTTTTCGGCGGCCGGACATAGCCTTCGGCCACCTGGCGCGGCGGTAGTTTAACCGGTTTTGGCGTCAGATCCTGATAAGGGATCATGCCCAGCAGGTGCTTGATGCAGTTGAGACGCGCCCGCTTTTTCACGTCGGCCTCGACCACGTACCAGGGCGCCTGCTTGATGTCGGTATGGGCGAACATCTGATCCTTGGCCTTGGAGTACTCAAGCCAACGCGCGCGCGATTGCAGATCCATGGGCGATAGTTTCCAGCGTTTGGTGGGATCGACCAGCCGGCCGCGAAAGCGGCGCTCCTGTTCTTCGTCGCTGACCGAAAACCAGTACTTGATCAGGATGATTCCCGAACGAACGAGCATGCGCTCGAACTCCGGACAGGAGCGCAGAAACTCCTGGTATTCCTCATCGCTGCAGAAGTCCATGACTCGTTCGACGCCGGCGCGGTTGTACCAGGAGCGGTCGAACAAAACCATTTCGCCCGCGGTCGGAAGGTGCGGAACGTAACGCTGGAAATACCACTGCGCTTTCTCGCGCTCGGTCGGCGTGCCCAGTGCGACAACGCGGCAGATGCGCGGGTTTAGGCTCTGGGTGATCCGCTTGATGGTCCCGCCCTTGCCGGCCGCGTCGCGCCCCTCGAAGATTATGACGACCTTCAAACCCTCGTGCTTGACCCATTCCTGCAGCTTGACCAGTTCGATCTGAAGCTTGGCCAGTTCGGCCTCGTAGATATTGTTCTTGATCTTCTGCTGGGTCTTTATTTCTTTATTCGCCTTACCATCGCGGGCCGCCTTTAGCGGCTTGCCGCCGCCGGGTTGAACCTTTTTGCGATCGGTTTTCTTGGCCTTCGCCATGGTTGCCTCCCTACGTTGATTTGCCTTGCAGTATAATACGATGAGACCAAAACCGAAAGCAGGAGGCTTGCCCCATCATCCTGGTCCCGCGCCGCGTGCCGCGTGGCGGTGCGCCTTGAGCGCCTGGGCCTCGATGAAAACGCGGGTGATCTCGGGGAACTCGATCTTGATTTTTTTCTCAAGCGAAGAGATCGCCTCCTCGACATGGTCCGACGACAGTCCGGAACGAAAATCAACGGAGAGGTTCAACAGAACGTCTTGCGGCCCCATGTGCATGGTGAGTATCTCGTTTATTTGCGCGATACCGCGTTCCTGGGCGATGGCGCGCCGCACGCCCGCGATCACCTCGGGCGCCGCCGCTTCGCCGATCAACAACGCCTTGGTTTCATAGGCCAGAAACGCGGCGACAAGCGCCAGAACAACTCCGATCAGAATTGAGGCGACGGCGTCGAGTTCCGGCATCGCCAGGGCCTCGGCGAGGTATATGCCAACCAGGGCGATAATCAAACCAAGCATGGCGGCGCTGTCTTCCATCAGGACGGTGAACAACGATGGGTCCTTGCTGAGTTGCAGTGCCCTGAAGTAACCCAAGCTTCCCTTGCGCCGTTGAAACTCACGAAACGCGACGAACCAGGAGCCGCCCTCGAAGACGATGGCGAGGCCGAGCACGATGTAGTTGATCGAGGCGTCCGTTACCGGATGCGGATTGCTGAGCTTGCTCACGCCCTCATAGACCGACACCCCGGCGCCGGTCGCGAACAGCATGATCGCCACCACGAAAGCCCAGAAGTACAATTCACGGCCATAACCGAAGGGATGGGACGGGTCGGCGGGCTTGTCGGCCCGCTTCATGCCATAGAGCAAAAGGCCCTGATTGCCGGTATCGACCAGCGAATGCACCGCCTCGCTGAACATGGCGGAGCTGCCGGTAAAGGCCGCCGCGGCGAACTTCGTCACCGCGATCAGGCCATTGCCGGCCAAGGCGGCGATCACGGCGGTTCTGGAACCTTTAGCGGCCATATGTTTTCCTGCCTTGCGGTTGCCCGGTGCGAGTTTATACCAAGCCAATGAGAAGCAAACGACCCCTTCCCGCGCGTTTGATGTCTTGGACCTTGTGGGGTCTGGCGATCCTAGCGGGACTGGGCGGCCTGGCCCTTGGCGGCGGCTATCTGTGGCTTCGCGGCTCACTACCGGAAACCCAAGGGTCGGTCCGCGCGGCCGGCTTGAACGCCCCGGCGGAGATCTTGAGGGACGCCGACGGCATCGTCACCATCCGCGCCGAAAGCGAGCATGACGCGGCCTTGGCCCTCGGCTTCGCCCATGCCCAGGACCGGCTTTGGCAGATGGACTTCACCCGGCGCAGCGCCGCCGGGCGGATCGCCGAGGTCGTGGGCGCGCGCGCCCTGTCCTTCGACCGCTTTATGCGGACCTTGGGCCTGTACCGGGTGGCCGAGGCCAATTTGGCTGGACTGCCGGATGAAACCCGCGCCGTGCTCGACGCCTATACGGCGGGCGTGAATGCCTTCCTAGACTCGCGCGACGGTCCCCTGCCCCTAGAGTTTCAGATCCTGCGCTATGAGCCGGAAGCCTGGCGCCCCGCCGACAGCCTGGTTTGGGGCCGTTTGATGGCATTGCAACTTTCCGGTAATTGGCGCGACGAGATCCTGCGCACGCGGCTCGCCAAGCGCCTGACGGCGGAACAGATCTCTTTCCTGTGGCCAGCTTATCCCAAGGACGCGCCCACGACACTCAAAGACCTGGCGAAGGCGGCCAGAGGGATACCGCTGGAGCGCTTCGCCGATATCCTGCCCTGGGACCTGGCGCCCAAGGATGCCTCGAATGCCTGGGTTTTGGATGGCACGCGCACGCGAAGCGGCGCGCCGATCCTGGCCAACGATCCACACCTGGCCCTCAGCGCGCCGGGGTTCTGGTACCTGGCGCGGATCGAAACGCCCGAGCGCACCCTGAGCGGGGCCACGGCGCCCGGCCTGCCCTTCATGATCATGGGACAGAACGGCCACGTCGCCTGGGGCTTCACGAGCACGCACAGCGACACCCAGGATCTTTTCATCGAGCGTGCCGTCGGTGGCGACCCGGCGCGTTACCAAACCCCGGACGGTCCACGCGCCTTCACGACCCGGAGGGAGACGATAAACGTGCGCGATCAGGCGCCGGATATCTGGACGGTTCGCGAAACCCGCCATGGCCCTGTCATCTCGGACGCGATCGCGAAAGATTTGGATGACGGAAAAAAAAGCGGCACCGTCCTGGCTCTGGCTTGGCCCGCGCTGCGCGCCGACGACCGAACGGGCGTGGCATTCCACGGCATGAACCGCGCGCGCCATGCCGGGGAATTCGTGACCGCGCTGCAAAATTTTCACAGCCCACAGCAGAACATTGTCTATGCCGACACGCGGGGCCGGATCGGTTTCGCCGCCCCCGGCCGTGTGCCGGTCCGCGAAGGCGGCGACGGGCGGCAACCGGTTCCGGGCTGGAGCGGCGAGTACGACTGGAGTGGCGTGATTCCCTTTCAGGATTTACCGCTGGCCAAGGATCCGGCGAACGGATCCTTCATCAGCGCCAACAACAAGATCGCCCCCGATGGCTATCGCTATCTTCTCACCGCCGATTGGCCCGCGCCTTACCGGGCCCAGAGAATCGAGTCCCTGCTGAACGGGGACGCGAGAACGGGCTGGACCATCGAGCGCACCATGAAGGCGCAACTCGATGTCGCCTCCCCGGCCGCGCGCGCACTTCTGCCCCTGCTGCTTTCAACCCCCACCGCGTCGGAGCGCGGGGCCGAGGCGCTGGCCATATTGCGGGCCTGGGATGGGCGCATGACACGCGACGCCGCCGCGCCGCTTATCCTTTACGCCTGGGCCGGCACCCTGACCCGAAGACTCATGGCCGATGAACTTGGACCGGCGTTCGATAAGTTTAGCAATCCCAAGTTCGCGATCCTGACAAGCATCCTGCGCCATGCGCCGGTCTGGTGCGACGACGTTGCGAGCGAGCCGGTTGAAGATTGCCCGGGCCAAGCGGCGGCGGCACTGGAAACCGCCTTGACCGAACTGGACCGCCGCTTTAACCGGCCGCTCAAGCAGTTGCGCTGGGGCGAAGCGCACGTGGCCCGCTTCGCTCATCCGATTCTAGACCAAGTGCCGTTGGCTGGCGCGTTCTTCGGCTACGGCCTCGAGACGCCGGGTGGAACCTCTACCGTCAACCGTGGCAGTACCGCCTATGGCGCCGGCCCGGACCGGCGTTTCGAGAACATCCACGGCGCCGGTTACCGGGCGATCTACGACCTTGGCGATCCCGCCAACTCGCGCTTCATGATCGCGACCGGGCAGTCGGGCAATCCTTTGTCGCCGTGGTATGGTAACCTCGCGCGACGATGGCGCGACGGGCAGTATCTAAAACTGGTCGGTCCCAAGACAGGGACGGAGCGGCGTTTACGGCTCACTCCGCCGTAGAGAATGAGGGAGGCCCAAGAGACATGACGGTAACCCCCGACGACATTCGGACGGCGGCGGAACAGATCTCCGGCGAAGTTGTCCGCACGCCCCTGGTCCCGGCGCGCCGTCTCGGCGAAGCCCTGGGCTGCGAGCTGTATCTCAAGCTGGAGAACCTGCAGTACACCGGCTCCTTCAAGGACCGCGGCGCCTTGGTCAAGCTGAAGAGCCTGACTGACGCGCAAGCCAAGCGCGGGGTGATCGCCATGTCGGCCGGCAATCACGCGCAAGGCGTCGCCTATCACGCCCAGCGCCTGAACATTCCCTCGACCATCGTGATGCCGGAATTCGCCCCCGCCACCAAGGTTGAGCGAACCAAAAGCTTCGGCGCCCGCGTGGTCCTGACCGGCGAAACCCTGGACGCCTCCGCCATCGCGGCGCGCGAGATCGCGGCCAAGGAAAACCTGACCTTCGTCCATCCCTACGACGACCCGCTGATCGTCGCCGGCCAAGGCACCATCGGCTTCGAGATGCTGGAAGACATGCCCGATCTCGATACCATCGTGGTCCCCATCGGCGGCGGCGGCATTATCTCCGGCATCGCCATCGCCGCGAAATCGGTCAAGCCGGACATTCGCATCATCGGGGTCGAGGCCGAGCTGTTCCCCTCCATGTATCAGGCTCTTCGCGGCCTGCCCCCGGCGAGCGGCGGGCAAACCCTGGCCGACGGCATCGCGGTCAAGAACCCGGGCGAGCTGACGCGCGAGATCATCGACCGCCTGGTCGAGAATATCGTCCTGGTCGACGAAGCCGCGATCGAGACCGCGGTCCATAGACTGGTCGAACAGCACAAGATCGTGGCCGAGGGCGCCGGAGCGGCCGGCGTCGCGGGGCTGATGAAGGATCCCGAGGCCTTCGCCGGGCGCAAAGTCGGCGTCGTCATCTGCGGCGGCAACATCGACGTGCGCATGTTGTCCTGGGTCCTGACCCGCGGCTTGGTGCGCGACGGCCGCATGGCGCGCCTGCGCATCGGCATCGTCGACCGGCCGGGTGTCTTGTCCCTGGTCACGCAGTTGATAGGCACGACCGGCGGCAACATCATCGAGGTCTACCACCAGCGCCTGTTCTACGACGTCCCGGCAAAGCACGCCGACGTCGATGCCATGATCGAAACCCGCGACGCCGCCCATGTGGCGGAGATCGTGGAGGTTCTGAGCGCGAATGGATTTCCAACCCGGGTTCTATCGTCGCGCTCCGACGAGGGCCTGGCGCCAAGCTCCAACCTATCCCCATGCGCGGCGATATCGCCTAGTTAGAATATGATCCGCTCCACGCTTGGCGGACATTGATGCAGGGTCAAAGACACTTCCGAGTTAACCCGGAGCGGTCATTCACCCTTTCTCAGCGCTTACTTGAAAATGATTTCGTGACTGCCTAGGCTCGGACTATTCATATTTCGTGCCCATAAGATGGAACGTGGAGGTCCGAATGCCTGACGTATTTGCGAACATCACATCCGTTCCGGACGACATGCTTGAGATTATCGCCAACGTTCTGGAGACGAGAGCCGCGATTCCATCTCAGCAGGAAATGCTAAGGGACTATCTGTCGGAAATCACGTTCCCTGAGAATGCCGAAGTGTTGGAAGTCGGTTGCGGCACCGGACCGGCTTGCCGCGTTATGGTGGATTGGCCGAACGTGGCGAAGGTTGTGGGCGTGGATCCGTCTCCTGTCCTTCTTACCAAAGCGCGTGAGCTATCGAGGGACATAGCTGGGATCGAGTTCGAAGAGGGGGATGGAAAATCTCTCCGTTTTGATGACGCGTCTTTTGATGTGGTGATCGTTCACACAATTCTGACACATGTTCCGGAACCCGAGGCCATCTTGGCGGAGGCTTATCGGGTTCTAAAACCTGGCGGTAGCCTTGGCTTGTGTGATGGAGATTTCTCCACGGCGACGCTCCAGACCGGCCCGAACGACCCCCTGGAGGCCTGCACGGGAGCGTTTGTCGAGGGCTTCGTGAACGACAAGTGGCTCGTCCGGCGAATGTCGACGCTTACACAAGCCGCAGGCTTCGAGGTGCAACCGATACGCAGTTATGGCTTGATCGAAACAATCGCACCTGGGTTGACCATGAGTTGGGTGGATCGTGGCGCGGATGCTCTTTTGGCTCAGGGTCGGATTGGGTCGGAGCTTGCAGAGGCGCTGAAGGCCGAAGGGCGGCGGCGAGCTGAAACCGGGTCGTTCTTTGGCTATATGGCCTATGCGGCTTTGATAGCGGTAAAGCCCACCTAAGTTGACATGTCTTATCCAGCGTCCGGTGACTGCTCGGGGCACTGCCCGGACTTAAGCCGCACGGAACGACGAACGCTTTCCCCCTCTTAGCCGACATTCGAGTCCGCTTCGCGTTTTCAACGCATCCATATCAAACCGGGACACGGCCCGCCATGGGCCAGGCGCCAAGCACCAACTTGACCCCCGGCACGGTGATGTCGTCGGAGATATTGCTGAATTCGATAAAAAACAAGATAAATTATACTAAATACTTCGCTTTACAGACACGTATCCTTACCTATATTAGGGCATAATACCCTGATTTGATAATATTTATTACCAAATAGATAATATTACTTGATTTTCTTTGATTATTTTGTCATATTCTTGATGGGTAATTCGTCAGGGAGAATCTCATGTTTATGATGCTGAAAGGTTTTATTAAGGACGAATCGGGTGCCACGGCGATCGAGTACGGTCTAATCGCCGCGCTTGTTTCGGTCGCGGCTATTAGCGCGCTTTCCGAGCTGGGCGGTTCCTTGAGCACCATCTTCGGCACCGTATCCAGTACGCTGAATGGGGTGGCCCCCTAAGGTGGCCGCGCTCAAGAATATTGATTTTGGCGGGTTTTTCGATGCCGGCTCCCGCGGACATTGTGAGCCGGAGCAACCGAGAGGAAGGCGGGCGCGAAACATGATGACCGGCCACGAGAGTCGCGATGGGCAAAACACCGTGTCCGGGGAGGACGAGGTCTCGGCACAGACGGGAAAACCGCTCGACCCTCCCAATTTGACCATCATCCAGGAAGGGATTGCTCTGGCCGACCTTTCCACGATGATCCGCAAGCAACCCGTCTGCGCGGTCGTTCAGGGCCAGAAACCTCGGGTCGTGTTCGACGAGATCTATACATCGATGCAATCGCTGCGCCGGGCGTTGACGCCGAACGTCAACCTTCATGCCAACCGTTGGCTGTTCCAGGCTCTCACGGAGTACCTGGACGCCCGGATGATCGAATATCTGACCTGGAACGATGACGCGACCGCGTGCAGCTCTTTTAGCGTGAATCTAAATGTTTCGACTCTTCTCTCACCCGAATTCTTGGAACTCGGGGAACTAGTCAGAGAAAAGCTACGTGGCAGCATAATCGTCGAACTGCAACTCGTGGATGTCTATTCGGACCTGAGCGGTTATTTCTTCGCACGGGATGTCTTGCGCGAGCGCGGCTTCAAGTTCTGCCTCGACGGCATGAACCACCACTCCCTGCCGCTCGTCGACCGCGAAGCCTTGGGCTTCGACCTCGTAAAGCTATTCTGGCACTCCGACCTCCACGACCAACTGGACGGCGCGCACCGGGATCGGCTGCACCGGGCCGCCCAGCAAATCGGCCCCGAAAGGCTCATTCTTGCGCGCTGCGATTCCGAACAAGCGCTGGAAGTCGGCCGGTCCCTTGGCGCCGCGCTCTTGCAGGGGCGTTTGATCGACAGCCTGCTCCAAGACTCCGCTACACCCGAGGAGCCGTTCGAGGACATCGATGCGCGTTACGCGGCCGCGAGCTAATGGCCTCTTGACGCGGGCTGGAACCATCCTGGGTAAAGACTAGAATGCCTCGTCTTGGCTAGGACCGGCTGTTAGGGCCACCGTTCAGAAACAACCGCTCCACCTCCAGAAGCTGACGTTCAAATTCGAACTTCCGCTTTCTGGGTTTTCGTCGGCTGTACACCCATGTGCGGACTCTTAGGATGGCGGTGCCGTTGGTCCGAAGATGACCCTAATCGGATATTCGGCTTTCGGTTCAAGAAAACCGGCAAATGCCGCACTCATTTTTTGGCGGCGGTGTGCGCCCACGGCATTTATCCACTTTCAGTTTACCCTCGAAAGCGAGGCTCTTTCACTCCGCCCGCGCTGGCTTCACCGCCTTGAGGAAATCATCCGGCTCCGTTTGCGCTAGGCCGTTGGTGAAGTTACTTACCGTGCAGTGGGCGATTTCGCCAATGATGTCGAGCAGGTTTTCATTGCTTAAGCCGCCATTGCGAAAATCCCGAAGTTCCTCGTCCGTGAGCTTGCCCATGGTTTCCGTGAGCCTCTTCGTGGCCTGTTGGATCAATTTGTAACGGGGCGTCTCCGCATCCCGGCCATCGAGGATATAAGCGATTTCCCTATCATGGATTTTGGCCTCGCGCGACAGCATGGTATGCGCCGGCACACAGTAGTGGCAACCGTTGCGCCGGGCCATCTCCAGGGCAACAACTTCACGTTCGTCCCGCTCAAGGCTGGAGGTCTGTATCCCCTGCCAATATGCGGCAAATGCTGTGAGCAGGTTAGGCGAATTGGCCAACACCCTGGCCAGCCGCCATTCGCTTTCCCAAAGGCTGTCGATACCTTCAATAGCCATCACGGTCCGGGGGGCGGCGCTATTTGGATCAACCGGTGGAATTCGTGACATCTTCTGTCTTCCTTATACGGTGGGTGTTGGCGGGCATTTCTGGGACCCCGAGCCCTCATCCCCATCCTTTGTGTCTGGCGCGAGATGAACCTGTCGCAGCCTACGGCTTTAGACGGGCCTTAACCACCTGCCAAACCCTTTCCACTACGACAAAGCGCTACAAGCCAAGCTCCAATTATGTCCGTTCATGGCTGGCTATACCCGGACTCTCTCACCGCATTGGAACGGCGACTGCTTTCGTACACTTGGCCGACATTCGAGTCCGCCTCGCGCTTGTCCACGTATCGATCACAAACCGCGACATGGCTCGCTTAGGGTCTTGCGCGCGCCCCGTTCCATGCCCACCCTAAACTTAGGGATAACTCGCATGAGGAAAGGGCCGACATGACCGCCCCCGTCTTCAAAAACGTGCTGGATGGCATCGGCAATACCCCGATGATAGAGGTCGGCCGGATCGATACCGGCCCGTGCCGCCTGTTCCTCAAGCTGGAGAACCAGAACCCCGCCGGGTCGATCAAGGACCGCATCGGGGTGTCCATGATCGAGGCGGCGGAGCGCGACGGCAGCCTTAAGCCCGGCGGCGCCCTGATCGAGGCGACCGCCGGCAACACCGGCCTGGGCCTGGCCCTGGTGGCGGCGCAAAAGGGCTACCCCCTGACCATCGTGGTGCCCGACAAGATGGCGCAGGAGAAGATCTTCCACCTGCGTGCCCTGGGCGCGGAAGTGGTCATGACCCGCTCCGACGTCGGCAAGGGCCACCCCGAGTACTATCAGGACATGGCCGAGCGTATCGCGGGCGAAACCGGCGCCTTCTACGTCAATCAGTTCGCCAATCCGGCCAACCCCCTGGCCCACGATACGACCACCGGGCCCGAGATCTGGGAGCAGATGGACCGCGACCTGGACGCGGTCGTCTGCGGCGTTGGCTCCGGCGGCACCCTAACCGGCCTATCGAAATATTTCGCCAAGGTCGCGCCCGAATTGGAGATGATACTGGCCGACCCGGAAGGCTCGATCCTGACCCACTACGTGAAGACCGGAGAACTGAGCACGGATGTCGGCTCCTGGCTGGTCGAGGGTATCGGCGAGGATTTCCTTCCCCCCGTCTCAGATTTCTCGCGGGTCAAGACCGCCTATAGCATCTCCGACAAGGAAGCCATGTTGACCGCGCGCGAAGTTCTGGCCAAGGAAGGCATCCTGGCCGGCTCGTCCTCGGGCAC
Source organism: Kiloniellaceae bacterium (assembly GCA_021776175.1). Classification (GTDB taxonomy): domain Bacteria; phylum Pseudomonadota; class Alphaproteobacteria; order Kiloniellales; family J153; genus JAJFGN01. The sequence goes on from JAJFGJ010000022.1 coordinate 100,841, forward strand.
CCTGATCGCGGCGGCCCTGCGCTATTGCCGGGCGCAAAGCGAGCCCAAGCGGGTCGTCACCTTGGTCTGCGACAGCGGCAACAAGTATCTGTCAAAGATGTTCAACGATTTCTGGATGCTCGATCAGGGATTCATTGAGCGCGAAAGCACGGGCGACCTGCGCGACCTGATCCTGCGCCGCCACGCCGAGCACGCCACGGTCACGGTATCGCCCGAGGATAGCCTGCTCATCGCCTACGGACGCATGAAGCTCTACGACGTGTCGCAGCTTCCGGTGCTCAGCGACGAGGAGCATGTCGCCGGGATCATCGACGAAAGCGATATCCTGCTCGCCGTCACCCGTGACGAGACGGCCTTCAAAACCCCGGTCAAGGACGCCATGACCAGCCGCCTGCAAACCGTCCAGGCCAGTCAGGACATGGACGACCTGCTGCCCATCTTCGACGCCGGTCACGTCGCCATCGTGGTCGAGGACGACAGGTTCCAAGGCCTGATCACACGGATCGACTTACTGAACCACTTGCGGCGCAAGATGCGGTAGAGGGGGCACCCCCTCCCCTTCGACCTAGAACTCAAGCGTGTAGGATAGCAAGGTCCCGAAAATGTCGGTGTCCACGCCGTCGTTGCGGGCACGTTTATAGGCCACATCGATGCCGATCCCGATTGGAAACACGTACCCGGCCGAGACTTGAAGTTGCTCTTCGCGCACCGCGCTTGCGTTGGTTACATCGCTCTCCTTGAAGGTGCCGGTCACGGCGGCGTTCCAATCGCCATAGGCGAATCCCAACGCGGCGGTCAGATAGGTGCGATCCTCCCTCGCCACGCCGTCGGCGTCGTCGATATACACATATTCGACAAGGGGCTGGGCGGTGAAGTCGCCAAAGAGCGGGATGTCATATGACCCGTTGACCACGAAACGAGTCTCGTTCTCGGCGCCCGAGGTGTCGTTGCCTTGATGAACGTAGGCGGCATGATAACGAAATCCCGAAAGCGCCGGAAAATCACCGCCGTCCAGTGCCACCGCGAACGACGAGAAATCGCCCGTGTTGCCAGGCCCCCCATCGGCCTGGCGAGGCTTTGGCCGCTTGGTGATAATGCTTTCGGCCAAGCCCGAGGTATCGAGAAAGAAAGTTTGAACGCTTACCGTGTGTTTGCCGACGCCGGCGAAATCGCCGCTTAGGGCGCCACCGAGCGCGATGTTCTCGGCCATCTCGTATTCTTCAGCCAGATCGGTGCCGAAAACGCCGGGCGTTTCATCCCAGGCGGTGCCGAAATTGACGTGCATCTTGCCGCCAAAGAGATGAACCGGCCCAGCTTCATAGTCCAGGGTCAGCACCTCAACGAAAAAACCTTCATCTTCGAAGAAAAGGTCATCGCCCCCGTCCGGATCCAGCACCGGTTCCAAAACCAGTCCGGCGTTGATGGAAAGCCGGTCGGTAAGCGCCAGCGCGAAGCTGGGCTCAATGGTGGCGAACAGCGTGTCGAATTCTTCCATCTCGTCGTCGGACGAAAACGCGAAATCATTCTGGATTTCGACCAAAAGACTCCCGGAGATCTTGGGCGAGAACCCACCGTCTCCGGCAAGGGCCGGGCGCTCGTTCGCGGCGACCGCCGCCAAAAACAACAACAGCGCCGCCATGTACGGGTGGAAAAATGGAATTCGTTTCATAATTGCGGTCCCCTCGAGTTGGTATCTAAGACAAATCGGTCTTCGTCCCAACGGAGAACCGCACCGACGGCAGACCTCGACCACCGGACAGACGAAATGGACGGCAGGTTTCCTGACTCGCGGATCAACACTGTGCGCCCTGCCTTCCCGGAACGCCTAAGCATTCCAGTGGCTGTAATTCGAGCGCCAGCTCACCGCTTACAGTTGCGAGGACAGTCGTGGAGTAGGTCCCGCGCTTTCGCGGAGACCGCACCACATTCCCTTTTTTCCGCAAACGCGGCACCGTCAACCACCGATCTAATGCAATGCGGATTGAGTTGTCAATTTATAACCGTGTAAATCTACACAAGCCGCTATAGCGGGATGCTCATCGCCCATGGCCGGAAAGCGCCCTAGGCAAGCGCGTCCTCGCGGCGTTCGGCGGCGAGCTTTTGGCGCAATTCCTCCTCGGCCTCGCCGTAGAAAAAGCAGAGCACGATGAAACGCCGCCCCGCCGTGACCAAGGTCACCTCGTGCAGCATGGAGACCGCGAATACCACCGCCGCGCCGGTCCCGGCGCGGAATAGCTGCGGCCCGTATTCCGGGAACCGCACGTAGCCGCCCTCGTAGGCGTCATTGTCGAGCGCCAGCGACATGGCGAAGCGGCGGTGCGCGGAGAACGGCGTGGTGTCGTCCCTATGGGCGTTGAAATGGCCGCCGTCGGCGGCGTGATAACACCCAAGGCGCAGGGGCTCGGCGCGCGTCACTTGAAAGCCGAAGGCCCTCTTGATCTCGGGAAACACGCGGCGGCGGAACAGGCCGAAGAGCTCCTGCGCTTCCGGGCCATGGTCGGGCAGGGCCACGTCCTCGCGCGACTTCACCTTCTTGATCGGCACATTGGCGCCGTACTCGCCGCTCGACACACCGCCCTCGTAACGCTCGCCGGTCTCCCAGCGCGCGATCAACCGCTCGCAGTGGGCCTTATCGAGTACGTCGGGGATGATGAGCACCGGCGCCTGCGCCGACCCGGGCACCGGGGACAGCAGGGCGGCCCGGCTCGTGCACTCGGCGAGTGCCACGAGCGCGTGGTCCTCCGTGCTCCAGGGGCCGATGCGCTTCGCGACCCGGCGCCCGGGATCGACGATCAGCGTGCACCAGGGCCCGCCGCCGCCCGCGCCCAGGGGCTCGGAAAGGGGGCCGGCCGGCGCCACGTCGATACCCAGGGCGCGGCCGCACGAAAAGTCCTCGTCGGAAAGGATCGGAAACGGCAGGCCGAGGCGCTGCATCGCCGCCGTGTTGACCGCGACCGGAGCGGCGCTGACCGCGAACACCAGAACCCCGAGGCCGCTAAACTGGTCGTGAAGTTCGGCCAAGCGCTTGAGATCGCGGGCGGCGCCGGGAATTTCCGCCGAGGCGCAGACGAACAGCACCGTGAGCCGGCCGGCGAAGCGCGATTGGTGGAACGAGAACTCGCCCCCCTGATGGTCGCGCCAGCCCATATCGGCGACCTGGTCGCCAGGTTCGAGATAAACCCGCTTGATCGCACCGCTCTTCATGGCTCCCTCCCGGCCGCGCGTTCGCGCTTCTAAACGGCGCATACTGAAACAGGCCAGCGTCCCGCTAGCTCGCCGGCGCCTTGCGTCCCATAACTTTTTCGCCCACGCCCTAAGGGCGCGAACGCCTAGGCTCTACTAAGCCGGGCCGCAACCCGCCGGCGCATTGATCTGGGTCAAGTGCCGCAGCGGGACAGTAGCCAAAACTCGGGTCAAGGACGCCAGGACCGGCCGCCCATCTTCGAAACCGGCCACGCCGCCATCGCGGTCGAGGGCGAGAGGTCTTTGGGGCTAATCGCGCGGGTAGATTTGATGAACCACTTGCGGCGGAAGATGCGGTAAGGGGGGGCGAAAACGGCGCGACCGGCACGGATGTGCGATCGCAAGATCTGATCCCTATTTTCTGACCCAAGATATGCAGCAAACCGGGCGGCGTTTTTAGCGTGAGCTTCGGGATACTCGATACGTCGCCTTAGGTCACATACCCATAAAGGGGATTCCATTTCGGCGCGCGATGTGATTCAAGCTTCCTTGAAGGGAGATTATCATGGCGCGTTTCGATTTGACGGATTTCGAGTGGTCTGTGATCCAGCCATTATTGCCGAACAA
>JAJFGJ010000023.1 GCA_021776175.1 Kiloniellaceae bacterium
AACGTTTCGATGGAGGTTGAGCTTATCGCGCCGATCGCCATGGACGAGGGCTTGCGCTTCGCGATCCGCGAGGGCGGGCGCACGGTCGGCGCCGGCGTCGTCGCCAGTATTGTTCAGTAATCTAAAGAAAGGGCGCCGCGCGCGCTGGGCCGCGGCGCCTGGGACTTAACGGTCAAAGGCGATAGGAGTGTAGCTCAATTGGAAGAGCACCGGTCTCCAAAACCGGGGGTTGTGGGTTCGAGTCCCTCCACTCCTGCCAGTCCCGGCCGAGGCCGGGGCCAAGTGGGGAACGGACTTAAGAGGGCGTCATAGTACGAAGACACATCGTTAGTACGAAGACGCTGTAACAAATTGAAAGTTTGAGATCCGGACGCGGGGGTGGGCCTTCGCGGCGGCTCTCGCGGTATCGAAGAGAACGGCACGGCTAACCGATGGCCGGCGTGAAAGTGGACAAAGTGAGCATTAATCCAGGACAGTATATCCGAGAGGTACGGCGCGAGGTTTCGAAAGTTACCTGGCCGTCCCGCAAGGAAACCACGGTCACCACCGCCATGGTGTTCGTCATGGCGTTCGTTGCCGCCATATTCTTTTTCGGTGTCGATATGATCTTGTCCACGCTTGTTCGGTTCATTCTCGGCCTTGGAGGTTAACCCATGGCGATTCGTTGGTATGTCGTGCACGTCTATTCCGGCTTCGAGAAGAAGGTGGCCGAGGCTATCCGAGAACAGGCCGTGCAGCATGATATGGAAGATTTTTTCGAAGAAGTCCTGGTCCCGACGGAAGAGGTGATTGAGTTGCGCCGGGGTCAAAAGGTCAGCTCCGAGCGCAAGTTCTTTCCCGGCTACGTCCTGGCGAAAATGGAATTGACCGACGAGTCTTGGCACTTGGTCAAGAACACGCCAAAGGTGACCGGGTTCTTGGGCAGCAAAGGCCGCCCGAGCCCGATCTCGCAGGCCGAGGCCGACCGGATCCTGCATCAGGTGCAAGAGGGTGTCGAGCGGCCCAAGCCGTCGATCACCTTCGAGATAGGCGAGCAGGTGCGGGTCGCCGACGGGCCGTTCACGTCGTTTAGCGGCTTGGTCGAGGAAGTCGACGAGGAACGCGCCCGGCTTAAGGTCGCGGTCTCGATCTTTGGCCGCGCGACGCCGGTGGAACTGGAATACTCGCAAGTCGAGAAGCAATAGGGATACCGGTCCGGGGTTCTGGATCTGAGCGTGCGGGAGGCTAGCCATGGCCGTACCGCGCAACCCACAAGGAAAGGGTAGAAGATGGCGAAGAAGATCGCTGGGTACATCAAGTTGGAAATTAAGGCGGGGCAAGCCAATCCCTCGCCGCCGGTCGGTCCGGCCCTTGGCCAGCGTGGCCTGAACATCATGGAGTTCTGCAAGGCGTTCAATGCCGCCACGCAGAACATCGAAGCGGGCACGCCGACACCGGTTATCATCACCGCTTACGCGGACCGCTCGTTTTCGTTCGAGACCAAGACCGCGCCGGCAAGCCATTACCTGCGCAAGGCGGCCAAGTTGGCCAAGGGCAGCACGGCACCGGGAAAGACGATCGCCGGCAAGGTCACCATGGCCCAGGTTCGCGAGATCGCGGAGGCCAAGATGGTCGACTTGAATGCCAATGACATAGACGCGGCAGCGAAGATTATTGCCGGCTCGGCCCGTTCCATGGGCCTTGAGGTGGTGGAGTAGGGATGATGGCAAGGAATGGAAAGCGTTACCGTAGCGCCAGCGAAGGCGTTACCCGCGGATCGGCCTATCAGATTCAAGAGGCGGTCAAGCTGATTAAGAAGGGCGCGACCGCGAAGTTCGACGAAACGGTTGAGATCGCCATGAACCTCGGCGTCGATCCGCGTCATGCGGATCAGAACGTTCGCGGCGTGGTTTCCCTGCCCAATGGTACCGGGCGCACCGTCCGCGTGGCCGTCTTCGCCAAGGGCGCCAAGGCCGAGGAAGCGCAGAAAGCAGGCGCTGATATCGTTGGCGAAGCCGACCTGGCCGAACAAATTCAAGGCGGAAAATTCGATTTCGATCGCTGTATCGCGACTCCGGACATGATGGCCGTGGTTGGTCGCCTGGGTAAGATACTGGGCCCGCGCGGCATGATGCCGAATCCGAAACTGGGCACGGTCACGAACGACGTCACGGCGGCGGTTCAAGCCGCCAAGGGCGGGCAGGTTGAGTTCCGCGCCGAAAAGGCCGGCGTAATTCATGCCGGTGTTGGAAAAGCCAGTTTCTCGGAAGAGGCGCTGGTCGAAAATATCAAGGCCTTCGTCGGCGCGATCAGCCGCGCCAAGCCGAGCGGGGCCAAGGGCACGTACATTAAGCGTGTGTCGATTTCCTCGACCATGGGACCTGGTGTCACGATCGAGGTGGCGAGCGTCGCCGCGGCCTAGGGCCGCGCGGCGCTACGATGAGAGATACCGCCGGCCTGGGGAAATCCGGGACGGCGGTTTAACGGCACGGCGGAGCAATCCGCCGGGCCACCCTGTCCGAGACTGCAGGTGTCCAAGAGATCCAAGAAGCGGATCCCAAGGGCTTAAGCCGAAAGGGCCGGCATAGACGGGAAGTTAAAAGTACTTGCACGGTCTCCTATACCAGGAGGCCGGCAGGCTTGAACTTCCAGGACAGGCGAACCGGACTTCCGGGGATGCCTCGGAAGTCCACGTGCGAGCCGGCTGGACGCATCGCGGTGGCGATCGTCTAGCTAAGATAGAGCGGAATGGACCTGTGGACCGATCACAAAAAGAAGAGTTGGTTTCCACCCTGAATGGGGCCTTCAACGCCGCCAACCTTGTCGTCGTCACCCAGCAATCGGGATTGACGGTCGCCGAGGTGACAAAGCTGCGGCGGCAGATGTTGGAGGCGGGAGCCAGCTACAAGGTGACACAAAATCGGCTGACCCGTCTTGCTCTTTCGGGCACCAAGTTTGAGGCACTTCTGCCAATGTTTACCGGACCGACCGCAATCGCGTATTCGGACGATCCGGTGGCGGCGGCGAAGGTCTGCGTCGAGTTCGCCAATAAGAACGATAAGTTGACCATCGTTGGCGGCGCGTTGGGCGAGAAGCATCTCGACCCTGGGCAAATCACCGAACTTGCCAAGCTGCCGTCGCTCGACGAATTGCGGGCCAAACTCATCGCCGTCGTGCAAGCGCCGGCCACCAAATTGGCCGGTGTCGCGCAAGCGCCGGCGGCGACGCTTGCCCGCGTCATTAGTGCCTATGCCTCGAAAGAGACTGCTGCGTGAGCCTTACCGAATACCTGAAAGATCAAGCCTAGGAGATTGAAAAATGGCCGATTTAGACCAACTAGTTGATCAGCTTTCCAAGCTGACCGTTATCGAGGCGGCGGAGCTCGCCACGAAGCTTGAAGATACCTGGGGCGTGTCAGCCGCTGCCCCGGTTGCCGCCGCCGCACCGGCCGCGGTTGCCGAGGCCGCTGTCGAGCAGGATAGCTTCGACGTTATTCTCGCTTCCTTCGGCGAGAAGAAGATCAACGTGATCAAGGAAGTCCGCGCGATCACCGGACTGGGCCTCAAGGAGGCCAAGGACTTGGTCGAAGCCGCGCCCAAGGCGGTCAAGGAAGGGGTCTCGAAAGACGAGGCCCAGGAGTTGAAGACAAAGCTCGAGGGGGCGGGTGCCACCATCGAGCTTAAGTAACCGATGCCGATCGACCGGATCGGCATGAGTTGGAGTTCGGCCGGTGCGCGCGGGATGCGCGCGCCGGACCGGCTCTATTGCGCTTTGAGGCGCAGGATTAGCGCTGGACCCGCCGGGTCCGGCTAAACTAACGAGGACGACAGGCAAATGGTAAGATCGTTTACGGGCCGCAAGCGTATCCGCAAGACTTTCGGGCGTATTCCCGAAGTCGCCCGCATGCCGAACCTGATCGAGATACAGAAAACTTCCTACGATCATTTTCTGCAAATGGGAGTGCGGACCGCCGACCGTGAACTGGTCGGGCTTCAAGCGGTCTTCGCATCGGTCTTTCCGATTCGCGATTTCGCCGAGCGGGCCGAGCTGCAGTACATGCGCTACGACCTGGAAGAGCCGAAGTACGACGTCGAGGAATGCCAGCAGCGCGGGATGACCTATGCCGCGCCGCTCAAGGTCATCCTGCGGCTCGTGGTCTGGGACGTGGACGAAGATACCGGCGCGCGTTCGATCCGCGATATCAAGGAGCAGGACGTCTTTATGGGCGACATGCCCTTGATGACGGGTAACGGCACCTTCGTGATCAACGGTACCGAGCGGGTCATCGTCAGTCAGATGCATCGCAGCCCGGGTGTGTTTTTCGACCACGACAAGGGCAAGACTCATTCGTCCGGCAAATTTCTGTTCGCCGCGCGCGTTATTCCCTACCGCGGATCGTGGCTGGACTTCGAGTTCGATGCCAAGGATCTCGTTTACGTCCGTATCGACCGCCGCCGCAAATTGCCGGTGACGACTCTTTTGATGGCCTTGGACAGCATCGCCACGGCGAAGACGCGCGCCGATAAAACCGAGGCCGGGGAAAAGCTCGACCCGCACGATGCGACCGGTATGAGCGCCGAAGAAATCCTGGCGACTTTCTATGGCCAGGTTACGTACAAGCGCGTCCCTGGCGGGTGGCAAACCGCTTTCGACCCCGAGCGTTTGCGCGGCATTAAGTTGATACGCGCCTTGGTCGATGCCAAGACTAAAAAGGTCGTCGCCGAGGTTGGGGCCAAGTTGACGCCCCGTCTCGCCAAGAAGCTGCAGGAGGCCGGACTCAAGAATCAATTCCTGGAGGACGAGGAACTGTTGGGGCAATTCGTTGCCTCCGACTTGATCGACGGGAAAACCGGCGTGGTGCTCTGCGACGCGGGCGATGAAATCACCGAGGAAATGCTGGAAGCCCTGAGCGAGGCGGGCATCAAGGAGCTGCCGGTCTTGGCGATCGACTACGTCAATGTCGGACCCTATATGCGCAATACCCTCGCCATCGACAAGAATACCAACAGGGAAGAGGCGCTGATCGACATTTACCGGGTCATGCGCCCGGGTGAGCCGCCGACTCTAGATACCGCGGAGGCCATGTTCAAAGGCCTGTTCTTCGACCGGGACCGCTACGATTTATCCACGGTGGGCCGGGTCAAGATGAACTCGCGCCTCGAGTTCGAGACCGAGGATTCCCTGCGCGTTCTGCGTAAGGAGGACATCTTGGCGATCCTTAAAATTCTGGTCGATCTTAAGGACGGGCGCGGCGAAATCGATGACATCGATCATCTGGGCAACCGCCGTGTGCGCTCTGTCGGGGAATTGATGGAGAATCAATACCGGATCGGTTTGCTGCGCATGGAGCGGGCGATCAAGGAGCGTATGAGCTCGGTCGAGATCGATTCCGTGATGCCGCACGATCTGATCAACGCCAAACCGGCGGCGGCGGCGGTGCGTGAATTCTTCGGCTCCTCGCAGTTGTCGCAGTTTATGGATCAGACCAATCCCTTGTCGGAGATCACCCATAAGCGTCGGCTTTCGGCATTGGGGCCGGGCGGGTTGACGCGCGAGCGTGCCGGCTTCGAGGTGCGCGATGTGCATCCGACTCATTATGGCCGTATCTGCCCCATCGAGACGCCCGAAGGCCCGAACATCGGCCTTATCAACTCCTTGGCGACTTACGCGCGGGTCAATCAGTACGGCTTTATCGAAAGCCCCTATCGCAGGGTCGAAAAGAGCAAGGTGACGGACGAGGTGCGCTACCTCTCGGCCATGGACGAGGGCCGCTATACGGTTGCTCAGGCCAACGCCGCCTTGGACAAGAACAACCGGTTCGTCGACGATCTCATTTCGTGCCGGCAGGGCGGGGACTATCTCATGGTCCGGCCTGAAGATATCGACTTCATGGACGTGTCGCCCAAACAGCTTGTTTCCGTCGCCGCCGCCCTGATCCCATTCTTGGAAAATGACGACGCCAACCGGGCGCTGATGGGTTCCAACATGCAACGCCAGGCGGTTCCGCTGTTGCGCAGCGAGGCGCCGCTGGTCGGCACCGGCATGGAAGAGATCGTGGCCCGCGATTCGGGGGTCGCGCTGTCGGCCCGGCGGACGGGGATCATCGATCAGGTCGACGCGACCCGCATCGTCATTCGCGTAACCGAGGAGACGTCGAGCGGCGAGCAGGCTGTCGATATCTACAATCTGCTGAAGTTTCAGCGATCGAACCAAAACACCTGCATCAATCAGCGCCCGCTGGTGAAAGTTGGGGATACTGTCGAACGGGGCGATATTATCGCCGATGGGCCTTCGACGAACCTGGGCGAATTGGCGCTGGGCCGTAATGTGCTGGTCGCCTTCATGCCTTGGCAGGGCTACAACTTCGAAGACTCGATCCTGATTTCCGAACGTATTGTGCGCGACGATGTCTTTACCTCGATCCATATCGAGGAATTCGAGGTCATGGCGCGCGATACCAAGTTGGGACAGGAGGAGATCACCCGCGATATCCCGAATGTCGGCGAGGACGCGCTGCACAATCTCGACGAGGCAGGCATCGTATACATTGGGGCGGAGGTCGGTCCCAGCGACATTTTGGTCGGCAAGGTCACGCCCAAGGGCGAATCGCCCATGACGCCGGAGGAGAAACTTCTACGTGCGATCTTCGGCGAAAAGGCTTCCGACGTGCGCGATACCTCGTTGCGCGTCCCGCCCGGCGTTACCGGCACGGTGGTCGAGGTGCGCTTGTTCTCCCGTCGCGGGGTCGACAAGGACGAACGCGCCATGGCGATCGAGCAAGCCGAGATCGAACGCTTGGCCAAGGACCGGGACGACGAAAAAGCGATTCTTGAGCGCAGCTTCTATGGCCGCTTGAAGGACCTGCTGGTCAATCAAACCTCGGCCAGCGGCCCCAAGGGCTTCAAGGCCGGCGTCAAGATTACCGAGAAAGTCTTGTCCGACTACACCCCGGGGCAGTGGCGTCAGATCGCGGTCGCGAACGATAAGCGCCAGGCCGACGTCGAGGCTCTCAATAAGCAATTCGAGTCGGCGATCGGCGAACTGACCAAACGTTTCGACAACAAGGTAGACAAGCTGCAGCGCGGCGATGAGTTGCTGCCGGGGGTCATGAAAATGGCCAAGGTGTTCGTGGCGGTGAAGCGCAAGCTGCAACCGGGCGACAAGATGGCCGGCCGCCATGGCAACAAGGGGGTGATCTCCAAGATCGTCCCGATCGAGGACATGCCTTATCTGGAGGATGGCACGCAGGTCGATATCGTGCTCAATCCTCTCGGTGTGCCAAGCCGCATGAATGTCGGTCAGATTCTGGAGACCCATCTTGGCTGGGCTTGCCACGGGCTAGGCCAGCAAATCGGCGATATGCTGAAAGCATATCAGGTCAACGGCAAAATCGACCCGATCAAGAAGAGCCTGAAGCAGATCTACGGCGACAAGTCTTTCAAGTCCGACCTATCGGAACTGAGCGACGATAATATGATAGAGCTTAGCGCCAACTTGCGTGAAGGCATACCGATCGCTACGCCGGTCTTCGACGGCGCACACGAGGCCGACATCAATGAGATGCTGACCTTGGCGGGTCTCGATAGCTCGGGGCAGGTCCGCTTGACCGACGGGCGAACGGGCGAGCCGTTCGAGCGGCCGGTCACTGTGGGCTACATCTACATGCTGAAGCTGCATCATTTGGTCGACGACAAGATTCACGCGCGCTCGATTGGGCCTTACAGCCTGGTCACCCAGCAACCCCTGGGCGGTAAGGCGCAATTCGGCGGCCAGCGCTTCGGCGAGATGGAAGTCTGGGCGCTGGAAGCGTACGGGGCGGCCTATACCTTGCAGGAGATGTTGACCGTCAAATCGGATGACGTTTCCGGACGTACCAAGGTTTACGAGGCGATCGTCAAGGGCGACGAGAACTTCGAGTCCGGCATCCCTGAATCCTTCAACGTGCTGGTCAAGGAATTGCGCTCGCTCGGCCTCAACGTCGAGTTGAAGCAGAGTCAATGACCTCGACGCGATCCATAGTGCGAGCCGCTTTTATAAGTTTTCTTATCGGGAGACACCGATGAAAGAGTTGATGAACATCTTCGGCCAGCCGACTGGCCCCCAGACTTTCGATCAGATCAGAATATCGATCGCGAGCCCGGAGCGAATTCGCTCTTGGTCGTTCGGTGAGATCAAGAAACCGGAAACCATCAACTACAGGACCTTTAAACCGGAACGCGACGGCCTGTTCTGCGCCCGCATATTCGGCCCGATCAAGGATTACGAGTGCCTGTGCGGCAAATACAAGCGCATGAAGTACCGCGGTATCATCTGCGAGAAATGCGGGGTCGAGGTGACCTTGTCGAAAGTTCGGCGCGAACGCATGGGCCATATCGAACTGGCTAGCCCGGTCGCCCACATCTGGTTTCTGAAGTCCCTGCCCAGCCGTATCGGATTGCTGCTCGACATGACGCTCAAGGATCTTGAGCGGGTTCTCTATTTTGAAAGCTTTGTCGTTACAGAGCCTGGCCTGTCGCCGCTCAAAAGGAAGGAACTGCTGTCCGAGGACCAATATCTCGACGCCCAGGATGAATACGGCGACGATGCCTTCACGGCGATGATCGGCGCCGAGGCCATGAAAAAGATGCTGTCCGAGCTCGATTTGGAGGAGGAGCGCGAGACCCTGCGCGTCGATCTGCGCGAGACCGCGTCCGAGGCCAAGCGCAAGAAGTTCGTCAAGCGTCTCAAACTGGTCGAGGCTTTCCTGGAATCCGGCGCCCGACCGGAATGGATGATTCTGGACGTGGTGCCGGTCATTCCGCCGGAGCTGCGCCCCCTGGTGCCGCTCGATGGCGGGCGCTTCGCGACCTCGGATCTGAACGATCTTTACCGCCGCGTCATCAATCGGAACAACCGTCTAAAGCGCCTGATCGAGCTGCGCGCGCCCGATATCATCGTGCGTAACGAAAAGCGTATGCTCCAGGAATCGGTCGATGCTTTGTTCGACAACGGCCGCCGTGGCCGGGTCATCACCGGCGCCAACAAGCGGCCCTTGAAGTCGCTGTCCGATATGCTCAAGGGCAAGCAGGGCCGCTTCCGGCAGAACTTGCTGGGTAAGCGCGTCGATTATTCCGGCCGCTCGGTTATCGTGGTCGGGCCCGAACTCATGCTGCATCAGTGCGGCCTGCCCAAGAAAATGGCGCTCGAGCTTTTCAAGCCCTTCATCTATTCCAAACTCGAACTCTACGGCATGGCCTCGACCATCAAGGCGGCGAAACGCATGGTCGAGAAAGAACGCCCCGAGGTCTGGGACATTCTGGAAGAGGTGATCCGCGAACATCCGGTTATGTTGAACCGGGCGCCGACCCTGCATCGCCTGGGCATCCAAGCATTCGAGCCGGTCCTGATCGAGGGCAAGGCGATCCAGCTCCATCCGCTGGTTTGCACCGCTTTCAACGCCGATTTCGATGGCGACCAAATGGCGGTTCACGTGCCGCTGTCGCTCGAATCTCAGTTGGAAGCCCGCGTTCTGATGATGTCGACCAACAACATCCTCTCGCCGGCTAACGGCAAGCCAATTATCGTGCCGTCGCAGGATATCGTCCTTGGCCTGTACTACTTGACCGTCGAGGCCGAGGGTGAGCCGGGCGAAGGCATGTGTTTCTCCGACATGGCGGAGATGGAGCATGCCTTGACCAAAGGCGATGTCACTTTGCACGCCAAGATCAAGGCGCGCTACCACACGGTAGATAAAGAGGGTAAGCCGGAGACCCGCCTGGTCGAGGCGACTCCTGGGCGCATGTTGTTGTCGGAAGTGCTGCCGCGCCACAAGTCGGTACCCTTTTCCATGATCAACCGCCTCCTGACCAAGAAAGAGATCACCGAGCTTATCGACGTGGTTTACCGCCACTGCGGCCAGAAGGAGACGGTCATCTTTTGCGACCGGATTATGGCTCTGGGTTTCGGTTACGCGGCCAAGGCGGGTATTTCCTTTGGCAAGGACGACCTTCTGGTTCCCGACGCGAAGGCCAAATTGGTCACGGAGGCTCAGGGTGTGGTCAAGGAGTTCGAGCAGCAATACCAGGACGGCCTGATCACCCGGGGCGAGAAGTACAATAAGGTTGTTGACGTTTGGTCGCAGTGTACCGACCGGGTCGCTGACGAGATGATGAAGGTGATCTCGAAGTATACGGGACGTGATATCAATTCGGTCTTCATGATGGCGCATTCCGGCGCGCGCGGTTCGGCCGCCCAAATCAAACAGCTCGCGGGCATGCGCGGCCTAATGGCGAAGCCGTCGGGCGAGATTATCGAAACCCCGATTATCTCGAACTTCAAGGAAGGCCTGACCGTGCTGGAATATTTCAATTCCACGCATGGCGCGCGTAAGGGATTGGCCGACACGGCGCTTAAGACCGCCAATTCGGGCTATCTCACCCGGCGTCTCGTGGATGTCGCGCAGGATGCGATCATCACCGAGACCGATTGCGGCACCGTAAAGGGCCTCACCGTGACCCCGGTGATCGAGGGCGGCGAGGTCATCGCGCCGCTCGGCGAGAGAATTCTTGGCCGCACCGTGTTGGATGACGTCAAGGATCCTCTTACCGGTAAAGTCGTGGTTCCGGCGGGGACCTTGATCGCGGAGGAGACGGTCGATCTGATCGACCGCGCCGGCGTTGACCAGATGACCATCCGTTCTCCGCTGACGTGCGAATCGAAATCGGGTATCTGCGCCCATTGCTATGGCCGCGACCTGGCGCGAGGCACGCCGGTCAACATGGGCGAGGCGGTTGGTGTGATCGCCGCCCAGTCGATCGGCGAGCCGGGTACTCAGCTAACCATGCGGACCTTCCACATCGGCGGCGCCGCGCAACGCGGGGCTGAGCAATCGAGCGTGGAAGCTTCCTCGGACTGCACGGTGGTCATTAAAAACCGCAACGTGGTGCTCAATACCCAGGATGTGCCGATCGTCATGGGCCGAAATCTCGAGATTCAACTGCTCGACGAAAAGGAGCGCGAACGCGCCCGTCATAAGGTGCCCTATGGCGCTCGCCTGCTGGTGGATGATGGCGCAAAAGTCACGAAGGGCCAAAAGCTGGCGGACTGGGACCCCTACACGATTCCGATCATCACCGAGAAGGAGGGGACCGCCAACTATGTCGACCTGGTCGAAGGCATTTCGATGCGCGAAGTGCTGGACGAAACAACCGGGATCTCGAACCGGGTCGTTGTCGATTGGAAGCAGCAGTCGCGCGGTGCGGATTTGCGGCCTCGCATCACTCTACGCGATCCCAAGGGCGAGGTGATCACCTTGGCCAATGGGATGGAGGCGCGCTACTTCATGTCCGTCGATGCCATCCTTTCGGTCGAAAACGGGTCACATGTGAAAGCGGGCGATATTGTCGCGCGTATCCCGCGCGAGACGACCAAGACACGCGATATCACCGGCGGTCTGCCCAGGGTCGCGGAACTGTTCGAGGCCAGAAAGCCGAAGGACTTCGCGATCATCACCGATATCGATGGCAAGGTTGAATTCGGCAAGGACTATAAGAACAAGCGCCGGATCATCGTGCGGCCCGAGGACGAGACCCTGGAGGCGCACGAATTCCTGGTGCCAAAGGGCAAGCACGTTTCGGTCCAGGAAGGCGATTTCGTCCAGGTGGGCGACTATTTGATGGACGGCAATCCGGTGCCTCACGATATTCTCGAGGTTCTCGGCATTGCGGCGCTGGCCGACTACCTGACCTATGAGATCCAGAGCGTCTATCGCTTGCAAGGCGTCAAGATCAACGACAAGCATATTGAAGTGATCGTCCGCCAGATGCTGCAAAAGGTCGAGATTAAAGAGGCCGGCGACAGCACCTTCCTGATTGGCGAGCAGATCGATAGGGATGAATTCACCGCCGGCAATGACAAGACCATTGCCGAAGGCGGCCAGCCTGCCAAGGCCAGCCCTGTCCTGCAGGGTATCACCAAGGCCAGCCTCCAGACCCGCTCCTTCATCTCGGCGGCTTCGTTCCAGGAAACGACTCGGGTCCTGACCGAGGCCGCGACTCACGGCAAGACCGACGATCTCATCGGTTTGAAGGAAAATGTGATTGTCGGACGTCTGATCCCGGCCGGCACCGGTTCGGTCATGAACCGCCTGAAAAAGGTGGCGGCCGGGCGCGATATCGAGCTCTTGGCCAAACAACAGGAGATGCAGGCCGCTCTTGAAGCGGAGAGAGAGGAACAGAGCGAGCAGTCC
Organism: Kiloniellaceae bacterium; assembly: GCA_021776175.1. Lineage (GTDB taxonomy): Bacteria > Pseudomonadota > Alphaproteobacteria > Kiloniellales > J153 > JAJFGN01. Next base: position 12,206 of record JAJFGJ010000023.1, read on the forward strand.
TCCGTGGCGTGATCGGGGCCGGGGGGCGGGAAATCGCCCCTTGCTTCGCTGGCGACTCTAAATGTTTCCGCCTGGCGAGGGGCGCCGGTGACGCCGAATGGTTAACTGGGGTAACTAAGGCGCGAAATCGGCCATTTTTGGGGGCCGGAAGGCTTGACGAGGGTGCGGCGCAACAATATTATGCGGCCACTTTCGGGGGTCTGGTGGTAGGCCCGCTTGCGGTCTAGACGCAGGCCCCGGGGATCACGCGAACAACGTATATAGCCGTTTCGGCGGCACCTGGACGACCCGCGGGGAAGGGCGATTTGCCCCTTCGCGGGCTGCGCTTATTTGGAATGTGGCTGGAAAAGAGACCGATTACATGCCGACGATGAACCAACTTATCCGCAAGCCGCGCCAGGCACCGGTGGAACGCAACAAGGTGCCCGCGCTGGAGGCCTGCCCGCAAAAGCGCGGTGTATGCACGCGGGTCTATACCACCACGCCGAAGAAACCTAACTCGGCCCTTCGTAAGGTGGCGCGTGTGCGCCTGACGAACGGGTTCGAGGTCACCAGCTATATCCCCGGTGAAGGTCATAACCTGCAGGAGCACTCCGTGGTGATGATCCGCGGCGGGCGGGTCAAGGATTTGCCCGGCGTTCGCTACCATATTATCCGCGGAACCTTGGACACTCAGGGTGTGAAGGACCGCCGTCAGCGCCGTTCCAAGTACGGCGCGAAGCGCCCCAAGTAGAGCTGGAGTACCGAGCATGTCGCGCCGCCGCCGCGCCGAGAAACGCGAGATTCTGCCGGACCCGAAGTTCGGCGATATCGTATTGAGCAAGTTCATGAACGTCCTGATGTATTCGGGAAAGAAATCGGGCTCCGAGAGGATTGTCTACGGCGCGCTGGACCGGATTCAGCAGCGCGGGGGGCAGGACCCGGTACGGGTTTTCCACGAGGCCCTGGGCAATGTGCGCCCCGAGATCGAGGTGCGTTCACGCCGGGTCGGCGGCGCCACCTATCAGATTCCGGTGGAAGTACGCACGGAACGGGGCCAGGCGCTGGCGATCCGCTGGCTCATCGTGGCCTCGCGCGCGCGCTCCGAACCGACCATGACCGATCGCTTGGCTAACGAGTTGCAGGACGCCGCGAACAATCGCGGGGCGGCTGTGAAAAAGCGCGAAGACACCCATCGGATGGCGGAGGCCAATAAGGCTTTCTCGCACTACCGCTGGTAACAGATTAAACCGAAGAGACCTTAGTTATGGCCCGCGTAACTCCGCTCGACCGCTATCGCAATATCGGCATCATGGCCCATATCGATGCCGGCAAAACGACTACGACAGAGCGAATCCTTTTCTATACCGGTCGGTCCTACAAGATCGGTGAGGTCCATGAGGGCACCGCCACCATGGACTGGATGGAGCAGGAGCAAGAGCGCGGCATCACCATCACGTCGGCCGCGACGACCTGTTTCTGGAACGATCACCGCATCAACATCATCGATACCCCCGGTCACGTCGATTTCACGATCGAGGTGGAGCGGTCGCTGCGTGTCTTGGATGGCGCGGTCGCGGTCTTCGATTCGGTGGCTGGTGTCGAGCCGCAATCGGAAACGGTGTGGCGTCAGGCCGATAAGTACAAGGTCCCGCGCATTTGTTTCGTCAACAAGATGGATCGTACCGGCGCGGATTTTTACCGCTGCGTTGACATGATGGTGGATCGGCTCGGAACCAAGCCACTGGTCACCCAGTTGCCAATCGGCTCCGAGGCGGAATTCCAAGGTGTCGTCGACCTCGTCAAGATGAAGGCTATCGTCTGGAAAGACGAGGCCATGGGCGCCGAGTACACGGAGCAGGATATTCCCGCCGACATGGCGGAGCAGGCGGCGACGTACCGCGAGCAGTTGGTCGAGACGGCGGTCGAGCAGGACGATGCCGCCATGGAGGCCTATCTGGACGGCACCGAGCCCGATATGGAAACCCTGAAGCGCTGTATCCGCAAGGGCACTTGCGGCCTGGCTTTTGTTCCGGTTCTGAACGGAACCGCATTTAAGAACAAGGGTGTACAACCGCTTCTTGACTCGGTGGTTGATTTCTTGCCGGCGCCGACCGAAGTCTCGGCCGTGCTTGGCGTGAAACCTGACAGCGATGACGAACTCACGCGCAAGAGTTCCGACGACGAGCCGTTCTCGGCTCTCGCGTTCAAGATCATGACGGATCCTTTCGTCGGCTCCCTGACATTCGTAAGAGTTTATTCCGGCATTCTGCAGGGCGGGTCCCAGATTCTTAACTCGGTCAAGGACCGCAAGGAGCGGGTTGGCCGCATGTTGCTCATGCATGCCAATCACCGCGAGGATGTGAAGGAAGCGCGTACCGGCGATATCGTCGCTATCGCAGGACTGAAGAACACCACGACGGGCGAGACGCTTTGCGATCCCACCCACCCGATAATCTTGGAGCGGATGGAGTTTCCCGACCCGGTTATTGAAATCGCGGTCGAGCCCAAAACCAAAAGCGACCAGGAAAAAATGGGCATCGCGCTCAGCCGCTTGGCGCAGGAAGACCCATCGTTCCGTGTTTCTTCGGACATTGAGAGCGGCCAGACCATCATCAAGGGCATGGGCGAACTGCACCTCGACATCATCGTCGATCGCATGAAGCGCGAGTTCAAGGTCGAGGCCAATGTGGGCGAACCGCAAGTCGCGTACCGGGAAACCATCAACAAGAGCGTTGAGGTCGACTACACGCACAAGAAACAGACCGGCGGTTCGGGCCAATTCGCACGGGTCAAGATTACCTTCGAGCCTCAAGAGGCGGGTGCCGGATACGAATTCTCCAATTCGATCCACGGTGGCTCCGTACCCCGTGAATACATCCCCGGTGTTGAGAAGGGTCTGAACAGCTCGCGCGAATCCGGCGTGCTCGCGGGCTTTCCGGTCATCGATTTCAAGGCGGTCCTGACCGACGGCGCCAGTCATGATGTCGATTCGAGCGTTCTGGCCTTCGAGATCGCGGCACGCGCCGCCTTCCGTGAGGGTATCGCCAAGGCGAAGCCGGTCCTGCTGGAGCCGGTCATGCGGGTCGAGGTGGTGACGCCGGAAGAATACATGGGCGACATTATCGGCGACCTGAACAGCCGCCGCGGCAACATCAGCAGCATGGACTCGCGCGGCAACGCCCAGGTTATCAACGCCATGGTGCCGCTCGCCAACATGTTCGGTTACGTCAGTAATCTGCGTTCCATGAGCCAAGGACGCGCCCAATACACCATGCATTTCGACCACTACGAAAAAGTGCCGCAGGCGGTGGCCGACGAAGTCGTCGCCAAGCTGGCTTAATCGACCAAGAACACTAGCGAAACTTACCGAGAGACGGAGACTACGATCGATGGCAAAGGCAAAATTTGAGCGGACGAAGCCGCATTGCAACGTTGGCACGATAGGTCACGTTGACCACGGTAAGACGACGCTGACGGCTGCGATCACGAAGGTATTGGCGGAGTCGACGGGCGGTGCGACGTTCACGGCC
>JAJFGJ010000024.1 GCA_021776175.1 Kiloniellaceae bacterium
CGGCCGGGGTTACGCCGCAAGCGCAACCGCCACGGTCACTGTCGATCCCGTGAACGACGCCCCGGTGGCCAACGGCGATGTCTTTACCGTTCTCAAGGACGGCACCCTGAACATCGCGGCGCCGGGCATTCTGGCCAACGACACGGATGTGGACGGGGATGCGCTGTCCGCCGCCATGATCGCCAACGTGTCCAACGGCGCCCTGGTCCTGAACCCCGACGGCAGCTTCACCTACACCCCCAATGCCGGCTTTATCGGCATCGACAGCTTCACCTATAGAGCGGGCGACGGGACGGACCAATCCATCGTGGCGACGGTGACGATCGAGGTCGGACTGCCGGCCGGCATTATCTCGGACGACTTCAGCGCCGGCACCCTCGGCACCGGCTGGTCGCTGCAGGGCCCGGCCGGAACGACCAATCTAATTGTGGCCGGCGCCGAGGCCTTCCTCGAGATCGCGGTGCCTTCGGGCGGCTCCTACGATGCCTGGGGCACCAACACCGCGACCCGGGTGATGCAAGTGGCGGCGAACGAGGACTTCGGCATCGAAGCCAAGTTCCTGAGCGCCCCGACGCAACAGTTCCAAATGCAGGGCCTTCTGGTCGAGCAGGACGCCAACAACTGGATCCGATACGATACCGTGCACCAGGGAGACAGCCTGCATGTCTTCGCGGCCCTGACCCTGAACGGGACGTCGAAAGTTCAGTTCGACCATGCCGTTCCGGCCGGTGCCGCCTCCTATCTGCGGATCGATCGCGTGGGCGACACCTGGAGCTTCCAGTACTCGGACGATGGCCAGAATTGGTCCACCGCCGGTGGCTTCACCCAGGTCCTGACCGTGACCCAGACCGGGCTCTTCGCCGGCAGCACGGGGATCGCCGCGCCCGGCCACGTCGCACAGGTTGATTACTTCTTCAACACCGCCGCGCCGATCGCACCTGAGGACAATACCCCGGTGCCCCCGGTCGCACGAGACGATACGGCGACAACCGCCCTGAACACCGCTGTGGTGCTCAGCGTCGCGGCCGACCTGCTGGCCAACGACAGCGACGCCAATGGCGACCCCATAACCTTTGACGGCTTCGCCCAGCCGGCCAACGGCACCCTGATCGACAACGGCGACGGCACTCTGACCTACACCCCCAACACCGGCTTCACCGGCGTCGATAACTTTGCCTATACCATTAGCGATGGGACCGGCACCGGTACCGATACCGCCAGCGTCTTTGTAGGCGTGGCGAATAGTTCCCCAGTGACGCAGAACGATGCGATAGCGACGAACGAGGACACGGCGGCGATCATCGCGGTTTTGGCCAATGACAGCGATCCTAACGGCGATACTTTAATCATCAGCGCCGTGGGCAATCCAGCCAATGGCACCGCGACCATCTCCGCCGGCGGCTCGCTAATTTACGTACCGGATGCAAACTTCAGCGGCATCGACAGCTTCACCTATACGGCCTCCGATGGCGTTGGAACCACGGACGCCACTGTCACGGTTACTGTCGCCCCGGTAAACGACGCGCCACATGTGGTTACGGGCACCACCGTCTTCACAAAGCAAATCATCGACACAACCATGGGTGGGACCCATGCCGTTGTCACCGCGGATTTCGATGGCGATGGCGACATCGACGTGGCGGCGACGGACTTTGTCAACGGCAGGGTGGCTTGGTACGAGAACAATGGCAGCACCGGCTTCACCAAGCGAATTATTGACGCGAACCTGGGTGGCGCTTATCCGGCCGCGATCGCGGACGTGGATGGCGATGGCGACATCGATCTGCTGGCGACAGGCTACACATCCGACACGATAGTCTGGTACGAGAACAACGGGACCGGCGTCTTCACGAGGCGTGATGTCGATACCGCGGCGAATGGCGCCCACTCGGTTATCGCCGGAGATGTGGACGGCGATGGCGACATGGATTTGCTCGCGACGAACCAGGATGCCAGTACGGTGACCTGGTATGAGAACGACGGCAGCAACGCTTTCACCAAACACACCATCGACGATTCCGCGCTTGCCGCCAAATACGCTGTCTTCGAGGATATCGACTCCGATGGCGACCTCGACGTGGTCGGGGCAAGTTTCCAGGACAATACGATCGCCTGGTATGAAAATGACGGAAGCGAAAACTTCACCAAGCATATAATCGACACCACTGCTTTCGGAGCCTATTCTGTCTTTACTGCGGATATGGATGGCGACGGCGATCCCGACATACTCGCGGCCAGCCAGCTTGACCATACAATCGCCTGGTACCGGAACGACGGCGCGGCGGGATTCGTCCAGCAGATCATCGACACCCAAGCCATCGGAGCCAGGTCCGTTTTGGTCGCGGATGTCGACGGCGACGGCAACTTGGACGTGCTCTCGGCAAGCGTGATTGACAATACCGCGGCCTGGTACCGGAATGACGGGAACGCCGACTTTACCAAGCAGGAGATTGACGTCACGGCGCTTGCCCCTTACGGCATTTTCGCCGCGGATGTGAACGGCGACGGTAACATCGATGTGCTGACCGCCAACCGGGACGACAACACCATCGCCTTGAATACGCAGAGCAAGTTGCATCAAATTTTCGTGCCCGATGGCGGTTCACGGATCATCAGCACCAGCCTGCTCCAGGCCACGGACGCCGAACACACGCCAGCGGAACTGGTCTACACCGTCACGGACCTGCCCACTCTCGGGGCACTCCAGCTCAACGGTGTCGCTCTGACGCTAGGCGGCATCTTCACCCAGAGCGACATCGACAATAACCTGATCACCTACGCCCGTTCCGGCGCCGGCACGACGTCCGACGAGTTCGGCTTTTCGATCAGCGACGGCACCGCCAGCACCAGCGCCGACGTCCAGATCATGATCGGCGATCCTATCGACGTCTGGTACGGCGACGTGCAGACATTCGGTAGTCCGGGCGAAACCCAGCAATGGATCAACGTACTTGGCGATGTCGATATCTCGCAAGTCACCTCGCTTTCCTACTCGCTGAACGGCGGGGCGGATCGCGCCCTGTCGATCGGCCCCGACACGCGCCGGCTGCATGATCCCGGCGATTTCAACATCGATATAGATTACAGCGAGCTGGATGGTTCAGCCGTAGATGACATCGTCACCATCAAGGCGACGCTTGCGGACGGCCTCATCGTCACCAGGGACGTCACAATCGATTACCAGTCGGGAAGCCAGTGGGCCAGCGATTACAGTATCGATTGGGCGACGGTCACCAATATCCAGGATGTCGTGCAAGTGGTCGACGGCTTGTGGACATACGACGCGTCCGGTATCCGCCCCGCCATCCAGGGCTATGACCGGCTCCTCACCCTGGGCGACCAGTCCTGGGACAACTACGAGGTCAATCTCGCGGTCACCATGCATGACCTGACCACAGTCGATCCGAGTGGGCGCGATGGCGGCGACCTAGGTTTCGGCATGTTGTGGAACGGCCACACCGATACCCCAATCGCCGGGTTCCAACCAAAAGCAGGCTGGGAGCCGGGCGCGGCCTTCTTTTTCGACGACAACGGCTCTCTGGACCTTCATTCCTCTAGTAATTGGAACACCATACTCGGAAATCAGCCTTTCACGCTGACCGAGGGCTCCACCTACAATTTCACAATCCGTGTTGAACAAACCAACATTTTCGACCGTACCTACAGTATCAAGTATTGGGAACAAGGGCAGACCGAGCCGATCTCCTGGCAAGTTCAAGGGACGGAGCAGTTCGCGGCGCCGACCAACGGTTCCTTCTATCTGGATGCTCATTACTTCGACGTCACCTTCGGCGATATCACGGTGACCGAGATTACGGGCAGCGACATCCTTATCGGCGATGTCGGCGACGATGTCCTGATCGCGGCCGATACCACGCAGGCCGCCCCCGGCCTTGGCGAGATCGATGTCTTCACCGGCGATGCCGGCGCCGATACCTTCGTCTTCGGCGACTCGAGCGGTGCCTTCTACGACGACGGCAACGCCGGCACCGACGGCTTTGGCGATTATGGCTTCATCTGGGATTTCCAAAGCGGCGTCGATCAGATTCAACTCGCCGGCGCTATCGACGATTACGTCCTCGCCGACACCGCCGCGGGCTTGCCGAGCGGGACCGCGATCTCGCTGGTAAACGCCAGCGGCCCGGACGAATTGATCGGTGTCGTCAACGGCGTCTCCGGCCTGTCGCTCGCCAGCGCCGATTTCATCCTCATTGGCGTCGACCCCGACCCGCCCCTGGTCTGATCGCGATCAGTCTTAAGGATAGCGCCGACCATGGCCAAGCGGGCTAGAAGCGAAGTCAGCGAAGCAATCGCCGCGTCACGCGGCGCCCTTCTGATGACCGGCATGTTCAGCTTTTTCATCAACCTGCTCATGCTGGTCGCGCCGCTCTATATGCTGCAAATCTACGACCGGGTCCTTTCCAGCCGTAGCGAATCGACCCTGATCGTGCTGACGGTCCTGGCTGGCGGCATGCTCCTGGTCATGGGGCTGCTGGATCTGATCCGCTCCCGCATCCTGGTGCGCGTCGGGACACGGTTCGACTTGCTCCTCAATCCGCGAGTGTTCTCGGCCGTGTTCGAGCAAAGCCTTCGCGGCTATCGGGGTGAGCGAAGTAAGCCGCTGCGCGATCTCGACGGCCTGCGCCAGTTCATGACCGGCCCCGGCCCCTTCGCGTTTTTCGACGCACCCTGGATGCCGGTTTACCTTGGCGTAATTTTTCTGTTTCACCCCTTGCTGGGTTTCGTGGCCGTCGCCGGCGCCGCGATCCTATTCGTAATGGCGCTGCTAAACGAGATTTTGACACGCAAGCCCCTGCAGCAGGCGAACGCCGAGGCCATGGCCGCCTACGGGTTCGCCGAGGCGTCCCTGCGCAATGTGGAAGTGCTCGAGGCCATGGGCATGCTTGGCAATATTCGCAAGCGCTGGCTGGCCAAGCATCGAGACAGCACAAGTTATCAAAGCCGGGCGAGCGACCGCGCCGGAGCCTTGACCGCTGGGTCCAAGGCGATGCGCATGTTCCTGCAGGTGGCAATGCTGGGGGTTGGCGCCGCCTTGGCGCTACAACAGATCATCACGCCCGGCGTCATGATCGCGGCCTCGATCATCATGGGGCGCGCCCTTGCGCCGGTGGAGCAGGCGATCGGCCAATGGCGCTCCTTCCTTGCCGCGCGCTCCTCTTACCGGCGGCTGCAGAATCTGTTACGCGAAACCCCGGAAGGCGACCCCCACCACATGCTGCCCAGGCCGCAAGGGCACCTTTCGGTGGATAGCTTGGTGGCTATCCCGCCGGGTGCCGCCAAGCCGGTACTCAAGGGCCTGTCCTTCAGTTTGGAGCCGGGCGAGGCGCTTGGCGTCATCGGGCCGAGCGCGTCCGGCAAATCGACCTTAGCCCGCCTGCTGGTAGGTGTCTGGCCTCCCTATAATGGGGCCGTACGCCTGGACGGCGCCGAAATCCAGGCCTGGGATCGAACCGAGCTGGGACCTTGCATCGGCTACCTGCCGCAGGACGTCGAGCTATTCGCGGGCAGCGTCGCCGACAATATCGCCCGGCTGAGTGACGAGCCGGACCCCGAGCAGGTCGTCCTCGCGGCACGGCACGCCGGAGTCCACGACTTAATCCTGCAACTGGAGCAAGGCTACGATACGGAGATCGGCGATAACGGCTGTATCCTCTCGGGCGGACAGCGCCAGCGGATTGCCCTGGCACGGGCTCTTTACGGGGATCCGGTCCTGGTCGTCCTCGACGAGCCCAACGCCAACCTCGACGCCGCCGGCGACCAGGCCTTGACCGAAGCGATCCTCGATCTGAAGCGCCGCCAGGCGACCGTGGTCGTCATGGCGCACCGGCCGAGCGCTATCGCCGCCGTCGATAAGCTACTCGTGATCCGCGACGGCAAGACCGAAGCATTCGGACCAAAGGAAGAGGTGCTTGCGAAAATGACCCAGGCGCAAAAAGCCACTCCGGTAACCAACGTCACCTCGATCCGGCCCAACCCCTGATCGGCGGCGGGACCGACCTATTCATGGAAACTCACCTGAAACAAACGCAAAATCGCCCGGCCAGCGCCAACCCGATCCCCCATATCGTGGCCGGCCTAATCATTGTGGCGGTCATGTTCGGTGGGCTGGGAACCTGGGCGGCACTGGCGCCTTTGAGCGGGGCGATTATCGCTCCGGGTGTGGTGACCGTTTATTCCAAGCGTAAGACAGTGCAACACCTGGAAGGCGGGATCGTTGCCGAGATTCTGGTCCACGATGGCGACTATGTCGAAAGCGGACAGCTGCTGATCCGCCTGGAAGACATCCGTGCCCGAGCCAATTTGATGATCGTGGATGGCCGGCTCGACTTGTTGCGGGCGCGCAAAGCTAGATTGACGGCCGAACGCGACGGCCTGAAGCGGGTAGTGTTTCCCGCCCCCCTGCTTGCCCGCGAATCCGAATCGGGAGTGTCGGATATTCTGCGGGGCGAGGGCGAATTGTTCGCGGCACGCCAGACCGCCGTTCAAGGCGAGGTCGATATCCTGACTCAGCGAATCGGACAGCTCAAAGAACAGATTCGAGGATTGTCGGCGCAGCAGAAATCCAAGGCGCATCAAATCGAGTTGATCCAGGAAGAGGTAACCGGGCTGCGCAGTCTCTTCGACAAGGGCTATGCGACAAAACCGCGCATCCTTGCCCTGGAACGCCAAGCCGAGGAGCTCAACGGCGATCGTGGCGAGCAAGCCGCGGGAATTGCCCGGGCCCAAAGCGGTATCGGCGAGGCCAAGCTGAACATCATCCAATTACACAAGAATTTACGCCAGGAAGTCGTCGCCGAACTGCGCGAAGTCCAGGGGGAGATCTTCGATCTCGATGAACGCCGGATCGCCGCCGCCGACGAGCTAAACCGGATCGAGGTCCGCGCGCCGCAGGCGGGCCTTGTGGTTGGCATGGACATCCACACCACGGGCGGCGTGATCGGCCCCGGGCAAACGATCCTGGATATCGTGCCGAACGACGACGAATTAGTCATCGAAGTCCGGGTGTCGCCAAACAACATCGACAAGGTCGCGAGCGGGCTTTCGTCCATAGTGCGTTTCCCGGCTTTCGACCGGAACACCACGCCGGATCTCGGCGGAACCGTCTTCCTGGCCTCCGCCGACCGGATGGTCGACGAGAAAACCCGGGAGCCCTACTATCTTGTGAGCGTGCGAATACCAGAGATCGAACTTGCCAAGCTGAAAGATCTGGAACTGCTGCCGGGCATGCCGGCCGAGGTCTTCATCGCGACAGGAGAGCGCACGGCGCTGAGTTACTTGCTGAAACCCCTGGCCGACGGCCTTGCCCGCGCCTTCAAGGACGGTTGAAGATCAGCGACGGTTGAAGATGAGCCGCCCGGCGCGGCTGAATTCAGCCCGGTGCCGGCTTGTCGCGGACGGCCAAGCCAGGAGCCTTAATAATACCCGTAGTGGCGATTGCTTATTCTGGAGGCCTTATTAAGAACCGTCCCAATCAAAAGGTCGTTGTCGATCAGAGTCAAAGCATGCTCGATCTCGTTCTTGGCCGTCCTCCCCTCCTCGACCACGAGCAGACAAGCGTCCAGGTGGCGCATGAAAGCTATGCTTGCATCGCTCAAGAGCAGCGGTGGAAGGTCGTAGATGACAAGCCGGTCCGAATATCGATCGCGCAACTCGTCTGCCAAGAGCCCCATCTTGGTCGAAAGGACGACATCGGAGGAAGGCCACTGCCTGTTGCGGGCCGGTAGTATGACAAGTCGATCGTAGCCCGGGTTTATAAGGCAATCGGCGATTTCCGCATCGCCGTCGAGGACATCGTCTAGACCTTTCTCAACGGTCAACCCAAGGGTTTTCAAAAGCGACGGCCGGCGCAGGTCCAGCTCCGCCAACAAGACGGTACGGTTGTCCACTTGAGAGAGGCTGATCGCCAGATTGAGCGCGACGAGGCTCTTTCCTTCGCCTTCGCGCGCACTGCAGATACCCAGGGTCCTGGCATTTCGCTGCCCCATGCGCTTCAAAACCTGAGTACGCAGCATGCGGAAGATATCGGCTTCCCGAGTGTCCGAAAACGGTGCGATAATTCGGTTCGCGCGCATAGTTTTCAGATCTGGCTGTACTACTTTGGTTTGGCGGTAAATCGGGCTCGCGGCGGACGCGCCCCCAGTCTTCCCCGACACTTCGGCTAGCCGTTCAGCCGCCGTTTCCGGCGTCTTCTCGGCTATCCGCTCGACCGTCGACTCGCTTGTGCCGTCGGCCCGCTGTTCGGCGGCCGCTTCCCTTGTGACCTGGGCCAGCCGCTCGGGAAGGCTCAGCTGAGACTGCGCGCTTTTACGCTGCCGTCTAAGCGCGTCCAGGCTGTCTTGTGGCGGGGCTGCCTTCGGCACGATTCTATCCCTTTACTGTCAAACCGGGCACCGCCATCAAAGCGGTAGGTGCCGAAGCAATGAGAACCACAGATGGTCCAAGGGTCGCAGATACACATGAACAAGCGCTAAGGCCGAAACAAAAAACGCGACCGAACCCAAAACCCACAGTAGGTTTTTCACCGCCTCCCATATCCGGCTGGCCCGTGTCACGATAAGCGGGATCGTCACCAGCGGGCCTTCCCCGATCACCGAGGTTAGTTGTCGACTGCCGTAAATGCCTTGGTCCATAAGGTCCAAAGCAATCACCAGGGCAGCGCCAATGCCGATGGCCAGCAACGCCCCAACGCCGACAATCACCATGCGTTTAGGTCTTATTGGGTCAACCGGCAGTTGAGGCGGCTCGATGAGCGAAAACCTCTCACTCATCCTTTCCGTTTCAAGAGACTGCGATAACTCCGCCGCGAGCTGCTTATCCTTCGTTTCTTTATACTTTACCAATTTATTCTCGTAATCGCGTACCAGCGACAGATACGCCCGTTCTATCTCAGGCATCGCCAGGGCACGCACCTCGTATTCGGCGATTTTATCTTGCAAGGCCTCGCGTTCAGCCAGCAATGACTGGCGTTCGGTGCCCAAGCTCTTCAGCTGCACCTGCAAGAGAACGTATTGCGGATTTGCGGCAGGCTTCGATTCGTCCTGCTGGCTCGTCTGCTGGCGCGCCAGATCCAGTTCGGACGTGAGTCGATCGACGACCGCTTCCAACCGCCGCATCTCCGGATGTTTCGAAGAGTAGAGTTCACGAGCTTGAGCGAGCTCGTCGCGCGCGGTTCGCAATTGGATCGCCAAGGATGCCGCGTTATTCTCGTCGCCGACCGCCCGGCTCTCCATCGCCGCGACCTCCCGTTGCGCGCGGATAACGTCCGGGTGCTCGGGGCCGTAGATCGCGCGCAAACGCGAGTATTCGCCGCGAAGTGCTTGCAGCCGGTCCTCGGAGGTCCGCACCGGCTCGCCGTCGGGGGTAACGTCGATGTTGGGCTCTATCGTGGAAAGTTCGGCCCGAACGAACCGCTGCTGATGCTCCAGGGCCTGTATCCGGCGGTCCAAGGTCACCAGTTCTCTTTCGGTCCGCTCAAGAATGCCGAAATTCACGCTAGCTTGCTCGGGCAGCTTGCCGGTGTTCTTCTTTTTGAAATCGGCCAGCTTAGTCTCGAGCTCTCCGATCAGGGCGGCAAGCCGCTCGCTTTCCCGGGCGAGAAATTTGGTCGTCTCCGCAGCCTGACCCTGGCGTTCGCGAATATTCTCCGCCAGATAGAAAGTGACCAGTTCGTTCGCGATCTGCAGGGCCAGTCGAGGATTCCGGCTAACGTACGACAAATTAAAGGCGATGGTCGCCGACATCGGGCGGCCGCTGCGGGGATCTACAACCCTGGCGCTGATGGTTTCCATATTAATGTCGTCGCGGAATCGCTGCGCGACCTTGCTCAAGGGCTCGGAGGCGCGAAGCTCCGGATAGAGGTCATAGCGATCCAGGATTCTTTTGAGGTTCTCCGTCGTTGCCACGCGCTGCTTAATGACCTGCAAACGCTGATCGGCATAGCTCGTGACCGTGGAGCGAATCACGTCCGGCGGCACTTCAGGTTGCTCGATCAGGATGATCGCCGTGGACTCAAAAACCGGCGGTAACACGTAGGCGAAGACGACACTACCGAATAGAACGAGTGCGGCCGGGATGACGAATAATTTGATGTGCCGCAAGAAAAGCTGGAAATAATCTTGCAGGTTTTTTGTGTATTCGGTACTGGCTTCGTACATAACCGGTGTTCCTAGAACAACGATACGTTTGGGCCGCTGTAACGGATCGTCATAAAAATGGCGTTCGATACGGCGCTATCGCCGCCATTGTCGAATTTCTGCCGGCGAAACCGGTAGCTTGTCGAAACCGCCCAGTCCGGAAGAAAGTTCCAAGAAATCGCCGGCTCGACCTGAAAAAACGTCCTCTCTCCCGTTCCGGATTGCTCGACAGAGTCTTGTTGGATGAAGTCGAAATCCAAGTCGAAGCCCACACTGCGGGTAAGATCACGCCGATAATTCGCGCTAACCGAGTTTCTCTCCTGAAGCTCACCGGTGCCACTCGGCTCCGCCGAGCGCTCGAAAGACAATCCGATCGTATCGCGCTCGCCCGGCTTCCAATCCAGGCCTCCCTCCAGGATAAAGCCGATACTCGTCTCGTCGCCCAAACCTGGCCTATCCGACTGGACGATATTCCCGCCGGCGGAAATATCGAAGGAAAACCTCGGCGAAACCCGCCGATTCCAACTGGCGCGCACGCTCAAGATGTCGCTCGCCGCCTCGTCTGCCGATTCAGGGTCGAAGCGCGAATAATCGGCGAACAGACCAATTTCGTCTTGCCTTGAAAGGATGTGGCGGAACCCTCCACCAACGCCATAGGATCGAAAATTGGACAGCTCCCCCGAATCGAAACTGACGTCTTCCGCATCGCCAAATACGTCGAGAAAATTCCGCTGCGAAATCTGATAGCTGTAGTTTGCATTTCCAGCAAAGGACTCACGTGTGGCGTCCTCGCTCAGATTACCCGTATCCTCGATCTCGCTGGTGCGCGCCGACTCCCGGTCGTAACTGGCGCCGAATTCGATGGTGCTGCGCCGGGTTCGCGTTTCTATATCGGCCGTTACATGCTGGTCGATGGAGTCCAGATCTCCACCGCCATTTTGGCCCCCATCTCCATCGAAGACGTTGATGTCGAGGGCACCGCTGGCATTGATCGTGGTCCTGGGCAAGACCTTGCGTATCGCCAAGGCCGGCGAGGTGGTGAAGCCGAATACACTCTCCTCACCCTCGGTGGCCAGATTGGGGTTGTCGTCGTACTCCCCCGTCACGACCGCGCTGGCTTGACCCGACCAGCCATCGGCCCTGGCAATCTGGGAGCCATAAGAAGTCGTAAGAATGAGGATCAGACTCACAATCGGCCTACCTAGCCATGTTGTCTTTCGGGGCGTCATATATAGGAACGCAATTTTAATTATAGCTAATATTGGCACCTACCTGATTACCAAACCCTTTCGAGTAGTCACGAACGTTTGCGGCCGCGCTCTGCGTTGACGGGCCAAATCATGACCCAATGCCCTTCGTGCGAACATCCGCCCACCCCCTCAAGAACCTTAAAATCATCGCCGCCGGCGACCGCGGGCGTAAAGCCCCGATCTCCGCCCTCTAGAAGATACCACTGGCTGGCACAACAACCGTATCCCCACTTTGAAGCACGATGTTGCCCGAAACATCCCCGCCCGCCTGAACGTCCGAGTAGTCGAACGAGAAGGTTTCCTGCCCGCCCCCGTTGCGTCGCAGAATCACGATATCGCTCTCATCGGCGAATTCATTAAGCCCCCCCGCGAGACTCAGAGCCTGCAACACGTCAAGAGGCCTGCTTCCCACGATGGCGCCTGGATTGTTCACCTCGCCGATCACGAAGACTTGGTTGCCCTTGGTTTCCAAAACCGCGACCGTCAATGCTGGCGGGTCCTTATAAAATGACCCGGTTACCAGGCGATCTTTAAGCTCCTGCTCCACATCCGCGAGTGTCCTGCCCGCAACCTTGAGATGCCCGGCAAGAGGATAGGAAATCGTGCCATCCGGCAGGACGACGACCTCCCGGCGCATGTTTTCCTCTTTCCAAATCGAGATCTCAAGCACATCGCCGGGATTAAGGTGATAATCGTCCTGCGCCGCCAGTGCTGGGACAGCGGTGAACAGCACGGCTAAAATAATCGTTAATGCCCGCGACATGCTTTTATTTACAATCTTTTTCATGGAGTTAACCATTGTCCCATCGGGAGTTTCCCTGACAAGGGCGAAGATTACACTCAATCCAAGGCAAATTAAAGCGGGATTTATCTCAGTGCCACAGATAGTTAACAGTTGGAGGGACAGGCGGCTGATAGCTGCATGCTATATTAGCGGTTTAAGGACAAGAGGCCGCCCATGACAAGTGACGAGGTTGTATCCCCGCGCAATCGCGCGGCCGGTCAAGGTTGCGAGTAGAATGCGAACGACCGACCAGCCTAAAGCAGATAAGACACGGGTCTACATGCTGCGCTACGGTTGCCCACTCTTGAGTAGGGTCCAAGTTTTGATGGAAATTTGATTTGGATGGTGTCCTTGGCTTAAGGAAACGCAAGCGGACGCAGGCGGTCGGTGGTGTAGCAAGGGGGCACCATGTCGAGGAGGACACCGGCATCTGTGGGCACACGCTAAGCGCTTCATGACTTGATCGCGGACCATCTGTTGTCAGAATCCGGGCGCACGGAGCTTGTCATGCTTACGACGCGCCAGATTCTCAGAGGGGGGAGTCGCTGAGGACTCTTTCAAGGCTGAGATTGGTTGGCGGCTCTTCGCACAGGCCGAAGCCCCGCAGCCACCGCCGACTCGACCGGCGTCCCGATGTGAGTTTGACCGGCTCGGCGAAGAGCCGCGTTGTCGAAGAGAAGCTCTTTCTTGGATCCCGCGATACCTGCCGCACCCTTTTCAGCATCGACCGGGACATTACCAAGGTTTCGAAAATTTCGGTAATGCCTTTCGATGAGAACGACAATGTTGGTCGAGGCGACAGCCATGGTAGGATTTAATGCCCCGTTTGCGAACATCCTGCTAGATTGGAGATCAAATACTATACCATAATGTATCTCATGAGACTGGATTAAGAGAATTGAAAGCACTAATATTATATAATTAATGCCTGGATACTAGATTATCGAGAACTCAGCATGAAAAAAACCCGCCCATGAACACTTCCAGTCATCCTTGCATAAGTATTGGTCTTCCTGTCTACAATGGAGAAGAGTTTCTAAGTGTAGCTCTAGAGTCGTTACTCAACCAAACTTTCAAAGATTTTGAGATCATAATTTCCGATAATTGCTCGACTGACCAAACCGCAGAAATTTGCCAGGAATTTGCTGCACTGGATTCGCGCGTGATCTACCACATGAACGAGCGAAACCTCGGCGCCGCAGCCAATTTTAACAGGGTCGTCGAGCTAGCCCGGGGTGAGTTTTTCGCCTGGGCCAACCACGACGACCTGTGGGGCAAGACGTATCTCGAGCACTGCTTAGAACATTTGGAAAACCACCCGTCCGCTGTCCTCACCTATGCAAGGTCCGCCTTAATCGACGAGGCTGGCAATCGCATCGCGCCCCTTCTTGATGGTCTCGACCTCACACAGCTTCACCCACACCAGCGCCTTAAATGTTACCACGACTTGTTCTGCACGATAGATAGGAAGAACACGTGGCATACCCGTGAGATCGAGGGGCTGTGGATCCCGGTCTACGGCCTTATCCGGTTAGATTACCTGCGAACAACGGGCCTGATTGGGCCCTATATCTCGTCCGATACCATCCTTATCGAGGAACTATTGATGAAGGGCGAATTCTTGGAAACGAACGAGTGCCTGTTCTTCAAGCGCGACCACCCGCAACGTTCGATGCGGTCGAGTGTCCCCTACGACAAGCGCATCGAGTGGTTCACAGGAGAGGCCGGTTCGAAACTTATGTTATTTCCGAGATGGCGGCTACTATGGGAGCGACTGAGGGCGACGAGACGCTCCACGCTTGACCGTTGGGAAGAAATAAGCTGCTACGCTGAAATGCTTTTTTTCTATGTCAGGCGACCATCTGAAGGCAAGGCGTTGATCAAGGAAACCCTGATAAACGCCGTGAGGATGCTTGGCATGGACTTCTTGAAAACGCGATTGCCGCAAAAATGGTAGCGGGACCCGTTTCAATAATGACAATACAAGCCCGACGAGTGGAGGCACTCCACTGCCGGGCGATGCCGAGCAAGGCCGACATGAACCGCGAACACCTTAGAACCTAGTATGCCGGAACCAGGTAAACAAAACTACGCTGAAAGTAACCGCAAGAGGATAGCCATCCTCACGGCCGGGGACGCGCGCAACCCCCAATCCTGGTCCGGCACGCCGTTTTTCATGGGGCAGGCTCTCGAAAAATATATAGGCGAGACGCTCTATATCGGGCCCTTGTCCGCGTCGGCGCTTCCGTTACTTAAGATATATGGCAAGATGCTACGCCTGATACGGGGGCTGGACTATTCGCCCTATCATGCGACGCTCATCGCCAAGCAGTTTGCGTCGAGCGCGGCCAAAAAGGTAATCGAGGCGCGACCCGACGTGGTCTTTGCCCCGGCGGGCTCGTTCTTCGCATCGAGAATTCCGGCCAACGTTCCACTCGTCTATTCGTCCGATGCTAGCTTCCGACTGGTAGATGGTTATCATCCGCACTATCGTAATCTCTCGGCAAGCAGCAGGCGCGATGGCGAGCAATTGGAACGGTCGGTTATTGAGCGAGCCGATCTCAATCTGTATCCCTCGGAGTGGGCGGCGCGCTCAGCTATAGAAGATTATGGGGCGGACCCGGAGAAAGTACATGTCGTTCCATATGGTGCAAATCTAATCGACCCGCCTAGTCGCGAAAGCGTGTTGCAGCGGCGCGCGGCAAGAACATGCAAGCTGCTATTCATCGGCGTGAACTGGAAGGAAAAGGGGGCTGCCATCGCGGTGGAAGCCCTTCGGCACCTTCGCGGCACTGGGATCGATGCCGAGCTTACGATTTGCGGCTGCATTCCGCCAACGCCTATCGAAGTAGAGGGGCTTACGGTGGTGCCGTTTCTAGACAAGAGAAACCCCGCCCAGTTCAATCGACTGAAGAACTATTATATGACATCCGACTTTTTTATTCTGCCGACGCGGGCCGATTGTTATGGAGTCGCCTTTTGCGAGGCCGCCGCCTACGGACTGCCAAGCATTGGGACACTGACTGGGGGTGTCCCTAGCGTGGTTCGCGACGGAGAGAACGGCCATCTTTTACCGATCGAGGCGACTGGCCGGGACTATGCGTTGCTGATTGCCGAGATGTACCGCGACCCGGCCCGCTACGAATCGATGCGGTACAAGAGCCGGGATGCCTTCGAGCAACGCCTGAACTGGGACAACTGGGGACGCATGACCGCGCAGTTGATAGAGGACCTAATGCTGCGCTGGGCAAGTAGCACGCAAGAAAAGCAGCTGGCGCGGCGTTTTGCGAAACCATGATAGTGCTGAACTATCATGAGCTGACTGATAGTTCCGTATCGAATCCCTGGTGTCTGAACCGAGACCTGTTCGACGCACATCTTGCAGCTTATTCGGACCGAATCATAACTCCGGCGGCTTTTTTAGCGCAGTGCGATGATCGCGAATCCGCGACCAGCTCCGAGGTTGTCTTGACATTTGATGACGGCTTCGAGTCCGATTATTCGCATGTTTTTGCAAACCACACGTCTCAATCCGGGATTCGTTTCGTATCGTTCATACCGGTAGAGCATGTTGGCCGGCCGGGGCGAATGACTTGGGCAATGATTGATGAATTGAGCCGCCATGGCATCGTGATCGGCTCGCATGGCCTTGCACATATCGATCTGACCTCTGCGCCACGCGCCGTCATAGATAGGGAGTTACGTGTTTCCAAAAGCATTCTGGAAGATCGGCTTGGACGAGCTGTTGATCTCTTCGCATTCCCATATGGGAAATTTTCGAGACCAATCTGGGATCTCGCCTTGGAAGTGGGATACACGCATCTCTTCACGATCCAGTTGGGCCATCACAATGGGTTTGAACCGTTCCTGTATTCACGGCTGTGCATCAAAAACACGATGGACGTTGATTACATACGCCGTCATGTCGAGGACCCGTGCCGGAATCGGGGTATGGGTTGGCGTATTAGCTCGCGTCTTGGTATCTATCCGGCACTGATGCGCTGGCGCTTTCGATAGGGTCGAACCGGCGCACGCACCCACCCCTCATTTGATCGTGAATCACCCGGGAAAGATGTCCGCCGGACTCTTGTCTGATGACCTAAGTCCACCAATTTCTCCGTGGCAAGATCGGTTGACCGATTAGCGCTGATTCTGGGCCTTTCGTTTCAAAAAGCGCGGCGGCCAAAATAATAATCGGTCTTCCGGAGTTAGCAGTTTCATCCAGATCAGGAAACATCCGCACAATATTCCAATCGCCATCAACATCAACTCGACGGCGACCGGAAGGTCCAGGCAGAGCAAAAACAGAATTGCCACGCACGGCACCACAATCATCCAAACTAGACGCGCCTGCGCCCCCAATTCAGGTAGCAGTCGTCTGGTGAGCATTGTAAGGACAATGGTGTCAAAGGCGGCGCGGACCAACCATATCAGTGCCGCGCCGACAATGCCCCACATCTCAGTCCACCACATCAGCAGGGCAAGATAAGGGATAAGTTCGGCGAGATGCAGCTTGGCAGTGAGGTCAGGACGACCTGCTGCTTGGACGAGAGCAAATGGCACGTATGCTACAGAGTTCAGCAAAACGCCAATGGCCATGATCTGCAACACGGGCGCGCTTCGAACAGCGAAGTCGGCGCCAAGCCATAGATCCAACAGCGGCTCGGCAAACCCGACAAGAAACACCGTGAGCGGGAATAGCAGCAAGAGATTCGCGGCCATGCCACTATTGAACAGCCGAACCACGCGTTGACGGTCTTGCTGTAGAACCGTGGCGAATGCCGGGAACAGGACACCAACGATTGAAGACGGCACGATCCCCAGGCGCATCACGGCCTCATGCGGCGTAGCATAATAAGCAACCGCAGACATGGAAAGCATAGCGCCGATGACGAAACGGTCCAGGTATACCATCAAAGGACCTATTACATTGGAGACCGTGATCCAGCCACCAAAACGCAGTAGCATAACCGCTTGTTTGCGCTTCCACAGTTGTCCGGCATTTGGAAATGGAGCGAGCCGTCGGCAGAACCATAACAGGACGCAGGCGTTAAGCACTCTGACGACAATTATTACAGCCACCACCAAGGAAAGATCTGGCAGCAGCGTGGCCACTAATACCTGACCAAGATTAGTGAGTGCAGAGAAGGGAATGCGGAGGCCGTTGATCAGCGGAAATTTCTGATAGCCAGCGAGCACCGCGGAAAGCCCCCCTGCCACGACGATCAGTGGCATCCCGACCGCCACCACGCGCAGGCAGGAAACCGCCTCTTGTTGATACAAATCAGGGACGGAAAGCAGTCCGCGAACCAGTGGGCCGGTTACACTAGCCAGTAGGAGGCCACCTAGCGCACCCAGGCTCACCATTATTGCTAAGCCTGACCAAATCAGGGACGGTATGTCTCGTTCCCGACCGGCGCCAAGTCGGTCAGCCGTCATCTGAGTGAGCGCTCGGCCAAGGCCCAGATCGAGTAAACCGAAATATCCTATCAGCGCCCAAACCAGAAGAAGCACGCCAAAGCGTTCGGCACCCAAGCCTCTGATGACGAAAGGAACGGCAGCGAGCGTGAATAGTACTGGCAACCCAGCCCCTACCAGGTTCCACAGAGTGTTTATCCCGATTCGGCGGCCGCCAATATTGAACCCATCATTGCCTGACATGGATCATCCGCTTGCTCATCAAGAACACTCCGCACCACCCGGTAGCTTTAGCGTGCCGTAGCGAACAAAAAGCATTCTTCACCGCTATCGCGGTTAATTGAGTGATACCGTAGAGCCGCGAATTGAAAGATCAACCCGACGAATCGATCCCAAAAATCCGTTGGTTCGTAGAGGCCGCACCGTCCCTTTCGCGCAAGTTCTGAACTGCGCGCGGCGATTCGTTCGGCGTACGCGGCCGAGGTGCGTACTTTGGCATTGTCCAGTCCCACTTGTTGTGCGATCCGTTCTAAAGTACGCGGAAGGAACAGATGTAAGTGCCGCGGCGGCTCCAGGCCTCGCCAATTAGATTTGAACCAGCGATGCCCAAGGCTATCCATGTTCGGTGTCACCACAACTAGCGCTCCGCCTGGTACCAGGCGTGCAGCGACTTGACGCAAAGTTTCAACTGGGTTGGGGACATGCTCTATGACGTGGTTCATTATCACGACGTCGAACTCGCCAAGGGAGCTGGGCAAAGACTCGACAGGGCCGAGGTGCACACGCACACCATGGGTCTCCCTCGCGTGATCCACCGCTTTCGGATCTACATCCTGGCCAACGACTTCCCAGCCTAGTCCGACGAAGTGCGCCAGCAATTCGCCAGAGCCGCATCCGATCTCGAGTAAGCGGCCGGGCGGCCGGTCGGCCAGGTACAATCCGTATGTTCGTTGCCTCGCGGATGATGTGCCAGAGAGGGTTAGAAAAGCGGAATACACAAATTCCAAAGGAAGACGGAGTACTCTCGTTCTCAAAGGGGTCTGTGTTGGACTCGAGGAAACCTTATCGCGACCCTGGTGCGTGTAGTACTGCTCATAAAGTAGCGGCAGATCCGCGTCAATCGGTTGGGGATCCAGCCAGACGTGCCGACAGTCCGTATTTGTGCAGCGCCGGTGGTTCCAAATGCCCGGCACATCGAACAACGCGTCTTTCAGTCCCTCATAAAGCACATCGCCAGAAGCACTGCACAGTGGGCAATACGGGTAGTCTTCGGTTCGTATGGTCGGCATTTTGGCGCTTATGTTCACAATATAATCCATTGACGATAACTGGAATTGCCGGACGATAGTGTTTCTGCCTGAGAGTGAGTAGAGCGAGTATTATCAATGGGAGAATACTCCGTTCAAGTAGACAAACTGTCAACAAAATCCATTTTTTCCCGGTATACCTTGCCCGTTGTAGAGAGAAATATCCCAATTATTGGGCGGCTGAGCAGCACTTGCTTGACGGTATCCGACGGTGGCAATCAAGTTGCCAGTTGCGCCTCCGCTCTTATCGAGACACGCCCAGATGAGGGCGGGTCGAATCGATGATAAACCTCCCGCAGCGTCAGTTCATCGAGCGCCGAATGGAGAAATCTCGGCTTGGTGATACTCAACCTACTGGAAGATCCCAATACGCGCCTTGAAGTCGGCTTCGAATCCCTCTCCGGCAGGGAGGATTCTATACCGGGCCCGCTCCATCGCTGGAAAGTGCCCTATGGAGGGTTCGCCGTCACCGGATCCCGGTTAGTAAGCGTTGGGATGCGCTAGGCTGGGAAGTGTCAACAGCATGATCCTGATGTCGAAGGCCAGGGACCAATGATCGACATAAAACTGATCGTATTCAACGCGCTTGCGCATCGATTCCAGCGCACGGGTTTCTCCGCGTAGGCCGTTGATCTGGGCCCAACCTGTTATGCCGGGCCTGATGCGATGGCGTGCCAAATAGGCATCAATGTGCTGTGCGTACATGTCATTGTGTTCGACGGCATGCGGGCGGGGGCCGACGATCGACATCTCGCCGAGCAGAACATTGAACAGCTGCGGCAACTCATCCAGGCTGGTCTTGCGAAGAAAGGCGCCCAGCGGGGTGACGCGGGGATCGTTCCGTCGCGCTTGGGCCACGTCGGACAGCACGTCCGGGGTGTGAAACATGGTCCGGAACTTAAACACGTAGAAGGGCCGGTTGTTGAACCCGTGGCGTGCCTGGCGGAAGAACACCGGGCCGGCGCTGTCCAGCTTGATAGCCAGGGCGACCGAGAGCATCAGGGGCCCAAGAAATATCAGGGCCAGACCGGCAACGACGATGTCCTCGATCCGCTTCACCGCGAACTGGGAGGAATCGAGCGATCGCCGCATGACCCGGATGGCGGGCAATCCCGCGACCTTGCTTACATCGCGCTGCGCCCAAATCTCATCCACTTGACCGACGACCAGGTCGACGTCCAGAGACACGGAACTGATCTTCTGAAGCAAGGGTTCGATGGATAAACTGCTTCCCGCCGGCATCACGGCGACCGCGTTATCGACGCGCCGGTTGGCGCTCCATGCCAGGAAGTCGTCGATGGACCCCTTGACCAGGTGCTGCGCACGGAAACCCTTATTCGACGCCACCCTGTCGGGATGATCGAGGAAGATGCCGGAAATGGTATCGGAGCGGTGCATGATTGCCGGCCAACGATCCAGGAGCTTCTGAAGCGAGTCGAGTTCGCTCACGGTCGCGAAGATCACAAACCGGCGCGAGAAGACGCCGGCTCTTTCAAGCCTTTGGTATAGCAGGGTAATCGCCGGGCGAGTCACGGCCAAGATAAAATAGGCACCCAGAAACCAGGTCCCCAGCCAGAGCCGGGAGAAGTCCTCGGAAGTCTTGGTCGCGTAGCCGACGGCGAGAAGCACGAAGCCCGTCAAGAGAATTGCCGTCGCGGCCCTGCGCGCCTGGGCGAAGGGGTTGGGCAGGAGCGAAATATCGTGAAGTTTTGTGTATCTGAAAGCGAAATAAGCAACCAGCACGGCCAAAACGACCACGATGCCGTGGACCCCGGTAAAGCTCCATGTGCCGAAGCGAAACCAACTCGCTACCGACCCGGCACCGGCTACGACGAGAATGTCGAAGACCTCTAAACACGTTAAGAAAAAACCAAGAGAAATATGTGGCTGCTTAAACGTTGGCGCACGCAACCCCGCCTCTACTTGAGACATTCCCAGAACCCCTTCCCTAACCTAAAAAGAGCCTTATCCGCTTCCGCCCCTATCGGATCGCGTTAACCAAAGACCCAAGTTCCCCACAGGCGATTCTTAAAATCCAGCTTTTCTGATCTTCCTTCCCACTGAAGTCATGCAACCGTCCTTGTGCGTATTATAGTAGGCTGTAATAGAAATTTAATCAACACTTGCATCGAGTTTTCTTGGATTTAGTTAGGCGCCCCAAGGACTGCCGCGCCATCGGACGCGCAGCGAAAGGGCCGCTTTCAGCCCTTCGTGAGCCGGGCTGTTAACCATAGTCCTGTCGAATTTCGCTGGGAAGGGCAACTCTCGGGGCACCGCGCCTATAGCATGGGGGCTCGCCCTTCTCACGAGGAGGAGATATCCGTTTATTTTGCCGGCCCCGTGCGATGATCCGGGGTCTCGTTTAGGTCGCCTCGTCCTAGATCGCCTCGTCGGCTACCTGCTGTAAATAATCGCCGTAGCCGCTTTTCAGGAGCGGCCTTGCCAGGTCACGAAGCCGGCCGGTGGATATATAGCCCATCCGGTAGGCGACCTCCTCCACGCACGCGATCTTCTGACCTTGGCGATGCTCGAGCATCTTAACGAAATCCGCGGCCTCGTTGATGGAATCGATGGTGCCGGTGTCGAGCCAAGCGTAACCGCGCCCCATCTTCTCGACATGAAGATCCCCGCGCGCCAAATAGGCCGCGTTGACGTCCGTGATCTCAAGCTCGCCGCGGCCGGACGGCTTGATCGAAGCGGCGATGTCGAGCACGTCGTTATCGTAGAAATAGAGCCCCGTGACCGCCCAGCGCGATTTGGGGCGCTTGGGCTTTTCCTCTAGGCTGACGGCGATTTCCGCCTTGTCGAATTCAACCACGCCATATCGTTCCGGGTCCTTGACCGCATAGGCGAACACGGTCGCGCCACGCTCCAACCCGGCGGCGCGGGCAAGTTGCTCGACCAGGCCATGGCCGTAGAAAATATTGTCGCCTAGAACCAGCGCACAGGAATCGGAGCCGACGAAATCGCGCCCGATCAGGAATGCCTGCGCCAGGCCTTCCGGCCGCGGCTGCACCGCGTAGCTCAACTCGATACCCCATTGCCGCCCATCGCCGAGCAGGTCTTGATAAGCCTGCCGGTCGCGCGGCGTGGTGATGACCAGAATTTCGCGAATCCCCGCCAGCATGAGCGTGGACAAGGGATAATAGATCATCGGCTTGTCGTAGACCGGCAGCAGTTGCTTGCTAACCGCGATCGTGACCGGGTGCAGGCGGGTTCCCGAACCTCCGGCCAGGACGATACCCTTCATGTGCTTGCCTCTTCGCGCTGTGTGTGTGCCTGTTCTCGCCGCAAATCCTCGATAACCTCCGCCAGCGCCTCCCGCCAAGGGCGGAGCCGAATGCCGAAGGCCCCCTCCAGTTTAGCGCAATCGAGACGCGAGTTGGCCGGCCGCTTCGCCGGGGTTGGATATTCCGAAGTGGAGATCGGGACAACCCGGGGAGTCCGGCCGAGCCACGGCCCTGCCAAGGCGGCTATTTCGACGGCGAAGTCATGCCAAGAGGCCTCGCCATCGTTAACGCAATGGTAAGTACCCCAGGGCGTCGCGGCTCCCCGCTCGCGGTCGTGGGCCAGCCGGGTGGCGATCGTGACGATCGCCCGCCCAAGGTCGCGGGACGAAGTCGGCGATCCATGCTGGTCGGCGACGATGCGCACCTCGCCGCGCTCGCCGATCAGCCTCAGAACGGTTTTCACGAAATTGCCGCCGTGGACGCCGTAGACCCAGGCGGTGCGCAGGATCACGTGCCGCCGCAGGGCCCGCCTTACTTCGCCCTCGCCCGCCTCCTTGCTGCGGCCATAGGCACCCAGCGGGGAGACCGTGTCGTCCTCGAGGTAGGGAGCGGTTTTCGCTCCATCGAATACATAATCGGTCGAAATATGGATCAGGGCCGCGCCCACCCGGCCGCACGCCTGGGCCAGATTGGCCGGGCCAAGCTGGTTCGCGGCCAAGGCGGCCTGGGTTTCGGATTCCGCGCGATCCACGGCGGTGAAAGCCGCCGCATTGACCACGAGGTCGTAGCCGCCGTCTTGAATTTCGGTGCCGACCGCGGCGCGATCCGCGATATCGAGCTCACCGCGGGCCTTGCACGCGACCTGAAAATTTCCTGGCCAGGACAGGCGTGCCAATTCGGCGCCGAGCTGGCCGCCAGATCCGGTCACCAGAACCTTGAATTGTTCAGCGGGCATGGGCCGCCCTTCGCACTGGGGCTCGGGGGTGAGGCCGTGTCAAAACGGCGGGTTCTCCGCGATATCCTGAAACAGCGGGTGCCGGCGGTCCTTTTCGGAAACGATGGCATCGGCCGCTTTCACCGGCCAGGCGATCCCGATTTCGCTATCGTTCCACAAAATCCCCTTGTCGTGATCCGGAGCGTAGAAGCCGGTCACTTTGTAGATCACTTCCGTATCCGGCTCTAGCGTGCAGAACCCGTGCGCGAAGCCAACCGGGACCAGGAACTGCCCCCAATTCTCGGCGCTGATCACCCGGGTGACGTGGCGGCCGAAGCTAGGCGAGCGCCGGCGCAGATCGAGAGCGACATCGAAGATCGCGCCCCGTACGACGCGCACCAGCTTGGCCTGGGCGTAAGGGGGGGTCTGGAAGTGCAGGCCGCGCACGACCCCGATCTCGCGCGACAGGGAATGATTGTCCTGCACGAAATCCAGATCGATGCCGCGATCCCGCAGCAAGGCCTTGTTATAGGTTTCGGAAAAAAACCCCCGGGAATCGCCGAATTTCTTCGGCGTGAGGACCTTAACGTCGGGAATCTCTGTTTCGGCGATGTCCACGGCTCGGCAGGCTCTTGGCGTTGTGGTTGAAACGGGGGCACCGGGCCGGCTTCAGGCAAGGACGCCCATGGCAAGCCGCATATGTAACGATGAGCAGGAACGATCTTATAGCCGAAACCTCAAGCAAGGGTCCAGACAGCGCCTCTCAGCTCTGGGCCCTTGCCTCGGACTTCGATAATCCCAGCCTTTGACCGGCGTATTGGCGTTCGACTATCGGCCGCCACCACCAGTCGTTCTCCAGATACCATCGCACGGTCTTCTCCAGGCCGCTCTCGAAGCTCTCCAGGGGGCGCCAGCCAAGTGAGCGCTCCAAGTGAGAGTAATCTATGGCATAGCGGAAATCGTGCCCCGGACGGTCGGGCACGAAGGCGATGAGATCGCGGTGGCTCCCATCCTGCCGGGGGCGCAGCCGGTCGAGCAGATCGCAGATGCCCTGCACGACCTGAAGATTGGTCCTCTCGCTACCGCCGCCCACGTTATAGCTCTCGCCCACCTCGCCCCGCTCCACGATCAGATGAAGCGCCCGCGCATGATCCGCCACGAACAGCCAGTCGCGGATCTGTTGGCCCTGGCCATAGACCGGCACGCTCTCGCCGGCGAGGCACTTCAGGATCACAAGAGGAATGAGCTTTTCTGGAAAATGGTAAGGCCCGTAGTTGTTCGAACAATTGCTCAAAACAACGGGCAGCCCGTAGGTGCGGCCCCAGGCGCGCACGATATGGTCCGCCGCCGCCTTGGTGGCGGCATAGGGCGAATTGGGCTGATAGGGGCTGTCTTCGGTAAACGAACCCGAGGCCCCCAGCTCGCCGAAGACCTCGTCGGTCGAAATGTGGTGGAAGCGAAAGGCCTTGGCCTCGGCCTCCGGAAGGCGCTGCCAGTAGCGGAGCGCCTCCATGACCAAGCGGTAGGTCCCGACCACATTCGATTGGATGAAGGCTTCCGGTCCGTCGATGGAGCGATCGACATGGGATTCGGCCGCAAGATGCATGACCGCGTGGGGGCGAAAGTCGGTGAAAACCTGCCCTATACGCGAACTGTCCACGATGTCCGCCTCGACGAAACGATAGCCGGCCTTGTCCGATACGTCGCGCAGGGATTCGAGATTCGCCGCATAGGTCAACTTGTCCAGGTTGAGCACCTCGATTCCCGGTTGAGACAGGAGGTGGCGCACAACAGCGGACCCGATGAAGCCCGCTCCGCCAGTGACCACTATGCGTTTCTGATCAGTCATGTCCTTGGTACATCTCCGGCGCTATGGGGGCTCCCGATCTTGTAAGCTCGGGCCGCGCGCCACCACGTCGCGTCGATCCTTGTGATAGGTCGCGGCCCCCATGGCTGACAGTCTTTTGGGTCCGCGGCGCCATCGACACCAAGGCTCTCGTTGATTTCATTTTCCTTTGTTCCAGTCAAGCTAGGCGCCAGCATCAAAGACTGGGCGCGTTCAATTCAAATAGATGCGGTAGCCGCCGTCCACCAAGCTGCGCGGCCACTCGGAAAGCCCCTAATGTGTGCCGCGAGAGGCGAGCCGCAACGGCCGCCGCTACCCCAGGTTCTCTTACACAGCATTGTCACAACATCTAGGGGGTTCTCCGGTCTAGTCTGTCGGCCGTGACAAACATGACCGACGCATTATCGCGCCTAGATTCACTTCGATTGTCTCAACAGAGAACAGAATTTCGTGAGTTTATGGCACACTTTCCCATTATAAGTTAGGGTCACAGGCATGACGACTCATGCGTTACCAGTTGCTGGCGAAGAAAATTTACTAACCGAGATATTCGGCCCTCCCGCGTGCCATTTTATATCTACTGCCCGGGGGCGCGGCCGCGAAGTTTCCCGACATGATAAGATAGTATCAAGCTCATACTAAATATTGTGCCTAGCAATAACCCGGCGGCGATCCCCTCCATAAAGCGCTTTTGCGACAATTCCACCAACACATCTTTGTCACACGTAAGTTCTCACGTTTTTAGATTTTGTTAATATGAGAAACAGTAACCTAATAAGCTCAAGAAAAAGAACAATAAATCGTATTTTTACTTAATTTAATACAAAAAAACACGGGTCGAGACAAAAGAAAAACAAATTAGACCCTGTACGTGCGGCGATGCGGTAGCGGTGACAACACAAGAGGCAGTTCAAATGCGAGCGTGCACACAACCAAGGCGCCCATGGCGCTCGGTCAATACGTTGGCCGGCTTAACGGCGGCCTTGTTCCTGACCTTAGGCGACACGAAGGGCGCCGCCGCCACGGGCACGGCCCTGCTTCCCGTGCCCCCGGCCAGTGTCTTGCCGCTGCTGTTCAGTGCCAGCCCAAGTAGATCCGAAGAACCGCGGCCGGCGGCGCCAACCGTCGATCTCACCCCCGCCGCCGCTTCCCCGCGGCCCGAACAGATCGCCGTCAATCCCCTGGATGCCTTGTCGCCGTATTTGCCGGGGCCAGGCGAATGGCGGCAGGTTACCGGCCTACGATTCGACCACTTTGGACTTACGGATCAGGAAGCGAATGCGCTGAATATCCGCGGCACCGGCGGTTCGGCGGCCGTATTGAGCCAGCAGACCGGCAGCGCCTACGACCCCGAGGGCTTCTTCTGGTACTTCTGGGGCGGTGGCGGTGGCTCTTACGGCGGCAACGAGGTGTATCGCCTCGATCTCACCATTCCGCTGATGACGCAGCTTACTCAGCCGTCGATACTGGACACCACGGTTACGGCTTCCAACGCCAGCAGCTGCCTCGCGCCTTCGGACGGGCCCGCCGCGGGTTCGACCTTCGACGGCTTTGTTTGGTCATCCGCCACCCAGTCCTTCTTCGTGTTCCCGACCGGCGCTTACTGCCCCACCGGCACCTACAATCAGGAAACGATCTGGGAATTCGATCCTCTAGCGGGAACCTGGGATCCCATTGCCAGCATGACCGGCCTGAACGGCCCGGTGTTCGCGGAATACGATTCGCTGTCGGGCCTCATTTATGTCGTGGAAACGGGGGCCAACGCCACACTGCGCGATTTCGATCCCGTGACCGGCCATCTTGGAGCCAGGGTCAACCTGGGCATAACGCTTTCCGTCGGCAACGCGGTGCTGGATACCCGGACCGATGAATTGATTGTCTTCGCCCAAGAAGGCGTTTACTCGATTTCAATGTCCAATCCGGGCGCGATCAACCGCCTGGCCGATGTGCCCAGCGGTTTCGACACGGCTTCCGGCGCGGCCTTGGACCTGCAACGTGGGATCGTTGCCCTGTGGGCCGGCGGCACGACCGTGCGCAGCTTCGACACCGCCACCAACGCGTGGACCGAGGAAATAGCCTCAAGCGGCCCGGTGGCGGGCCCAGGGGGTGTCTTCTCTAAGTGGACCACGATCAAGGAATTAGGCTTATTCGCCGGCTATCACAATCCGGCGGAAGGACTTTGGCTGTACCGGCTGCCCACGACATTGACCGCGCCGCCGCCGGGCAACTCGGCCCCCGTCGCCTTTGTTGGCAACAGCCAGATCGCCGCGCATACCGGCAACGTCGTTAACCTGGACGGTTCCGGCAGCTTCGATCCGGATGGCGATCCGCTGACATATGCGTGGAGCACGATCAGCTCGCCCGCCGGTAATTCGCCAAGCCTAACAACGCCGGGTCAAGCGGCCACGTCCTTCACGCCGGCCGTGGACGGGGGCTATGTCCTGCGCCTGACCGTTAGCGACGGCGCGCTCAGCGATACCGTGACCGTGACCGTCACCGCCGGCAATGCCGCTCCCGTCGCCAACGCCGGGCCGGACCAGACACTGACCGAAGGCCAGACGGCAGCGCTGAGCGGTCTGCAGAGCTCCGATCCGGATGGCGACTCCTTATCCTATGCCTGGGTGCTGGCGACACAGCCGGCGGGCAGCACCGCTAGCCTGTCGAGCACCACAGCGGCCCAGCCAACCTTGACCTTGGATGTCCCCGGTAATTACAGGGCCCGCCTCACGGTCAGCGACGGCCTGCTGACAAGCTCCTTCGACGAGGTCACGATCACGGCCGAGATCGACCTGGGCACGGCCGGCGGGGGAAGCTCGGGAGCCGGCTTCGCCGTGACCGCTCTGAACTTGATCAACTCCGATACCAATCAAGCGATCGGCCTGCTGCAGGACGGACTCACCATCGATCTGGCCGTCGCCGGCAGGAATCTCAACGTTGGGGTGGACGTGTCCGGTGTTGTCGAAAGCATTGCCTTCGATCTGAGCGGTTCCCCACTCGTCATCGAAAACAATTTGCCTTACGCCATGGCCGGCGACACCGGTGGTAATTTCAATGCCTGGACCCCGCCGGTCGGCAGCTATCAGTTGACCGCGACCCCCTACTCGCTGGACAACGGCGGCGGCAGCGCTGGCCAAGCACTGACGGTCTCCTTTACCGTGACCGACTCAGGAGGGGGCGGCGGCTCGACCGGCGGCACTCCTCCGGCCAACGATGCCGCCCTGCTGGCACATTGGGCGTTCGATGAGAACAGCGGCGCCCTGGCCGGCGATAGCGCGGGAAGTAACACCGGCACCATCTTCGGTGGCACCTGGGCCAGCGGCGTCGTAGGCTCCGCGCTTTCCTTCGGCGGCAGTGATTATGTTGTCGTCGATAACACCCCTGAGCTCGACATCACGGGCACCGCGATCACCATGGCCGCGTGGATCAAACCCAGCGACGGCGGCGTCACCGCCGGCTCGCGGATCATTTCCAAGCGCACGGATGCCGGCGGCTGCGACGTCTATTCAATGTTCACCCTAGCCAACGAGTTCTGGTTCCGCCTCGACTGCCAAACCTTGATCGCGAGTTCGGGGTTCCTGCCAGATGGCTGGATTCATGTGGCGATGGTGTACGACGGCACGGTCATGCGAACCTATCTGAACGGGGTCCAGGATTCGGCGACGCTGCCCAAGGGCGATCCGATCGACTCCTCGGCTCGCGCCGTGCACCTGGGCATGCGCGAGGGCGAGGGCCGGCACTTTAGCGGGCTGATAGACGACGCCCGCATCTATGACCGCGCCCTGAGCGCCGCCGAAGTTACCGATCTCTTCAACGCCGCGGCGGTGCCGGCCAATCAGTTGGCGACCATCACCGCTGCAGCCAGCGGCGGCACGTCCGGCGGCGGCTCGACCGGCGGCGGCTCGACCGGCGGCTCGACGCCTGACGGTTCGCCTCCCGGCCGTTCGGCCACCCCCTATAAGCACGTTACCGCAGCGGACGTGGGCGTGAATATCGGTCACGGTGTGCTTGCCGCGGCTCCCACCATCGTCTACAGCGGCCCCCTGACTTTGACCTCGCCGTCAACAATCGAAAACAGGATCATCAACGGCTGCCTACGGATTGATACGAGTAACGTGACCATTCGGAACGTCATTATCAATTGCAACAGTCACTTTGCGATCAACCTGGCCGTGAGCGGCAATCATCAAAACTTCACGATCGAATACAGTACGATCCGATGCAACAGCAGCGGCAAGATCTTCATGATAAAGAATTACCAGAACATAACTATCAACAATAACGAGACGACCGGTTGCGAGGATTTCTTCTTCGTCGACGGCAATATAGACGGGTTGGTTGTGCGCGATAACTACATGCATTCGCTCAATCTCGTGAGCTTGTCTCACGCCGACGGGTTCCAGATCGGCGAGTTCGTGAACCCCACGACCGGCTTCGTGCACATACAGGGCAACTGGATGCATCACAACAGCCCTGGCGGTAACAACAAGACGGCCCTCATTTTCGCGACCAACTTCTCCCAGGTAGATATCTTGCTCGAGGATAACTTCATACCTGAATTTGGCTTTTTCATAGTCCGGTGCCACAACCAAGCCGGTTGCAATGTTCGCAATAATATCTGGGAACAGGCCCTGATAAATAGCAGCACCGCTTTCCTCTTAAGCACCTCGACCAAGACACCCACCTTCTCGTGCAACCGTTACGAGGACGGAAATTTGGTCAATGAGTTCCGCAACTCGGTAGACCGTGTCGTGGGAACGTTCCATATAACAAACGGATGTCCCACGCCCTGAGATCGATCCGACAAAGCCCAGCGAGCGCAGGGAGCGGAGTTGTAAGCTAGGCCACCGACTCATAAACGAAAAATCGTCATTCCGGGCTTGACCTTCCTCCAAACCTTAGGCTTGGGATGGAAAGTCAAGTCGGGGATGACGACATAATGGGTTTGTGACCTAGGGCCTGTGGACATTTAGGATGTCACCGAGGCGGGATCGGGCCAAAATGTCCACAGGCCCTAGAGCGTTTCCCTATCGCTCACGGTCATATCCGGCAGCCGTGAAGTTTCATGACATTCGACATGGGTGATGCCTATTGCAATGGCTTACCAGAGGTCGTTGCCGGTTCGTGCGGCGGTCTTCTTGAGAAATGCCCTACGCTTCGAGAAGGCCATCTCGATGAGACTGAATTAGGGGTTGGTAGGGCGGTAGG
Source organism: Kiloniellaceae bacterium (assembly GCA_021776175.1). Lineage (GTDB taxonomy): Bacteria > Pseudomonadota > Alphaproteobacteria > Kiloniellales > J153 > JAJFGN01. Next base: position 30,129 of record JAJFGJ010000024.1, read on the forward strand.
AAGCGTGTTTTGGTGCCGGCGGATTCGATAGCGTGACACTCGGGCGGGGATTTGTGGGCGGACAGATCCTGACAGATATGTGGGAATCAATTGTCCGTTTCACACCCTCTGGACGGCGGAGAAAAAGTAACGGACGATATCAACGGCAGGATCAACAAATCCACCAATCTTTAACAACTGATGTAAATAGTAACGTGCTATCACAACCAAGTTGTATCCATCTCTTCCTTTCAAGGCAGTAAATCGATATTCCCCAGATGACATTTGTAACTCGACCTGATGACAGTCGAATACCGCGCCGGGTCATGGCCGTTGCCTCGGGGGGCGGACATTGGGTTCAACTTTACAGAATCCGGCCGGCTTGGGACGGTTGCGATGTGTCCTATGTCACGACGGAACCTGGGTACCGCGACGAAGTCACGGCGGACGCGCGCGAGCGCGGCCAGTCGCCCCCGGCCTATTACGTGGTGACCGAAGCAAATCGTTGGCAAAAACTCCGGCTGCTGCGTCAACTATGCCAGATTATGTGGATCGTCATACGCACGAGGCCCGATACCGTCATCACAACCGGCGCCGCGCCCGGCTATTTCGCGACCCGAGTCGCCAAGCTGATAGGTGCGAAAACGGCCTGGATCGACAGTATCGCCAATGCGCAAGAACTTTCTCTGTCCGGCCTGCGCGCCGGACGCCACGTCGATCTCTGGCTGACCCAATGGGAGCATCTCGCCGGCACCGAACGCCGGACAGACAGTCCGCGGTATTGTGGGTCGGTGCTGTGATCTTCCTAACCGTCGGAACGCAATTGCCATTCGACCGTCTCGTAAAAGCGGTTGACGAGTGGTGCGGCGCGCGAGGACTTGGGGACGTCTTCGGCCAGATCGCCGATCCTGGCCCGAGGGGATACCGGCCGAAGAATTTCGAATGGGTGGCCCATTTGCCGCCGGTAAAATATCAAGAAGCTTTTGCTGCCGCGGATTTAATCGTGGCGCACGCCGGAATGGGATCGATCATCACGGCAATGACTTTGTCGAAACCGATCCTGATTCTGCCGCGCCGCAGCCATCTGCATGAGCATCGCAACGATCATCAATTCGCCACGGTGAGTCATCTGAAAACGAAACCAGGTGTCGTAGCCGCGTTGACGGAGGACGATCTGAACCGAGAGCTCGACCGTTTAGCGACCGTGAAGCAAGATATGCGGATGGAAAAGATTGAGCCGTTTGCGGAACGCCGGCTCATAGAAGTCGTTCGAGACCTAATTTTGGGGGGCTAAGGTCGGCGCGATGCGCGACGAGAAGCCATGAGCGCGCCCGAGTTCGGGCGTTCCCCATGTCCCCGGTACTACGCCAGGGCGTATTAAACGGATTTGCCCGGCAAGAAAACCGGCAAGACCGGGTAAACCGCGTTTAGAAACTCTTCGAGTCGGCGGTCCGCCGCCGCTTCCCCTTCGTTTTCGGTTATCGGTGTTATAAGGCGAACAATGGACCCGTCGGTGCGGCCGCGCATCAGGCCGTCCTCAAGAATCCGCCACTTAACCTCGTACTGGTTCGTGAGTTGGCGCCCGCGTTGCTCGAACCAGTAGTAAACCAATTGGCGGGTTATACCCTTTCGAATAATCGCACGATTGACGGTCAATTTGCCCGCCAGACCATTCACCAGATCGATCTTGAATGATTCTAAGACACCGACCTCCCATCCGGCGCCCGGGATACAAACTTCGGGCGAGTGTATGGCGCGCCCTTCGGTCTGTGTCTCGTAAAAGGCGATGAAGAGATTGACGGGTGCCGCACGGTCTTGGTTCTCGAAATCCACTTGCAGGTAATCGTCGGCCGCGAGAATCTCGGCGATGTCCCACGGCAAGGTATTCCGCTGGCCGCGCCAGCCATCCACGGAAGAGGGAAAGGTCGCGAAGGTCTGGCGCGGCGGCAGTTCCGCGCGTGCGTCCGGTTTGAGTTGTATGAACAAGGCGCCGAGAAGGAAAATTCCAGCGGTTAGCGCGAGAGCCCGACAGTCCCCGCGTTCAACGATCGAACCGGGGCGGCGCGTCATCGCGTGTAGCTGCAAATCGAGCGTATCGCGGAGCGTCGCGCGGGAGCCGGTCACGCGAAGCAAGACGAAAGCCTCAGCGAAGAGGATCGCGATACAGGCCATGAAGATGACCCAGCCCTCGAAGGAATGCAGGAATCCTTCGCCGCTCTCAATGCCGTAACGCTCGACCAGCAACCCGATAACCGCTATTCGGAAACTGTTCATGCCGATGGTGATGGGGATCGTGGACAGGAACAGGAACAGCTTGTGCCAGCGAGGCCCATTGTAAAGCACCGCGAAAAGAAAACCGAAACTCATGAGCGGGAAAAGGTAACGAAGGCCGCTGCAAGCCTCGACGACCTGAAGCTTATATACGCCGAGGTCGATCACGTTGCCTTCAAGAAAGACGGAGATATCCGCCATGCGGATGAGAGCGACGCCAAGCTGCGAAGACAGGAGTTGCAGGCCGGTCGAAAGTTTAAGGTAGATAACCTGGGGAACCGGCACCATGAACGCCAGGTAAACCAGCGGCACCCACAGAAGCAGCGTGGAGCGGAAGCCAAGGAGAGCGACCGACACGGCGACCGCGGATAGAAGAAACCCATATTGCGCGATGTCCGCGATGTCGCTCAGGGCTCCGACCAGTCCAAAGGCGACCGCGAGCAAGGCGATAACAGGGCCCGTCCACCTCTTGGTGGGAGCGGCGTCTAAGGCATCGGGCAGGTTCCGCGCGAACAGGTAAGCGGCGACGAGGGGTATTATATATCCGTGGCTGTACTCCTCGCGCGACCAGGCCCGCAGCATATCGCTCAACCCGTTCCAATAAAGAAAGCCGATACCGGCAATCGTGAACGCCATCGCGATAGAAATTAACGCGGGAAAATTCTTGCTGGCGCTACGCAGGTTGACGCTGGCCGGAGGCATGGCTGTCCCAATGAGTCGTACAATAATCTGGCCGCTTCACTTTAGTATATTTGGCCCTAATGAGCTACTCCGCAGTTATTAATCAATCGCCGGCTCTCTATATACGCCGTTCGATTAGGTTAAGTTCTCTAGACAGCCGGCCGCGGCTGGTATTGCATTGAGGCGTTCCCCCTGGGGCGCTACCCCCGTACCACCATGCGGCGGAAGTTGTCCATGGAGGCCCAGTGCCAATGGACGGCGGCGACCCATCCCTGTTTGCGCCAGGCAAGGAACTCCTCGTCCGGCAAGGCATTGAATTTGGCCTCGTCGATAATGCGCAGGCCGGTCAAGAGCTGTTGCTGGCCCTTCGGCAGGTCGAGGCGGATTTCCTTGGTCTCCAGAAGGCCATGCTTGGCGATCGCATCGACAAAGGCTTGCGTCAGCGGCGCTTGCTGTTGAAAGGCGCCGCAGAATTCCAGCACCTTCTTGACCCGCTCGCTGGGCGCGCCATCGACGAACAGGGGCTCGGCCTCCGGTTCGTCCGCCATGTCGACCAGCATGTCGCTTTCCCGGTCCAGATACAGGATCGGCTCATCCGGCTTGGCCCCCTGACCGATCACGAAGGGGTAGCGGCGCACATAGGCGGGCACATAGGCGCCCTCGGTCCATTTTCCCTGGGCGTCGACAAAGAGGTTCGCGCCCTCCCGGTAGCCCAGGACCGCGAGCGGCATGGCCACCTCGTCGTCCGAGAACACAACGGGATAGTGGGCGGCCGCGAAACGGAACTCCTGCATGTGCACGGCCACGGCATGGGCCTTGGCGGCGAAGCTGTAATTGCCCTCCTGGCGCAGGCCCTTGCCGCCGAAAGACTTCTCATGCACCGGTACCGGCGCGCTGTAGAACAGCGGCAGCGGCTGTTGAGCCGGTGCGCCCTTGGGATCCGGCGCTTGGCCCGGCGCCGCGCTGGGGCTCGTGCCGTTCCCGTTTTGGCTTTTCATCTTGTCCGTCATGGTCTCAATCGCCCCTCGCCGCGTTAAAATGTTGGTGCCAAGCACGCAAGATGACCCGCCCGCGCCGCCGGATCAAGCAAAGCGGGTCTAAATCGGAGAAGAGACGCTATACGATGGCCGTGAAATCGGCTTCGTCGAGCAGGCTCGGGTTGATGCCGTCCACGAGCACCAGGACCGCGCCGGACGCGGGAACGGAGACGACCGAACTCCCGAAACCATCGTCGGCGATGGTCAGATCGGCGAAACTGAGCCCCCCCGTCAGGCCGATCATATCCACGCCATCCACGAAATCGGTGATGACGTCGGCGAGACTGATCGCGGTCCCGCCGTCGCCCGGGCTAAACACGAAGGTGTCCGCGCCGGGCCCGCCGGTCAGCGTGTCGGCCTGTGCCCCGCCCCGCAGAACGTCATTGCCGAAACCGCCGATCAGCGTGTCATCGCCCAAGCCGCCGAGCAGGGTGTCGTTGCCAAAGCCGCCATTCAAGGTATCGGTGTTGTCGCCGCCTCGCAGGGTGTCGTCACCGCGCCCGCCGCGCAGGTCGTCAATGCCGGCCAAGCCATCGATGGTGTCGCCACCGGTGAGACCGAAGATGAGGTCGCCGCCCGCCGTGCCGGTCAAGGCGGCGTCGGCCCCGGAGGTCCCGAATATCCCGGCCTCCACCTCCGCGATACTGCCCACGAAGTCGTCGAAGATCAGGGTCTCGACGTTCATGAGGGTATCGGTGCCTAGGCTGCCGATATTATCGACAACCGTGGAGACGCCGGAAAGGGTCGTGACCGAAAAGTCGTTGACGCTACCGGCGAAGAAGGCCCGGTCGCCCCCGCCGCCGCCACCGTCGATGATGTCGTTACCCAGCCCGCCCGTAAGGCGGTCGTTACCGCCGAGTCCCTCGAGAAAGTTGTTCTGATCGTCGCCGATGAGGACATCGTTGCCGTTGGAGCCGATGGCGTTCTCGATGTTAGCCAGTGAATCGGTGTCGAACGTCCTGGATAATCCTTGATGGTAGAGCGTGCCGTCGGCCGCGAAGGCGAGTCCGCTGCTGAAAACTCGCGCCTCGGCGCCGTCGAAAATCTCGCCCACCAGCGTCGCCTGACCGGTCGCCGCGTTTATCGTGAACAGCTGCGTGGGCCGCGGGTCCACACCCGAAATATTCGATCCGCCGCGCACGCCATAGAGCACCCCGGAGACCGGCTGGATCGCGAGATCCCCGATTACCAGTTGCTCGCCGGTCACGCTGTCGGTTATCGGCGCGATCACGGTACCTGCGCCGCTTGCCGGGTCGATGGTCAGAAGAAAGCTGACCGTCGGATCGCGGCTAGTGACCGTGGAGGCGAAGATCGTGCCGGCGGCGTTGGCCGCGACGCCGGAAAGGCCGTCCGGCACGCCGGTCAAGCCGACCACGAATGAACCGGCCCCCAGGACCGGGCTTCCGGGAGTCGTCTCGTCGAGATCGATCTTGACGAGTTGGCTTCCGGTCGTACGTCCGGTCACACCGAAAAGCTCGAATACTCCGCCGTCATTTCGGAACTCTAGGTCGGAAATCCCGCCCACGCCCGCGTCGCCCAGGGAAGTGATCGCACCGGTCGCTGGATCGATCGCGAGGATTTCGCTGGAACCGCCGCCTGGCGACGTATAAATGGTTCCCGTGACTGGGTGAACCGCCATGGCATCGCCGAAACCGCCGACGGAACTGATCACGGAGGTAACATCGCCCGTGGCGGGGTCGAGAATTTCCAGGGTATTCGTCGAGACGTTACGCACGTCCGCGGTGCCGCTCGAAAGATCGATCTTGACCCGGTCCCCGCCCGAATAATTCACGGTATCGATGCCGGCGCCGCCGTCGATGGCATCGGCGCCCGCGCTGCCGTTGATGATATCGGGGCCGCCGAGTGCGAAGATAAGATCGGCGCCGCCGGTGCCGGACAGGATGTCGGTGCCGGCCGTTCCGGTTATCGGCGCCAGCGCCGCGCCCACGCTTACCGTTAAGTCGTCGAAAACCAGTTCCTCGATGTTGGTCAGCGTATCGGTGCCCTGGTCGTCGCCGTCCGCGAGATTCTGGTCCGTGACCGTGACCGCGCCGGTGGCGTCTTGGGAAACCGAGAAGTCGATGGCATTTCCGGCGAAGACCGCACGGTCCGCGCCGCCCGTGCCGCCGTCGAGGGTGTCGTCGCCCTGGCCGCCGCTAAGGGTATCGTCGCCGGCGAGGCCGAAGATGACATCGCCACCCACCGTGCCGGCCAAGGCGGGGTTGTCGCCGGGGGTTCCGAAGATCGCGGCATCGAACTCGGCGAAGGTACCCGTGAAGTCGTCGAATGACAGGACCTCGACGCCGGTGAGGGTGTCGCTGCCCTGATCGCCGTCGGCGGCGTTGGTGTCGGTGACAATAGTCCCGCCGGCCAGGATCGAGAACTCGCTGACGCTGCCGACGAAGACCGCCGTATCGTTGCCCGCGCCGCCGAAGATGAGATCGTCGCCCAGGCCGCCGGTGAAGCTATCGTCGCCGCCGTTGCCGCGCAGGTCGTCGTCGCCCAGGCCGCCCGCATAGATGTCGTCGAGATCGCTGCCGAGGAAGAAGGCCCGGTTGCCGGCCGTGATCGGCGCGTCGGCGGTGAAGATGAGGTCGGTGCCGGTAATCCCGACTTGGAAATCGTCGAAGGAGAAGCCGGCCGCAACCCCCGCCATGGCGAGCGAGAGCCTGGAGGGGTCGAGGGTTGCGCCGCCGGCGGCGCTCAGGATCGTGATCCCGTCGCCCGCTAGCGGCTGATAGCCGCCGATCAGGGAGAACTCGACCTGCGCGCCTTGCAGGTCGGCGGCGCCGGAAACCAGGATCAGGTCCGACGCCCCCGCGCCCGTGCCGCCAAGCTCGACCTCAAGGGCGCCGCTCACGGCGGTCAAATCGCCGCCGATGTTGAGTGTGCCGGCGGAGAAACCGGCCGCGATGGCGCCGCCGTCGAGCATTGTCGCCGTGGCGTTCAGATCGCCGGTCCCGCCCAGGGTGCCGTCGGTGCCGATGAAGACCTGCCCGGCATTGACCTGCCCAAAGGCGCCGATGGTCAGCGTCCCCGTGCCGCCGGTGCCCGCGCCCGTGGGCGCGACGGCGGCGAAGTCGAAATCGCTGGCAATAACGAGCTGAGCCCCGGCATTGAATATCGCGACCCCGGCGGCGGCGGCCTCGCCGACAATAAGCGTGCCGACCGACCCGGCCTCGCGGCCGATGGTGCTGATCCCATTGGGATCGTTGGAGACGACCGCGCGGTCGAGGATGCTCAGGCTGCCGTGCCCCTGGCGACCAACATCGAGAGACCCGCCCCAGTTGCCCGCCTGGCCTTGCAGCGTGACCGCCGTGCCCAATCCGGTGACGATGGCGGTGCCTTCGGCCGTCAACGCGCCGCCGAGGTCGAAGTTCGGGCTTAAGCTGTCCGCGCCGCCGATGATGTTAACGTTCGCGCCGCCGCTGACGGTCAAGAGACCGGTGCCGTTGCGTCCGACAAGAAGGAGGGCCGTGTTGCCCAAGATGGCGAGTTCGGATCCGGCGCCATCGATCAGAACCGTGCCGTCGCCACCGATGTCGTTCGGACCGCCGCCGATGTTCATGCCGGGGAAGTCGCCGGCCTCGCCGTCGATCAGCACCCGCGCGCCGCCCAGGATGCTGAGCGCACCGGTACCGTTCAGGCCGACATTGAAGAACGCCGCCTGCTGGCCGGCCGCGCCGCCACTGAGCAGGATTTCCGAGCGCGTGCCCAGGGGGTCGGCGGAACCGTCCACGATTATCACGCCGTTGGCGTTGGCCTCTTGACCGACGTTGATGTTCGCGTTGTCCTGGTTCGCGCCGCTCTCGACGATCAGCTTGCCGCCGGTCTCGATTTCCAACCGGCCCTGCCCCACAAGGGCATCGGTCCCGCCCTGGTCGCTGTTTCCGCGCGAGACCTGGACCAGGGAGCCGTCGCCATCCAGGCTTATCTCGCCGCCATTGCGTATGATGACCGTGCCGTCGCCCGAGCGCCCAGCCTGGAAGAAAGGCCCGCCGTCGAAAGCCGTCGCGGGGCCGGTCTGGAATATCTCGACAGTTGCATTGTCAACGATGAGTGTGCCCTGGCTGCCCGGATTGCGCGCGATTTGTATGCCGGGCGCCGACTTGTCCGCCGCCGCCGTAACCTCGACATGGGCCTGGTTCAGGACCTCGATGCGCCCGATCTCGCCATCGTTGCGCCCGGCGCGTAGGAACGCACCCTCGTTGTCGAAGGGCGCGCCAAAGCTGCCGAAGTCGTTGGACAAGCGGACCAGGGTTCCCGGATCGGTAATGACGATGGTGCCGTCGCTGCCGCTGCCCGGCGCGACGGTGGGGTTGTCATTCAGGATGTCTCCGAACGAGCGTCCGGCCTGTAGATCGAAAGCCTCTAGCAGCGCTCCACCGGAAATGGTGAGCGTGCCCGTGCCGCCCTGAACACCGACATAGATGCTCTCGCCGACCGCCAAGGGGTCGCCGACCGCCAGCCTGGAACCCACACCGTCGAGCGCGACCGTACCGGTCGTGTTTGGTTGAGCGCCAACGTTCATGCTCAGCGCCGTGACCGAACCGCCATCCAGAATGTTTAGCGTGCCATTCGGCACGCCGGGCGCCAGGGCGCTCGCGCCATTGCCGACGATGAGCTGGTTGCCCACATTCAACTTCGAGCCATCGTCGCGCACCGTGACCGTGCCTGTGGACCCGGCCCCGTTGGCGATGAGAAGGCTGCCGGCGTTGTTGACCATGCCGCCGTGCTCGACAATCAGTTCGCCCGTGCCCTGCTGTCCAACGATCAGCGTGCTCAACCCCGTCACGTCCATCGCGCCGCCCGCGACCGTGACCCGGCCGTTCGAACCCGCCTGGTTACCGATAACAAGATCGGCCGTTTCCAGGAAGCCGTGGACGAACATCTCGCCGAGCCCGGTGCCCGTATCGCCGACGATGACGGAACTAAGGTTGATCGCATCCCCGATGCTGCCGATGAGCAAGGTGGCGGTGCCGGCGCCGCCCAGGCCCACGTTGATAGAATCGGCGTCGATATCCCGGTTCAGGGCCAGGACGGAATTACCTTCGGCGGAGACGTTGATACTACGATGGACCGTAAGGTCGTTCCTAATAATGTCGCCGTTGATCGCCAGCAGGCTCTCGGTGCCGGCGGCGCTCGACACACTGATATCGCTGTCGGTCACGTCGGCGACGATAAGTTCGTCCGTGCCGCCGCCTCTAATAAGGGGAGCGCCGGTTATGCCGGTGGCATTGATCACCGTTTGCGTCGTCACGGTGGTGAATTGAACGGCCTCCGGAAGGACATCGAAGGAAACATTCTGCCCGTGAACATCGAGCCCATCAGTCAGCGACTGGTTGATGGTGACGCTACTAAAGTCGAAACCCGCGCCCGCGATTACCGCGCCCGCCGCCAAGGCCACGGTATCGCCGAAGCGCGCGCCCCCGGCGCCGCTAATCCGGTTCAGGTTCACGATCGGCGCGGTCGCCCCGAAATTAGCCGTGCCAAAGACCGCCGTGCCATTACCGCCCTCGCCCAGGCGCAGGTTCAACACGCCCGTCGCGGTCTGTGTGTAGTTCCCGGCGATGGCGAAAATGCCGGGGCCCTGCCCCAGGTTGACGATCCCATCGTTGGTCAGGGTGCCCGGCGCCGCCGCGCCCGGCAAATGGATCGACCCCTTGCCCAGATTGAGGGTCCCATTGGCGCCAATATTGATCGCCGAAGCCCGCAAGTTCACGGCCGTGGTGGAAGTGACAAATTCATCGGCATCCAGACCGTTCTGGATAGTCAAGGAACCCGCGCCGGCGCCGGTACCGATGTCAATGGTGTTGGCGACGCCCAACTCCGAAATACCGCTGACCAAAACAGAGCCGGTGACATCGGCATCGTCGGCGGCGACGGTCAGGTTGTTCGCTAGGTTCGCCGCTCCGCCGCCGAACAACTCCAGCCTGCCGCTGGTCGGAACCCCATCGGTGCCGAAGCCGGTGGCGGGGTCGACAAACCCGTTGCCGACCGTGAGCTCGCCGTTGACGTTGAACTGCGCCCCAGGCCCACGCACTGTCACCAGGCCCGTCGAACCGCCGGCGTCGGCGATATTATTGAAGGCGCCGTTGGCAGTGACGGTGCCATCCAGGACGGTGAGGGTACCGTTACCGGCGTTACCGACGCTCAGGCTGTTCGAGTCAGTCAGGATCCCGCCCTCGCCGACAATCACGGTGCCAACACCCCGCGCCGAATCGCCGATGTTGAGAGTCTGGGTTGTGACCGTGCCGCCAAAGATTTCCAGCAGTCCAACGCCATCCAAATCTTGACCAAATCCGGTGGCGGGATCGAAAAAGCCGTTCCCGACCGATAGCGTACCGTTCACAGTGAATAGCGCGCCCGATTCCACGAAAACCTCGCCGCGCGACCCGCCGGCGTTGGCGATGGTGTTGAACGGCCCGTCCACCGTCACCGCGCCGCCCATATAAATATCTAGCGTGCCCATCCCCTGTTGCCCAATGTCGATACGGGAGTTTGTGCCCGTGAGCGTGAGCGAGGAGCCCGCGCCTTCGACAAAAACCGTGCCTTCGCTGCCTTGGTTAGTGCCGATCGTTAGCTGGGCGGAGGTGCTGCCGCCGTCGAGCGTCATGCTGCCGCCGCTATAGATATCGAGAGTGCCCGTCGCGCCGGCGTCACGGCCAACTACCACGGACACATCCTCACCGCTTAGATTGAACGCGCCGCCGTTGCGGATCGCGACCCGGCCGTCGCCGCCACGTCCGATGGCAGCGAAGGGGCCGAAGCCGACCACCGGCCCCGGGTCGGTCACGTTGAGCGTGGCGTTGTCGATCAGCAGCGCGCCCTGGCTGCCAAAATTACGCGCGATCTGGATGCCGGCGCCGGAGAAACCGGCGTTGGAGGTCACGTTGACCACCGCCTGGTTGAGGATCTCGATCTCGCCGACATCGCCGGCGTTGCGCCCGGCACGCAGGAACCCGCCTTCGGTTTGGAATGGATCGCTGAAAATGCCGAAGTCGTTGTTGAGGTTCACCGTGGTGCCGGGATCGGTGATCGTGATCACGCCGCTCAAGCTCCCGGTGGCGCCACGGCCGGCTTCCAGATTGAAAGCATTGAGGGTCGCGCCGCCGGAGACAGTGAGCTGCCCGAAACCGCCATCGAAGCCACCGACGAAAATACCGCCGTCGACCGAAGTCGGGGTCCCGACGGTGAGCGTCGAAGGGGCGCCGGTGATGGCATCCGCGCCGTCCACCGTGACCGTACCCACCGCGCCCGGATCGTCGCCGATGATCAAGGTCGTTTCGGCGGTGCCGAGAAGCTCGACCGAGCCGCCGTTGACGATGTTCAGATCGCCCACGTTGTCGCGCCCGACCCCGGCGAACACGCGAGTCGCGGAGACACGAAGCGTCGACCCGGCGCCATCGACATTGATCGTGCCGGTGCCGCCACCGCCCGCGCCGCCACCGATGTTGAACCCGGCCCCGAGGGAAGCACCCAAGGGCTCGACCACCGAAATCAGGAAGTCGGCGCCGGTGCCGATGTTCAAGGTGCCGATCCCCTGCGGGCCCACGTTCAGGAACGCGCCCTGGCCCGCGGTCGTACCGGGCGAAGCGGCTGCCGCCGCGGCGCTGGCGACTCCGCTCATGGTGACGCTGGAGGTGTCGCCGGACAAGTTAAGCGTGCCCACGCCGCCGGGTTGCCGCCCGATCAGCAGGAAGGTCGCGCCGGTGACGGAGCCGCCGCCATCCACGTTCAGCGTGCCGGTGCCCAGGTTGCCGACCTCGACGAAGGGCGTATTGCCCACGAGTGTCAGCGACGATGTCGCGCCGGAGACGGTGACGGTCCCGGTACCCGTGCCGGTGCTGATATCGGTCCCGCCGATAATCAGTCCCGGGAAAACACCGCCGAGCCCGTCGACCGTGAAGCCGCCGCCGCCGCTGACGTTCAAGGCCCCAACGCCGTCGTCGCCCACGACAACCTGGGTGCCGTCTCCACTCACAGTGGCCTGGGCACCCGATTGCACGTTCAGTGTCCCCATGCCCAGGTTGCCCACGGTCAGACCGCCGGAGCCGATGACGGTCAGCAACGACGGCGTTGCTGTCACGGCATCAGCGCCGGAGACCGTCACCGTGCCGATGCCGGTCGCCTGATCGCCAATGATCATGAAGGCGGCGCTGCCCGGCGTGCCAACCGTGACCGCCGCGCCGGTGTTAATGTTCATTGTGCCGATGCCGGCCCCACCGACGATCAGGCTGGTCCCGGCGGTGATGTTCAGCGCCGTTAACGCGCCGGTCACGTCCAGGGTGCCGATACCGCTCGCCGTATTGCCGACGATCGCGGTACTGAGCGGAAGGCTGTCGCCGTTGCTCAGGGAGAAAGCGCCGGTGCCGGTGTCGCCGACGGTCAGACTCAGGCCTTGCAGGATCACATCGCCGGTCTGATCGCCGACCGCGATGGCGACGGTGTCGGTATCGCTCAGCGCGCCCGGACTTCCGGTATTGCCCTGATCGTCGGTCGCCATGGTCAGGGTGTCGGCGCCCACGAAGCCGGCGGCCGGGCTATAGGTCACGCCGGTGGCGAGGGCCGCGTTAATCGCGGCCAGGGTGCCGGTCAAGATCAAGGTGCCGGTTCCCGCGCCGGTCGCGGAGGCAAGACCGGCCGTGCTGGCGAGGGTCAGAACGCCGTTGGCGACCGAAAGGGTGACCTGAATGTCGTTACCGCCCGCGTCCGGGTCGGCGATGGAGAGCGCGTTGCCGTCCGCGCCGCTGAGAACCAAGTCCGCCGCCGCCGCCGTGCTCTGCGCGCCCGGCACGGTGTTGACCGGCGCGTCGTTGATAGCCGTAAGATCGACCACGGCCAGGACCGCCGCGCTCGCCGCCACGCCGTCGTTGGCGACGTAGCGGATCGTGCGCTGGAGCCGCGCGCCGCCGAGGGTCGGATCGTCGTCGTCGTTGCGGTAGGTGACCGTGCGCAGGACTTGCTCGTACTGCAGCAGGGTCGCGGTGCCGGTGAGTGTCAGTACGCCTGTGTTGGCATCGTAAATATCCGTAAGCCCGGTCGTGCCGACATCGACGCCTAGAAATTCCATCCCCGCGTTCCCCGGCCCGCCCACGATGGAAACCGTCGCGCTGGTCAGGTTCGTGTTGTCCGGGTCCGCGAGGGTGAGGTCGGCGTCGACCGTGACGGCAAGGTCCTGCTCGATATAGACCGCACCGTCGGCGCCGTTCAAATTAATCTCGGGCGCGTCGTTGACTCCGGCAAATGTTATCGCCGCCGCCGCCGGGGCCGTGGTCGCGGTCCCGTCGCTCACCGTCACCATGTAGGACGGCGCGGTCTCCCCGCCGTCATGCACGAAACGGACCGCGCCCGCCACCACCTGGGCTTGGGTGAATTGCGTAACGCCGGTACCCAGATTCGCAACCTGCGCGAAATGCCCGTTCATAACCTCCGAGACCATGAACTGCAGATTCGGATCGGGATTATCCACGTCCGTGGCGCTGAGATTGTCAACCGTCACCACGGCCGTCTCGCCCTCGTTGAGCGACAAGTTGTTGTTGACAAGCACCGGCACATTGTTGACCGGATCGACGGTGACGTTCACCGTCGCGGTGTCGAAGCCGCCGTTACCGTCCGTAATCGTATAGGTGAAGCTGTCGGCGCCGTTGAAGTTCGCGTTGGGGGTGTAGGTAACGGTTCCGTCCGCGTTGATCGCGACGCCGCCGTTGGCTCCCTGGGTCACGGCGCTCACCGCCAGCCCATCGCCGTCCGGGTCGCCGTCGTTGACCAGCACAGGAACAATAACCGCCGTATCCTCGTCGGTGGCGATGGCATCGGCACCCGCCACCGGCGCGTCGTTGACCGGATCGACGGTGACGTTCACCGTCGCGGTGTCGAAGCCGCCGTTACCGTCCGTGATCGTGTAGGTAAAGCTGTCGGCGCCGTTGAAGTTCGCGTTGGGGGTGTAGGTGACGGTTCCGTCCACGTTGATCGCGACACCGCCGTTGGCCCCCTGGGTCACGTCACTCACCGCCAGCCCATCGCCATCCGGGTCGCTGTCGTTGACCAGCACCGGAACAACGACCGCCGTGTCCTCGTCGGTCGAGACCGCGTCGTCCTGGGCCAGCGGCGGATCGTTCAGGGCCGTGATGTCGAGATCGACCGTGCCCTGAACCGTCGCCGCGCCGTCGAAGACCGAGTACACGAACTGACCCGCCGGACCGGTCGCATTCAAGGCCGTGTCGTATTGCAGGCCGAGCAGTTCGGCGACCGAGATTTGTTGGCCAACCTCCAGACCGAGACCATTGACCAGCGTCACGTTGCCCAGGGTAGGCATCGTCACAACCGTAATCGTGAGGGGATCGCCGTCCACGTCGCTCGGCGCGAGCAGGCCCAGGGCGTTGTCCTGGGAATCCTCCGTCACCGTCACCGTCTGGCTATCCACCACCGGGGCGTCGTTGACGCCGGTGATCGTCACCGTCGCCGTCGCCGTGGCGAAGCCGCCGTTGCCGTCGGCGATGGTGTAGTCGAAGCTGTCGGCGCCGTTGAAGTTCGCGTTGGGTGTGTAGGTAACGGTCCCGTCCGCGTTGATCGCGACACCGCCATTGGCCCCCTGGGTCACGTCACTCACCGCCAGCGCATCGCCGTCCGGGTCGCTGTCGTTGACCAGCACCGGAACAACGACCGCCGTGTCCTCGTTGGTCGAGACCGCGTCGTCCTGGGCCACGGGGTTGGTATTTAGCCGATTGACCGTGACGTTCACCGTCGCCGTATCGAAGCCGCCGTTACCGTCCGAGACCGTGTAAGTGAAGCTGTCGGCGCCGCTAAATCTCGCGTTGGGGGTGTAGGTGACGGTCCCGTCCGAATTGATCGCGACACCGCCGTTGGCCCCCTGGGTCACGGCGCTCACCGCCAGCGCATCGCTCTCCGGGTCGCTGTCGTTGGCCAGCACCGGAATGACAACCGCCGTGTCCTCGGAAGTAACCGCCGTGTCCGCCCCTGCGGCGGGACTGGCGTTCGCCGGCGGCGGTGGCGGTTCGTCTTGAGTATCCGGAGTAATCTCGGGATCGGAAACGACCGGGGCGTTCGAGGCGCTAGGCGGCGGACTGGTGGTTTGGATCGCCGGGGAGGAGGAGGTGACGACCGGTTCCCCGGATGTCTCGGTCTCAACGAACTCAGGCTCGTCGAAGCTGCCGATCCCGCCCGACTGGGCCGGACTAGAACCCGGATCCGGAGGCGCCGCGGTTTCGAGTGGCGCCTCGTCTCCATCCGCCCCCGTATCCCCGGCATCGCCGCTTTGGTTCGAATCCGCCGCCGGTAGATCGATCGGCTGCTCGGCGTCGATATTGTCGAGCTGGATGTTCACCTGCGCGTTGAACAGCGAATTGGATTGGGTCTGAAAATTGGCCTGTTCCTGGCTCGACGCCGGCCGCTCGGTAACCGGCGCGCCAAGGCTCGCGATCTGAAAAACGCCGATGGGATTATTGAGGTTCGCGATGACCAGGCCGGTCAGCGGGTCTTCATAGGTCACGTCATCCGTCGACCCGCCCCCCGTGCGCGAAACGGTGCAGCTCAGGGGCCCCAGGGCCGAGGCCAGCTTGCACAATCCAAAGGTCCCGCGAATGCCGATGGTCGCCACCGGTGTATTGATCAGCATCTCACCGGTCGGCGCGATCTCGCCGGTGATAAAGGAGAAAGTGCCTTGGACGATGGAAAGGACGAGCGAATTTTCAGTGCCCGCCGGGTTATAGATCATGCCATCGAGCGTGATCCGCGCGTTGGCGGCCAGGGTGAAGATCGTGCCGTCGGCGAAGCCGATTGCCAGTTCGGATTCAAGGCCGGTCTGCAAGACATCGTTGCGGAATACCGGGTCGCCGATCACCAAAGTGACCGGCACGCCATCGCGGATCACGGCGGCGGTGCCGACGAAATCCTGGACCTCGCCGATGGGCGGTTCCGTGTCGACTTCGCCCACCTGCGCGAACTGGCGCGGGGTCTGGGACGCGACCAGGGTCGCGACCAGATGCGGCGACATCATGGCGCCTTCGGGCGAGAACAGAATCGGCGCCGCGTCGAGGGCGAAATAATTCTCGATGACGAGCGTCGTGCCGCCGGCGCCGGTCAACAAAAGATCGACCCCCGCCCGCGTGTAATCCGCCGTGAATAAAAGCTGAGCGTCCGGGACCACAACGGACCCGCCGGACGCTGCAATCGGCGGCAAGTTCACGCCTGCCGTGAGGCCTTCCGGCCCCGAACCGCTAACCCAACCCATCGACGACCACTCCCTGGTTCCCGCCGACTCATATCCCCATGATGACCGCTCTCCCTAGAGCGTACCTGTCGGCGGGTTCATCCGTGTGGCGACTACCGAGCGGCCCCCAAGCCAATCCTCTTTAGTCCCTGCCACCGGATGTATTTATTTGAACTCATTATGGCACTAAAAAACCGTCAACCGCAACAATTGCGGCTAATATTCACGGCTACGGACTTCAGCTTCGTTTACCAATTAATCTTTATTTAAGTCACTGCCAAACTGAGGAGATGTTCCAATTAAAAGATAGGCTGAGCGATTATTTGTTTGCGTGATAGCGATACGGTCTATGCCGGAATTCGGCACGGCGCGGCGATTGTGCCGGGGCGTCCCGGAAATCCATCTCTTTAACCGTGCGGTTCCAGCAACGACGGCCGCGATTTTTCACGTTTTCGTGAGGCGCTCGGCTTTGGCCAGATCCTCGGGCCGGTTGGCGTTGAAAAAGGGGTCGGTGGGGCCGCTCGGGCCTTCAAGCAGCGGGAATTCGACGCTCGCCAAGCGGTGACGCGCGGTCCAAACATCAACCTTGCGAAGCCCCTCCTCGACCATGGCGCGGCGCAGATCGTCCCGCAGGCGGAGCGGCCAGAGGCCGAACACCGGTTGCGCCCGCCCGGCGGAGGCGGCGCAGGCCAGTTCGGCGCCCTCCCCTTCAAGCGCGGCTAGGAACCGGGACACGAGATCGGTCGGGAAAAACGGCGCGTCGCAGGCGAAACTGGCGACATGACTGCAGTCCGGCGCGTTTTCGGCAGTCCAGTCGAGTCCGGTCAGAACCCCCGCCAGAGGCCCGGCGTAACCTTCCACCACATCCGCCGCGACCGGCAGGCCGAATTCGGCGAAACGCGCCGGATCGCCATTGGCGTTCAGGACCAGGGCCTCGACCTGAGGACGGGCGCGTTCGATAACGTGGGCCAGGATCGTCTTGCCCGCGAGGGGACGCAGGCATTTATCGCCGCCACCCATGCGCCGCGATTGGCCGCCGGCCAGCAGAACGCCCGCGACACGCACCTTCGTCATTCCGGCGCGGCCGGGCGCGGCCAAACGACAGGAAAGATCGGGCCATCCATGGGCGCCCCCGGCGCCAGGGTCACCTCCTCGAAAGGCGGCGACATATAGCCGTCGCGCCGCGCGAAGCGGGCGTCGTCGCCAGTCCAGCGCGCGGCGAAGGCGCGCCGGCGGCGGGTCGAGGAGGTGTTGCCCGGCGCGCCGTGCAAGGTCAGAGCGTGAAAGGCGATGCAGTCGCCCGGTTCCAAATCCCAACCCAGGATCGAATAGTCGTCCCGGCGGGCCTCGACATCCGGCACCGGCTCGCCTTCCCGCGTATCGTGATCGGCTTGATCGGCAAAGCGCTTGGGCCGGAACCACTTGCCCCAGCGGTGCGAGCCGGCCACGAACTCGACGCAGGTTTCGCGCGCCACCGGGTCGAGCGGAATCCACAAGCTGCACACCTGGGTTCCATCGACCGTCCAATAGGGCTGGTCGTGGTGCCAGGGCGTCGGCTCATTCGTTCCCGCTTCCTTGACCAGAACATGTTCGTGAAAAATATTGACCTTGCGCGAGCCCATGATGCGCGCGGCGATCCCGGCGGCGGGCGAGTCAGTGACGAAACGCCTATATTCACCGATACGTTGCCAATTGCAGTAATCGCCGAAGAACATGCCGGGCTTGCCGGGCGAGGTGTAGCGATGGGCGAAGCGTCCCGGCTCGGCCATGTTGCGCTCGACGCCCGCGCGCAAAAGTTCGATCCAATCGGATTCGAAGACTTGGCGTAGCACCACCGCGCCATCGCGTGCGTAAGCGGCGATGTCTTCGCCGGAGATCTGGGTCTCGAGGTTCGTGTCCATCCTCAACCGTCCTCTCCGTGCGCGGACTTGCGGCGGTGGCGTTTGTCTTCCTCGCCGATGGATGCGGGGTCGTGGTCGTAGACGATACGCTCGTTGCCCGAGAGCACGACGAAGCGCTTGCCCTTGGCCCGGCCGATAAGCGTCAGGCCCGCCTGGCGCGCGAGATCGACCCCCCAGGCGGTAAAGCCGGAGCGCGAAATCAGAATCGGAATACCCATCTGCACGGTCTTGATGACCATCTCCGAGGTCAGGCGGCCGGTGGTGTAAAAAATCTTGTCCTTGGGCGAAAGGCCTTCGAGAAACATATAGCCGGCGATCTTGTCGATGGCGTTGTGGCGTCCGACGTCCTCCATGTAGATCAGCGGCCGTTCTCCCTCGCACAGCACGCAGCCGTGAATGGCCCCGGCCTCCAGGTACAGGCTGGGCGCGGTGTTGATCTTGCGCGATAGGGCGTACAGCCAGGAGGTCCTCAACACCGCATCCTTCGGCAGGGCGATATCCTCGAACTTTTCCATGAGGTCGCCGAAGACCGTGCCCTGGGCGCAGCCGGAAGTCCGGGTCTTCTTCTTGAGCTTGTCTTCGTAATCGGTCCGGCGCTTGGTGCGCACCACGACCACGCCCAGATCGTCGTCATGTTCGATCCCCGTCACTTGGTCGTCCGGGCGCAGCATGTTCTGATTGAGCAGAAAGCCGACCGCGAGATAGTCCGGGAAGTCGCCGATCGTCATCATGGTGACGATCTCCTGGCGGTTCAGGAACAAGGTCAGAGGCCGCTCGACGACCACCGCCGTCTCGATCTCCCGGCCGCTCTCGTCGAAACCCTGGACCCGCTCGGTCAGGCGCGGATCGCCCGGATCGGGCCGGACCAGGAACTCGCCGGCGTTCGAAGCGGCCGCGCGGGTCTTGGCCCGGATCTTCGCCCCGGCCCGTTTAAGGACCCGGGGGGCCCCCAGCTTGGAGTCCAACTTTGTCATGGAGAGAATATGCGGCCAGGCGGAGACCGCCGCAAGCGCCCACCGGCACGGGCGCCCTTGCCGTGGCGCGGGCTTGGGCGGCACACTCGGCGGCGAAAGCAAACTCGGAGATCCGCCTCATGGAGACCATCGACTATTACTATTCGACCCGTTCGTCCTTCGCTTACCTGGGCGCGGCGCGTATCGGTGCCCTGGCCGCCAAGTACGGGCGGCGCCTGGTGCACAAGCCACTCGTCCTGGCCACCACCCTGCCGCCCATCGGGGCCCAGCAATTCGCCGACCGGCCGCCCCACCGCACCGCCTACATGCGCCGGGATTTTCAACGCTGTGCCGCGCGCCTGGGCATTCAAGTCGAGTTGGAACCGATCCACCACAACGGCCCCATCGAATTGCCGAGCGGTGCCGTGATTGCCG
Source organism: Kiloniellaceae bacterium (assembly GCA_021776175.1). Classification (GTDB taxonomy): domain Bacteria; phylum Pseudomonadota; class Alphaproteobacteria; order Kiloniellales; family J153; genus JAJFGN01. The sequence continues at coordinate 49,618 of JAJFGJ010000024.1, forward strand.
CCCAGCACGCCGTGGGCGGCGGCGCGGGAGGCGATCTCGACGCCTTGAGCCTCTCGATCCTCGCCGCCTTGTGGCGCGACGACCGCGACATCGCCGACGAGGCAGTGATCGCCGAATTGTGCGAGGCCGCCGGATTCGATGCCCCCGCTCTGATCTCCCAGGCCATGAGCGCGGAAGTTCAACTCGAGATCGACAGAAACAACCGGGAAGCCATTATCCGCGGGGTCATGGGCTCGCCCACCTATTTCCTCGGCCAAGAGAATTTCTACGGTCAGGACCGCCTAGATTTCGTCGAGGAGGCGCTGGCGGCAAGCTAGAGGTTCTGGCCGCCGTCGACCGTGAGGGTTTGGCCCGTCACCCAGGAAGCGGCCCCGGACAGCAGGAAGGCGGCGGCATCGGCGATCTCCTCGGGCCGGCCCATGCGGCCGAAGGGAATGCCGGCCAGGGTCCGGTTGTAATATTCGGGTTCCTCGGTCTTGCGCCGTTCCCAAGACCCGCCGGGAAACTCGATCGAGCCCGGCGCGATGCAGTTCACCCGGACCCGCTCGGGCGCGAGCTGGAGCGCCTGGGATTGGGTCAGCTGGATCACCGCCGCCTTGAGCGCGCCGTAGGGGATTGAGGGCGAGGCGCCGATACCGAAAATCGATGAAATATGAAGCACGGCGCCGGCGCCGGCCGCCTTGAAATGGGGGACCGCCGCCCAGGTTGCCCGTACCACGCCCATGAGATCGACCTCGATACTCCGCTTCCAGCCATCCTCGTCGTCTCGCGAGCCAAAGCCGCTGGGGTTGTTGACCAAGGCGTGCAAGCCGCCCAAGCGCTCGGCGGCACTATCGACAAAGGCGGCGATCGCCACCGGATCGGCGACATCGCAGGGCGCGGCGAAGACGGAGCCGCCCAACGCCCCGAGCGCCTGTTCGGCGCGCGCGAGGCTATCGGGTGTCCGCCCGCAGATCGCCACCGCCGCGCCCTCGCGCGCGCAAGCCGCCGCGATCGCGTGGCCAATGCCCCGCGTACCGCCGGTTACTACGACTACCTTGCCACCCAGTCCCAGATCCATCTTTCGCGTCCCTACTCGTTGCGGATTCCCCTCTCCCCATGCCTACAGGGATATGGGCCGAACGAAAAGCGGCTGAGGGGAACTGGGGTCCTGAATGGGATCGCCGGCCCCTAGCGCGGCGCCCAAATATGCGATTTTTACCATAAATAACTGTGTTGTTGGAATTTATGCAGGAATATGCATAAAATCACAGGATGAATGATCTCGCCGCCGCTTTCAGCCAAGCCGCCAGCCTGCTCCTCGGATTCGATGAGGACCTGATGGAAATCATCGGCCTGTCGTTACGGGTCAGTTTCATGGCCGTCGGCTTGGCCGTGCTGCTGGGCCTGCCCCTGGGGGCGGCGGTCGCGCTTTACCGCTTTCCGGGCCGGACCGTGCTGGGCGCCCTGCTCAATGCCTTCATGGGCCTGCCGCCGGTGGTGGTGGGGCTAGTGGTTTACCTGATGCTGTCGCGCGCCGGGCCGCTCGGCGTGCTCGGCCTCCTATTCACACCGGCCGCCATGATCCTGGCGCAATGCCTTCTGGTACTGCCCATCGTCGCCGCCCTGAGCGCGCAAATCGTCGCCGATTTAAGCGAGGAATACGACGAGCAGCTGCGCTCCCTCGCCGCCGGGCCGGGGCAGCGCCTGGTCACCCTGTTGTGGGACGGGCGCTTCAGCCTCATGACCGCCGTTCTGGCGGGCTTTGGCCGCGCCATCGCCGAGGTCGGCGCGGTCATGATCGTGGGCGGCAATATCGCCCACTCGACCCGGGTCATGACCACCGCCATCGCCTTGGAAACCAGCAAGGGCAATCTGGCGCTGGCGCTCGGCCTCGGCCTGGTCCTGATCGCCATCGCCCTCGGCGTCAATCTCGCCGCCCTGGCCCTGCGCGATGCGGCGCGCCCTCGTCATGGGTGAAGGCGCGGGCATGGGCGTCTCGATCCTGCCGCTGCGGCTGGAGGGTGTGACATTCGAAGCCGACGGCAAACGCCTGATCGACGGTGTGACCTTCGATCTTCGGCCCGGCACGCGTAGCGTGATCCTGGGCCCGAACGGGGCCGGGAAAAGCTTGTTGCTGCGTTTGTGCCACGGCTTGATTCGGCCAAGCGGCGGCGAAGTCTCCTGGGACGCGCCGCGCGGCACCGAGGTCTCGCACCGTCAGGCCATGGTATTTCAGCGCCCGGTGCTGCTGCGCCGCTCGGCCGCGGCCAATGTCGCCTATCCCTTGCGCCTGCGCGGAGTCCCGGCGCGCGAGCGCGGCGAAAGAGTCGCCGAGGCCCTGGCTCTTGCTGGCTTGAGCGCGCAGGCCAAGCAAGCGGCACGCAGCTTGTCGGGCGGGGAGCAACAGCGCCTCGCCATCGCCCGCGCCTGGGTCATGGCGCCCGAGGTGCTGTTTCTCGACGAGCCGACCGCCAACTTGGACCCCGCCGCCGCGCGCGCCATCGAAGCGCTGATCGACGGCGTCCACGCCTCGGGCGCCAAGATCGTCATGACCACGCACGACTTGGGTCAGGCCCACCGCCTGGCGGACGAGATCCTGTTTCTGCATCGCGGTCACTTACTGGAACGCGCCGAAGCCACGGCGTTTTTCTCGAACCCACGCACGGCCGAGGCTTCGGCCTTCCTGAAAGGAGATTTATCATGGTAATGCGCCGATCTTTCCTAGCAGGTATCATTCTTAGCGCCGCTATCGCCTTGCCTAGTTCGGCGGCGGAACGCGACATTGTCATTGCCTCGACCACCTCGACAGAAAATTCCGGTTTGTTCGGCGCCATCCTGCCGATCTTCGAAGCGGCGAGCGGGATCCGGGTCAAGGTCGTCGCGGTCGGGACCGGACAAGCCATCAAGCTGGCCAGGAACGGCGATGCCGACGTTCTCTTCGTTCACCATCGGACATCCGAGGAGAAATTCGTCGCCGAAGGCTTTGGCGTTAAGCGCTTCGGCGTCATGTACAACGACTTCGTTCTGGTGGGACCGAAAGCGGACCCGGCCGGCGTGCGCGCCATGACCGATGCCCCGGCGGCCTTGGCTAAAATCGCGGCGGCCAAGGCGGTCTTCGCCTCGCGCGGCGACGACAGCGGCACCCACAAGAAAGAGCGCGGCCTGTGGCGGGCGGCCCAAGTCGATGCGCAGGCGGCGAGCGGCCAGTGGTACCGCGAAACCGGCTCCGGCATGGGCGCGACCCTGAACACGGCCGCCGGTCTCGGCGCCTACGCCCTGGCCGACCGGGGCACCTGGATCGGCTTCGCCAACAAGGGCGATCTCGAAATCATGGTCGAGGGCGATAAGCGCCTGTTCAACCCCTACGGCGTGATCCTGGTCAACCCGGCCAAGCACAAACACATCAAGGCCGCCGACGGCCAAGCCTTCATCGACTGGCTGGTTTCGAGCGCCGGACAAAAGGCCATCGCGGATTACAAACTGGGCGGCCTGCAACTGTTTTTCCCGAACGCGAAAAAGGCCGGGTCGTGACCCTAACGAGCGCATGACGTAAGCTCTTGCCCCATGAACCAGACCATGCGCGCCATGGTATTGCGCGAGGCGCGCGAACCCCTTGAGTTGGAACATCGGCGCGTTCCAGAACCGGGACCGCGGCAGGTCTTGGTGCGGATTCATGCCTGCGGCGTGTGCCGCACCGACTTGCACGTTATCGACGGCGACTTGACGCAACCGAAATTGCCGCTGGTGCCGGGACACGAGGCGGTTGGTAGGATCGCCGCCTGCGGCCGCGAGGTCGAACGCTTCGCCGAGGGCGCGCGGGTTGGCATTCCCTGGCTGGGCTGGACCTGCGGCACCTGCCGTTTCTGCCGCGCCGGGAAAGAAAACCTGTGCGAGACGGCCAAGTTCACCGGCTACACCCTGGACGGCGGTTATGGCGACTACACCCTGGTCGATCAGCGCTACGCCTTTCCTATTCATGGCGGCTACAGCGACGCCGAGGCCGCGCCCCTGCTGTGCGCCGGATTGATCGGTTACCGTTCTTTGGTCATGGCCGGCGAGGCGGAGCGCATCGGCCTCTACGGCTTTGGGGCGGCGGCGCACATCGTGGCCCAACTCGCCCGTTATCAAGGCCGCCGGGTCTTCGCCTTCACCCGCCCCGGCGATGAAGAGGCCAAGCAATTCGCGCTGGACTTGGGCGCGGTCTGGGCCGGGGAGTCGGGCGATACGCCGCCGGAGGAACTTGACGCCGCGATCATCTACGCGCCGGTCGGGGCCTTGGTGCCGGCGGCCCTGCGCGCCACCGCGCCCGGCGGCACGGTCGTGTGCGCCGGTATTCACATGAGCGATATTCCGAGCTTTCCCTACGACATCCTGTGGCGCGAGCGGACGCTACGCTCGGTCGCCAACTTGACCCGAAAGGATGGCGAGGATTTTCTGGCGCTCGCGCCCAAGGCGGGGGTCAAGACCTCGGTCGAAACCCTGCCCTTGGACCAAGCCAACGAAGCCTTGGCCCGCCTGCGCGAAGGCCGCCTGCGCGGCGCGGCTGTACTGACCATGGTCCAATCCGCTTAATCCACCGCAAGCGGCGCATAAGCACCGCTCTCCGCGTCGTACTCCATTAACAGGCCGCGTTCGATATCGAACCAAGCGCCGTGCAAGGTGAGCGTACCGGCCTTGAGCCTGGCCTGGATAAACGGAAACGTTTCAAGGTTGGCCAGAGAGTTCACGACCGAGGCCAGTTCGAGGGCGTGCCGCGCCTCGTCCGCGTCGCGCAGAGCGCCACTCTCAGAAAGGTGCGTGAGCGTGGGGGCGAGCAGCGACATCCAGCGGGTGATAAAGGGGCGCTCGCTGTCGGGGCTGTAGAGACCTTCCAGGAACGACTTCACCCCGCCGCAGTAGGCGTGGCCGAGCACGACGATGTGCTCGACCTCGAGGCCGGTGACCGCGTATTCCAGCGCCGCGCTGGTGCCGTGGTACTCACCCTTCGGCTCGTAGGGCGGAACCAGATTGGCGACGTTGCGCACCAGGAACAGCTCCCCCGGCGGGGCATGGAAAATGGTGCTCGGGTCGACTCGCGAATCGCAGCAGGAGACGATCATGGCGCGCGGCGACTGGCCTCGTTCGACCAGATCGCGGTACAGCCGGCGTTGCGCGGGAAAGGTTTTGGAGCGGAATACTCGGTACCCGTCCATCAAGCTGGGGATGCGTTTCATGTGCCTACTCTTAGTTTTATGGCCCGTTGTAACGCACGGTCCCAAGTCCGGCGATGTTGTATCCTCCCATCTCGGCGGCCCTGGCGGCGAACGCCGGTGTGCGGGCGAAGGCGAGCAGGGTCTGGACCGGTGCCTCGAAATAGTCGCGACGGCGCAGCAGGAGGTCGTAGCGTTCCTCCATCAGGGGTACGAAATCCAGCTTGAGCGTGCGCGCCACGGCCTCGACCGCCAGCCCGGCGTCGGCATGGCCTTCCAGGATCGCCAGGCCCAGATCGGTCTCGCCGCGCGCGGTCTCGGCGGCGCTTTCCAGATCGTCGAGGGATAGGCCGTCTCGCGCCAGGAGGTGGGTGAGCAAGAGATGGCTTCCCGCTTCGCGCTGCCGCAGCACGACCTTCAAGCGCCTGGCCTTGAGATCGCCCAGGGCCGCGATTCCCTGGGGGTTTCCGGCCGCCACGACCAGCCCCTGGCGCCGCCATGCCCATTCGAGAAGGACCAAGCCCTGACGGGCCAGCAGCGGCGCCGATAGATTGGCGCGCAACGCCGGCAGGTTGAAATCGCCGCTTTCGGCGTCGAAAAGATGCAGGCCCGTGGCCAGGGCCTGGCCCTCGGCGAAACGCTTGATACCGTCCAGGCTGCCGCCGGGCAGAAGCGCCAGGCCGCAGCCGGACTCCTTCACCGCCCAATCGAGCAGCGGATCCTGGCTGCCGGCCAGAACCGGCGGCGGCTGGACCGGCGCCTCGCCGGCCGCGCTCTCGCTCAGCCAAAGGTCAATAAGTGTGCGTGGAAACAACCACTTACCGGTCACCCGCGTGCAAGGAATGGCGCGCTGGCGGACCAGCTCGTAAACCCGCCGCTCCTTGATCCGCAGATAGTCCGCGACCTCCTTAGTGGTCAGGAAGTCTTGTTCGGAAGGAATCGGGATCGGCTGGGACATGGCGCCACTATAACCGCCCGATCCCATTCTTGGCCGCAAACATTTTGGGGTCGATTGCGCGCGCCGCATCGCTATTATGCCCGCCAATTGGTAATACCAGATGCCGCACAGCCAAGCGGCACAATGGAAAAGGAAGGCTATTTCATGGAGTTGCGCGGCAGGCGCGTCCTGATTTGCGATTGCGAAGAGACCATGCCCCTGGACGCGGGCCGGCTCGCCAAGGCGTGCCAGGCCGTGGGAGCCACGGGCGAGGTGGAGTTGAACAGCCAATTGTGCCGGGCTCAGCTTGGCAATTTCCAGCGCGCGATCCTGGGTCGGGACCCGGTGCTGGTCGCCTGCACCCAGGAAGCGCCTCTGTTCACCGAGATCGCCACCGAGGACAATCCGGCCGCCGAGGTTGGTTTCGTCAACATCCGCGAGCGCGCGGGCTGGTCGGCCGAGGCGAAGGACGCGACCCCCAAGATCGCGGCGCTGCTGGCCGAGGCGGCCATGGATATCGAGCCGGGCCCCGCCATGACCCTGGTCTCGCACGGCGTTTGCCTGGTCTACGGCACCGATGAGCGCGCGTTCGAGGCGGGACGGCAATTATCGTCGCGCCTGGATGTCACCGTCCTGCTCAACCGGCCCGGAGAGATCGTGCCGCCGCGAATCATGGACGTGCCCATATTCCAGGGCACGATCACCCAGGCCAAGGGCCACTTGGGCGCCTTCGGGATCACACTCAACGGCTATGCGCCGACGACGCCCTCGGGGCGCGCCGCCCTCGCCTTCGAGGCACCGCGCGACAATGCCTTCTCGGAATGCGATTTGATCCTGGATATGTCCGGGCGGGCGCCGCTGTTCACGGCGCATGAAAAGCGCGACGGATATCTCCACGTCGATCCGGACGATCCGGTCGCGCTCCAGAAAGCGATCTACGAGCTGGCCGACATGGTCGGCGAGTACGAAAAGCCACGCTATATTCGTTTCGACGGCGACCTTTGCGCCCATTCGCGCGCCCGCAAGACCGGCTGCACGCGCTGCTTGGACCTTTGCCCGGCTTCGGCGATCCAGCCGGCCGGCGACGTCGTGGCAATCGACCCGCACCTGTGCGCCGGATGCGGCGTCTGCGCGAGCGTCTGCCCGACCGGTGCCGCGACTTATCAATTGCCGGGCGGCGACAGCGTGTTCGAGCGCTTGCGCACCCTGCTCGATGCCTACCGCAAGGCCGGCGGCGAGGCCCCCGTCCTTCTGGTCCACGACACCCGCCATGGCGAGGATCTGGTCGCCCTGATGGCCCGGAGCGGACGCGGCCTGCCGGCCCGGGTCCTGCCCTTCGCGCTCAACGAGGCCACGCAAGTGGGAATCGACTTCCTGGCCATGGCGCTCGCCTATGGGGCGGCGGGGATTTGTTTCCTGATCGACCCCAGGAAGCGGGACGATTTGGCCGGCTTGGCCAGTCAGATCGGCCTCGCCGAAACGGCGATGGAGGGGCTGGGCCATGGCGGCGGCCGGATTCAGGTCCTGGACCATGCGAACCCCGAGGAGATCGAGGCCGCCTTGCACGCCTTGAAGCGGCTCGCGGCGCCGAAAGCCGGCAATTTCCTGCCCATGGGCGGCAAGCGCACCCGCACCATGCTCGCGTTCCGGCATCTGCACGATCACGCGCCGCGCAAACCCGAGGTCCTGCCCCTGCCCGCGGGCGCGCCCTTCGGCGCCGTCGAAATCGACACGGCGGGCTGTACCCTTTGCCTAGCCTGCGTCGGCGCCTGCCCGACCGGGGCCCTGGCCGACGATCCGGACCGGCCCTGGCTCGGCTTCAAGGAAGAGGCCTGTATCCAATGCGGCCTGTGCCGCGTGACCTGCCCCGAATCGGCCGTGACGCTCGACCCGCGCTTCAATTTCACCGCGGCGGCGCGCGATACCGTAACGGTGAACCAGCAGCAGCCGTTTCATTGCATCCGCTGCGGCAAGCCCTTCGGCGTCGAGGCGACAATCGAACGGATCGCGGAGAAGCTGGGCGGCAAGCACAGCATGTTCGCCGCCCAGGACCAAATCGAGCGGATCATGATGTGCGAGGACTGCCGCGTCAGCTCGCAGTTCGAGATCGCCGATAATCCGCTTCAAGGCGCCGCCCGCCCCATCCCGCGGACCACCGACGACGATCTGCGCGAGCGCGAGATTATGCGCGAGCGCGAAAAACTGCGCGCCGAAGCCGCTAGTCCCGGTGGAAAACCGAACGGCGGCCCGCGCAAGTCCTAGGGTCGCGGAGCATCGTTCAAGCGTAGAAGGGTGAGTTTAGATATCGGCTCGCCTCCCGCGTCACGTTTGCATCGAAGACGCGCGTATAGAAAGCCGCGTTCATATTGGCCGCAGTTTTCGGAAATTCCTCCAGCGCGAAAGCCTGGGCATTCTCAAGAGTATCGAAAGCATCTAGACCGCCAAGGGTATTGGTGTGAAGACCGCTCAACCATGTCTTGGCCAAAAGGCCGGGTAGCTGTTTCAATACGGGGTTGCGTTGCCGCCAGGGCGCGTTCTCGAAGGGCACGTTGACCTGCACTTCGGTGTAAACGAATGCGCCGGGTTCTTGGCCAAGCTTTGCGCCAAAATGCGGTGAGTTCAAACCCAGGCTCGCTTCCTTCACTGGCAGGGCGTCGAATATTCGCGTGGTGTGCGCGACGCCGAAATTCTTGGCTTCGCCTGGGAAGTAACCGGTAACGAATTTCCGGGCGTTTTCGATGCTGTCGAAAGAGTAAAATCCACCGACCGAGTTGTTCCCAAGGCCCGAGAGCCAGGTTTTGCCGATGAAACCCGGTTGCAGGCGCAAGGCATCGCTGACGTCCCGCCATGGCGCATCGCCAAATGGGATTGAAATTTGAAGTTCCGTGTAGACGAACGCTTTTTGAGGCATGGAATTCCCTTTTCGCTATTAACTTGCAAAATGCAAGGTATAATCATCTAAACACACGACTTGCATTTTACAAGTTATTTTTTTAGACTGCCGGCATGAGAAACGAGAGCAAGAGACGTCAATCCGGCTGCCCAATCGCCTTTGGGCTAGATACCTTCGGGGATCGTTGGAGCTTGCTGATCGTTCGCGAAATCATGCTGAGGGGAAATAAGACCTACAGCGAGTTCTTGGCGGCGGAGGAGGGAATATCGACGAATATTCTTATCGACCGGCTGAAACACCTAGAGACCGAAGGTATCGTTGAAAAAAACCGCGATCCGGATAATCGCCGGAGTTTCGTTTACTCGCTGACTCAAAAGGGCCGGGATCTGGCGCCGATAATCCTGGAAATCATTTTATGGAGCGGGGCGCACGATCACAGGCCGTCTGCCCTCCGGGATGTACTGAAGAAAATCGAGAACGACCGCGAGGGCTTTGAAGCGGGCCTGCGAGCCGGATAACGGCGCGCGAAGCGAAAGTTGGATCGTGCTCTAACCCTGGAAGCGGGGCCGGATTACGGCGCCTCCCGCGACCATTCAATGAGCTTCTCGCGCAGGACCTCGAAGCGGGCGCCGGCGGCATCGGCGAACAAGGGGTCCTCTCGCGGCCCGATCTCCGCTTCGATTTCGGCGAGGTCGCTCGCGCTCAAGGCCTTGGCCGCCGCCGGCAGGAAAACCTCTTCTTCCTTGCGAATGTGGGCGCGGTAGTGCTCGACGAAATCCCTGGCCATGGCGTCGAAGTTATCGCGCCGGACCTCGAACTCTTGCAGAACGTCATCGACGGCGGCGGCGAAACGCCGCGTCTCGGCCTTGAGGGTCTGATGCTCCGCCTCCAGGTCGCCGACCGCCTCGGCCGCCGCCGGGTCGCGCGCGCGCAGCCGCCGAAGTATCGAATCTTCCATGGGATGATGATAAAGCTCGGGGTAATTAAGGCAGTAATCGACAATGCCGCGAATAATATCGTAGTCGGGTATCTCACCGGCGTCGAACACGGCCAACTGCCGCTCGATCGCGTCCAGCAGCTTCGTCAGATTGGCATGATCCGTGTGAATGGTATCTATCGCATTGGCCACGGCGGTACTCCTCAAGCGCGGTCTCTGCCGGAATATTAAAGACAGTTTAACATGTCCGCGCCCGGATCGAATTGACGTGGCTCAAGGACCGGCTAAGCACTTTGAAATACGGCGTAAAACTTAGACTGCCGAGTTAGGTATTGTTAACCAATCCCTGCGAGGTTAAATAAGATAACGTTTTTACGAACTTCGAGCATGCTTTAGAGCGGGTTCGAAGTCATCGAAGGACGCGAGGCTTCGGCTGAACCATGTCGGGCACCGGCAAGCACACAAATTCGCCTAGGACGGTCGCGCTGGGCAGCGCGGACCGTTGGGAAGCGCGCGCGCCAGCGCCGGGGTTCACGGGCCGCTCATCATGACCGAGACCAATCGCGTCAAAATCTTCGACACCACCCTGCGCGATGGGGAGCAGTCGCCCGGCTGTTCCATGAACCTGGAAGAAAAGCTTCAGGTCGCGGCGGCGCTGGAAGACATGGGCGTCGATATTATCGAGGCCGGATTTCCGATTGCCTCCAACGGCGATTTCGAGTCCGTGCGCGAGGTCGGATTACTGGTCAAGAATTCGACCGTGGCCGGCCTGGCGCGGGCCACCGTGCGCGACATCGACCGCGCCTGGGAGGCTCTGAAGGGAGCGGCCCAGCCGCGCATACACACCTTCATTTCGACCAGCCCCCTGCACATGAAATACAAGCTGCAGATGGAACCCGATGCGGTCCATCAGGCGGTCATCGACAGCGTCAGCCATGCCCGCGACCTGTGCGGCGACGTCGAATGGTCGCCGGAAGACGGGACCCGGAGCGAACACGACTTCTTATGCCGCTGCATCGAATCCGCGATCAAGGCGGGGGCCGGCACGATCAATATTCCCGACACGGTCGGCTACACCATCCCGGCGGAATTCCGGGCCTTGATAGAGATGCTGCGCGACAGAGTCCCCAATATAGACAAGGCCGTGATTTCCGTGCATTGCCATAACGACCTGGGCCTGGCGGTCGCGAACTCGCTCGCCGCGGTCGAGGCCGGCGCGCGCCAAGTCGAATGCACGATCAATGGAATCGGCGAGCGGGCCGGTAACGCCGCCATGGAAGAGGTGGTCATGGCCCTGCGCACCCGGCGCGACGCCATGCCTTTTACCACCGGCGTCAAGACCGAGGCCATCACCCGCACCTCACGCCTGGTCTCGGCGATTACCGGGTTTTCGGTCCAGCCGAACAAGGCCATCGTCGGCGCCAACGCCTTCGCCCACGAGTCGGGCATCCATCAGGACGGTTACCTGAAGCATAGCGAGACCTACGAGATCATGACCCCCGAATCGGTCGGGCTGCACCGCTCGACCCTGGTCATGGGCAAACACTCTGGCCGTCACGCCTTCAAGGTCAAGCTGGCGGAGATGGGTTACGGCGACTTGTCGGACAACGCGATCCAGGACGCCTTTCTTCGCTTCAAGGATTTGGCGGACCAGAAGAAGGACGTCTACGACGAGGATATCCTGGCGCTGATCGACGATACGGTGGTGCGCCACAACGACCGGCTGCAGTTCCTCTCGCTCCAGATCGTGTGCGGCTCCAAGGGGCCGCAGACGGCGGAACTGGAATTGACGGTCGATGGCGAGGTCAAGCGCGCGAAAGCCGAGGGCAACGGCCCGGTCGACGCGACTTTCGCGGCCATCGGGGCGATCTTCCCGCACGATATCAAATTGCAATTGTACCAGGTGCACGCGGTGACCCAAGGCACCGACGCGCAGGCGGAGGTGACCGTGCGCCTGGAAGAAGATGGCAGGACCGTGAACGGACAAGGTGCCGATGTGGACACCTTGGTCGCCTCGGCCAGGGCCTATGTGAACGCGCTGAACAAATTACTTACCAAGCGCGAAAAAACGGCTCCCGCCGCCTTGTCGGCGTGAGTTGGGTGGGATTTTAATGGATGTCCGGCGCACGGCGCACGTTAAGTGTTCCCCGCCGCGGCATCGTGATGTAAGGGGCTGTGAGGTTTAATGTTTTCTGGTTTGCTCGGCATGCTGTCCGCCGATATGGCGATCGATCTTGGCACCGCGAATACGCTGGTTTACGTCAAGGGTCGCGGTATCGTTCTCAATGAGCCCTCGGTGGTCGCCATCGCGGAGGTCAAAGGCAAAAAACAGGTCTTGGCCGTCGGCGACGAGGCCAAGCTGATGCTGGGCCGAACGCCCGGCAACATTCAAGCCATCCGCCCCTTGCGCGACGGTGTCATCGCGGATTTCGAGGTCGCGGAGGAAATGATCAAGCATTTCATCCGCAAGGTCCATAACCGGCGCAGTTTCGCCAGCCCGCAAGTTATTGTTTGCGTGCCCTCCGGCTCGACCGCGGTCGAGCGCCGGGCGATTCAAGAATCGGCCGAGAGCGCGGGCGCGCGCCGGGTGTTCCTGATCGAGGAACCCATGGCGGCGGCCATCGGCGCCGGCCTGCCGGTGACCGAGCCGACTGGCTCCATGGTCGTCGATGTGGGCGGCGGCACCACCGAGGTCGCGGTCCTGTCCCTGGGCGGCATCGTTTATTCGCGCTCCGTGCGGGTCGGCGGCGACAAGATGGACGAAGCCATCATCGCCTACATCCGGCGCAACCATAACCTGCTGGTCGGCGAAGGTTCGGCCGAACGGATCAAGAAAGAAATCGGTTCCGCCTGCCCGCCCGAAGACGGCGAAGGCCGGACCATGGAGATCAAGGGCCGCGATCTGATGAACGGCGTACCGAAGGAATTGATCATCTCCGAGCGTCAAATCGCGGAATCCATGGCCGAACCGGTCGGCGCCATCGTCGAGGCGGTCAAGGTCGCCCTGGAGCACACGGCGCCGGAGCTGGCGGCCGATATCGTCGACAAGGGCATTGTCCTGACCGGCGGCGGCGCCTTGCTCAGCAACCTGGACTACGTTCTGCGGGCCTCGACCGGGTTGCCGGTCTCCATCGCGGACGACCCCTTGTCCTGCGTCGCCTTGGGCACGGGGCGATGCCTAGAGGAAATGAAGACGCTCAAAAACGTCCTAATTACCATGTATTGAGCCTTCAGTTTCTGTTTATTTATTTCATGTATTGATTTAGGTTGCTTTCTAGCGAACTTAATTCGCCCGATGACTTATGTCCGGGCGCCCGCCATCGGGAGGCGACGTGAAACGGCCGTCCGGCTCAATCTCCCATATCACGACGCCGCTTCGGGCGTGGGCGCACAGGTTTGCCTTCCTTCTTCTTATCGCCAGCGCTTTCGGCCTCATGCTCCTGGGCAAGATGGACACCCTGCTGGTGGAGCGCGCTCGCTCAACGGTCACCGACGCCGTGGCGCCCCTGCTCGACGCGGCATCGCGGCCGGCGGATGCCATCAACGACATGATCGATTCCCTGGGTGAGATGGCCGATCTGCGGGGCGAAAACGCCCTTTTACGGCGCGAGAACGACCGCCTGCGCTCCTGGCAGGCCCTGGCGCGGGAACTCGAGGCGGAGAACGCCGCCCTGCGCGAGCTGACTCATGCGGTTCCGGACTCCAGCTTGCGCTTTGTCAGCGCGCGCGTGATCGGCGACCCCGGCGGCGCCTTCGCGCGTTCCGTCCTGGTCAACGCCGGCGCCAGAGAGGGCGTTGTCAAAGGCCAAGCCGCGATCACCAGCAACGGCCTGGCCGGCCGGGTCGCGGAGGTCGGCATGCAGTCGGCGCGCGTGCTTTTGGTCACCGATATCAACAGCCGCATCCCAGTCGCGGTTGGAAGCGGACGCGACCGCGCGATCCTGGCCGGCGACAACTCGGTTCGCCCCAAGCTTCTTTACTTGGCGCCTGGGGTAGACGTTGCGCCTGGCGACAGAGTGGTCACATCGGGGCACGGCGGCGCTTTCCCGCCCGGTCTGCCGGTGGGCATCGTATCGCAAGTAGGCGAAGGCGCCTTGCGCATCCAACCTTTCGTGGATTGGGCGCACCTCGAATACCTGCGCCTAGCCGATTACGAACTTAGCGGCGTGCTGATGGCGCCGGGCGCCATGAACGGAACCATTAGCGCGGATGCAAACCAGGTAAGGGAACACAAGGGCGCGAAGGGTAAGCCCCAAAGGGCGGAGCGTTGAACCAGACAGTCTGGACCCGCCTGGACCTCGTCGCCCGCAGCCTGTTTCCGTTTGCACTTACACTACTCCTGGTCATGGGCAGTATCGTTCCACTACGGGTTCCCGATTTTTCGCCGATCATGCCCTCTCTAGGACTTATTTCGATTTATTTCTGGGTCATTTACCGCCCGGACCTCATGCCCGGTTGGGCGGTTTTCCTATTGGGTTTAATTCAAGACCTTCTGGGCGGCGGCCCCTTGGGTATATACGCCCTGGTTTTTCTGCTCACGGTCGCGGCCGTCGGGGCCCAGCGCCGGTTTCTGGCCACAGGCTCCTTCACCCTCGTTTGGGCGCTTTTCCTGCCGGTCGCGGCGGCCGCGTTCGTCTTGATCTGGCTCCTTTATTGCCTGAACCTAAACATGCTGATCGATCCGCGATCGACAATGTTCCAATACTTGACGACCGTCGCGGTCTATCCGTGCCTGGCATGGCTGTTCGCCCAGGCACAGCGCGCGTTGCTTCGTTAAAGAGAACGGCTCTCATGGCGCTCAAACAAGACGGTCAGGAACGATCCAAGAACTTCACCCGCCGCGCCCTGCTGGTCGGCGGCGGCCAGGGCTTGCTGTTTTCGGCCCTCGCGGCGCGCATGTATTATCTGCAAATCCTCGAAGCCGACAAATACGCCACCCTGGCCGAGGATAATCGCATCAACCTGCGCCTTATCCCGCCGCCGCGTGGCCGCATCGTCGACCGCTTCGGAACCGCCATGGCGCTCAATCAACAAAACTATCGCGTTGTACTGGTCCGGGAACAGGCGCGCGACGTGAAGAGAACGCTGGATTCGCTGGCCCTTATCATTGATTTGTCGGAGCGCGATTATAAGCGGGTTCTGCGCGAGGCGGGACGCAAGCGCGCCTTCGTGCCGGTTACAGTTCAAGATTACCTGACTTGGGAGCAGGTCAGCCGAATCGAAGTCAACGCGCCGGACCTGCCCGGTGTCAGCATCGAAGCCGGGCAGACACGTCATTATCCCTATCAGGAAACCCTGACCCATATTCTGGGCTATGTCTCGGCCGTGTCGGAAAGGGAATTGACCGGCGACCCCTTACTGGAGCTGCCCGGATTCCGCGTCGGCAAGCAAGGGATCGAGAAACAGTACGACCTGGATCTGCGCGGAGCGGCCGGCAACAGTCATCTCGAAGTCAACGCGGTTGGCCGCGTGATCCGCGAGTTATCGCGAGACGAGGGGACCCCCGGCCGCGACCTCGTTCTGACGGTCGATTCCGAGCTGCAAACCTTTGTCCACCATCGCTTGCAAAACGAACTCAGCGCCTCGGCCGTGGTCATGGATGTGCGCGACGGCGATGTTCTGGCCCTGGCGTCGACGCCGGGTTTCGACCCCAATATATTCAACGTCGGCATGACCAACGAGACCTGGAACGGGCTTATTAGCAATCCCTTGGCGCCCCTGACCAACAAGGCCATCGCGGGGCAGTATGCGCCCGGGTCGACCTTCAAGATGATGGTGGCCCTGGCGGCCCTGGATACTGGCGTGAGATCGGATCACCGCGTCTTCTGCCCCGGTTTCGTGGACCTGGGCAATACCCGCTTTCACTGCTGGAAGCGCCACGGCCACGGTTGGGTCAACATGCACGACGCGATCCGCCAATCCTGCGATGTCTATTTCTACGACGTCGCGCGTAAGGCCGGGATCGACCGGATCGCCGGTTTCGCCAAGCGGTTTGGCCTCGGCGCGAAGACCGGAATCGACTTGCCGGGCGAGAAGGCGGGCACGATCCCGACCCGCGACTGGAAGCTGGCTACTACCGGCGAGCCATGGCAGGTAGGCGAGACACTGGTCAGCGCGATCGGTCAAGGTTTCGTTCTCGCCACGCCGTTGCAGCTCGCGGTCATGACCGCGCGCATCGCCAACGGCGGCCGTCACGTCATGCCGCGCTTCACACGCCCATTCGCCAAGGCCGGCGAAACGCCTGAAGCGGAGTCCTTGGGTATTCCCGAGGGTCATTTGAAGATCGTCCAGACCGGCATGGACTTGGTGGTAAATCACCCGCGCGGCACCGCGCGGCGCGCGCGCATCGATATCGAGGGCCAGGAAATGGCCGGCAAGACCGGCACTTCTCAAGTCCGCCGGATCACCATGGCGGAGCGCGCGGCCGGGGTCACCAAGAACAAGGACCTGCCTTGGCGGCGGCGCGATCACGCGCTCTTCGTGGCCTATGCGCCGATCCATGCGCCGCGTTATTGCTGCGCCGTCGTGGTCGAGCATGGTGGCGGCGGTTCGACAACCGCGGCGCCGATCGTCCGCGATATCCTGCTCGAAACCCAGCGACGCGACCCGGCGGTCAACCCGCCGATACGCCTTGTCGCCGGGGATCGATCAAGCGAAAGCTGATCGCCATGGCACATCCCCGCCCCCTTCTTCTGAGCGGCCAGTCCGCGGGATGGCGCAATCCGGATATGTCTTTGAGCGAGAAGATCTGGCAAATCAACTGGGTGCTGATCCTCCTGACCTGCGCGGTCGCCGGCGCCGGATTCGCGATGCTTTATTCCGCCGCCAACGGGAATATGGATCCCTGGGCCTCGCGCCAGGTGACGCGATTCGGGGCGGGGCTGGGATTGATGCTCACGATCGCCCTCATCGATGTGCGTTTTTGGTTTCGCCACGCCTATATCGTTTACCTGGCCGCCCTCGCGCTTTTGATCGCCGTTGAATTAGTCGGATCGACCGGCATGGGGGCGCAACGCTGGATCGACCTCAAGGTTATCCAGTTGCAGCCATCGGAAGTCATGAAGGTCGCCCTGGTTCTGGCCCTGGCCCGCTACTTCCACGGCGTCGGCCTGGAGGATACCGGCCGGATCGGAACCCTGCTGATACCCATCGTGCTGATGCTGGTGCCGATTGTGTTGGTGCTCAAGCAACCCGACCTGGGCACCAGCATCATGCTCACCGCCGTCGGAATCGCGGTATTGTTCTGTGCCGGGGTGCGGATTTGGATGTTCGCCACGGTCGGCGCCGCCGGCCTGGCGGCGGTTCCCATCGCCTGGCAGTTCCTGCGCGAATACCAGAGGCAGCGGATCTGGACCTTCCTCAACCCGGAGTCCGATCCCCTGGGCGCCGGCTATCACATTCTTCAGGCGAAAATCGCGCTCGGTTCCGGCGGGCCCTTCGGCAAGGGCTTCCTGCAAGGCACGCAAAGCCATCTCGATTTCTTGCCCGAAAAGCAAACCGATTTCATTTTCACCATGTTCGCCGAGGAGTTCGGCCTGATCGGCGGCTTGACGCTGCTGGGTGTCTACGCCCTTCTGCTCGCCTATGGCATCGCCATCGGCCTGCGCTCGCGCAACCAGTTCGGCCGCCTCCTCGCGGTCGGGCTCAGTTGCAACCTGTTCTTCTATGTCTTCATCAATATCGCGATGGTCATGGGCCTGGTCCCGGTGGTCGGCGTGCCCCTGCCGCTTATCTCCTACGGCGGCACCGCCATGCTGACGGTCATGGGCGGGCTCGGCCTGGTCATGTCGGTCTACATACAGCGCGACGTGCGCATACCCAGGCGCGGCCCAGCCGACGAGATGTAGCCCCCGCCGCCGGAACGCGAAGAATCGCATTTCATCCCCTTGGACCTATGCTGTTGTTTTATCGTGTTTCCGGGCGGAAAACCGGATTCCACTTTTCCTGGAAACACGCCAGCCAAGCCCTCGACAAATCCGGGCGCAGTTGCTATCTAGCCGTCTCCATGGGCTCATGGCTCAGGGCGCATAGCTCAGTTGGCAGAGCAGCTGACTCTTAATCAGCGGGTCCAAGGTTCGAGTCCTTGTGCGCCCACCAAAGATTTCAAAGGCTTAGCCCAAAGCGGCTAAGCCTTTATTTTTTCGGGTAAGCAATAGGTAAGCAGTATGGAGCCTGATCCGATTAGTTACCAATTCTCAGATTGGTGCGTATTCCAAGGCACCTACTTGGATGCCTAAGCTGAAAAGTCTTCATCTTGGCTGGACTTCCCAAGGCTTCGTTCGAACAAAGGATACGGGATACTATCCCGATGCCGTGATCAGCGATATTACCAAGAAATTCGCTATCGAGGATGCCGAGGCTCAATGGGACTTAAAACAACGGCTCGAAACAGCCGGGACTATGTACCTATCCTCGAAGCACAACACCGCCGGACCCCTCCCGCGACATATTCAAAGTTATTTTCAAGCGATAATTGCCCGAAGCCGCGACCTGATCGAACTCATCGAAAAAGCAGACGACAGGTCATGGCAATACATCTGGCGCACTGAGCAAAAGCTTCAATGGGATGCGCTCCACAAGAACGATTCCCGCTTAGCAGATATTGGCATTCTGCGGTGGGGAGACGAGAGCGATCCCGAGAACCTAATCGCGGAATACTCAGACCTAAACGACGCCCTCAAGCATGTGCGCTATCTGGAATTACTAGCGAAGGAATGCTCGGTCCAAGTACCTTCTGGTGAGCGCGGGCGGAAGAAAAACGAGTCGTTGAGTATGTGGGTGAGCGACATGGCCCGCTTTTGGGAGCAAAATCTCGGTAGGAAGTTCACGGTTACCTATCACAAAAATGCTCCGATTAGCGAAGCTGGTCAATTCTTGGAAGCCTGCTTAACTCCAATGGACCCGGACGCTAAAGGTCAACTTGTGAGCCAAATGAGACAAGTCGGTGTAAATCGCAAAAATCGGGCGAAAAAAAACAACAATTCTTGATATCTTTATTTGCTGAAATACTGGCTCAGATGACTATTAAGTACGGTCACCTTCGAACAAACGAGGTGACCGGAAGTGTTTCAACATCTATCACAAAACCTGGCCCGCGATCCTGACTACCTTGATCGCCTGATTAACGAGAACGAAGCTGCCGGCTTCGTCGGCTATACCACCCGTGCCCTGCAGGGCTGGCGGGTCAAGGGTGGCGGGCCGAAGTTCATCAAGGTATCCGCGCGATCCATCCGCTATCGCCGCCGCGATCTGATCGATTGGGCGGAAGCCCACCTTTGCTCCCACACATCCGAAGCAGCCGCGTGATGCGCTGGCATGGGCCAAGAGTTTTGCCCCGGCGGGGCTGGCCGCGCCGCTGGGGATTTTGGGGGCGCGATGCGGGAATGGCCATGGCTGGCAGGGGCTTCGGGTTCCATCCCGCCCCCTGCCCCCGCAGTGCGCACCTGGGGGTGGCCGAGATATCGGCCACCCCTCTCTCCCCCAACCCCCTCTTGGCTGCCTTAGCGCCCCTAAAACCCAAAGCGGCCCCGGCGCGGAGCGCGCTTAGGGCCAAGTTCCCCTCATCCCTAGGGGGTCATGCCCGGAAATCCGGGGGTTACCCCCTAAGGGGGCCTAAGGGAGTAACCCCCTGATTAGTGAGAGGGGGTCCTTGTAGCACCCCCTCCTAGAAATACAGAACAGAAGGAATATGAAGACGTGAAGGTAATTTATCGCGGATTAGACGCCCTGGACGTGGCGTTTAAGGGGCGCACCCCGAAAGACTTGCTAGCAAAGCTGGAGGAGGCGAAAGAACAAGCCATCAAAGAAATCGGCAAAGTCACTATCACGCATAATGGCGTGCGAATGGCCGTGGCCGAGACCGGGGGGCCGGGTGGTTATGCCTTCCGCTGCGACACCGGGCCGGACGGGGCGACCTGGTTCTTCAAGAGGCCCAAGGCGGGCGATCCCTGGGGCGTGCGCGTATCGGTCAAGGCCTTGGCTCTGGCCCTCTATGACCTAGGAGGTGTGCGGGCACGGCTCTATGAATTTCTGGATGCTCTGGAAATCTTGGTTCCGCCTGGCGGAGAGAGCATTGGCCGGGTCGATTACGCGGTCGATTTTCTGGCTTCCGATTTCGTCCTCGAGCCCGAGCATTTCGTGATGCACTCGCATACATCCCGAAAGGATCACAAAGAACTCAGCCCTATGGTCATCCATGGCACCTCCGGCTGCTTTACCTCCGTTACGGTGGGCAAAATGCCGAACCGGCAGGTCATCGTTTACGACAAACGCAAAGAGGTTGTCGACAAGCGCAAGGTCTATTGGTGGGAAATCTGGAACGCTAGCCAGGCGAAGCGAGGAGAGCCGCCGCTCGGCCCGAAGGACCAGGAAGGGCCGCAAGTCTGGCGGGTCGAACTGAGGGCGGGCAAGGACCACCTCAAGAAAATCTGGGGCGGTAAGTCCTGGGGCTACCTGGACGATAAGCTTGGGAGCTTGCTTCTGAAGACCCTGGACGATGTTCGTTACGTAACGCCGGGGTCGGATAGCAACCGCTCGCGTTGGCCCAACCATGAAATTTGGGGCTACGTACGTAACGAAGTTGAGGGCGATCTATTCGAGATGATGTGCCCCTTAGACCCGAACGCCGTACGTAAGGTTCTGCGGGAGGAGATGGACCACATGCTCCGCAGGCAGATCAAGGGCCTGGCCGCCACCTATGCGGTCGTGTCGGGGCGGTCACCATCCGACTGGGGCGAAACACCGGGGCTCATACAGGAAGCATTGCGGGAAGATATCCAAGCTAGGCCCGCCGATTTCCAGGATCGCATACGCCGGGCCGGGGAGCGGTTCGTGTTCCTAGACCTGAGGCCATCTGGGGAAGGAAACAACGAGGGTGCGATGGTCCCTTAGGTACGTAATGCACACCGTAGTCCATAGATCACGTCACATAACGTGCGGGATTTGAGAGCACCGCCAGGCCGCGTGCTGTGCGTTGCGGCTGGATCGCGATTTCCTGAGTGCTACACTCACGAGCCTGGTGTCGCGATCCGGGTTCTCGTTGCGGCTGGATCGCGATTTCCTGAGTGCTACACTCCGTCGGCCTTGACCCCGACGACTTCTTGAGTTGCGGCTGGATCGCGATTTCCTGAGTGCTACACTACAGCCTTTGAAGCCGCCGCGTTCCAGGGCGTTGCGGCTGGATCGCGATTTCCTGAGTGCTACACTACGGCGGGCTTGAACTCGGACTCCACATCGGTTGCGGCTGGATCGCGATTTCCTGAGTGCTACACTTGGCGCTCGCGGGCCTGCGAGTGGTTCAAGGTTGCGGCTGGATCGCGATTTCCTGAGTGCTACACTCCCAGCCGCGCTGCATGACTATAGGCACCTGTTGCGGCTGGATCGCGATTTCCTGAGTGCTACACTGCTTGGCTTGGGCGCCGCTGGGCTGGCGGGGTTGCGGCTGGATCGCGATTTCCTGAGTGCTACACTAATCCCTTGCGCGCCGTCTATATAAAAAGAGTTGCGGCTGGATCGCGATTTCCTGAGTGCTACACTGTTCGAACGCGAGCGGTTTGGGGCGCGGCGGTTGCGGCTGGATCGCGATTTCCTGAGTGCTACACTAGACGCGACGTAACGCCGCCGGGGACATGCGTTGCGGCTGGATCGCGATTTCCTGAGTGCTACACTGCTCACAATCTCATCTATAACGAGTGGTTTGTTGCGGCTGGATCGCGATTTCCTGAGTGCTACACTTTCATTTGAGAGCCTTTGCCGATGAAGTGAGTTGCGGCTGGATCGCGATTTCCTGAGTGCTACACTCACTGACCGGGTGATGGTCGACACCTTCCGGTTGCGGCTGGATCGCGATTTCCTGAGTGCTACACTTCTTCGACGAGCTTCCCCTCGGCGGCCTGGGTTGCGGCTGGATCGCGATTTCCTGAGTGCTACACTGCCGGCACGGCGGCCGGCAATGGTGGGGCCGTTGCGGCTGGATCGCGATTTCCTGAGTGCTACACTTGCCCGCCGCCTCGGCGATCAGGGTGCCGAGTTGCGGCTGGATCGCGATTTCCTGAGTGCTACACTTGGGGCGGATCAGGGCCTCGGACACGATCTGTTGCGGCTGGATCGCGATTTCCTGAGTGCTACACTGCAGATTGTCGATGAAATCGACATCGCGCAGTTGCGGCTGGATCGCGATTTCCTGAGTGCTACACTGACGACGGTCAGGTTCGCGGCGTCGATATCGTTGCGGCTGGATCGCGATTTCCTGAGTGCTACACTTATCGCCGTGCGCATGGTGGCGGCTCATACGTTG
>JAJFGJ010000025.1 GCA_021776175.1 Kiloniellaceae bacterium
ACGCCTGGTGCTCTGACGGCTGGTGACATTGGAAACGGCACGGAGACGTTGTTGCTGGTCAGCGATTTCACCGGGACGATTCCGGGCGACGTTGATGCGGACGACGACGGTGTGATCGACAATGTTCTGTGGACCGCCATCATCGACTGTGTCGCGGTGACCGATGAGGGTGCCACTGACATCGTCTACTGCGCGACCGTTCTGGACACCACGTTGGCTCCGTCCGGCTTCACGCCTGGTGGCGCGTCGCGTATCCCTGACGGTGCGGACACGGACACGGCGGCTGACTGGGCGCGCAATGATTTCGACGGTGACGGACTGCCCTCGTTCGGTGCGACAGGCACGGCGGTTGCTCCTGAAGCGTTGAACACCCCTGGTGCGTTGAATGCGATTGGTCCACCGCTTGGTGACACCTGCGGCGCGCCGTTGGCGATTGCCTGTGGTGATACGGTCATGGGTGACACGACGGGTCTTGCGGATGATCTGGATCTTGGCGTTGGTAATGCGTGTACCGGTTTCACCTCCTCGGGTGGTGATGAGGTTTATGAGCTCACTGTGGCATCCCCGATGGTGGTTTCGGTCAGTGCGGAGTCGCTGGGTGGCCAGGATGGCTCGTTCTACACGACGACCGATTGCACGGACGCCGCGTCGGCGTTGGTCGATTGCAATGGCAGCGACATTTTCCCGGGTGGTCCCGGTGCTCCGAAGGCATACAGTTTCACGGCTTTTCCGGGTACGAGCTACTTTATGTTTGCTGACGGATTCGGCTCGGGCGACAACGGTCTCTATTCGATGGCGGTGTCGTGTGTGCCTGCCGCGACCGATGGTGCGTGCTGTCACGCTGACGGCACCTGCACGCTCGAGGAGCCTGCCAATTGTGCGGGCGCCGGTGATTTCTTCAACGGTCTCGGTACCGATTGTGCGACCACCCTTTGCAACGACAGCTGCAACGTGTCCCAAGAGGGCATTTTTGGTGGTGGTGCGTTCCCGTGGAGCAATGTTGGTGCGACAACCGACGGTATCGATCTGTCGGGTGATGCCAACTGCGGCAGCGGTATTGCCAACGACATCTGGTTCTGCTGGACCGCTCCGTGTGACGACGTGATCGATCTGGACACCTGCAATGCCGACGACGGTGCCGGCAACGGCGACACGCGTCTGGCGATCTATGATGGTTGTGCCTGCCCGACCGGTGTTGCGACTCCGATCGCGTGCAACGACGATCACGGTGGTGCCTGCCCGGTGGGTAGTGCCGATTTCGCATCGTTCCTTGGCGGCGTTTCGGTCGTTGGAGGTCAGCAGTACCTGATTCAGCTTGGTTCGTTCCCGTCGGCGTTTGGTGCTCCGTTTGAGGGAGCCGGCGACCTGACGATTGCCACGACAGCGTCCTGCTGTGGTGACGGCATCCTCGATGCCGGCGAAGCGTGTGACAATGGTCTGGCCAACTCGGACACTGTTGCGGATGCATGCCGTACCGATTGCACCGTGGCGGGTTGTGGCGACAACGTCGTCGATACCGGCGAGACCTGCGACGAGGGCGGCGTCCAGACGGCGACCTGCGAAGCCAACTGCTCGGCTCCGTCGTGCGGTGACTCGACACTGAATACCCTCGCGGGCGAGACCTGCGATGAGGGCGGCGTTCAGACGGCGACCTGCGAAGCCAACTGCTCGGCTCCGTCGTGCGGTGACTCGACACTGAACACCCTCGCGGGCGAAGCCTGCGACGAGGGCGGCGTTCAGACGGCGACCTGTGAAGCCAACTGCTCGACTCCGTCGTGCGGTGACTCGACACTGAACACCCTCGCGGGCGAGACCTGCGACGAGGGCGGCGTTCAGACGGCGACCTGCGAAGCTGACTGCTCGGCTCCGTCGTGTGGTGACTCCGTGGTCAATACGCTTGCGGGCGAAGCCTGCGACGACGGTGGTGTTCAGACCGCGACCTGCGAGGCCGATTGCTCGGCTCAGTCATGTGGTGACGGTGTACTGAACACCCTTGCCAGCGAGGAGTGCGATGATGGTGGTGCCAATGCCGACGTGGCTGACGCCTGCCGCACGAACTGCAATCTTCCTGCCTGTGGTGATAACATCACCGACAGCAGCGAAGAGTGCGACAATGGCGCCGCCAACTCGAACACTCTACCGGATGCCTGTCGCACGAGTTGCAATGCTGCGGGCTGCGGTGACAGTGTGACCGATACCGGCGAAGACTGTGACGATGGTGGTGAGTCAGCCACCTGCAACAGCAACTGTTCGGATTCTGTTTGCGGTGACGGCATCACCAACGGAACTGCCGGCGAAGACTGCGATGATTCGGGCATTTCGGCTGCCTGCAATCTCGATTGTTCTGCCGCTGTTTGTGGTGACGACATCCTGAACCTTCTGGCTGGTGAAGAGTGCGATGACGGCAACACCGACGATGGCGACACCTGCAACTTCAATTGCACGTTGCCGGATGCCGCTCCGGTTCCAGCGATTTCGCAGTGGGGCATGCTCCTGCTGGGAAGTTTGCTGGCCCTCGGTCTGGTCATCAAGTTCCGTCGTCAGTCCGCGACAGCCTAACCAGGCTGATCGTTTGAGTTAAATCCAATCGCCCCGGCGCGAGGAAAACCCTCGCGCCGGACGCGGATTGGGGTAGTGAATCGGTGCGGGTTGGTGAATCTGGTTTTTCAATAGTTTGCGAGTTTGCGAAAGTAGGAGGAGATTTTATGACCGGTCGTAACCTGACGTTGCTGTTGGCGGCAGTCACGGCAACGTTTGTTACCGCTACCGTTGAGGCTCAATGCCCCAACCCTACTCCTGGGCGTGCCATGGATTTGGCGCTCGGCGAGGCACCGATTCTGTTTACTCAGGGGCACGAGGGGGCTGTGTTGCGAGACGGCACCGTTGTCAACACTGACGACATTATTCTGTGGCTTCCATCCGTGGGCACCATTTTCGGATGTGACAGCAACCTTGTTCTGCTCAACGAAACCGGGAAGTTCTTTGTCCTGTGGGACAGCGGACCGGTGGCAGGGCCGAATGGTAATGACGACAACAGCAATGAAATGCGTGGGTTTCACTATGATTGGGAAAACGATAGTTTTCTGATCAGTTACGACGATGGCGTAACCACGGGATTTGATGCGCCGTTTGATGCGGTCGACGACAGCGCGCTGTTGCGAATGACGCCGGCGACGTTTACCGACGGATTCATCGATACCTGGAGTTTCGCTTTTAAGTTCGTTGAAGGTCCCGTCGGTGATCCGGATGTCCTGACCGATTCGGACATTGGGGGCTTTGGTGTTGGCGGCGATGGCTCGCTGTATTGGGGCGGTGGTTCGGTCACCCTTGACAATGATCAGGGTACGACGACGTCCAAGGCGTCCAATGATATCGCCCATACCACCGATGACACCTTCCCGGTGCATATTGGTGAGAACATCTTCTTCAAGGGTAGTGCGGATATCTTTGGTGATCCGCAATTGAACGGCTTGATTCGCGGCGTTGATGTTCTCGATTCGGGTGATGTCCTGTTCTCAACGAGCATCCAGTTTCTGAGTGATGGCAGCGTGGACCCGGTTGTTGACCCTTCGGTAATCGTTTTGGACCGATGGGATATCGGTCGGATTGTTGATTTGCCCACCAGGCAGGTTGAGCTGGTTTATGACGGTGCGAACTTTTTTGATACATTGAGTTCGGCGACGTCAGAGATGCTCGATTTCACTGTTTTGGATACGCCGGAGAAAATCCGTGCGTTGATCGATCTCCTCGGGCCTACGTCAACACCGTCTCTTGCCCTCAGGGAGTTTGCAGTTCCGGATCGTATTCCCGGTGCTGATACGATGCTCATCACCAACGTCCAGGCGGGCTCGCTTCCGACGGATGTTCGTCTGCTTGATCCAAATGACGGCAGGATTCTGGGTACGCTGGTGCCGGGCGAATTCCTGCTCAACGGTTTGTTGGGATCGATGACCGACGCGAAGGCAGGCCCCAACCGTACGCTTCTGCTGGCTCAGCCGGGAGGCAACGGTCGTATTGCACGTTACGACGAAAACGGTAACTTTATGGATGATTTCATCGGTGGTCAGCCGGTTCAGGCGGACAATCCCGTTGACAATATCAGAGGCATGGTGCGAAGTGCCGACGGCGTCCATTTGTTTACGTCGGACTGGACGGGAGACAATGTTCATCGATTCCTGTTCGATGATGGAACACCGGCTCCGATCGCAGGCGATCCGTTGGGTGAGTTCATCCCGGGGAGGCAGCTTCCGCCCGGGCTGGACAAGGCCCAGGCACTTGAGGTGCTCAGCAATGGTGAATTGCTCGTGGCGGATGTCGATCAGAACAAAATCGTTCGATATGACGCAACGACAGGGGCCTTGATTGCAGAGTTCTTCGATGATCCATTCTTCACAACGTCCGGAACGGTCTCTGACATTGACGAACTGGGCAATGGCGACGTTGTTGTTGCGGATTCAGCCGGAAACCGTGTCTTGCGATTCGACGCTGCGGGTGTGTTGATAAACCAGTTCACCATTCGAGGCCCTCAGGGAGTCCATGTTTTGCCCGACGGCAATTACCTTGTGACAAGCAACTCGCCTTTCGGGCAGGGGCATGGGCTGTTTCGGGTTGCACCAGGCGGTCTGATTCTTGAAGTCATCGACAATAACCGGGATTACAAGGTGTTGGAATCCATCACGTTGGTCGGTGGCCCAACTGGCACACCATGTACGCGTGACTGCGACTGTCACACAACCGCGGTCGCGGACGCTGCGGCTGCGATGCCGCCGGTTCCGCCGAGCGATTTGCTCGACATTTGCGATTACCACTATTGCGACATCCCGACGGGTGAGGCGATGGGTATCTGTGCATCGTGC
>JAJFGJ010000026.1 GCA_021776175.1 Kiloniellaceae bacterium
TTTTCCGGAGTTGTGGAAAGGAAGGAAAACGAGGCTATGAAAAGATGTTTATTTGGTGCGTGTTTGGTTGTTGTTTTGGCGAGCGGATCGTTTGCGCAAACCCGCTTGTTCATGATGCCGACAGGACTTTGCAGTGGAGGGCCGGAGGCCGGTCAACCTTGTCGCCCTGCGGTTTGTGAGCAGAACGCGTTTCTGGCAGTGCCAGCGGGTCGTGTTGGCACGTCCTGTGACGCGTCTCTTGCCGATCCCTGTGACAGCCTTGCCAATCTGGGTGGTAGCGCGGCCGACTGTGTGGTGCGCGGCGTTAACCCGTGTTTCGGCTCGTGCGTGTTGCAGGATGCTGCGGCTGGCACGTCGGGATCGGATTTCAAGATCGGGCCGATTGTCGGTGGTGGCGAGATCTCGGTGGCTATGTTCAGCAGCGGGCCGGTTCTGGTTTCGGAGATATCCGGACAGTTTTTCTGCGATGCTGCGAGCAACGTTGCCGGGCGTCCGGGCCTGTCCAACCAGTTTGACACGGTAGGTAGTGACGCGGGGTACGATTTTACAGGGGACGGCAACAGCGACTTTGTCACCCTCCTTTCGAGTGTCACCGCGACGGACCAGGGTCAGTGCGATCCGGCGTTGCCGTGTATTCCGGTACCCGACTCCTGCCCCGGTAACAGTATGTGCTCCGTGGCTGGTAACACGCTCTGTTCGATCGTGAGTCCCCGTATCGGCGTCGCTGATGGTCCGGGGGGGGGCGACTACTTTCCTCCTGGGTCTTACAGATAAGTACATTGGTGAGTTGGTCTATGACATCCCCTGTGATGCCGGTGGTCAGTATCGTCTTGGAATGGAATGCTGTGTCGACGATGCCGATTGTGATGGGGTTTCAGATGGTGGATGCGCAACGGCCTTCACGACTCTTGACTCCGGAGGTACGACGCTGGACACAGTGGACGGTCTGCTGATCAACATTGATATCGGTGACTGCTGCGATTCGAGTCAGGTGTGCACGCCGGATGTTTCCGAGTGTGAGTGCAATAATCTGGGCGGTTCATTCCGCGCTGGTGGCGCCTGCACCGAGGCCTGCTCATGTGCAATCGATGCCGATTGCGATGATGGTAATGCCTGCACGACCGATACCTGCGCAGGTATCGGTGCCGCGGGTGCTGACGGTTCGGGTTGCGTGAGAGTTGATAACACGACCGATGTTGCCGGCGGCGAGTGCTGCAATACGGCGACCGGTGATCGTGCGTTCCCGGACGACAGCAATCCCTGCACGACTGATGACTGCTCGGGTGCCAATGGTGGCCCGAACAACGTGAATGTTGCTGACGGCGAGTGCGATGAGCTGGCGGATCCGCTTTGTGGTGACGGCGTTGGTTGCACGCTGGATGTGTGTGTGGCTGGTTTGGTCGACCACATCGACCTGAACACGGCGGCCTGCACGGTTGATGGGGATTGCCCCGCACCGTCGACGGGTTGCGATCTGACCACGAGTACATGCATTTGCGTTGAGAATCCGCCGCTGTGTCTGAACAGTGATCTGACTCCGAATGCGACGAGTGGTCAGGTTTGTACCACGAACGGCGCGACGATCACGGTTGACGTGGACATGGGTCAGGCGACCGAGCCGATCTGTGGTGCTCAGTTGTTCCTGTCGTACGATCCGAATGCGTTGTCGTTCGTGAGTATCACGCCGGGTGCGATCGTTGATCCTGTCGGCAGTGCTCAGTTCAACACGGTTCTGTTCTCGGCTGTTGACGAGGTGGCTGGCACGATCGAGTACGCGATTGCCGACGACCCGTTTGGTGGTTGTGATGATGCCAACATTGGCCCGTCGACCATCGCGCAGCTGGAGTTTTTGGTGATCGGTGAGTGTAAGTCGGCGGCGGCGCTTTGCTTCATGGATCACAATCCTCCGACGTTCCTCGGTACTGCCGCTGGTTCGAAGCTCGTTCCGACGGCTTGCGATGGCGGTCCGAACGTTGCGACGACCTGCCTTGGCACCCTCAATGCGACGGTGGATCCTGTTGTGACCACGCCGTTTGTGGGTCGTCAGACCGTTAATTCGGACTGTGGTTCGAAGATTGCCACGGTAACGTGGGGTGCAGGTGCGATTTCGGTCACGGATGATTGCGAAGGCGATCTCGGTGGCTTCCTGTTTACCAACGATGCGGCGGCGTTTGCGGGTGCGACAGGCCCTGCGTGCCTGATCGAGTTCATCCCTGGTTGCAATGACAATGGTGATTGCCCGAGTGGCACATGCGGCGGTCAGGTTGACGGTATTTGTGATACGACACTTGACATCCTTCCTGGTGATCAGGCGTGCAACAGCGCCGGTCTGATTGCTGGTGGTGGCGGATTCTGCCACGGTATGTCGCGCATCACATGTACGGCGACCGACAAGTGCAAGGGATCGGATACGGAGACTTTCTCGATCGTGAATACGGCAGAGAACCTCCTGACGGTGGACTTTGAGTTGTCGCCGACGATGGACAAGGGCAATGCCTTTGAGCCGCTCACACGCTGCATCACGGCTACGCTGAACAAGTGTGGCGATCTCGGTGGTGAGTACTTCTGCACGGCTGGTCCTCTTGTGACTTCGCCATGCAATCCGAACAACAACGGCAATCCCTGCCCGGGTTCCTGCGAGTTGACGAATCCGGCATCGCACGAGGTCAAGGCTGAGGTTCAGATTGGTCAGCCTGACAACGTGGCTGGTCACGGTACGTTCCAGGCGAAGGTTCCTGTTGATAACTGGGACTGCCTGACACTTCGTGATCAGTGGCACACGCTGCGTTCGAGTTGCTCGATCGTGTGTGCTGCGGATGGCAGTGGTTTGATCGCGACCTTCAAGGGTTCGCCTCTGATTGCTGATGATCCGGCGAATGGTTCCTGCCACTGGTTGGTCAATGGTAACCTGAACGGCGACGAGCACATCGACGTCATCGACTTTGTTGCCTACCTGTCTGACCTTGGTAGTACTGCCGGTGCGAACCGTCTGTGCAACGACGCTGAAAAGCCTGATAACCAGGGCAACGGCGTGATCCACGCTGACATCAATGGTGACGGTGAGGTCAATTCCCTTGACTTCGCGTTCATCATTATCAACTTCTTCCTTGACGACAAGGAAGACGTTTGCCGCGTGGCTGTTTGTGGCGAGCCTCTTGCTCCGAATGGTGGCGAGGCTGTCGACAGTGTCAGCGTGCGTACGTTGACGCAGTACGGCTTCACTCGTGCAGAGGCTGCGGCTGCTGACCTGAACAACGATGGAATCGTCAATCTGACGGACATGTCGTTGTACCTGAACGGCACGCGGTTGGATGGTGACATCCAGATTGATTCGTCGCGTCTGCAGGCCCCTGAGGCCCAGCCGACTCAGAATCAGTCCGCTGGTCAGTTTGGCACGGGTTTCCGTCGCTAAATCGTTAGTGACCTGATTCAGCTTTGGCTGATCGGGTTCTAATTCAACATGAAACAGAGTCGTGTAACCCAACGGGTCGCACGGCTCTGTTTTTTTGTGTTCGGTATTGCGAGGTGTCGCGACCTGCGCGGTGGATGAGCGGTTGGTGAAACCGGGGTGAGAGCGTGATTTGCGTGGTGGGG
>JAJFGJ010000027.1 GCA_021776175.1 Kiloniellaceae bacterium
CTTGTTCGGCAATAATGGCTGGATCACAGACCACTCGAAATCCGTCAAATCGAAACGCGCCATGATAATCTCCCTTCAAGGAAGCTTGAATCACATCGCGCGCCGAAATGGAATCCCCTTTATGGGTATGTGACCTAGTCCCGAGTCCCGGCCTCATCGCGGCCGGGCGGGTATTGAAGTTACCCACAGCATATAGACGCGGCCATTGCAATCTTCACCATATATATGGTATGCGTCCATATCTAGTGCTGTATTTAGGGGCTAACACATGACTTGGACTGACGAGCGAATTTCCGAATTGGCGCGACTTTGGGATACGGGACAAAGCGCATCGGCGATAGGGCGTATTCTTGGGGTTTCCAAAAACGCCGTTGTCGGCAAAGCCCACCGCATGCGCCTCGCCGCGCGGCCCTCGCCAATCCGTCAGGAACGCCGGGCGCCCTCGCGCCGCCGCATCCCCATCCTGACCAAGCCGGTCGACAAGTCGGCCCCCGTCGCCGCGCCGATTATCGAGCCGGCGCCAGAACCGCGGCCCACGATCAGCAAGGACCCACGGGGCGCGAAATGCCTGTGGCCGATCGGCGATCCACGGCAAGCCGAATTCCATTTTTGCGGTGGCTCGGCGATCGAAGGCAAGCCCTATTGCGCGGACCATTGCGCCGTCGCCTATATCGTGCGCCCGCCGCGCGGCGAGGAACGCGCCGCTTGAGGTTGCGCGCCGGCCGTTAAATCCGGTCCCTCCGCCGGGTCTGGATATTCAAGCATTTTCGAGGGGGGATAAATCGCGCCGCCTGGAGTCTTCTCCGGGTTGGCGCGATTGGTTTGTAAGGCCCACCAAGACCCACACAGCTTAATCGCCCCTATCGCGTTCCACGGCGTTTCAAGAGCGGTGGAACTCACCCCTACGCCCAAACGCGACCGGGCTCGACCCGCATGATCACGGATACTGGAACGTAAAAGACGGCCCGGAAAAACAAGGCGGCCGTCATACAGTGTCCCCATAACTCCTAACAACGGAAAAGGGATCCCGCGGCCGCTTTGGCTGCCGTTCCTGGCCATGGCGGATCGCCATTCCTGGCCAATGACGTGATGCTATCCGGCAAATCCCGGACCGATCACGCGGATTTGTGGCGAAACGTAATCATTTATTTACCGTACGTACGCCTATTATTCGCACAATGTCGACTTTTCTGTGGAAAGCCGTGCGGTTAAGGCCGAGCACACCGCGCTAGTTTCCAAACTTTCATTGCCGCCGCCCCGGGGAGTTTCAGTTATGAGCCGCGCCCACCGATTTTTTAAGCACCTGAGTGCCTGGACCCTTTTCGCCGTGGTCCTCGCCAGCGTGCCGGACCCCGCTTCGGCTCAAAATCGCGCTTATCGTATCCAGCTGGTCCCGCAAACGGGGACCACGCTGGACGGCACCACGGAGCACCGGATCATCCCAACCGGCCACGCTAACTTGACCGAGAGTGGCGATGTTCTGCTCGATTCCAATGACCCGATCGCCACAGACAACCGGGCCCTGGGGCTGTGGTCCGGTGACACTGTCACGATCCTGGAAACGCTCAGCAACCCCGCGCCTTCCCCCGGGGGCGTCGCCAATAACCTCTATCCGTTCTTTCTCAGCCGACCCAACAACACGGGCGATGTCACCTTTATCTCTGAATTCGGCCTTAACTCCACCGTCGCCGACCACGGCCTTTGGGCGGGACCGCCAAACCAACTGGAATTAATTGCCCGCAGCGGCGACCCGGCGCCCGGGACCCCCGGCCTCTCTTTCCTGCGTCTGAGGAACGATCCTCTCTACGACCTGGCGAATGTGGGCACATATGGCGGGTCCCTCAACGATGCGGGCGATTTGATCTTCAGGGCGGCGGTCGGGGACCCGGCCGCATGCATCCCGGACTGCGGACAGCAATTGCTGCAGGAGGGCCTATGGCGCCATTCTCTCTTTGGCCTGGAACTCTTCGCCCAAAGCGGCGATCCGGCGCCTGGCTTGGCTGGAGAAAGTTTCACGACCTTTCCTTCCTATGCCCTGAACGGCGCCGGCGACGTCGTCCTGGTCGCCGAGACGAGCACCTTGAGCCTCGGCGACGGTCTGGGAGACGGCATATGGACGGGCCTGGCGGGATCGCTACGACCCGTGGCCGTCAGAGGACAGGCCGCGCCGGGCACCGGCGGTTCAACCTTTACCGGGTTCCGTAGCGGCTGGTTCAGCACGTCCCAATCGTCGAACGTCACGGAAGTTCAGGGACCGCCCGGGCCAGTAACGAACAGCGCCGGTGACATCGGATTCTTCGCCCTTTCGGGAAGCGGCGAGGGCATCTGGACGGAGCAAGCCGGCACCTTGCGGCTTTTGGCTCGCGAAGGCGATCCAGCACAGGGCATCGCGGACGGTGTGTTCGCAAACATGGCAGACAGCAGGTTTCACCTGAACGAAGCCGGGCAAATCGCCTTCACCGCCGGTCTGGATATTTTGGGTGCCGCTGGCTCCGGGCTATGGGCCGGTGACCCTGACGCCTTGAGCCTGGTGGCAAGCACCGACGATGTCGCGCCGGGATTCAATCCGTCAACCTTCATTGGTTTCAACACGCTCGATATGAATCTCTCGGGCGACGTGGCCTTCGATGGGAGGAGCTCGGATTTTCAGTTCAGCCCGGGGTTTGGAGTCTGGGCCGCCGGGACGGGCGGGGTCTCCTCGGTTCTAAGCCCAGGCGATGCGATTGAAGTCGCGCCGGGCGATTTTGGGATAGTGGAGGAAGCCTTACTATCTTCGCACCTGGTGTCGGACAACGGCGAATCCCGCGCCATGAACGATGCCGGCCAGATCGCCTTGTTCGCGTTTGCTCGTGGATTGGCAGGTGGTACCTTGATGATCGCCACCCCAATCGATCCGGCGGCGCCCAACGGAGCGCCCATCGCTGAAGCCGGTCCGGATCAGACCGTGGCCTCGTCCCGGTTCGCCATACTAAGTGCCGCCGGTTCGACGGACGCCGAGGGCACGCCCCTTTACTTTTCCTGGAGCGCGAATGGTGTCCCGCTCGGCGACGGGCCGCTTATCAGTACCCGGTCTGTACTGGCGCTCGGTGCTCACACCGTGACGCTCACGGTGACCGATCAGCAGGGTCTCAGCGGTACGGACACCATGACCCTCACCGTGATACCTCCTAGTGCCCCGCCAGTCGCCGATGCCGGGCCGGATCAGACGGTGAGCCGTACCCAAAGCGTTATACTGGACGGCACCGGGTCGTCCGATCCCGACGGCGATCCTCTGACCTACACTTGGAAACAGGGCGGCATAACGATCGCCACCACGCCGACCACGACCGTCGGTCCTTTCGCTGTGGGCATCCAGGTCTTCACCCTGACGGTGTCCGATCCGGGCGGCGCCTCGAGCTCGGACAGCGTCGTTATTACTACGGCCAATGCCCCACCATTCGCCGATGCTGGGCCGCATCAGACGGTGAGCGATATCCAAAGCGTTATACTGGACGGTACTGGGTCGTCCGATCCCGAGGGCGATGCTCTGACTTACATTTGGCAACTGAATGGCACAACGGTTGCCACCACGCCGACCGCGACCGTCGGTCCTTTCGGTGTCGGCACCCTGAGGTTTGCTCTGACCGTGTCCGATTCGCACGGCGCTTCGAGTGGCGACACCGTCATTATAACCACGGTGGCCATCGCTCCGGTGGCGAATGCCGGCCCAAGTCAGACCCTTGGCGAGGGTGCTGTCTTTTCCTTGGACGGCTCCGCTTCCTTCGACCCGGAAGGTGGTGTTCTTACCTATTCCTGGTCCCTAGGTGGGACGGAGGTCGGCACTGGGCCCACCGCGGCGGTCGGTCCGTTGCCGCCAGGGTTTCATGTCGCTTCTCTCGAGGTTACCGACCTGCAAGGAACCTCGACAATCGACACCGTCGTTCTCGCTGTAACCGCGTCCGGTCAAGAGCCGATTGAAATTCCCGGTGCCATAAGGGTTCTGGACGACCATGCGAGCATCCAGAACGCCATCGATGTCGCCGTGGACGGCGACACTATCCTGGTATCACCAGGAGTTTATGTCGAGAGCCTCAACTTTCAGGGCAAAGCGATCACCTTGATCAGCGAGTTCGGACCCGCAATGAGCGTCATCGAAGGCACCGTCAATTTTGATTCCGGCGAGGGCCTGAATTCCGTCTTGCAAGGCTTTACCGTGCGAAACGGTGGCGGGGTGTCCATAAACCGTGCCTCTCCAAGGATCGTCGGCAATAGAATCCTAGAGAATTCCAAATGTAGCGGGGCTGGCGTCTATATCCTTTTGGCCTCGCCGATCGTTCAGGACAACATCATAAGTGGCAACAGAACCACCTGCGGGGGAGGCGATGGGGGTGGCATATATATAAGGGGCACGGCAAGCGCGCAGATCCTGGGTAATGTGATTTCCAACAATGTCGTTCTGGCTGGCCATGGCGGCGGGATTTCCCTTTGGGACGCCGGAACGCCGACGATCCGCGGCAACCGGATCGAGGGGAATCAGATCGGTGGACTAGGTGGTGCGGCCGTGGGTGGCGGCATCTACATGGCTGCACTATCCGACGCTTTGATTATCGAGAATGTGATTGTCGGCAACATCGCCGACGATGCAGGCGGCGTCTATATGGCAGTTCCGGGCTCTGGCCAGGGCCCATACCTAGTGAACAATACGATCGCTGGCAACAACGGGGCGCAGGTAGGGGTGGCGGGCTTCCAAGCAAAAGCCCTGCTGACGAACAACGCCATCTCGGGCCCCGGAATAGGGATCGCTTGCTTGGCGGGGGATAATACCGCGCCACCTATATTGCGTTCCAACAACGCTGTGAGCGCTACGGGATCGGCCTATTCCGGGCTTTGCGCCGGCGCACTCGGCGTCGATGGTAATATCTCGACCGATCCGCAGTTCGTCGACGCGGCGAACGGCGACTATCGACTGCAGGCTATCTCGAACTTGGTCGATGCCGGAGACAATCTGGCTCCTGGCTTGCTGCGCACGGATGCCGTGGGTACGCCGCGTATTATCGACGGTAATTCCGATGGCATCGCGCGTATCGATATGGGGGCTTTCGAGTTCGGAACCGGGCCGGTGGCTAACGCAGGCCCCGATCAGACTGTCACGGATCTGGATACGGTGGTCTTGGACGGTACGGGGTCAGTCGACCCCGCTGGCGGCACCTTGATCCATGTCTGGAGCCTGGAAGGTGCAACCCTCGCGACGGGGCCGGCACCGAGAGTGGGCCGCTTCCCGACGGGTACGCACGCCGTTACCCTCACGGTAACGGACACCACCGGTGCCGCGAGCGCGGATATCGTGATTCTCACCGTGCTGAACCATGCCCCGCTCGCTGACACCGTGGTCGAACTGCCCCTCAACGAAGGCAGCGGCATGATCGCCGGCGATATCAGCGGATTTTCCAACGATGGCACGCTTTCGGGCGGTGCGGCGTTCGAAGCGAACACGGCGGACGGCAGTGCGTTCTCTCTACGTTTAGACGGGGTGAATGATTCCATCGACCTCGGTGCGATTGACGTGACCGGGAGCGGTTTGACCCTGGCGGCCTGGTTCAATGCCGACAGTTTCCCAGGATCATCGAGCGATGTGCGCTTGATCTCCAAGGCCACGGGCACGGCGTCGAACGCGCACGTCTTCATGCTGAGCACGATCAAAGTGGGATCGGCCATACGGCTGCGGGCGCGGGTGCGGGTCGGCGGCTCGACGACGACCCTCATCGCCAGCAGCGGCAACCTTGTGCCCGGCGTATGGCATCACGCGGCGGTGACATATGACGGTGCGGCCCTTCGACTCTATCTCGATGCGGTGGAAGTGAGCAGCATGCCGCTTTCAGGAGCGGTCGACACCGACCCGGCGATCCCGGTTGCCGTGGGGGCGCAGCCTCCCGGAGCCGGCGGCAAGTATTTCGACGGCCTGATGGACGATGTACGCATCCTGCAGCGCGCCCTGAGTGCGGCTGAGATTTCAGGCATCGTGAACGTTGGCGGTGGGAATCAGTCCCCGGTGGCGGCCGATGATGGCTACGCCGTGACCGAGGATTCGGTGCTGGTGGCGGTCGCGGCGAATGGGGTGCTGGCGAACGACACGGACCCTGAGCTGGATCCGCTGCAGGCGGTTCTGGT
The DNA here is from genome assembly GCA_021776175.1 of Kiloniellaceae bacterium. Lineage (GTDB taxonomy): Bacteria > Pseudomonadota > Alphaproteobacteria > Kiloniellales > J153 > JAJFGN01. Next base: position 6,148 of record JAJFGJ010000027.1, read on the forward strand.
GGGCGATGTGGCCAACGGGGCGTTGACCCTGAGCGTGGACGGCTCCTTCGCCTACACCCCGGCTTTGAACTTCAACGGGATCGACAGCTTCACCTACCGGGCGAGCGACGGCCTGACCCAGTCGAACCTGGCGACGGTGACGCTGACGGTCGGTGCGGTGAGCGACGTGCCGGTCGCGGGCGACAACGGGTACCAGATGCAGCCAGACGGGGTGTTGACGGTGAACGTGGCGAACGGCGTCCTCTCCAACGACACGGACCCCGATCTAGATCCGCTGCAGGCGGTTCTGGTGGGCGATGTGACCAACGGCGTGCTGATCCTGAACGCCGACGGCTCCTTCGGCTACACGCCCTTTGGGGGTTTCAGCGGGCAGGACGGCTTCACGTACCGGGCGAGCGACGGCTTCAACAGTTCGAATCTCGCGGCCGTGACCATTTCGGTGGCGGCGGTGAGCTTGGACCCGGACACTCTGGTTCAATTGCCGCTCGACGAGGGCGGCGGGCTCTTGGCCGGCGATATCAGCGGCATGAACAACCATGGCACGCTCTCCGGCGGCGCGCTATTCGAGGCGAACACGGCGGACGGCAGCGCGTTCTCGATCCGCTTAGACGGAGTGAACGATGCCATCGATCTGGGCGTGGTTGACGTGGCCGGGACCGGTCTGACCCTGGCGGCCAGGTTCAATGCCGACAGCTTCCCAGGATCATCGAACGACCCGCGCCTGATCTCCAAGGCCACGGGCACGGCGTCGAACGCGCACGTCTTCATGCTGGGCACGATCAAAGTGGGATCGGCGGTACGGCTGCGGGCGCGGGTGCGGGTCGGCGGCTCGACGAAGACCCTCATCGCCAGTAGCGGCAACCTTGTGCCCGGCGTATGGCATCACGCGGCGGTGACCTACGACGGCGCGACCCTTCGACTCTATCTCGATGCGGTGGAAGTGAGCAGCACGCCGCTTTCAGGAGCGGTCGACGTGGCGCCATCGGTTCCGGTGGCGGTGGGCGGACAGCCCACGGGCGCGGGACCGCGCTACTTCGACGGACTGTTGGACGATGTGCGTATCTTGCAGCGGGCCATGAGCGCGGCCGAGATCAACCAGATAACCACCGGCGGGAGTTAAATCAGCAGTCATGGAAACCGACACAAACTTACCGGGCCGGTTGAAGGCGTCTAACCCTTTGAAAAGAACGGTGCCCAGAGGCGGAACACACCTTAACTTCACCGCCAAACAGTCCAACGAAGCGGGACCACCTCATTAAGAAGCTCGTCGAGCGGTCTCACGTTCAAGTCATTGTTCTGGTGTCAACCTTATCGTGTCGATCTATCTGATTCTTTCCAGGGCTCTATCGATCTCCTGGGCCTTACCTTTGGCGTACTTGGCGATTTCCGTATCGACATTGACAATGTGGCCAATCCACCAATCGCGCAGGTACATCCGAAGCTGGGCGCAGGTTTCCGGGCTGCGCTCAGCGCGCCATGTATGGTTCATCTTGTTCACCTGAGCGATAAGGTCCAAATGTTTGCCGCGATGCACCTCCAGGTCCGGATAACCGCAGACCTCCATGAGCGCTTCCTCGCGCCTGAAATGGTAGCGAGTGTAGTCGATCATTTCCCCAATGGCCGCGTCCACATCCTCATCGCCAACGGAACGCCGCGATATCTTGTTCACCAGCACGATGATCGCCTGATGGTCTCCGTCAATGGCATCGACGCCGACGCGGAGATCGTCGGTCCATATGAGTACCTCTTGGTTTGAAGCCAAGGGCAGCTCGATCCAGAACGTGCTGCCGATGCCTTCCTCACTCTCAAAACCGATCTGCCCGCCCATGTGCCCCACTAGGAGCTTGGTCACAGCGAGGCCGATGCCCGCGCCTTCTCTCGCCTTCATCGGGTCTTTCTCACCGCGGTGGAACATCTGGAAGACGCTGGAATGATCCTTCTTGGGTATGCCAACGCCAGTGTCCGTCACCGACAATCGAAGGAAGCGGTTATCAACTTCACACCCAACAAGCGCCACAGTCCCGCCATCCTTGTTGTATTTAACCGCATTAGAAAGAAGGTTGATCAAGACCTGTTTCAGTCTGATTCGGTCGGTGTGCAGATGAATCGCCGATCCGCTACTGAATTGATCGTCGATCCTAATTCTTCGTGGTTTTCCGATGGGGGTTATCAGGGTCACGCAATCCGCGATGACTTCGTTAGCGTCCACGTCCTCCAAGAAAAGATCGAGTTGGTCGGCTTCGATCTTGGCCAGATCGAGAATCTCGTTAACCAGTTGCAGCAGGTGGTTGCCGCCGGCCAGAATACTCTCGACGTTCTTGTTCTGGGTCGAGGAAAGCGGGTTTTTGGGATCGAACTGCAACATCTGGGCAAAGCCTAAAACCGCGTTCAGGGGCGTCCGCAACTCATGGCTCATGCTGGCCAGGAATTGCGACTTCGCCCTGTTGGCTAGTTCGGCGTCCTCCTTGGCCTCAAGCTTTGCCCTTTCCGCGTGTTTACGATCCAAAAACGTCTCGATACTCGTAGCCATGGAATCGATGAGCCGCCTCTCCTCCAAGAGAAATGGGCCTTCATCGAGTTGCGGGGTTTCTGCCAGATAGAAAATCTCCACCGCGCCTATTTTCTCTCCTTGGCGGGTGATATCGGCGGCCTGTCTCCAGATCGTTTCATTAAAATTTTTGGTCGTCGCACTGTAGCCAGAGACGGTAATCCGGGCACAAGCGATTTCTGGGTATTGCCAAGCGGGAGGAAGAACTTCAACCGCCGCTTCCAATGCCTCCTCAGCGGTGATTTGCAAGCGGCTGAGGATTTCCGAAAGAGAATAAAGGCCGGTCTGTTCCTTGACCCGCTCGCCAAGATCGTAACTTTGTTTAATTAATTTTTCTTCGGCCTGTTTGAGATCGGTGATGTCGATCAACACACCACGCAAAACATCGGAACAGTTCTCCTTTCGTATATACTTAACAATATCTCGCAACCAAATAGCACGGCCATCGGAGGCAATCATTCGATACTCAAAATCGTTTCCCATGCCCCGTTCGGTATATTTTTTGCAGCTGGCGAGAGCTTCTTCCCTGTCATCGCGGTGTATGTGAGCGGGCCAGAAGTTATGTTGGTACCAATCCTGGGCTGGGTATCCTAGGAGCGCTTCGACCTGTGGGGCGATATAGGTGAACTGGAACGTTGCAGTGTCTACTTCCCAAGGAATAACGCCGGACGTTTCAGTCATAAGGCGGTACTTTTCCTCGCTTTCGCGTAACGCAATCTCCGCCCGCTTACGCTCAGTGATGTCGAGGAGACTGACCGGCACGCTTTTGAGCCCTTCTTCCGTTTTGGGTATGGGCATGGAGATAATGACCGTCAGTTCCTCTCCATCTAGGGTTTTGTGCAAGGTCTCGGAACGAAAAACCTCCTTCTTTTCCCAGAACGCGCAGAGCTCGCCGATGAACACGTCTATCGCATCCGGCCCGAAAACCTGATCGATGGAGCGTATGAACTCCTCTTCGGTTCCGGCCTTGAATAGAGTCAAGGTGGCCTTATTAACC
>JAJFGJ010000028.1 GCA_021776175.1 Kiloniellaceae bacterium
AAGGGAGTGTCCGGCCGCCCCCCGCACCGGGAAAGGCCATCCAAAAAAGTCGCCGCCCATAAGGGCGGCGTCCTTATGCCGGACCAAAGGTCCGGCTCTGCGCGAGGGATCGTTACCCGAATGGGCGGAGACCGCGCGGAGCGCGGGCTCCGTGGAGCTTAGGCCGCGCCAGCGGCCTTAGCGGAATAGAGCCCGGTCCGGCGTCAGCCGGACGCGCCCTCGAAAAGAAGAACAACATCAACTATGTGCCAAGCGGGAAGTTCTGTTCCAGCCAAGTCTGCACAGAATCGGGATCGGTACAGCCGTTGTTCCGCAACAAATCGGCGATGTCTGTGGCTGCTAGAACAATAATCGGATGCTGGTCCTCTTTGATCTCCCGATATGCCTGAATATCGACATAGCTTGTAGTCACCAAGATCCCGAATTGACGATGACGCAATCGAGAAATCAGACGCGACATTTCACGGACGCCTACGCCACTCGTAAGATTGTAACATTTCGCTTCGAGAGAAAAATCGACGAGAATGGCCGACGGTCCATTGCCAATGCGGAGTTGGCCTACTGCATCGCGACCACCGTCGCGTGATGGTCTCGTCAGATCGATAGCGGCAATGTCAGGCAAAAGCAGTCTTGCTAGCGAGGCCGCGCATCGCTCAAATCCATGGGCATCAGATGCGAAGTAGCTGTGTATCCGCCTTACGACGGCTATATCGTCAGGATTCTGTGGAACCTGTTCGGTCTTTGTCCTGTATTCGATTGATCGCGTAGCCCGCAAAGATCGTGCCTGTCCGGTTTCTACCCAGTCGGACCATACTTTCGGAGCATTGGGTGAATGCGCGTTGCCTTCAATTATGTCGACTATCCAGGCTCGCTGTAATGCGGGAGCATCAAGCACCGAGAAACGGGCACGGTAGTTCTGAAATCGCCTCCCTTCCGAAATCTTCCAGATTGCGACCAGGTCCTCAGACGCTCGAAGATCAGCGGTGCCGGGAACAGCCAACCCAAGAAACTCAACATCTCGCCATTCGCCCGTATTTGCGAAGACCAGTATCGGCGGCACCTGCCGCCGCCCGTCAACGCCAGAATGGGCCAAGTCAAAAATTCGCCTCAGAAGCTCGTTGCCCTTCCTCGGCGTCTCGTGCAGTCCGCGGCCAGGGTTCTTATTGTCGCCGTAGTAGGTATAAACACCTGTTTCGGGATCGAGGATATCCGGCCAGTCAGGGTCTTTAAGCGAGGATGTCAAGACAACGAGCTCAAGCGCATCCAACGAACCTCGATATCGGAAGCCACCACTGTTGCTGACGCTGACAAGATGCGGCAATGGATCATCCCCTGCATTTCCTATACGTCCGCTCTGGTATACCGCGTCAACCTTGAGGTCAGCGGAGTGAATCTCTGAAAATGGCACTATCTCCATTTCGACTTCCTGATCTGAGTCCAGTCCGGCGATCGAGCGTGGAATCCCAGGCTTTTCAGGCTGGCGCCTGATTACCCGTTGGCGATGCCGCACATGTAGCGCTAACCGCGACTATACACAGAAATACACATATGTGTTGATATCTGTGCAGGCGGCGGCGTACCATGCCGGGCATGGAGGCTGGCACGGATGGCTGATCCGGTTCGCATACAGGTGCTGATGCCGAAGGCGGAAGCCGAACGGTTCGAGGCGTATTGCCGTGAGAAGGGCTACAAGAAGTCGCCGCTGATCGCGCGGCTTGTCCGGGAGTATCTGGACAGCGAAGGGTTCAAGGCGCAGCCGGACTTGTTCAATCGGGACCAACGGGAGTCGAAAGAGTTGTGACGAACCGCATCATTCAGGAAAAGATTTCGAGGCTTCGGACCGGCGCAAGGCCCCGGGTTCTCGATCTTTTTTCCGGATGCGGCGGACTTTCTCTCGGCTTCGGCGCGGCGGGGTTCGAGATTGCGGCCGCGTTGGAGAACAATCAGACGGCGGCCGCCTCCTACGGCGCCAATTTCCATGCGGACGATCCGCAGCATGCCGTGGCGCGCGACATCACCGCGACCACACCCGGCCAGCTCGTCCGCGAATTGAATCTCGGGCGGATGGCGGAAGCCTTCGATGTCGTCATCGGTGGTCCGCCCTGCCAGGCGTTCGCCCGTGTGGGGAGATCGAAGCTACGCGAGATCGAAGCGCATCCGGAAGCGTTCCGACAGGACCCGCGCGCGAAGCTCTATACGCCGTATCTCAAACACGTGAAATCCTGCCGGCCGCTCGCCATTCTGATGGAGAACGTGCCGGACGTGATGAATTTCGGCGGACACAACGTCCCCGAAGAAGTGTGCGAAGTTCTGGAAGAGCTTGGCTATGTGTGCGCCTATACCTTGCTGAACGCCGCGTTCTACGGCGTGCCGCAAACGCGCGAGCGCATGTTCCTGATCGCCTATCATCGCGAGTTGACCGAGACCGTCAGCTTCCCCGAACCGACGCACTGGATCGATCTTCCGCCCGGCTATGAAGGCTCGCGCCAGGTCGCGCTGAAACTCCTGTCGAAAGGCGGATTGTTCGAAGACGCACACAGCTATGTGTCTCCGCCGGAGGCAACCGATGCCTTGCCCCCCGCCGTCACGGCGGCCGAAGCCATCGGCGATCTGCCGAAGATCGACGCGCGCAAACTGGTGCGGAAGGGTGTGCTGAAACGCGGCGCACGGAGATTCGATCAACTGGCGAGATACGACGGAAGACGCACAGTATCGGCATACGCCAATGCGATGAAGAACTGGCCGGGCTTCAAGGCCGGTGACGGCGTCTACGATCATGTCATCAGATATCTGCCGCGCGACTACCCGCTGTTCGCCCGCATGAACGAAGGCGATCAGTACCCGGAAGCGCACGCGCTCGCCCTGAAAATGTTCGAAGAGAAACTGTCGGAGCTTGCAAAGACGGGCATTGGTATCACGCCGGGGTTGGCGGAATACGATGAGCTGAAAAGCTCAATCGTGCCGCCTTACGATGTGGGCAAGTTTCCGAACAAATGGCGGAAGATTTCACGCGACCAGCCTGTGCGCACGATCATGGCGCATCTGAGCAAGGACGGGTACAGCCATATACACTACGACGATGCCCAGGCCCGGACGATTTCCGTCCGGGAAGCGGCGCGACTCCAGTCCTTCCCCGACGGTTTCGTGTTCTCAGGCGCGATGAACGAGGCGTTCCGGCAGATCGGAAACGCGGTCCCGCCGCTGATGGCGAAAGCGATCGCCACGGAAATCATGAAGACGATCCGGGCGTCGGTGGACGCACATGTGACACTGCCGCCACCACGGATCGCGGCGGCTGCCGCAGCAATTGCCGAAGCCAGGCCTCCGGCCCACGCGCGCGGTCCGACCGCGATGGAGAAGGTCGTTGAAGCCTGATGCTGTCGATACGCCCTCGGCGAAAGACCGAACGACCGACGTATTGACGCCGGAACAGCGACGGCTGGTCATGAGCCGGATCAGGGGCAAGGACACCAAACCGGAAATGCTCATGCGGCGCGGGCTCCACGGACGCGGTCTGCGCTACCGGCTTCACGGCAAGAGCATCCCGGGTAAACCCGACATCGTGTTCCCGAAATATCGGACCGTTGTATTCGTCCACGGCTGTTTCTGGCACGGTCACGGCTGCTCTCTGTTCAAATGGCCGAAAACGCGCGCCGCGTTCTGGAAGAACAAGATCAACCGCAACATGGAGCGGGACAGGGAAGCGTTGTCAGCGCTTAAAGCAGACGGATGGCGTGTGCTCGTGGTGTGGGAATGCGCTCTCAAAGGCAGACAGAGAAGAGACCTGGCGGAGGTACTGGACGGCGCGGAAGCGTTCATCCGAGGGGGCGGAAAACCTTTTGCCGAGATCGCGGAATACGAGAGTATAGAGAAACGGGCATCGTGAATGCGCCACGCAACCATTGAGGTCACGGCCGCACGGGGAAGAATTCGGAAGCAAAGTTATGGCGCAAGTCGAGGTACGGATATTCAGGCAGGGACGTGAGATCGCGCGCGTGACGCGCCCCCTGCGTCATTTCGATGGAAAGCCTGTCGTCAAGTACAAGAAGGAATTCCGGCAGCTGATCAACGGCGGCGAGGTCTGGCTCGACGGGATCGCGCCCGCCGATGACACCGAAGCGGCGGAGACGGCCGGCATGGAAGAAAACGAACCCGCCCCGGAATTCCATGTCGTTCCCCCCGCCCTCATAGAGTGGGACGAGTCGCAACGAGCGGTGATCGACGCACCGCCCGAAGATCGTTTGCTGGTCGGGGCCGGTCCGGGCACGGGCAAGACGGCGGTCGCCTGTGCGCGAGTCTCGCAGTTGATCGACCAGGGCGGTCTGGAGCCGAGCCGCATCTGGCTGATCAGTTTCACACGCACCGCCGTGCGCGAAATCAGGGACCGGATCGCCGCCTATCTCGAAGACGCATCGGCTGCTTATGCGGTCAAGATCGCAACGCTGGACTCGCATGCCTGGACGATTCATTCGGGCTTCGACGAAGAAGCGAAAATACTCAGCACCTACGAAGAAAACATCGAACGCGTGCTCAATCTTGTCCGGCAGGATGAGAATGTCGGCGAATATCTTGAAACCGTCGAGCACCTGGTCGTTGACGAGGCGCAGGATATTGTCGGCATCCGCGCCGACCTGGTCGTGGAGATTATCCGCAAACTGTCACCGCCCTGCGGCGTCACCGTATTCGCGGACGAGGCACAGGCCATCTACGGCTTCGCGGATGACCGGGAGGTCCGGGAAGGACAAGCCGGCGAACCGCCATTACCCGAGAAAATCCGGCGTGGCGCGGCGGGCGCGTTCAGGGAATGCGAGCTGACGCAGGTGCATCGCACCGGGTCACCGCAATTGCTGACGATATTCTCGGATACGCGGCGCAAGGTGCTGACCGCTGCGGGTGAGAACGGCGACAAGCTCGCAGAAATCAAGGACGAGGTAATCAGGCTTGCGCATGGCGAAGCGCCGAATGTAGACGATGCCGCGCTGGCTGAGCTTGAGGACGCGTTCATCCTCTATCGCAGGCGCTGCGACGTATTGCTGACCACTTCGATGCTGACGCAGAACGGCATCCCGCACCGGGTCCGGATGTCGGGGCTGCCAGTGTGCCTCGCGCCGTGGATCGGCGCTGCTCTGGCCGAACATACGGACGCCGATCTGAGCCGCGACAGGTTCATTGCCCTGTGGGCCGACAGCGTGGAAGAAACCTCGCTGGCGACATGTGAAGCCGATGACGCATGGGCGCATCTGGTGCGAATCGCGGGCCGCACGCAGACGGTCGTGGAGATGCGGCTGCTACGGCAACGTCTCGGGCGCAAGCAACCGCCCGCGGAACTGTGCAATGCCGAGCTGGGGCTGCACGGCCCCATCGTCGGCACGATTCACGCTTCCAAGGGACGCGAGGCGGACACCGTGCATCTGATGTTGCCGCACGCGCACAGCGAAAACCTCGATCAGGACGAAGAGGCGCGGGTCGTGTTCGTCGGCGCAACGCGCGGACGATCGCGGCTGCTGATCGGCCGTGGGTATCGGCAGTTCGCCGCTCGTGTCGAGGCATCCGGCAGAGCCTACTGCCTTCATACGAAAAATGACCAGCCGCGCGCCCAGGTCGAGATCGGCCATGACGGCGATATCGGGGCCGAAGGCCTGGCGGGACGCAGCTTCTTCGCGAGCCCCGACGCAGTGCGCGGCGCCCAGACCCGGATTCGCAGCTTCGCGGACGAGACGGTCTCGCTCGTCGCTGAAAGCGACCGCGACGCCAAGTTCGTCTATCGGCTCAAGGAGGACGGACAGGGACAATGCCTCGCGGTTCTGTCCCCTGCGGTCAACACTGATCTGTTCACCGTCGCCAATTCCGTTCAGGCGAAACTCGGCGGCGGCCGGAGACGCCCGCCCGACACGATCCGGCATTTGCATGTGCGCGGGGTGCGCACGATCGTCCTGCCGCCGGATGCGCCGGAGGGCGAGACGCTGTACGAGCCGTGGAGAAGCAGCGGGATCATGCTGTCGCCGCTGGTGCTGGGCTACAGCACGGCATATTTCGGACGACGGAGGCGGTGACCATGCGCGACAGTCTTCTTGACAGGCTTAAACAGGACCTGGTGGGACCGTATACGGCGGACGAAGTCCTGACCGCACGCCCCTCGGACGTGTATCTGACGGGGATATTGTGGCCGCGCGAAACCCACATGGGGGCGGAGGAAGACGAACGCCTCGGTCTTTCCGGCGCGGGGGAAAGCGAAACCGACGGCGGCGGCGAGGAAGAGGAAGTCTCGCTCGCCGGTCTCATGCGCCCCTGTTCGGCCGGCGTCTCCTTCGCGGCGCGTGCGACAGAAGGTCACCCGGACCTGGATGTTACGGTCCGCTTCGCGACCTATGAGCCGTTCACTCCCGCGGAGTCGGAGAACGGCGAACAGGGTGACAGCGGCGGCGCTGCGCGACGACGCACGCAATGGCGGCGCCGGGCGCATGACATTCCAGTGGACGGCGTCGCTCTGGAAGAAGCATCGCGGTTCGTCGATCTCGAACCGCAAGGCGCGCCGGCGGGCGTGAGGCTGCACATACGCACCGCGCCGTGGTCGGGCGGTACGCTCGCCACCGTCACGCTGCTGAACCAGGCTGAGCCCGATGAAGACGAAGGCCGCGAGGGAACCGAACGGCTGACGCTGTTCCAGACCCGCGTCGAGGTTCGTCCCCGGCCGGGCACCGTGCTGGTGGCGCGGCCGTCGCGACGGGTGGTGCTCGATGACGACGATCGCTCCGCGGCGCTGCTCTATCGCAACGCCCATGAGTTCGCGACCGGGCATACCTGCTCGGTCGAATGGGACGCGGGGACCGACGGCGCTTCAGCCGACATGGTGGCCACAAGCTGGATTCCCACAGCCACCGTTCCCGCGACAAGCGCGGCCGGTCACGAAATCTTCGACGCGCTGCGCGCGGACGGGAAGCTCAAACCGCTCTCGGCACGGTGGCTGGCAACGACCGCGCCGGAAGACCTTGGCGACGCCCTGCAACAGCTTCCTGCTGCCTATGAACAGTGGATCGAGGACAGGGAAGCGGACGTGGCGTCGCTTCCCGAAGAGTTTAAGGACCAGGCCGCAAAAAACATCGCGGTCTGCCGGGACATACATGCCCGCATGGCCGGAGGTGCTGCGCGAATTGCCGAAGACGCCGCGATGTCCCGCGCCTTCCGTCTGGCCAATCTCGCAATGGATATGCAGCACGGCTGGGATCCCGAGAAAAGCCGGCACGGCCCGCTTGAGTGGCGGCCGTTCCAGCTCGGCTTCATCCTGCTGGCGGCGGCATCCGTCGCCGACCGCGGGCATGCGGAACGCCGGATCATGGACTTGCTCTGGTTCCCGACAGGCGGCGGCAAAACGGAGGCCTATCTTGCGCTCATTGCATTTCTCGCCTTCTACAGGCGACTGTCCGCCGGCGACGATCCCGACGCCGGCGATGGAGTGGCGGCGATCATGCGTTACACGCTGCGCCTGCTCACGACGCAGCAGTTTGCGCGCGCCGCCTCGGTCCTGCTCGCCTGCGAGGCCATCCGGCGAGGACGCATCCGCGAAGCGGGGGTGTCCCGCCGCGAATTCGGGCAAACCCCGTTCTCAATCGGTCTCTGGGTCGGGGGCGACGCAGTGCCGAACAGGGTCAGCGACGCCGCCGCCGCGCTCGGCGGCGCGCCGGACCAGCCGACGCCCAGGCAACTCGTGCACTGCCCGGCCTGCCGGCAGCCGCTGACCTGGGAGCACGACGAACAGGCAAACTCGATTCACGTCCACTGCGAGAACGAAGGCTGCCTCCTGTTCGATCCGGATACCCCGCTCCCGGTCTGGACGGTGGACGAGGACGTGTACCGGATGCGACCGACGCTGCTGATCGGCACGATCGACAAGTTCGCGCAGATCGTCCGGCGCAAGGAAATCAACGGGATGTTCGGCCTGAACACCGGTACGCCGCCCGATCTGATCCTCCAGGACGAACTGCATCTGATTTCCGGGCCGCTCGGCACGGTCGCCGGTCTCTATGAAGTGGCGATCGACCGGATGTTCGCCGCACGCGGCGCGCGCCCGAAGATCATCGGCTCCACGGCGACGATCCGGCGCGCCTCCGAACAAGTGGCCGCCCTGTTCGACCGCGAGACGGCGCAGTTCCCGCCGTCGTGCCTGGATGCCTCGGATTCAGCATTCGCCGTCGTGGACCGCAACGCGCCCGGCCGCATTTATACGGGCGTGACCACGGCGGGACGGTCGGCGAAATTCACCCTCCAGGGCGTCGCCGCGTCGCTTCTCCAGTCCGCCTGCGGCGGTACCATGGACGACGCCGCGCGCGACCCGTACTGGACGCTGGTGTCGTATTTCAACTCGCTTCGCGAGCTGGGCGGCGCGCTCGTCCTGATGCAGGACGACGTGAACGACAGCCTCGCGCTGCTCGCGCAACGGCGCGGCGAGACGGCCCGTCAACCTGAATTTATCGAAGAGCTGACTTCCAGGCGCACGCAGGCCGAGGTTCGGGACATGCTGGACCGGCTCACGATCCGTGCCGCCGATCAGGGGGCGCTCGATGTCGTTCTTGCGACGAACATGCTCAGCGTCGGCGTCGATATTCCCCGTCTCGGCCTGATGCTGGTAAACGGCCAGCCGAAGGGCATCGCCGAATACATCCAGGCGACAAGCCGTGTCGGACGCGGCGACGTGCCGGGGCTCGTCGTCGCCGTGCTCAACAATGCCAAGGCCCGCGACCGGTCGCATTACGAAAGCTTCCCGACATGGCACGAAACTCTGTACCGGGATGTCGAACCGACCAGCGTAACGCCATTCGCATCGCGGGCGCGTGACCGGGCGCTGCACGCGGTGCTGGTGGCGCTGGTGCGGCATCTGGCGCCCGGCATGATCGACCGGCCGGCGCTCGACGACGATGCGATTGATGCCGCGAAAGACATTATTGACCACATCGTCGGGCGCGCGGCGGCGATCGATCCGCAGGAAGCGGCCGTCAGGATGGAGCTGGAGCGCTGTCTCGACACATGGGAGTTCCGTGCGCCGCGAAGCTACTGGAGCCGGCAGGTCCGCAGCTCCCTGCTTCAGGATGCGGAGCGCGCCGCGACCTTGCGGGCGATGGGGCGCATGCCGGGTGAGGCTTGGCCGACAATGAACAACATGCGCAGCGTCGAGGCTGCGACGCGGTTCAGGCTCGCCGAATGGCTGCGCGAACGGACATCCGGGGGGAACGGCGATGGCGAATAACCGGCTGGGAGAATTGCGCAGAAGCGCCGCCGTCATGACCTTCGGGCCGGGTTCCGTCGTGGACTTCCGCGCCGACGGCGCACCCGTATCCGCGGTCGCGGCCGGGCTCGAAGAATGGGACAGGTCTTTCCCGCCGGCGGGGCTGGCCAATCCGCAGAGAATCACCGAGCCGCGTTTGCAGCGAAAGCTCTCCGTCGGCGGATTCCGTCTGCCACCGGTCGTCGATGAGAACTGGCGGGACGATCAGGGCAATCCCGACGGCCGCACCCTCGTTGCGGCGCGGTTTCCGGAATGGCTGCAATGCCCTCAGTGCGACCGCCTCGCTCCGGCGGGCCGCTGGTCGCAGGACCCCGGCCGGGCCTACCGGTACTGCGCGGGCTGCACGCGCAAGGCGCCGGGCCAGCGCAGGATATTCGCGGTGCCGATCCGCTTCGTCATGGCCTGCCCCAAGGGACACCTGGACGATTTTCCGTGGCATATCCGGGTCGGCCACAAGGCCGATTGCAAAAAGAAGGAACGCGCCGATCTGTATCTCAGGTCTGAGCGGCCGGGCCTTGCCGGACTGATCCTGAGCTGCGGCGACTGCGGGGCGCGGCGTTCAATGGACGGGGTGTTCAGCGCCCAGACCTGGCGCGGCTTCCGCTGCCGCGGCCGGCGGCCCTGGCTCGCCGCAGCCAACGAGACATGCGATTGCGAACCGCGAGCACTGCAACGCGGCGCATCGAACCTGTATTTCCCGGTCATCGAGTCGGCGCTCAGCATTCCGCCGTGGTCCGATGCGATACAGGAAGCGCTCGGCGTCTACTGGAATCCGATTGTCACGACAAAGCCCGAGGATCGCGCGACCTTCATCCGCATCCTCGCCCAGGGCGATCTTGAGCCGGTTCTTCGGGAACTCGGCCTGAGCCCTGACGAGCTTGCGCGGCAGATTGAGGATCGCCTGACCCGATACAACGACGACGCCATCCTGAACATCCGGCAGGAGGAATACCGTCAATTGATCTCGGGAACGGATACGCGGGACAAAGACGCACGCGAATTCGAAGTGCGCAACGTGCGCGTGCCCGACAGCCTGCGCCCGTTCCTCAGTAGCGTCGTCCGCGTTGTCCGACTGCGCGAAGTGCGCGCCCTGAAAGGCTTCACGCGGATCAATCCGCCTGGCGACGAAGACAGTCCGGACATCGCGGCGATCGCCGTCGGCGATCCCGGCTGGCTCCCGGCGGTCGAGGTCCGCGGCGAAGGCATTTTTCTTGCTTTCAATCAGGACACGCTTCATGCCTGGGAAACGCAGGACGATGTGGCGGCGCGCGCGCAACGCGTCGATGAGGCGTGGCGGATCGAATGGCACCGGCGGTACGGCGAAGGTGAGCCCGCCTGGCCGATAACACCGCGCTACTTGCTGGCGCACAGCTTCGCGCATGCGCTCATGCGCCAGCTCACGCTGGAATGCGGCTATTCCACCGCCGCGTTGCGCGAACGTCTCTATGTGAGCGACGGGACCGACGGCATGGCGGGGCTGCTGATCTATACCGCGACCTCCGATTCCGACGGCACGCTCGGTGGTCTGCAACGGCAAGGGGAAGCCCATCGCATCGAACGGGCCGTCGAAGCAGCGATTCGCGCGATGGAATGGTGTTCATCCGACCCGCTGTGCATCGAAGGCATGATTTCCGGCGTCGACCGCCTGTCCCTTGCGGCGTGTCATGCCTGCGTGCTCGCGCCGGAGACCGCCTGCGAGGAATACAACCGCTTCCTGGACCGGGCCGCACTCGTCGGTATGCCGGACGCACCCGAGGTCGGGTTCTTCTCACCGCTTCTCCCGAGGACATGACATGGCGGTGATGTGGCCCAGAACTCTGCCGCCCGATGTCACGGGCAATATGCTGCGAAGCACGGAGTGCGAGGTGTTCAGGCGGCTGGAAGCCGTGCTGGATGATTCCTTCGTCGTGTTCTATTCGCGACCGTGGCTCGGGCTGAAACCCGACGGCGAGGAAATTGACGGCGAATGCGATTTCATCGTAGCGCATGCCGAACTCGGGATGCTGACGCTTGAGGTGAAGGGTGGCGCGGTCGCCCACGATCCACGCACCGATCGATGGACGAGCCGCGATCGCTGGAAGGTGACGCACAACATCAAGAACCCGGTGCAGCAGGCAAGAAGCGCGAAACACGAGCTTTTGAGGAAGCTGCACGCTTCGCCGCACTGGAAGTCCCGGCGTATCCGGGCGCGACACGGCGTCGTGTTGCCTCACTCGTCCGCGCCGCCAGGCGATCTCGGAGCGGATATGCCGCAGCGCATATTCTGTTTCGTCGAACGGTTCGAGGACGGGTTGCGGGACTGGATCCTGGAACGCTTCGGCGATACGCCTCCCGATGAAGGACGGACGAAAGAGCTGGGCCGGGACGGCGTTCAGGCGCTCGAAAAAACTCTCGCGAAACCGTTTCAGCTCCGCACGCCGCTCGGCACGGTGCTGTCCCGCGACGATGCGGCGCTTCAGGTGCTGACACAGCAGCAGTTTCATATCCTGCGTGCGATAGAAGCGGTGCCGCGCGCCGCGATCAGCGGCGGGGCCGGAACCGGCAAGACCGTGCTTGCGATGGAGGAAGCCAGGCGCTGCGCGGAAAGCGGCCTCCGTACCCTGTTCGTCTGCTACAACCGCGGTCTGGCGACCGAAACCCGCCGCCGTCTCAAGGACGGCTCGCCGGTTACGGTGATGACCTTCCATGAGCTGTGCGCGGATATGGCCCGGCGTGCGGGAATCCCGCGTCCGGAAGGCATCCCGGACAGACAGCTCTTCGAAGAAATCTGGCCCGAACTTCTGATGCAGGCATTCGAGCGCCTGCCGGACGAGCGATACGATGCGATCATCGTCGATGAGGGACAGGACTTCCTGCCACTGTGGTGGACGGCCGTCGAGTCGGGACTCGATCCCGACGGCGGAGGACTGTTTCGCATCTTCTACGACAACAACCAGCGCGTATACGCGAGCGCGATCAAGCTCCCGGAAGACGTTGACCTGGTCCCGATCCGCCTCACGCTGAACCTGCGCAACACGCGGCGCATCCACGAGCTGGTGCGCCAGCATTACACCGGTCATGAAATCGAGGCCGTCGGGCCGGAAGGCGTCGAGGTTCACTGGATCAAGGCGGATACGCCGGACGCGCTCGCGCAGCGAATCTCCGACTGCGTTGCGCGGCTGAATTCACTCGAACGCGTGCCACCCGACGATATTGCGGTCCTCGTGGCCAACGAGGCGGCAATCGACAAGATCGCGCCGGGCAACCGTCTGGGGGAATTTCGTACCGCACGCTGCGACGAACAATCCGAAGGCCGGATCGTCGTGGACAGCATCAGGCGCTTCAAAGGTCTTGAGCGTCCGGTCGTCGTGATCGCGGCAACGCCGGAAACCGTCATCGACAAGGAACTGCCCTATGTCGCTCTCTCACGGGCGCGCACACATCTGGTCGTTGCAGGCCCCGACAAGATTCTAACTCGAATACGAGACGCGACCGCTGCATGAGGCGATTGATACTCAAGGCGCAGCCACGGGCTTCGCGCCGGTACTGGCTGAAAGCTAATGTTGGATGCCGATATCTAGATACGTTTCAGACAACGCCGCGGAAAGCCGGTGTTCATCGTGAGCTCCGCGGATAACTCGCATCTCATACAGCTTGGCGCCGTGCCGGTTTCGGCCGACGACCTTACACCTTTGCTTGCGGAGAGAATTGGCCATGCCGGTTGATTTCCGTTTCTCGAAGCTGAGCCTTCCGATTTTCCACGGAATGTGCGCTTGTCGGCATAGTCTGTTGTTTCCGGTCAGGGATTGGCTGAAACTTGATTCCCGTTGGTACCCATATGGTACCCGAACGCACAATGCCCGCCTCGGATGAGGCGGGCATTTTAGTATAATGCATTGATATTAGATGGTTAAGATGGTTGCGGGGGTAGGATTTGAACCTACGACCTTCAGGTTATGAGCCTGAGAAACTTGGACGACGATGGATCTTTTTGGTTCTCTTAGTGCACACATACTGCACACGAAAAGATTTAACCCATTGAAACTCTGGAACTCTTCATCCAGTCCATCATCGGCGCGACGGAGAACTTATGTATTTGATGTTCTTTCATTTTTTACGCAACACGCTATCCGGGTATAGACGCGCACTCTCTTAGACTAAAACGCGCACGCCCATGCCGCCATGAAGATAAACTTGGCTCAGGAAACTAGTGGGTTCAAGTCCGCAGGCCTTGGCCTAAGACCGGACGTGACAAGTATATATGGCGATCACCACCGCCCCGGGCCCAAGGTCCGGTGTCCCCCATAGATTCCCCCGGCCAAGCCCGGCTTGCCCGAATGACACAAACCGCAGTTTTCCAGACCCCAGGCGACTTCGTTGTTGTGGCACATACCGCAGAACTTACCTTGGGTCAGGTCTCTCATCTTCACATCGTTCGCGCCGGCCCGCATCTCGAAGCCGAGCTCGTGGTGGCAAACCTTGCAGCGAAAACGTATCCGGTGGAACCAGTGGGGGAAAATGACAGGCCGGACCCCGGCTTTATCGGAATTGTGGTTCAGAACCACGTCTCCGTACTCGGCCGCCAAGGGCCAGACCAGGACCAGCATCGAAACCGCCAAAACCACCGGCGGGACCCAGCGCCCGAGGCGCCTAGAAGCCATGGCCGGGCGCCTCATTTCGGTACCGCCTGCAAAGCCTGCTCGCGTGGCACGCTATGACAGCGCTGGCACTGGGTCAGGGGGAACGATACGGCACCGTGGCATTGGCCACAAAACTCCCCTTGCAGGATCCGAAACATGTTGACGGGATTGGCGCCGCTCTTCGCCACGAAAATCTTGTCATGGCAATTGCTGCAATCCAGCCATTCGGTATGCGGACGGTGCGGAAAGAGCACGACAGGCATCGCGGCCGTGTCGACCATCAAGACGTCAAGGTCAAGTACGCGGATCTTGGTTTCCGGGTAGACGTTGGTCCGCGGAGAAATTTCACCCGAGCGCAGCGCCGCGACCCAATTGACGAAGTTACCCTCCTGGGCAGGAGACAAGACACTCAAGGCTTCAGCGGGTTCCTGCATGAGCGCCAAGGAGGGGTTCCGCGGATCGTGCAAATTGTCATGCGCGAGCAACGCCCAAGGAATGACCGGTTCCGGCGGCGAGGCCGGAACATTCACGGAAGCCGGTTCGGCCGATGGCGGCCCCTTGGTCGCGAATGACTCGAGATCGCCCGGCCTGTCGCAACCCACCAAAAAGACGGCCGCGGCAAGGAACGTTATTGCTGATAAATATCCCACTAGATTCCTGGCCATGTCTCGGCCGCCCCGGCAACCAACACCATCATTCACTATGGAATTGTAAGCTTTTTGTAAGAATCCGCCAGAGTCCGTTACACCTCCCCCGCGTCCCAATGGCCTTTCTCAACAAAAGCTCTATAAGGAAAGAAAAAGCGGCGCCTCACTGCCACGAAAGGGCCGAGGGGCACCGCTTAAAGAGTTTACGAATGCACGTGGTCCACAAAGGCGAACCATGGTCTAAGAAGACCGAGGACCTATATAAACGATATGCCTTACGCCGTCCTTACAAGGGCCCAGAATCGTATAGAATGGCTCACTTTTCAAGACTGGCCCTCCCGGTGATATACTTCCCTGTGGCACACTCTTGGGCCCGGTCCGGAAGCCAAGTCAAAGAGTGCCGTACACGACGATGAAAGGAGCCCCGTGCGGATACTCTTGATTGAAGACCACGAGCGTCTGGCGGGTTTTGTCCGCAAGGGGCTCAAGGCCGCGCAATTTGACGTGGATTTGGCCGCCAAGGGCTCCGAAGCGCTGGAAAACTTCGAGTGTGTCCGTTACGACGCCGCCATCCTGGACCTGGGCTTGCCCGACATGGATGGGTTACAGCTTCTGAAAGAACTGCGCGCCAAAGACACGGCAATCCCGGTGCTGATACTTACCTCGCGCGTGCAGCTAGCGGATAAGATTAAAGGGCTAAATTCCGGCGCTGACGATTACCTCACCAAACCCTTTGCGATGGAAGAGCTCATAGCCCGCCTCCACGCCTTGCTGAGACGGCCGTGCGCGGTCCTGGGTCAAACGCTGAAGGTCGGCAATATCGAGTTAGACGTCGTGGCCAGAGAGGCGCGCCTTGACGGATATGACCAGCCCCTACACCTATCGCGCCGCGAACTAAGCGTCCTCGAGCAACTGATGCGCCGCGGCGGTAAGGTGGCGCCGAAGCACCTTATGGAACAAAGCCTTTACGGTGCGGGTGAGGATCTGTCTTCCAATTCCGTCGAGGTCCTGGTTCACCGCGTTCGCAAGAAACTGGCCGACACCGGCGCAAATGCCACGATTCACACCATTCGTGGCATCGGGTATCTGATGACCGCCGATGAAGAGTAACCGTATGGATCGCCCCCGGGCCGCCATAGTCAGTCCCTTCCCAAACCTTGGAGTCCGTGCCAACCCATGTTGAGAATCTACCGGTACCTCGCATTGGCCAGTGCTGTCGTCCTACTCTTGGCACTGGCCATGGTCGCCTGGTTCTACCATCAGCATGCCGTGCTCAATCTTGTCGAGATCAGCACAAAACATAACGTCGGACTCAACAGGGTTATGTTGAACACCCTCTGGTCCAAATATGGCGATTATCTCATCTCGGCTCGCGATCTAGATGGTCCAACCCTGCGCGCACGTCCAGAAACCCGGGAGATTCACGAGACGATCAAGGAACTGAGTGCAGGGGTTAATGTCCTCAAGGTAAAGATATACAACCGCGACGGCCTGACTATTTTCTCCAGCGACCCGGCACAGATCGGCGAAGATTACTCCGGCCGCGCCGCGTTCATGGCGGCTGTGCGCGATGGCGAACCGAGTAGCGCGCTCACTTTCAGGGACCGGTTTAGCGCATTTTCCGGCGAGGTATTTCAGCGCGACATCGTCGAAACCTACGTGCCTATTAGCATTGAGGACGGGGACATCCTTGGCGCGTTCGAGGTCTATACCGACGTCACCGACATCAAGCAGAGAATCGCTCGCACCACATTCAATATGTTGATCGGGCTCTTCGCGATCTTCGGTGCATTATACGGCGTGCTTGTATTTGGGATCATGCGCCGAGCCATCGCGCCGATCCGCCGGGCATCCAATCAAGCCGCCAAGATCGGCCCGCGTTCATCGGGTGTGCGCCTGCCCACGAGCGGAATGCCTTGGGAGGTTCTGCCCCTCGTCACCGCGGTCAATTTGGCGTTGGATCGCCTGGATCGAGCCTTGGATGCCCAGCGCCGGTTCGCGGCGGATTCGGCCCACGAGCTGCTGACGCCGCTAGCGGTCCTGGGGGCCCATCTGGATACCTTGAATGAGAAGAAGGTCGCTACAGCCCTGCGCCAAGACGTGGACGCGATGACCGACGTGGTGCACCAACTTCTGGATCTTGCCGAGCTTGAATCGGAGGGCTCGGTCATAAACGAGACGGAGACAGTGGATCTGCGTGAAATTTGCGTGGAGGTCATCACCATGCTCGCGCCGCTCGCGGTGCGCGATGGCAAGCAACTTGCCTTAAGCGGCACGGAAGACATGATCATGGTCAAGGCTAACGCGCGCATGCTGCACAGAGCCTTGCGCAATCTGATCGAAAACGCCACCGCGCACACGCCACCGGGCACTAGGGTGGAAATCCAGCTTGACGAAGAAGGCGTAGTTCGAGTCACGGACCAGGGGCCGGGCGTGCCGCCCGAGGGACGCGACGCGGTTTTTCATCGCTTTTGGCGCGGAGATGGCGAGACCGGGTCGGGCGCCGGACTCGGACTTTCCATAGTTAAGCGCATCGTGGAGAGTTTCGACGGCAGCGTCACGGTCTCGGATGCGCCTGGCGGGGGTGCCTGCTTTACGATTTATCTGGTCAAGATCTAACCGCCAAATCCCCGACCGGAATAATCTATTTACCCTTCTTCTTGATCCACCGGCCCGCAAGCTGAACCGCTTCCGCGACCTGCTCGGTGCTCATGCTCTCGGCCACGATGTCGCGCGCCCGAACCGCGAGCGACCCCCAGTACTGGATTGCGATTTCGTACCACATATAGGCTTGGACGAGATCGGTCTCGACGCCGTAACCGTAGGCATAAGCATCGGCGAGAAACAATTGAGCGCCCACATCACCCTGCTCGGCGGCACGGGCGTACCACCGCGCCATATTACCGTAATCCTGCGACACGCCATCGCCGTTCCGGTACATGCGGCCCAGTTCGGTCTGCGCCGCTGGATAATCTTGATCCGCCGACTTGCTCATCCATTCCGCCGCCGACGACTGGCTGGGCGGGGTAACATACTCGTTCAGGTAGATGATACCCAAAATATATTGCGCGCGCGGGTCACCCTGCTTGGCCAGAGGCGTCAACTCATCATGCGCTCTCTCGAAATCGCCGGCCTCGAACAAGGCAAGCCCCGCCGCAAATTCAGCGGCGGCGGCTGGGGCCGAAATAAGGATCAAAGACAAAGCAAAAACGAAATGCCGGATCATGTGTTTCCCCATTGCATTAATTCAGTGCCCACCGAAATGGTGCGTGGCACTGTCCCTAGCCTTTAGAATCCTCCGTCGTCAGACCACTCGGGAACCAGGACAAACCGCCGGTTCCGCCAATCCAGGCGCTTCCGTCCGCGCCGAAAGCGATGGCAAACACGACGTCGGAATAAAGACCGTCGGCCCGCGCGTAGGTAAGAAAGCGATTGCCGTCGAATTTGGCCAGACCGTTACTGGTCCCAACCCAAATACCGCCGGCTGGGTCCTGGCCCAAGGCAAAGACATGATTGCCGGGCAAGCCATCGGCGACCGTATAAGTTTGCCAGCGCCGCCCATCGAAACGCGACAAGCCACCACCCCAAGTGCCCGCCCAGATCTCGCCCGAAGGCGCGACCAGCATCGCGATCACATAGTTTGGGTTATAGGCGACCTTGATATCCTGAAGACCATGCTCAACTTTCTGACGAGCATGATGGCTGGAAAATTGAGCCGGATCGTTTTGAAATTGTATATCGCCCTCTACGCGTTCGTAGGGCGCGCCCAGTCCGTCTTCGTGCTGCCAATTGGTCCATTGTTTGTCAATGAAACGCGCGATACCACCTTCTGTGGCAAGCCAGATTTCGCCGTTTATTCCCTCGGCCAAGCCATAGACCCAGTCGTTCGGCAGACCGCCGCCCGTATTCTCCACCGTGTATGTTTGCCAGCTTTGGATATTGTCCATCCGGCCACCGGCAATGCGATTCGCACCGGACCAGGTTGCGATCCAAATGTCGCCGTTTTGCGTCTCTAAAATATCGTAGACGAAGGCGTCGGCCATGCCGTTAGGAATATTGTAGTTTTGCCAAGTGCCATTTTTCGTATCGAAAACAGACAGACCGCCGCCGTAGGTGCCAACCCAGATCTTGTCCTGAATACGATTGATATAGAATACGCCGTTAGAAAGCAGGCCCGACTTGTTGTTATAGTATGTGTATTTATCGCCGTTCTTCTGATAGCGGACCAAGCCACCGGAGGTGCCGATCCAAGTTGTTCCACTTTCGACAAACAACGTCTTTACGTTGCGCTGACCGACCTGGAACTGGATCGATTTGCGAAGTGGTCCCGGCGCGCCCAGAATAGCGGGCGTTGCCGGGTGAACTTGAGGCTGCGATAGCGCTTGCTGGGCGTAAGATTCGGTGCCCGCGGCCGGCCCAAGCAACACCGCCGCGATACTGACCCAGACCCATCTTTTTAGAGTTTTCCAGGACATAGAGGTCATTCGTTCGGACTGATCCACGTGACCGCTCCCTTCGTGCCCGCCCAGACCTGGCCGCCGCCAATCGTTACCGCGTAGACGTCCGGCGAGGGCAAGCCATGCTGATAATTTACCCAGTTGCTGCCATCGAATTTCGAGAGGCCGTGGTTCGTGCCGAACCACAGGGTTCCGTCTTCGGCCTGAGCAATGCTGTAAACGATGTTGCCGGCGAGGCCGTCGCTTGCATTGTAGGACTTCCAAGTACCGTCGAAGCCACGCAGACTAACACCGCCGCCCCAGGTACCGAACCAGACGCCACGGCCCAAACGATCGACCTGAACGGAGAAAACATAATTCGGGTTATAGCTCTCGGTGCTGCCGACCACGACCCCCAAGTCATGACGCGACTTGGTACCGAGGCCCGTGTTGTCGCTAGGTGGTAAATCCTGTGAATTCGGCGCGCCAAGACCGTCTTCACTGGTCCAGGAACGCCACCGGCCCTCCGCTAACATGGACACACCGCCTTCGGTGCCGAACCAAACCCGTTCGTCCGCATCGATCCCGATACCGTAGACCCAAATGTTGACCAACTCCTCGCGATAGTTCGTGAAACGCTCAATGGTTGGATCGAAATGGCTGGCCCCATCCCAAGTTCCAATCCAAACGGTGCCATCGGAAGGAAAGGCGAAGGCGTAGACCCAGTAGTCGGCCAAACCGTGCATCGGAAAGTAGGTTTTCCATTGTCCATCACGATAGCGCGACACACCGCCGGCGTTAGTGCCGAACCAAACATCGCCGTTCGGAGCAATACCGATCGCAAAGACATACTCGCTGGCCAGGCCATGCTCGCGTGTGAAGGTTTGTTTAACTTCCTGCGCCGCGGTATCGATTTCGTGTACGCCGACAGAAGTGCCGACCCAAAGCGAATCGCGTCTTGGATCGAAAGCCAAGGAGCGTACATAGACATCTTTGCCGACTAGGTAGGTAACCATCTTTGCGCCCAGCGACTTGGCCTGTTGCGCGAAGCCCGCGCGAGGCGCGGTAAGGACGAGAACGCCGAGCGCGAGACACGCGACGATTGAAAAGCCGCGCCACGCGCGCCCACGGCGCCGCCGCTTAACGTTGAAAAGTGCGGATGTAAGCCAAGGCATTGAGGATATCCCGATCCTTGATGATTCGATTGAACGAAGGCATGAGATTGCTACCTGCCTTGACGCTCCGAACCAGGTGGCCGTCAGGTGCGTTCAGCCCCTCGCCCTGGTAGAAGTCCGGCACATTTGGCAGCACCGGCCGGCCAGCCGGCCCGTGGCATCGCTCGCAATGCTTTTGGTAAATTTTTTGTCCGTCAAAAACATCGGCGGCCCGGCCTCCGGCAGATGCCAGAGACAATATGGAACAAGCGGCGGACAACACAACGGCCACGCGCAAGCACAGGCGCGAGCCCGGCGATAACGCTTGGCGTATAAAACATGTCCAGTTTCTCGGCATTCGCAGTCGCATCATTTTATTTGTTAACACCATGATACTATTGACGTTCTCGCGCCGCAAGAGGCCCTTCAATCATTGGGCACCTGTTATATTGGCAATCATACCCGGTTCATCCCAGGCCCGTGCCCCCACGATCTGTTGCACGATTGATCCGTCCGGGCGAATCAGCAAGGTCTGCGGATAGCTCTCTATCTTCAGTATCCCGTAAGTGATATCCCGGCCCGAATCCAAGTAGTTGGGATAGTCGACGCCCACGTCGCGCAGAAACTCGCGTACGTAATCGGGATCTTCGTCTGTACTCAGTCCGACGACAGCATAGCGCGTGGGATCAAGCTTCTTGCTAAGGCGCTGAAGGCTGGGTAATTCGACCCGGCAAGGCGCGCACCAAGTCGCCCAGACATTGAGAATTACCGTCTTACCGATGAAGCGTGCGAACGTATCCGAACCGCCATCGAGGCGATTCAAGTCCACCGACAGGAGGTCTTGTCCCCTGGCCCCCGCCTGGCCACCGGTTTCGGCCTGCACCGCTTCGGCGGCATTGGACGGCAGGCGGCCCAAGGCCTGTTCCCATTCCCAAATCGCGGAAAAGGCGCGGCGCCTGAAGGGATCGTCCTCAGGCGTAAGATGCACAAACGTACGCATGGCCCCCAGCGCCTGTTCCAGGTCGCCCTGTTTCTCCCAAGCCTCGGCCAAGCCAAAATAGGCGTTGGCCTGAGCCGGCCGCAGGTTGGTGGACGTCTCGAAGCTTTCTATGGCCGCGTTAATTTTCCCGAGCGCGAGACGTGCGAAACCTAAATTCGCGTGTAATGCCGGCACCCGTGGATTCAAAATCTGAGCCGCCTCGAAAGCAGCCGCCGCCTGGTCCGGCTTGCCTGCGCGCAAGCCGGCGATACCGCGCGCGAACAAGGCCTCGAAATGCGCGTCGTCGACTTCGGTTTGGGACGCCGGGGGAGTGGTGGGAGCCGGCGGGGATATCGCCGCCGGCTCCGGCACGGTTTCGATGTCGCCAACGACCACCCAGCGGTCGAGCGCGAAACCAAATCCAATCACCGCCACGGCGACGATCGGTAAAATTAGAAACAGAGCATTTCGGCGGCGCCCTATCCCTAGGTTCATATTGCCCCCTTATGCGGTGCGGTCGAGACGAACGGCATTCCGAAAAAAGTTGAAAATGCCACGACGAAAATTCCAAGAACGAACACGGCGTTAAGGGCCGGGGCGGACCATCGCAGGGCCCGAAAGTGCAGGTAGGCCGCGACCGAAAGCCAGGTCACGAATGCCCAGGTTTCCAATGGATCCCAGGCCCAATAACGGCCCCAGGCGTCCTGAGCCCAGATCGCGCCGGCGACCAGCATCAAGGTCTCGAAAATGAACGCGATCAGGATAAAACGGTAGGCCAATTCATCCAAAGCCCGGTTTCCGGGCAGAGTGACGAACGTACCAAGACCGCTAAGCCGGGCCAGCACAACCAAACTAAGCCCGACCGCTAAAACCGCGCATCCCAAAAATATTTTTCCTAGAGTGACGTGAACCGGCAGCCAAATCGTGCCGTAGGTGATAGGCGCCAAGGTGTCGCGCTCGGGTACGACAAGTAGCCAAACGACGAGAACCAGAAGTACCGGCAGGACGGCCGCCAAGCTGGCTTTAATCCTCGGTACCGCCAGGCAACCGATCAACACCGCAAAATGCAGACTCCAGATATTGCTGGATAGAATTTCGAATAAGTCGACATAAGGCCCGTGATCGAGGCGGATCCAGCGTTTGAATATCGCGATGCCGTGCACCGAGAGCGCGACCGAGAGCAGTAAAATAGTCATCTGGAAGGCGCCGGCACGCACGGCCGATACTATCGCGGCCAATGCCGCGGCCAGGTAGAGCCCGAGGGAGATCGGCAGCCAGGCACCATCAGCGAACATAGGCGCGTTTCCTTCCCACGGCCGCGTCTTCACCCCGTCGCGATGGCCGCGCCCGGGCCCGACCGTCCCACGATCTAGCCCGAAACTTTCCGGCGACATGCCACGCGAGGAATAAGATCGCGACCACCACCGTCGCAAGCATCCAGGGCACCAAGGGGTTATAGGCTATCGTGTAACCCATCCAACTCCGCAACTCTTCGTAACGCAGGTGCCCGCCGGCGAGCGGAATTGACTCTCCGGGCCGCATCTCTTGCCGCGCACCCTCGGCTATCACAACCAAGCGGGCATTCTCCGGCTTGCGGAAGTGCCAAGCCTCTTCCTCCTCATAGACCTCGTCCGGCAGATGCAGCCAAACTTTGATTGGCTTGCTCGTGCCTGGGATCGTCCAGTCGTTGCCTTGTTTGAAGTAGTTTAGCGGATACGACGGCAGGTGAATGGTTCCGCTGTACGCCCTCCCAGCGCCGTCGGTAAAGGTCACGAGCGGCGCGAAACCCTTATTGAACGAAGTGTAAAAACGATAACCGCCGATCACCAAGGGCGAGTCGTCGCCAACCTCGACACGGTGCGAAGCCCGACCATCGCCCGGCAGATAGAGCGTGCTCACGGTCTCGCGCCGTTTCATGCCGGGGTCGTAGTTGATCTCGAACCCACCTTGAACGAAACGAACACTATCCAGTTTCCAAGGGTGGAACGGTCCAATATCGGCTTCGACCAGACTTGGGTCGAAACCCAGACCCTCGGTCACCTCGATGTGGCCGGCCAGGCCGGTCAGGCGGTCGGCGGCGGTCAGTAGGGTAAGCGTTGCCAAGGCGACATGGAAACCAAGCAAGCCGGCGTTACTGCGCAGGGTCACGTTGGTCGCCATAGCGGCCAGAAGATTGAGGCAGAGCGCACCGAAAGGCAGCGCGATGATCACGCCGAATGGCCAAGCGCCACCCCCATCACCGAACAACGCCACGGCGACCGCGACGCCAATACAGGCGAGCGTCACGCGCAAGGACGCAAGTCTATGTACAAGGCTATGAGACATCCTATTCACGGCCGAAAATCGCAATTCTCGCTGCTGTCGCGCATCCAGTCGCGGCCAGACGCTCCGTTACCGGGCGGCCCGGACGAGCCGCAGTCGGCCGCCTGCCAGTTGCCGCTGGTGGCGAAGGTACGAACCTTTAACACGGCGCCGAGATAATAGGGCTCGGCCGTGAATAACGCGGTCGTGTTGTTGCGAACCTGGGTGCCCGTGGGTAGACCGGCCTCGGCGCCCACATCATTGAGGTTCACGAGGAAGGCCTTGTTCTTCCAACCGTGCGGTACGGCGACATGGCACCAGGTGCAGCGCAGTCGCTCGATTTTGTCGGCGTGGAAGGCATGCAGGTTAGAGTCTTTCTCCCCTCCGAATCCACTTGGAATATCCGATCCGTCCCGGGTCGCGTAGCGGGTGAAAGAATGACACTGAAAACAAAGGTGATCCTGGCTACCTGGCTCTCCGGTTTGGTCGCTCCATTGTCCTTTAAGGATGAAATTCAGATTAGAACCGTGCGGACCCCAGCTTTGGCCGTTCTCGCCGCCGGACGGCACGACGGTTCCCGCCGCGGTCTGCGATCCGTGGCAATCCGAACAGTACATCGTCTGGGATCCGATGAAGCCGGCATTGTTCCAGGGAGTCAGCCAGTTATTCGCATTTGCATTGCGCAACCCGGTGGTGCGCCCGGTCGACCCCATGACCGGATGCCAGGACCGGTGGTTCCCCGTGCTCTCCCCCCGGTCGATCAGCGGCGCCTGGAACTCCATGGCCTGATCCGTGTAACGGGTTAGGCCGTTCGTATTGAACGGTGTCCCGCCATTCGTGCCGGTCAAGTCGGGCGGGATCGAGAAACCGTAGGTGGAGTGACACTTCAGACAAACCTGATACTCACGGGTGACCCACGGGGCTGTCTCGCTGCTGCTGGCGCCCACCGGCGGGTTGCCGCGTTTGACCTGAAAACCGGTCGGCGTGGTAAGAAACGCGCTCGACCCATAGACCGGTTCGACGCCCCAGCTACCCCTCAGCACGCCCGAGGCAATGTTCGTATGCATGGTTCCAGCCTCGTGCGCATGCGTCCCCGCCGCGTCCGGTACGGCGGGTGAATCGTTGAATCGTCGATTCTTGATCACCCTGTGCGGGTTATGACAGTCGGTGCATTCGACATGCCGGTTGGTCGGTGCTCCCCGGCCCAAGAGAGACTGGGACTCCAACATATCCTTTCCGGGCTGCGCCAATCCTCCGGTGCCGATATCGTGGACCTCCGGCTGCACCGTGATCGGCATGTGACGCAAGCTGCCAAAATCGGTCTTTATGTCTGGCACCTCGAAGCTGGCGGTTCCCTGGCCATTAAGGGCCGCGCCGCTCGCGGAATGGCATTGATAACAGTTTTCTTCGAGCGCGGAACTGCCACCAACCTTCGGTACCGAGATGCTGTTAGTCGCCTCTCGCAACAATCGCTTGGCGCCTTGGACCGTATGGGTGTCGTGGCAGTTCAGGCATGCGGCACGCCACACCTGCATGTTTTGCGGGAAATCACGAAGATTAGAAGCTGTCGAGGTATATGTTTCGTTCGCCACGATGCTGTTGGCATGGGCTGAGGCGTTCCAGCCCTCTTTCTCATGGCACCCTAGACAAATGATATCCCGCGTCTGGTCGAAGTTACCGGCGAGTGGCTCAACTTGCTGAAATCGGTGCAGGCGGAGGAATTTAATATCGGGCTCGACCGTATCGCGGATGTGCGGATCGTGACATGAGGTGCACTGCAACTGGTTATCTTCCAACGGGAGCACCGGACGCACCCCTGGAATCCGGTTGCCGATATGCGGTGAGGCCCCCGGTTCGCTTAACTCCCCGTCAGTCAGGGCCAGACTGTTGTCGTAGGTGAAGGAAATTGGATGATCGTTGGTCAGGTCCGTACCAAGCCGCCGGGTGAATCCTGTGGTGGCACCCTGTCCTTCCGGAATGGTCCCATCGGGCGCGGTTCCGATTACTGCGATGTCCGGGGTGCTGGGATTCTGGTCCGTGAAAGCGCCATTCAAAACGTTGACCGACCCAATCGCGATCGTGCCGTCATGGCACGACAAGCACAACTTGCTGCTGCCGCCCGGCTGACCCAGTCCGATCGCATCCATCGAACTGGAGGTATAGGGCGTATAAGTAGCGCCCGACAACTTTCGGTTCCACAGGGGGACCGGTGCCGCCTGCTCCGCGTGGTGCGGCGTGTGGCAGAACACGCAAACTTGCGACTCGCTCACCGCGCGGACTGTTCCAGGTCCGACCACAGTGGCGGAAAAATTGTGTTTGGTATTGCGGATATCCGATATCCGCTCGGCATGAACCACGAATCCATTAGAGATGAGCGCCACGCCAAGCCCGGCAAGCACTAACCCAACGGTCAATATACAAGATCGCAAGGAACGGCGCATACCCTAGGATCCCTTCACGCCGGTCAATTCCTTGAATACGACGACCCGACCATTGAACATGTCCGCAACATAGACTCGGTTTTCCGCATCGGTCCAAACACCTGCTGGTAAATAAAACTTTCCGACATCCGGCCCGGTCCCGCCGATGGGCAAAAGCAGTTGACCCGTGTCATCGAAGACGAGCAGATAATCGTAGTAAGATTCGACCACATAGATGCGATTACCCCCCCCGACGGCAACACCCTTGGGCCGGGTCAAGTCGCCAATGAACAGACCAAGTCCCCCAAAGGACAGCCGGCCGTCACCGTTCCGGTCGAAAATCTGGACACGGAAATTCAACGTATCGACCACGTAAAGTTGGCCACCATGAAACAAGAGGTGCGTTGGCGTGTTAAAGGACCCCGGGGCATTGCCCCTACCTCCCAGAACGTCGACCAGAGCCCCATTCGCGTCGAAGACCTTGATGTCGTGCTGTGCCGTATCCGCAACGTAAACGAGGCCGGTTTTATCGTCACGGGCAATGCCGGTGGGACGGGTTAGGATTTGCCTGCCGAAACGCCCCTGTGGCGTGCCATCCGAGGCCAAGCGAAACACCTCACCCAACTCCGAATCAGTAACGAGAAAGCCGCCGGCCCCGTCGGCGGCAATAGCCACCGGCGATAGGAACCGCTCACCAAGATCGACGTCACGCCATAGCAGCAGGCGCTGGCCCGCCATGTCGAATACGACAATGGCCCTGTGACTGGCATCGACGACAAGCACGCGGCCCGTGTCGTCGGTCAACCCGCTGACCGGCCGGCCCAGTTCAATGTACTCGGGCTCGCCAACGATCAGGCCGGCAAGCCAATTCAACACGGATCGCGCTTTTGACGTTGTCTGGTGGTCAGGCGCCAGAAAATTTCGTTCCCCGATCAGAACACCCGCCAGGGTATAGCGGGCATGTTCAGGAGATAAAGGCCAGGTCCGCGCATCGGGCGCCGGTTCAAGGCTCGGCGTCACAGTCTGTGGTTTCAGCGCGCAACCGGCTATGACAAGCCAAAGCGGCAAGACCCAGGCCGCAAGAGCAAGCCGTCTCCAACCTAGTCCCAAATCATGACCTGTTTCGATGAATGAAGTCATCGCGATGCACGCTGCTCGTAGAGGATCGTTACATGCTCCATGCTCTGCAAAATCACTTGGCTCGATTCAGCCACAATCAGGCGAAATGAGTCTTCATCCGTTAAGGTCAGAGCATTTTCGAACCAAGCCCATTGTATAGCAACAGAATCGAGTTCCTTCCTGATTTCTTCCGTGGTCTCGGGGGCCATCAGAAGCGCCGCCAGGCCCCCCGCGAATTCGTTGCGCGCCCGCTCCATCTCGTCGCGTGTGGTGATCGTGTCGAAACCCCATTCCCGTAGCATATAGAACTTGGCCATGCGCTGGGAGAGCATGCGTTGCCGCCCGGAGATATTGACCAGACGAGAGAAGGATTCTCCGGACAGGTCTTGAAGGAGCTGAACGACCTTGTTGGACGCGAATAGCAGATCGTCGTTCCAAAATAGCAGCCGTTTGGCACCGGCACGCGATACTTCACGGGTCGCGGTCGCACGGAATTCCTGCCACTGACGCTCCACGCTATTTAGGGCCTCGACTATGGCGGTCGAAGGCGCGGTGGCCTTCAAATCGGCTAATTGTCCGGAAAACAGGGCCACATTCTTGGTCAGTTGATCGCGAGACACCTCAGGAAAAACACCGAGACCGATTTGAACGTAATTCAAGACAATGCGCTGAGTCAGCATGCGTTGCCGTCCAGCTTTATTGATTAAGGCACCAAAAGAGCTTTCGGCCGGCGACGCTGGCGCAACCCACAGGACGCACAGCATAAATGTCAAGACTACGCTGGCAACGCGCCTTCCTGGATGCCTCACGGCCTTCACTCCTTCACCCTAACGCGCATTGGGGGCGATCCATATAATAAACTGCGATTACCTTGTCTCATTCCAAAACTGGTAGGCCCCCTGCCCTCAAGGCCCGGACTAGGCTGCGAGTCGCGTCTTCCATCGCCATGATCGCGGCCGTATGGTTTCCCGCTTCCGCCGCCGCGTCCGCCCTGCCGCGCGAATCCCGGCTCTCGCCGATCAGGCGCTTCACCATGGCCTTGAGGCCGTTGGTTGCGGACTCCCTTTCATTCATCATGATTCCGACTAGAATTTCGTAACTGTCATTGCGCTTTCGCTCATAAAGGTACTCTTCGGCTGGGGTCTCGAACGTCAAGCGGAAGACGGACGTCTCGCCCTTGCGTTGGGCGGCAATCGCAACCACCGCCACACGGTAGGCCTCCGTCAGGATTTTCTTTGCGAGCTGGTACCTTCCCTCCTGGGCATGGCCACTTGCCTGCCCTAACATCCGGCTAAGCCGTGTTTGGATGTGCTTGGTCCCAGTATCGCCCGTCCCCAAAGGGATGTCGCGGTCCAATGCGTTCATATAACTTTCTATCTGTCCTCGAAGCCGCTCATAGATATCCTTTTCCTCTTTCGCCGTTTGAACCGGGCGCGCCCTAGCCACGGCTGCCGCCGCACTCGATACCTTGCGCAATGCTTCGTCCAGCCTGCTGGCGGCACGCCTCAAGTCTCCATCGGCCAGCGCAGCACGCGCCTCGGCGAACATAGCCTTAGCTAGATCCAGCTCTCTCTTTGAATTCGGATCGTTGGCAGTCTCGATTCGTGTCACCGTCGCCGATGAAAAATAACTCTCAAGAAGCCTTACCTTTTGTTCAAGCACAGTGCGCGAAGCTGGTGGGCCTGCCGCGACAACAGGCGCAGACAGAAATGCAATAAAGACGGCGGCAATAGCCGGCATGACACGTCTTACACCCCATGCGGAACGCGCCCAGGGATAAAAAAAATAATCACCTTTTGTCATGATCGACGCCTGCATAACCATTGCGCGATCAGCCTGGAACCCAAACTCCGCTCATCCGGATCGCCTTCAAAAGCGTATCCGTCGAGCGCACGATAGCCTCGATAGCTATAACAGGTTTGCCCGAGAGGGCCTTCGACTCGGCTTTTTCGCGCATTGCCATGGCTTCCTCGCGCAACCGATCGATCCTAATTAAACGCGATGCCGGTGGCGATTTCTCATTGATGGCGAACTGCAACAACATGATGTGACTGTCGTTACGATCATGCTCATACCTGTACTCCTCCTCTGGGGACGCGAAATTGAGCGAGCGGGTCAGCGTCGTTCCATCTCGCATTTCCCTAATGTCTCCGCGTGCCAGGCGATAAGCTGTCTCGAGCGTGTCATTGGCGTCATCCATCCGCCCGTCCCGCGCTTTATCCTCCGCCGCTTTGACTAGGTTACGAATTCGCGCCATTTGCATCTTTGCGCCGGAGCTCATTTGTTTCACCCGCGCAACCCGCTCATAAGCCGCTAGGAACGTGAGCACCGCATGGTGCCGGCGTTCGTATTCCTCTTGTTGCCGTTTACCCTTCACCTCGCTCTGAGACAAACGGCGAGCCTCGGTATTGACCAAGCGAAGGGCCTCGTCGAGTTTTTGGTTGGCGTCCTCGGCTTTGCCTTTCGCCAAGTCGTCTTTCGCCCTCTCGACGAGAGACCTGGCCTCAGTCAGTTTCAGTTCAGCGCCTTTATCGCCACTCTTCTCGATTGTCTGAGCGGAGACTGATCGGGTCACGAGATTTTCGACGAAGTGTGCTTTTTGCTCGGTCGAGACCTGCTCGACCGGGACACGCTGGGCCGACTGAGCGACCGCCGGCGTCGAGGCGGGCATCGTTAGCAGTAGACACGGCAGCAGGGCCAGGTGTCTCAGCATAAATCCATACTTTCTCATGATTGCCTCTCTTCGCGCCCTTTTCCGCCGGTTACTGCTTCTTTGGATCTTTGTCTTTTGCCGGCCAAGCCGATCTCTTTGCCAGGGCACGCAACTGCTCCTCCGATTTCGATTTGGAATGGCAGCGGCGGCAGTCCGTCACCGGGAAGGCGACTTTGCCGTGACAAACGCCGCATTTCTGACCGAGCAGAATCGCCGCCATGCTGATCTGGTTCTCGCCCTTGGCAGGAATGAAGATCTCATCGTGGCAATTAGTGCAGTCGAGCCATTCCGTATGCTCTTGATGCGGATAGACGACGTCCGGCATGCTTCCCTTCACCTCGCGGACAATGACCAGGTCCATCGTGAATGCCTCGGCTTCCGGGTCATCCAATTCATATCTGGGTGCGATCAGCCCCTCCTTCAGAGCCGTGACCCAGTCGACCCGATTGCCGTCGTTCGTTCCCGGTAAGTTTTCAAATGCCTCCGCGGGCCACTGAAGAAGATGGGTACCGGAGTTTTCCGGATCGTGAATACCGTCATCGGCGGGCGCCGCGCGCGGTGCTGAGGCAGGTTTCCTCAGTAACCTGTTGAATGTATTGGCTGCGCTGGGTTTCTTCACAGGTGGCTTCGCCGTTTCATCCTGCGCGAGCTGGATAACCGGCGACTGGTTGTCAGGAACTTGAGTGCCGGCCAACCCGGTCGCGGCCATTCCTAATGTTACGACAACCGCCACGCCAGTCAGCAAGCAGACAATACCGAACAGCGTAAGTTTACCGATATTCTTCATGTCAAACCTGCCATCATTAGCCATTTCACCATAGTCAATCCTTCCCCGCCGAAGGCGGTGCCACCAAGCGATCGCTCGTGCTATGGTGCACTCGCGTGCGCATACCGGACACACCGGAATGACACAGAACGCAATTCTCCACCCCCCAGGCGATTGCGCCGTTGTGGCAGGCGCCGCAGAACTCACCGGCAAAAATCTTCAGCATGTTGATATCATTGCCCCCGGCCTTGAACTGAAAGCCGAGTTCGGCGTGACAAACATTGCAGCGGAACCTGATGCGGTGGAACCAGTGGGGAAAAACCACCGGGCGCATCCCAGCATCGTCCGAGTAATTGTTTATGACCACATCGCCATATTCGGCCTGCGCGTCGCCAGGCGGCATTGTCACAATCGCATACGCGATAAGCCCGGCGACCAACAAGCCGAAACTGGCCACAAGCATGGGTTTCAGGAGCATTGCCTTGCCTTTGCTTCGTTTTTTCTGTCACGCCAGGGCTACCCCTGACGACCCACGTGCAATACGCTTTTGACGGCCGTGCGAGCTAGGCTCGCGCGGCCATTATTGTTATTTCAAGATAGCCAAATCAAAAATCCCCGCCAAAGTCTCTTCTAATTCGAAACATGACGAAATTTCCGAATTCTTCATCCTCCAGAAAGGCCGACGCCTCAAAACTGGCAACGATTCGCCCTATACGATACTCAACCACGTTGCGCCAATCGGTGCGAAACTCTTCGGTCTCGATATTCCGTTCGCTTTCCGAAATAAACTCCTCTAGGCCGAGCGCACTGGCTGTAAACTCGGTAAAGAACGAGAGATTGGACACCGAAAAGAGATCCTGCTCGCGGTAGGAAATGGTTCCGTCCGCCGTTGCCGTCACGTCGGAGCCGGATGACGTTGTCTTCTGCCGCGTAACTTGAAGCGACAAGTTCGCAAACCATTGGCGGCGAAAGTCGATTTCAGCCTGCCTGTCGAGCTGTAGTTGCGCGATCTGAAATTCATCCGCGTCGGAGCCGGCGAGTTCGCGCCGATCGGAAAGCGAAAAACGGGCAAATGTCGAGACGCCGGTCTTGAATTTGCGATGAGTCAAGTTGGCACTATGAAATAGGGAGGGGACCGTACCTTCCTCGGGCGCTCTGCGCACCAACGCCTGCTGGCTAAACCCGACCTCAACGGGTGTCAGCATGAGCCCTTCCAAAGTGCTCTGGAAGCCGTGTCCCAGAGATGCCGTCTCCGTATCTTCGAACGCGGTAGTTGAGTCGTATCCGGTACTCGCGCTGCCATTCGCGTCCCAGCGCCAGTCGAAGCCATATAGATCTTCCGGTAAAGACTGGTAGCCGATGTTGCCCAAAAGATTCGACGAAAATGTGGATTGGTTGTTGGACGTCGGCTCGTTGGTCACCCCGCCGGCATCTCTTTCTATGGACTCGGTTTGAGCGGTCAGCCCAAAGTTCGAGGTGAGTTGCTGCGTGATTGGGTAATTTAGGCCCAAAGTCCCAACGCTTAACAGGCGTTGCGTCTTTGTCGTGTTGTCGTTGCCAATATCGTTGGAAAATTGCAGATCGATGTCTTCGGCCAAGGTGCGGAAAGCACCATTCACTGTGAAGGGACGGGCTCTCGGGCGCCACTGCGCCGTTGTCGTGCCTTGAAGAGAGACTTCGTTAAGACCTTGGGAGTCGGTATCTTCTTGCGAGTATATGGCGGTCGAAGTCGACTGCGACGTGAAGTCTTCGAATAGGGACGCATCGTAGCGAACGGAGCCCACGATATCCGTTTCGTCAATGTCTTCATCGGTAAAGGAGTCGAAAGAAGCGCCTTCATATCGCAGATCTAATCCCACGGCATCCGTATCGAAGGATTTGTTAACCGATAGCGCGGCTTGTTGGCGTTCTTCCGTGCCAAAATCAGGCTGATCCACAGCCTCATGCGAAGCGGAAAGGAACGTACGAAGATCGCTGGAAATGATCGCGGTTGAGTTGATTCCGAATCGATCCCTGACAAAATCGGAGGCACCCCTGTTGCCGTCGATCTGACTATCCGTATGGTTATAGCTGAGAGTAGTCGGATAGCGGCTGACCGGGAGGATGCCAAGGCTCAAATCTCCACCAAGCAAAAGGCTATCGGAATTTCCGGTCGTCCCCCCCCGTTCCAGCTCTGTTACCACCTCTGCGCCTCCATCAACCGTAATGAACCACGGTTGCCAAATGTAACTCCTCAAATCGACGATTGTATCGACCTGGTTAGTGTAAAGTCGCGGCTCGTCACCAGCTTCCCGAGTGCGGAAGGTTTCGCTGATCGACCCCGAATATCCGACCGGCGGTAATTCGAAACTCTCGCCAGGCGCGCAAGCGCCAACCGTGACCGCGATCGCCGGCACAGTCCGCAACCAACGCAAAAATCCTTGCCAAGCCGTCCCAGGACGCCATGTTGCCTTACTGGGGAGGATTAGCCCCTTCCTACTCAGACGCATCTCCCCGATTGTAAACCGTTATTTGCGCATCCGCCTTAAGATCCTTTGTGAACTGGTCCCACTGTTGTTTTCTTTTCTCGCGCAGGTATAGCCCGCGCACCCGCTGCCTCACCAGCGTGAACGGCTGAACCTGCGCCGGCCGCACGCCATGTTTTTTAAATAGGGCGTAACCTTCCAGGACTTTGATCGGCGGAGTCGCCTCGCCCATTGCTATTGTCTCCAGTGCCGACTCGATTTCAGGTGCCAGCTGTCCCTTATGAGTCAGACCCAGCGAACCATTCGATGCCGCCGACTCATGGTTTGATTCGGCCTTGGCGATAACACCGAAATCGGCGCCGCCCAAGATTCGGGTATAGAGGTCCTGGCTCTTCGTCTCCGCCACCCGCCATTCCTGTGAAACTGCCGTGGGCGGCACACCGACGAGGATGACCGACAGGGACCAGGCCTCGGGCTGCGTGAACAGGCCCAGGTTGCCTTCGTAATACCGCATTAGATCCGATTCGTCAGGTTCGGCGACCTCTTCGATTCTCGCTTTCAAAACATCGGATCTCGATTTCTCGTACAAATGCTGGCGCAGCGCGGGTAGCTTAGCCTGAAATTCTGCCCAGCGGTCACTCGAGCCATAGCGTTGCTTTAACGCCTCAATCTCTTCCTCCACGGCCTGCTGGTTACCGTCAATATTACGCCGTTCGATCTCACGAGCCACAAGGCGTGCGAGAATCATTTGATCCAAGGCTTCCGATCGAAGTTCCCGAACCCGCTCCTGCGACCCACCGTGATAGAGCTTCTGGCGCAGATAGCGTTGAAAATAGGCCTCAAATTCCCTTACTGAAATGGTTTCGCCGTCGACAAGCGCCAAGATATCAGATGAGACAGGAGATGCGCTTTGCGCCTTTACCGTCTCTAGGCTAAGTGCGCCAATACCCAGAATAAGCAGCACCGTCCACAAGGCTGCAATTCCCTGTTTAGCCAATAGCTGCGCGTAACTACCGAGCAAGTGTCCAGGCATGCCGATTCTCAGTATATTTACGTGGCGCCTCTCGCCTTTTCTTGGTTCAAGACCAACCCGCCCACCGGGAGCGTTCTTACCACCATTGTAAGAACCGGGCGCGCGATGGCGGCGGTGAATCAAGTTTACTTCATATGGCACGTTACGCATACCTGGCTTTCCGTATTAGCGGTGCGGAGGAAGGTTTCGCTTTGGTCGGTATGTGGGTCATGGCAAGTGGCGCATTCGACGAAGGGTTGAATCACACCGCCATTCTCGCGCGAATAGAAAATCATGTCCGTCTTGTCGCGCACGCCCGAGCGATTTCCGGGCGCGACGGTGTCCACCCACCAGCGAAGCTGGCCATTGATATTGGAAACGTTCAGCCCCTCGCCCATGCCAACAAAATCCGGATCTATCTTGCTGCCGTTGACGGCGAAGCCGCCGTACTGAATACCGATAGGGTGATCGTCGGTTAGGTCCGTTCCTAGGAAATCCGCCTTGCTGGGATCGTCCAGAAACCGGTCGCCGCCGCGCAACGCGACCCCGTTTATATCGATCCCGCGGGACCCAGGCGCATTGATAACGACGTCCGTCGATTGAGTTCCATCATGGCATGACAGACAAGCAACGGATACCGAACCGACGGCCAAGATGGTGCCGTCGATCGTCGTGCTATCGTAGAGTGTATAAGTTGCCCCGGACGCGAGCTTGTTCCAAAGCGGTGCTTGCACGTCCGTATTCGCGGCATGGGGGGTGTGACAAAAAACGCAGATTTCACCGACACCGCCACCGGTTAAATCATGCACGGTGGCATCTATACCTTGGGACTGAGACTGGCCAGAACTGATACTCAGTATAAAGATCGAGATGGGCATTGTGAAAAGCCAGGCACGAAGCATCAAATCCGCAGGCAAAGATACGGCAAGATGTACTGGCCCTAGCTGTCTTGCGTACATTGAGCGACCACCTCGAAACTACCGCGAGCCATTGTGATCACAGACCAAAAGGCAAAACAGACACTGGACTGCGCTATCCGCACAGTCCAGTTCCTATGGAGGCCCAGCAAACTTTCTAACCGGGCGCTCCCCGCCTCATTTCTGTAAGGCCAACGTGGCATCCAGGCCCGTAGATCGTACGCCGGCTTACTTGACGTGACAGGTGAGGCACAAATCGCTGCTCGTGTTGGCTAAGCGCATGAAGTTGACCGCGCTTCCGGGGGCGGTCCCGACACCTGCGCCTTGATGCGGGTCATGACAGCTACCGCATTCGACGAAGGGTTGATCGACACCGGCGTTATCACGGGTGTAGAGAACCACATCGTTCTTGTCTCGCACTCCGATGCCCGTGGCTCCCGTGTCAATCCACCATTTTTGAGTGCCATTGATCGTGGCCACCTGCAGGCCCGCACCACCGATAAAGTCCGGATCGATCTGGCCAGTACCGGGGTCGAAGCCGCCATACTGAATACCGATCGGATGATCGTTTGTCAGATCGGTGCCAAGATCGGCCGCGGTTCCCGTGATTGTCCCGATAGCACCGATCGAAATGCCGTCGAGTTCCGCGCCGGTTAACGGCGTGATGCCGCGTGAGCCGGGAGCGTTGATCACGACATCCATGGCTTGGCTACCGTCATGGCAACTTAGACAGGCGATTGAAACGGAACCAAGAGTGAGAATGGTGCCGTCTATGGTCGTGCTGTCATAGGTTGTGAATGTCGCCGAATCGGGGACGGCCTTATTCCACAAGGGCGCCTCGATCACCGTCTGACTCTGCGCTTGATGTGGGGTATGGCAGAAAACACAAACCTCGTCCGTGACCGTAGTCAAGGACGATAGATCATGAGGTGAACCGGCAATACGCCCGACCGTTTGGGCTTGCGCGGCCGTTGCCGCCACAAGCGACGCTATACCCGCGAAAACCGCCAAGCATACCGCCACACCAGCTGAATACCGCATCTTGGACCTCCGTACATTCGCATTAACCTAGATGAGGGTTTTCCCTCTTATGGCCTTATTAATAAGTAAGTAACCTATCGCCGTCACTGATCCAGATCAAGAATTGTAAGCTTTTTGTAAGCTTTTGTAATATATCGCCCACCATGCTACGGGGTTGCGGGCGAAATGCCCCTAACCATTTGATAAAATACGATTTTTAGTGGGAGGTCGAAAATCGGCAGCTACGCTGCGGGCTTTGGCCCTTGTTAGCGGCCTCTAGGAGCCGGCCGGCAGCTGGCCTAGCGGCGATGCCGGCGGAAGTAATGCCGGGCGGAACACGTCCACCTTCCGGAAAAACTGGTCTACCGTATAAATACGTCCGTCCACGTCGACCGAAATTCCGGCGGGCAGAATGTACTGGCCGGGTCCACCGCGCTCGTTCCTCTCTCCAATGAACAGGAGGACCCGCCCTTGGTCATCGAATATCTGAATGTTCGCGAACCCGCTGTCGGCAACGAATACCCGCCCCTCGGCATCCACGGCGATGCCCTTGGGATGCGAAAATTGTCCCGGCCGGCGCCCAATACCACCGAACGATCTGATGAAGTTTCCATCGGCATCGAAAACCTGGACCCGGAAATTTCCCGTATCCGAGACGTACAGCAGCCTGTCCGACGACATGGTCACCATAAGCGGCAAGTTGAACTTACCTTCTTCCTTACCCCGGGTTCCGATGTCGAACAGGTGCTCGCCAGCGGCATCGAACACGCGGATCGCATGATCGTCGCTGGATACACCGCCTGTATCCACCACGTAGATGCGCGCGCCGTCCGGCGTGACGGCGACCCCGGAGGGCCGCTGCAATACTTCACCCGTCCCAATGCTTTTCAGGTGACCGCCTTCGAGATCATAGACCTGAATTTGCTTGGCGGTGCCATCGACCACGTACAGATGGCCCACGGCGTCGGTGGTTAGTCCAAGCGGTTTGGCCAGGCGCCCAATCCCGGTGGTTCCGATTTCGTAGTAACGCTGTTGCGGGAAATCGAGTACCGCCACACGTCGATTCACCGTGTCGCTGATAAAGATTCGTCCGCGGTCGGCCCGTACATCGAACGGCTTCGCGAACCCACGTCCGCGCGCCGATTCGCCCGTGGCAAAGCGCCGTAGACGATCCGTGGTGGTCTGGGCCTTGACGTCCGTGCTTCCATAAAGGGTCCGCTCGAAATAGTAGCGAGGTTGCTCCGGCGCCGGCGGATACACGAGCTCGATGGGTTTGGACGGCTCGGGCGCGGCGCAAGCTATGACGAGCAGCGTTGCCATAGCAGCGGCCCCGCTTGCCATGCCCCGAGTGATGCGGCGCAAGAATCCCTGTCCGAAAAGGGGCCGCATCACGTGGGCAAGAGTTGAAGTCATGAAGACTCGCATGCTTCCCTTCAAGGCATACAGTATATGCCCAGGTCCAAGGCCGCACCTTGGGTTATCGTTTCTTGGGCCGCGAACTATTGCCGCTAGGCAATCGATCTCCAATGATCTAAATCAAAGAGCGGTCACGATCATAACAGCGCGCTTCAAAGCCCCCTGGAAACTGGTTTCAGTTGATGAGCATATAGCCGATGTAGTGCCCCATCGCAAATTGATCTTCCCGGCCGGGTAGCAACGCCCCCTGCCAAGGCTTGAAGCGGGAATGTTCGGAAACGAGCTCCAACGACCGCCCACCCACCATGACCGCACCGATGGAACCGCGTGTGAGGCCGGTGGCCTTGTATACACCGGAGAACAATTTTAGCCTCGCGCCAAGAAGCAAGCGCCACCATAAAAAAGGTCGGTATCAATGAGATTTGATACATTTATGCATTTATAGGTTAAATTACCGCCTCCGCTGTTGGCTTCAAACATGGCGGAACGAACGGCCGCCCAACGGCTATGCACGTGGACCGATGTTTATTGCGCTTATTGGGTAACGAGGCGAACACAGGATCTAGGCTATGTTCTGCAAGACCAGCAAAACCAAACCGGACTGCCGACACTGTATTGTCCGACACATCTCTCTGTGCTCTCATATAGATTCCAGCGAATTGGCTGAATTTCAAACGATGTCGAAACGGCACCAGTTCGAACGCGGCCAAATCGTTTTCGAGCAGGATGACCGCATCGAAACCGTGTTCCTGATAACACGGGGCATGGCCAAGCTGTACCGCGATTCCGCCGAAGGCAAGCGGCAGATAACCGGTTTCCTTGGGCCCGGCGATCTGTTGGGCAGCGTCAAACGTAGCGCGGGTGCGTATTGTACGGCCGCCGCGATTACGAATTTGGATGTGTGTGGATTTGATAGGGAGCTGTTCTCGGAATTTCTGCGAACCCATACATCGCTTTGCTTTGCCCTTCTGGCGGTCGCGATGGACGAGATAGAGGCGCAATACGATCACTCGATCCTACTGGGAAAGAAGCAATCGCCGGAGCGCTTGGCGGCCTTCCTACTGCTCCTCAGCCAGCGCTGGAAAACGGAGGGTGAAGACACGAACCTCGCTCATATCCTGATGTCGCGCGGCGACATCGCGGATCACTTGGGGGTCACGAGTGAAACCATCAGCCGCACTTTCACCCACTTCAAAGAAAACGGTCTGATACAGATGTTTGACAAGAAATCGGTCGTTCTGAAGAACGTCCCCAAGCTTCAGCATCTTGCCGGGTTCGAGGAAATGCCGGCCCACCGCATGGCAATCGGTCTCTAACCTGCGAGAGCCGGCCTTTAACCTTCTATTGGCGCAAGGTAGCGTCCCGAATTTCACGGATTGTTCAGTCCTTTGGGGTAGATACACACTAGCTTCCCCAACCGACGGGCATGTGACGCAATGCCGCAGTCCGAGCCTGCCCCCCTGCATAAAGGTGCCGACCGCCCCCGCCTAGCTACGATGGCCGCGGCTTACGTCTCGTTCGGCTTCCTGCTGGCCCTCATCGTCTTCAAGGCGCCCGGGATTAATAGTATGGAACCGGCGTCCTGGGTTACGACCGATGGCCATGCAATTCTCGACTGTGAGCAGTGTCATACGGCTAGTCCCGGCGCGGCACAACCGATCTCGGCGGCCTTGATCGCCGATCAGGAGCACCTTTGTACCGGGTGCCACCGAGGCGCAACAAAGGCAGCTCATCCAAGCGGTTTTCATCCCAATCGGCCGCTTTCCGCAGCCTTTCCTTTGGACGGCGAAGGGCGCATGACGTGTAGTACCTGTCACACTCCTCATGGCGACGCTCCGGGGCTTTTGCGAGTAGCGGCGGTCGGAGAGAGTTTCTGCCAGTCCTGCCATGACACCGGATTCTTCGATTCCATGCCCGACAAGGGTGAATCCTTGTTAATGTCGGGTCATTTCGACGCATGGTCCCGGTCATGGACCAACCTGGACCCCTATTCCCTACGCTGCATGATCTGCCACGATGATCGCACGCCTTCCAGCAGGCAGGTTGTTTCAGCGGGTTTTAGCGATTTTTCCGCGCTTCCGAGCTTCCGTGGCGCCGAGCATCCCATAGGCGCCGACTACGACAATTTGGCTCGAAACGGCGACTACCGGCCGCGTAGCCACCTAGCCGAAGAAATGCTCCTGCCTAAAGGACGGGTTGGCTGCGTTTCGTGCCATGTTCCCTATAGCCGCGACCATGCGAGACAGCCGCGTACGAAAAACGGCTTATGCCAAGAATGCCACGCTATGTGACCTGGGCAGACCGCCGTAGTCTCCAGGTCTATGGCTTGACAAGTCGCACCCGCAGCCTCTTTCATCGGGATATCAATGGCGCGCCACCTAGGCGGCCGTATCCTGAGAAAGCGAATGCACCTATGCGGCGATCCTCTAAAATTGGGCTAACTGCCATCCTGGTCTACGTCTCCCTCAACGCCGCAGGTGCAGGGGCGCACGATCATGCCGATAAGCTCACAACGGGGGTGCAGATGCTTGCGGCGCGCGACGCCTATGTCCACAACTGTGCCGCCTGTCATGGCGCCGATGGAACCGGTAACACCGCGAGTGTCGATTTTACTTCGCCGGAAGCGGTCGCCCGCTTGACTCGGGACGACATGATGGCCGCGGCTCGCGACGACCATGAACCGGATCTCGTTGCATGGTGGAATAACGATCTGGGCAAGAATGGTTTGCCCCAGGTTATCGACTACATACGCGAGGCCCTGATGCTTCCAGCACCGGTTGCCGATGCTGGCGTTGGGCGCAGTATTTACGCCCGCACCTGCAGCGTCTGTCATGGCGAACGGGGGAACGCCGCTTCCTGGGCCCAAAATAGCTTTAATCCACCCCCCATCGATTTCACCTCCGAGAAAGCGAAAGGCCTTTCACGCCAACGCATGATCCACTCAGTCACCTACGGTGTCGAAGGCACTGCGATGATGCCGTTCGCGACGAAGTTCGACCGCGAACAACTCACGGCAGTGATTGACTACATCCGCATGACTTTCGTGCGCTCCACCCCGGATGACGAGCACGAACCTCCCGAACAAGGCAAAGATGCCGCCAAGCAAAGTCCGGCCACTGACGGCCACGATCATGGCGGCCATGTTAAGGACCAAGAAGCCCCCTTCCCGATCGGCTTGCATGGCGATGCCATCGCCGGCCGGATTTTTTACGAAAAAAATTGCAGCCAATGTCATGGCATGAAAGGCGATGGAAACGGCTCACGTGCCTACTTCATGCGCCGCAAGCCGAAGAATTTCATCGGGCCGCGCGCCCGCGCCGAGCTTGATCGGCCACACATTTTCGAAGGAATCGCCAAGGGTGTGCGTGGCACCGATATGCCGGCCTGGTCCAAGGTGCTCACTCTGCAGCAAATCGCCGACGTCGCTGAGTATGTCTATCAGGCCTTTGCCAATGCCGAGACGCCCGCAACGCCCGAATCCGACCATGGGCATGCGCCCCATGCCGAACCGACGCTCCATAATGATCACACGCCGGTAAAAAAAAACTGAGCTGTAGCGATTTGGATAGCACGTCCTTGGAGCGCGGGCGTGCCATATACAATGCTCGCTGCTACT
Source organism: Kiloniellaceae bacterium (assembly GCA_021776175.1). Taxonomy (GTDB): domain Bacteria; phylum Pseudomonadota; class Alphaproteobacteria; order Kiloniellales; family J153; genus JAJFGN01. The sequence continues at coordinate 40,881 of JAJFGJ010000028.1, forward strand.
TCTGCCACGGTTACAGCGGCGACGCGCGAACAGTGGCCTCGAAATACCTGGATCCAGTGCCGCGCGATTTCACCAAGAGTCCAGACCTCACCGGCGAACGGATCGAACGGGCGGTGCGCCATGGCCGAGCGCGAACCGCCATGCAGCCCTTCACCTCAATCCTTGACGACACTGAAATCGAGTCCGTCACGGCCTTCGTGCTCGAAGCCCTGGTGCGTTGCGCAACCCCGAACATACGCTATCACACCGCCGAGAACGGCTGGCCGGATCACGAGCGCCGCAATGGCGCCGCCTTTCCCTTCGTCCTTGGCACCTTAGCCGTGAACGCGCGTGAGATCGAGTTAAGTGCCGCGCAACGATCCGGGCTCAATCTGTTCAGGCGCGCATGCGGTGTTTGCCATGAGGGCACGATCCAAGGCACGGTCCTTCGCCAAATACCCGAGAGCCCCTCAGCTCCCGACGTCGCGCCATCACAGAACCCAAACCTTGGACACGAAGGACACAGCGAGCACGAGGAGTACGGACGCGGCTACGGTAATGAAGAAGAAATCCAGCACGACCGAATACCCGTCTTGGCGGATTTGACACCGCTACAGCACACTGGCCGGAACATATATCAACAGTCCTGCGCCCTGTGCCATGCGGCGGACGGCACTGGCCGCAACTGGATTGGCACTTTCCTAGATCCCAGCCCGCCCTCTTTCATCGACACCGCCGTATCGGCCCGCTTGGACGACGACTATCTGAAGCAAGTAACTCTCGGCGGGCTACCCAACACCTCCATGCCGGCATTCCGCAGCGTCTTGGAAATAGAGCAGATCGACGCCATAGTCGCCTACATGCGCCGTGCGTTTCTGGACCGTCCACAGTAATTCGGGAAGGGGCCGCCAAAGGCCCGCCAGCGCCCCATTTTGGGACTATGAAGAGAAATCTAGCCGCCGTTCTTTTTGGGCCCCTTCTTTTGGGGCTGTCCGCGTGTGCAAGTTCACCCTTCAGCGCGGAGGTCACGGGGTTTCATAAGGAAGGATTTCTGGCTCCTCGTAGTGACCGAAGGGAACGAAGATGAGATGGAAATTCATGAGCAGGAAAGACCCGGCTGAGAAAGCGGTTCGGGATATCCGCCGCAAGTCGCGGCCAGGCTCAACAATCCCTAATGCAGCATGGAGATATGCTCGTGCCATTTCAGACACATCTCAACGACAATCGTTCTGGGAAGAATCGAAAAATTCGGGTTAAGTAGGGCCGGTGGAAGCCACGCGCCGGCTTCTCCCTGGGCCAGCGCCATAAGGAAGATCCTCCATGAAGATCGCCGATGTGAAAACTTTCGTGGTCGGGAATCCGCCGCCGCATTTTGGCGGCCGGTATTTTATCTTTTTGAAGCTGACCACGGACGACGGCATCGAGGGCGTGGGCGAAGTCTATACCGCGACCTTCGGGCCCCATGTGGTGGCCCGCATGATCGAGGATGTCTGCGAGCGCCACGTCATCGGCGCCGACCCGTTCCACATCGAAGCCATGTGGCGCAAGGTTTACGGCTCCGGCTACACCCTGCGGCCCGATCTCTCCTTGATGAGCGTGCTGAGCGGAATTGAGATGGCCTGCTGGGATATCGCCGGTAAGTCAGTCGATAAACCGGTTTACGAGCTACTTGGCGGGCAGATGTACGAGAAGCTGCGCACTTACACCTACCTTTACCCAGATGTCGCGAAAGGCGATGACACGGCGATGTATTGGAACGCCGAGCGCTCGGCGGAGCGGGCGGCGGACTATGTGGCCCAAGGCTTCACGGCGGTGAAATTCGACCCGGCGGCACCCTACTCCGTCTTCGACCCGCGCCAGCCGTCGCAGGAATCCCTGGAGCTTTGCGAGAAGTTTGCGCGCCTGATCCGCGAGGCGGTCGGCACCAAGGCCGACCTTCTGTTCGGCACTCACGGACAATTCACCGCCGCCGGAGCGATCCGCCTCGCGCGCCGCTTGGAGCCTTACGACCCCTTGTGGTTCGAGGAACCCTGCCCGCCGGAAAACCCGCGCGAGATGGCCCGGGTCGCGCGCCAAACCTCGATCCCTGTCGCCACCGGCGAACGCTTGACAACCAAGTACGAGTTCGCCCGGGTGCTGGAGGAGCAGGCGGCCTCGATCCTACAGATGGCTCTGGGCCGGGTCGGCGGCTTGCTGGAGGCCAAGAAAATCGCGGGCATGGCGGAAACCTACTACGCCCAGATCGCGCCTCACCTTTATTGCGGACCCATTGAGGGCGCCGCGAATATTCAGATCAGCACCTGCACACCCAACTTCCTGATCCTGGAAAGCATTGAAACCTGGGGCGGGTTTCACGCCGAAATTCTAAAAAAACCGATCCAGTGGCAAGATGGCTATGTCATCCCACCGAGCGACCCCGGCCTGGGCGTGGAATTGAACGAAGAGGTCGCGGCCGCCAACCCCTATACCGGCACGGCGCTGCACCTGGAAATGTTGGGGACGCCGGTCATTTAGAGCGGCTCAGTACCCCCGCCCCGGAATCCAGTCGGTGCCGGCCAGGGGGACGCCGGCCATGGCCGCCGCCTCGACCGTCAGGGCGGCCAGGTCTTCCGGCTCCAGGTTGTGGACGTCCGACTTACCGTTGGCGCGCGCCAGGGTCTGGACCTCCAGGGTCAAGACCCGCAGATAGTTGGCCAGACGATGCCCGGCCTTTACCGGGTCCAGGCGCTTCGCCAGGTCCGGGTCCTGGGTGGTGATGCCCGCGGGGTCGTTGCCGGCCTGGAAGTCCTCGTAATACCCGGCGGCGGAACCGATCGCGCGGTAATCGTCCTCGTAGTGCGGATCGTTATCGCCCAGGGCGATCAGCGCCGCCGTGCCGATGGAGACCGCGTCGGCGCCCATGGCCAGGGCCTTGGCGACATCGGCGCCGGAGCGGATGCCGCCGCCGACCACCAGTTGCACCTTGCGGTGCATGTCGATTTCCTTCAGCGCCCGCACGGATTCGCGCACCGCCGCCAGGGTCGGGATTCCGACATGTTCGATATAGCATCCCTGGGTCGCCGCCGTGCCGCCCTGCATGCCGTCGAGCACCACGACGTCGGCGCCCGACTTCACCGCCAACATGGTGTCGTAATAGGGCCGGGCCGCGCCGCACTTGATGTAGATCGGCTTTTCCCAGTTGGTGATCTCGCGCAATTCCAGGATCTTGATGGTGAGATCGTCGGGGCCGGTCCAATCTGGATGGCGGCAAGCGGAACGCTGGTCGATCCCTTCGGGCAGGGTCCGCATTTCGGCCACCCGCTCGGTGATCTTCTGGCCCAGCAACACGCCGCCGCCGCCGGGCTTGGCGCCCTGGCCGACAACGATCTCGATGGCATCGGCCTGGCGCAAATCCGCCGGGTTCATGCCGTAGCGCGAGGGCAGATATTGATACACGAGCTGGGTGGAATGGCCCCGTTCCTCCTGGGTCATGCCGCCGTCGCCGGTGGTGGTCGAGGTTCCGACCTCGCTGGCGCCCCGGCCCAGGGCTTCCTTGGCCTGGGCCGAGAGGGAACCGAAGCTCATGCCGGCGATGGTGATGGGGATCTTGAGTTTGATCGGCTTCTTGGCGTAGCGGGTGCCCAGGACGACGCTGGTGTCGCAGGCCTCGCGGTAGCCTTCCAGGGGGTAGCGCGAGACCGAAGCGCCCAGAAAAACCAGATCGTCGAAAGTCGGCAATTGCCGTTTCGCCCCCCAGCCGCGAATCCGGTACAAGCCCGTGCTGGGGGCCCGGCGGATTTCGTGAATCGCGTACTTGTCGAAAGAATAAGATTCGCGCAGGCCCCAATTCGGATCGGTCATGCTGGCGTTTCCTTAGGGTCTAGTAAGAGTCCAGGTTCTCGGACTTGAAATGATAGAGCGCGCGGGCCGAGCCGTAGCGGCGGAACGCGCCCACGTCGGCGTCCACGCACCCGGCCCGCTCGAGCAAGGCCGCCAAGTCCGCGCGATGCGCCTCGCCCATGTCTTTTTCAATACAATCGGCGCCCAGGCTGGCGACCTTGCCGCGCACGTAGATGCGCGCCTCGTAGATCGAATCCCCCAGGGATTCGCCGGCATCGCCCAGCACCACCAGGTTCCCGGCCTGGGCCAGGAACATGCTCATATGGCCGACGTTGCCCTTGACCACGATATCGCCGCCCTTGAGCGAAATGCCGCAGCGCGCGGCGGTATTGCCCTCGACCACCAGAAGCCCGCCATGGGCCGTGGCCGCCGCCGATTGGCTGGCGTCGCCGGTCACCCAAACCTCGCCCGACATCATGTTCTCGGCCACGCCGACACCGGCGTTGCCCTTGACCGTGACCCGCGCGGCCTCGTTCATGCCGGCGCAGTAGTATCCGGTGTGGCCTTCGATCTCGACCTCGATGCCGGCGGTCAGGCCGCAGGCCAGGGCGTGAGCGCCGCGCGGATTCGAAACTCGGAACGGACCGGCCCCCGCGCCAACCGTCTGCAGGCGCCGGTTGACGGCGCGCAAGCTCTCCCGCTCCAGATCCAGGACCGTGACATTGGAGCCGCCGGCCATTACGCGCGCCCTCCCCAGCTATAGACCACGGCGGGCTCCGGCTCCCAAACCTTGGCCCGGCCGATACCGGGCAGCCAGGCCAGGGCGCGGTATTCCGATCCGAAAGCGACATAATCCGGCGTCTCGGCCAGGACCGCCGGCTTGCAGGCGATGGGATCGCGAAGGACCGCGAAACCGTCCTCGGTGCCGGCGACGAAGGTGTAGAATCCATCCAGATCGGTGAGACAGTCTTCCAGGGCTTCATGCAGCGAGCGGCCCTTGTCCAAGCGATTCGCGATATAGGCGGCCGCGACCTCGGTATCGTTCTCGGTCGCGAACTCCATCCCCTCGTGATCGCGCAACCGTTCGCGCAGCCGGTTGTGATTGGACAAGGAACCGTTGTGCACCAGGCAAAGGTCGAGCCCGGTGGAAAAGAGGTGCGAGCCAGCCGTGGTCACGGCGCTCTCGGTCGCCATGCGGGTGTGGCCGACCGCGTGGCTGCCGGCCATGCGCTCCAGTTCGAATCGCCGCGCCACCTCGCGCGGCAAGCCCATCTCCTTGTAGATCTCGATCGCCGTGCCGGCGCTCATGATCTGAATCTTCGGATCGGTGTCCTCGGCCAACAGCGCGGCCGCGCGCGCGGGCGCATCGGTGCGAATCACGATGTGGCTGCCGTTTTTCTCGTAAGTGACCGTGGCATTCAATTCAGCACGAATCGCACCGCGAACCGCTTCCCAATCGAAGCCGGGCTCAGGATGAAAGACGGTCAGCTTGGCGAAGCCCCGCGGCGGGAGGTCACGATAGAAGGCGATACCGGCACTGTCGGGCCCACGGTCCGTCATCTCGATCAGCATAGGCGCGAACATCGCGCCCAGCTGTTCCTCAAGGGCCGGGTTCTTCAGGAAAAGTCCGACAATTCCGCACATCGCACGGCTCCCAGGTATAATTCCGGCCCTTCGCGTAGGGTGATGAGGTAGGACTCGACCACGATGGAGCCGCCGGGGCTGTGCCCCAAGAGCTGATATTGGTGCCCCGCGCGGGTGCCCCGGCGCTCAATCGTCAAGCCGTGACCGGCCTTGACGAAAACCGCGTCGCGTTCTTCCTCGTATTCGCGAAACAAGGCCGTGACCGGAACGTTCAAGGCATTGGCGACACTTCGCAGGGTCGAAAGCGAGGGCAAGGTCTGGCCATTCTCGATCTTGGACAACATACCGCTTGAAAGCCGTGCCTCGCGCGCCAGTTCGGCGATCGTCAGGTTCTGTTCGTGACGGAAGCCTCGAACCTGACGTCCGATGGCGACTTCCAGCGCATTATCGGGCGTTCCGGATGTGACATGAGGTTCCTGACGTAACCGGTCGTCATTGCCCATGCTCATGATTTATCCCCTTTTGCCGCGCGGCACCGCCGCCGCGAGGATATTATAAGCTAGATTTTATTCACTAGGCATCGCCGAGACAGATACCTAAGCCACGCGCCGTGCGCACCATGGGACCCGCGGGATCGACCGCGCGAAATTCGGCGATGGCGTCGGCCAAGGGCACGTCGATGACGTTCCGACCGCTCCAGGCCACCATGCGGTCGAAGGCGCCGCGCAGGATCAGTTCGACCGCGTGAACCCCGAAAATCGACGCCATAAGGCGGTCGCGCGCCGTTGGCGTGCCGCCCCGTTGCAAATGGCCGAGCACCGTTACCCGCGTCTCCGCCCCGGTCGCTTCCGAAATTCGCTTCGCGATGAAATAGCCGATGCCGCCATAGGTCATGGCCCCGCCCGCCTGGCTCTGGGTGACCGCCTCTCCCGCTTCGGTTTTTACCGCCTCGGCCACGATGACGAGGGCAAAATTCCGCCCCTCGGACTTCAAGTCCTCGATCTTGGCCGCGACCCGGTCGATCGCGTAAGGAATTTCCGGGATCAATATCACGTCCGCGCCCCCGGCGATTCCCGCGTTCAGCGCGATATGGCCGGCATCGCGGCCCATGACCTCCATAACCATGACCCGTGAGTGACTGGCCGCCGTCGCCTGCAAATGGTCGAGGCCGTCCGTCGCCACGCCGAGCGCCGTGGCATAACCGATCGACACCTCGGTATGACCGAGGTCGTTGTCGATGGTCTTGGGAATGCCGACGAAATTCATGCCCCCTTGCTGGGCCAAGCGGCGCAAAATCGCGAGGCTTCCATCGCCACCGACCCCTATGAGGGCGTCGAGGCCGAGCGAGCGATAGCCTTCGATCACCTCTTGGGAGCGGTCGATACGCTGGCCGCCGGCCATGGGGTAGGCGAAAGGATCGCCGCGATTCGTGGTTCCCAGAATAGTGCCGCCGCTGCGCAGCAATGTGCCCGTGAACATGGTCGGATCCAGCGGCGCGGCTTCGACCGGGCGGGCCAACAGGCCCGCCGTGCCCTGCGAGATACCGACGACCTCCACCCCACCGGCCTGGGCGGCGCGCAAAACCACGGCGCGCAAGACGGCGTTAAGGCCGGCGCAATCGCCGCCGCTGGTCAAAATACCTATCTTCCCGATTCGCGGCATGTCTTGCCCGCCCGCCAACACCGGGCCGCAGTTTGGGCGCCGCCGAGGAGTCGGCGCAACCGAAACGGTCAAGATTCAGCCAGACGAGGGCCCGCGCCAGGTTTCCCCCCGGCGTCCGGGTTATGGTATAAGTGAGATCGGGATACGGGCCCGGACGGGCTGGGTTCACTATAGATGGCGTCGAATGACAGACCAATCCGACTCCGAGCGCCTCCGGCAACGGCTCTCGCAACTCATAGAGGAACATCGGGATCTTGACGACGTGATCGCCCGGATCGAGGAATCGGCGCCGTTCGATCAGATCCAGTTGAAGCGCTTGAAAAAGCGCAAGCTGATGCTGAAAGACGAAATGGCGCGGGTAGAGAACTTGCTGCTGCCCGACATTATCGCGTGAAGAGATCCTTTAAGCGGCGCCGCTTTTCTCATTGCTCCGCCGCTTGTTGACGTACATGGCCTTATCGGCGCGGTCGAGCGCCTCCTCCACCGCCTCGCCACCGGCAAATGTGTAAACCCCGTGGGAGACCCTTATGTTCAGGGGCTCGCCGTTCCACTTGACCGGCTCCGCCTGGATTGCTTGAGCCAAGTTTTGAGCCTTGGCCAAGGCGGCGTCCTTGTCGGCCTGGGTCAAGATCACGCCGAATTCATCGCCGCCCAGGCGCCCGACGAGATCCGAGCCCCGCAACATGCCGAGCAGTGTTTCAGCGGCGTGCCTGACCACCAGATCGCCGGCGCCGTGGCCGTGCTGGTCATTAATCGCCTTCATGCCGTCGATATCGAAATAGAGCACGCTTCCCGGCGCCTCGTAACGCTCGGCGAAGGAGATCATGCGCGCCAATTCGCGCACGAAGGCGCGCCGATTGAGAATCGGCGCCAAAGTGTCCTGATCGGCGAGAGCCTCAAGGTAGCCGATGCGTTTCTTCGCCAGGCTCAAGGCGCCGCGCAAATCCTGGACCTCGGCCATCAAGGCATCGAGCGCCAGGCGCACCCTCGGCGTCAATTCGGATTGCGGAATTCCTTGGATGGTCGCGACATCCAGGGGCGCGGCGGAACCAGCCTCGCCAGCTTCCTTTTCCAGGGCCGCCGCTTTGGCTTCCACGGTCCGCGAAACGCCAAGCGGTGTGGGCCGTGTGGTATTTCGGACCCTCATAACAACTCTCTTTCCCCATAAAGGAGGCGGCCGGCGGCCGTGCCGCTGGTACCGTGGGACGCCGATGATAGACCGGCATGGTAAACAGAATGTTTACCATAACTCCGGCCTTGGACAGCCACATCGCCCACCGCGCTTGCCTCGCGGCCTAGCTGTCCGGATAATGCGCCGCCGCCCACTCGGCCAAGCAGGGAACACGGACAATGACGGACGCCCAAGCACAAGTCGGTCTCATCATGGGCAGCCAGTCCGACTGGGCGACGCTGCGGCACGCGGCGGAGATACTCGAATCGCTCGGCATTGCCTTTGAGAAACGGATCGTATCGGCGCATCGCACGCCACGGCGCATGATATCCTATGCCGAAACCGCACGCGAGCGCGGCCTGAAAGTCATCATAGCCGGCGCCGGCGGTGCCGCGCATTTACCGGGCATGGTCGCCGCCCTGACCCCCTTGCCGGTCCTTGGCGTGCCGGTGGAAAGTAAGGCGCTCAAGGGTTTAGATAGCCTGTTATCGATTGTGCAGATGCCCGGTGGCGTGCCCGTCGGGACCCTGGCGATCGGCCCGGCCGGCGCCGCCAACGCGGCGCTCATGGCGGCCTCGGTGCTCGCCCTTTCGGATAAGCGCATCGCCGAGGCACTGGACGCGCGCCGCGCCGCGCAAACCGGGGCGGTCGCCGAAAACCCCGATGATGAGTCTTAGGGTCTGTGCTTAAAACCCTCCCCCCCGGCGCCACGATAGGCATCCTAGGCGGCGGGCAACTGGGCCGTATGACCGCCCTGGCGGCCGCGCGACTCGGGTACCGGTGCCATATCTATTGCCCCGAAGCCGGGGCCCCGGCCTCGCAAGTCACCTCCTTGACCACCATTGCAGACTATAGCGACCAAGCCGCCCTGGCCGATTTCGCCGCAGCCGTGGACGTGGTGACCTACGAATTCGAGAACGTGCCCTTCGTGGCCGCCGAGACCTTGGCCCGGCATGTTCCTGTCCGCCCCGGCCCGGAGGTGCTGCGTATCTGCCAAAACCGTCTGCGCGAGAAGGACTTCTGCAGGGAGGCCGGCGTGCCCACGGCCCGATTCGCACCAATCGGCAGCGCCCGGGACCTGCACGAGCGGGTCGCGGAATTCGGGCGGCCCTGCGTGCTGAAGACGGCGGAACTCGGTTATGACGGCAAGGGGCAAATCGCCATCGGCCGGGACACCGATCTGGACGCGGCCTGGGCGCGGGCGGCCGAGGCGGCAGCCCCCGCCGGGATGATTTTGGAAGAATTCGTCGATTTCCGCCTGGAAATTTCGGTCATCGTCGCGCGCGGGCTGGACGGCACCCGCCGAACCTATGTGCCGGTCGAAAATCAGCACAAGCATCACATCCTCGATCAAACCATCGTCCCGGCCAGGGTCTCGGAAAAAGTTACTGACAAAGCCAAGGGAATCGCGCGTCATCTAGCGGAGAAAATCGGTCTCGCCGGCCTGTTGGCGATCGAGATGTTCATCACGGCGGACGAGCGGGTCCTGGTCAACGAGTTGGCCCCGCGCCCGCATAACTCCGGACATTGGACCCTGGATGCCGCCGTTACCTCGCAGTTCGAACAACTCGTGCGGGCGATCGCGGGCCTGCCGCTCGGCGCCCCGGACCGCTTGGCGGACGCGGTCATGAAGAACCTCCTGGGCGACGAGGCGGCGGCCGCGCTTGCCGCCTGGTCCGATCCCAACGAGAAACTGCATCTCTACGGCAAGAGCGAAGCCCGGCCCGGCCGAAAGATGGGTCACACGACCAAGCTTATACGCCGTTAGAACCTAGCGGGACGCGGCCTGCCGCCAGTGACGCCTCGGCCGGCGGCCAAGGCCGCCTTCGAAAAACCGATCGGGAAGATCGAGCAGCTTGCCGGTAAAATTCGCGAAGGTGCCGCCCAGGCGCAGGGCGTTTTCAATACGCCGGTCCAGAAAATTCCAGGTCTCGGCCTGGTCCTCGGAGCGGTCATTAAGCCAGAATAGCACCGTCGAGGAATAGACACCCGCTAGGAGCAAACGCTTGGAGTAATAGTTGTAGTCGGTGGAGGTGTCGCCGGCCGCACGCCAGATCGCGTCGACGCTACGATAGAGGCACTTGGCCGCCAAGGGCGCGTGACCCGGCAAGGCCAGGAAGCTCAAGCCGCGCCCGACGGCTTCGCGGTGCGGGGCCAGCAACTCCAAGCGCACCCGAACCCCCGTGGTAATTCGATCGCGCAGCCGCATCTTCGCCAGGCCGCACCCTTCCAACTTCGCCAGCATACGCCGGTCGGTGTCCTCGCTAAAAGCCTCGATCAACTCGCCTGGGCCGCCGGGAAAGGCGTTGCGCGCCTGTATCTCGTCAATGCCGGCATCGGCGGCGGCGGCCCTGAGAGCCGTATGGGTCCAGCCGTCGAAGGCGATATGCGGCAAGATCGCCTCGAGTATTTTTCCGCGCGTGGTGTCCATATCCATGACGCTCATGCCTCCTCAACCTCAACGCGGCCCCGCGCGCTCAGCTCGCTCGTGAAAATCAAGGTTGAAAGATCGCTCATGCGTTGCGGGTAAAGAATGCCGTCCAGGTGATCGCATTCGTGCTGCACCACGCGGGCGTGAAATCCCTGGGCCTCGCGCACAATTTCCTCGCCCTTGGGGGTCCAGCCGCGGTAACGCACGGCGGTGTGGCGCGGCACCTCGCCGATCAAACCGGGCACCGAAAGGCAGGCCTCCCAACCAAGAGCCATGACATCGCTCAAGGGTTCAACCACCGGATTGATGAGAACGGTCAGAGGCACGTCGTCGATCTTCACGCCCCCGTCCGCCCCGTCCTCGCGCTGTGCCCGCGCGCCGGAGACGAAGAAGGCGACAATCCGCTTCGGCGCATAAACCTGCGGCGCGGCCAAACCCGTCCCTTCCGCGTCCTCCATGGTATCCAGCATGTCCATGATCAGACGGCCAACTTCGGGCGCCGCCGGGTCGGCGACCGGTGTCGCGACCCGATTGAGTACGGGATGCCCCATCCGCGCGATCTTGAGAATTGCCATGGCGGTAATATGGAGCCAGGAGCGCAGCCGGTAAAGCGTGGCGCCGCGAATTTAAGCGTGGGATAGAATTCCCATATTCTCAAGTTACACCCCTTCCCTTCGGCCTGCGAGTGTGCTACCAAATGCGTCCCGGGCCGGACATGGGCAGCACGGGTGGGTGCGTGTGCGCCCTTTTTCACTTGGTATGGCGCCATGAAACCGCCGAAGGGAGTGTTGGCAAGACCGTGCAAGTACAGGTTCGCGACAATAACGTCGATCAGGCCCTCCGCGCGCTGAAAAAGAAGCTGCAGCGCGAAGGCGTATTCCGGGAAATGAAGCTGCGGCGCAGCTATGAAAAACCCTCCGCCAAGCGCAAGCGTGAACAGGCCGAGGCCGTGCGCCGCTATCGCAAGCTATTGCGTAAACGCATGGACCGCGAAGGCTTTTAGGGCGCCCGTTATTTAGGCTTGGCAGCCACTCAAGGACTGCCGGGCTTACCAGCCATGGAAATCGAAAACCACGCGCGGCCTTGGCCCGGCGCGGGGTTTCGTCATGCCTAGAAGAAATAGGAGATCCGAAGCTGGATGAAGTCATCGTCCGCGATGGCCGCCAGGGGATCGGTCTTCCCGGCGTTGAAGAACCAGCGGCTTTCCAGCTCGAGTTTCCAGCGGTCGCCGAGCCGCCGCTCGGCCTCGATGAATAAGGCGGTGGACTGATTTTCGACATCGACAACCGTGCCTAGCAAGGCGGTGGTGTCCTGGAAATCGTTGAGGGCCAAGCGGGCGCCGGCGAAAACGTCGTTGTCGGCGGCGGTTATCGGGGCCGCGTCATCCCGCCCATCGTATTGATACTCGGCCAGGAGGCCGAGATCGGCATTGCTCCCGAAGGCCTGAAAAAAGGTGTATTCGAAACCTCCAACCGCAGCCGCGAAGGTCTTTCCCTGCCCCTCGCGCGCGATCGCCTCCAGCTTCCAAAGCCACGCCTCAAGTGTGTACTGCACGTCCAGACCGGCCTGGTTGATCGTGTCGTAGCGCGGCTCCAGCCGGGTGCCGGCCGCGTTAGCGACCAGGCGCGGTTCGCGCCCGGTACCATGGAAAAAATAAGTCCCGAGATCCCAATCGCCGATATAGTGCGAATAGCGGAGCGCGGCATCGACGTTCGCCTCGCCCAAATCGGATTCGTGGCGCGCCGCGCCTTCATCCACCGGCAGGCCCGCGCGCAGGCGGCCGTCGCGCCCTGGAAAACTTCGTTCGCGGAACCCAGGTAGCACGAAGAAATCGACGCGGCCCCAATCGCGTTGCGACCCCAGGTTGATCATGGGCTGGCCGAGAAAGTCCTCTTGGTCGGAATTCTCGACCTGGTCCACCTGATTGATGACATTGATCAGATGCCGGGATTCGGTCACGCCCCAGAAAACCGTATTGACCCCGATCAGGACATCCCACTGATCCTGAACGCTACGCCAATAGCCCTCGCGAAGATCGGCATGGGTTCTTTCGCTGTCTTGCCCATCCAGGCGGAGAAACGGTGCGATTTTCACCTGCCGGCGATCGTCGCCGCTCCTGTAACCGAGTTCGGGCGATAGTATCAGCGAAGCCTGGACATGGGAAAACTGGCCGTCGAAGCGTGGATCCGATGGAAAAACACGCGCCTCTCCGGCGGCGGAGCCCGAGATCTCGAATTCCCCGGCGGCGGCGGGCACCGCCGCGAAAGCGAGGGCCGCGGCCGCGGCCCTCAACTTCGCTGCCACGCCGGGCGGCACTACTTGATCCGCCGCAGCACGCCCTTGACGAAGTCCTTGGACTTGAGACCGGCGCCGAAAACATAATCGTCGTATATCAACTCGGTTCTCTTACCGGTCTGGTGGTTGGTCATGCTGAGCTCAAGGGCCCGCCAATACTTATCCTTGTAAAGCCGGTAATTCTTGAGCGCCAAGGTCTTCAACAAATCGTCACGACGATCGTAGAATTCCACCTTGCGAACCTGGAAAACCTCTTGATCCACCCAACTGACTTGCCGGGTATAGCCGGAGTACTCGTAGCGGGGATAACGTTCCACCACATCGCACATGAACTCTCCGCAGGGCTCCTCACGCAGGTACTTATAACTGTACTTCATGAGCTCGAGAGCGGTGAAATCCTCGAACGCGAACTCGCTTCCGACAAAAGGCCCGGACTTGTTGACGGACGAAATCCGCTTGATCCGTTTTAGCGCCGGAAGAAATAGCCATTGATCGTCCGGGTCGAGAATCTTCGCGTGGGACAGCAGGGCCGTACCGTCGATATCGCGCGGAGAGTCGAAGATGATGAGACTCTTGTCGCCAAGATCCTCGCTTGGAATTTCGAGGGTACGAATCTGCAAGGTCCGCTTGCTCTGAGCGCCTGCGGCATTATGCAGGGTCATGGTCAGGCCGACCCGGCTGTCGCCAAAACCCCGGTCGCTGCGGTCGCTTCGCGCGGCGATCTCGAAGCCCTTTTCCTCTTCGGCTGTCGCACCGAAAGCGCTTGGCGCGGCCGTGACCGCGCTCAGCGACAGCAGCCCGGCAAGTGCGGCCCGGTTAAGCCGCTTGAGAGACACGCGCATCGTCATGTGATCGTCCTTTTTCCTTGTCGTATCCAATAAGCAGCAGCGAAGGCAGAAGCAAGAAATCGACGGCCAACGCGATCAGGATCGCCAGAGCGGTCAGGAGCCCCATCTCGGCATTGACCTTGAAGGTAGATGCCGCCAGCACCGCGAAGCCAAAGGACAAAATGACGGCGTTCGCGGCGATGGCCGCGCCGACGGTTTGGAACGTATAGCGGATCGCATCGGCTTGATCGAAGCCGCGCTCGCGCCGGGCCCGCAGGTACTTGGTCATGAAATGAACCGTATTGTCGACGATGATGCCCAGCGAGGTCGCCGACACTATCGCGGCCGCCATACCGGCTTGTCCGACCATCAACGCCCAGACACCAAAAGTCATCAAAATCGGTATGGCGTTGGGTATCAAGCTGAGCGCGCCCAAGGGCAGGCTCCGCAAACTCAATATCATGATACCCGCGATCAGTACGATGGCGACCAAATTCCCGCGTAACATACCGTCGATATTGCGCTCGGAGATATGGGAGAACATGACCGTGGCGCTGGTCGGCCTAGCGTGCATGTAGTCCGGCGTATTGTCATTGAGCCAAGCCACCGCCCGGCCGTTAAAGGCCCGCACGCCAACGGTGGATATATTGTCCAAGGTCGCGGTTACACGGGTCGCGCCCTTGTCGATGCTGACCCTGTCGTTCATATCCAGGCCGTAGGGTAGGGACAGCTCGTAGAGCAGGAGATACTGCGCCGCCAAGTCCCGTTGACTTGGCATCCGGTACCATTCCGGATTGTCGGCGTGCAGATTCTTATTCAGGCGCTTGATGATGTCGGCATAACTGAAGACGTGGCGAACCTCGGGCTGCGCCCGCAGCCAGCCGGTAAAAGCATCGAGATTACGTAGATACTCAGGTTCGCTGATTCCGCCCGGTTCCGCAGCCTCGATCGAATACTCGATCGGGTAGAGACCGCTCAAGTTTTCAAGCGCGAATTCCGCATCGTTGCGGAATTGGACCCTGTGGTCGAAATACTCGACCCAGGAGTCATTTAGTTCCAGGGTCGGAATGGCGGCGATCAACACCGCCGCCACGGCGCCCGTTCCCACCAGGATGGCGCGGAAGCGGGCGATCACGAAATTGGCCAGACGCTCCATGGAACCAAGACCCGGCGCCGCCCCGGCGCTGCGCGCGCGAACCCGCATGGGGAGCAGGCTGACCACGGCCGGCATGAAAAACAGGGAATAGGCCCAGGCGGCCACGATCCCGGCCGCCGTGATGTTTCCGAGATGCCAAAACGGTGGCGAGTCCGAGAAGTTGAGGGCCAAAAAACCAATGACGGTCGTGATACTTGTGACGGTCACCGCGAGGAAGTTTATCCGCAGGCTCTCTTTCAAGGCGAAAATTTTATCCCGCCCCTCGCGCATGACCGCGAGCATGGATATGAGGATGTGAATACTATCGGCGATCGCCAGGGTCAGAATCACGGTCGGCGCGGTCACCGAAATCGGGGTCAGCTTGACCCCGGCGTACCCGGCCAGCCCCATGGCCGTCAGGGTCGAGAATCCGATAACCAGCAAGGTAACGAAAGTACCGGTGAAACTGCGCAGGATGACCGCCATGACGACGATTAAAACACCGTACATAATCGGAATCAGTGTCATGACATCCTTCTGACCCGATTCAGCGAAACTGTTGTTAAGCATCGATATGCCCGACAAGGCAATTTGCAGGTCGGGAAAGTCCCGGCGCAAGTCCACGGCCAGCTGGCGCGCGTAGCCAACCGCCTCGGGCACCTCGGTCAGGCTTTTCCCCGGATATTGCAGGGTTACGTTCACGCCGGCGGTATCGGCGTCGGGCGAAATGAGATTTCCGTTCAACAACGGTTCAGCCAAGGCGATCGCCTTGCGCCGATCCAACTCCTCCTGCCGCAAATTAACGCCGTCTCGCACCAGATCCTCAACCGTCAGATCATCGCCGTCGGCCCAGCTATTCTGGAAATTGGTGAGAGAATCGACGCGGATCGCGAAGGGTATTTTCCAAGCCCCGGCCGTCAGACGCTCCTGCGCTTGAGCGAATCGCGGGTTGAGAATCTGGCCGTCCGCGGGCTTCAGGACGAAAATTATGTTGTCGTTCTTGGTGTAGGTCGCTTGAAATTTCTCGAACGTCAGAAGTTCGGGATTTTCGCCGCTGAAGAAGACCCGGTAGTTGTTGGCGAACTCCAGGTGCCGCATCCCTGTCGCCGCCAGGCCGGTTCCAATCACGGCGGCGAGGATTACCAGCCAACGAAAACGGACCACAAAGTCGGCGACCCCCGCCGCGACGCGGTCCGTCCAAGTTCGGATGACGGCCATTTCTTTCAATCCTTTCTAGATCGAGCGTTCTTGAATGTGCACAAAAATAGGATCTAAATTACGGTCGCGAGGGCATTGCGGCCGAAGGCTACAATTCGGTCGAAATCCACATTCGCGCGCAGCATCAGCGACATGGCCATTTGGGTGGAGGTCAGGACATCGGCACCAGCCGCCGGATCCAGATCCGCGCGAACCTCACCTTTTTCCTTGGCGCGGGTGAGGGCCTGGCGAAAGGCAGCCGACGATCCTTCGAGAGACTCGGCCATGCTAGCCGCGATCTCGGGATCCGCAAGCCCACGATCCACGGCGGCGTTACAGAGCATGCAGCCTTCCCTAAATCTCGGATCCCGCCCCAATTCGAATAGGCGCTCGAAATGATCGACGACTTGCGGAAGGGAAGCGTCCGGCCCGGTCAGGTCGGCCATGAGACGGCTCATGACCTCTTCCTGGTAGCGCTTCAGGGCGGCGGTGAAGACTTCTTCCTTGTTACCGAAAGTCCCGTAAAGTCCGGCATGGCTGACGCCCGTGCCGGCGACCAGATCGCGTACCGAGGTGTCGCGATAGCCCTTTTTCCAGAACAGACGCATGGCGTCTTCCAGGGCAAGCTCGGGATCGAATTCGCGGTGTCGTGGCATGGAGGACTCATTTAAGATCGAACGATCTCATAACTAGGCACCCCTGTGGGCCGTTTCAAGGGCGGGCCAAAAGAAACTCCCGGGGATCTGACAACGAAGTCCCGGTTCCGGCCGTATCTTTTTCTTGAACTCCTCGCACTTATCTCCTATCTTGGATCACATATCCATTATATTAGACGATTTTATGTTAGATGATTTGACGAATAAGGTCGCGGGCCGCGTTCGTATCGAGCGAGAGGCACGAAACTGGTCCCTGGCCGACACCGCCGAGCATTCCGGCGTTTCCAAGGCCATGATCAGTAAGATCGAGCGCGGCGAATCTAGCCCGACGACGATGGTGCTGGGGCGTTTATGCGCCGCGTTTGGCCTCACCTTGTCAGCCTTCCTGACACGCGCGGAGGGTCACGCTGGACGCTTGATTCGGGCGTCGGAACAGCCAAGCTGGACCGACCCTGAAACGGGCTGCGTCCGCACGCTGATTTCGCCGAGTGCCGGTGGGCCGATTGAAATCCTTGCCGTCGATCTGCCCGCCGGCGCCGAAGCTATGTTCCCGGCATCAATCTACTCTGTTTTCCACCAAATTGTCTGGGTGCTGGCAGGCCAACTCACTTTGGTGGAAGGAAAAACCCATCACCTTTTGGATCTTGGCGACTGCCTAGAACTCGGCCCGCCCGCCCAATGTACGTTCCGAAACGACACCGGCGAGCCTTGCCGCTATCTTGTCGCCGCAAGCCGGCGCGATTAGACATGGCGCGCGCTCCGGAATCCAAAGCACCGCCGCAGGAGTTCGAGCGGCACCTTCTTCATTATGGCCGCGATTTCCTGGGGGAACTGATCGTTCGCGCGCAGGGATCGTATCTCTTCACCCAGGACGGTCGTGAGATCCTGGATTTCTCCTCAGGCCAGATGTGCGCCACTATCGGCCACAGCCACCCGAAGATCGTGGAGGCCATGGCCAAGGCCGCCCAAACGGTCCTTCATCTGGACAGCACGATGTTATCGCCGGATGTGGTCGATCTCGCGGATCGCCTCTGCGATTTGCTTCCCCAGCCGCTGGGAAAAGTTCAACTCCTGAATACCGGCGCCGAGGCGAACGAGGCCGCGATAAGGTTGGCCAAGATCGCGACCGGGCGGTTCGAGATTATCGCCATGGCGGGTTCCTGGCATGGGACGACGACAGGCGCCGCATCGGCGACCTATGCGCACGGCCGCAAAAAATACGGGCCGGCGATGCCTGGCTCGC
The DNA here is from genome assembly GCA_021776175.1 of Kiloniellaceae bacterium. Lineage (GTDB taxonomy): Bacteria > Pseudomonadota > Alphaproteobacteria > Kiloniellales > J153 > JAJFGN01. Next base: position 58,880 of record JAJFGJ010000028.1, read on the forward strand.
TGGCCATCCCCGCGCCCAATTGTTACCGCTGTCCCATCCGGCACTGCGCCGAGCGGTGCGACATGACCTGCCTCGATGTCGGTTTCGACATGATCGATGTGACATCGGTTGGAGAGGAAGCGGCGGTGATCGTCGAGCCGATCCAAAGCGCGGGCGGTATCGTCGTTCCGCCACCGGGTTATCTTAAGCGCTTAAGAGAACTTTGCGATCAACGCGGCATCCTTCTTATCTTCGACGAGGCTCAAACCGGGTTGGGCCGCGTGGGAGAACTTTTCGCCTTTGAAAGCGACGGAGTCGTTCCGGATATTCTGACGCTTTCGAAAACACTAGGAGGCGGATTGCCGCTTTCCGCCGTAATCGCTTCCGATGCCGTGGCGGAGGTTGCCCGAGAGCGCGGTTTCTCGCATTACACCTCACATGCGTCCGATCCATTCACGGCAACCGTCGGTCTCGCGGTGGTGGAAGTGATCTTGGGCGAGAAACTTACCGAACGAGCCGCCAGGCTCGGCCAGTACTTGAAGGATCGTCTCCGTGAGCTCCAACACCGTCACGAGGCAATAGGAGACGTTCGCGGCCGTGGCCTTCTTCTCGGCGTGGAGATCGTCGCCAACCGAACGACCCGGGAACCGGGGCATGGGCTGATCGAAGCGCTCACGGAGCGATGCTTCGCACTTGGTCTCAATATCAACCGGGTCGGCGGTCCGCATAGCGTATGGCGGATCGCGCCACCCCTGACCACCTCCAGAGATGAAATCGATCAAGCGATCGATATCATGGATCGGGCATTCCAAGAGGTTTCTGCGACCCTACAGCCGTGAGGCCGGACCCTTAGAGACCGCAAGCGCGTCAAGTGTTCCCGCGTCTTATTCGCCCAATGCCTTGACGATGCCCTCGCACATCTTCTTGGCGTCGGACAGCAGCATCATGGTGTTATCCATATAGAATAGCGGGTTGTCGACTCCGGCGTAGCCCGAGGCCATGGAGCGCTTGACCACGAAGACCTGAGGCGTCTTTTCGACATCCAGCACCGGCATGCCGTAGATGGGCGAGGCCTTGTCGGTCTTGGCCGCCGGATTGGTCACGTCGTTGGCGCCGATCACGAATGCGACATCGGACTCGGCGAATTCGCGGTTGATCTCGTCCATCTCGAAGACCTCGTCGTAGGGCACATTAGCCTCGGCCAAAAGCACGTTCATGTGCCCCGGCATGCGCCCGGCGACCGGATGGATCGCGTATTTCACATCGACGCCCTCGGCCTTCAAGAGATCCGCCATCTCACGCAGGGCATGCTGCGCCTGGGCTACCGCGAAGCCGTAACCGGGCACGATGATAACCTTTTCCGCATTCCGCATCATGTAGGCGGCATCCGCCGCCGCGCCCTCGCGGTGAGTCCGATCGCCCATGTCCTCACCCGAAGGGGCCGCTGTCTCGCCACCGAAGCCGCCCAGGATGACAGAGAAGAACGAGCGGTTCATGCCCTTGCACATGACATAGCTGAGGATCGCACCGGAGGAACCGACCAGGGCACCGGCCACGATCAGAAGGTTATTTTGCAAGGTGAAGCCAATGCCCGCGGCGGCCCAGCCGGAATAGGAATTCAGCATGGATATCACGACCGGCATGTCGGCGCCGCCGATCGGGATGATGATCAGCAAGCCAAGCAAGAGAGAGAGCACCACGATCAGCCAGAAGGCCAAATCCGATTCAGAGGCGCTTAACCACACAATGAACACCAGGGTGAGAATACCCAAGCCCAGGTTCAGCCAATGTTGCATGGGGAAAACGATGGGCTTGCCGCTCATCACCCCTTGCAGCTTAGCGAACGCGATGATCGAGCCGGTAAAGGTGATGGCGCCAATGGCGGCGCCAATCGACATCTCGATCAGGCTGGCGACCTTGATGTCGCCCGTCTGCCCGATGCCATAGGCCGCAGGATTATAAAACGCCGCTACAGCGACGAAGACCGCGGCCAAACCGACCAACGAGTGAAAGGCGGCGACCAATTGCGGCAGGGCGGTCATCTCTATTTTCTTGGCGATCACGGCGCCGATGGCGCCGCCGATCACGATACCGGCGAGGATCAGGACGTAATTCACCTCCGGCAACACGGCCAGAGTCGTGACCACGGCAAGTATCATGCCGGCGATACCATAGCGGTTACCGGCGCGGCTGGATTCAGGATGCGATAGGCCGCGCAGCGCCAGGATGAAGAAGACCGAGGCGACGAGATAAAGCAGGATGGCGATGTTCTGGTCCATGGTATGCCCTACTTCTGCTTGCGCTTGAACATGGCCAGCATCCGCTGGGTCACGATGAAGCCGCCGAAGATGTTGATGCTGGCCAGAATCACGGCCAGGAAACCCACGATCTCGCTAAACCCATAGCCCCCGGTGCCGGCGGCGATCAGCGCGCCGACGATAATGACCGAGGAAATCGCGTTG
>JAJFGJ010000029.1 GCA_021776175.1 Kiloniellaceae bacterium
ACTTGCGTGTGTACCTAGTTAATAGATTGAAACTAAAGAGTCCCCTCCCCCCTTTGTGGGGGTGGGTTTGGGTGGGGGTTAGCGCGTCGGCGCGTCAAGAGACTCACTTTTTTCTTTCCGTGCCGCCGCGAGGCGGCAAGAACCCAAGGCAAGCAAGAAAAGAGTCGCGTGACGCGCCGACGCGCTTGCCCCCACCCCCGCCCACCCCCGCGGGGGGGGAGGGGGATTTTTTTTGTGTATCCCAATCGAACCGCCACACTAGCGGCCGGACAAACTGTCGACGATACCGGGCAAGTCGGCATGGCGCTCGCACACCGCCTCGGCCGAGGTGGTGTCCTTATCGTGGGCGCGCGAGGCGGTGAAAAGAATCGCCTTCATGCCCAACGATTGCGGCCCCTTGACGTCGTTGTGATCGCGGTCGCCGATGTGAACCAATTCTTCCAGCTTCAGGCCTAGTTCCGCCGCCGCCTTGTCGAACATGGCGCGGTGCGGCTTGGAATGGCCGACCTCGTCGGAAAAGGCGAAGCCGCTGAAGTGTTGCTTTATCCCGTGCTTTTCCAGCACCGCGCGCAGGCCGCCGGCGGGGGTGACGATGGTATCCGACACGACGCAAAGCTTATAGCGCTTCGCCAGGTCCGCCAGAGCCTCGGCGATGCCCTCGATCATGTCAGGCGAAATCTCGACCTCCATGGACTCGTGGGCCTGGACCACGCGGGCGAAGTCCGCCGCCGGCAAGGTCCGGCCCAGGCCGTCCAAGATCACCGCCAAGCGCTCGGCGATGGTCCAGGTGACGAACTGCTTGTGCCAGACCTCGTTAAAGGCGGCATCGCCGACATTGTAGGCCAGCTCGACCCGTGCGGCGTCTATGGGCTCAAGCGCGTTCAGCGCCTCCCACAGGAGATAGCGGCGCTCCGCCTTCTTGGATCGAAGCCCCTGGGCCGCGCGTACCGGTTCGTCCGATTCATCGCGCACCATGGTGTCCCAAAGGTCGAAGGTCACGCCCTTGATCATGTCTGTTTCCGCCCTGTGCCCAAGAAGGCGCGAAAGCTAGCCTTCCGGCCTGCCAAGAGCAAGTGGGCGCGTGCCCGAGTCCCAGCTTTTCACGGGCCGGCGGCGCGGGCCCAGACGTGGCGCTTGCGGTGCAGGGTCGAGGGATCGATGCCGAGTTGTTGGGCCGCCTTGGTTATGTTGCCGCCGCTTTCGGCAAGCGCGGCCTCTATGGCCTCGCGCTCTATGTCCTTGAGGCGTCCGCGCGGCGGCTGGGTCTCTTGCAGGAACGCGGGCAGCATATGGCAGCGCACCTTGGGACCGTTGTGCATAACGGCAACATGGCGGATTACATTTTGTAACTCACGCACGTTGCCCGGCCAGGTGTAGTCCGCCAGAACCCGCTCAACCTCCGGATCGAAATCGCGGAAATTCTTGCCCTCCTCGCGCGACGCCTTGGCCAGAAAGTCGCGCGCCAGGAGCCCGATATCCTCGCCCCGCTCGCGCAGGGGCGGGATATGGAGCGGCACCACATGCAGGCGGTAGTAAAGGTCTTCGCGCAGCCGCCCGGCCCGGACCTCGGCCCAGGGGTCCCGGTTGGTCGCGCAGATCAGGCGCACATCGACCTGCTGGATCTCGTCGCTGCCGACCGCTTGAACCGCGCCGCTCTGCGCGAAGCGCAGCAGCTTGGACTGCATGGCGAGTTCCATTTCGCATATCTCGTCGAGAAACAGGGTCCCGCCATGGGCGCGGCGCGCGGCCCCCATGCGCGCGCCGTGGGCGCCGGTAAAGGCGCCCTTGGCGTGGCCGAAAACCTCTGACTCCATCAAATCGCGCGCGATGGCGGCGCAGTTCAGAACCACCAAGGGCGCGCCGGGGTCCACACCGCACCCATGGACCGCCTGGGCGCAAACTTCCTTGCCGGATCCGCTCTCACCGGTGATGAAGACGGCGGCCTTGCTGGGACCGGCGCTCTCGATGGCGCGGTAGAGGGCCTGCATGGGCAGGGCGGCGCCCAGGAAGCCGTGAAACCGCGCGCGGGCCATGCCCTCCAAAAGACCGGCGAGGCCTTGGCGCTCCAAGGCGTTGCGCAGGGTCACGGCCAGGCGCTCCGCCTTGAAGGGCTTGGCCAGGAAATCGTAGGCCCCGGCGCGCATGGCCTCGACCGCGGCCTCGACTCCGCCATGGGCCGTGATCGCGACAACCGCCGTCGGCGCGCCGGACGCCAAGGTCCGTTCCAGCACCTCCAAGCCGTTCATGTCCGGCAGTTTTAGATCGAGCAGCATGACTGTCGGCGGACGAACCGCGACCCGCTCCAAGGCCGCCGCCCCGGTCGCGACGTGTTCCAGCGCGATCTCTTCGCCGGCCAGATAGCGGCGATAAATCCAAGCCATGGCTGGATCGTCCTCCACTAGAAGAACACGGGGGCGGGAGGGTCCGTTAACCATATGTTTCGCCTCGGTTTTCACAATACAATCATAGATTGTATTGTGCCTTGACCCAAGCAGCCTTTGACCGTGGAAAGCCGCTTTGCTCCGAATTTTATGGTTAATGCGAATATAGGATAGTTTGCGTCCGGTCCGCGAAGTTACACTCGCGGACCTTGAGTTTATTTTCCGGCTTTCGAGCGGACAGGAACTAGGAGACGTGCGGCTATGGCAAAGGACTTCGACGCCATCATCATCGGCGCCGGTATTATCGGCGCCGCGACCGCCCTGGCCATGGCCCGCAAGGGCTGGAAGACGCTCAGCCTCGACAAGCTGCCGGCCGCCGGTTACGGCTCGACCTCGGGCTCCTGCGCCATTATCCGGCCGTACTATTCGACCGTGGACGGCTCCGCCATCGCCTACGAGAGCCACTTCTACTGGAAAGACTGGGAGAAATTCCTGGGCGCCCCGGATGAACGCGGCCTGGCCCGCTACGTCGATTGCGGGTGCATCGTCATGAAGACCGAGGGCAACAAGGCTCTAAAGCCCACCATGGCGCTCATGGATACCATCGGCTGCCCCTACGAGGAACTGACGCCCGAGCAGCTCAAACAACGCCTGCCGATCGTCAATACCGAGTCCTTTGGGCCCGCCAAGCGGCCCGAGGACTCCGGCTTCGGCGAGCCCAATGGCAAAAGCATGGAGGGCGCGGTCCTGTTCCCGGCCGGGGGCTATGTGACCGATCCGCAACTTGCCACCCACAACCTGCAGCGCGCGGCCGAGGCCCAGGGCGCGGTCTTCCGCTTCAAGGTGTCGGTCACGGAAATTCTCCAGGAAGGCGGGCGCGCCGCGGGCGTGAAACTGGACAACGGCGAGACCCTGCGCGCCCCGGTGGTAATCAACATCGCGGGTCCCCATTCCTTCAAGATCAACCGCCTGGCCGGGGTCGAGGAAGGCATGAAGATCAAGACCCGGGCCCTGCGTCACGAGGTCGCCCATGTCCCCTCCCCCCAAGGTTACAATTTCGAGCGCGACGGCACGGTGTTCTCGGACAGCGACATCGCGACCTACTTCCGGCCCGAAATGGGCAACCACCTGCTCATCGGCAGCGAGGACCCGCCCTGCGATACCCAGGAATGGGTCGACCCGGACGACTTCAACCGCGAATTCACCGAGCAGTGGAAAGTTCAGGTCATGCGCGTCGGCCAGCGCATCCCGGACTTGGGCATTCCCAGCAAGACCAAGGGCGTGGTCGAACTCTACGACGTGACCGACGACTGGATTCCGATTTACGATAAATCGGACCTGCCGGGCTTTTACATGGGCGTGGGGTCGAGCGGCAATCAGTTCAAGAACGCGCCCATCGCCGGCGAGATGATGGCCGACCTGGTGGAAGCCTGCGAGGGCGGCCGCGACCATGACCGCGACCCGGTCAGCTTCACCCTGAAATACACCGGCCGCGAGGTCAGCCTCGGCTTCTATTCCCGCCTGCGCGAGATCAATAAGGACAGCAGCTTCTCGGTCCTGGGCTAGGCCGCCAACTAATCAGAAAGCCGCCATCCCGGACTTGATCCGGTTTAACTTCATTTCCTCTCCCCCCCAGCCCTCCCCGTAAGTGAGGGAGGGAGAAACAGTCGCGGCACCCTCAAATCCCCATCAACTTCTGTTACAGTCTTTTCCCGGTCAGCCCTTTAGCTGGTTTTGGCAATAAAAGGGGGGGGGGGTGCTGTACGATGGGAATCAATCGGTGGATGGTGCTGGTGATCCTCCTTATGGGCAGGCTGAGTGTTGGAATCCAGTTTCAGTCCACGGGTTCTGTCGCGCCCTTCCTGATTCAGGACTTCGGTATCGGCTATGACCAGATCGGCACGCTCATCGGCCTGTACATGATTCCAGGTCTGATTCTGGCTATACCCGCCGGCCATCTCGGTAAGCGGTTCGGTGACCGACAGGTCGTGTCGGCGGCCATAGTGCTGATGATCGCGGGCGGAATTGTCTCAGGCATGGCGGAAGATCATGCGGGGCTGGTCACCGGCCGTCTGATCGGAGGGACCGGAGCCGCTTTCCTTTTCGTGTTGCTGATGAAGATGATGAGCGACTGGTTCACCGGTAAGGATCTGTTCTTTGGCATGTCGATTTTCATAATTGGCTGGCCGGTCGGGATCGCAGCCGCTCAGGCGGCCCAAGGGCCGATCGCTGAACAGACGTCTTGGAACATGGTGTTTCTGTTGACGGCGGTAGCGAGCTCCGCCGCCCTTATCGCCGTCGCCGGTTTCTACCGTCCACCGCCCGATTCCGGTGAAGTGGCCGCTCACAATGCCGCCCCCGGATTGAGCGGTCAGGAAATCTGGCTCGTCTGTGTCGCCGGCGTCATGTGGATGCTGATCAATGGCGCCTACCTGGTGATGCTCAGCTTCGGGCCGGTTCTTCTGATCGAACAGGGTGCATCGATCGTTGCATCCGGCCAGGTCGTCAGCTTGATGTCCTGGGTATTTCTGTTTGCTCTGCCGTTGGGCGGGTATGTAGCGACGCGTTACGGAATCCCGGATATGGTGCTGGTGTCCGGTTTGATCGTCTGCGTGGCTCTCGGTGTTGTTATCCCCTACACGTCGGTTCCCGTGGTCACCTTCGCGCTGTTTGGCATCGCCTACGCGGTCGCCGTCCCAGTGGTGTCATCCTTGCCGGCCCTGGTGCTGCGTCCCAAAAACCGGGGGCCAGGCATTGGCCTTTTCCAACTTTGGTATTTCGCCGGCTCCGCCTGCATGCCGATTGCCGCCGGGTTTATCCAGGACTGGACGGGCGGAGCCACCGCGCCATTGTTGTTTGCCGCCGGGATGATGTTCGCTGTTTTGTGCCTTCACGGCGTATTCCGCTATGAGCATCATCGGCTGGCAGGGGGTTGATAGCGAGGATACGCTCTACTGACGCATGGGATCGACGGCGGCATGGGTGTTGAGCAGGTCATGGTCCCGCGCGCTATCTCCTGAGTAAACCTTATAGAATTTCGCGTTTGCGTCGCGGGCTCCTGCCGCCGTGGCGATGAGAGCAAGACGGCACGCGTCGAGCGGTTTTCTCAAGGCTTGGAAAAGAACTTCGCCAAAATGCGCCCATTCGTAAGGCGCGCCATAGCCCAGCGTCTGATAGCAATCGCGAATACGCATGCGGTAAGAGATGGGCGCATCGTGCGTGGGTGCGAAAACAAAGTCGTTGCCAGGCGTGACCATGATCAGTAGTCCGTCGGCGCGCCGCCTTCTTCCTTGCGCTTGGCGACGAAGGCCTGGAGTTCCTCGTCAATGGCCGGGTCGATGGGCGGGGCTTCGAACTCGGCCAGAATCTTTTTCCAAATCTTGTTGGCCCGCTCGGGGGTCCGAACGGCACCGCTTTCCGACCAGTTCTCGAAATTCGACCAGTCCGATAAAAACGGTTGGTAAAAGGCGGTCTCGTACCGGGCCTGAGTATGCTCGCAGCCGAAGAAATGCCCGCCCGGCCCGACTTCCTTGATGGCGTCGAAGGCGATGTCCTCTTCGGTGGTGCCGACCGGCTGCATATAGGCGATCATCTGTTGCAGGGTTTCGCAGTCCATGACGAACTTCTCGTAGGAGGCGCAGAGACCGCCTTCCAGCCAGCCCGCCGCGTGATAGACCATATTGACGCGCGAGGAGACCGCCGCCCAAAGCGAAAACGCGCTCTCCCAGGCCGACTGACTATCCGGGCAGTTCGCGGCGCAGGCGTTGGAGGCGCGCAAGGGCAGGCCGTAGAAGCGCGCCATCTGCCCCGACATCTGGGTCGCGCGCATGTAATCGGGGGTCCCGAATGCGGGCGCGCCGGTTTTCATATCGACGTTCGAGGTAAAGGTGCCGATGGCCGTGGGGCAACCCGGATTGATGAGTTGCATCAGGACGATCGCGGCCAGGCCCTCGGCCATGGACTGCGCGACCGCGCCGGCCATGGTCACCGGCGCCATGGCCCCGGCCAGGGTAAAGGGCGTGACGACCGTGGGCTGGCCGCGCCGGGTCATGCGCATGGCGCCGTCGATCATGGGATAGTCGTGCTTGAGCGGCGAGGTGGAATTGATATTCGTGTATAGGCGCGGTGTCGCGTCGAATTCCTCATGAGTCAAACCACCCGCGATGCGGACCATTTCCATCACGTCCTCGACCCGCTCCTTCCCCAGGCTGTAGGCATGGACAACCTTGTCGGTCATGATCAGCTTGTCGTAGAGGCAATCCAGGTGCCGGACCGAGGCATGAATGTCGATCGGCTCGACCGGGTAACCGCCGGCGAAGTGGATGCAGTTGAAGTACTGCGTCAGCTTGATCAGATCGCGATACGATTCGCGCGTCCCGGTGCGCCGGCCGCGGTCGAGGTCGGAACAGTTCGGCGGGCTGGAAACATTGCCGAAGGTCATGCCCTTGCCGCCGATTTCGATACGCCGTTCGGGATTGCGCGGGGTCAGGGTAAAGCTGGACGGCACGGTCTTGAGTTGTTCCATGACCATGTCGCGGCCCATGCGGATATTCTCGCCCTCGACGATACAGTCCGCTTTTCGCAGGATCTCCACGGCCTCGGGGTTCAGGAATTCGATGCCGATTTCCTCCAGGACCCGCATGGCGCCGTTGTGAATGGCCTGAACGCCGTCTTCGTTCAGGGGTTCCGTCGGCTTGTCGGTATTGACCGGCAGGCTCCAGGGCTGTTGCGTGATCGCCGGCCCCTTGCCGCGGGTATTGCCGGCGCGGCCGCCGCTACGCCGTCCCCGTTTCGGCACGGCGCTCACCAAGGCATCGCTATCCATTCGCACTTCACTCCCTTTATGCCTACGTGGCGGAAAACATAGGTTTTCACGGTCATATCACGGCGGGACGGCGGCCATCCTCCTGTTTTCGACACAAAGTTTCCGACCATGGGCGGGCGATTACCCGTTTCGAACGGCGGCGCAGAAGCGCTCGATCTCTGCTTGCGTGTTGTAGTAGTGGACCGAAGCGCGGGCGACCGAGGACAGGCCCCGGGCGGCCAGATCCAGGCGGGCGTAAGCGGCGGTCGAGGTCGAAATGTTGATCCCCTCCCCGCGCAGGCGCGCCGCCAGAGCCGCGGGCTCTTCACCGGCCTTGTCGAAAGACACGATGCCGCAGCGTTTCGCGCCCAGATCGCGCACCGCGACCCCCTCGATCTTGGACAGGCTTTCGCGCAGGGCGGCGCCCAATTCCGCGACCCGCCGTTCGATGGCCGGCAGGCCCAGCTTCATGGCATAGCGCACCGCCTCGGCCAGTCCCAGGCGCCCGGCGATATAGCTTTCCCAGTTTTCGAAACGCAGCGCGCCTTCGGCGAGCTTGTAGTCATCCCTCTCGCTCCAGGTCGCGGCGAGGAGATCGATAAAGGGCGGCTCCAGAGTCTCCACGATCTCGTGGCTGACATAGAGAAATCCCGTGCCGCGCGGCCCGCGCAGGAACTTACGCCCGGTGCCGGACAAGATGTGGCAGCCGATCTTGCCGACATCGAGATCGATCTGCCCGGCCGACTGGCAGGCATCGAGCAAATAGGTCAATCCGTGCTCGCGCGCGACCCGGCCGACCTCCACCGCCGGATTGACCAAGCCGCCCTGGGTCGGCACATGGGTGATCGCGATCAACCGGGTCCTGGCCCCGATCAGGGCCGCCATGGCCTCGACATCGACCTGTCCCGAGGCATCGGACGGCGCCAGGTCGATCTCCAATCCACGGCGCTTGGCCTGTTGCAAAAAGGCCAGGTAGTTCGAGGCATACTCGGAGCCGTGGGTGATAATACGGTCGCCCTCGCGCAGGGGCAGGGCATAGAACGCCATGTCCCAGGCCCGGGTCGCGTTCTCCACATAGGCGATTTCGCCTGGGCGCGCCCCCAGCAGCGCGGCCAAGGCGGTGTAGAATCCTTGCAGCGCGCCCGAGGCAGCGTCGGCCGCCTCATAACCGCCGATTTCGCGCTCCAGAGTCAGATGATCGGCCACCGCCTTGTAAACCGGATCGGGCATGAGGGCCGCGCCGGCATTGTTGAAGTGAAGCACATTTTCGCAAGCCGGCGTATCGGCGCGCACGGCGGCAACATCGATCATGGGCTAAGGCCGCTTCCTTACCCCCGGCGCCAGGACCATGAGCGAGAGAATCTCGAACAGGATTTGGCCGCCGACCTGGGCGGTGTTGGTGGTGGGGTCGTATTCGGGGGCGATTTCGACCACGTCGCCGCCGACGATATCGAGCCCGGCGAACCCGCGCAGGAGCGCTTGGACCTCGCGCGGGCTTAGGCCGCCGATCTCCGGCGTGCCGGTACCGGGCGCGAAGGCGGGGTCTATGCCGTCGATGTCGAAGGACACGTAGACGGGACCCTCGCCGATCACCTCGCGCGCCTTGGCAATCACCGCCTCGACCCCCATTTGCGCGAACTTTTCCGCGTGGATCAGGGTCATGCCGGCATCGTAGGCGAACTCCCACAGAAACTCGGCGGAGCCGCGAATGCCGATCTGTACGGTGCGCGCGGGATCGAGCACGCCGTCGAGCACGGCCCAGCGGAAGGGGCCGCCGTGGTGGAACTTAGCGCCGTCGTATTCGCCGCTGGTATCGCTGTGGGCGTCGATATGGATCATGCCGAGCGGGCGCTCGGCGCCCAGGGCCTTCAGAATCGGATAGGTGATGGAATGATCGCCACCGACGCTGCACGGGCGCACCCCGGCGGCCGCGAGGCGGGTGTAGAAGGTCTCGATATCCTCTATGGATTGGTCGAGACTAAAGCGACTGCGCATGGGCACGTCGCCGATATCGGCGACCTTTGCCTCGGCTTGGGGCACCACTTTCAGGGCGTGATTATAGGGGCCGATGCGCTCCATGGCGCGGACCGCGCGCGGGCCGAAGCGCGCGCCGGGCCGGTTGGTCACGCCCAAATCCATGGGCACCCCGAGAAGCGCGATGTCGAGGCCGCCGAAATCGGGCAAGTCCACCGCGTCCTCGCGGTAAGGCGCGTCGAGCAACGTCGGCACGCCGGAATAGGGTTTCCTGCGCGTATCGCCAGTAAAAAGAAGATCGGTGACCTTCTTGAACTCCGGGTCCATGACATCGCCGCCGCCGGCGGCATTGTACTTCGCGCGCAGCCGCTCCAGGTTCTTTTTATCCATTGAAAGTCCGAATTAAAACGCGGGGACGCCGCGCCCCGGGAACCTTATCCCGGGACGCGGCGCCCTGGGTTACGAGATTACGCGAACCACCAACGCTCGCCGTTCTTGTGGCCGTCGAGCTCCCAGTTGCTGGCGATTTGATCCGGCAGCCCCACCTTGGTGCTGGCCGCATGGGTATAGGCCATGTAAAGCGGGATGATCGCGCCGCCGTCTTCATGCACGAGTATCTGCATCTCGACATAGAGTTCACGCCGCTTGACCGGGTCCAGTTCACCGCGCGCCATAATGAGAAGCTCGTTGAAGCGCTTGTTATCCCAGTGCGATTCGTTCCAATCGGCGCCGGACGAATAGATCTGCGAGAACACCCAATCTTCGGTCGGGCGGCCGCCCCAATAGCTGGCACACCAGGCCTTCTTGAGCCATACGTTCGACCAATAGCCGTCTTCGGGCTCGCGCACGACTTCGATTCCGATGCCCGCCTTCTTGGCCGATTCGGCATAGAGTTGCGCGGCGTCGACGGCGCCCTCGAAGGCGGAGTCGGCGACGTGGAACTGAACCGACAGGTTTTCCATGCCCGCTTTCTTGAGATGGAACTTGGCTTTGTCGGGATCGTAGGGCCGTTGCGGCATTTCCTCGGGTGTCGCGCGATAGATGTTGGCCGGGCCGACCGGGCTGTCGTTGCCGACCTCGCCCTGTCCCTTGAGGATCTTCTGCAACATCTCCTCGCGGTCGATCGCGTACTTGAGCGCCAAGCGCACGTGGTTATTGTCGAAAGGAGCGACGTCCGTATGCATCGGCAAGGTAGTATGCTTGTTGCCGTAGGTCGGGAAGACCTGAACCTCTTTGTCCCGCTTCAAGAGATGCACGGTCTTGAGGTCCAGGTTCGGAATGCAATCCACTTCGCCGGAGCGCAGGGCATTGGTGCGCGCCACCACGTCCGAGATAAAGAGATTCTCGATCGAATCGAAATGCGCGCGGCCGGCTTTCCAATAATTCGGATTGCGCTTGACCTTGGTGCGCACACCCGGATCGAAGTCATCGAGAACATAACCGCCGGTGCCGACGCCCGATTTCCAGTCGATTCCGCCATCGCTCATGGCCGGGCAGATGGTCAAGTGGTAGTCGCTGACGATGAAGGGGAAATCGGCATTGCCCGATTTCATCTGGAAGACCACCGTGTTCTTGCCGTCGGCCTTGATATCCTCGATCGGCGCGACGATGCCCTTGGCGGCGGATTTCGTGTCGTCGCCCCGGTGATGGTTGAAGGAAGCAACGACGTCGGCGGCCTCGAGGGACTTGCCGTTATGGAACTCGACCCCCTTGCGCAATTGGAAGGTCCAGGTCGAGGCGTCGGCGCTCGCTTCCCAGCTTTCGGCCAACTCGCCCGTGAGCTGGTTGTCCGATCCGATCTCGGTCAAGTTGTTGCGCAACTGGCCCGAGGAGACGTTGATCATGTAGGAATCGAGTGTCTGCGCGGGATCGAGTACGTCGCTGGTGGCGCCGCCGGTCAGAACCTGGCGAAAATTCCCGCCCTTTTTCGGCGCCGCGGCCAGGGCCTTGTTGAAGGCCGAACTGGCCACGGCCACCGTGGCGCCGGCGGCAACGGCACTGCGCATGAAGCCGCGGCGATCCAATTTATGCTGCTCTAGAAGCCTTTTAAGCGTTCTTGGGGTGCTCATGATATCCTCCCAGATGATTTAGCGGTTTATTGCTTTATCCGGCGCGGGCCTTGAGGCCCATCCAACTCGCGTATGCACTGACTAGATACTAACCCCGTCCGCGGGTTCTGCCACCTATCTTTCGCCGCCGGCTCCCGTTGCCCGCGCCGGTCCCTGTGACACCGCCGGTCCCTATGCTACGTTTCGAGCGTCGCTAATCGAGTTGTGCGGAGATTTCCAGACCATGCCTTTCGATCCAATACCCGCGTCCGAGCAGGGAGCTCTCACCATCGGCGAGCGGTTGTGCGATCTTGCCTTCCGCGATCCCAAGGGCCAGGCGGTTTCGCTCTATCACAATCGCTTGTTCGGCTGGCCCAAGGCGATCCATGTCGCGGCATCGCCGGGGGACGCGGAGGGCGAACTGCGGCGCCTGGCCGAGCGCGTCCGCGAGTTCGAGAGTGTGGAAACCCACGTGATCGGCGTGACCCGCGCCGCGCCGCAAGAGAACGCGGCCTTGGCGGAACGCCTCAAGCTGCCGTACTTGCTGTTGAGCGATGAGGAAGGCCTTCTTCACAAGGCCGCCGGAATGGAGCCGGGCGGCGCCGGGCACACCTTATTCTTCGATTCGGTCCTGCGCCTCGAACGCAAGATATCCAACGGCCAGGAACTGAGTCAGGCCGCCGCCGCCCTGGCCCACGCCCAGGCCCGTTTCGAGGCCAATCGGCCAAGGGTGGTCGGCATGCAGGCCCCCGCCTTGGTGGTGCCCAACGTCCTCGACGCCGATCACCGCCAGCGCCTGATGGCCCTCTGGGAGCAGGGCGCCAAGATCGAGAACGCCGTTTCGTCCCCGGCGCAGAAATCCCGCAAGAATCCAGGCAGCAAGATCCGCAGCGACGTGTACCTGATGCTCGGAAGCCCGGAGTGCGGCGAACTTCTCGGCGTGCTGCGCCGGCGGCTGTTGCCCGAGGTCGCCAAGGCGTTCAATTTCGCCGCGACACGCACCGAGCACTTTCGCGTCGGCTGCTACGACGCGGCCCAAGGCGGCCATTTCGCGCCCCACCGCGACAATACGCTGAAAATCACCACCCACCGGCGTTTCGCCCTGACCTTGAACCTGAATTCCGGCGATTACGAGGGTGGATACCTGCGCCTGCCCGAATACGGGCCGCAGCTCTACGCGCCGCCGGCCGGCGGCGCGGCCGTGTTTTCCTGTTCCGTCCTGCATGTGGTGACGCCGGTCACGCGGGGCCGGCGTTTCGCCGTGATCGGTTTCCTGTGGGGCGAGGGCGAACAGGGAATCTTCGAACGCAGCCACGCCGATATGTTCCCCGACGGCACGGACATCAACCGGATCCCGTGACCGGGGAAAACTCTACAAAAACCGGTCGGGGCGGTAGGGCGCGAGGTCGATGTTCGGCCGCAGTCCCGAGATCATGCCGGCCAGCAGACGCCCGGTCTTGGGCCCGCCGGTCAAGCCGACGTGTTGATGGCCGAATCCCATGTAGGCCCCGGCGACCCCCGGCACCGCCCCGATAACCGGAATCGAATCGGATAGCGTCGGCCGGTGCCCCATCCACTCACGGGTCCCGGTCCAGGTCAGGTTCGGCATGGCCTCCTTGGCGCGCTTGAGCAGGAGTTCGACCGGCGCCCGGCTGGGCGGCGCCTCGGTGCCCCCCAATTCCACGATTCCCGCCAGGCGCACGCGCCCGTCCATGGGCGTGGCCACGAACTTGCCGGCGGTGATCGTGGACGGCCCGCGCGGCGCCATGTTGGCGCCCAGCAGTTCGACGTGATAGCCGCGCTCGCTCTCCAAGGGCAATCGCAGGCCCAGGCGGCGGGCCAGCGGGCCGGACCATACGCCGGCCGATATCACCACCGTATCGCAGTCGATCGTGCCGCGATCGGTCTCGAGCCCCGTGACCCGGCCGCCCTCGCGCCCGATGTCTCGAACCTCGGCCTTGAGGCCGCGCCCGCCCCTGGCCTCGAAGTGGGCGGCCAGATCCTTCACATAGCGCCCGGGGTCGGCGATGAAACCGTGGCCCGGAATCCGGACCGCGAAATCCGCGCCGGCCCCGAAAGCGGGATCGTAGGCACGTAGCGCCGCGGCGTCCATCTCCTCCCAATCGAAACCGCATTCCCGCCGTAACGACCATCCGAAGGCCTCCGCCTCATAGGCGGCCCGGTTCGGGTAGACGAAGACGTAGTCCGAGGGCACGATCCATTTTTCGGCCCCCGTGCCCTGGGCCAACGCCCGATGCTGTTCCAGGCTGTCGCCGAGGATGGGGCCCAAGGCACGGGCAATGCGCCGGGTTTCGCTCGCCCGGCAATGGCTCAGAAATCTGACCAGCCAGGGCAGAAGCCGCGGCAGGTAGGACCAGCGCAGAAACAGCGGGCTGCCGGGGTCCAGGAGCATGATCGGCGCCTTGGCGATCAAACCGGGCACCGTGACCGGCACCACGCCGCTGGAGGCGAGCACGCCGGCGTTGCCGAAGGATGTGCCTTCGGCCGGGCCCAGGCGGTCGATCAGGACCACCTCGTGGCCGTCGCGCAGCAGCCAAAGCGCGGTCGAGACGCCGACAATTCCGGCCCCGACGATAGCCACGGTTTTCTTACCGGCCGGTTCCAGCGAAGGGCTCATATGTGCTCCACTTCCATCACGCTATCGAATCTATCGAGAAAAAGAACCCCTCCCCCCTTGAGGAGGAGGGACAGGGTGGGGGGTAGCGCGTCCGCGCGTCAAGAGAGTCGCTTTAGTTGTTTCCGTACCGCGCCCCCCCACATACGAAGTGTCCTTTTGATGGAGACACACGTGGCCCTTAAACTTCGCGCCGCCATGCTGGCGGTTGTTCTGATCTTCGCCCAAGCCTGGCCGCCGGCCCTGGCCGCGCCCGCACGCCCGGGAGAGCTCGTAACCGGGTTGAACGAGACCCTCTTGAGCGTCATGCGCGACGCAGAGACCTTGGGCTATCGGGGGCGGTACGACCGACTGGCGCCGGTGCTGAGCGAAACCTTCAATTTCCAGGTCATGGCCGGCATCTCGGCCGGGCGCCACTGGCGCGGCCTGTCCGGCGAGCAGCGGGGCCTGCTCGTCGAGGCCTTCGGCCGCATGAGCATCGGCACCTTCGCCGCCCGCTTCGACGGTTTCAGCGGCGAGCGTTTCGAGGTCGTGGGCGAGGAGCCGGGCCCGCGCGATACGGTTCTGGTACGCAACAAGCTGATCAAGAGCAACGGCGAGGAGATCGAGATCAACTACCTGATGAAGCGCTACAACGAGCGCTGGCGGGTGGTCGATGTCTATCTGGATTCAATATACAGCGAGCTGGCGACCAAGCGCTCCGAGTATTCCTCGGTCCTGGCCAACGAGGGCTTCGAGGGCCTGATCCGGCGAATCGGCGACAAGCTGGCCACTTTGGGCGGGAAATAGCCCGAAACCGGAAGCTGGAGCGCTTCGCGGCCTTATCGGCCCATTTTGTCCCGGCCTGGATAAACTCCCCGGCGGCGATTTATTATTATGAATACCAATGTCGATGCTAAATATATACAGCAGAAGCTAGCTTATGAGCATGTGAAATTCCGTATTAGGCATGGTATTCAATAAAATCACTTTTCATATTTTACTTATATAATTGTATTATAATATACACGAAGAATTGATGGTAATTGACTATTGTTTCATACTTAGACCCTACTTTTCCGGCCATGCCCATGGAGCCACAACACCCCGCTTATAACCTTTCGCACGTCGAGGTCGTTGTCGTCGACGACTGTCCCATCATGGTGAAACTGCTTGGCATGATACTGAACTCCATGGACATAAAGAAGCTACACTGCACCACGGATCCCGAGCGAGCCTTGGAGGATATCTCCAAGTACCGGCCCCATCTCGTTATCACAGACTTGCTCATGAATACGATCGACGGCATGGCGATCACCAAGGCGATTCGATTCAGCCCGGACGAGGAAATCCGCCACACCCCGATATTCGTCCTGTCCGGATTCACGGATAAGGAATGCGTGCTCCAGGCACGAGACGCGGGGGTCAACGAAGTGCTGGCGAAGCCCGTGTCCACCAAAACGATATACCGGAGAATTTGCAATCTCATAGAGCGGCCACCGAATTTCATCGAGACGGATTCTTACTTCGGACCCGACCGGCATCTTCCGCGGCCGAGCCTGTCGGATTCGGATGCGCGGATAAAGCAAGCGGTCGAGGAAGACATAGATCGGATCTATTTCGACGCCAACTAGCTGGCCCTCAAATCCAACGGCTTTTGGAATGCCAATGAGCAAGACTCATGCAGTGAGGCGCTATGCGCCCCGGAATCGGATCGCGGATTGCACGAGCCGCGACGACGGGCTGGATCTCGAAACGATTCTGGCCCGGGTCAAGGCGGGCATTGAAGAGTTGCAGCAGGAATACCTGGGCGAAGCTCACGACGAGCTCGCGGAACTGAGCGCGAGTGTCGCCTTGGCGCAGACCACGGCCGGTGCGGAGCAAAGCAAGGCAATCGATCGCATTTTCCGGATCAGCCACGATCTCAGAGGTGTGGCCGGCTCCTTCGGCTACCTGCTCGTTACCCGGATCGGATCGTCCCTCTGCCATATGATCGAAAACAGCGGCGCATACGGTCCGCTCGAACTCGCGGTCATGGATTTACACGTCGGGGCGATGAAAGTGATTATGTCGAATCGAATAACCGGCGATGGAAATTCAAAAACGTGCGCATTAATCAGCGGGATAGATGCGGCGGTGAGAAAATGCAGCGAGAATCCCGATCACCCCTCGGCGGATCCGGCATAAACGAGGACTACCTGCCGGGGTTTCACGTTTAGAGCACTTACCTAGCTTTTTTCTTAGCTTTTTTCTTAGCTGCTTTCTTAGCGGTTTTCTTCGCCCCCCGTTTCTTCGCCGCGCCCCGCGTGTCGGCCAACGCGGTCCGCGCGGCGGCCAGGCGGGCGATGGGCACCCGGAAGGGCGAGCACGAGACGTAATCCAGGCCCACGCTTTGGCAGAACCGGATCGAATCCGGGTCGCCGCCATGTTCGCCGCAAATACCCATCTTGATGCCGGGGCGCGCGAGACGGCCGCGTTCGGCGCCGATCTTGACCAACTCTCCCACGCCCGAGGTATCGATGGTCATGAAGGGATCCCGGTCGATGATACCGCGCTGTTCGTAGGTGCCCAGGAAACTGGTCGCGTCGTCGCGCGACAATCCGTAGGTCGTTTGGGTCAGATCGTTGGTTCCGAAACTGAAAAACTCCGCCGTTTTGGCGATCTCCCCGGCGCGCAGGCAAGCGCGGGGCAGCTCGATCATGGTGCCGACGAGATAGTCGAGCTCGACACCCTCGCTTGCCATGACCGCGCGCGCGACCGCGTCGATCAAGGTCTTTAGAATTTCAAGCTCCTTGGGCACCGCGACCAGGGGTACCATGATCTCCGGCGCGACGGTTTCGCCGTGAGACTTGAACACCCGCGCCGCCGCCTCGAAGATGGCGCGCGCCTGCATCTCATAGATTTCGGGATAAGTAATCCCCAGGCGGCAGCCGCGATGCCCCAGCATCGGGTTCCATTCGTCGAGCTTCAGCTTGCGCGCCCGGACATGCTCCACCGACACGCCCGTCGCGGCGGCGACCTCCGCCATTTCCACCTCGCCGTGGGGCAGGAATTCGTTGAGCGGCGGATCGAGCAGCCGGATCGTGACCGGCAAGCCTTGCATGATCTGAAAGATTTGGACGAAATCGTCGCGCTGCATGGGCAATATCTTGTCGAGCGCCCGGCGCCGGTCCTCCACGGTGTCGGCCAGGATCATCTCGCGCACGGCGACAATACGGCCGGTATCGAAGAACATGTGCTCGGTACGGCATAGCCCGATACCCTCGGCGCCGAACTCGCGCGCCGTTTTCGCGTCGAGAGGTGTGTCCGCGTTGGCCCGCACGCCCATGGTCCGCATACCGTCGGCCCAGTCCATGATGGTGCCGAAATCGCCGGACAGTTCCGGTTGAATCGTGGAGACCTGTCCCCGCATAACCTCTCCGGTGGCGCCGTCGATGGTGACGACGTCGCCCTCCTTGAGCTCGTGCCCGTCAACACGCATGACGCCGCTGGCATAGTCGATTCGCAGTTCGCCCGCGCCCGATACGCAAGGGCGTCCCATGCCGCGCGCCACGACCGCGGCGTGACTGGTCATGCCGCCGCGGGTGGTCAGAATCCCCCGCGCCGCGTGCATGCCATGAATATCTTCCGGCGAGGTCTCGATCCGGCACAAGATGATCGATTCCCCTCCCGCCGCTTGAGCTTCGGCGGCATCGGCGGAGAACACGATCTTCCCCGAGGCCGCCCCCGGCGAAGCCGGAAGCCCGCGCGCGACGATATCGCGCCGGGCGTTGGGGTCGAGGGTTGGATGAAGCAATTGATCGAGCGAGCTCGGTTCGATCCGCGCCACGGCTTCCGCCTCGGTAATCAATCCTTCCGCGACCATCTCGACCGCGATTTGGATGGCGGCGCTGGCGGTACGCTTGCCGTTTCGGGTTTGCAGCATATAGAGGGTGCCGCGCTGGACCGTGAATTCGATGTCCTGCATATCCCGGTAGTGCCGCTCCAGGATTTCGCGCACTTCCAGCAGTTGCCCGAAAACCTCGGGCATGACTTCTTCCATGGACGCCAGCGAGGACTTGTTCGCGGTTCTCCCCTTTAGGGTCAGATGCTGCGGCGTGCGTATCCCGGCCACGACATCCTCGCCTTGCGCGTTAACGAGGAATTCGCCGTAGAATTCGTTCTCGCCGGTCGAAGGATCGCGCGTGAAGGCGACGCCGGTCGCGCAGTCGTCGCCCATGTTGCCGAAAACCATGGCCTGTATGTTGACCGCCGTGCCCCAACTGGCGGGCAGATTGTGTATCCGCCGGTAGGTTACCGCGCGCGGTGTCATCCAGGAGCCGAATACCGCGCCAATGGCCGCCCACAGCTGCTCGATTGGATCCTGCGGGAAGGGCGCGCCGGAGACTTCCTGAACCTTGGCGTGGAATTCGCGAATCACGGTGCGCCAATCGTCGGCATCGAGATCGGTATCGAGGGTGATCTCCTTGTCTTCCTTGTGAAGTTCGAGAATTTCCTCGAAGTGATGATGTTCGACATCGAGCACGACGTTGCCGAACATCTGAATGAAGCGGCGGTAACTGTCGTAGGCGAAACGCTCGTCGCCCGAGTGGCGCGCCAATCCCGCCACTGTCTCGTCGTTGAGGCCTAGATTGAGAACCGTGTCCATCATGCCGGGCATGGACGCGCGCGCGCCCGAGCGCACGGAAACCAGAAGCGGGTTCTTAGGATTGCCGAACTTGGCGCCGACCGCCTTTTCGATGCCCTTCAGCGCCTTCGCGACCTCGCCCTTCAGCCCCCGGGGGTAGCTCCGGGCATGGGCGTAGTAGCTGTTGCAGACCTCCGTCGTGAGCGTGAACCCAGGCGGCACCGGCAAGCCGATGGTGGACATCTCGGCCAAATTGGCCCCCTTGCCGCCCAGGAGGTCGCGCATCCCGGCCCGGCCTTCCGCCTTGCCGTCGCCAAAGGAATAGACCCACTTACCCATTTGGTTTTCCTATCCTTCGATCTTCGAAAAATCCGCGACCCGATCGAGGGTTACACGTATACGCCCAAGCAAACGTAAACGATTCGCGCGCAATTCTCGATTATCCGCATTGACGGTTACCTTATCGAAAAAGCTATCGACCGCTTTGCGCAGCGAAGCAAGCGCGGTCATCGCGCCTTTGAAATTTTCCAACCCTATCGCCGCGCGCGAGGTCGCCGAGACGGCGCTCAAGGCACGGTACAGTTCGCGCTCCTCTTCCTGGCGCAAGGCCGCTGGATCGATCTCCTCGTCGTAGGAGCGGCCATCGCGCTTTTCCTCGATCCGCACGATGTTCGCCGCCCGGCGGTAGGCAACCAGAAGGTTGGCCCCGTCGCGCGTTTTCAAGAATGCCCCCAGCGCCGCGACCCGGGCCAGCAGGCGAACCAGGTCGTCCTCTCCGCTCACGGAGAAAACCGCGGCGATAAGGTCGTGGCGCACACCCTTGCCGCGCAAGGCGACCATGAGTCGGTCGGCGAAGAAATCGAGCAATTCGCCCGCGACCCCGCGCCAATCGGCGCGCCGCGCAGCGGGGGCCGAGAGCGACGCCAGATCGAAAGCCTTCAGCAAAGGCAGGCGCAGGCGGTTTTCCAGGATCAACCGAATGATCCCGAGTGCCGTGCGGCGCAAGGCGTAAGGGTCCTTGGAGCCGGTCGGCTTCTCGCCGATGGCGAAGAATCCGACCAGGGTGTCGATCTTGTCGGCCAGCGCGACCGCGACCGAGGTCGGCGCCGATGGGCATGTATCGCCGGGACCGAGCGGCGAATAGTGCTCGGCGATGGCGCGGGCCACATCCTCGTGCTCGCCGTCGTGCAAGGCGTAGTAGCGTCCCATGATGCCTTGCAGTTCCGGGAACTCGCCGACCATGCCGGTCACCAGATCGGCCTTGGCCAGGCGCGCCGCCGAACGCACGCGGTCCTTGTCCGCGCCGGGTACGTAGCCCGCGATCTCGGTCGCCAGTGCCTGCACGCGATCGACCTTTTCATCCAGGGTGCCGAGTTTCTCGTGGAATACGATCTGATTCAGGCGGGCGGCGCGGCTCGCCAGCGCCTGCTTGCGGTCCTGGTCCCAGAAAAAGCGCGCGTCGGCCAGGCGGGCGCGCAGGACACGCTCGTTCCCGGCGGCGATGGCCTTGCCCTTGTCCGCCGCCGCCATGTTGGCGACCAGTAGAAAACGGTTGGACAGGCGCCCCTTGGAGTCGAGCAGCGAGAGGTATTTCTGGTGCGCGCGCATGGTCGTGGTCAGGACCTCCGCCGGCAGGTCCATGAATTGCTCGTCGATACGGCCCATGAGCACGACCGGCCATTCGACCAGGCCGGTCACCTCGTCGAGCAGGGCGGGATCGTCCTTGAGCTTGAGCTTGGCCCGCGCCACGCGTCTCTTGGCCTGCCTTAGAATTTC
Source organism: Kiloniellaceae bacterium (assembly GCA_021776175.1). Taxonomy (GTDB): domain Bacteria; phylum Pseudomonadota; class Alphaproteobacteria; order Kiloniellales; family J153; genus JAJFGN01. The sequence goes on from JAJFGJ010000029.1 coordinate 20,225, forward strand.
CGCCTTGCGTTCCTCGGGATCGAGGATGACATAGGCCTTGCGCAGCTTGGCTTCGTAGTCGGCGAAGTCCCGCACCTTGAAGGGCTTGGGCGCCAGGAAGCGATGACCAAGAGTCGTATTGCCAACCAAGATGGATTTTTCCAGCGCCGCAAGTGAATCACCCACTTTCATTTCCCCTGCGCGCGCGCGTCGGCCAACAAAGGATTTCACAGGTTGAGCATCGAATACACAGACGATGCTGTGCAGTGGGCGAACCCAACGCATTTTACTCTCGCCCCAACGCATCGATTTCGGCCAAGAAAATCCGTCAACGGTGTCAAACAAAATGAATGGCAATAGGTCTTTCGTAGGTTGCCCCTTGGTTTTCTTGACCGCGAAGTAGAACTCGCCCTTATCGAGGCTTCGCACTTCGGCCTGTTTTACCGATTTCAGGCCGTTGGCCTTGAGAAAGCCTTGCACCGCCTTGTCGGGAGCGCCGACCCGCGGGCCGCGCCGCTCCTCGCTCACATCCGGCTGTTTCCTGGGCAGGCCGGCGACGGCGACGGCCAGGCGGCGCGGGGTGGCGAAAACTTGGGGGCTCTCGTGATCAAGTCCCGCCGCCGTCAAACGTTCGGAGAGCAAGCGGCCCAGATCGGCGGCGGCGCGGGCCTGCATGCGCGCCGGAATCTCCTCCGACAGAAGTTCGATCAGAAGCTCGGCCATGCTAGCCGCTCGAACCCGCGTTTTGCTGGCTGGCCACCCAAGCCTCGCAACACCCCTTGGCCAGCGCCCGCACGCGGCCGATGTAGGATTGACGTTCCGTGACCGAGATAACGCCCCGGGCATCGAGGAGATTGAAAAGGTGGCTGGCCTTCATGCACTGGTCATAGGCCGGCAAGGCCAGCTTGCGCTCGCCGCTCAGCAGTTGCGCGCATTCGGCCTCGGCGTCCTGAAAATGCCGGACCAGGGTCTCGGTCTCCGCTCGTTCGAAGTTGTAGGCCGAGAATTCACGCTCCGCCTGTAGGAAAATATCGCCATAAGTCTTGCCGCCGTCATTCTTGGGCACCCCGTCCCAATCCAGATCGTAAACGTTCTCCACGCCCTGCACGTACATGGCCAGGCGCTCCAGCCCATAGGTCAGCTCGACCGAAACCGGGTCGCAGTCGATGCCGCCGACCTGCTGGAAATAGGTGAATTGGGTCACCTCCATGCCGTCGCACCAGACCTCCCATCCCAGGCCCCAGGCGCCCAGGGTCGGGCTTTCCCAATCGTCCTCGACAAAGCGGATATCGTGGGCCAGGGGGTCGAGTCCGAGGGCACGCAAGGAACCCAGGTAAAGCGCCTGCGCGTCGGGCGGCGAGGGCTTCATAATGACCTGGAACTGGTAGTAGTGCTGCAGGCGGTTCGGGTTGTCGCCATAGCGCCCGTCCGTCGGGCGGCGCGAGGGCTGCACGTAGGCCGCCTTCCAACCGCCGGGCCCAAGGGCGCGCAAGGTCGTGGCCGGGTGAAAGGTCCCGGCCCCGACCTCCAAATCGTAGGGTTGCAGAATCACACAGCCTTGTTCCGCCCAATAATCCTGCAGAGTCAGGATCAGACGCTGGAAACAAGTCTCGGGATCGGCCTTGAGGCGGGGGGCGGCCTTGGTCATCTACCGTCAAAGGTTTGTGCACTGCGGGATAAGCGCGCGCACATTAACCTTGCCCGTAAACGAGATCAAGCAAAGGCCAAAAAACGCCGGGAATTCAATGGAGAGCGCCCTTAATCGCGGCCAGGCCGGCGGCAGCCGGTACTTGCCGGCGCGAATCGATTCGGCGAATGAAGAGACTGGGGATGGCCGCAGGAGGGATTAGTAGGGACAGTCGGCGCGGCCGCAGCCGGAAGCTCCGCGCCCGGCAACGTAAGTGCCGCAGACCGGGCACTCGATCATGTCCTCGGCCGAGCCTTGCGGGGGCTCCTCGGTGGCACGGCGGGCGGTTCCGGGCCAGCGGCGCTTCTTGGGCGCGCCGCCGTTTTTCGCGTCGCGCATCTGTTGCAGGCGCCCAAGCCACTTGAATCCATACCACACCAGCGCGATCGCGGCGGCCAGGACCAGGAGCTTCTGGAGCGAAGGTAATCCAAACATGGGGAAGGTTGTAGAGGTCCGCGCGCGGCGGGGTCAAGGATAGGGGTGGGAAGACCAGGCCCTAAAGCCCGTAGCGGGCCCAAAGCGCGCGTTCCTCGGCGGCGGCGAGCAGGCCGCTCACGGCACCCTGGGCGTCGAAAGCCCGGCCGCCGGCCCAGGTATCCAGGCCCAAACGCCGGCGCCACCAGGGTTTGGCGCCGTCGATTTTTCTCAAAACAACCTTGTCGCCGAAGCGCTCGCGCAGGACCTGGCGCATTTCGCCCAAGCCGTCGATCAGGCCCAGGTCCACGGCCGCCTTGCCGGTCCAGAATTCGCCGCTGAACAGAGTATCGCCACCGCCCTTGAGGCGATCGCCCCGGCGTTCGCGCACGGCGGCGATGAAGCTGTCGTGAATATCTTTTTGCAGGGCCTTGAGCCGCGCGACCTCGTTTTTCTTTTCCGGGCCGAAGGGATCGAGCATGGCTTTCTTCGCCCCCGAGGTGTGGATCCGCCGCTCGATGCCGTGGGTTTTCAACAACTCGGGAAACCCGAACCCGGCGGAGACCACCCCGATGGAGCCGACGATGGAGGTCTCGCGGGCGAAGATTTCGTCGCCCGCGCAGGCCAGCCAGTAGCCCCCGGAGGCCGCGACATCCTCGCAAAAGGCCAGGACCTTGACATCGTGCTCCTCGGCCAGGTCGCGAATCCGCTTGGCGATCAGATCCGATTGCGTGGGCGACCCGCCCGGGGAGTTGACCGCCAGGGCGACGGCCTTGAGGCGCGGTAGCTTGAAGGCACGCTCGATCAGGCTTTCCATGGCCGCCAGCGTCATGCCGGAACGCAACGGCCCCGCGCCGCCGATGACCCCGCCAAGACGGAGCACGCCGACCACGGGCGGCGGCTCCTTGAAGCGGCGCAGCGGCAAGTAGGCCAGAAGGCTCCGGACATCCATGGCCAGAGATATAGAGACGGCGGGCACGCGGAACAACCGGGCTTGGCGCGATGTCTTTTTGAACGATTCGTGGACGGCGTCTCAGTTTGGAATTCAGGCTGAAGATATTGAGCCCGATGACGGAAAGGACAAGGCTACCTGGTGTGGCGGAAGAGCTGCAGGAACCGCTGATAGGCTTTGGAGCATGGAAGATATCTTGGATTTGATTGGGTAAGTGTTTCTTTCCTATTGACAGGATACCCTCCGGACGTATCTATTTTGTAGACACATTGTCCGGGGAGCCGATCATGCAAAATCATATCGCGAAATGGGGGAATAGCCTTGCTTTAAGACTGCCCCGAAATATCGCGGCAGATGCTCAGTTGCATGAGGGGACAGTTGTAGAATTGCGAGTTGAAGGCAAATCGCTAGTGGTTCGCCCTGCTCGGCCAAAATACAAATTAAGTGAGCTGTTGGCGGCTCAAAAGCCAACCGAGGACAAGGAAATTGACTGGGGCAAGGCCGAGGGCGAAGAAGAGTGGTGAGCATGAAGCCCGCGCGGGGCGTCAAGGTGTTTACCAACCAGACCGAGGTGATTTCGTCTATCTAGACTTCACCCCTCAAGCAGGCACGGAGCAGGACGGTCGTCGGCCTGCTCTTGTGCTTTCCACCTTTGATTTTAATGTTGGTACGGGACTCATGTTCGCGTGCCCAATTACTTCCCAAATAAAGGGCGGCTCATTCGACGTAGAGGTGCCCAGAGGCGCTAAGCTTTCGGGGGTAATTCTTTCCCACCAATTGCGGTCGGTGGATTGGATCGCCAGAAACGCGGACTTTCACAGCAAGGCTCCCGAGAACACTGTTCTTGAAGTTCTTGCTCGCATAGAAGCAATCCTGGAAATCAAGCTGGATCCCTAGAGTCCATTTTGATTTCTAACCGCGACACTACCTATTCGCGCCCCGGCTTGCCGAACGAGGCTGACAGGACCATCCGCGCCCTGTAGGGTGCCGCGGCTCACATAAAATCTTGAGAAGGAACCGTAACGTCATGCGTCTTTTGCGCGCTATCGCCCTGTTTTCCGCCGTCCTGGGAATTTCCGCCCCCCCCGCCTCGGCGGAAGCGCTGAAATGGGACGTCATCGCCGCCAAGGCGAAAGACCAGACCGTCTATTGGAACGCCTGGGGCGGAGACGAGCGCATCAACGCCTATATCGCCTGGGCCGGCGAACGGATTTGGAACGATTACGGCGTCACCCTGCGCCATGTGAAGCTCTCGGACACCGGCGAAGCGGTGTCGCGCGTCCTGGCCGAGAAAACCGCCGGGCGCGATAGCGATGGGTCGGTCGATCTTATCTGGATCAACGGCGAGAATTTCGCCGCCATGAAGCGAAACCAACTCTTGTTCGGCCCCTTCACGCAAGCGCTGCCCAATTTCAAGCTGGTCGATTTCGCCGGCAAGCCAACGACCTTGGTCGATTTCACGGTCCCGGTCGAGGGGCTGGAAGCGCCCTGGGGCATGGCCAAGATCAACTTCGTCTACGACAGCGCCCGGATCCAAACGCCTCCCCGCTCGATTCCCGAATTTTTGGATTGGGCCAAGGCGAATAAGGGCCGCTTTACCTACCCCGCGCCGCCGGACTTCATCGGCTCCACCTTCTTGAAGCAAGTTATGATCGAACTCACGCCCGACCCGGCGGCGCTCCAGAAACCGGCGCCGGAAGGCGCGGCCTTCGATACGGCGACCGCGCCCTTGTGGTCTTATCTGGAAGCCCTGCATCCGCACCTGTGGCGCGGCGGTAAAATCTTCCCCGCCAGCGGCACGGCACAGATGCAGATGCTGGACGACGGCGAAGTCGATATCGCGATTTCCTTCTATCCCTCGGATGCCGCCTCCTTGGCCCAGAACGGCCGCTTGCCCGAAAGCGCCCGGATCTTCGTGCTGGAGGGCGGCACCATCGGCAACACCCATTTCGTCGCCATCCCCTACAATGCCAGGGCCAAGGAAGGGGCCATGGTGCTGGCCAATTTCCTGATGAGCCCGGAAGCCCAGGCCCGCAAGCAGGACACCGCGGTTTGGGGCGATCAAACGGTTCTCGACGTGGCCGGGCTCGACCCCGCCGGCAAAAAGCGTTTCGACGCCCTGCCGGCGCACCCGGCGCTGCTGCCGCCGGAGGCCTTGGGGCCGACGCTCCTGGAGCCGCACCCAAGCTGGATGACGCGGATCGAAGCGGAGTGGCAGCGCCGCTTCGGCGGCTAACGCCGGGGGGCGCGAAGGACATGTCGCGCGCGGGCACGCCACGGGGGGGAGTGCTGCGCCATGCGCCCGGCTTGACGCTCGGACTGTTCCTGGTGCCGATCGCGGCCGGCCTCGTCGGCACCTGGCTGCCCGCGTTCGGCTACCTGCCCGCCTTGGGAGGCACGAGCCTTGGCTTCGAGTCCTGGCGCGCCCTGCTGAACCACACGAGCCTGCCGGGCGCCATGCGGCTGACCTTGACCAGCGGTATCCTCGCCAGCGCCTTGTCCCTGGCCCTGGTCATCGCCTTTGTCGCCTCGTGCCACGGCACCCGGCTTTACCGCCGCCTGCGCCGGGCCCTGACGCCGTTGCTAGCGGTGCCCCACGTCGCCATGGCGATCGGCCTGGCCTTCCTGATCGCCCCCAGCGGGTGGCTGGCGCGTCTGATCTCGCCCTGGGCGAGCGGCTGGACGACGCCGCCCGATGTCGCCATCGTCAACGACCCCTACGGTCTGGCACTGGCCTTCGGGCTGGTCGTGAAGGAAATGCCCTACCTGCTTTTGATGACCATGGCCGCGCTCGGCCAGGCCCAGGCGGATCAGCGCATGGCGGTCGCGCGCGCGCTCGGCTACGGGCCCGTGGTGGGTTGGCTCAAGACCGTGCTGCCCGCGGTCTATGCGCAGATCCGGCTGCCGGTCTACGCCGTCATCGCCTATTCGCTTTCGGTGGTCGACATGGCCATGGTGTTGGCGCCCGCGACGCCGCCGCCGCTCGCCGTCTTGATCCTGCGCTGGTTCAACGACCCGGACCTGAGCCTGCGATTCCTGGCCGCCGCCGGCGCCGTGCTTCAGCTCTTTACCGTGATCCTGGCCATCGCCGCCTGGAACCTTTCGGAGCGCGTGGTCATGCGCCTTGGGCGCCGCTGGATCGTCGAAGGGTGGCGCGGCGGCGGCGGCGGCCTGGCGCGCCACATGGCCGGCGGGGCGATGAGCCTTCTATACGCCGTGGCCGGTTTGAGCGTCGCGGTCCTGGGAATTTGGTCCCTGGCCGGACGCTGGCGCTATCCGGGCGCGTTTCCGGCGGACATTTCATTCGGTGCCTGGACCCGCCACCTTCATGACCTGCTGTGGGCGACATCGACGACTTTAATCGTGGGCTTGGCGGCGGCGGGGCTTGCCCTGGCGCTCGCGCTCGCTTGCCTGGAGAACGAACGGCGCCGTGCCTTACGGACCACGAACCGCGCCTTGTGGCTGCTGTACACGCCCCTGCTCGTGCCTCAGGTCGCCTTCCTTTTCGGCTTTCAGGTGATCGCCGTGCGCGCCGGTATCGACGGCACCTGGGGAACCTTGATCTGGAGTCACGTCTTGTTCGTGCTGCCTTACGTGTTTCTTTCCCTGGCCGAACCCTACCGCGCGCTCGACGAACGCTACGCCCGCGCGGCCATGTGTTTGGGCGCCACCCCAAACAGGGTTTTCTGGCGGGTTAAGGTTCCCATGCTGCTGCGGCCAATTCTAATTGCCTTCGCAATCGGTTTCGCGATCAGCGTGGCGCAGTACCTGCCCACGGTATTCGCCGGCGGCGGACGTTTCGTCACCCTCACGACCGAGGCGGTGGCCTTGAGCGGCGGCGGCGATCGCCGGGTCGTCGGCGTGTTCGCCTTCGTCCAGGCGGCCTTGCCTTTGCTGGCCTTCGCGGCCGCCTTCGCGGTTCCGGCCTGGATCTTCAGGCACCGTCACGCCTTGCGGTTGCCGTCATGAGCGCGGCGCTGGAATCATACCAAGGATCGTTGGTATTACGCGGTGTCGAAATCAGCCTCGCGGAGCGGCGCCTGATCGGGCCCTTGAACCTGAGCGTGGCGCCGGGAGAGATCGTGACCCTGATGGGGCCGAGCGGGTGCGGCAAGTCGAGCCTGCTGGGCTACCTCTGCGGGACCCTGGACCCCGCCTTTCGCGGCGCCGGCCAGGTCATGCTCGGGGCGGACGAGATTTCAACCCTGTTACCGGAGCGCCGCCGGGTCGGCATCCTGTTTCAGGACGATCTGCTGTTTCCGCATCTATCGGTGGCCGACAACTTGGCCTTTGGTTTACCGGCCAGCGTTCGCGGGCGCCCGGCACGGCGTGCCCGCATCGAGGCGGCCTTGATCGAGGCCGATCTGGAAGGCTTCGCCGATCGCGACCCGGCGACGCTGTCGGGCGGCCAGCGCGCGCGTATCGCCTTGCTGCGGACCTTGCTCTCCGCGCCGCGCGCCCTGTTGCTCGACGAACCCTTCTCCAAATTGGATGCCCGATTGCGCGACCGGGTCCGGCGCTTTGTCTTCGAACATGCCCGCCGCAACGCCCTGCCTAGCTTATTGGTCACCCACGACCCCGCCGATGCCCAAGCGGCGGGCGGGAAAGTCTTCGAAGTCGGCCCGGGCTAGGGTCTGCTGACAATTAGGATGGCGCGCCCCATGGTTCCCGGCGAAGTCGCGGCTTGGACAAGCGGCCCAAGGCGGCGTAAAATGCCCCAAACGGGCGCGAAGCCCGTTATAGCCGGTTCTGGCAGGAGTCGAACGAACCATGTACCACGAAACCACGGAAGCGATCCGTGTCACGGTGAAGCCGGTCTATCTGGAAGACCAGTCCTCGCCGACCGAGAACCATTTCGTTTGGGCCTACCGGGTCCAGATCGAGAATACCGGGCCGGAAACCGTCCAGTTGCTGAACCGGCACTGGCGGATTACCGATTCCATGGGCCGGCACCAGGAAGTGCACGGCGCCGGAGTGGTGGGCGAGCAACCGACCTTGGCCCCTGGCGAAAGTTTCGAATATACCAGCGGCACGCCGCTGACCACGCCATCGGGGATCATGGTCGGCACCTATGAAATGGAGCGCGCGGACGGTCATCGGTTCAACGTCGCGATTCCGGCCTTCTCGCTGGATAGCCCGCATCAGCCGATCCAATTGAACTGACGGGAAGCGGAACGGGGCATGACAAATCGCGCGCCGCGCACGGCCCGTGCGGCCTTAACGGACCGCCCGGCACGAGAAGAGGCCTTGGCCGCGGTCAAGGTCCTGCTGCGCTGGGCCGGCGACGATCCGGAGCGCGAGGGCTTGCGCGGCACGCCCGACCGCGTCGTGCGGGCCTACGAGCAGTTTTTCGGCGGCTACGATATCGACCCGAAGCAACTTCTCGAGCGCACCTTCGAGGAAGTCGAAGGCTATGACGAAATCGTGCTCTTGCGCGATATCCGTTTCGAATCGTATTGCGAGCATCACGTCATGCCAATCATCGGCAAGGCGCATGTCGCCTATCTGCCGAAAAAGCGGGTCGTGGGGATCAGCAAGCTGGCGCGCGTTGTCGATGCCTATGCGCGGCGGCTGCAAATTCAGGAAAAGATGACGGCGCAGATCGCCAATACCATTGAAGAAGTGCTGCGCCCTCAAGGCGTCGCCGTGGTGATCGAGGCGTCGCACCAATGCATGACGGCGCGCGGCGTGCATAAGCCGGGATCGACCATGATAACCAGCCGCATGCTGGGCCGTTTCCGCAGCGACCCGCGCTCGCGGCGCGAGGTCTTGTCCTTGATCGGCAACGCGGGATCGGGACCGAGTGACCACGTGTAGACCACGGCGGCTTCCGCGATGATCGAATTTAGGCCGGTTGTCTTCGTCCTTGGGGTGCTGCTGTCGATTCTGGCGGTCGCCATGATCATTCCCGCCGTGGTCGACGCCATGATCGGGCACTCGGACTGGCAGGTTTTCGCGGCGGCGGCGGCGGCGACGTTGTTTGTCGGCGTCGCCATGGTCCTGACCACGCGATCGGGCGGCTTCGTGTTTTCCCTGCGCGAGGCCTTCCTGCTGACCAATCTGGCGTGGCTGATTATCGCGGTCTTCGGCGCCCTGCCTTTCGCGTTTTCCGAACTGGATTTGAGCGTCACCGACGCTTTTTTCGAATCCATGTCCGGCATTACCACAACCGGCGCGACGGTTATCGTCGGCCTCGACTTCGCGCCGCCGGGCATTCTGTTGTGGCGGGCGATTCTGCAATGGCTGGGCGGTATCGGCATCATCGTGATGGCTATCTCGATCCTGCCTATCCTGCGGGTCGGCGGCATGCAGCTTTTCCGGGTCGAGGCTTTCGAAACCGATAAGGTCCTGCCGCGCGCGGCTCAAATCGCGGGCGGGATCGTCATCGTATACCTGGCCTTGACCGCCATCGCCGCGATGGTTCTTTGGGCGCTTGGCATGACCGGCTTCGAAGCCATCGCCCATGCCATGACCTCGATCGCGACCGGCGGCTTCTCGACATCGGACCGTTCGCTCGCGCACTTCGACAGCGCCGCGATCGACTGGTCCATATCCTTGTTCATGATTCTGGGCAGCCTGCCCTTCGTGCTCTACCTGCGCCTGGTGCGCGGCAACCCGGGGTATTTCCTGCGCGACAGTCAGGTGCGCTGGATGCTGGCGATCATGGCGGCCGGGGTATTCGCGGTTGCGTTCTGGCTTTGGTGGACGGGCACCATGACGCCTGGATCGTCCTTGCGCTACGCCACCTTCAACGTGATCTCGATCATGACCGGCACCGGCTATACGACCGCCGCCTTCGATACCTGGGGCGGCTTCGTCATGGCGATCATGTTTACCTTGATGTTCGTTGGCGGGTGCGCGGGGTCGACGACCTGCGGGATCAAGATATTCCGCTTCCAGGTTCTCTATGCGACCGCCCTGACCCAGATGAAGCGCCTGCTGCAACCGCACGGCGTTTTCTTTCCCTACTACAATAACCGGCCGGTTTCGGAATCGGTGTCCGCCTCGGTCATGGCGTTTTTCTTCCTGTTCATCGCCAGTTTCGGTTTTTTGGCCATGGGGCTTGGCATGTTCGGACTGGACTTCGTGACCGCGGTTTCGGGCGCCGCCTCGGCGATCGCGAATGTCGGACCCGGCCTGGGCGACATCATCGGCCCAAACGGGACTTACAGGCTGTTGCCGGAAGAAGCGAAGTGGCTGCTTGCCATAGGCATGTTGCTGGGCCGGCTTGAGCTGTTCACCATATTGGTCCTGTTCATGCCCATGTTCTGGCGCGGCTAGAGCCGCTCGAATTCGACCGTCCGGCCGAAGAATCGCGAGGCCAGAGGACCGACGCGCGCCGGATCGCCGGTGGTGAAAAATCGGGGCGCGGGATTTTCCGGGTCCGGCGCGTCGAATTCGCGGTGCCGAGCGAGATAGCGCCCCAGGCTGTCGGCGACGATGCCGGGTTGATCCAGGATCTCGACGCCGGGGGGCAAGGCGGCGGCGAAGTGCACGGCCACCAAGGGATAGTGCGTGCATCCCAGAATCGCGGTATCGGGCACAAGCGGCGGTGCCCCTTCCCGCTCCCCAGCCAGGGAGGCGGTCACGAATTCCGTCACCATGCGCGCGATCCCAGCCTCGGGGGCGCCGCTCTCGATCCGGTCGACCAGGCCCGGGCAAGCCTGTTGCGTCACCCCAATCGCGGGCGCGCGCAAGCCGATCTCGAAGGGGTAGGACCCGCTCTCGACCGTGCGCCGGGTGGCGTAGACGACAACGCGCCGCGCCTCGGGCTCAGGGCCGCCGGGCGGCGAAGTCACGTGCCACGGCACCTGGGTCACCGCCTCTATCGTCGGCACGACCACGCCCAAGATCCGGTTGTCGGGCGCGAAATGCGGTAACCAGGTTTGCTGCAAGCGGCGCAAGGCGACCGCCGAGGCCGTGTTGCAGGCCAGCAGCACCAAGCGGCAGCCGATCGAGAACAAGCGCTCCACGTTATCGCGGGTCAGGCCGTAGATCGCCTCGACGTCGCGCGCGCCATAGGGCGCGTGGCCATGATCGCCCAGGAATACATAACGATGTCCGGGGAAGCGGGCGGAAAGCGCGCGGAGGATCGTAAGCCCCCCATGGCCCGAATCGAATACGCCGATCATCGCGCCGCCGATCTACAAAATGTAAGGGAGCAGGGCCGTCTTGATGGTTTGATCGAGCTGCCGGTCCAACTCTCCCATGATATCTTTCGCCATCTGGTACCAAACCTGATCGCGCTCGCTAAGCGTAACGTCTTCGCGCACGGAGCGCGAACGCTTCGCTTCCGCCTGCGCCGAGGCGACAACGGCGCCGAAGGTATCCACGATCCGCATCTCCACCGCGACCCGCGCATCGTATCTTTCGCTCTGGTCCTTGGTGACCAGCGCCGTCAGCCCACTCGAGGCCTTGAGCGGCACCGCGACGACGGAGGCATCGAGGATCACGAATTTAGCCTTGAAACCGGCGCCGGCAGCGGCCAGGCGGTCCGCCGGCCAACGCCGCGCGGCATCCAAAAGGCGCGCCGGAAACAAATGATCGACATTGGGCGGGCCGCCCGGCGCCTGATAGCGAGATTCAACCACGACTTCGCCGACATTCAGGCGAATCGGATCCTGGTCCTGGAAAGTAATCGGCGGGTACACCGGGCGCGGGGGCGCGGGCGTCTGACAGGCGCCAAGGGTGAAAGCCACGGCCGCCAGGGCCACAACAAGAATTCGTCCGCCCATCGCAGGCATGTCATACCCCCTTTGTCAGTCTCGCCGCGCCGCAGCGCCGCACTCCCGTTCCTTACTCGCCGAATCAGGCACAATCAAGACGCGTAGACCTGCGCCAGGGCGGCCGCGTCGAAACGGTAGTCCTGGTTGCAGAACTGACAGGACATGACGACCTCGCCGTCGATCTTGCAGTCCTCGACCTCGGCCCGGGGCAGGGAACGCAGGGTTTCTTCCAAGCGGCCGCGCGAACAGCGGCAGCGCGCCACCAGAGGCCGGCGTTGAAAGACGCGCACGCCCTCCTCATGAAACAGACGGAACAAGAGATCGTTGATCGGCAAATCCCAATCCAGCAACTCGCCCGGCGTGCAGCTTGCTTGCAGGATCATGGCCCGGCGCCAATCCTCGGCCTCGTCGCTGTCCTCCAGGGGCGCGGCGCCGAGATCCTCATGGGATTTGCGGCCGCTCCCGCCCTGATCCGGGACCCGCTGCAGGATCAAACCGCCCGCGCGCCAGGCGCCATCCACGTGCGCGGCGGCGACGATCAAGCCGCAGCGGATTTGTTCCGATTGCTTGAAATAATGCTGCAGGCAATCGGACAGCGAATGCCCGGTCAACTCGACGATGCCCTGATAGCGTTCGGTGTGCTCGCCCTGATCGACCGTGAAGGCCAGATATCCGCCGCCAAGGATATCGGCGATGGCCAGGGGCCCGGCCCCGCCCGATGCGCCATGGCGCGCCAGGGCGGTCTCCAGCCTCTCCGCGTCGAAGCCGGCGTAGCCGCGCAGATGGCCCTCGGACGTGGCGTCGGCGACCATCATCTTGACCGGCCCGTCGCCCTTGGTCTGCAGGGTGAAAATACCGTCGTACTTCATCAGGCTGGATTGCATGGCGGTCAAGGCCAGCATCTCGCCGATCAAGGCCGCCAGGGCGGTGGGGTAATCGTGGCGCGAGACAATCCGGTCCAGAGAGTCGCCCAGGCGCACCAGATCGCCCCGGATACCGGAGGATTCTAAAGCGAAGGTTTGAACCGCGTCTGTATCAGGCTGCCCCGTGGTCAAGTCAGGCACCAGTGCAGAATACCCTTTTGCGCGTGCAAGCGGTTTTCCGCTTCGTCCCAGACCACCGAACGCGGCCCGTCGATCACGGCGGCGGTCACCTCGTCGCCGCGATGGGCCGGCAGGCAGTGCATGAAGATCGCGTCCGGCTTGGCCAGGCCCATGAGCCGTTCGTCGACCTGATAGGGCCGTAGAATGTTATGGCGGCTGGGACTGTTCTCCTCGTCGCCCATGGAGACCCAGGTATCCGTGACCACGCAATCGGCGCCTTGAACGGCGGCCTCCGCGTCCGGCGTGACGACGATCTTGCCGCCCTCGGCCGCGGCCCAGTCCAGTACGTCTTGAGGCGGCATCAGTTGCGGCGGGCAGGCCAGGCGCAACTCGAAACGAAAACGCACGGCGGCCTGTATCCAGGATGCCGCCATGTTATTGCCGTCGCCGGACCAGACGACCACCTTGCCCTCGATGGGGCCGCGATGTTCCTCGAAGGTCATGACATCGGCCATCAATTGGCACGGGTGAGTCCGGTCGGTCAGGCCGTTGATGACCGGCACGCTGGCGTATTCCGCCATTTCCAGCAGGATCGCCTCGCTGGTCGTGCGAATCATGATGGCATCGACATAACGCGACAAGACCCGGGCCGTGTCGGCGACGCTCTCGCCCCGGCCAAGCTGACTGCCGTCCCGGTCCATGACCACCGCCTCGCCGCCGAGTTGGCGGATCGCCATCTCGAAGGAAACCCGGGTGCGGGTCGAGGGCTTCTCGAAGATCATCGCCAGCGCCTGACCGGCCAGGGGGCGCTCCCCCCCTTCACCGCGCTTAAAACCAGTGCCCCGGTCAAGCATGGCGCGCAAGGTGGCGGTATCGAAATGCTCAAGATCCAGGAAATGCCTGGTTTGGGATGCTTTATCCGGCATCTCAGGCGGCCTCGGCCCAGCGCGCGCAGGTGCGCTCTATAAGCCCGACCGCCTCGTCGATTTGCGCGTCCTCGACCACCAGGGGCGGCAGGATACGCACCACGTTCTCGGCCGCCGGCACCACCAGCAGGCCGGCATCGCGCAAGCGCGACGCCAACTCGATATTGGGCACCGCGCACTTGAGACCCAGCATCAGGCCCTGGCCGCGCACCTCCTCCAGGATCGCCGGGAAGCGTACCGTCAAGTCCTCGAGCTTTTGGCGCAAGCGGGCCGCCTTGCGTACCACCGCCTCCAGGAAGCCGTCTTCCAAAAGAACATCGAGCACGGCGTTGCCGACCGTGGTGCCCAGGGGATTGCCGCCATAGGTGCTGCCATGGGTCCCTGCGGTCATGCCGGCCGCGGCCGCCTCGCTGGCCATGAAGGCGCCGAGGGGAAAGCCGCCGCCCAGGCCCTTGGCCACGGCCATGGCGTCGGGCACGATGCCGGCCCATTCATGGGCGAATAGCTTGCCGGTCCGGCCCATGCCGCACTGTATTTCGTCGAACAGCAGCAGCAGGCCGAACTCGTCGCAGACCGCGCGCAAGCCGCGCAGGAAATCGGCGCTGCCGGCCCGTATACCGCCCTCGCCCTGGATCGGTTCCACCAGTATGGCGGCGGTTTCGCCGCCGATCGCGGCGCGCAGCTCGTTCAAATTACCGAAGGCAACCTGATCGAAACCGCCGGAGACGGGACCGAAACCCTCCAGGTGCTTGGGGTTGTTCGCCGCCGAGAGCGCGGTCCAGGAGCGGCCATGGAAAGCGCCGCTGAAAGTGATGATGCGGGTCCGCTCGGGATGGCCGTTATGATGATGGTACTTGCGGGCCAGCTTGATGACCCCTTCGACCGCCTCGGTGCCCGAATTACAGAAAAACACACTATCCGCGAAGCTGTGGGCGCAGAGGCGCTCGGCCAGGCGCCTGGCCTCGGGAATTTCATAAAGGTTGGAGACATGCCAAAGCTTTCGCGCCTGGCTCGTCAGGGCCTCGACCACATGGGGATGGGCATGGCCCAGGGCGTTGACCGCGATCCCGGCCGCGAAATCGAGGTATCGCCGCCCGTCGGTCGCATAGAGATAGGCACCCTCCCCGCGTTCGAAAGCCAGGGGTATACGGGCATAGGTCGGCATCACGGCATCGGTCACGGGGCTGCTCCCATGGGACGGTTCCAAGCATAAGCGAAAAAGGGCGTGACTATTCTTGCATAAGCGGGCTCTGTCAACCAAGATGGGCTGAATCCGTATTGAGTCAGTTTGGTTAAAGGTCCGCTAAGTGCCATGGACGGACCTATCGAACCGACCCGATACACTGGCCGGAAATGATTTCAGGGATAACGCTGCTTTTCCACACGATTCCCAAGTGCGCCTCGTGCTTGTCCTTGGGCGCGATCCGGCCGGAGTAGACGCCGACGAGACGCGACATTATTCCCGCGCTGATCACAAAGCCACCATCTTCCATTTTCCCCGAAGTTTCCCGTCGAATTACGGGGGAGCCGGACATTCCGCTGGCGGTCGCGGTATCCACGTAAAACTTTGGTAGATCGTCTACGTCTATATCCGGTTCAGATGCCACACTTCCTCGCTTCCAAATGGGGAGCCTATGAATATCAATCCCCATAGGATAGCCAAGTATGAAAACGTCTTGCCCGATCATTGTGGCAATCGGATTATTCGCAAGGGTATTGATCGGATATACGCTATGATCCGAGAGGTCGATTTTTTTGCATACCACATCCACGCGGCTCTTATGCGTTGGGTGCTCCAACCATGTCGGAATATCGTTCTCGAACAAATCAATCGAGCCAGTGCGACGCTTGTTCAAGTCTCCGCCCTGGAACACATCGAAGGTAATTCGATTGGGCTCGGCAGCATTCTCAGAGAGGTGCTTTCCGGTGAACGGGTTCTTGCCACTAATATTATGCCAATTCGTTACGAGAAAAGTTTGGCCCTTCTCCTCCCAGAAAAAGGCCGTGCCTCGTGATAAAAGCTTGTCATCTAAATACATTTCGATCGGTGATACCGCCGACGTATAAGGGTCGATTTTTATAGGTTTCATGCCCGCCTCACACTAAGAAATCTCCATCACCCAAAAACCTATACCATTAATTCGATAGGTTGGGTCCGAGACTGATTTGACTTCTGCTCCGGGTCAAAAGCGGCCCTCCTTGGAACTGACCCACCACTGGAACCCCGGCAATGTCTCGCTTGAAGGCATTGGATAGCGGACTGTAGGCTAGGTCACCGCGATCTGGAAAACGTGAGGGAAGATATCATGGATACCATCTCGGCGCGCGGCGATGCCTTCGCCGTCGGCCAGGCCATCGGGCGGCGCGGCGGCGCGGCGGCGCGCGACGCCGCGTTCAACACCCCCCAGTTCCAGGCGCTGAGACCCTGGCTCGGCAGCAGCCGCTTGGCGGCGCTCAAGGCGGCGGCCCAGTATTCCTTTCCCCAGTATATGCGCGAGATCGAGGGTATCGCCGACGGCGCCGGCCTGGCGGTCGACGAGATCTTTTTATGGAATTGCCGGGGCGACCTGCGCGATCTCGACCCCGCCCTTGACGATAGCGGCTGTACCACGGTGCTGCTGCCGGGCGATACGGCGGTGATCGGCCACAACGAGGATGGCGCCGCGGAGCTGGCCGGTTTGTGTTTCCTGTGCGACATCGAGCCCGATGACGGGCCCGGCTTCACCGCCTTTTGCTATCCAGGCATGTTGCCCGGCCATGCCTTCGGCGTGAACCGCTTGGGGCTGGTCCAGACGATCAACAACATACGCCCCCACGATCTGACCGCCGGCGTGCCGCGCCACGTCATCAGCCGTGCCGTGCTCGCGTGCCGCACCCTCGACGAGGCGGTGGCGCTTTTGCAACGCACGGACCGGGCCTCGGGCTTTCACCACGCCCTGGGCCAGGCCGGGGATTCGCGCCTGCTGTCGGTCGAAGCACCGGCCAGCGGCTGCACCGTGATCGAGGCGCGAAGCCCCCTGGCCCACGCCAATCACCTTATCGGCGCCGACTATCGCGGCCTAGACCAGGACTCCCAGCCCTCGTCCCTTACCCGCCAGGCGCGGGCCGAGGCCTTGATCGCGGCCGGCGCCGTGGCGTCCGGCGACCCCTTCGCCATTTTGTACGACTGCGAGAACGCCGAGTTGCCGATTCTGCGGCGCGGCCATGAAGCCGGAGACGAGGGATATACCCTGGCCAGCGCGGTGTTCAAGATCTCATCCGGCGTCGTCGACTGGGCCCTCACCCACGGCCCGGATACCGGCGCCGTGGTCTCGGGCCGGGTCGCGGCCTAGTACACCCGCTCGACGGTGTAGCCTTTCTCGGTCAGGAGGCTTAAGAGGCCCTTCTCGCCGGGCAGGTGCAGGGCGCCGACCGCGATGAAGGCGCCGCCCTCGGCCAGGCGTTCCGCCATGCGCTCCACCATGACCGCATTGCGCTCGTCGTTGAAGCGGCGCAGGAACAGCTCCATCAATTCCGGCTGTTCCTGGCGCTGGGCCTGCATGCGGGCATAGATACCGCCGGTATCGCGGGCCAGATACTGGCGCGTCATCTCTTCGAACAGTTCTTCGATGGCCGCGTTCTGATCGATCGCGGAGGTGAGCATGGCGATCTGGCTGGCCTCGGGCATCTCGTTGAACAGGGCGATTTGCTCGGCCGGGGTTTCCAGGGCGTGAACCGCCTTGCCTTGGCGCGCCGCCTCGGCCTGCAGGGCCTGGTCGAGCGGCACACCGCCATCGCGCGTGCGGGCCATTTCGCTATCGGGGATGCTGAGAATCGAGGCCAGCGCCCAGGGCTTCAAGAGCCGCAGTTGCGCCGGCTGGAAGCCATAACGGCGCCCCGCCTCGGCCACCGTGGCGAAGGTCTCCGGGCCCAGGATGGCATCGAGCGTGCGCCCGTCGGTAAGAATCATGGCCTGGCCTATCCGCGCCCGGACTTGGGGGGTCAGGATAATCTCGAAGGTCGCGCTCCGGGCCGAATCGAAGGCCTCGCGGACCGGCGCCGGCAGGGCCAGGACCCGCTCGTCGGTGATGTGGATGGTGCCCAGAAGAAAACCGGGGGCGGTATCCGGCGCGGCATCCGCGGCCTGAACGCGCCACAGCAGACCCTCGCCGAAAGGAACTTCGCCGGCCCAGGCAACCGGCCGGCCCAGGGCCGCCCACAGCAAGAAAACCGGCGCGGCCACGATAAACGCGGCCCAACGGCGTAGATTCGGCGAAAATGAAAGCATGACCCTGCCTGTTACCTTGTCAAAAACCCGTTCTCCGGGGTTCGCGTCCTAGTCTAGCCGCGCGAGTATTGCCGAGAGGTTAGGTTCTTAAATGAGGACTCAGGCCTTGAGTTTGTAGCCCTTGGCGAAGAGCAGCCATGCCAGAACGCCCAGCACCCCGATCAGGGTCAGCACGACGCCGGCGGCCAAGACCAGCGATTCCTGAGCCTGGCCGGTAAAACCGTAGCGAAAGCCCTCCAGGGCGTGAAAGACCGGGTTGGCCTGAAACAGCCATTGCACCCCGGCCGGCAAGCTGGAGACCGCGAAAAAAGCGCCCGAAAGCAGCGCGATGGGGAACACCAGAAAAGTCTCGGCGGCACTGAAATGATCCCAGCGCTCGGCGCAGATGCCGACAATGACTCCGAGCAGGGCGAACAGCAGCGCCGCCGCCAAGGCGAAGCCGGCAACGGCGAAAGGCGCGTGCAGGGGTAAGTCGACAAAGATCGCCATGATCGCGAGAATCACCGAGGCGGTGATCGTGGCATTGCTGACCGCCGCCAGCGCGAAAGCGCCGACGACTTCCAGCGGGGTCATGGGCGCGCCCAGGATATCGCCGATCATGCCTTCGATCTTATCGTGGAATATCGCCACCGCCGCGGCCTCGAAGGCGCTGTGGGCCAGGCTGAACATGACGATGCCGGGGGCCAGGAATTGCGCCAGCGCCACCCCGGGCATGGGGTCCGCGCGATCGCCCAGGGCCAGTTGAAAGATCGCCAGGAACATCAAGCTCGTGATCGCGGGCCCGGCGATGGATTCCACCCCATAGCGCAGAAAGCGAAGCTGCTCGCGCCGGTACAGGCTCCACATGCCGCGCCAGTTGACCGGGCCGAACGGCCGGACGCGCGGCGATTCCATCAAAGTCATGGCTTCAGGCGATAACCGGTCGCGAACATACGGTGCGCCACCGCCCAAAGCGCGATGTTGACGCCCAGCACGACGGCGTAGCCGATAAGAGGCTCACCGTCGGACGTGCCGATAAAGCCACGGCGGAAGCCGTCGATCAGATAGAAGAAGGGGTTGAAATGGGCAATGAACTGCCAATCCGCAGGCAGGCGTTCGATCGAATAGAACGTGCCCGAGAGAAACGAAAACGGGGTGATGATAAAATTCGTGACCGCCGCCATTTGATCGTACTTTTCGGCCCATATCCCGCCGATCACGCCCAGCAGCGAAAGCATGAGCGCGCCATTGACCGCGTGGTAGATCAAGCTTAGGGGATCGGCTATGCCCATCGGAACGAAAATCGCCATGGCCAGGCCGGC
This sequence comes from Kiloniellaceae bacterium, assembly GCA_021776175.1. GTDB lineage: Bacteria > Pseudomonadota > Alphaproteobacteria > Kiloniellales > J153 > JAJFGN01. The sequence goes on from JAJFGJ010000029.1 coordinate 39,520, forward strand.
GGCACAGCCGACCATCAGCCCGCGCGTGACGCCGCCGGCCGAGAAACCGAGAGTGAGCTCGCCCGCCGACAGGGGCGGCATGAGCACGTCCACGATATTGCCCTGCACCTTGGCCATGACGATCGACGAGGAGGTGTTGGCGAAGGCATTCTGCATCAAGGTCATCATGATCAGGCCGGGGGCCAGGAACTGGATATACGGCACGCCGTCCACTTCGCGCCCGGCGCCGCCCAGGGCCAGGGCGAAGATCGCCAGGAACAGGAGCGTGGTCACCATGGGCGCCAGAAGAGTCTGGGTGAAGACGTTGAGGAAGCGGCGCACTTCCTTCAGGTACAAGGTCCAAAGGCCACGCCAATTAACCGCGCCCATGGCGTTCGGATCGCGCGGGCGGGCGAAAATGCTATGTGCGTCCATGACCCATGACATAGGCCGAGCCATGCCATCGCGCAAGCAGCGCGCGCCGTGAGCAAGGACCGCCGCGAACGCCGTGGGCCGCGCAAGGCGACGGCGAAATACCTGCGCAACTCCGCCCTGTACTACTTGGCGCGATATTCAACGTCGAGCGCGCATCTACGCCGCCGGCTCATGGTCAAGGTCGCGCGCTCGGCCGCCGAACATGACACCGATGCCATGGCCGGCGCGGCCGATGTCGATACCTTGATTGGCCAGCTGGAGAATTTGGGGTCGCTCGACGATGCCCTCTTCGCCAGGACCAAAGCCCGCACCCTGCATCGGCGCGGCAGCTCGGCGCGCGCGATACGCGGCGCCCTGAGCGAAAAAGGCGTGGCCGCCGATCTGATCGAGGCCGCCCTGGAATCCCTGAAGGAAGATACCCCGCACCCCGAACTGGCCGCCGCCCTGGCCTACGCCCGCAAGCGCCGCCTGGGCCCCTATCGTCCGCGCGAAACCCGCGCCGGCATGCGCGAAAAGGACTTGGCGGCGCTCGGCCGGCGCGGCTTCGGCTACGACCTAGCCCGGCGCGTCGTCGACGCCGCGAACCCGCAAGAACTGGAAGCGGAAATCGCGGACAACGTTGAGGACTAAGCCCGTTTTCGGCTAAACCCCGCCCTTTTGGAGCGGCCGGGCGCCCGGAAGTCACATGACATTGAATTGACCGGAGCGGGGTTCGGTATCATAAAATAGCCTTATGGAATGACGTCGTTTCCACGGAGGGCCTGGATATGTTCGCGTTTACCCGATCCATCCTGGCGGTTGTGCTGTGCCTGGGGCTTTTCACGGGCGGCGCCCTGGCCGCCGGCGGCGGCTCATCCGCTAAAAAGCAGGATCCCAACTACACCGAGGCGGTTAAGCTGATCGAAGCCAGAAACTACCAGAAGGCCATACCCCTGTTGCGCGCTTCGCTCAAAAACGATCCAACCAATGCGGATGCCCACAACTATCTCGGCTACAGCCTGCGCAAAACCAGCGACTTGGAAGAGGCGCTGATCAGTTACCAAAAAGCCCTGGCCATCGACCCCGAGCACAAGGGCGCCAACGAGTACCTGGGCGAACTGTACCTGGAGATGGGCCAGCTCGATAAAGCCAAGGAGCGCCTGGCGGCGCTCGACAAGGCCTGTTTCTTCGGCTGCGAGGAGTACCGGGAACTTAAGGCCGAGATCGAGGAATTCGAAGCCAAGCGCGGAAGCTGAACCGGTCTTAATCCGGCCGCTCCGGCCGCGCGACGGCGGGCGCGTCCGCCGCGACGGGCAATCGCAGGGCATTCTTGACCACGCGCACCGATAGCGCGCTGGCGCGGCCGCGCACCTCGACCTCACGGGCGGGAAAATCGGAAAGATCCAAGCCGGCGTGCCGGACCACCGGTTCGGACACCACAAGCTGGGCGCGCAATTCCTTGGTCATGGCCTCCAGCCGGCTGGCGGTATTGACGGTATCGCCGATGGCGGTGACCGAGGTCGCGCGCCCATAACCCATTTCACCGAGAATCACCGGCCCACAGTGAATCCCAATGCCGATACGAAGCGGCCGCTCCAGTTCATGGGCCAAGGTGTTGTTGACCTCGACCAGGCGCTCGGCCATGCGCCGGGCCGCTAGCATGGCGTTGCCGCTGCCCGCCGCCACCCCCCGCTCGACTCCGAACAACGCCATGATGCCGTCGCCCACGAACTTGTCGACGCGGCCGCCGGCTTCCTCGACCGCCATGCCCATGGCGGCGAAGTAGCGATTTAGAATGAAAACGACATCGTAAGGCAGGCGATCCTCGGCCATGGACGTGAAGTCGCGCAAATCGGCGAACAGAATCGCGACCTCGCGCTCCTCGCCATGTATGTGACGCCGGCGCCCATCGCGCGGCGAGGCCGAGGGTGGCAGGAGAGGGGTGACTTCCAGATCGGCCAGCGGACGTATCTGGCACGCCAAGCGGACATTGGGCGCGGCGCCGATGCGTTTGAGAACCTTGGCCTCGTCGTCGCTCGGCGGCGCCAGGCTTTCCAAGCCCCGACCGACCCGCACGCGGCAGGTCGAACAGCGCCCCCGCCCGCCGCACACCGAGGCATGGGCAAGGCCGGCGCCGCGGCTGGCTTCCAGAACCGTGGTGCCGGCGGCGATGGGCACCCGGCGGCCTTCCGGATAGGCGATGTGCACGACCCCGTGCCGCCGGTTGAAGTGGCCGCGCAGCCAGCGCGCCGAGAGGCTCAGGACAAGCAACCCGCCGGCTAAGGCGACGATCGCCATCTCCAAGTTCTCGATCCATGCCAGGGCGGCCGAATCGGCGAAACCGATCTCCTCGCGCGCGGCGGCCATCCATGCCGGGTCCCCGGCCAGACGCGCGACCTCGCGCCCGGCGAAATAGAAACCGCCAAGAGCGGCAACCGGCATCAAGATGGCAAAGGCGTAGAGCGCTGGAACCGCCCGCCGGTACCAAGGTTTCAATCGCAACCAGAAATGCAGCCCGATGCAGGCGTGAATCCACACCACGAAAAGGGTTATGGCCTGGCGAATTCCCAGGCCCGGGCTGAAAACGAAGTAGACCAACAGGACGTACGCGTAATTGTCATTGACGCCAAAGATTTCGTGGGCGAAACGGGTACCCAGGATATGGAGCGCGATGAGTGGCGGGATCGCGAGACCGAACAGGATCTGCGTGGCTTCCCATGGCGGCATGGCCAAACGCCGGCGGCGGTAGATCGACCAGAGGGCCAGAACGATATGTATCAGGAGAGCGCCGTAAAGCGCGGCCGACATGACCGGATTGCGCCACAGCAGATTGAACGCGCGGCGGCCGGTGTCGAGCGCGTCGAGCGATACCAGCCCCAGGGCGTGATTGATGAAATGCGTGAAAACGTAAGTGAAAAGGATCAGGCCGGTGATCAGATGCAAACGGCGGCGCATGTTCTGGCCTATCCCATGGAAGCCGCGCGACAGGCGGCGATTCGCCACAATGATACGTCGCCACGGCTCGGCCGCAACCCGATGATTCTTCTTGGCCTTCCTGACCGTGCGAAGGGCGGCCGGCCTTGAGTACCCCGCCCCCGGAACGGCCCGAGCGGCGCACGCGGCGGCGGACCACGCCCCGCCGCAAGATCGACACCAGCGTCCCCTCGCCCTGCATCGACGTTTGCCAGATCGATAGCGCGACCGACGCCTGCCTGGGTTGCCGGCGCACGAGCGGCGAGATACGCGACTGGATTATCATGACCGCCGAGGAAAAAAAGGCTGTCCTGGCCCGACTCGCGCGGCTGCCAAGCGTGGCGGGCCATGACCCCCGATAAGCACGCGCGGCCGGCCCAGCAGGCACAAGTACTGCCGGCGGCGGGATTCGCGCTCTTGGCCGCGCTGAGCCTGCTTTGGGGCCTGAACTGGCCGTTCATGAAGATCGCCCTGGGCGAGATACCGGTTTGGCCCTTCCGCAGCCTTAGCCTGATCGTCGGCGGCGGCGCCCTGCTTCTCATAACCGCGCTTGGCGGAAGATCTCTTCGCGTCGCCGGCGGCGAGATTCGCCCACTTCTGCTGTGCACGGTCTTCAATATCGTCGGGTGGCATCTTTGTTCCGCTTACGGCATCTCGCTGATGGCGGCCGGGCGCGCCTCGATCATCGCCTTCACCATGCCGCTGTGGGCGGCCATTCTTGGCGGTATCCTCCTGGGCGAGCATTTGACCTGGCGGCGATGGCTGGGTTTGGCCCTCGGCATGGCCGGGCTCGCGGTCTTGATCGGGCCGGACCTGGGTGTCGTGGGGCGCACGCCCTGGGGCGCCGCCTTCATGCTCGGCGCGGCCCTGTCCTGGGCCTTGGGAACCGTGCTCATGAAGCGCTTCACCTGGAGCCTGCCAATCGCGGCCCTGGCGGGCTGGCAACTGCTGCTCGGCGCCATTCCGGTTACCCTGGGCGCTTTCATCATTGGCGATTGGCCGGATCCGGCGGCCTTGAGCCGGGAAGCCCTGATCGCCTTAGCCTACGTTCTGATCGTGCCCATGATCTTTTGCCACTGGGCCTGGTTTAAGGTCGTGAGCCTGTTTCCCGCCGTCCTCGCGGCGATCGGAACCCTGGCGATCCCCATTGTCGGGGTTCTGTCCAGCGGCCTCATTCTGGGCGAGCCGATTGGCGCGCGCGAGATACTTGCCCTGGCGCTGGTCTGCGCCGCCTTGGTTATCGTCTTGATTTTACCCACCCTGCGGCGGCCGGAATAATTGGCCTCCCGTGTACCAAGCGCTCGTGCGCGGCGGCGTTTTTCGCTAAGCTTGAAACAGGACATAGTTGGAAGGACACCGAGACATGGCCGAATCCGACGAGACACCGGCCCTATCGGACGCCGAGGTCGAGGCGCGTGCCCTGGCCAAGGCCAAGGAGGACGAAGCCGAGTGGATTCGCCAATGGCACCTCTTTCCCAGCGTTAGCCAGGATAGCGAGGGCAATTGGCGCTATTGGGATGTGGCGGAGGATACCGGCGTCTACAACGACGATTGGGCTATCGGCGAGCGCTTGGCGCGCGAGACCGTGGCCCACATGCAGGACTTTCAATCGGGCAACAATGTCTTGCGCCGGATCGTGCGCGAGATCGATTTCGAGTCGGCGGTCGCCCAGGGTTTTCTAACCAGGATCGAGGACATGCTGACCAACCCGTCGTTGTATCTTGACTCGCTCGAACCCGGCGCGGTCCGGGCGAAGCTGCGCGGCACCTCCACGGTGTCTTAGGGCCTGTGGACACCCATGACGCCGCGCGGTCCCTGAGAGGGCGCCTGCGCGATCAAAACTTCGCGATCACGGCGGAAGTCCCGCCGCCCCTGAGCGCCGACCCGGAGGCCATGCTGGCCCTGGCCGCGCCCCTGCGGGGCCGGGTCGACGCGATCAACGTGACCGACGCGGCCGGCGCCCGGACCGCCATGTCGAGCCTGGCGGCGGCGGCGATTCTGCGCCGCGACGGATACGAGCCGGTCTTGCAAATGACTTGCCGCGACCGCAACCGGATCGCCCTGGCCGGCGACCTCTTGGGGGCGGCGGCCCTGGGAATCGAGAATTTCCTGATTCTGCGCGGCGACGATCCCGCCCAAGGCGATGCGCCGGAAGCCAAGCCGGTGTTCGACTTGGATAGCCGCGAGGTCATGAGCCTGGCGCGGCGGATGCGCGACCAGGGCGTCTTACCCTCGGGGCGCGAGATCGCATCGCCGCAGCGAATTTTGATCGGCGCCGCGGATAGTCCGCACGATCCAGCCGCGGATTGGCGGCCCGACGCGCTCATCGCCAAGCAGGAGGCCGGAGCCGAATTCGTGCAGACGCAGTTCTGTTTCGATGCCGGTATCGTGCGCCGCTACATCGCGCGCCTGTCCGAATTCGGCTTACCCGGGAAACTACGCATTTTGATCGGGGTCGGTCCCCTCGTCTCGGCGGCGAGCGCGCGCTGGATGAATGAAAAGCTGTTCGGCGTCACCGTGCCCGAAGCGACGGTCGAACGCTTGGAGAAAGCTCAAGACCCGGAAGCCGAAGGCCGGCGCATCTGCATCGAACTGATTCACGAGCTGCACCAGATCGACGGTGTTGCCGGCGCGCACATCATGGCCCCGCGCGGCGGCGCGGCGGCGATCGCCAAGGTCGTTGACGGCCTGTCTCGACTTTAGACCGGACGGTACTGGCGGCTATCCATCAGAACCACCGCCGAGAGTGTCTTATTGTCCAGATCGCGGCGGTTGCTGGCGAGGATCGCGTGCTCCACGCTTTGCCCATCCCGGTACACGCGCGACACGCGCCAAACCACCGAGGGCAAGCCCACGCGATGGAATCGCTGCCCGATTTCCAGCCGGGCCGCGGCCGCGACCTTGGCTTCCCTGACTTGGCGCAGGAAAACAGCCGGCGCGTCCTGCCAATCGGATAATCCTGGGGTCGATTCGCGTCTGATCATGGCATTACCTACAGATTCCACCAGCCCAGCGCGTAAAAGACGCCAAGAAAGATCGCGACCCCGATCAACACCCCCTCCACGCGATAGAGCGCACGGCGCCGGCCTTCGCGCGGCAATTTGCTTTCCGTCACGGATCTATACATTTTAGCCTCCCACTTGCCGTGGTAATCGCCACTTTCGCGGCATCACGGCCATGCCGGCCTTAAGGCCGGTCTGCTATTGGTAAACACGCTACCACATTCCGAGCGCTCGCGAAAGAACCCGGCTTAACCGGCTGTTCGTGAAACAACGGAACCCGGCCGCTTGCCCCCGCCCGCCGCGAAGTCCACCCGCCTGGCGGTATTGACACTTATTTATAGCCCACCGTAGAGTAGTCTCCATCTATATGTCCCGGTGCGGGGCATTCATGAAAAAAACATTCAATACTAATGAATACGGGGAAGAAACGATGAAAAAGAATGGCCTTTTCTTGTCAGCCGTGGGGCTGACATTATTGTTAACTTCGGGCCCGAGTTTCGCCGCGGGCGATGACGCGAACCTATCCAAATTAGGCTCCTTCAAGAGAACCGATACCGGCGCCATGGAGCGCGTGCCCCAAGGCGGCAAGTACGCGGCCAACCTGACCAAAGCCCTTTCGAACATCAAAATGCCGGACGGCTTCAAGATCGAGCTTTTCGCCATCGTTCCCGATGCGAGAAACATGGCGATCAGCCGCAACAAGGCTACCGTCTGGGTGGGCACGAGGAAAACCGCGGTCTGGTCGGTCACCGACCGTGACATGGACAATGTCGCCGACACGGTCGAGGCCTTCAGCCCGAGCGTCAAGTTCGATATTCCAAACGGCGTTTGCTATTCGCCCGACGGTTTCCTTTTCATCGCCGAGAGAAACCGCGTGATGATGTTCCCGGCGGCGGAATACTTCATGGAAGGGTCCGACACGGTCGCGATCCCGATCGTGAATCAAGGCGACCTGATTCCGGCGGAAGAAGAATCGTATAACCACACCGCGCGCGTCTGCGCCATCGGCCCCGACAACAAGCTTTACGTCAGCATGGGGCAACCCTTCAACGTGACGCCGGCCGACAAAGTGGATTTGTACGCCAAGGTTGGGATCGGCGGCATGATCCGCATGAACCGGGACGGCTCGGGGCGCGAAGTGGTGGCCACCGGGATTCGCAATTCGGTCGGACACGCCTTCAATCCGCAAGACGGCAGCCTCTGGTTCACCGACAATCAGGTCGACGGCATGGGCGATGAGATCCCGCCGGGAGAGCTGAACAAGATGCCGGAAATGGGCATGTGGTACGGCCACCCCTACTTTGGCGGCGGCAGCACCAGGACCAACGAGTACAAGGACCAGGCGATTCCCGACGACCTGGCGGCCAGGTATGTGCCGCCTCAGGTTGAAATGATCGCCCACGCCGCGGACTTGGGGATGATGTTCTACACCGGCAATATGTTCCCCAAGAAATACGCCAACGCGATCTTCAGCGCCCAGCATGGGTCCTGGAACGCGGTCAAGCCCAGAGGTGCCAGAGTCATGGTCACGTTCCTGGATGCCGATGGGAATGCCGCCAGCACGGAGCCCTTCGCCGAAGGCTGGCTGAACGACAGCGGTTTCTACCTCGGCCGGCCGGTTGACGTGCAACAGTATGTCGATGGCTCGATCCTGGTATCGGATGACAAGGCCGGCGCCATTTACCGCATCTCCTACGGCGGCAACTAAGCCCTGGGAAAAACGCACGACATTGGGATTTGGACCGGGTGAAAACCCGGTCCAAATTCTTTGGATCGAATAAAGAATAGATATGACCGCGATGAAACGATTCCCCATCTTCGCAGCCGTGCTGATTTCCGTGGCCGGATTGTCCGGCAAGGGGGCTTTCGCCGGAGATATCATGGCCGGAAAGGCCAAAGCCGAGACGGCGTGCCAAGTGTGTCACGGCCTGGATGGCCGGGCCGTCGTGCCCATGGCCGCGAACCTGAGCGGTCAGCAGAAGGAATACATTGTCGCCCAGCTCGAAGCCTATCGCGCGGGCAAGCGTCAACATGAGCAGATGAGTATTATCGCCAGCATGCTCGGCGACGACGATATCGAGAATGTGGCGGCATGGTATTCCAGCATCAAGATAACCATAGAGATGCCAAATTGAGATCTTGCCCGATCTTGCCCAAGGGCAAGGAGTCGCGGTTAACTGCAAGGAACCGGTAACGGACCTGAACCATGAAAATACTTGTTCTCGGTTCGGCGGCCGGCGGCGGATTTCCGCAGTGGAACTGTAACTGCCCGGTCTGCCGCGCGGCGCGGGCGAACGACGGCGGCGCAAGGGCGCGCACCCAATCCTCGATCGCGGCCAGCGCCGATGGCGAGCGCTGGGTTCTGTTCAACGCCTCGCCGGATCTGCGCCAGCAAATCAACGACAACCCGGCCCTGCACCCGCGCCAAGGCGCCCGCCATAGTCCCATCTCAACGGTCGTTTTGACCAACGCCGATGTCGATCATGTCGCCGGGCTCTTGACCCTGCGCGAAAGCCAGCCGCTGGCGCTTTACGCCAATGAGCGGGTCCATGGCGCCCTCGGCGCCAATCCCATATTCGGAGTGCTCAATCCGGATTTCGTGACCCGCCGCCCGCTTCCTCTCGCGGGCGAAGTGGAATTGCGCGACCGCGACGGGGCCGGGATCGGCCTGAGCGTCGAAGCCTTCACGGTGCCGGGCAAGATCGCACTTTATCTGGAAGACGAAAGCGCCGGCGCGGACGCCAACTTCGGCACCGCCGAGGGCGACACCATCGGCCTGTGCGTGCGCCAGCAAGACAGCGGCGCCGCGTTCTTCTACATTCCGGGCTGCGCCGGGCTGACCCCGCAGCTCGAGGCGCGCTTGAAGGGCGCGCGCTTGGTGCTTTTCGACGGCACCTTGTACGAAGACGAGGAGATGGTGAGCGGCGGCCTGAGCCACAAGACCGGTCACCGCATGGGCCACATCAGCATGTCGGGCCCCAAGGGCACCATGGCCGCCTTCGCCGATCTCGATGTCCAGCGCCGCGTGTTCATTCACATCAACAATTCCAACCCGGCTCTTTTAGAACATTCGCGCGAACGCGCGGAGATAGAGCGCGGCGGCTGGGAAATCGCCATGGATGGCCAGGAAATAGAGATATGAACGCCTTACTGAGCCCGGATGAACTCGAAGCGCGCCTGCGCCAGATCGGCGCGGAGCGCTACCACGACCTGCACCCTTTCCATAAGCTGCTGCACGGCGGCAAGCTCAACAGGGGGCAGGTCCAGGCCTGGGTCCTCAATCGCTACTGCTATCAAGGCGCCATCCCCAGGAAGGACGCGGCCCTGCTGTCGCGCATGCATGACGTTGAGTTGAGGCGCGAATGGCGGCGGCGCATCGTCGACCACGACGGCAGCGGCCCCGGGGACGGGGGGATCGAACGCTGGCTCGTGCTCGCCGAGTGCGTGGGGCTGGACCGCGGCTACGTGGTATCCACCGATGGCGCGCTGGCGGCGACCAAGTTCGCCGTCGAGGCCTATGTGCGTTTCGTGCGCGAGCGCCCCTTGCTGGAAGCCATCGCCTCGTCGCTGACCGAGCTTTTCGCTCCCGGAATCCACAAGGAGCGCATTGCCGGCTTGTTGCAGCACTACGATTTCGCCGACGACAAGTCCCTGTCCTACTTCCGCAAGCGCCTCGACGAGGCGCCGCGCGACGTGAAGTTCGGGCTTGCCTACGTACTGCGCGAGGCGCGCACCGCCGAGCAGCAGCAGGGCGTGATCGATGCACTTTTGTTCAAGACCGACGTGCTCTGGGCACAGCTCGACGCCCTGCATCACGCCTATGTGGAACCGGGGAACATCCCGCCCGGCGCCTTCGTACCGGAGGAGATGACAACATGAGCGAGGCGATGACGCGCAGACGCCCAAAAGAATCTAGCGCGGCAAGCGCGGAACCCGCGCCGCCGCTGGCGATTCTGTTCGAGCTGTCGCACCGCTGCCCCCTGCAATGCCCCTACTGCTCCAATCCACTGGCCCTGGAGCGGGCGCGCGGGGAACTCGATACCGCGGCCTGGATGCGGGTGCTGGACGAGGCCAACGACCTCGGCGTTCTGCAAGTTCACTTCTCCGGCGGTGAGCCCACGGTGCGCAAGGACCTGGAAGACCTGGTCGCCCACGCCGCGCGTCTTGGCCTCTACACCAACCTCATCACCTCCGGCGTCCTGATCGACCGCGCGCGCCTGGAACGCCTGGCCGAAGCCGGGCTCGATCACCTGCAACTCAGCATCCAGGATAGCGACCCGGCCGAGGCCGACCGGATTGGCGGCTATACCGGCGGGCACGAGCGCAAAATGGCCCTGGCCGCGTGGGTGGAGGAGATCGGCCTGGCCTTGACCGTCAACGCCCCGGTCCACCGGCACAACCTGGAACGCCTGGAAGACATCATCGAGCTGGCCCTGAGCCTGGGCGCCGGGCGGCTCGAAGTCGCCCACGTTCAGTACTACGGCTGGGGCCTGAAAAACCGTGCGGCACTTCTGCCCACGCGCGCGCAACTGGAGCGCGCGACCAAGATTGTCGAGGCGGCGCGCGAACGGCTCAAGGGCACCATGGTGTTCGATTACGTGGTGCCGGACTACTACGCCCGGCGGCCCAAGGCCTGCATGGGCGGCTGGGCGCGTCAGTTCATCAACGTCACGCCCAGCGGCCAGGTCATGCCGTGCCACGCCGCCGAGACGATTCCCGGCCTGGACTTCGACAATGTGAAAGACCGCCCCTTGAGCGAAATCTGGCGCGAGTCGCAAGCCTTCACGCGCTTTCGCGGCACCGCCTGGATGCCGGAGCCGTGCCAATCCTGCGACCAGCGCGAGATCGATTGGGGCGGCTGCCGCTGCCAGGCCCTGGCGATCGCCGGAGACGCCGCCGCGACCGACCCGGCTTGCGCCCGGTCATCCGACCACGAGGCTCTGCTCGCCCTGGCCGAGGCCGAATCCCACGCCCCAGCCCCGGCCTTCGCCTACCGCCGGTTTAGCGCGGCGGATTAGGGGATTGCCCCGCCTGTCTCACGACCGCCGAGGCCTGGCCGTTAACCTCTCGTTCACCATAATCCGTGTAAACCGGGCAAACTGGATTATCCGACTCGGCCGCCGGGGCCAATTGGCCGGAGCGCGCTTCGCCCGCGGCCATACGAAGGAAAGCCGCTATCTTACTTCACGTATGGAATAATGGCGCGCCCGGGAAGACTCGAACTCCCAACCTCCTGATCCGTAGTCAGACGCTCTATCCAATTGAGCTACGGGCGCGGCGCGGGTCCGGTCCGGCTGAAAACTTAGCCGCCGGACCTCGAAGCGCGCGGACATTACGCGACGGCGTTGCGCGGCGCAAGGGCTTCCCAACCGACTGGAATCGTGGGATTCCAACGGGCCGGGCAAGGGAAATGTGACTTGTACCCCCAGAATCCATCCAGTACTATCGCGGCTCGCTTAGGGGGACGGCGGCAACTGGCTCTTACTTATTTCAAAGATTCATTGTTCGCGAAATATTCGGTGGGAATCTCCATGTATAAAAGAGAAATCTCTCTGGTAAGACGGATCGCGCCCGTCGCGGCGGCGGTTTTGTTCTTGGGCGCCTGCGCCTTTGCCGATGAGGCCTTGCTGCCCTCGCTGACCGGAGAGCCCGCGCCCAGCGCCCAGCCGCAAGCGGCCGCGCCTCCACCCGCCCCGCAAGCAGCGCCCAGCAGCGCGCCAACGCTGTTCGGCGACTCGACTTTCGAATCGCCGGGAGTCACCAACGCTCAACCCAGCGGCACCCATGTCGGGCAGAAGATCAATGATTTGCGCGGCGACCTGGCACGGCTTCAGTCGCGTATGTCGGAACATAACGGTCAATTGCAAGGCCAGCGCGCCGCGGCACGGCAAAGCGCCAATGCCTATCACAGCCTGGTCGGCGACGTGAATTCGCGCCTGCAACTCGGCACCACCCCCGGCAACCCGGAGCTGGTGGCTGAATGGAACCAGGCCCAGGCCGAGTTGAACAAGGTCGGCGAGAGCATCTCGGTTCTAAACGCCCTCTCCAACGAAGCCGCCTCGACCTCGGCCCTGGCGGCGTTCCTGCTGGAATCGACACGCGCGACCTTCGAACTTCGCGGCGCCGTCGAGGAAGACCACCGCCAGCTGGCGATCCTGGAAGACGAGGTCAACAAGACGGTCGTCGTCATCGAACGCTTGCTGAACGAACTTTCCGAGGATGTGTCGCGGACCCAGAATTACTTCTCGGCCGAGCGCTCCAACCTCACCGCCATGCAGATCGCCATCGACAATGGCGAATACATCGGCGGCAGCTTGGCCAGCCGGGCTTACGGCGTGGCCGCCCCGCCGCCCGCCGGCGGCGCGGCCTCCCTGGTCGGCCAGCGCCAGCCCCTGGTGGTGATCCGCTTCGCCGATCCCAACGTCCAGTACGAGCAAGCCCTGTTCTCGGTTGTGAACAGCGCCCTGGAACGGCGCCCGAACGCGGGCTTCGATCTGGTCGCGATCACGCCGAACCTGGGCACGCCGGCGCAGATATCGCTGGCGACCACCAAGTCGCGCCGCAACGCCGAGAATGTCTTGCGCTCCCTGACCAGCATGGGCCTGCCGGCGGACCGCATTACCCTGTCCGCGACCAGCAGCGCCCAGGCCCAGGGCAACGAAGTCCACGTTTACGTGCGCTGAGCGCGGCCCTCAAAACTTAGTTGACCCGGCGCGAGCGCCCTTGATATCAGGGCGCTACAGGTGCATGGACGCGGGCTCATGACAAACCCTGACGACACGGCCCGGTTCGGCGTGACCGCTTTAGCGGATCGCCGGACCGGGCCGTTGCCATTTTAAGCCATCGCTGTAAGCCATCGCCGAGCCCGAATACCAAGCTGGCCCGATAAAGCCAGGCGAGTTTCGAAAAAAGCTGTGATTTTTTGGCCGTGAAAATAATGGAAGGCGCAAATAATGGAAGGCGCCAGGTGCGCGGACGCGGGGCCCTTCGCAATGCACTCCGAGGAGTACAACCCTGACGCCTTCCGAACCTTGGGTACCCTTTAGACCCTAGACCTCCCTTTTCTCACAACCCCGAAGAGCCGTGGATCGGGGGGACCCCGCGATCCGAAGACCGCCCGTTTCACCCGGCGCCTTGACCCGAAAGCCAACTTGCCCGGCGAACCGATGACCCCAAAAAGATCCTTCCAGTTCGCGCGCTCCCGATCCCGAGGAACCTAAGCGCGTGATTCAATGATTATCCATGCCGTCCGCGTAAACAATCGCAAAGGCAAATACTCATCAAGAATTCTGTGGACGAATCTGTAATATTCACACAATCGATCCACAGTTTTTTCCACAAAGACTCACGCCCAGGAACGCCGATAATGCCCCCTGGAGAACCCCGTTATGAAACAAATCCGCAAGGACCCGCCTCATGACAGATGACGCCGCGCAACCGAAAACCTTTCCGGTCTCCTGGGACCAGTTGCATCGGGACTCCAAGGCCCTGGCCTGGCGCTTGATGGAAGCCGGGCCATGGCGGGGTATCGTGGCCATCACGCGCGGCGGATTGGTACCCGCCGCGATCGTCGCACGCGAGTTGGAACTGCGGCTGATCGATACTTTCTGCGTCGTCAGCTACGACGACCGCCAGATCGGCGACGTACAAGTCCTCAAGGATGTGAAAGGCAGCGGCAAGGGCTGGCTGATCATCGACGACCTGGTGGATACCGGCCAAACCGCCAAGGTGGTTCGCGAACGCCTGCCCGAGGCGCATCTGGCCACGGTCTACGCTAAACCAGCCGGGCGGCCCCTGGCCGATACCTTCGTCACCGAGGTCAGTCAGGACACCTGGATTTTATTTCCCTGGGATACCGAATTGCGATCGGTGCCGCCTCTCGCGCGCGCGAAAGCGGGGCCCTAGGGCACTTTCCAAATTTGAAATCAGGCGACCGGTATATTATCGATGAGGCGCGTGGCCCCCAGCCACGCGGCGGCGAAAAGCCGTGCCGGCGGACGGGCCCGCTCAAGGGAGGTCAGGGTCTCACCGTCTCGCAGTTCAAAATAGTCGACCCGCGCGAAGCCGGCGCGCATGAGCGATTCCCGCCCTTCCTCGAGCGCCGCCTGGGCCGGACCGCCCGGCGCCAGGGCCTGGGCCACTTCACTCAGAACCCGGTACAGAGCCGGCGCGGCAGCCCGTTCCTCGCGCGAGAGATTGAAATTACGCGAAGACAGCGCCAGGCCATCGGCCTCGCGCACGGTCGTCACGCCTTCGATGCGCACCGGAATATCCAGGTCCCGAACCGTTCGGCGAACCACGAGCAACTGCTGGTAGTCCTTTTCCCCAAAAAAGGCCGCATCGGGCGCGGCTTGGCACAATAACTTGGCGACCACCGTGCTGACGCCGTCGAAATGGCCGCGCCGCGCGGCGCCGCACAAGCAGGCGGTCAGGCCGCTAACCTTGACGGCCGTGGCGAAGCCGGGCGGATACATTTCCCCGGCCGCCGGCAGGAAGAGCAGATCGGCGCCGGCCTGGGAGAGCATCGCGGTGTCGCGCCCGATGTCGCTGGGATAACGCCCCAGGTCCACCGGGTCGTCGAACTGCATGGGATTGACAAAAATCGTCGCCACCACACGGCTGAATTGGGTGCGCGCGGCGCGGACCAGGGCCAGATGCCCTTCGTGCAGCCCCCCCATGGTGGGAACCAGCGCGATGCTGTCGCCCTCAGCACGCCAGCGGTTCAGCACGCCGCGCAGCTCGGCGACGCTCCTGGATACCGCGAGCTCGCTTCGAGCGTTCTTTCGGGCCCGGTCCATGGCTATACCAAGAATTTTCGCCGGTGGGAGGAAATACGGATCGAGCGTCTACAGGCCCTAGAGCTCGTTAGACTCCGTCGGACATGACTTCGAGCGCCGCCCGGTCCGACAATTCGACCTTCCCGCTACCCTGCAGAACGATCGCCCCGGCTTGCTTCAGCAGGGTGAAGGTTCGACTCACGGTTTCGGTGGTCAGGCCCAGGTAGTCGCCGATATCGTTGCGGCTCATGGGGACCGAGATCGGGCTGTCCTTCTGGCCGCGCTGCACCGCGCGCCGCGACAACAGGAGAAGGAACGAGGCCACTTTTTCCCGCGCCGTCTTGCGCCCCAGCAGCAACATTTGCTCTTGCGCGACAGCCAGCTCATGGCTCGCCATGCCGAGAAGCCGGCGCTCCATCCTTGGATATTGCTCTAGCAGTGCCTCGAGCCGCTTGCGGGGAAAGCGGCACAAGGTCGTGAACGTCACCGCTTCGGCGCTGTAGGCATAGGTCTCTTCATTGGCCAGGCCGAGAAAATCGCCGGGAAACAGAAACCCGGTCATCTGCCGCCGCCCATCGGGCAAAAGCTTGTAAATCTTGACCGCGCCGGCGGTAACGTTGAAGACGTTCTTGGCCGGTTCGGCCTCGTCGAACAGCGGTTCTCCCGGCCCCAACTCGACACTGGAGACAATGGCCGACATATCCGCGACTTCCTGGTCATCCAGGGCCGCGCACAGGGTCAGGTGGCGCACATTGCAGGCGGCGCAAGGAGATTCGGATCTGCCGGTTCGAGGCGCCGGAGTGGGCAAACGAGCCGACATCTTTCTGATCTCAAACAGCGTCATAGCAACCTGTCCGCGATTCTACGATTTAGCGGTAATACTACACTGCGGGGGCCCAGAATCCAGCCCCGGAGAGGCTGCCGCGCAATTTTCAGGGGTAACCCCGATCTATTGACCTTACCCATTGATATAGGTCAAAGAGCCTTTCCCCTCAAGCGCTCAGCATAGACATCCAACCAACATGAGTATCCAGATTAGCCGTGCGCGAATTAACCACACATCCCCTGGCAATCAAGCAAATCGACCAAGTCTTTCCGCTTGTCCAGGCTTCCTTGCCGCACATCGGCCTGGAGGAGTGGCAAACCTTCGCGCGCGCGAAGATTGACGCCGCCGCCCCCGACTCAGAGGGCATACAGTGCGTCATCGCGGAACAAAACTACATAGCTGGACTGTGCATTTACCGAATCGAGGCGGTCCTTTTCCATGGCCCGGCCTTGATCGCGGACCATTTCATGGCCCTCGACCTCTTCGACCGCCCGGCGGTGGCCCATGCCCTGGCGGGATTTCTGGAAGATATGGGGCGGCGGCGCGGATGTACCGCCTTGCACACCAATATCGCCGAGGGCGCCGACCGCTTGCGGGGGTCCAAGGGCGGCCTGGCCTCGATCCTGCGCGAGCGCGGCCATACCGTCGAATCGCTACTTCTCTGCAAGGCGCTCGATAACGCGGCCTCGCGCGGCTGATATTAAGAGGCGGCCCCGGAGCGCGGTAAAATCAGCTTGAATCGCGTTCCCTCGGCGGTCGAACTCTCCAAGCGCAAATCGCCCCCATGGGCCCGCATCAGTTCGCGGGCGATCGCCAGGCCCAGTCCGGTGCCCCCGGGCCGGGCCGATCCGGCGAAGGGCGCGAACAGGTTCTCGCGCGCCCGCGGCGGCAGGCCGGAGCCGTCGTCCGTGACATAAACCACGATTTGATCCTCGCCGCGTTGGGCGGTTACATCGACATGGGCCGCGCCGGCGCCGATCGAATTCAAGGTCAGGTTGCTCAAGACGCGGTGCAGCTGCTCTTGGTCGGCCTCCAGCTCGAAGGCGCCGTCGATTAAGCAGCGAAGCGCGGGCTCGCCGTTGACCTTTTCCGGCAGATCCTTGCCGACATCTCCGACCAGCTCGACCAAATCGAAACGGCGCGGCTCGACCCTCGGCGCGCCCTGGCGGGTGAAGTCCAGGGTTTGCGCGCACAGATTGACGGCCCTGTCGATGGCGCTCACCAGGGCCGGTGCTATGCGCTGCACCTCCGGATCCCCGCTCGCCGCCAAGCGGTCGGAGATCAGCCGCGCCGTGGTCAGGATATTTCTCAAATCGTGGTTGATCTTGGTGACGGCGGTTCCCAGGGCCGCCAAATGGGCGCGTTGCTGCAGGGCATCGCGCAAGCCCTGCTGCATGTTCGCCAGCTCGCGCCGGGCCAGGCCGATCTCGTCTTGGCGCGTGGTCGGCACCGCGATCCGCGATCCGTCCTCGGGATTCTCGTGAAAGCGTGCCATGCTCTCGGTTAAACGGCGCATGGGCCTGACCATGAGCAGATGCAGGCTGAGGTACACCAGGGCCGCCGTGAACAGCGAAATGCCGAAGGAAAGGGCTAGAATGCGATTCCCATAACCGATTATCAGGGTCCGTAGTTCAGCTTCGTCGAGCACAATCTCGACCAGGATGTTTGGATCGTTGGGCGAGGGTCCGACCACGCGCAAGATTCGGGTGCCATCGCCCAGCATGGTTCTCAGGGCGCTGCCGATCAGGGCAAAAAAGTTCATCTCCCGTAAATCGAAGCTGGCATCCAGCCGCTCGGGCTTGGAAGCCATCAGAATCAACTTACCCGCGTTCGGCTCGGTCAGGGCGACCGTGTAGGCGCCGACGTGAGATAGCAGCTCGCGCCCCAATTCCTCGCTGACCATGTTGTCCGGGGTCGCCTCGAGCGCGAGGATGGCCAAGTGCGCGTCGCCCAAACGATTTTGCAGGTAGGTCAGGCGAAAGCGGCCGACGGAGGGCGCGAAAATCAGGACTTCCGCCAGCATCACGAACGCGATTGTCAGCAGTAGAAGCTTTGCCGACAGGCTCTTGGCCAGCGGCGGGAGTCTAATCTTGGTCACCGTCATGGTCTTACCATACCATGAAGCAGCCGCGCGGGACCATGAAGTGGCCAAGAGGGCATGGCCACGGCGCGGCAACTAAGGATAGCTAAGTGTGCCTGGCCCCGATCACGTGGGGTGGAAAGATACGGCGCGCCGCTACCGACCAAGGGAGAGGGAGGGTTCGGACGGTAGCGGACGCGCCGGCACCTCAACACGTGAGGACCAACTTCGCGTTAGCTTAGTCGGTCGACGCCGCGCAGGGGTTGCAGGGGTTGCACTTGGCCGCCGCACAGGGATTGCAGGGGTTGCATTTGGCCGCCGCACAGGGATTGCAGGGGTTGCACTTGGCCGCCGCGCAGGGGTTGCAAGGATTGCACTTGGCCGCACAGGGGTTGCACTTGGCCGCGCAGGGGTTGCAGGCCGCGGCAACTAAAACCGACGTGCCGGCCGCTTTCGCGCTGGCGTCGGGAAGAGTGGCCGCACCGGTGGCCAGGGTCGCGACGCTGAGCGCCAAAACAGTCTTTCTAATCATAATTCGCCTCCTAAAGTGAAGTCTTACCGGCGGGTCCGCCGGCCGCGCACCGGGCCTTGGTTAACAGGCAACGCCGCAAGTTTATCGGCGATCGCAAACTTGCCCGGTAAACCGCGCCTCAAGATAATGGCGATTCGGTCCGGTTTTCTCGACTCACGTCTGGGCTTTTTGGTTCACATATCCGTGAAAGTTATCGCGAATTTCTCACGAGGCCGCCGCCGCGATCACCCCAGGCGGGCGAGCAGACGGACCAGCCATTTGGTGCGCGCGCTAAATAGCTTGGGCACGTAAAAGCTGCCGGCGGCGCGCTTGCTGGCCTCGCCCAGGGTCGGGTAGGGCGCGATCATTCCGGCCAAGGCCGAAACCTTGGACCCTTGCGACATGGCCAGAACCCAGGGCTGGATCAGCTCGCCGGCATGTTCCCCGACGATGGAGGCGCCCAGAATCTTGCCGTTCGGCGCCGTGATCGCCTTGACCGCGCCCTGGGTTTGGCGCTCCGCCTGGGCCCGGTCGTTCTCGGCGAAGGGCCAGCGCAGAATACGAATATCGCCATGGGCCTGGCGCGCGGCCTCCTCGGTCATCCCGACCTGGGCCAGCTCCGGCGCCGTGTAGGTGACCCACGGCAGGGCGCGGATATCGACCTTGGCTGGCCAGCGGAACAAGGCGTTCTTGATGACGATCCCGGCGTGATATCCCGCCATGTGGGTGAACTGCGGCCCCCCGGCCACGTCGCCGGCGGCGAAAACCCGCGAATTCGTCGTGCGCAGGCGGCCATCGACCTTCACCCCGCGGCGGTCGAAGTCGATGCCCGCGGCCTCAAGACCCAAGCCATCGAGATTCGGCGTTCGGCCGGCGGCGAGCAACAAGGCCGAGCCGGCTATCCAGTCCTCCCGGCCATCGCGCTCGATCTTGACGCCGATACCGCCATCTCGGCGCTCAACCGCGGCGACCTTGGTGCCTTCGTGAAGGTCGATACCGTCGGCGCGCAGCTTGGCGCGCAGGACCGCGACCAGCTCGGGATCGTCCTTGGGTAGAATATTAGCCATCTCGACGATGCTGACCTTGGCGCCGAGAAGCCGGAATGCCTGGCCGAGCTCGCAGCCGATCGGCCCGCCCCCGACGACGATCAGATGATCCGGCCGTTCGGTCAGATCGAAGACCGTTTCGTTGGTCAGGAAATCGACCCCATCGAGCCCGGGAATGGGCGGCACCAGAGGCCGCGACCCGGTCGCCACCACATAACGCCGCGCCCGTATACGCCTGTCCCCCGCCTCGACCTCGCGGGCGTTAACGAAGCGGCCGGCGGATTTCACGACGGTGACGCCGAGACCCTCGAAGCGCTCCACCGAGTCCATCGGGGCGATGGCGTCGATCACCGCTCTAACGTGGTCGTGGACAGCCTGAAAATCGATCCGCGGCGGGTCGTAATGAACCCCCAGGGCCTGGGCCCGGCGATGAGCGCTGGCGGCCTTGGCGGCGACCAGCAGGGCCTTGGAGGGGACGCAGCCATAGTTCAGGCAATCGCCCCCCATGGCGGCCTTTTCGATCAAGACCGTATCGGCCCCCATCTGCGAGGCGCCCGCGGCGATGGACAAGCCGGCGGAACCGGCGCCGATCACACAGATGTCCGGCGTTAGAATTTCGCTCATACTGACCCCATGCGCTCTAGGATTGACCGATGACTCAAGAATCCCCTCCCCCCTTGCGGGGGAGGGTGGGGGGAAGCGCGTCCGCGCGTCAAGAGACTCGCTTTACTGCTCCGGCGCCAGCGCGAGGCAGCAATAATCAAGACAAAAAAGAAATGAGTCGTTTGACGCGCTGTCGCGCTTCCCCCCACCCCAGCCCTCCCCCTCAAAGGGGGAGGGAGCTCTTATTTTTCGATCGATCCGCTAGCCCGCCCCGCCCCGCCCCGCCTTGAATTTCTTATAGGCCACCGGCAGCAGCGCCAAGACGGCAAGGCCGGCGATCGGGATCAGAATATCCGGCGTGAACATGATCCGAAGGTCCGGGGTGCCGCCCGCGTCCAGGACCGCCCCCAGCCCATTGCCCAGGCTGGCGAAGACAAAGGTGCCGGGGATGATGCCGAAAAAGGTCGCGATCACGTAGTCGCGAAGCGACACGCCCAGGAACGCCGGCACCAAATTAACCAACCAAAATGGGAACAAGGGTATCAAGCGCAGCACGAAGAGGTAATTCAGGGCGTTTTCCCGGAAACCTTCCTCCATGCGGCGCAGGGCCGGGCCCGCCTTGGCCCGCAGCATGCCGCCCAAGGCCGTGCGCGCGGCCAGGAACACGCCGCTTGCCCCGAGTGTGGCCCCGACCACGACGCAAACCGCGGCCGGCACGGTTCCGAACAGAAAACCCGCCACCACGGTGAGCAGGGCGCCGCCGGGAATCGAGAACGCCACGATCAGGGCGTAGATCGCAACGAAGCTCAGGCCGGCGAGCAAGGCGTTTTCCTCGACCCGGCCCGCCAGCCAGCCGCGATGCTCGCGCAGGGCGTCGAGCCCGATAAAGCGGTCCAAGCCGAGGACGAAGAACAGCACCAGGCCCGCGCCCAGGATCGCCAAGGGTCCCAATCGGTAAAGCAGCCGCCCTTTTTTAGAGGCCTGGCCGGTTGATCCGGTCATGGCATTCATTCGTCCTTCCCCACGGCACCCGGAAATGCTGGCCCCCGCCGGCCGGCCGGGCCCGCCTTTCTAGTATCACATCTTGGCATCGGCTAGTAACCTTGGCGTGAAGCACCCGTCCCGGCGGGTCAAGCGCGCACCCGTAAGGCGGCCCGCATCGCGCGGATTCCAGCGCATGATCCGTTGACAGACCGGGTGGCGGCCCGTATACAGCCAGCCGGATTTCAAGCTTCCCGACACCGGAGAAAATAACGTGAAGCGCACCTATCAACCAAGTGTGCTCGTCCGCAAGCGCCGTCACGGCTTTCGGGCCCGCATGGCGACCGTGGGCGGCCGCAATGTCATCGCGCGCCGGCGCGCCAAGGGTCGTAAGCGCCTCTCAGCTTAAGCCGCTATCGCTATGATGCCTTCCATCGGACGGCTGAAAAAGCGGCCTGACTTCCTCAAAGTGGCTGCCGCGCGCACGAAATGGGTAACTCCCGGCCTGATTCTTCAGGCCCGTCGGCGTCCCGCGCCCGGCGGACCGGACGAAGGCCGTGAGGCGGACGAAGGCCATGAGGCAGGCAAGGACCGCGCGGTCCGGGTCGGGTTCACGGTCAGCCGAAAGGTCGGCAACGCGGTCCAGCGGAATCGGGCCCGGCGCCGGCTGCGGGCGGTGGCGCGGGCGGTCCTGCCGGATCGTGGGCGCGCCGGCACCGATTACGTCTTGATTGGACGCCGCGCGACGCTGGAGCGGCCCTACGGGGCGCTGAGTGAGGATTTGCGCGAGGCGCTGGAGCGCATCGGCAAATCGGGAAAATCGCGCCGGAGTACCGCGGCGGTGAAGGTGAGGCGCGAATGAAAGTCCTGAAGATCGTGGCCGTCGGCATGATACGCGGCTATCAGTGGTTCATCCGGCCGATCCTGCCCATGTCTTGCCGTTTTTGGCCGAGTTGTTCCCACTACGCGATCGAGGCGGTCCAACGCCACGGCGTGCTGCGCGGCGGCGGCCTCTCGGTGTGGCGAATTCTGCGCTGCAATCCCTGGGGCGGCTCCGGCATCGACCCGGTGCCGGACCATGTCTCTCCTCTTTTGCGGTCTAAGCGTTCGCGTGGGCACACTTGCGCCGCCCACGGTCACGACCATATTTGAACGGCCGAGCCCCTAGCCAGGACCTAAGTACCATCCATGGATCAAAAAAATCTAATCCTGGCGATTGTCCTCTCAGTCGCCATCTTGCTCGGCTTTCAGCTTCTTGTCGGCGAGCAACACGTCGCCCCGCCGCAGGGCGGACCGGAGGCGACTCAAAGCGCCGGGGGTGTTTCGGCACCTAGCGCCGGGGGGACGACCCCGCCCAGCGCTCCGGTAGCCGCCGCGCCGGGCGGGGTCAGCGTGCCGACGGCGGGCGGGGCGCCAGCCATTCCCGCCGTGCCGGCCGAGGTGACCCGCGCGGAGGTCATCACCAAGGGCGCGCGGGTCGCCATAGAAACGCCGACCTTGCGCGGTTCCATAGCGCTCCTCGGCGCGCGTATCGACGATCTGACCCTGATCGGATACCGCGAGACCATCGACCCGGACAGCAATGAGATCGTTCTGTTGTCGCCGCAAGGCGCGGAAAACCCATATTTCGCGGATTTCGGCTGGACCGGCGCCGGCGTGGCCCTGCCGAACGCGGAAACGCTGTGGCGCGCCGATGCCGGCGTTCTCACCCCGGATCAACCGGTCACCCTATCCTGGGACAACGGCGCCGGTTTGCGTTTCGAGACTTTGTATAAGATCGACGAGAACTACCTTTTCACGGTCACGCAGCGGGTCTTCAACACCTCCGGCGCGGCGGTGACCCTGCTTCCCTACGGCTTGATATCGCGGACCAACACGCCCGACATTCTGGGCTTTTATATTCTCCATGAGGGTTTGCTCGGGGTCTTCGACGACGTGCTCAAGGAAGTCGATTACAGCGATTTGAGCGATGACGGCCCGGTTCAAGTGGCGACGACCGGCGGTTGGCTGGGCATCACCGACAAGTATTGGCTGGTCGCCCTGGTCCCGGACCAGAAAAAGAAGGTCAATACGCGCTTCCTCCACGACGGAAGCAGCGGCGTCGACAAATACCAGACCGATTTCCTCTATGACGGCACCAACATCGTGCCCGGCGCGGCGGCCGAGGTCACCAGCCACCTTTTCGCCGGGGCCAAGAAAGTCCTGCTGCTCGACCAATACGAGGAAGATTACGGCTTCGCGCAGTTCGACCTATCGGTCGATTTCGGCTGGTTCTATTTCCTGACCAAGCCGTTGTTCTATGCGCTTCATTTTCTCGCCGAACAAATCGGTAATTTCGGGGTCGCGATCCTGATCCTGACCGTCGGCGTCAAGCTGGTGTTCTTCCCCCTGGCCAACAAGTCCTATGTTTCCATGGCCAAGATGCGCAAGCTGCAACCCGAGCAGATCAAGCTGAAAGAACGCTTCGGCGAGGATAAGCAACGCCTGAATCAGGAAATGATGGCGCTTTATAAGAAAGAAGGCGCCAACCCCTTAGCGGGGTGCCTGCCGATCCTGGTCCAGATTCCGGTGTTCTTCGCCCTCTACAAGGTCATGTTCGTCACCATAGAAATGCGCCACGCGCCGTTTTTCGGTTGGATTCAGGATCTCTCGGCCCACGATCCGACTTCGATCCTGAACGGTTTTGGGATCTTGCCCTGGGACGTGCCGCAACTTGGCGCCCTGGACGTCATCAGCATCGGTGTGTGGCCCCTGCTCATGGGTATCTCCATGTTCCTGCAGCAACGCTTGAACCCGCAGCCGCCGGATCCGATTCAGGCCAAGATTTTCCTCTTCATGCCGATCATCTTCACCTTCCTGCTGGCCCGCTTCCCGGCCGGATTGGTGATCTATTGGACCTGGAACAACCTGCTTTCCATCACCCAGCAATACATCATCATGCGGCGCCTAGGCGTGCGCATCGGCCGGACGTGAGCGGCGAAGACGGCACCGCCGGCGTACAACAAGGCGCGCTTGCCGCTTACCAAAGCCCCTACGAGCCCACGCCGGCGGAGATCGAAGCCGGGCGGTATCTTTTCGCCCAGGCCTGCACCTTCCTGGGCGCGGCCGCCGACGATAGCTGGATGCCGCGTACCGGGGTCAGCGAAATCGCTTTCGCCGGGCGCTCCAATGTCGGCAAGTCGAGCCTGGTCAACGCCCTGACCGGGCGCAAGACCCTGGCCCGCACCTCGAACACGCCGGGGCGCACGCGCCAACTCAACTTCTTCGACCTGGGCGGCCGCCTGGTCCTGACCGACCTTCCCGGATACGGCTACGCGCGGGCGGCGAAAACCGACGTCCAGCGCTGGTCCGCGCTCAGCGAGCGTTACCTGAAGGGCCGGCCGCAGCTACGCCGTGTGCTGTTGCTGATCGACGCGCGCCACGGCCTCAAGGATACCGACCGGCATATCATGGCGGGCCTGGACGTCGCGGCGGTGTCCTATCAAATCGTCTTCACCAAGGCCGACAAGCTGACCGCCGGTGCCTTGGCCGAAAATCTGGAGACCACGGGCAAGGAATTGGCGCGCCATGCCGCCGCCCACCCCGACATCGCGGTCACCAGCGCCAACGCGGGCACCGGCATCGCGGAACTTCGCGCCATCTTAACCGCCTTCGCGGAAGATGTGGCGGTTCCGCGCGAAGATCACTAGGCTTGCAGTCATGAGTCGGAAAAGTTTCTCGGACACCAAGAACTGGCTGCGCACGGCGCGCACCATCAGCGAAGCCTTGCCCTTCATGCGCCGCTATGCCGGGCAGACCTTCGTCATAAAATACGGCGGCCACGCCATGGGCGATCCGGAGTTGGCGGAAGTCTTCGCCAAGGACATCGTGTTGATGAAGCAGGTCGGGATCCATCCGGTGGTCGTTCACGGCGGCGGTCCGCAAATCGGACAGATGCTGGAGCGCCTGAAAATCCAGAGCGAATTCGTCGATGGCCTGCGCGTGACCGACGCCGCGACCGTGGATATCGTCGAGATGGTGCTGTCGGGCAACATCAACAAAGCCATCGTCAACGCCATCAACAGCGCCGGCGGCACCGCCATAGGACTATCGGGCAAGGACGGCGGCTTGATCCAGGCGGCACGCCTGCGCCGCAAAGTGCGCGACCCGGAATCGAATATCGAAAAAGTGCTCGACCTGGGATACGTCGGCGAACCGGAACATATCAAGCCAAGTATCCTGACCGCCCTGGAACAATCGGGCATGATCCCGGTCATCGCCCCCATCGGCGCCGGCGAGAACGGCGAGACCTATAACATCAACGCCGACACGGTCGCGGGCGCGATCGCCAGCGCCATCGGCGCGGCGCGGCTGTTGATGCTGACCGATGTCACCGGCGTCCTGGACAAGGCGGGGGAACTGGTCACCGACCTGACGGTGGAGAAAACCCAGGCCCTGTGCGCCGACGGAACCATCTCCGGCGGCATGATTCCCAAGGTGGAAACCTGCATCGCGGCGGTTCAAAGCGGCGTCGAGGCCGCCGTGATCCTGGACGGCCGCGTGCCGCACACCCTGTTGCTGGAAATCTTCACCCACGGCGGCATCGGGACCCTGATCAAGCGGACTTAAGCGCGCGGCGTTTTCACAACCATAGGGCCGTCATCCCGGACTTGATCCGGGATCCATCGCGCCGCGATCCAAGCATCGAACAGGTGGATACATGGATCCCGGATCAAGTCCGGGATGACGTTGTGAGTTTGCGCCGCCCCTTCCTCTATAGGGTCAAGCCCAAGGGAGACCGGTTATAAATAGAGCGGCGAGATGATTTCTATTGCATCCCGAGAGCTTGATCGTCGCCATCGCAGCCGGGACATGGAAACCGCGTCCCCTCTCCCGCCGGGAGAGGGATTCTTCGCGCCCGCTAGTCCCCGCCCAGGGGATAGCCGGTGCCGTCCCCATCGGCACCGCCGGTCATATGGCGATAGCTCCACAGATAGTAATTCACCCGCCATTTCGATAACCTTCGGAAAATCACGACACGACATAGCTGGGCGTTACCATGTGCACGGCGAGAAAGTGACGATGGCCACGCGATGCTGAATGTTTTTCTGGATGCCGTCTTGCCGGTGTTTGCCGTGGTCGCGGCCGGTTATGCCTTCGGACGCACCGGCTTGTTCGACTTCCAGGCGGCGACGGCGATCAACCGCTTTGTTTTCTATTTCGCTCTGCCGTTGTTGCTGTTCCGCCTCATTGCTACCGCGCCATTCGACCAGTTCGATTGGAATTTGAGTCTGGCGTTCCTATTGGCCGAGCTCACCGTTTATCTCGCCGGCTATATGGTTGCCCGCTATGTCTTTGGGCGATCGAAGACCGAAAGTCTGCTCCTGGGGATGTCGACGGCCTTCGCCAACCAGGTCTTCTTCGTTTTGCCAATCGCCCGGCAGCTCTATGGCGATGCGGGGGCTTTGCCCGTGGTGGCCGTAAGCACCTTCGATGTCGTTGTCTTGCTGGGCGGAACTATATTCGTCCTGGAGATCATTAACGGAAAGTCGGGCGGAAAGCCGGGCGGGAACTCGTCCTATCGGCTATTGCGGTCGTTCGTGCGCGTTCCGCCGGTGTTTGGGATAGTTGCCGGTGTGATCGCCAACTTGGGTGGATTGCCAATCACCGGAGGGCTCGACTTTTTTGCCCGATTTGTCGGTGAGACCGCGGCGCCGGTTTCTCTTTTCGGCCTGGGCCTGATCCTTATGACCCGGCAAGACAAATCCAGCCTCGGCGTCCCAATCGCCATGACGGGCTTGAAACTTGTCTTCATGCCCCTGGTTGCCTGGTTGTCGGTCTATGTTTTGTTTCGGGTTAGCCCGGAGTGGGCCAACCCGGCAATGCTGGTCGCGGCCGGGCCGGCCGGAGCCATGCCATATGTCTTGGCTTTGCAGTATCGGGTGCCCGTGGCATCGATTGCGCGCATTATCATGATTTCCACGCTGATATCGCTGATCACGGTGACCTTGATGGCTCAAATCGGACATTGACGAGACGGGACGTCTATCGGTCCAGCGAGCTTATCCCGACGATCGTCATGGATGTAACTCGTGGCAGTGGAGCGGAAAAGGCGGCTTCAACTACACGGTCGATCTTGCTCAAGGCGATAGCGGCCTAGGACTCTGCCGCGCCATGACTCAAAAGTTCCGCCGCGTGGCGCGCGTCCAGTTTCGCTCCGAGCCGCTCGAAGGCCGAGCGGGCCGTGTCGAACTCGAGATCGGCAAGATCGTCTGTTCCTTGAGCGCGATACGTTACCCCCAGCATCAAGCGGGATCGGGCCTCCTCGTATGGCAGGCCGCTTTCCCGGCATAGCTTGCAGGAACGCAGCAAGCTCTCCGCCGCTTCTTCGAACTGATCCTCGGCAAAGCGCAATCTCCCCTCGGCGGCGCCGGCCGCGGCGCCGAATGCCCGCGACCCAAAGGCGCCGGCGATCGCCCGAAGTTCCCCAGTGTCCGAGCGGGCGGCATCGAGGTCGCGCGCCGCCAAGGCAATCTCGATCCGGGCAGGAAGCAGCCGGGCCCGGTCCAAGCGTGTCAGCGTATCGTCCATCAGTGCGCGGTCTATCAAGTTGCGGGCGGCCTGCGTGTTTCCCTGCGCCAGTCGAAGCCGCGCCAAGCCGGGTTGCGGATCGCGCCCGAGGTGCCGGGCCTGTCGAAACGCATCTTCGGCACCGTCATGATCTCCCACATGCAGGCGTATCTCGCCGAGCTGATGGAACGCCGCGCCGGCGTAACTGAGAAGTTCCTTGAGCTCGCCACTGGCACGGCGGGCCTCCTGTTCGGCTTCCTCCCAGGAGCCGCGAAGACGCATGATTTCGGCCCGCTTGACCCGGCAGATTCCCGGAAACCCCGAGTCATGGCCGACCCGGTCACACCAGCGTTTGGCCTCTTCGTCCCATTCGCCCGCGCGCCGGTAGTCCGCCAGCTTCTCGCAGATTTCGATCATGTTGCAGTAGATCCGGCCCGTGGTCATGGCCCCGAGTTCCCCCGCCACCGCGGCCACCATGGCCTCTTCCATCAGCGGCATTCCATCCTCGGTCTGGCCCATGGCCATGAGAATGCACCCCCGATCGTGGAGGGCCAGCATCTCCAAGTCCCGGTCGCGGCTGCGGATGCCCAATGCCGAGGCACGCTCGGCGTGTTCGAGAGCACTGTCGAGATCGCCGAGGCCCTCGAGGGCGATGCGCGCACGCAGGCGCGCGAGATAGCCGTGCTCGATCGCTTCCGGTTCGTCTTCAAGCAACCGTTCGGCCCGGCTAATCCATCCGCTGGCAACCGAAACCGCCAGCTTGGAGTATGAATATTCGGCAAGAAATAGGGCGATAACGGCGGCGCGGCACCGGTTGCCCTGCTCAAGGTAGCCCGTGAAGGCGCGCTCCCCCGTGTCGATGCAGTCATCGAGCCGGCCGTTCCACCAAGCGGATTCGGACAGCGCCTCGAGGTCTTCGGGCGCGAGGTTCACGGCGGCGCCCGCCTCGCTAAAGGACGCAAAGGCTTCCGTCCAGGCGTGGCGCTTCATCGCTTCGTGGCCCCGGCTCAGCGCCGAGGCGGCGGGCTCCCCGCTGTCGAGGGCCGGCGCGGAGATTAAGGCAGGGTCGGGCCCGGTTGCATCGGACAGCGCCATTTTAACTCTGTACACGCGAACCGGCTCGGCGATGTTCTTGACCGTCTGCTCACCGAGATCCTCGTATTCCCGCACCACCTTTCTCTTAACGTGGTCGAAGACGGTCCCCGAGATGTGGATGCCGCCGGGCTCGGCCAATTGTTGTAGCCGCGCCGCCATATTCACGCTGTCGCCGATGAGATTGCCGCCCTCGGCCATGACGTCGCCGAGGTTGACGCCGATACGAAAATGCATGCGGCGCCCTTGGGGCGTTTCGGCGTTGAATTTCTCCATTCCCTGCTGCACCTCGATGGCGCAGCGCACAGCTTCGACGGGACTCGCGAACTCCGCGATCACGCTGTCGCCGGCGCTGCCGAAAACGCGACCATGATGATCCGCGATCAATCCATCTATGACTTGGCGGCAGGCGTTTAAGGCCGCGAGCGTTCCTTCCTCATCCACCTCCATGAGCCGGCTGAAGCCGACGGCATCGGCGGCAAGAATCGCGGCGAGGCGGCGTTCCATATGAAACCTCCCTCCGGAGCCTGGAACGCTAACGCACAATCCCCCGCCCGTCGACTACGAAAGGAATAAGCAACCCCAGCTAGTCCCCGCTCCACCCCACCAGGCCCTCGAAGAATTCCAGCTGCCAGGTCATCTCCTCCTCACCCAGGGGGTAGTCGGTGCCGGCCCGGGGGTGCAGGACCTGGTTGGGCGCGATGCCGCCCATGCGCAATTGAAGCTGGACCGCGAAGCGCACGGGAACGCCGGCCTTCCACGCCAGGGCCGTCACCCCCTTGGCGCTGTGGGCCGAAAAAATATGGTCGACCATGGCGTGGGGCATTCCGGCGCGCAAGGCGAGTCCATGGCGAACGAAATCGCGCTCGCCGGAATTCAGCGCCTGGGTCAAGGCCGCGTCGTCAAGTTGTCCGCTTGCATGCAGGCTCTTTGCTTTCGCGGCCGGGTCTTCGCTGGCTTGGCCCTTGGCGTTCTCGGCCTTGAGGCGGCGGCGGACTTCCTTGGCCACGGCCTTCGCGGTTTTACGGTCGAGGTCTTGGCGCGCCTGCAACATGGAGAGCAGCGAACCGGCGACGAAACCGGCAAGCTTACGAATCGCGCCCAAAGGCAGCTTGGGACGCAGGACCAAGGGTTTTTGCCAAGCGGTCACATTAATCGCCGCATCGACCAAGCCATCCAGCGCATCCTCGCGGATTTGCGCGCTATCGTTTTCCAATAAGGCGGCGATGGCGCTGTCGTCCTGGGTGGCGACAATGGCATCGGCAATGCTCTCGCCGACGCCGTAACGCCGCGAGATAGCGAGCAGTTGCCCGGTGCCGGACCCCGCCTCGATAATCTCGATTAGATCGCGGTCGCTCAGCAGAGGCGAAAACTCGAGAACCGGGCAGGCGACAACCTCTTCTATGTCGCGGGCCAGGCTTTGAATGACCTGGGGCGGGACGTTGGCAACGTCTTTCAGGGTTTCGGCGATGATCTGGCGGACCCGGATCGCCTGGTCCTGGGCCAGAATCTCGATCACCTCGATCAGGTAATTCTGGGCCTGCTCCTGCCCGCCGGCATCCAGCTCGGGCATCAAGTCCGCGATCTTGGCGGCCAGTTTCCGGCGCACCGCTTCGTCGCGGTCGCGCGCTAAAATAAGGTCGGCCTGACGCGGCGTTTTTCTGTTGGCGGCGATCCATCCGCGAACATCGGCCGAATCGTCCTCGGCCATGAAATAGAGAACCTCGGGACGGATATCTTCGCGCCGGGCGATACCCGCGCGCACATGCGGGTCCCGGTCCTTGGCCAGGCGCTTGGAATCTTCGTAAGTCATGGGTCCGGCGGCGCCGGCTCTCGCGGCCTGGGTCATTCGCCGTCCTCAAGCGCCGCCGGGATCGAGACCCGGACCCAGCCCTTGCCGCGCCGCTTGACCTCGTACATGGCCGTATCGGCCCGCTCCACCGCCTCGGCCACCGTCTCCTGGCTGACGGAAAAGCAGTAGGCGGCCCCAATCGAGAAGCCCAAGGGATGCTCGGCATCGCCGGACAAGGCGCTCAACTCCGCCGCCGCCTGGCAAATTTCCCGGCCCTTGCTTTCGGTCGCGGCCTGGCCGATGTCTTCGACGAAGACCGCGAATTCGTCGCCGCCCAGACGCGCCACCAGATCGCGGCTGCGGGTGCGATCGCGCAGGATTCGCGCGACCGCGGTGAGAGCGAGGTCGCCGCGCTGATGCCCATGGCGGTCGTTGACCGCCTTGAAATTATCCAAGTCGATGAAAAACAAGGCCGCGCCCTCGCGCCAGGCCGCGCGGCGCGAGAAGCGGCGTTCCAGTTCCGCGAGCAGAGAGCGCCGGTTATGCAATCCGGTCAGGGAATCCGTGGAAGACAATTCCTCCAGTTCCTCCTGGCGCGCCAGTTGCCGGTTGGTCAGGCCGATTTGAGCCGCGATCTCCGCCAGGAGCACACGGTCCTCGCGGCTCCAGGGCTCGGTGGTCCGGTCCCGCCAAAGGCACAAGATACCGTTCCAGGTTCCATCGAAATGGGTCGCGCATCCAAGTAGCATGCCACCCGAGGCCTCGATCTCGACCTCGCTTTCGCCGTCAAGCTGGCGCTGGATTAATGCTTGCATGCACGCGCCGCCAGGCAGGTCGCCGGACTGGGCGGCGCGAACAATGTCGCCGCCGCGGTCCAAGCGGTAGATCGCCGCCCCAGTTGCGGGAAGGGCGGGCAAAACCGCCCCGCAAGCCGCGGTGAGCACCCGCGCCGGGTCCATCTCGTCGCGCAGCAGGCCTAAGATATAGGACAGAAGCCGCTCCCGGTTCCGGTCGGCGGCCAGGCGCGTTTCATGGCGGCGTTCGGCGGTGACGTTGCGGCACAAGCCGCGGGCGCCGCGCCATTCGCCCTTGGCATCGTAAAGCGGCAGAGCGGTCGCCAGTAAGCAAGCGGATTCGCCTTCGCGCCCCTTGAGCCAGACCTCGACCTCGCGCAGCGGGGTCCGGGTGGCGAAGGGCGATTCCCCGTCCCGCATGCCGGTATCGTCCAGATCCCCGGCCAGGACGCCGATCAATTCAGCCGCGCCGTAGCCCAAGGCGCCGCTGGAAGAGATAAAGCTGAAGCAGCCTTGCTCATCGGTCTCCCAAGCGAAGTCGCTGGCCGCCTCGACCAGATCCTTGTAGCGCTGCCGGGATTCGATCAAGGCCGCGCGCAAACTTCGCTCCAGAGTGATATCGCGGGCCAGGACGAGTGCGGCCTCGCCATTGTTCCAGGGTAGAATGGCGACATCGAAGGCAAGACCCGTCGTGCCCGCGCCCGGGTTGAGAACCAGCGGGTTGATTTGGCCGGAGCGGTCCCGCAGGGCGTTTAAAATCGCCTGACGCAAGGCCTCGCCATCGTCGGTGCCAAGCATCTCGACGATGGGTTCGCCGGCCGCGTTGGCATCGAGGACCACGCCTTTCGGGCCGACGAGGACGGCGGCACCGGGAAAGCGGCTTAGGCCGGACTCGGCGCGATCCAGCGTATCGCCGCCGGCCCTGGCCGGTCCACTCCCGGGGCCGGCTCGATGGGCGCCGGTGGCAAGCGATTGTCCCATATACGAATCCTGGTCGCCTTGTCTGCTCAGCCTCTGGCATAGAATGCCCCGGACCGCCTTAAGAGCGGCTTAAATCGTTATCTATCAGGGCCTTACAATCCGGCCGCCCAGGGGAAACCGGGGCGGCGGACGATCCGGACGGCGTTGACAGATGAAGCCGGCTACCGCATCTTCGCCAATCCCGTCCCCCCACGATTCTTCACCCTCAACTCCACACAAGGATCACCCCATGGCAGCCGCCCGCACCGAGGAACTGGAAGCGATCATCGAGGCCGCCTGGGAGGCGCGCGACAGCATCACCCCGGCCACCAAGGGAGAGACACGCGACGCCGTGGAAGCCGCCTTCGAGGGTCTCGATTCCGGAACCTTCCGGGTCGCCGAGAAAACCGCCCAAGGCTGGAAAATCAATCAATGGCTGAAACAAGCCGTTCTGCTCGCGTTCAGATTGAACGACATGGCGGCCATTCCCGGCGGTCCCGGCGGCGAGAGCACTTGGTGGGACAAGGTGCCGTCCAAGTTCTCCGGCTGGAGCGAGGACCATTTCCGCGAGGCGGGTTTTCGGGCCGTGCCTAGCTGCGTCGTGCGCCGCTCCGCCTTTATCGCCCCGGGCGTGGTCTTGATGCCGAGCTTCGTCAACGTCGGCGCCTATGTGGATAGCGGCACCATGATCGATACCTGGGTGACCGTCGGCTCCTGCGCGCAGATCGGCAAGAACTGCCACATCTCCGGCGGCGCGGGCATCGCCGGGGTGTTGGAGCCCCTGCAAGCCAACCCGGTGATCATCGAGGACAACTGCTTTATCGGCGCCCGCGCCGAGGTCGCCGAGGGGGTTATCGTCGAGACCGGATCGGTCCTTTCCATGGGCGTCTATATCGGCGCCTCGACCAAGATCGTCGACCGCGCCACGGGCGAGATCCACTTCGGCCGCGTGCCGGCCTATTCCGTGGTTGTGCCCGGAACCATGCCCGGCAAGCCCCTGCCCGACGGCAGCCCGGGACCGGGCCTGTATTGCGCCGTCATCGTCAAGCACGTGGATGAGAAGACGCGCTCGAAGACCTCGATCAACGAGTTGCTGCGCACCTGATCGGCGCGGCCCCGGCAAAGCCGCGAGGCGAAGCCGTTGCGATAAGGATAGTCGGCCCCCATGACCGTGCCCCCGGAAATCGATCCGGTCGAGTTGACCCGCGCCCTGATCCGCTGTCCCAGCATCACGCCGGAAGAAGGCGGCGCCCTGGGCCTGCTGCAAGGGGTGTTGCGCGGCCTCGGCTTTACCTGCCACCGGCTGAAATTCTCGGAATCCGGGACCCCCGACGTCGATAATCTCTATGCCCGCCTGGGCGAGACCGGACGCAACTTCTGCTATGCCGGCCACACCGACGTGGTGCCCCATGGCGATCCCGCCGATTGGAGCGCCGATCCCTTCGCCGCCGAAATTGTCGGCGATGACTTGATCGGACGCGGCGCGGTCGACATGAAGGGGTCTATCGGCGGCTTCGCCGCCGCCGTGGCCGGTTTCCTCAAGGCGCGGGGCGGGGATTTCGGCGGCTCCATCAGCCTGCTTATCACCGGCGACGAGGAAGGCCCGGCCATCAACGGCACGCCCAAGGTTTTGAAATGGCTGAGCGAGCGCGGCGAGCGCCTGGATGCCTGCCTGGTCGGGGAACCAACCAGCGACCGGCGCCTGGGCGACACGATCAAGATCGGCCGGCGCGGCAGCGTCAGCGGACGCTTGAGCGTTCACGGCACCCAGGGCCATGTCGCCTATCCGCAACTGGCCGACAACCCGATCCATCGCCTGGTGCGCATGTTGGAGGCCGTGACCGGCGAGGCCATGGATCAAGGCAGCGATCACTTCCCGCCGACCAGTCTGCAAGTCACCAGCATCGATGTCGGCAATCCGACCGGCAATCTGATTCCGGCAAAGGCCCAAGCCGCCTTCAACGTGCGCTTCAACGACCGCTTTACCGGCGAAGGCGTCATCGAGTGGCTGCGCGAACGCTTCGAGCGCTTCGTCGAGCCCGGCCAGGGCGCGCGCTACGACTTGGAAACCCGGATTAGCGGCGACTCCTTCCTGTGCCCGCCGGGGCCCTTGAGCGACTTGGTTTCGCAAGCGGTAGAAAGCGTCACCGGCCTGGTGCCGGAGCTGGGCACCACGGGGGGAACCTCCGACGCCCGCTTCATCAAGGACCACTGCCCGATTGTCGAACTCGGGCTTTTGAACGCCACCGCGCACAAGGTCGATGAGCGGGCCGCCCTAACCGACTTGCGCGATTTGAGCGCGATTTACCGGGCCGTGCTCGACGGCTATTTCGCCCCTTGATCCCGGTCCCAAGCCTTCGCGAAGTTGTCTTTGGGCTTTACGGCGCTTGGCGCCTGGCGCGCCTCGACCGCGGCGGCATGTCCTATTTCGATGGCAGCATCGATGGCTTCTGGAAATCCTTTTACGCCGCCGCCTTTGTCGCGCCGGGTTATATCATCCTGGTCCTGCTGGACACCACGATCCAGAGCGCCAGCGCCGGCGGAGTGCGCGCCGTCCTGATCCACGCCTTGACCTACAGCCTAAGCTGGACGGTCTACCCCGTGGTCGTGCATCCGATCGTTCAAGCCATGGGCCGGGAGGCCGCCTACACCAAGTTCATTGTCGCCTTCAATTGGGCCAAGGTGGTTCAGATGGCCCTCTATCTGCCGGTGATCGGGATTGCCACGGCCGGGATCGTGCCGTCCGGCGCGGCCAACTTGCTGAGCGCCGCCATGTACATACTGTTGCTCGGATACCAGTGGTTCGTCACCCGCGCCGCCCTGGACATCGGCGCCAGGGCGGCGACCGGCCTGGTCGCGCTCGACTTCGTGGTCGGCGTGGTCCTAAGCGTCCTGGCGGCCGGGATGTTGCAATAAGGGGAATGTGGACGCCGGTGTTTCGAACCAGCATCATTTATTTTAGCCGGCCCCATGATCGGCGGGAAAGCATGCTAGTCTCGCGCCAAGCTTGTTGGCATTGGATGGGCATTCATGGACGTTGAGGCATGGTTGAGGAAGCTAGGCCTAGCTGACCACGCCGGAGCGTTCGAGGAGAATGGCGTGGACGCCGCTCTCCTTCCCGATTTGACCAACGAAGACCTCAAGGACCTCGGCATAACCCGGCTAAGCGACCGCAAGCGGTTGCTCAAGGCCATCTTGGAGCTATCGGAAAGCGGTGACCGGCATGGGGCCGGCGCGGATACGTCTTCGGCGCTCGCGAACGAACGCCGGCAAGTCACCGTTCTCTTCGCCGATCTGGCCGGCTTCACCGAACTTTCAACCGCCCTCGACCCCGAGGAACTGCACGACATCCTCACCCGCTACTACGAGATCGCGGACGGGATCGTGGAGCGCTACGACGGCACCGTGGATAAACACCTCGGCGACGGGGTCATGGCCCTGTTCGGGGCGCCGCGCGCCCACGGCGACGATCCCCTGCGCGCGGTGCGC
Source organism: Kiloniellaceae bacterium (assembly GCA_021776175.1). Lineage (GTDB taxonomy): Bacteria > Pseudomonadota > Alphaproteobacteria > Kiloniellales > J153 > JAJFGN01. The sequence continues at coordinate 75,388 of JAJFGJ010000029.1, forward strand.
GCCGCCTTCGACATCCATCTGGCCATGGCCGGGCTCGGTACCGAAGTGGGGCGCGAACTGTCGATCCACGCCGGCATCGCTTCCGGCGAGGTGGTCGCGGGCGGGCTTGGACGCGACGGCCACCAGGAATACACCGTCCTTGGCGAGTCGGTGAATCTCGCCTCGCGCCTTGATGGCCTCGCCAAACCCGGCGAGACCCTGATCGCCGAAGCGGTGCAGCGCGCGGTCGCCGGCCATGCCGTGTGCGAACCCCTTGGCGAAGTCCCGGTGAAAGGCCTCGACCGGCCGGTGCGGGTGTGGCGGGCCAAGGGTTTGCTCGGCGCCGGCGATATTGGCGGGCGCACCCCCTTCGTCGGACGGCGCGGCGAGGTGCGTCAGTTCGCGGGCGTGCTCGACTCCTGCAAGGAAGACCGGGCCGGCCAGGCGGTTGTCATCCGTGGCGAGGCCGGCATCGGCAAGACCCGGCTGGTGGAAGAGTTCGCCAGGGCCGGCAAGGCGCGAAGCTTCGCCCTCCACCGGGGCCTGGTCCTGGACTTCGGCGTCGGCAAGGGCCAGAGCGCGATCCATACGCTGGTACGCAGCCTGCTCGATGTCGCGGAAGGGCACGGCGGCAAGGCCGGGCGCGCGGCGGCGGCCGACGCGGCCATCGCCGCCGGATGGCTGCAAGCGGAGCAGAGGGTTTTTCTCAACGATTTACTCGACCTGGCGCAGCCGAGCGCGCTGCGCGCGATTTACGACGCCATGGACAACGCGACCCGCAACCGGGGTAAGCGGCGGGTTGTCGCCGATCTCATCGAGGCCGCGAGCGCGCGCCGGGCAACCCTCCTGGTCATCGAGGATGTGCACTGGGCGGACCCGCTCACGCTCAAGCATCTGGCCGAGATCGCGGCCACCGTGCGCGACATAGCGGCGGTGCTGGTCATGACCACGCGCATCGAGGGCGACCCCCTCGACAGCGCTTGGCGCGGCACCACCCGCGCCAGTCCCCTGCTGACCATCGACTTGGCCCCCTTGCGCCAGGACGAGGCCATGGAACTTGCCGGCGGGCTCATGGACGCGACCCGGCACACCGCGCTGCGCTGCATCGAGCGGGCCGAGGGCAATCCCCTGTTCCTGGAACAGCTCCTGCGCAACGCCGGGGAAAGCGGGGACGAGGCGGTGCCGGCCTCGATCCAGAGCCTGGTTCTCGCGCGCATGGACCGCCTGCCCGCGCGCGACAAGGACGCCTTGCAGGGCGCGTCCGCGATCGGCCAGCGCTTCGCGCTCGACACCTTGCGCCATGTGATCGACGACCCGGACTACACCTGCGACAGCTTGATCGAGCAATTCCTCATCCGGCCCGAGGGCGAGGGCTACCTCTTCGCCCACGCGCTGATCCGGGAAGGGGTCTACTCCTCGCTGCTCAAGAAGCGGCGGCGGGCGCTGCATCGCCGGGCGGCGGATTGGTTCGCCGACCGCGACCCGGTGCTCAAGGCCGAGCACCTGGACCGCGCCGGCGACCCGGCGGCGCCAAGCGCCTACCTCGAGGCGGCGCTGGCACAGGCGGAAAGTTACCACCACGAACGCGCCATGGGGCTGATCGAGCGGGGGCTGGAAATCGCGACGGCGCCCGAAGATAACTTCGCCCTGACCTGCCTGATGGGACAGATGCTGCTCGACCTGGGGGCCATCGACCGCTCGATCCAGGCCTATGGCGGCGCGCTCGCGCTGGCCGGGGACGACACTGGGCGCTGCCGCGCATGGCTCGGCCTGGCGGCGGGGATGCGCGTCGAAGACCGCTACGACGAGGCGCTCGCCGTGCTCGAAAAGGCAGAAGCGGCGGCGGAGCGACATGATCTGGTGCGCGAGCGGGCCGAGATCCACCACATTCGCGGCAACCTCTACTTCCCCATGGGCCGGATCGAAGAGTGCGCGGCGGAGCACGAGAAGTCGTTGAAATACGCCCGAGAATCCGGCTCGCCCGAGGCGGAGGCAAATGCCCTGGGCGGCCTCGCCGACGCCAGCTACGTCGCCGGACGCATGGCCACCGCCTACCGGTATTTCAGCCGCTGTGTCGAGGTCGCCCGCGCCAACGGCTTCGGCCGCATCGAGGCCGCAAACCGCTCCATGGCCGGCTTCAGCCGCATGTACATGAATCAAATCGGCGAGGCCCTCGAGGACGGCTTGGAAACCATCGCCGCGGCCGCCAAGGTGGGGCACCACAGGGCCGAGATGCTGGGCGAGATCTTGGCTGTCTACGCCTTATGGGAGCTGGCCGAGCATGACCGGGCCCGCCAGCACAACGCGCGGGCATTAGCGCTCGCCCGGCAACTTGGGGCCCTTCGATTCGAGGCGCAGGCCCTTATGCACGAGGGCAAGCTAATGCGCGCCGAAGGAGGACGGCGGGACGAAGCGGTTAAAATATTGGAACGGGCGCGCGAGATCAGCGAGGAGATCGGCCACAGCTTCGCGGGCCCGCGTATTTTTGGCGAACTTGCCCGCAATCTGAAGGACCCGCGAGCCAAGCGCTCCACCTTGGCGGAAGGCGAGCGCCTGCTGCAAGCCGGCTCGGTCAGCCACAATCATTTCCATCTCTACGTGGACGCCATCGATGTCTCTCTCGAAACTGGCGGCTGGGAGGAGGCCGAACGCTATGCCGGGGCGCTGGAAACCTTTACCCGCTCCGAGCCCCTGCCCTGGAGCGATTTTTTCATCGCCCGCGGCCGGGCGCTGGCGGCCTGGGGGCGCGGCCGGCGCGACGCGGACACGGTAACGGAACTGCGGCGCCTGCGCGACGAGGCGCGGCGAGCCAAGCTGATGACCGCCCTTCCCGCCCTCGACGAAGCCCTGAAAGAAAGCTGAACGGCCGCGATCTTGCACTAATTCGTGTTAGGTCTAATGTAGGTTCGCGCTCAAGTCGGCAGGCAGTGAGCTAAATCGGTGTGTGCCATGATTATCCTCAATCAATGCGATGGGAGGGTGTTGTGGAAAGTAAACCGGTAACAAGACGGCCCCGGCGGCGGAGCGATCCCATTGCCGCGAGAATTAAGACAAGGCCCGATGCCTTCAATCTGCACCGGGGCACGGGCGCGCGGGCGCGGTTTGGATTTCTCGACGATGCCGCGATCGAGAAACTGAAAGAGCGCGCCTTCGACCTCCTCGAATCCTATGGCGTTGTCTTTATTCACCCCGGCGCCGCGCGAGCCTTGAAAAAAGCCGGGGCCAAGGAGGGAAGCAGTGCCGACCGCCTGCGCCTGCCGCGCCAACTTGTGCGAGAAGCCCTGGCGGCGGCACCCAAGCAAGTCTCCCTCCACGGTAAGAACCCGGCGCGCGATGTGCACCTGCCGCGCGCCGATAACGCCTTCATCATGCGCACCGGCACCGGCGCCCATGGTTACGTCGATCCCGAAACCGGGATTTACCGCGACCTCGATCTGACCGCCGTGGGAGAAATCGCCGCCGTGGCCAACGGCCTCGACGAGGTCGGCTTCATCGCCCACCCCTTCGTCCATGGGGTGCCGGAAATCACCGCCGACATTCATGGCTTCGCCAAGCTGATCCCCCTGACCGATAAGCACGTCTGGATGCAGCCCTACGCCAAGGAAAACGTCGAATACCTGATCCGCCTCGCGGTCATCGCGGCGGGCGGGGAAAGCGAACTGCGCGCGCGCCCCCTGGCCAGCATCATCACCTGTTCCTTCTCGCCCCTTGAGTTCAAGTACATGGACACGGAGGTTATTATTCAGGCCGGGCGCCACGGCCTGCCGATCCATGCCTGCAGCCTGCCGTCGGGCGGCGGCACCGCGCCCCTATCGACATCGGGCATGGTGCTCATGGCAGCGGCGGAAATCCTTGCCATGATCACCGCCGCTCACGTGCTGGCGCCGGGCACGCCGGTCATCGCCACGCCGCTCATGTTCACCCTCGACATGCGCACGGGCAGCGCCCTGCAATCCTGCGTCGAATCCCTGCAGGCCGCGAGCATGGCCGTGCAATTGATGAAACAGGGCTTCGGCCTGCCCACCCACACTTACGGTTCCGGCTCCGACACCCCCGACGTGGACGTGCAGTCCATGGCCGAGCGCACCTTGCTGTCCCAAACCGTGGCCCTATCGGGCGCCGATATCCTGGGCGGTGTCGGTCAACTGGAATGCGCCACGGTGTTCAGCCCCGTGCAGGCGGTGCTCGACAACGAGGTTGGCGCCATGCTCCGCCAATTCATCCGCGTGCCGGAGGTCAGCGACGAAAGCCTGAACTGGAGCGAGATATCCGCCATAAGAGCCGGCGGCCATTTCCTCGACAGCGCCCACACCCTCGACAAGTGCCGCGACCAGTTCAATCAACAAGCCTTCCTGCGCCAGGACCGCGACGACTACGAAGCCGCCAACCGCCACGCCGCCTTCGCCCAAGCCCGCGACATGGCCCTAACCGCCATACGCGAAGCCCCGCCCGAGGGTGTGCTGAGCGAAGACGCGAACCGCGAAATCGATCAACTCGCCGCCGACGCCGACCGTCATATTCTAGGCGAAGCCAACAAGGGCGCGGCGGCGGTTATTTGAGTTGGTGGTGGGGTGACGGAGGGTGAACCATTGGAGACAAAGGACTATTATAAGATTCGGCCAAGTAGCACTCGAATGCGGTCATGAGTTGCCTTGATAAACATACGGGCACTTTGCCAAGCTTGGGTCAAAGACAAACCTGCGACAGAAAGTTGATGATAGGTGGCGGTTCTTCTCTATGGCGAATGAATTTCAAGATATCTTTGGGTGGCTCCCGCAAGCCACCTTCCGTAATGTTAAGCAGAAAATCTCGCGCATCCGCAGTCTTGTCTCTTGCAAGATCGCGCTTCTTGCAACAATCAGCATACATCCTATCAGAATGGGCACATCCACAATGTTCGTCATCTCTTAGCTCTGTAAGCCTTTCATACGGATGGCGAACAGATTGATACCCCGGCCACCTGCCACAGATTTCAAGATGCAGGTGCCGAAAAGCCCAAAGGCTGTAAAGGTCAAGAAGCTTGACGATGCTATCTCCGCTAATCCACGTCTTATCTCGTGGCTCAAATGCACAGATTGAGCCGTCGGGAAAATTGGTATGCCTTGGCCCTATCCAATCAACGAAAATTGGCGTTGTCCAGAAACACCAACTCTTGACTGCGAACTTCTTGTTATAGGGAAGCATGGTAAGGAATGTGGCCTTCTTTCCAAGACCATGTAGTAGGGTGCTCTCTGTTAGCAGCCACATTCCTTCGATTTCATGCCAGCATTCGGTGTCAGGATAAGCTTCCTGGACCGCATCTAGCTCAGCTTCGTACTGTTTTTGAAGACCTGAGCAGACGACCGGTGTGGCTCCACGGGCCGGCCGGGGTCTGTAGGCTTGCCTTTGCCGTCCGGAGGGCCCTTGCCACGGTCTGGTTGTGGATCTTCTCTGTCTTGATGTGACATTAGTTTTCTCCTTGCTCCGTGTTGAACATGATACGGCGGCGGCGGGAAGGACCACACCGCCATCGTGGATTCGCGGATAACAGTCATGATCCAGCTGGGCGCCCACTTCACGCAGAATAGTCATCGCTTCTGCTCTCACGGTGCGTTTCCTGTAATTACAATGACTTACATCTAGATCTGATTAGAACATTATCCGCTGACGCGCTCACAGGTCCATTGGAACAGTTGGACATCGTGCGAAAACGTGTTATTAACACACTAATGCTTCGCCATATTTGTGTCAATGTGTATTATTCGCACGGTTTTTTATGAGCATAGACATTCGAAAATTAGTCGCTGTCCAAAAACGCAAGCGGGAAGCGGAAGGCCTAAGCATACGGAAGTTGTCGGCGGTTATCGGTGTCAGCTTCTCTACGCTCGCCCGCATCGAAAGAGGTGACGGCGAACCAGACAACAACTCCATATTGCGCATATTGGAATGGCTTGGAGAAGAAGGACGAGATTCAGGCTTAACGTTCGAAAATGTTGCGTTCGTTCATTTTCGTGCAGCAAAGAATGCAAACTCAAAAACAATACAATGTCTAATGCAGGCGGCTGATATTCTGAAACGAAAATACGACGCTCAAACGTCTGTACCGATGACTAGCGAAAGCGGAGACAGCTCTTCATCTGAAACAAATTCAAAAGCTTTGGCTTTGTCAAAAACCGAAATGGAGAAAATGGCAGAGCAGTTAAGGAATGAATTCGGATTAACGGACTCAGATCGCCTCAATGCTCTTACCATTACAATTCACGGAGTAGATGTCTTCGTTCCCACCCAAATTTCTGAACTCAGCGGGAAGTGCCTTCGTTACTTAACCAAAAGCGGTTCCCAAGATTGGTCAGCGATGAGTGTCCCGCTAGAATTCGATGGTAGTCGTTGGGCGATTTTACGAAATGACCAACACACTATGGGGCGGCAGCAGGTCACTTATCTGGAAGAATGTTGGCACATACTACTCGGGCACAAGCTGACAAAGATTGCTAGAATCGCGGAATCATATGGCCGGACCTTTGAAAGCAGTGAAGAGCATGACGCATTCTATTTAGCATCAGCCTGCATGCTTCCTAAGAATGCTGTGATAAAATACGTTAACGATGGAATGCCATCAGTACAAATTGGTGAACAATTCGGTGTATCGCCGGAACTGGCCGAATATAGGATTAAGCGCTTAGGGCTGTGGCGAAAATTCAAAGGTTTAGAAGTAAGTCTATCCACAGGTACGAGTTAGTAGTTCGAAAGCGCGGTCACGCTAAACAGATTCGAATCTGTAGACCCTTAGTTTTGAGACTGTAACTTTTGGGTTTTCCGTCTTCTAATTTATCAGCCCGCGCAGGGCGCCAATAGCGTTAGCGTATCGCACCGTATGGGGACACCCCGGAATGCCGACTCTCATTCGGCGGGTTACGCTTCGCTAATCCGCCTACGGTTCTGTCTCTCATCACGCCTTATACTGTCCCTCATTTGCCGTGAAAGTCAGGATTTGACCCGGCGCTGACTTGGTGGGTTATGGAATTAGCCGCTCAATCCAATTTCCGATTAACAGGCTAGGCGTTTTATCGGTTGTCTAAATCGCAAATGAGAATCTTCGCCGGTTCCGCGCTTCGATTGTAAAACCAGTGCTCCGTATCGGCATCCTCTATCAGGGCGATCAGCTCACCGGCGGGATACTCCCGCTCGCCTTGCGGCCGGCCCTCGATCCATGAGCCTTCCAAAGTGTAAACAAGACCTGGACGGGTGGCGTGGTTGTGCCGCGCTATCTGGCCACCGGGTTCGACCGTGGCGAGCCGTAACTGCAAAACATATCCGTCGAGGCTGGTCTGCTTGATCACCGACTCCTTTGGCACAACGCCTAACTTGGTTATGCCGATCCCCTTGGATTCGGTCGGGATGGCCTCCCGCGCGGTGCCCGTGGACATATCGAGATTACCGGCAAGCAATCCCGCCACGAAGAGGGCCGTGCCGAACAGAATAGCTTTTGTCGTTCTCATCGGATCCTCCTCCTCAAGATGAAAATTCATATGGGAGGAACGGCGCCGGCAATCCCAGCCGCGGTTTAGTAACCACCGGGGCTCCCCTCCCTTCGCGCCTTACACGTGTCACCGATTGACACAGTATGCAACGCGAAGCCATGCCTCTTTGATCTGGATCAACCGCGGCCACCGCTTCGCCGATCCGCCCCGCAGCGCTCAAGTTCGCGGCAATGTTCCATACTGTCACCGGCGATTTTCAGGACACGCAAGCCGCGTTCCCTCTCCCGGCGGGAGAGGGTCAGGGTGAGGGGCCTTGGTTTTCTGGCGCGGCCGAGGGCGGGCTATTCCTAACTCAAAGTCTTCCGTGCCCTCGAAACCTAAGCCCCCTCACCCTCCCGCTTCGCGGGGCCCTCCCTCTCCCGCTGGGCGAGGGCAAAGGGAGCACCCGGAATATTTAACCGGGCACCAGGGCGCGCAGGGCGCGTATGACGAAATGGGGGATGGGTCCGAACGCCTTGGCGCTCGCGCGGCGCCCGCCCCGCGATCCTCCGCCACCTCGTTCTTTCCGAAACCGGGGCCGGTAATTGCCGGGGTAAAAATTATGCGTGCAGTATATTTTACAGCACGAACACTATACGCACGAGGTGGATATACATACGGGTTTTCGTTGCCCGGTGCGGGCGTTCGCGCTTTCTTTTCCTGCCGTCATCCCGGACTTGATCCGGGATCTTTCGGCGACATCGAGACTGGCATTCGCCAAAGATCCCGGATCAAGTCCGGGATGACGGCGCGATGCGTGTGTGGCCTAGGGTTCTTCGTGTTCCCCAGGTCCGCGCCTTAAGCGGCCCAAAGGCCTGAGTTTCCACAGGCTATGCCTTGCGCGTGGCCGGGCGCGGGTTAGGCTTGGGCGTTAGCGCGCGCACAAGCCTGGAGCCTAGTTTCGTGACATCCCCCCGCCCCCCTTTGGACCGCCCATTCAAGCCCGCTATCGCCGTTGATCAGGGAAACAACAGGCTTTGGCGCGTATCGGATCGACCTAGGAGCGCGTTTTCCCTGTTGGGCAGGGAATAACAGGGAACTAACAGGGAAAATATCAGGGAATTCGCGCCATCCTAAGCGCGGGACGCGCCTGCCCCAAGCGCGGGGCGCGCCCGCCCTCAGTACTCCACGCCAAGGAAATACAAGCCATCGGGCGGGGCGGTTGGGCCGGTGGCGGCGCGGTTACGGGCGGCCAGGGCGGCGGCGAGATCGTCGCGGCTCCACTTGCCCTCCCCCACCAGTTTCAGGGTCCCGGCCAGGATGCGCACCTGGTTGTGGAGGAAGGAACGCGCGCGCACGGTGATGGAAATGACCGCGCCCGCGCGCGCGACCTCCAGGGAGTCCAGGGTTTTGAGCGCGCTCTTGGCCTGGCACTCGCTGGCGCGAAAGCTGGTGAAATCGTGCTTGCCGATGAGGACTTGCGCGGCCGTGTCCATGGCGGCGGCGTCCAGGGGCACCGGCACCCACCAGGCCCGGCCCTTCTCCAAAGCCAGCGGCGCGCGCCGGTTGACGATGCGGTAGCGGTAGGCCCGCGCCTTGGCCGAAAAGCGGGCGTGAAATTCCGGGTCCACGACCTCGGCCGAGAGCACGGCCACGGCGGCGGGGCGCAGGTGGGCGTTGAGGGCATCGCGCAGGGTATCGGCGGCCGCGTCCTTGACCAGATCGAGGGTCACGACCTGGCCCAGGGCATGAACGCCCGCGTCGGTGCGCCCGGCGGCGTGAACCGTGACCCTCTCGCCGCAGAAACCGTGGATGGCTTGTTCGATGGCGGCCTGCACGCTGGGCCCGTTGTCCTGGCGCTGCCAGCCGACGAAGCCGCCGCCGTCGTACTCCACCGTCAGTTTATAGCGGGTCATGAGTCCCCGGACGGCAAGGCCAGCCGCGTGCCCTCGGGCAAGGCGAAACCGCGCAGGAAATCGGCCGCCGCCAGGGGTGACTTGCCCGGCCGCTGGACCCGGGTCAGGCGTAGGGCGCCCTCGCCGCAGGCCACGGTCAAGTCCGGCCCCAGGACCGTGCCGGGTTCGCATCCGTCGTTGTTGGCCAGGACCTCGGCCGCCAGGATCTTGACCGTCCCGGCCCCAATTCGCGCGCTTGCGCCGGGCCAGGGAGTGAAGGCGCGGACCTGACGCTCCAGCTCAATCGCGGGAAGGCGCCAATCGAGGCCGCCCTCGGCCTTGCTCAGCTTGGCCGCGTAAGTAACGCCCTCGCCGGGTTGCGGCCGCGCGCTCAGGGTGCCGGCGTCCAGGCCTTGCAGGGCCTCCAGGATCAAGCGCGCCCCCACATCGGCGAGGGTATCGTGCAAGCTGGAAGCCGTGGTTTCGGCGGCGATAGGCACGGCTTGGCTGAGCAACATGGGGCCGGTGTCCAGCCCCGCGTCCATCTGCATGACGGTGACCCCGGTCTCGGCATCCCCGGCCAGGATCGCGCGCTGAATTGGCGCCGCCCCGCGCCAGCGTGGCAACAAGGAGGCGTGCACGTTGAGGCAACCCAGGCGCGGCGCGGTCAAGATTTCCTTGGGCAGGATCAGACCGTAGGCCACGACCACGGCGGCATCGAGGCCCAGCGCCGCGAAGGCCGCGTGCTCCTCCGGGCTTTTCAGGCTGGTGGGCGTGCGCGGCGGCCAGCCGCGATCCTCGGCCAAGGCCTGCACCGGCGAAGGCCGGGACTTGTGCCCGCGCCCGGCGGGACGCGGCGGCTGGCTGTAAACCGCCGCGATCTCGTGCCCGGCCCCGGCCAAGGCGCGCAAGACCGGCACCGCGAAATCGGGCGTGCCCATGAAAGCGAGACGCAGCGAAGGGCGGGCTTGGCTCATGGGACAGGGCGCCTAAAGAACGTGAGCGGGATCCGCGCTCGGCGTCGTATCGGACTTTTTCGCCTTGAGCAGCTTACGCAGGATCATGTTGCGCTTGAGCGCGCTAATGCGGTCGACAAAGAGAACGCCGTCCAGATGGTCGAGCTCATGCTGAATACAGGTCGCCAGCAGGCCGTCGGCTTCCAGAGTGCGCGTCTCGTTGTCGCGGTCCAGATAGGAAAGCTCGATCGCCGAGGGGCGGACCACGTCGGCATAGTGGTCGGGCAGGGAAAGGCAGCCTTCCTCGTAGGTGACATCCTCGCCGGAAACCCAGGTCAGTTCCGGGTTGATCAGGACATGGGGCCGGCGCTCCTCGTCCTCCTTCGATAAATCGAGGACGACGATCCGTTTCAGCACCCCGACCTGAGGCGCCGCCAGGCCAATGCCCGGCGCCTGGTACATGGTCTCCAACATGTCATCCATCAGCTTACGCAGGCCGTCGTCGACCCGAGCGACCGGCTTGGCGGTCCGCTTCAGGCGCGGGTCGGGCGCGGTGATGATGGGAAGCATGGTCATAGCTTAGCCGATCCGGAACCGTTATGCCCGTCCGGGATTTAGGGACTACTGCTTGCGCGAGCGGGCGATTGTCTTGATGGGGCCGCGGGTTTTTCCGGACTTTTCGGCGATTCTGCGATCCTCGACCTCGATATGGGTGCGCGCGGGGTCATCGCCGTCGAGTCCCCCCAACTCGGTCGCGGGCACCTTGCGGTTCGAAGTCAGAGCCCCGTCCTGATAGGTAACGTCAAAAAGGACGTGGCCTTTTTCAACCTTGGGTTTCCTGCGGGCCAAGTTTAGGTCTCCAAACGTCCTTGGAATCAAGCGCGCTCATGCACGCCGCCCAAAGACGGCCGCAGAGGCATAAGCCGGTAAGGGCGCCGGTCGCCCAGCGCCCTCCGGGGCGATCCGAGTCTTTAGACTCAGATTTCTTTCAGGTTCTCCGCCGAAGTCTTGCCGCGCTTGGGATCGCGCTGCTCTTCGAATGAGATTTTCTGGCCTTCGGCCAAACCACGCAGTCCAGCGCGCTCGACCGCGGAAATGTGGACGAAAACGTCCGCTCCGCCACCGTCCGGCTGAATGAAACCATAACCCTTGGTGCTGTTGAACCACTTCACGGTGCCTTCAGGCATCGCTGTCTCCTATCGATAGATGTGGCGTCGCGCCCATGCGCGGCGCATCAGACTGTGTCCCGGAATAGCGTCGGTCTGGACACCCGAGGGTGGAACGCGGCGGTGGCCCGAAGCAGTATGACGGACAGTAAATGGAGCGTTTCCGGCGCCATTGCAAGGTTGTAGGCGTGCCAGACCATGATAACTTGAACTCCGCACCAGCTATCCGGCCCAATTATGGACATTGCAGTAAGTATTTCCCTGATCCTGGCGGCCCTGGCGGCAGGCGCCTTCTTGGCTTTCCTATTCCAGCGCGGCCGCCGGGGGGACAGCGGCGATATGGCTGCCCTGACCGGCCGCCTGGCCCAAATGGCGGAAAGCCAGGCCGCGAGCCAAGCCCAGCTGGCCGAGCGCCTGCACGCCCAGGAACGCGCCGTCGCCAAGGCCGTCGAGGATCGCCTGGGCGATTTCTCCAAGCGCGTCGGCGATCGCTTAAAGGAATCCTCGACCCAGAGCCAGACCGCCCTGAGCGATCTGCGCGAACGCCTGGCGGTCATAGACAAGGCCCAGCGCAACATCAGGGAACTCTCCGACCAGGTGGTCGGCTTGCAGGATATCCTGGGCAACAAGCAGGCGCGGGGCGCTTTCGGGGAGATTCAACTGCGCGATATCGTGGAAATGACCCTGCCGCCCTCCGCCTATGCCTTCCAGGCACCTCTGGGGGAGAACAAGAGGGTCGATTGTCTGCTGCATCTACCCAACCCGCCCGGTTCCATCGCCATAGATTCCAAATTCCCCCTGGAAAGCTATCACGCCCTGCGCGAAGCCAAGGACGAGGCCGCGACAACCCTGGCCCGGCGCGGATTTACCCTATCGGTGCGCAAACACGTTCAGGACATCGCGGCCAAATACATCGTCCCGGGGGAGACTGCCGAGTCGGCACTCATGTTCCTGCCCAGCGAGGCGGTCTACGCGGAATTGCACGCCAACTTCCGCGATGTGGTCGAGGAAAGCTACCGGGCGCGGGTGTGGATCGTCTCGCCGACCACCCTCATGGCGACCCTGAACACCGTGCGCGCGATCCTGAAGGACGTGCGCATGCGCGAGCAGGCCGGCGTGATCCAGACCGAGGTGCAAACCCTGCTTGGCGATGTCGCGCGCCTGGACGACCGGGTCGGCAAGCTGCAGCGCCACTTCGACCAGGCAACCGACGACGTGCGCCAGATCCGCATCTCCACCGACAAGGTGACCAAGCGCGGCGAGCGCATCACGGACCTACAACTCGAGGACGCGGACGGCGAGGCCGCGGTCGAGGCGGAGGATCTGGCCCCACCTCTAATTGCCCGGATTGGCGACGATTAATCGATAGTTAGTTAATATGATGATTATGGTGTAAAACCATACTGTTACGATATATTTTCTACGTGAAAATCGCTAATTTCATCCTCACTGGCCCACTTACTCACGACCATGTCGTCACCCTTGGGCTTGACCCGAGGGTCCATGGGCGAGCGAGACTCGCGAGATTGTCGCGCCCGTGGCATCAAAGCCCCCTCACCCTCCCGCTTCGCGGGTCCCTCCCTCTCCCGGCGGGAGAGGGGGCTCGCGCCTGTTTAATTTAAACCCGACACCCGTGGGTCAGGCCCGGCAATGACCCGGGCGAGAGGGGCCGCAGGTAGGATTTCCGGGCCCGTCCTATCAATTATACGATTATCGGTTAATCGGCTTATCGGCTGACCCGGACGCGGTATTGCAGCTTGGCCTCGCCCCTGGCCGGAACCTGAAGAGTCCAGGCAATCCGGTTCGCGGTCTCAACCTCGGAGCGGCGCTCTCGCGCAGCATTTTCCACCCCGCCGGCATGGTTCCGGTCACGCGCACCTCGACGGCCTCGTCCTTGGCGTTGCGCAGCACGATCTCCTGGGCGGTCTCGTAGGACCGCTGCGACAGGGTTTCATAGGAGGTGCGCCGGGATTCGCCGGTCACGTCGAAGGCGCGGCCCAGGGTCAGCTCCAGGGTTTCACCCTCTGGCGTGTGCGGAATCCGGTCCTCGCCGGCGAAGATCGGGCCGCCCGCCGCCGCCTCGTACACCCGCAGCGTGCCGCCGGGCAGCGGCCGTCCCAGGCGCGTCCAGGTGTTTTCCATCCCCGGCTCCTCCTCCAAATTTCAAGGCAGCTTGTCCGGCGATCGTGTCCGGATCGCGGCGGGTTTCCGGCAACTTTAGGATCGCGGTTACTCGGCCGGGCGCCGGGCCTTCAGGGCGGCGCTGAGTGTGCCGTCGTCCAAGTAGTCGAGCTCGCCGCCCACGGGCACACCCTGGGCCAAGCGCGAGACCGCGACACCGGCACCCCCCAAGCGGTCGGCGATATAGTGGGCCGTGGTTTGGCCATCGACGGTGGTGCTCAGGGCCAGGATCACTTCCGCGACCGGTGCTCCGGCCTCGCGCCCGGCCTCGACCCGGCCGATGAGCGCGCCGATATTCAACTGCTCCGGCCCCCGGCCATCGAGGGCCGAAAGGGTGCCACCCAGGACATGATACAAGCCCTTAAAGGCACCGCTGCGCTCGATCGCCCAGAGGTCGGCGACCTCCTCGACCACGCAGATAAGGGCGGCCTCGCGGCCCGGAATGCGGCAAATACCGCAAGGATCACTCGTATCCAGGTTACCGCAGGTGGCGCAGGTTTCGATGTTTTCCGCCGCCTGACGCAGGGCGCCGGCAAGGGGCAGCATCAAGGTCTCCGGCCGCTTGATCATCTGCAAGGCCGCCCGGCGCGCGGAACGCGGCCCCAGGCCGGGCAAGCGGGCGAGCAAGAGTATCAAACGGTCGATATCGTTGACGGACATGGCTGGAACGCGGCCGTTGGCTTATACCAAGGATCGCTGATAATGACCCCTAGAGATCGTGATGGCGGTCCGTCGGGCAGGAGGGAAGACGCAGGCGATGCGGGGCATCGTCAAGGCTTTCCGACGCCCACCGACGGGCCGCCATCGCGACCGAGACGGCGGCTTTACAAGGCGTTCGGACGGCGTCGCGCACGTCTCGCGATGCCCCGCATCGCCGCGCCGCACGCTCCTGGCCGAAAACCTTGGTAAGCCGTCTCTAGGGGTCATTATCAGCGATCCTTGGTATTAAAAGGGTAGCTTCATTCCGGCGGGCAGTTCGATCCCGCCGGTCACCTCGCGCATGCGCTCGGCCGCCTCGGCCTCGGCCTTAGCCTTGGCGTCGTTGGCGGCGGCGACGATCAAATCCTCGAGGACCTCGACATCCTTGGGATCGGCCAGGGCCGGATCGATCTTGATCCCCTTCATGACGCCCTTGCCGTTCATGGTAACCTCGATCATGCCGCCGCCCGAGGCGCCCTTGACCTCGGCCTCCGCCAGTTGCTCCTGCAGTTCCGCCATCTTGGCCTGCATCTGCTGGGCTTGCTTCATCATTTGCCCAAGATTCTTCATTCGCTTCGCTCTCCTTGATCGAAATCGGGGGGGGCGCCGTCCGGTCCGTCCGCTACCGCTGGGGGTGCGGACGGGGGCCTGTCGCACAGGCGGGCGCCGGGGAAAGTCTCCATGACCGCATGGACAAGCGGATCGCGCAGCAATGCTTCGCGGTCTTGCTCGGCGGCTTCGCGGGCTTGATCGCGCAGGGTCGCCTCGCCTTGCGCCTGACTGATGGTCACCACCCAGCGCTCGCCGGTCGCCTCTTGCAAAACGCGGCTCAAATCGCCGGCGAAATTGCGCGGCGCGCGGGCGCTTGGGTTAACCTCGATCCGGCCGCGCTCGAAACGGACCAGATGGACGTCGCCCGCCAAGTGGTTGGCGAGGATGGTCTCGCGCCGCGCGCGCAACAACGCCAAGACCTGCGCCAAGTCGCCCGGCGCGGACGCGGGCCGCGATTCGGAGGCCGGCTGTTCGATGCTAGGCGCCGCTGCTTGGTTAGGCGCCGTGACCCGCGCCACCAGCGCGGCGCGCGGCGCACCCTTGCCTGGGGCACCGTCACCGCTAGGCCCCGGTCCCGGTCCTTGCCCAACCGCCTTGGCGCCAGCCTCGCTTCCAGCTTCTCCGGGAGCCGGAGGCGGGGACTCGCCGCCGGCTTGGCCGCCATGGCTCAGCCGCGCGACCAGGTCCGCCGGGTTCGGCAGTTCGCTGGCATAGGCAAGGCGGATCAGCACCATTTCCGCGGCGCGCAGGGGCGAGGGCGCGGCCCGCACCTCGTCCAGGCCCTTCAGCAGGATCTGCCAGGTCCGGGTCAGCGCCGCCAGGGCCAAGACCTCGGCCTGGGCCTTGCCGCGCACCCGCTCGGCCTCCGGAACCTCGTCGGACTCCAGGGTCGCCGGCGCCAGCTTGCCCTTGGTCACCAGATGGGTCAGCTCCAATAGGTCCTGAAGCACGACCGCCGGATCGGCGCCCGCGCTGTGCAAATCGCCCAGGATAGCGAGCGCTTCGGGCGCCCGGCCGCGCATGACCGCCTCGAATAAATCCAGAACCTGAATACGGTCGGCGAGGCCCAGCATTTCGCGCACCTGAGCCTGCGTGACCCCGCCATCGCCCAAGGCAATGGCTTGATCCAAAAGCGACAGGCCGTCGCGCACCGAACCGTCGGCGGCGCGCGCGATCGCGGCCAGAGCCTTGTCCTCGGCCTCGACCCCCTCGGCCTCGGCGACGCGCGCGAAATGGCTTTTCAACACGCCCTGCTCGACCCGGCGCAAATCGAAACGCTGACAACGCGACAGCACGGTAACCGGCACCTTGCGGATTTCCGTGGTCGCGAAAATGAAGACGACGTGCTCCGGCGGCTCCTCCAAGGTCTTGAGCAGGCCGTTGAAGGCCTGTTTCGAGAGCATGTGGACCTCGTCCACGATGTAGACCTTCTTGCGCGCCTGAACCGGGCGGTAACGCACGCTTTCGATCAGTTCGCGGATGTCGTCGATGCCGGTGCGGCTGGCGGCGTCCATCTCGATCACATCGACATGGCGGTCGCCCGCTATGGCGACGCAGTTGGCGCAAATGCCGCACGGTGTCGCGGTCGCCGCGCCGGTTCCGTCGGCGCCGATGCAGTTCAGCGACCGGGCGATGATGCGCGCGGTGGTCGTCTTGCCGACCCCGCGCACGCCGGTCAGGATATAGGCCTGCGCCAGGCGGCCGCTTTCAATGGCATTGGTCAGGGTGCGGACGAGGGCGTCCTGTCCGATCAAGTCCCCAAAACTGGCCGGGCGGTATTTACGCGCCAGCACGCGGTAGGGGCCCTGGGCGCCGTCAGGCTGGTCGGTCATTCACGATCCTCGGCGACGGGCGCCGCCCCTGGCGGCCAATAGCCCGGTGTCGGGTGGAGGGTTGGACCGGCGACCCGGAACAATCTCGTTACGGCTGCTTCCTTCCGGACCTGACCGGATTGGCGAGCGATCCGTCCGCGGCCAACCCTCCAAGGCGACTATATCAGCTATCCGACTTGCCGGGGCAAGGGGTCCGCTGCATTTTTGCTTCACGGCCGGCGGCGGCGGGAGCCCGAAAACCCGCCCGAAAGCCGGCGATGTAAAAATTTCGCAGTGACATCGGGGGCTTATAAACTTAACGTATGCGCCTAGCGCTTTCGCGTGGGCCCGCAACGGCGGCGCGGAACCGCTGGGCAAGGCGAAAAAAGAAACGTGCTTGAGCACGTGAAGGCGCCGCAGGAGAGGGATGTTTTGAGGGCTTGGAAGTTTTCGGCTTGTGCCGGGGCGGCCGTCGCGGCGGCGTGCGCGGTAACGGGCGCCGCGATGGCACAGGAAACGCAGGCATCGCGGACCCCGGTCACGGTCTTCGATTCCGGGCTCGAACCCTATACGGCTTATGGCCGCGCCCAAGCAGGCGGGTCGGTTATCGTCTTCAGCCGCGCGCATCTTTCGCCCTTTGGAAATGTCCCCGAGCCAACCACCCCGCTCGCGCCCCCGGCGGCAATCGCGCCCGATCTCGGCCCGCCGGTCGAGACCGCGGCCGGCGCCACGCCGGCCACCATGCAACAGCCAAGGCAAGTCCGATCCCCGGCTCCGGCCCCGCCGGCCTCGACCCCGGCCATAACCCGGGAGAGCGCGCAAGCCCAAGATTCGGGCGCCCCGGCCGGGAAGCGGTACGTCGACGGCATCTACGCGATCAACAAGGATTATCTGCTCAGCTATCCGCAAAACCTCTATCGAATCTTAAGCGCCCCCAGGCGCTTCGACCGCTCCGATTGGATCACTACGGCGTTGGTCATAGGCGCGGGAAGCGCCCTGTTCATACTCGACGAACCCTTGAGGGATTTCTGGCAAAACGACGTGAAGAGCGGGACCACGGGCGATATTTCCGATGGGCTGCGAAAATTCGGCGATAGCCAAAACATCTTATTTGGCTCGCTCGCCGCCTACGCCCTGGCCGAGACCCTGGATACGGCCGGCATGGTCGATGCGCGGCGGGAAAAATCGGCGGCTCTGCTGACACTGCAAAGCTTTCTTCTGACCCAGGGCATCATCACCGGGACCAAGTACATTTCCGGACGCAACCGGCCCCAGGATACCGACGACTCCTTCGACTTCGAGGGCCCGAGCAAGGGCGATTCCAACGCCTCCTTCCCCTCGGGCCACGCGGGCAGTGCCTTCGCCGTGGCCTCGGTCCTGGCCGAGACTTATGGCCCCGATAACCCCTGGGTGCCGTGGGCCGCCTATAGCTTGGCGACCGGGACCGCGCTATCGCGGATCGACGACGACAAGCACTGGTTCTCGGACGTATTTTTCGGCAGCGCGGTCGGCTACTTCGTGGGCACGACTCTCACCCGCTACAGCCCCTTCCTAGAGCGCAACAACCTCACTCTCATGCCGTTCAACAGGGGCGATGCGAGCGGCGTCGGCCTGGCCTATAAATTCTAGCTCGCGCAAGCGCGCGGATTGCGCGATCCGGCCCTAGCGTGGCACGTTTCCAGACATGAACACCGAACGGCCCCGGGGCCAGCGTCCCGGTAATTTTTATAGCGGCGTGGATTTGGATCGCGCGGATCACTTGCGCCGCGATGCGGCTTGGCTGCGTGCGGCCCTGGCCGGCGAAAACACACTTTTCGTTCCGGTTTGGCGCGATCGCAGCCTGATCGAGACCGGGACGGAAGCCCGCGGCCTGTGGCTCGAGCGCGCGGATCTCCACGGCCTACCCGGCGGCCCGGACAATGCCGTGTTCCTGGGCCGGCACGGCGGCTCCGCCCTCTTCGCCCTGGACCTATCGGAGTTGGAGGCGCCCGAGGCCACCCTGGCGCTAAACGGGCGCGGGACGTTCCAGGACCTGCGCGCGGTCGGGCCGATTTTAGCCCGCCAGGACGGCGCCATCCTGGCCTATGCGCGCGGCCTGCTGCATTGGCATAAGCGCCACCGCTTCTGCGGCCTGTGCGGCAGCGCGACCGATCAAAACCAAGGCGGCCATGTGCGCGCCTGCACCGACAGCGCCTGCGGCGCCGACCATTTCCCGCGCACCGACCCGGCCGTCATCATGCTGATCCACGATGGCGATGCCTGCGTGCTGGGCCGGCAAAAGGCGTGGCCCGAGGGGATGCACTCGACCCTCGCCGGTTTCGTCGAACCGGGCGAAAGCCTTGAGGAAGCGGTCGCGCGCGAGGTCCGCGAGGAGGTCGGCATCGAGGTCTCGAGTGTGACCTATCATTCGTCGCAGCCCTGGCCATTCCCGTCTTCGATCATGCTGGGGTTCCACGCCGAGGCCCGGCAGGGGCCGCTGACCATCGACCCGCATGAGCTGGGCGCGGCGCGCTGGTTCACACGCCAAGAGTTACGAAATTCACCCGAAGACGAGACGTTACGCCTGCCGCGCCGCGATTCGATCGCGCGGCGCCTGATCGAGGACTGGCTCTAGAAAACCGGCCCGCCTCAGACCCGGCCCGCCTCAGACAATGGAATGGAATAGTCCGACCGCCGCCAAGGAGAACGCGGCCAGGCCCAATAAGGGCGCCTCCAGCGCCGGGTGCAGAGAGACCGAGCGCTCGCTCGTCATCAGAACCCCGGTCGCGATCATCACCGCGCCCATCAAGGACACCTCGGTCGCCCCCATGGTGAAGCCCATGATCGCGAAGGGTATGCCGAGATTCTGTAGAAACACGGGGACCAGCGGCCCCGCCAGAACGCGGCGCGTCTCGGGCCCTTCAACCACCAGCTTCCAGGCCAGGATCGTGGTCAGACCGACATAGAACAGGGTGCTCAGCGCCACCAGCAACCCGACCAAGCCCGCCGCGATCCCTGTCATGTTTCTCGCCCCTGTTTTTGTCTTTACTTCGGGCCTAGACTTGAATTAACCAATTCTATTAAGGGTAAATCAAATAAAAGGCTGTTCCGATTTGTTCTTACCTGCATTTATAAATATTTTCTCAGAAAAATCTATATTAATTTTCCGGATTCGTCTCTGACGGCCGTCCCGCGTTAACCATGAATCGAAAGCTTTTGCCCCGGCCGCCGCCAGCGCCGTTTCAAGACAGGGGCGCGACGTTACCAAGGCGGAAAGAGCTTGCCTGATAGACGCCGAGAACCTTGACCTCCCGGGAAAAGAAACTCAGCTCCTCCAGCGCCAGGCGGACCAGGCGTTCGTCGGGATGGCCCTCGATGTCGGCATAGAATTGGGCGATCGTGAAGCTACCGTTCAGGATGTAGCTTTCCAGCTTGGTGATATTGACGCCGTTGGTGGCGAAACCGCCGAGCGACTTGTAAAGCGCCGCCGGCACGCTGCGCACCCGGAACACGAAGGTCGTCATGACCGGCCCTTGGCCGGGGTCTGGATCGACCGGATCGCGGGACATGACCAGGAACCGGGTCACGTTGTGCGCGGCATCGTGGATGTCGCCCTTAAGTATCTCGAGACCGTAGATCTCGGCCGCCAGGGCCGAGGCGATGGCCGCCTGGGACACCTTGCCCATGTGGGCGACCTCCGCCGCCGCGCCGGCGGTGTCGGGATGGATGGCTGGCGTTAGGGCGTGTTCGCGCAGGTAATTCCGGCACTGGGCCAAGGCTTGTCCGTGGCTGTGCACGGTCTTGATCGTCTCCATGCTGGCGCCCTTGGGCGCGAGCAACTGGTGATCGACTTTCTGGAAGTGCTCGGCGACGATATGCAGGCCGGATTCAGGCAGCAGGTGATGATTGTCCGCGACCCGCCCGGCGGTCGAGTTCTCGACCGGAATCATGGCCAGGGCCGCGCGCCCTTCATGAACGGCGGCGAAGGCATCCTCGAAGGAAACACAGGACAAGGTCGTCATGTCCGGATAGGCGGCCCGGCAGGCCATGTCGGAATAGGCCCCGGGAGAACCTTGAAAGGCTATGACGTTTTCCGGCGCCTCGCTTGGATCGGCGGTCTTGGCCATGGGGTTAGAAAGCCCTTATCTGCTAATATCAAGGACGGGAAATAGGAATACTTCAGGCGCCTTCAGCCGCGAAACTGGCGCGGGCGCGCTCCAGGTCGGCCGGAGTATCGATACCGAAGGGAACAGTGTCAACGAGCGCCACATCGATGCGCATGCCCGCTTCGAGGGCGCGCAACTGCTCCAAGCGTTCGCGCCGCTCCAGGGCCGATACGGGCAAAGCGACAAACCGCGCCAGAGCCTCGCGCCGGTAAGCGTAGATGCCAATGTGATGATAGAGCGGCAAATCCGGATCGCCGCCGTCCCAGGGCACCTTGGCGCGGCTGAAATAAAGCGCCCGGGCCACCGCCGGGATTACCCCGCCCGAAGCCTTGTCCGGCGCCTTGGCGAAGGCGATGGCCGCTTTCACCACGTTTGGGTTTTCGCTTTCCGCAGGCTCGGTAATCTCGGCCGCCAGGGTAGCGATATCGACCGCCGGGTCTTCGAGCGGCTTCAGAACCGCCCGCAACATGGCGGGATCGACGGTCGGCCAGTCGCCTTGAAGGTTGACCACGATGTCATGGCTCCGCGCCGGGTCGATCGCCTCCAAGGCCTCGAAGATGCGGTCCGAACCGGAAGGATGATCCGGGCGGGTCAGTACCGCGCGGCCGCCATGTTCCTCGACCGCGCGGGCGATCTCGGGCTCGGCGCAAGCCACCGCGACCGGGCCGATTCCGGCCTCGACCGCGCGGCGCAGAACCCAGACGACCATGGGAACGCCCTGGATTTCGGCCAGGGGCTTGCCCGGCAGGCGGCTGGCCGCCATGCGGGCGGGAATAAGAACAATCGGCGACATGGCATAACCCAAGGAAAAAGGAGCGGCAGTCGGCAGAATAACCCGCGAACCCGCGCGCGAAAAACAGCAATGTTTCTCTCGTGCTATTGAACCGGCCGGGGGGCGGGGCTATTGTCCGGCCTCGAACGGCGGAATAACCGGAGCCGCCCGCGAAACCGGGGCGGGGCGAAGACCATGGATGGCTTTGAAGTAAATAAGATCGTCGGCGCGATCCTGGCCGCCTGCGTGATCGCCATGTTGAGTGGCTTCGTCGCCGAGTTGATTTTCGAAAAAGACCATGGCGAGGCGGTCGCCTATTCCCTCTCGCCCCGCGAGGCGGGCGTAAGCCTGGTCGTGGAGGCCCCCCTATCGCTGGACCTGATCGGGCCGCGACTCGCCGACGCCGATATCGGGGCGGGCAAGACCGTGGCGAAGAAATGCACCGCCTGCCACACCATGGGCGAAGGCGGCGCCAACAAGATCGGGCCCAATCTTTGGGACGTGGTCGAGCGCGCGGTGGCTTCCCATGCGGGCTATTCCTTTTCCGGCGCCTTGAAGGGCAAGTCGGGCGAAGCCTGGTCCTACGAGAACCTGGGCGCCTTCTTGCTCAAGCCGAAGGACTGGGCCCCGGGCACGAAAATGGGCTTCGCCGGCATCAAGAAACCCCAGGATCGCGCCAATCTGATCCTTTATCTTCGCTCCCTCAGCGGCACCCCCGCGGCCTTACCCGAGGGCTAACCGCCCCTAAGCCCGTGAACAACGAAACGCCCTGCCCGGATGAATTCGCCGCCCTGGCGAACCGCCTAGCCGATACCGCGCAAGGCGTGGTGCTCGGTTATTTCCGCCAAGCCTTGGATATCGACCGCAAGGCCGACGAATCGCCGGTCACCATCGCCGACCGCGAAGCCGAAAGCGCCATGCGCGCGCTGATCGCCGAGGCCTTTCCGGATCACGGCGTGATCGGCGAAGAACACGGCAATGACCGGCCGGAGGCCGAGTACGTCTGGATTCTGGACCCCATCGACGGCACCAAACGCTTTATTTCCGGGCACCCGCAATTCGGAACCCTGATCGGCCTGCTGCATCGCGGCCGGCCTATCCTGGGCGTCATCGCCATGCCGGCCATGGGGGAACGCTGGCTCGGCGCCGCTGGCCGTCCCACGACCCACACGGACCGGCAAGGCACGCGCGAGATCCGGGTGCGCGCTTGTGCGGCCTTGGCCGAAGCCACCTTGTTCGCGACCTCGCCGCATATGTTCATGGGCCCGGATTTCGACGCTTTCGAACAGGTCCGCACCCAAGTCGGCCTGCCGCTTTACGGCAGCGAATGCTACGGCTACGGCCTGCTGGCCAGCGGTTTCGCCGATCTGGTGATTGAAGCCGATATGGGGGTCTACGACTACCTGCCCCTGGTCGCGGTGGTCGAGGGCGCGGGCGGTAGCCTGACCGACTGGGCCGGCGCGCCCCTGGGCCTGAATTCGGACGGACGGGTATTAGCGGCCGGCGACCCGCGTTGCCACGCCGCCGCGCGAAGCCTCTTGACCGGAACCTAAATCGGCATCACATCGCCTTGACCGCCGCCAAGTTCCTTGGCGCGGCGCGGGAGAATCTGTTTATAGTCGCGCACCCTATCGATGCGCACAGGAGATCATGCGCAGGTTTTCCATCACCCTGTCCGCGGTTTTGACCCTGATCGGCCCGCTGCTGCTTGGCGCCGCGAAGGCCGCCGAGTCGCCACGCGGTCCGGAAAAGATCCGTGTCGCGCACGCCATCGCCATGCACGGCGAACCCAAGTACGGACCGGACTTCACCCACTTCGATTACATCAATCCGGAAGCTCCTAGGGGAGGCACCCTGCGCGAGGCGGCGCTGGGCGGTTTCGATAGCTTCAATCCCTACATCGCTAAGGGGAACGCGGCCGCCAATCTGGGCTATGTTTTCGAGACTCTCATGACCGGCAGCGCCGACGAGGCCTTCACCGAATACGGCTTGATCGCCCAGACCATCGAATGGCCAGAGGACCGGTCCTGGGTCGCCTTCACCCTGCGGCCCGAGGCCCGGTGGCACGACGGCCGCCCGATCACCGCCGAGGATGTGATTTTTTCTCTGCAACTGCTCAAGACCAAGGGCCATCCCCAGTTCCGCTTCTACTATCAAAGCGTGATCGAGGCGGAGAAAACCGGGCCGCGCGAAGTCCGCTTCAGTTTCGCGGCCGGCGACAACCGGGAACTGCCGCTGATCGTCGGGCAGATGCCAATCCTGCCCAAGCATTATTGGGAGACCCGCGACTTCGAGAAAACGACCCTGGAGCCGCCCCTGGGCAGCGGGCCCTACAAAATCGCCGATTTCGAGCCGGGCCGCCATGTCGTCTACGAACGGGTCGCGGACTATTGGGGCCGGGACCTCGCGGTCAATCGTGGGCAGTATAACTTCGATTCGCTGCGCACCGATTATTACCGCGACGATACCGTCGTCCGGCAAGCCCTGAAGGCCGGCAACATCGACTTCCGCGTGGAAAACCAAGCCAAGGCCTGGGCCTTGGATTACGACGTTCCCGCCGTGCGGGAGGGATGGCTCAAGAAGGACAAATTCGAGCACCGGCGCCCGACCGGCATGCAGGCCTTCACCATGAACGCCCGGCGAGCGGTGTTCCAGGACCGGCGGGTACGCCGGGCGCTGGCCTTCGCCTTCGATTTCGACTGGAGCAACCGCAACCTATTCTTCGGTCAGTACACGCGCACCGAGAGCTATTTTTCCAACTCCGAATTGGCGGCGGCCGGCCTGCCCAGCCCCCAGGAGATGGAAATCCTCGAACCCTACCGCGACCGGATCCCAGCCGAGGTTTTCACGCAAGAGTACCGGGCGCCGGAGACCGACGGCACCGGCTGGCCGCGCGACAACCTGGCCCGGGCCTTCGATCTGCTGTCCGAGGCCGGCTGGATCGTGCGCGACATGAAGCTCGTGAGCGCCGAAACCGGTGCGCGAATGCGGTTTGAAATCCTTTTGATCTCGCCTGCCTTCGAGCGCATCGTCCTGCCCTTCAAGCGCAACCTGAACCGCCTCGGTATCGAGGTTTCGGTCCGCCTGGTCGACACCGCGCAATACATCAACCGGGTGCGCGCCTTCGACTTCGACATGATCGTCGGCGGCTGGGGGCAATCGGAATCGCCGGGCAACGAGCAAAGAAACTACTGGACCTCGGCCTCGGCAAAAACCAACGGCAGCCGCAACTTCGCCGGGATCGAAGACCCCGTGATCGACGCGCTTGTCGAACGGATCATTTCGGCGCCGGACCGCGAAAGCCTGATCATGACCACCCGCTCGCTCGACCGGGTCTTGCTCTGGGGCCATTACGTGATCTCAAATTGGCATATTCGCTTCGACCGGATCGTGTATTGGGACAAGTTCGGCAAGCCGCAAGCGCCGCCCCGGCGCGGCACCAGCACCAGCTACTGGTGGGCCGACCCGGACAAGGCGCGCGCCTTGGCTTCGCGCGGCAAGATCGAGGAAGACGTGACGGAGGGCACCGGCGATGGCGGTCTGAGCACGGCGATCACCGTCCTTGTCGGGGGACTGTTATTATTTTTCGGCTATCTAAGCTTCCGCCGTTTCGGCGGCCGCACGGCGGAATAGGGAACACATGCTAGCCTACATCGTGC
The DNA here is from genome assembly GCA_021776175.1 of Kiloniellaceae bacterium. GTDB lineage: Bacteria > Pseudomonadota > Alphaproteobacteria > Kiloniellales > J153 > JAJFGN01. The sequence goes on from JAJFGJ010000029.1 coordinate 100,642, forward strand.
GCCGCCTGATGCTCATCGTGCCGACCCTGCTCGGCATCATGACCATCAACTTCGTGATCATCCAGGCCGCGCCGGGCGGGCCGGTCGAGCAACTCATCGCGCAGATCACCGGCGAGGGCGCGGCGGCCACCGAACGCGTGACCCGCGCGGGCACCGGCGAGCTCGTCGGGCAAGCTAAAAACGGCGCCGGCAAGGGCGCCGGCTCGACCGGTAAATATCGCGGCGCGCAGGGCCTGGACCCGGAATTCATCGCCGAAATCGAAAAGATGTACGGCTTCGACAAGCCGCCGCACGAGCGATTTTTGAAGATGCTGGGCGACTATATCGTCTTCGATTTTGGCGATAGCTTTTTCCGCGACGAGCGCGTGATAGACCTCGTGATCGATAAGCTGCCGGTTTCGATCTCTCTCGGCCTTTGGACCACGCTCTTGGTTTATCTCATCTCGATCCCGCTTGGCATCGCCAAGGCGGTGCGCGACGGCTCGCGCTTCGATATCTGGAGCAGCGGTGTCGTTATCGTCGGCAATGCGATTCCCGGTTTTCTGTTCGCCGTGCTGCTCATCGTCCTCTTCGCGGGGGGAAGCTATTGGGACTGGTTCCCCCTGCGCGGCCTGACCTCGGAAAACTGGGCCGGCCTAACCTGGCCCGACAAGATCGCGGACTACTTCTGGCACCTGACCTTGCCGATCCTGGCCCTGGTGATCGGCGGTTTCGCCGGCCTGACCATGTTGACCAAAAACTCCTTTCTGGAACAGATCGGCCAGCAATACGTGATCACCGCGCGCGCCAAGGGGTTGAGCGAGCGCCGGGTGCTCTATGGCCATGTGTTCCGCAACGCCATGCTGATCGTGATCGCCGGTTTCCCCAGCGCCTTCATCGGCATCCTTTTCACCGGCGCGCTGCTGGTCGAAGTCATCTTCTCGCTCGACGGCTTGGGTCTGCTCGGCTTCGAGGCGGCGATCAACCGCGACTATCCGGTGATGTTCGCCAGCTTGTATTTTTTCTCGCTGCTGGGCCTGATCATGAACCTGGTGACCGACCTGACCTATACCCTGGTCGACCCGCGTATCGATTTCGAGGCCCTGGACCGGTGAGTACCATGGCGCACCCAGGACCGGACCGCTTTCTCGGCGTGCGAATATCGCCCCTGACCCGCCGGCGCCTGCATAATTTCCGGGCCAACCGGCGCGGCTTTTGGTCGCTGTGGATTTTTCTAGGGCTGTTCCTGTTCAGCCTCGGCGCCGAATTCATCGCCAACGACAAGCCGGTGCTCATCGTCTACGACGGGGCGGTCTATACGCCGATCTTCAAGGCCTATCCCGAAACCGCCTTCGGCGGCACCTTCGAGACCGAAGCCGATTACCGCGACCCCTTCGTGGCCGGCATGATCGAGGCGCACGGGTGGATGATCTGGCCACCGGTGCGCTACAACCACCGTACGGTCGCCTGGGACTTGCCGCGGCCCGCGCCCTCGCCGCCCGGCGCCGGGCACTGGTTGGGCACCGACGATCAGGCGCGCGACGTGGCGGCCCGGCTGATCTACGGATTTCGCATTTCGATCCTGTTCGGGCTGACCCTGACCTTGTTCAGCAGCGTCGTCGGCGTGACGGCGGGCGCGGTGCAGGGCTATTTCGGCGGCTGGATCGACCTCCTGTTTCAACGCTTCATGGAGGTCTGGTCGGGCCTGCCGGTGCTCTTTCTCCTGATCATCCTGGCCAGCGTCGTCGAGCCCAACTTCTGGTGGCTGCTGGGAATCATGCTGATGTTTTCGTGGATGAGCCTGGTCGGGGTCGTGCGGGCCGAATTCCTGCGCGTGCGCAACTTCGATTATGTGCGCGCCGCCCGCGCACTGGGCGTTTCGGATTTTGTCATCATGTTCCGCCACGCCCTGCCCAACGCCATGGTCGCGACCTTGACCTTTCTGCCCTTCGTCCTCTCGGGTTCGATCACGACTTTGACCGCGCTCGACTTCATCGGCTTCGGCCTGCCCCCCGGCTCGGCCTCCCTGGGCGAGCTTCTGGCCCAGGGCAAGGCCAACCTGCAAGCGCCCTGGCTGGGCCTAACCGGGTTTTTCACCATCGCACTTATGTTGAGTCTGCTGGTCTTCATCGGCGAGGCGGTGCGCGACGCCTTCGATCCGCGCAAGCTTTTCGCCGGCGCGCCGCCACCCGAACCCACCGACGAGACCCAGACCCTAGATTCCAAGGCAGCCGAAGGAGGCTCGGCATGAGCGAAGTCCTGCTCAAACTCGATAACCTGGGCACCCGTTTCGAGGTCCCGGGCCGCCCGGTGGACGCGGTCAAGGGCGCCTCCTTCGAGATCGCCAAGGGCGGGTCCCTGGCCCTGGTCGGGGAAAGCGGCTCCGGCAAGTCGGTCACCGCGCTCTCGATCATGCAACTCCTGCCCTACCCGCTCGCGCGCCACCCGGCGGGTTCGATCCGGTTCAAGGGGCAAGAGCTGATCGGCGCCCCGCGCGGGGTCATGCGCGAGGTGCGCGGCAACGAGATCTCCATGATCTTTCAAGAACCCATGACCTCGCTCAACCCCCTGCACTCGGTCGAGAAGCAGATCAACGAGACCTTGATCCTGCACAAGGGCCTGGACCGCGCCGCCGCGCGCAAGCGGACGCTGGAACTCCTGGACCTGGTCGGCATTCCCGATGCGGCGAAGCGCCTGGGCGCCTATCCGCACGAACTTTCGGGCGGGCAGCGCCAGCGGGTCATGATCGCCATGGCCCTGGCCAACGAACCCGACCTGCTGATCGCCGACGAGCCGACCACGGCCCTGGACGTGACCATCCAGGCGCAAATCCTGAAACTGCTGAAGGAATTGCAGGCCGAGTTCGGAATGGCCCTGCTGCTGATTACCCACGACCTGGGCATCGTGCGCAAGATGGCCGACGACGTTTGCGTCATGACCGGCGGCGAGATCGTCGAACAGGGCGCGGTCAAGGATATCTTCGAGGCGCCCCGGCATCCCTACACCCAAAAGCTGCTGGCGGCGGAGCCCAGCGGCGCGCCGCTCTCGGCCAGCCCCGATGCGCCGGTGATCATGTCGGGACAGGACATCAAGGTCCATTTCCCGATCAAGAAGGGGATACTCAAGCGCACCGTCGACTACGTGCGCGCCGTCGACGGCATCACCCTCGAGGTGCGCGAGGGCCACACCCTGGGTGTGGTCGGCGAGAGCGGCTCCGGCAAGACCACTCTGGGCCTCGCCCTCCTGCGCCTGACCTCCAGCCTGGGCGGCATCCGCTTTGGCGAACATGAGATTCAAGGCTTGAAAACGGGTGCCCTGCGGCCCCTGCGCCGGGAAATGCAGATCGTCTTTCAAGACCCCTACGGCTCGCTCAGCCCGCGCCTGTCGATCGGCCAGATCATCGAGGAAGGGCTCAAGGTCCACGGCCTGGGCGGCCATGCCGGAGAACGCGAGGATCTGATCGTCGAGGCGCTAAAGGAAGTCGGCCTCGACCCGCTAGGGCGGCACCGCTATCCGCACGAATTTTCCGGCGGCCAGCGCCAGCGCGTGGCCATCGCCCGGGCCATGGTTTTGAAACCCCGCTTCCTGGTCCTGGACGAACCGACCTCGGCCCTGGACATGTCGGTGCAGGCGCAGATCGTCGATTTGCTGCGCGACCTGCAGACCCGGCACAAGCTGGCCTATCTTTTCATCAGCCACGATTTGCGCGTGGTCCGCGCCCTGGCCAGCGAGGTCATGGTCATGCGCGACGGCCAGGTGGTCGAGCAGGGCCCGGCGGCGCGCATCTTCGACGCGCCCGAACACCCCTACACCCGTGCGCTCATGAAAGCCGCCTTCGAGCTGGAAGCGGTGGACGGCGACGTGGTGCGGATGTAGGAAAGACGCATCATGGCCCTGATCCTGAAAACCGATATTTACCGCGGCAATGCCTGGCACGACGCCTTCGCGCGTTTCCTGCCCGATGTGCCGGTGCGCGACTGGGACAACCCCGGCAAACTCGAAGATATCGAGTACGCCCTGGTCTGGGCGCCGGAAAAAGGCGTGCTGGCCACGTTCCCCAACCTCAAGGCTATCTTTTCCGTCGGCGCGGGTTTCGATCACCTCACGGTCGATCCAGATCTGCCCGAGGGCGTGCCCATCGTGCGCATGGTCGAACCGGGACTGACCGCGGGCATGATCGAATTCGTGGTCATGAGCGCGCTCTACCACCACCGCTTCATGCTCGACTACGCGCGCCAGCAGCGCGAAAAAGTCTGGCACGAGATCGAGCAGATCCCGACCTTCCGCCGCCGGGTAGGCATTCTGGGCCTGGGCGTGCTGGGCGCCGCCTGCGCGCAAAAACTACGCGGTTTCGACTTCAAGGTCGCGGGCTGGAGCCGGCAGCCCAAGGACTATGAGGGCATCGAGTCCTTTCACGGCGCGGATGGCCTGATCCCGTTCCTGAACCGCAGCGATATCCTGGTTTGCCTCCTGCCCCTGACGCCCGAGACCGAGGGCATCCTGAACGCCGAGACCTTCGCCGCCCTGCCCCAGGGGGCGGCGCTGATCAGCGCCGGGCGCGGCGGGCACGTGGTCGAGGCCGATCTGCTGGCGGCGCTCGATTCAGGGCAGATCGGCGGCGCGACCCTGGATGTCTTTCGCGAAGAACCCCTGCCGCCCGATAGCGCCTTCTGGACCCATCCGCGCGTCGTCGTGGTCCCCCACATCGCCAGCATGACCATCGCCGAAACCGCGTCCGAGGCGGTGGCCGCCAACATCCGCCGGATCCAGGCCGGCCAAGCCCCCCTGCACGTGGTGGACTTGAAACGCGGGTACTGATACTGCCTTACGCTATAGGCGCACATGGTAGAGGTAGCGCGCTATCCTGCCGGCCTCGACGTCCGGCAAATATACTTCTTCGGACTCCCGAATCAGACTGGCGGCAATGAAGCCATTACCCTCGGCCTCGAACGCCGTCTGAAGGTTCTTCGCCGCTTTCAAAACCTTGTGCCAAAAATTACATATATTCACCGTGTAATCTTTGGTTTCAAACCGCAATCCCAAGCCCGATAGGGATTTGTAAAGCGCTGTGCATTCGAGCGCGAGTTCGCCGGGGTCGTCCCCCACCTTAATATGATGGTTCATGAAGAGGCCCATCCGGCCACCCGGCCTGACCGCAGCCGCCAATTGTGACAGGGTTTCGTCCAGGTCGGCGGCCCAATAGAGAGTATCGAGCGAAATCACCGAATCGAGAGACCCGGCCGCAAGATCGATGGCATTCATGTCGCCTTGCACGAAGGTCAAAAGAGACTGCTTACCTTCGTTTCGCCGATTTGCCTCGGCTATGGCGGGCGTTGAGTTGTCGATACCGGTGACGCGCGCGCCCGTCCGCTCCGAGATATACGCATCGATAACGCCCGCCCCGCAACCGAGATCGAAGACATGCTCACCCGATTTGAGATCCAAAATGTCGAGCAGGTCATTCAAGGCCGCCATATTGGTTTGGCCTTCTTGACACAGGTCTTCTCCGAATACGCATTCGCATAGACGCGAATGGGCGGCGCTCGCGGAAGCGGCAGCATAGAACTTTTGGTAGTAGTACCAATACAAGTCCACCCGCTCTCGATTATAATCCTGAGCCAGTGGGCCGCCGGCTTGGGTTAATCGAAAACCCTGGCCGGTATCCTCGATCAGGCCCTTGGCGGCCAAGCTTGGAAAGGCATCGGACCAATTTTCGAGAAATATCCAAAACCGCTCACCGCTGCTTTCCAGGCTTGCTTTATCGATGCCCGTGTTTTCGACCCTGGCCTTGTCCAAGGAAGCAAGAACTTGAATCTCCGCTTCGCTAAGCTCCATTATGTCCTCCTGCATCGCTGGCTTTCTCAAGGGGAATCGAAGCGCACAAACTCATAGTAAGATTTTACAAATCCGCCGCCACCTTGGCCGCCAGGTCGCCGAATTCGCGCAATCTCCACACGCCCTAGTGGATGCGCGAAGAGGAATCGCTCTATTCCGCTACTCCGGCTTTCCGGAGGCCCTCCAGGTAGTGGTTGAGCGCCGATGCATCCGTGTAGAGGTGGCCGTCGCGGACCATGGAGACGGAGAAATCGGGCCGCTGATCGAGACACTCGCTGAGAACTCGAGCAGCCTGTTCTTGATCCTCCAAGAAGCCGAGACCCGCGAGCAGGGCGGCGTAGCGTGACCACTGGAACCCCTGTTGCTGCAGCGCCTTTCGCGCCCACTCCACCGACCGCTGGAAATCCCATTTCAATAGATACGCCTCGGCCAAGCGCACCATGAAGGAACCCATATGCTGGTCGCGAGGGCTCAAGCGGATAGCCCTTTCCAAGTGTATGATCGCTTGGTCGCCGCCGCCCGAGAACACGGCGGCAGCGCCGAGACCGTAATGGGCCCAAGCGAGACTGGGATTAAGGTCGATCGCGAGTTGGAGTTCGGGGATAGCCAGCGCATGTTCGCGCCTAACGATCCGGGCTTTTCCCATGGCACAATGCGCCGCCGCGTCGTCCGGGTCCAGTTCCACTGCACGCCGGGCTGTTTGAAGGGCCTTGTTGCGATTTTCCGTCAACGAGTTCGCCAGGCCAAGAACGACCTCGTAGTAATAGGTATCCACGAGCCCAGCACAGGCGAGCGATAGGCCGGGATCCAAGGAAAGCGCGGTTTCAAAAAAGCCGCGCGCTTGCTTTAGGTCATCGCTGGTGCGCTTGTAGAGATGCCACATTCCGCGTTGATAGGCGTCCCAGGCGCTTAAGTTCTCTGACTTCTTTGAGGTAGCACGCTGTTGCTCCGCCTTGCCCAGCTCAGGCGCGATAGCAGCGACGATCGATTCAGTGACCTCGTCCTGGACCGTGAAAATATCCTGCAGTACCCGGTCGTAGCGCTCCGCCCAAATCTGTTTACCCGAGGTCGCATCGACCAGTTGTGCGGCGATCCGGATACGGTCTCCCCCCTTGCGGACACTCCCGTCCAGGACGTAGCGCACGCCCAGGTGCTTACCAACCTCATTCAGATGTACCGCCTCGCCCTTGTAGGCAAAGCTGGAGTTGCGGGCGATGACCATGAGCCACCGGTTCCGCGAGAGTGACGTGATGATGTCTTCCGATACGCCGTCCGCGAAGTATTCTTGATTGGTATCACCGCCTAAGTTCTTGAACGGGAGGACTGCGATCGAAGCCTTGTCATAGAGTGGCGGGCTCGCGGGTTTTGTCGCGGAGCCAATACCAGGAGACGCCCATTCAGGTGCGATGCGATACGCACGAACCGGTTCAGCGACATTCTTGAGCTCTATTTCTCCCAGGTCTTCGAATTCGGCCTCTATCTTGCCTTTAGCTTGGCGGTAAACGTCACCAGAGAGGCAGACGCCGCCTGGTTCAGCCTGAGCCTCAAGGCGCGCCGCGATGTTGACCCCATCGCCGTACAGGTCATTCCCTTCGACGATCATGTCTCCCAGGTTGAGGCCGATGCGGAACTGGAGCCGCGTATCCTTGTTGCCCTCGGCCTCGCGCTCGGTAACCGCCTCCTGCCAGGCCAAGGCACAGCTAACGGCATCCACCACACTCGGGAATTCTACCAACAAACCGTCGCCCATGAGCTTCACAATTCGCCCGCGGTACTGGGCAATAAGAGGCTCGACGACTTGCTCGCGAAGAGCGGTTAGACGCTCAAACGTGCCCGCCTCATCGTCACCCATAAGGCGGGTATAGCCAACCACGTCAGCAGCGAGGATAGCGGCTAGTCTTCGTTCCACATACTCTCTCCTTCGATCAGAAAACTAGCGGCTATGAATGGGAGAATCCATGTTGCTGATAAGGCCCGCGATTGACAGGGGCTGTATCCGGAAGGAGACAATCGCGCTAATTCGCGACCGTAGATGGCCCAAAAGCCGACATCGGCGCCGCACCGATGACCCAACTCTCGTTGATGAGCGCATGACCTAGGGCAGAGCCTCCGCCACCTTGGCCGCCAGGTCGCCGAATTCGCGCAGGTAGACCGCGCCCTTGACGGTGCGTTGAACCAGAACGCTGCGCTTGTCGGCCTCGTCGCGCTTACGCCGCGCCAGGTCGTGACGACCCAGGCGGTCGAGGGCGCGGGTCACCGCCGGCTTGGACATGTTCAACTGGACCGCCAAGCCGCGCACGGTGTGCGGCGGCGGGGTGAGATACACATGCAGCAAAAGGGCGAATTGGCGCGCCGTCAGGTCCGGATGCTCATCGCGCAGGGCCGTCACCATGACGCCATGCCACAAGGACAACATGGCGTTGGAGGTTGGCTTAATCGTACTCTCGCTCATGGGTTTTAGCGCTGGGCCGCCAGCTCGGCGATCATGGCGAAAACGGCGCGCAGGCCCATGGCCTCGCCGCCCTCCGGCCGCCCCGGCACGCCCTTGTTGTTCCAGGCCATGATATCGAAATGAAGCCAGGGCGTCTTGGGCCGTACAAATTCCGCCAGAAACAGGGCCGCGACGATGGCGCCGCCATAGGAATCGCCGGAAATGTTGTTGAGGTCGGCGACCTTGCTGTCCAGCCCGGCGCGGTAAGGCGTGTGCAGGGGCAGGCGCCAAACCGGGTCGTCCTCGGCGCGGGCATGAAGGTTCATGGCGTCCGCGGTTTTATCGTCATTGCAAAACATGGCCGGTAAAGCGGTGCCCAGGGCAACCCGCGCCGCGCCGGTCAGGGTCGCGAAATCGACGATGAGGTCGGGATCCTCCCGGTCGGCTTCGTACAAGGCATCGGCCAGTACCAGGCGCCCTTCGGCGTCGGTGTTGCCGACCTCGACCGTCAGGCCCTTGCGGGTCGCGATCACGTCCCCCGGCCGAAAGGCGTCGCCGGACACGCTGTTCTCGACCGCGGGAATCAGGACCCGCAGGCGCAAGGGCAGCTTGGCGGCCATGATCATGTGCGCCAGGCCAAGGACATGCGCCGCGCCACCCATGTCTTTTTTCATCAGCCGCATGCCGGCGGATGGTTTGAGATCGAGGCCGCCGGAATCGAAGCAGACGCCCTTGCCGACCAGCGTCACGCGCGGGCCGGCGCGGCCCCATCGCGAATCGATCAGGCGCGGCTTGCGATCGCTGGCCCGGCCGACCGCGTGGATCGCCGGATAATTCTTCTTGAGCAGGCCATCGCCCAAGATCACGCTTGAGCGGCCCTTGTGGCGCCGGAACAGGCCCACCGCCGCCCGCGCCAATTCGCCCGGCCCCATGTCCGAGGCGGGCGTGTTGATCAGATCGCGGGCCAGGAACACGGCCTCGCAGATCCGTTTGACCGCGGCGCGATCCACCCCCTTGGGCCACACCAGCACGGCGAAATCTTGCGCCGCCTTGCGATAGCGATCGAACACGTAGGTTCCCAGCGCCCAGCCCAAGGCGGCGCGGGCAACACCCGCCGGGTCGGGCGCCGTGTCGAGCACAAAACAGGCGGCGCGCGACTTTTTTCTGGCCAAGGCCGCGAGCTTGGGCGGCAGGGCCGCATAGGACCAAAGCGCGTCTTCGGGGTCGATCCCGGCCAAGACTTGGGCCAGCGCCCCGCCCTCGCCGGGAAGCGGGCAGATGGTGCCTGGGGCGCCGGTGAAACCGGTATTATGGACCCAGGCCGCCCGGTCCGGCGTCTGCCCGGCAAGCCAGGCCGTCAGCTCGCCCTTGGACAAAGGCGTGAGTAACACCGCGCCGGCACGGGCGCGCTCCACGAGATACTTGGTCATGCCGTCCATTTTTCCTCGATCGGCGCAAAAAGACTCCGATTGGAGAATAGGCGCGCCGGGGGCGAAGACAAAGCGGCAAAACTATTCGCGTGCCTTTTTTCCGGCTGCTCGACCCCTTATCTAGCTGGCTTTACTTGCTTGGTCTTCCATCGAGCCGAGAAGATCATCGAGCGCCGCGGCCGCATCTTCACTGAGTTCTGGGTCATCGCTTTCGCCGTTCTCTTGCGGGCTATCTGTGGCGTTCAATATCGCGGTGCCCGTCCAGAACGCGATTTTTTCCAGCAGCTGACATTTGTCGATCGGTTTCGAGACAAAATCGTTCATGCCGGCTTGGTGGCATTTCTCCCGATCTTCTTCGAAGACAGCCGCGGTGACGGCAAGTATCGGAACATCCGCGACCGGTCCCGACATTTGGCGAATTCGACGGGTCGCCTCCTGTCCATTCAATTCAGGCATATGCACATCCATGAGAATCAGATCAAAGACTTGCTTTTCTGCCGCCTCGACAGCTTCCCGGCCGTTATTCGCAACATCGACCTCATGCCCGGCACTGCGCAGTATCGTATTCAACAACAGTTGGTTAACCGTATTGTCTTCGGCAACCAGGATTCGCAAGCCCCCGCGCCCCGGTGAGACAAGGGTAGCTTCCCGCACTTCGACGCCATCCAGCGGTAAATCCCTATCGTGCAAAAACGCTAAACAGTCGAGTACGACCTTTCGGCGCAGCGGCTTGGGCAATGCCGCCTCGAATCCCAGATCATGAGCATTCTTGTGGGAAATCACTAGGCCAGAGGACGATGACAGCACCATTTTGAGATCGTCATAGCGGGCCTCGGCCCTGATGCGGTAGCCCAGTTCCACGCCATCGATACCCGGCAACATGTGATCGATGATCGCCATATCGAAGGGGACATCATTCGCGGCCCCGGCCAGGGCCGACAACGCCGCCCGGGCATCGTCGACCGCCATTACCTTAGCACCCAACATCTCAAGATATTTTTTGCACACCTGCTGACTGATTGTGCTGCCGTCCACCACCAGGACATGCCGGCCTCGCATTACTTCCATGGTCTTGGCCAGAGAGCCCGTGCCGGCCTTCGCTTGCCTACCCAGGGCAACCGTGAACCAGAATGTGCTGCCTTGGCCGAGTTCGCTATCGACACCAATCTTGCCATTCATGAGCTCGATGAGCCGCTTGCTGATGGCGAGGCCCAAACCCGTGCCGCCGTACACCCTGGTCGTCGACGTATCGGCTTGGTTGAACTTTTCGAATAACTTCTCCAGAGCGACTTCGCTGATACCGATACCGGTGTCGGAGATTTCAAAGCGCAGTAAGACTTCTTCTCCGCGATCGGCCTTTAGCGATACCTCGACCTCGACACCGCCTTCTTGGGTGAATTTGATCGCGTTGCCTATCAGATTGAAAATAATTTGGCGTAGCCGTGACGCATCGCCAACTAGGTTCATCGGCACTTCAGGTTCGATAAAACACGCCAGCTCAATTGCCTTTTCGTGGGCGGAGGAGGCAAGCAATTCGACGGCACTATCGGTAACTTCCGACAACTCGAATGGCTGCGGGTCGAGTTCGAGTTTTCCCGCTTCGATCTTGGAATAGTCCAGGATGTCGTTGATGACGGTGAGGAGATGGCGCCCGCTGCTAGCTATGATCCCGATGTATTCGGCATATTGCTCGTGACCAAGCGGGCCAAGCACTTCATGTTCGATCAACTCGGAAAACCCGAGCATCGCATTTAACGGCGTACGCAATTCGTGGCTCATGTTGGCCAGAAATTCTGATTTGGCCATGCTTGCTTCGGCTGCCTCCGCCGCCGCCGACAGGGCCTGCATTTCAGCATGCTCGGCTGCTTCCTTTGCGATCCGTAAGGATCTATCCGTCTGTTCGCGCTCCATGCGACGGCTAATTTGTTGGCTGATGTTATCGATGACCGCCAGGAGTTCGCTATCGGGGCTCTCCGCCTTGCACGAAAAAAACTCCAGTACCATGATGCATTCGTTCCGCACCTTTACCGGAAACGCGAAACCCACTTTGATACCGACCTCCGCCGCCACCGCGGATCTGGGGAAATTAGAATCCTGTATTACGTCACCGATCCACTCTGCTTTACCGCTGGCCAGAACCCGGCCAGGCAGCCCGGCGCCCAGCTCGAAGTTAATCTCTTCCGATTCTCGCCGAAAGGCTTCGAAGCGCGCGGGGTCGGCCAAGTGCCAGATTTTCATCGGGTGAGCTACGTATTCGCGGCGCTTCTCAATTTTCCATACGTGACCCACCGGCCACTTGAAAAATTTGCAGATACTATCGATGCAATTTTGTATGAACTCTTCGGTGTCGTTGACTTCGTTGGCGTTGGAGCTCACGGACTGTATGAGCGCGAGCTTCGCGGTCTTTATTCGTAGCGACTCTTCCTGCCTTTTCGTTTCGGTGATATCGCGTATTACGCCGGTAATCATGCGCTGGTCGGAAATTACCGCCGGGGCGATCGTCAGATCCATGGGGAAGCTGGTGCCGTCCTTGCGCAGGCCCAGGAGCTCCCGTTTCTGACCGATAATTGAGCGGCCCTTAGTTCGCTCGTAACGGGCCATGTGGCTATCGTGGTTGCGTGCGAACGCCTCGGGCATCAACATACTGATGTTCTGCCCGATCACATCCGAAGCACCGTAGCCGAATAGTTTTTCGGCACTCTGGTTGAATGATTGGACGATGCCGGTCTCGCCGGTCGTGATTACTCCATCGGCGACGGACTCGAAGATCGCCCGCAACTTCTGTTCACTCCACTTAACCGCCTGCTCAGACCGCTTGCGTTCGGTGATGTTGGCATAGGTGGTCAGGAACCCGCCCCCAGGCATGGGCACGCCCCGAACTTCGATAATTGTTCCGTCGGGACGGGTTCGCTCGAAGAAATGAGGTTCGAATTTACGAGCCAGATCGACCCGTGCCTGGATTTGTTGCGCCAGGCAGCCTTCGCCATATTCTCCGCGCTCGGCGTTGAACCGGATAATATCCTCGTAACGCGATCCGTTGTTAATCAGCCCTTGCGGAAAATCAAGAACATCCACGAAGGTCCGGTTGTACGCTATAAGCTTGAGATCGGCATCGAACACGCTGATCCCACCAGGAAAGTTCTCGATTGTCGCGCTCAGAACCTTGCTGGTCTCCCGGCTGTTTTCCTCGCGCTCTTCCACCTGCCGGAAGATCGCATACATGCTAAACAGCAGGCCGGTAAGCACGCAGACGTAGCTGACCTTCTTCAAAAGATGGGCGGCGTCGAACATCAGGTCGAACAAGGTGTCCGAAAATGACATGAACAGGACCTGGCTAAGAAAACCGACGATCAGGGACAGGACCAGCCAGTGCTCGAAGACATCGCGCCGCCATTCGCCCTTGCGCAAATAGCCGGCGAGCGCCACCAGGAAAAGCAGCGCCGGCACGAACTCCTCGGGCCGGTGGAAGACGATCTCCGGGTAGTAGGCGCGCGGCAAGGGAACGAAGGCGAAGAACAGGAAGCTCGCCAGGGTGAGCGCGCTGGTAATCAGATACACCGTGTGCTCGCCGATCCGCCCGGCCGCGCCAAGGCGGCGCTCGCGCCTCCAGGCAAGCAAGCTCAGGCACATGAGGGCGGACAGGAACAGGCGCGAGGCGACCCAGGACCACGGGATCAGCGCCCCCAGGTCCGAGGGCAGGTAGGGGGCGAAGAACGCGGAGGTGACGACCGCGTGGTAGCCGTCGAGCAGAGCGGTGCCCAGGAAGCCGGTGCCGATGAACAGGAAGGTATTATCCTTCTTGGCGTAGAAACGCACCAAGGCCATGGCCCCCACCATCAGCGCCAGGAGGAAGGCGAGCCCTTCCATGAGGGTGTGAAGCTGTGCCCCGCCCCGCCAGGGCGAGCCCCGCATCGCCGCGCAACCCACGGTCAGGCTAACGCCAAGGAACCAATAACCGAGAGCCCGGTGCCGGGCCCTGGTTTCGATGGGGATTGGGTTCATATCGTCGGCAACTTCCCGTAAGCCTTCGCGCCGCCGCGGTTCGAGGCCGTACCCGGCCCCGGCCGCCCGTCTAGCCCGCTTAGGGACTTTCCGGGCCAAGAGAGTTGTTATCGCCGAATACTACTTAAACGTGTATTAATTCTTGCGATAAGCCCTTATGATTGTATCACGCGGCGCACGAATAGGCGGCCCGGGAAGTTCCCGCGGATAAGGGCGGCCGCAGCAGAATAATTCGCCGCCTGCTTGGCCCACGATTTCGATCGCTTTCCGATTTACGTGCGGCTGAAAACGTAACGGGCCAGCCAGGTTTAAGTCCTGGCCGGCCCGTACCGGACGCCTACCTAGCGTCCTGCATTTCGGATCTTAATCCCCATCGCCCGAAATCGTTTTGCCCCCTACCCCCTAAACTCACCCTGTTAACTACCCAAAGCTACGACTGATAACTGGCTCAATAGCCCCCCGAACCATCAAATTGCTGGCCGCGATTTGATGAATGGGATATTAACAAAATACTAGAACATGTCAAATGAAAAATACTGTTTTCATAGTTTATGAAAGTAATTAATATGTAAATGGAGGATTTATATTATTGTTATATTTAATTTATGACAAATACAGAAGCATTCTAAATCCTTCGCACTTCAGGTCGGGTTGCGGATTACGCGGCCTTGACCCGGCGGGGCCGCCATATGCTAATTCGCTTCGCCGCCCATCTATAAGGAATCGAACGTGGCTGACTTTACCCTGGTTCTGGGCAACAAGGCTTATTCGTCCTGGTCCCTGCGCGCCTGGCTGGTCGCGAGGCAGTGCGCCATGCCCTTCGAGGAGATAGTCATCCCCCTCGACCGCCCCGAAACCAGGACCGAAATTCAGCGCCACAGCCCAGCCGGCAAGGTCCCGGTTGTGCTCGCCGAGGGCTTGACGGTGTGGGACACCCTGGCTATCGCCGAGTATATGAACGAGCGGTTTCCGGCCGCCGGGCTATGGCCAGCGGACCCGGTGGCGCGGGCGGCCGCCCGCTCGATCGCAGCGGAGATGCATGCCGGCTTCGCGGCCTTGCGCCGGCACCTGCCCATGGACCTAAAGCGCCCCCCGGCGCCCCAGCACGGCGCCGCGCCCGACGACGATCTCGATGCCGACATCAAGAGAATCCAAGAAATCTGGACCGGCTGCCGAGCCAGATTCGGACAGGGAGGCGACTATCTTTTCGGGGACTTCGGTGCCGCCGACGCCTTTTTCGCGCCCGTCGCCACCCGCTTCGCCACCTACGATGTCGCCCTGAACGAAGTAGCCGCGGCCTATCGAGACGCGGTGATGTCCTGGCCGGCGATGCGCGATTGGATCGCGGCGGCGAAAACCGAACCTTGGGTTATCTCGAATCCCTAATTCCAGCGGGACGGCGCGGGGGTGGGTTAATTGGGGGCCGGGGGCAGGGCCATGCCGGCCTCGCCATAATAGCGCCGCGCGCCCGGGTGGATCGGCACGGCCACACCGTCCAAAGAGGTGTCCACGCCGATTTTCTTGCCCTTGGGATGCCCGCCATCCAAGAGCCGCCGTGTGCTGGGATGCCATAGGGCGCGGGTGATTTGGTAGACAAGCTCGTCGGGTAGCTCCGCCGAAACCAGCCATTGCGCGCCGACGGAAAGGGTATCCGTCGCCGCGGTGTTGAAATAGGTGCCGGCGGGAATACGGTCCTTGGCGAAAAACGGGTACTCTTGGCGCAACTTGTCCGCATTCGGCCCGTCTAAGGGGACGAGCGTGATCAAGGCGTCGTCGGCCAGGTTGACGATCGCATTCGCCGGAGTCCCGGCAATCATAAAGAAAGCGTCCAGATCGCCGGCACGCAGGAGATCGGCCGCCTCGCCCAGCGACAAGGCCTCCGCTTTCAAATCTTGTATCTCGATTCCATAGGCCTTGAGGACCAGCAATCCGTCGACCCGGGTTCCCGATCCTTCCCTATCCAGCGATATGCGCTTACCGCGCAAGTCCTGGACGCTGTAGATACCCGACCCGCGCCGCGCGACGAGATGCATGGATTCGGGAAAAAGGTTCGCGACGGTGCGCAGAGAGGTGATCGGGCCGTTCTTGGCGAAGACGCCTTCCCCCTTGTAGGCCCAGTACGAAATGTCGGCCTGGCTGAACCCGGATTCCAATTTCCCGGCGGCGATTCCCATGACGTTCGCCACCGACCCTTCCGTGGACTGGGCGACCGCGATCAAGCCGGGCACGCCGCAACTGCCGCCGGCATCGCATTCGCGGCTGCCCGGCGGCTTACTAATTCCGCTCGCGATTATGCCGCCGATCGGGAAATAGGTTCCCCCGGTCGAACCCGTGCCGATACGAAAGAAGGTGATGTCCTGAGCTTGCGGGCCGGAGGGGAGCAAGACCGCCAGCGCTAGAACCAAGCCGGCGCGCAACCAACTTCCGGCCCGGCCGCGAACAGTTGAACCAAGGTCGCGCGAATGCCAGATGACCCGCATGGCGCTATGCTATTCCCAAATGCCGGTCCGGGCGAATACCGCACACCCGGCCAAAGTATTGATTAAGTCTAATTTATATAGCAGGCCATGCTTCGGCACGCTAGAGCATGGCCCGTTCATATTGACGTTATCGCGCGAAGTTGAAACAGTGCGTGGCGGATCTCATTGGTCGGAACTTAGTCTTGAACTTGGCCCTCCTACTGATCCGTGCGGCGTCTCGTGGACAGGATCGTCCGGCGGTCGCGCGGGGTACGCGACTTCTCCATAGCTATGGCCAACTCGCGCGGCGCGTGGGCGCTCTGGGCGCGGCCCTGCGCGGCCGCTTCGCCCTGGATGCCGGCGACCGGGTGGCCCTCGCCATGACCAACACGCCGGCTTACGTAGAATGTCTCTTTGCCTGCTGGCACGCGGGCCTCGCGGCGGTGCCGATCAACGCCAAGCTGCATCCCCTGGAAGTGCGCGCGATCCTGGAACACAGCGGCGCACGCTTATGCCTGGCGACACCGGCAATGGCGGATGCCTTGAGCCCGCAGGTGGCCAGCCTGCCCGGTCTCCTTGCGGTGCTGAACCTGGGCACCACGGAACAGCCCAGCGCCGACTATCGCGCATTGTTGGAAACGCCGCCCCAGGATCCCGCCGTGTGCGGCGACGACGATCTGGCCTGGCTGTTCTATACCAGCGGCACCACGGGCCAGGCGAAGGGCGCCATGCTGACGCACCGCAACCTGCGCGCCATGTTGCTCAGCTATTTTGCCGATGTGGATAGTATCGCGCCCCAGGACAGCATTCTCCACGCGGCCCCCATGTCCCATGGGTCGGGTCTCTATATCCTGCCGCACATCGCGGCCGGCGCCCTGCAAATCGTGCCCGAAAGCGGCGGCTTCGATCCGGCGGAGATATTCACCCTGCTGGAAGCGCACAAGGGCGTCACCATGTTCGCCGCCCCGACCATGCTCTCCCGCCTGGTTGAACACGGGACCCGCACAGCGCAAGGCCCCGGCGGCCTGAAAACCATCGTCTATGGCGGCGGCCCCATGTATGTCGAAGACCTGAAACGGGCCCAACAACACCTGGGCGACCGCCTGGTGCAAATCTACGGCCAAGGCGAAAGCCCCATGACCATCACAGCCCTGACAAAAGCCGACCACGCGCGCCACGATCATCCACGCCATGAGGCGCGGCTAGGCTCCGTCGGGCAGGCGCAGGCGGTGGTCGAGGTCAAGCTCGGCGGCGGTAACGGCACGCCGCCGCCCGGTGAAGAGGGCGAGATTTTAGTGCGTGGGGACTCGGTTATGCCCGGCTATTGGCGCGATCCGGACGCGAGCGCCCGGGCCTTGCGCGGCGGCTGGCTTCATACCGGCGACATTGGCGTGTTCGACCAAGATGGCTACCTGACCCTGATCGACCGCTCCAAGGATTTGATAATTTCCGGCGGCGCGAACATTTATCCGCGCGAGGTCGAAGAGGTGCTGCTGCACCATAAGGGGGTGCTCGAATGTGCCGTGATCGGCCGCCCCCATGCCGATTGGGGCGAGGAGGTTATCGCCTTTGTCGTGGCGCGGCCCGGAGAGTCCCTCGACCCGGCGGATCTCGATGCTGTTTGCTTGAAACATATTGCCCGCTTCAAGCGGCCACGCGGCTATCGGATCGTCGACAACTTGCCCAAGAACAACTACGGCAAGGTGCTGAAGACCAAGCTGCGAGAGGATATTTAGCGCATGGTCCGTTCATATTGACTCATTTGACCGCTTCGCAGCTTGGCATCTTCGCGCTTTTAGCCGGGCTCCTGACGCTTCTGGTCTGGGGCCGCTGGCGCTATGACGTGGTCGCCTTCCTGGCACTGATCGTGGCGGTGGCAAGCGGCTTGGTTCCGGTGGATCTGGCGTTTTCCGGCTTCGGCCACCCGGCCACCATTACCGTCGCCTTTGTCCTGATCGTAAGCCGCGCTCTTGCCTCGTCGGGGGCCGTGGACTGGGTTGCCGGGCTGGTGCGTCCCGCGGCCGCGCGCACCTCCACCCACATCGCCGCCTTGTCGAGCTTGGCCGCCGCCTTGTCCGGCTTCATGAACAACGTCGGCACTCTGGGCCTGCTCATGCCGGTCGCCCTGCAAACGGCACGCAAGGCCAAGCGCTCGGCCGCCCTTGTCCTGATGCCGCTCTCTTTCGGCTCCATCCTAGGCGGCTTAGTGACCCTGATCGGAACCCCGCCCAACATTATTATCGCCAGCTTTCGCGGCGAGATGACCGGCGAGCCCTTCGGCATGTTCGATTTCACCCCTGTTGGTGCGCTCACCGCCTTAGCCGGCCTGGCCTTTGTCGCGCTGATCGGCTGGCGCCTGGTCCCCGCCGAGGCCGCCGAACGCGCCGCGTCCGGCGACCTGTTCGACATCGAGAATTATCTGGCCGAACTCAAAGTCCCAAAAGATAGCAAGGCTCTTGGAAAAACCATGGGCCAGATTGACGAGATGACACCCGATATAGATGCCTTATTGCTTGGCATCATTCGCGGCGAAAGTCTGCTGACCCAACGCAACCGCTGGGCTCCGGTCCAGACCGGCGACCGCCTGCTGATCGAAGGCGCGCCGGAGGAACTCGACAAATTCGCCAATGCCTTGGGTCTCGCACTAGGCGCGCGCGCAGCCGGCGCCGAGGCCCGCAATCC
This sequence comes from Kiloniellaceae bacterium, assembly GCA_021776175.1. Lineage (GTDB taxonomy): Bacteria > Pseudomonadota > Alphaproteobacteria > Kiloniellales > J153 > JAJFGN01. Next base: position 119,460 of record JAJFGJ010000029.1, read on the forward strand.
CTTAAAAAGCGAAGACGCCGCCGTTGTCGAAGCTGTGATTGGACCCCGGTCGCGCCTGGACGGTCAGAGCGTTCAATCGCAACGCCTAATCGGCCGTCACGATTTCGTGCTGCTCGCGGTCTCGCGGCAAGGCAAGCCCTATCGCGGCCGTTTGCGCAACTTCCGCTTTCAAGCCGGCGATGTCCTGCTGTTGCATGGAGAGGCCGAGCGGGTGCCCGACGCCCTGGCCGCGTTCGGATGCCTGCCCCTGGCTGAGCGCGGCGTCAGCCTCGGCAGGCGCGGCACCGCGCCGGCCCTGACCGCCCTATTCGCCGCCGCCATCCTGGCCTCCAGCCTAGGTATCCTCCCCATCGCGGTCAGCCTGGGCGCTGCCATAGCCGCCATGGTCGTGCTGGGCCTGCTTCCCCTGCGTGAGCTTTACGAGGGCATCGACTGGCCGGTCATCGTGCTTCTGGGTGCCTTGATCCCGGTCGGCGGGGCCCTGGAGTCGACCGGCGCCACCGAGATCGTCGCCAATGCGATTCTGAGGCTGACCGCGGGCGGATCGCCGGCCGTGATCCTGGTCCTGATCATGGTCGTCACCATGACCCTGTCGGATTTGCTCAACAACGCCGCTACGGCGGTGGTCATGGCGCCCATCGGCGCCGGTATCGCGGCGCGGCTCGGAGTCAGCGCCGACCCCTTTCTCATGGCCATAGCGGTCGCCGCATCCTGCGCCTTCCTGACCCCGATCGGCCACCAAAACAATGCCCTTATCATGGGTCCGGGCGGCTATCGCTTTGGTGACTATTGGCGCATGGGGCTGCCGCTCGAGATCGTCATCCTGGCGGTTTCCATACCCGCCATCCTTTGGGTGTGGCCGCTCTAGGGCCTGTGGACATTTAGGATGCCGCCGAGGCGGGATCCTAAATGTCCACAGGCCCTAGCGTTCCGCCCGCCATTCGGCGGCCAGACGCTCGGCCTCGGTGTATTGTTCCGGGGTCAGGAACGCGGCCATCATATCGCGCAGTTCCAAGGCTTGGTCGCGGGCCATGCCGTAATCCCGGTTTTCGGCGGCAACCGCGAACCAGACGTATGACCGGACGTAATCCAGGGGCACGCCCAAGCCCTTGCCATAGAGCGTGGCCAAGCCGAGTTGGGCCGGCGCATGGCCCGCCTCCGCCGCCTTGCGGAACCAATGCGCGGCTTGGATGAGATCTTCCTCGCGGCCCTGGCCACGGGCATAGACCCGGCCGAGCCGATAGGCCGCTTCCGGATCGCCGCTCAAGGCGCGCGGCAGCCAGGCCGCGAACTCGCTTCGCTCGCCAGGGGCCGCGGGCCGCTGCGTCTCGTCGGGAACAACCGCTAGGCGCGTTGAAAGATCGCGCTCCGCGCCATTGGCGCTGACACTGCCCAGAAGGCAGAGCCAACTTAACGCCACCGCTGCCAGTGCCCCCATAAATTGGCGCGGCGCCGCGCCTTGGCTATGTGTTTCAACCCTCACCGAAACGTCCTCCCAACCTCGAAGTTCCCCCATTTACCGCCCCGACTGGCCGCACCAAGACCGGACAGCCAGAAAGAGCTTACTCTATTTGCTCTGAAAATGCAGCAAAAACAGTGCATTAACCACCATCATGGTTAACGGCCAAAGCATATCCGGGCCCATGAATTCATCCGGACAAAAAGAAGGGGCGGGCCGGAGACTTCCGGCCCGCCCATATGAAGGCGGCTTATGTAGGAGGGACAGGCCCGCCTTTAAGCCGCGTTGAGGGACTTGAGGAACTTCTCGATTTGTCCCGAAAGGGTGTTGGAATGG
>JAJFGJ010000030.1 GCA_021776175.1 Kiloniellaceae bacterium
CACTCGTGATAGATCTCCGGGTGAGGTTTGGCGAGGCCAAACTCGCAGGAAAACACTTCGACGTCGAAAAGGCCATGGAGCGGCGACCCGCCCCATGCCTCGATCTCTGAGCTGTCGCAGTTGGATAGGACGGCGGTGCGAAGTCCTATACCGCGCATTTTCTGGAGAATTTCGATGTTTGCGAGCGGTATCGAGCCTAGGACGCGAGCGAATATCTGCTGGTGAGACAAAGCCGCGGCGGCCAAAAGTTCATCTGAAACAGCCACGTCAATGGTTCGTGCCAACTGCCGCATGATCTCTATCGGTTCCCGTATCGCACCGGTTAAACGCGGACCCGACGATTCCGTAAGTGCGGAGGTCCACAGGCCGCGAGGGACACTCAGGACATCCGCCGTCCACGGCACGTCATCCCGAGCATAGTCGTGGGACGTGAGGGTATTAAATAAGTCGAATATGACCGCTTTGAGCATGGCGCTCTCGATGCCTAACAGGTAATGAACGGCATTGTCACGTTAATCGGAAGCAACTGCAAAAAATCGTATTGACGCCCTTTCATGTTGCCGCACTCGCACTTTCCCATACATTGAACGCGTCGGTTCGAAGCCGCTTGAACGTGGATCTGCTGAGTAAATGACGCTGGACGTAAAAGGTGTTGTAGACCGAGGATTGGATATTCAGGAAGCGTTGCGCAGAGACTAATGACTTGAAGTGCTGCTGTTTGCACTCTCGCCGTCTGACCGGCTGGTGCGAGTTCTCCACACGCTTATCGTCAATGTGTTCAGCCATCAGTCCGAGGGTTTGAAATGCGACATGATATGATCTGAGTTGGTCGGTTGTGATCCGAGTTGGGTATCGGTCCCAAAATCTACTACGCCGATCTGCGCCTGACCTTGGGACGGCGCCTTCTGGAGCATACCAACCGCAGTGTGAGCGACATCGCCTTGAGCTGCGGTTTCGGGTCCGGGTCGGCCTTCGCCCGCGCCTTCCGCGCCACCTTCGCCATCAGCCCCAGCAGCTTGCGCCGCGCGCATTGAGAGACGTGCGGCGCGCCTTGAAAACAGAATTATTTCCGGCGCGCGATCATGATCACCGGGGCAATGCGGCCGCGCTGCGTATTTTCCAAGGTGTTCTTGAATTTCACCGGCGCGCTGGCGCCGATCACCAGGTGCACGCCGAGGGGCGGCGGCGCCTCGCCGGCCGCGAGCAGGCGGCGCTGAAAGAAGTCTATGGCGGCATCGGTCCGGTCCTCCACCTCCTCGACCTCGAAGCCGGCACCGTCCAGCAGCGCGCGCATCTCGTCGGGTGCGGTCAAGTGGCTGGTCGCGGGAGTTTCCGCCCAGGGCACGGGGAAGGTCAGGTCCTCGCCGTTCTTCTTCATGACGTCATAGGCGCAGAACACGGCGCCGGGTTTCAAGACCCGGGCGATCTCGCCATATAATTCCGCCCGCGCGGCGATATTCATGGCCACGTGGATGGTGATGGCGGCGTCGAAGGCCGCGTCCTCGAACGGCATGTCCAGGGCGCTGGCGGTCTTGAAGGAGACTTTGCCGGTCAGGCCGGTCATCTCGGTCAGAGTCTTGGCAACCGCGATATATTCGGGGGTTAGATCGATACCGGAAACCCGGCAGCCGGTTTCCTCGGCGATGAAGCGCGCGGCGCCGCCGATGCCGCAGCCGACATCGAGAACCCGCATGTCCGCGCGCAGGCCCATCTTGGCGGCCAAGTGGGCCGTCGCCTCGCGGCCGCCGATATGAAATTCGTCGACCGGCGCCAGGTCTTGGGCGCGCAGGGCCGCCTCGTCGATCCCGGCGGCCTTGAGCCCGCCCCGGATGCGCCCCAAGAGGTCCGCGTCGCCATAGTGAGCCGCGACCGCGCTTTCGTTGCGCGCGACGGCGCTTTCGTTGACTGTCATTGAATCTTTCTCCTTAAGATCGCTTGGCGCACCGGCGCTTTCAGCAAACACGATGATACTTGCCACTTCGATACGCCACACCTTTTTTGTTCGTTGAAATTCCACTTCCGAAAATCCGGATTCGCTCTGGATCGCCGTATCTGGTAAAGTGTTAACGACCGCAAGTGGTCAACCGGGTTATCCCGGATAAAAAGAGCGAGCTTGTGGTAACGGCCGTTCGAGCCAATGCCACATCTCTATACGCGTTCTCTAGGGGGGTACGAACGCTTTAATACAAAGGGAGAGGCGAACATGAAAAATAAATTTCTGATCGCGACGATCTTCGGGCTGAGCGTCACGCTCGGCACAACGGGCGCTTGGGCGGATGGGACCGAAACCCTGGGGCCGCCCAGCATAGCTACCGCGAGCGGCACCGGGATCGTCGGCGCCGGCGCTGGATTAAGGGACGGGCCCGGCATGATCGATATCGATGTGCCCGGCGCGGTCCAGCAGGTTCTGCTCTACTGGGGTTGCTTCGCCAATCCCGGCGGCCAGGACGACACCATCACAGTGGACGGATCCTCCGTCACCGGCACATTGATTGGAGGCCCCACCACATTCTTCTCAAGCGTCCAGGGCGCCACATTCCGCGCCGACATAACCGGTCTTGGCCTGGTCTCCGAGGGCTTCAATTCGCTCTTGGTGGACGGTCTGAACTGTGACTTCGTCAGCAACGGCGCCGGCGTGTTGGCGATTTACGACGACGGCGTTTCGCCGGCGGCGGAAATTCAAATCCGGGACGGCAACGATCTCGCCTTCATCGAGTTCGCGCCACCCCTGGATACGACCGTCCCGCAGACGATCGTGTTTCCGGTAAGCACCGTCGACCGCACGGCGGACATTGTCCTGTTCTTCCATAGCGTCGCGGACGACAGGGACCGTCCGTCCTCGGTCGACATCACCGTCGGCGGCGTGACCACGTCATTGAACAACCTGCTCGGCAGTAATGACGGCGGCGAGTGGGATACCGTGAACATCTCCGTCAATGTTCCCGCCGACGCCACCATGCTGACCGTTCAGGCCTTGTCGATAGACCGGCTGGGCACCGGGGACCTTCCGGCGTCGCTGGACTGGTCCGCCGCCGGCATCGCCCTTCGCGAAGACGTTCCGCCCACGCTCGATGGCCGGATCACGGGCGGCGGCAGCAATTTCACGATCGATGGCGCTCGGATCACCAAGGGATTGCAACTTCACTGCGACCTGCGCAATCCGAACAACTTCCAGATCAACTGGAAGGGCCATTCCTTCCATCTGCTCAACCTGACCGCCGCGAACTGCACCGAGGATCCCGACATCATCCAGCAACCGCCCGCCTCGTCACCCTTCGACACCTTCAACGGCAGCGGTACGGGCAGGCTGAAGACCGGCGGCACCACCGACTTCGACGCAACCGTCGACTTCATCCTCGTGGATGCCGGCGAGCCCGGCGTCGACGATACGGCACGGATCGAGATCAAGAACGGCGTCGGAGATGTTGTACTCTTCGTGGAGGGTTTCCTCGACAAGGGAAACTTCCAAACGCACAAGGACTAGATGTGATTGTGACAGGCTGGGGTAAACCGCCCCGCTAGACGTCACTGTCGCTAAGATGCACGGAGGCCGCGGTCCTAGCGGCCTCCGTTGTATTTCTCCCACCCGCTTTATGACCGCATCCCAATAATACCCGCCCCTTGGCTAGACCACCAACTTGGCCCCATCCATTACAGAGTCATCTCGAGCTTGATCCACGGGTGTCCGGTTTAAATATTTGGACGGGCTGCATGACGTTGATCCTGCTCGTGTTTAAGCCTTCCGCGGCGTTATCGACATGAAAGCGGCGTGTCCTCGGGCACTGGAAAGACTTGGCGAGTCTGTCACCCCCACCCCAACCCTCCCCCGTCGAAGGGGGAGGGAGTAAGAGGAAGAGCCCTGTTTTTATTCCCTCCCCCCTTGAGGGGGAGGGTTAGGGTGGGGGGACTTGGGCGCCGGGATTGGTTTGGAAATGGCCGCAAAATTAAACCGGACACCAGCGGGCTTGATACGGGAAGACAATTATTGGTTTATGAGCCAGCGATCCAAACCTAATTCGGAGGCCCTTCGACGTGACCAGCAAACTTTTTTCGCCCCTCGCCCTGCGCGGCACGACCCTGCCCAACCGCATCGTGGTTTCGCCCATGTGTCAGTACAGCGCCGAGGATGGCACCATGGGCGATTGGCACCTCATGCACCTGGGCCAGTTCGCGGCCGGCGGCACGGGCCTGATCGTTTTCGAGGCCTCGGGCGTCGAGGCGGCGGGGCGCATCACCCTGGGCTGCGCCGGGCTGTATTCCGACGAGAACGAGGCCGCCATGGCCCGCGTGATCAAGTTCTGCCGCGACCACGGCGAGGCCAAGATCGGCCTCCAGCTCGCCCATGCCGGGCGCAAGGCCTCGACCCACCGGCCCTGGCAGGGCCAAGGCTCCCTGAGCGCCGGGGAAGGCGGGTGGCCAACCTTCGCCCCTTCCGCCCTGCCCTTCGACCCGAGATGGCAAACGCCGGAAGCGCTCGACAACGCCGGGCTGGCACGGATCAAGGCCGCCTTCGTCCAGGCCGCCGAGCGCGCCGGGCGCATCGGGTTCGATCTGCTCGAGGTTCACAGCGCCCACGGCTATCTGCTGCACTCCTTCCTGTCGCCGCTCAGCAACCGGCGCGAGGACGACTACGGCGGCAGCCTGGAAAACCGCCTGCGCTTTCCCTTGGAGGTTTTCGAGGCGGTGCGCGCGGCCTGGCCCGAGGACAAGCCCCTGGGCCTGCGGGTTTCGGCCAGCGATTGGGTGCCCGGCGGCTGGGATATCGAGGGCACGGTCGCCCTGGCCCAGGCCCTGGCGGAGCGCGGCTGCGACTTCATGGACGTGTCCAGCGGCGGCAATTCCCCGGACCAGAAGATCGACCTGGGCCCCGGCTATCAGACCCACTTCGCCGAGGCCGTGCGCCGCGCCTGCGGCCTGCCCACCATGGCCGTCGGCCTGATCACCGACCCGGTCCAGGCCGAGACGATCCTGAAAACCGGCCAGGCCGACCTCATCGCCCTGGCCCGCGGCCTGCTCTACGACCCCCGCTGGCCCTGGCACGCCGCCGAGGCCCTGGGCGACAAAGCCTACTGCCCGCCGCAGTATTTACGCAGCCACCCGACCCTGACGGCACCCCGCGCTTAAATGGGAGACCACCTTGCCTGCCCATCCCTTCGATCACCCCTTCGACCTCGCCGCGAGTTTTTCCGACGATTATGCCCAGGCCCGGACGCGCTTCCTGGCCGCCGCCAAGGATGCGAGGGGCACCTTACGAGTCTATGAAAACCCGCTCACGGGGCCCGATGGCGAGGCCCTATCCACCGATACCGCCTGGTTCGGCCCCGGCGATGCCAAGCACGTCCTGGTCCTGCAGTCCGGCACCCACGGGGTCGAGGGTTTTACCGGCTCGGGCGCGATCCTCGACTGGCTCGGCGCCGGGGGCGCGCGGGCGCTGCCGGACGGCTTGGCGGTCCTCGCCATACACGCCATCAATCCGCACGGTTTCGCCTGGCTGCGCCGGGTGACCGAGGAGAACGTGGATCTCAACCGCAACTTCGTCGATTTCGCCGCACCCTTGCCCGAAAATGCGGGTCACGACGAACTCGCCGACGCCCTGGTGCCCAGCGCCCTGACCGGCCCCGTGTTCGAGGACGCCGAGTCCAAGATCGACGCCTGGCGCGAGAAACACGGCGAGAAAGCCTTTAGCGTCGCGCGCGGCGGCGGGCAATATAAGCACGCGCACTCCATGTTCTATGGCGGCACCGCGCCGACCTGGTCCCGGCGCACCCTGGAGACCATCATGGACGACAACACCTTGGCCGCGCGCGCCCAGGTCGCCATTGTCGACTTTCACACCGGCCTCGGCCCCTTCGGATATGGCGAGCCTATTTGCAGCCACGAAGAGGGCACCCCGGCCCTGGCGCGCGCCAAGCGCTGGTACGGCCAATCGGTCACGGAACCCGCCACCGGCTCCTCGTCCTCGGTGCTTAAAGTGGGCCTGAACGAATACGGCTGGATGGCGAAGCTGGGTCCGCACGCGACCTTCATCGCCCTGGAATACGGCACCTACACGCCCGAGCGCGGGCGCCTTGTCCTGCGCGAGGACCACTGGCTCCACGCCCACTCAAACGTCGAGTGGAGCGCCCCCGAAACCCAGCGCAACAAGCAACAAATCCGAACCCACTTTTACCCCGACACCGACGACTGGCGCGAAATGGTTCTGTTCCGAAGCCGGCAAATCGTAAGGCAGGCAACGGCGGGGTTGAGTAGGGCGTAGTCCGCTTGAGAGTCCCATCTCTGGGGAATACCGGACGTGAATTGGACGTGGCTGGAACAACCGTTCTTAGCCATTTCCGGATGTTATCACTTTGCCGAGATTTCCGAAGAAACGCGTGGGCTGCCCATCATCACTCTCATATATTTACCTCAAAAGCATTGGCTGCCCTTTACTGACAAGTCGCCTCGGTAAAAATTCTATGGACGCGCCTGCTGTAATTTCATGCCTAGCGAAGACATTAGGGCCTGGCAGCGAATATCGAAAACGTGGGGAAGGATGTCATGATCGATTTATACACAGCGGCCACGCCCAATGGCCAAAAAGTCCACATCATGCTTGAGGAATGCGGCCTCGACTACGAGATGCATTGGATCGACATCGACAGCGGAGAGCAGTTCGCACCGGATTTTCTAAAGGTAAGCCCAAACAACAAGATTCCGGCACTCGTCGACCATGACGGACCCTCGGGTAAGATATCGCTTTTTGAATCAGGAGCAATCCTGCTCTACCTCGCCGACAAGGCCAAAAAATTCCTACCCACCGAGCCAAATCGAAAGTGGGAGACAATCCAGTGGCTAATGTGGCAGATGGGTGGCTTTGGCCCCATGCTCGGCCAAGCGCACCATTTCAATAAGTATGCACCGGAGAACCCACTAGGTCCGGTCGTCCTCCCTTATGCCCAAGATCGCTATACCAACGAAGCGGCACGGCTCTATCGCGTGCTCGACCACCAGCTCGCCACGCATGATTGGGTTGCAGCCGAAGAATACACCATCGCTGACATGGCCATTTTCCCCTGGTGCCGGCTATATGAGCGTCAGGGCCAGAACATTGATGACTTTCCCAACGTGAAACGTTGGTTCGCCTTGGTCGCCGCGCGACCCGCCGTTGCCAAAGATATGAACAAACTTGAAGACATCGTTGGAGAGTGGGACGAGGAAAGCTGGGAGGTTTCCTTCGGCGCTCGCCAGCGTACGCAACAATAGGCTACGGAATTTCCCATCTTCACACGATCGACGCAGAGGATATTTTCTATGGCCAAACCTGACTCGATCGCCGCCCTAACTGAACTCGGGCGGGTGCGGTTATCAGAGCATTTCTTCATGCGCGAGATGCTCTACAGTGAGGTTGCCAATTTTCACGGGTTGTCCAATATGCCCGATGATCCAGATCTTGCAATTACCGTGGGGAAACGACTTTGTGAGGAAATTCTAGAGCCGTTGCACCGAACTTTTGGTCATGTGACGGTGAGGAGCGCCTTCCGCTCATCAGGTGTGAACGGGTTCTGTAATGCCCGCCATGTGGAGATCGGCGACGGTGACACCGATTATTACTGCGGAGACAATATATACAGCGCGGCGCGTCATATCTGGGACCGACGTGACGACGCTGGCTACATGGGCGGCACGGTGTCCATCATCATTCCATGGTATCTGCCGCACTATGAAAAAACAGGGGACCCCCTACCGCTAGCTTGGTGGATCAAGGATCACATCTCCGCCTATGGCGAATTGATGTTCTTCCCGTGGCTCTGCGCTTTTAACATCCGTTGGTATGAGGGACCGAGCGATCAAGCGATCATTCTGGACGACGGCACCGATGATGAATTGCTGAGTGATCGCACTATAGCGAGCTTCAACGATGACCATAGCGCCCTTTATGAAGGTTTCCCAACTTTCGCCGGGTAGCCGGCGGCGGGGCCGTGTTGTCGAATGTAATAACATTAAGAGAAGCGCAATGAGTGAAGAAACCAAGAGCGTTAGCGGCGGCTGTTACTGTGGCAAAGTGCGCTATCGCGCCAGTTACATCAGCGCGGAGATCACAGAATGTCATTGCTCGCAATGTAGAAAACAGTCTGGACATCGTTATGCCGTGACAAGCACGAAGTCTGGAAATGTAACGATTGAGGGCACTGGCAACATCACCTGGTTCCGCGCCTCACCCGCCGCGCAGCGTGGATTTTGTGCGACGTGCGGTTCCCACCTGTTTTGGCGTTCATTGAGCGACGACGATATGGCTATCCTTGCGGCGAGCATCGACGAACCAATTGGGCTTCGCCTGGTGAGTCATATCTTCGTCGAAGACAAAGGTGATTATTACACGATCACGGATGATCTTCCGCAGTTCACGGGATACGACATGCCATATAGCCCGGCGTGAACGTGGGCGGCCGCGCGCTAATCTCGGGCGGCAACTTTCATGCCGGTTGGAGAACGACCCCGCTCGCCTTCCCGCCCCGCCCTAGCACGGCACGCCGCCCTTTAGGGTGACGCGGTGCAGCAGGCGTTTGTGGCCGTGGTAATCGTTGAGCGGGTAGTGCTGGGTGCAGCGGTTGTCCCAAAAGGCCACGGCCCCGGGCGACCACTTGAAGCGGCAGGTGAACTCGCCGCGGATTTGATGGGCGAAGAGATAGGCCAGCAAGGGCGCGCTTTCGGCCTCGGTCATGTCCGCGAAGCGCACGCTATGGCCGGGATTGACGTAGAGCGCCTTGCGCCCGGTTTCGGGGTGGGTGCGCACCACCGGATGAAACGCCTCGGTCTGGCGCCCGCCGGCGTCCTTGCCCGAATCTTCGATGCGGTTCTCGCGGGTTTCCGCCGCCGCCGGGGTGGCGCCCGAATTCAGCGCATCAAGCAACAAATCCGCACGCATTTTTACCCCGGCACCGACGACTGGCACGAAATGGTGTTGTTTAGAAGCCGGCAAATCGTGCGCCAGGCAACGGCGGGGTTAAGTAGGGCGTAGGCAACTTGAGAGTTGATATGCTCAAAGCACGAAGCTGAGTTGAACGTCGGCTTTTCGGTCCAAAGCGGCTGTCATACCGCGCAGTTCCGAACTTCGCTTTCTAGCCAAGAATGGACATTAAGGGCGCACAGTCAGCGATGTAATATCGGTTGGGGCTGTCCTAGATAACTATCTCTGATTTGCCATTTTGATCCATAGCCTGAGCTGCCTCAAGAGCTGCTTGGGGGATCCTCCGTTGAAGCGCCATTCGCACTCCTTGAGGAATAGATGAAAGTGCTTTTTCGGCACACCGTTGAATTTCCGCATGTGGCGCTTGGCCTGGTTCCAGAAGTTCTCGATGCCATCATCGCCCGGCGTGGCAAGCCTCGGACCTGCGTCTCGGAGCAAACCAGAACGGGTTCTACTTTTGACTGGAGGAATAATGGGGCTCAGGTCAAAAATCATGCGATTCTAGATCTGATTTCTCAGTGTTTGCGGTTTTCATTTATGGGTCTCCGAATTGCAACTGGAAGATCCATCTAATTACCAGTAATATACATAATAAAATAACGGCTATAACAAGCATTTTTCCCGTAAAACATAGTATACAAAACCTTCCAATCTGCATCGGGGGCGAGAATTTAATGCTGCCCTTGTCCATTTTCTCTTCGTCACTTCTGTGCTTCTCTTTGCTTTCCTCGCCCAGAAGCGGTGCCACAACAAACCCTCCGATGGCTACGCCATCCTGCCATTGTGGGTTATGAGTAACATCACCATGCGGGAGTGAGTAGCCTCCCCTGCAAGGACCGAGGTCCTCGAGTGGTTCATCAAAGCACACATCGACTCCCGACCTATAATACGTAACCCACCCAAAACAGGTGTCCGTCCATTTATATTCACGACCATCCTCACAGCCATAGTGAGTTTCAACGAGTACTTTGCAGTCGTCCTTGACGCTGCTGAAGCGATAGCAGTATCTAGTAACTGTTCGATACTTCTTGCAAGGATATGGAACAAATATTGTGCACCACTTTGTACCACAAGGATATGGAATACCTCCCCACCCCTGACACCACTTAATGCCACAGGGAACTGAGACATCTTTATGACAGACGCCCCAGTAACTCTCGGTTACTTCTGTGCTATACCCCATTTCGCACCGCGCAATTTTTCAGTCCCTCGAAAGGAAGGCCCACAACAATCACATCGCAGCCAGATGAAAGGCGGTGCGGGACAACTCTCGGTGTCGCTCCCGTTATGCCTGGCGGCGTCGCCACCCAAATCCTGCCAAGACCGCCATTGCTTGCACCCCTCTCACTGGCAGTGGATGGGATAGATAGGAGAATGTGTGGGCATCGATGAAAACGCCATAAAAGAGGCCAATAGACGAGGCCGAGAAATGGCCCAAAAAAGCCGGTGTTCGCAATTGGAAAATCGCTCGATACTTCGAAATCATATGCGGATGCAATTGGCTCGAAATTGGATATCGATGCCGGAGAGTCCAAAGCTGGGAGCGGCAAGTGTCAGGTCATTACCATTTCTGTACACCAATGGTGTTAAAACATAACCTCATCTGGATCGGTAAACAGGACTAAGCAACTTAAAAATCAATCACCCTTTTTCTTTCTTGGTTTTCTTGGATCGTTCATCCTTAGCGATGGAACGCGTCCCAATCCTTCAAATATGAACTCATTTTCACTTACTGTCTTTAGCTTCCATCCTTTGCGCTCTAAGGATCGAATCGACTGATTCAATGCCAACGCATCCGTAATCTCAATTGGCGGTTTCTTATGCTTAGCAAGTTTCAGGATTTCTCGATCAAGCCGCCATGTAGATGATCTAACTAGCTGTGAACGACTTAACACCATTGAAGACTGTCGAGCACATGAAATTCGGGCCGTTACAGAGTAGGCCGCATCATCGTTATTCGCGGATACATCGAAAGTTTGTCCTATGCCAAAATCTTGGGCTTTAGACCATGTGCGCTGCGCCACTGGAAGAATATCGTTTTCTCCATTGAAGCCACTATCGCGCTCATAACCTGACACCTTCACTCTAAGTTCGGATGTAAACTGATCTATTGGGACGTTTATGCTTACCCCTATGTCATATGGTATCCCGTCATCATCATCAATAAAGTTGTCAGGATATTCTTTTATTTCTTGAATTCCATTGGCTTCTAAAACCAATGTCCAGTCTCCGGCCCCCCATTCAGCGTCATCTGAAACCCGCAACGTGACAAAATCAACCCTGGCCATTGTGCAGACTGGGGTAGGTTTAGTTTCTACAGGCGGCGGTGTTTCCTGAGTTGGAGGAGGTTCTGTAGCTGGTGTAGTTGTCGGGCCTCCCCCTTGTCCACAGTTAACAATTACTTTGTGGCATCCGCAGGTTTCATGGCATCCACACGAAGAGCAATGACCTGACATAGCATGGCCCTCCCGAAATCCTTCCAATCATCTTTTTGGAGTCGTTCACAGTTACGGCAGAAACGCATTGATATAAATCATTCAGAGGGGTTTTTTGTCCTCTTATGACTTGGGTAATAAGAGCTGGCCTTTCTTCCATGTTCCTCGTGTGTGTCGCCGAACTTCTCGCGCGATCTTATCCGGCATCTTGATGTGAAATCCGTTTTCATGAAAATACCAACGGGGCAACGCAATTAAACTCATGGGGGTGTGTCATTATCTTGGTTTTCGATTCACCTTATAGCGGCAAATGTCATGACCCGATGACCACTCTGGGTCACGAGCAGAAATGCTAAATACTCTGCGCTAATGCCTGCCGTTGGGTGTAAAGCAGGCATTATCAGCCAACAGGTGGGCGTTCCAACTTTTGAGTTGTTTAGCACCGGTGCGATTCGCCTCGCTCGTGCGGGTTCTGGGGTGGCAACAAGTAGTACGCGGGTTATACGAAAGTGATACTTTTCAGCACGAATTTATACGAGCCGCCGCGCGCTCGTCCTTCGTCCTTCGACAAGCTCGGGATGAGGCAGCTCGGGATGAGGGCGCTGTGTCTTCCGCAACGTTTTCGTTGCGAAGGGGCGCGCGGGCGCTGCCGCCTTCCCGCCCTTGCCTAGCGCGGCACGCCGCCCTTTAAAGTAACGCGGTGCAGCAGGCGTTTGTGGCCGTGGTAATCGTTGAGCGGGTAGTGCTGGGTGCAGCGGTTGTCCCAAAAGGCCACGGCACCGGGCGACCACTTGAAGCGGCAGGTGAACTCGTCGCGGATTTGATGGGCGAAGAGATAGGCCAGCAAGGGCGCGCTTTCGGCCTCGGTCATGTCCGCGAAGCGCACGCTATGGCCGGGATTGACGTAGAGCGCCTTGCGCCCGGTTTCGGGGTGGGTGCGCACCACCGGGTGAAACGCCTCGGTCTGGCGCCCGCCGGCGTCCTTGCCCGAATCTTCGATGCGGTTTTCGCGCGTCTCCGCCGCCGCCGGGGTGGCGCCCGAATTCAGCGCCTTGAGCGGTGCCAGCATGGCCTTCATGCCGTCCGACAACGCCTCGTAGGCCGCGGTCATGTCGGCGAAGAGAGTATCCCCGCCGGCCGGCGGCAGGACCTTGGCATGGAGGACGGTGGCCATGGGCGGCGCGGGAAGATAGGCCGTGTCGCTGTGCCATATGCCGCCGAAATTCTTGACTTCCCCCTCCAGTTTCAGGATCGGCACCACCAGGGGATAGTCCTCCAGGCCCTTGACGAAGGGGTATTCCGTGACCTCGCCGAAATACCCGGCGAAGTCCATGAGGCGGCCGGGGTTCAAATCCTGATCGCGGAAAAAGACCGCGCCGTGGCGCAGCAGGGCCTCGCGAATCAGGGTCACGGTTTCCGGGCTCAACCCGGCGCTTAGATCGAGGCCGGAAATCTCCGCCCCCATGGCGGGATTCACGGGGGCGATGGCGATTTCGCGCGCGGCCACGATCAGCCCCGCCGCACGACCGCTTCGCCGCCCACTTCCTCGGGCTCGTCGTCGGTCATCTCGGGCGGAAAGCCGGGGGCGCGCAAGTCGGTGCCGCAGGCGTCCTCCAGGCGCTTGACGATGCTCGACGACCAGGCGCGGGCGCCGTAGCGCTCCTGCCCGTCCTTGAAAATGCCCGACACCAGGGGCGCGATCTCCAGCGGCACCCCGGCGCGTTCGGCCACGGATTCGAACAGGCCCATGTCCTTCAACACCAGGTCCATGGTGAAGTTGATGTTGTAGCTGCCGTTCAGGATCACCTGGCTTTCGGTCTCGTGCACGAAGGAATTGCCCGAGGAAAGCCGGATCGCCTCGTAGGCCGTGGCCAGATCCATGCCCGCCTGCTTGGAGACCGTCAGGGCCTCGCCGATGGCCGCCAGGTGGACCGAGGCCAGGTAGTTGGTCACCACCTTGAGCACCGAAGCGGAACCCAGCGGCCCGGTGTGCAGGATGCGCCGCCCCATGACGCTCAACGCGGGCAAGGCGGTCTCGAAACCCGCGCGCGGGCCGCCGACGAAGATCGCGATGTTGCCGGTCGCCGCCCGGTGACAGCCGCCCGACACGGGAGAGTCCATGGCGGTGGCGCCGCGTTCCTCCACCAGGGCGCCCAGGCGCTTAACCTCGGCCTCGTCGGTGGTGCTCATCTCGAGCCACAGCTTGCCCGGCCCCAAACCGGCGAGCACGCCGTCGGCGGCTTCCATGACCGCGGCGCTAATGGCGGGCGCGGGCAGGCAGGTGATTATGAGATCGCAAGCCGCCGCCAGGGCCTGGGGCGATTCGGCCCCTTGCGCGCCGCTGTCCAGAAACGGCTGGACCGCCGTGGGGTCGAGATCGCGCACGGTCAAATTGAAACCGTTGCGCAGAAGGCTGCCCGCCAGCTTGCCGCCGACATTGCCCAGGCCGATGAAACCGATCCTCATGCGATTTTCCCCCAACTTGTAAACCCCGCCGCACCCTCGTCCTTCGACAAGCTCAGGATGAGGGCTCTATTGTTAATACCTGTCCTCATCCTGAGCTTGTCGAAGCCTCATCCTGAGCCTGTCGAAGGATCAAAACACGGCGACGTTGTGCCACGCGTATGCCACCGCGATTCGCCGCTATCCGGCGAAAATTTGCCAGTAAGGAATAAAAGCGCGGCTAATCCGCGCGTACCAAGTCTACCCCGCCGCGTTCCAGGGTGTTACTCAAATCGCGCGGCGGGGCTCGCTCGGCCACCGTTACCGGATCAACCGGCGTTACCGGGTCAGCCGGCGTTACCGGATCAGTTTGATCTCGACCCGGCGGTTCCTCGCTTCGGCCGCGCCCGGCGAGGTTTCCACCGCGGGGCGGGCCTCTCCGTAATGCTTGGCCTCGATCTGTTCCGCCTTGACGCCCGCCGATATCAAGAGGTCCGTGACCATCTTGGTCCGGGCCTCGGACAGGGCGATGTTCTTGGCCTGGTTCCCGGCGCTGTCGGTGTGGCCGCTGACCAGCACCTTGAGCGAGGTCCCCTTCGCCAGGGCCGCGGCCTTCATCAATTTCTCCACCTGCGCCTGGCCGAAATCGGCGCTGCCCGTTTTGAAATAGACGATGTGCGCGCTGGGCGCCTTCACCGTTTTGACCTTGGCGAGAGCGGCTTGGAACCGGTCGCGGCAAGCGGCGATATCTTCCGGCTGCCGGTTTTCTTCCTGCTCCTGCATCCAGCAGTCGAAGCTGACCTGCGCCTCGGCGGCGCGGCCCGGCGCCTTGTCGCGGGCGCCCCTTTGGAGCAGGGCCATCAGGTCCATGCGGGCCGCCGATAGCTCGTCGCGCGCGTCCACCGGCAGCTCCCGGTCATAGAGCGAGTCCGGGGCCACATCCTGGTTTTCGGCCGCGGCCAGCGCCTTCTTGGAAAAGGCGCCCGAATCGGCCCAGTCGTATTCCGCCCGTTCGCCGGCGGCGAGCGCGAGATAACCTTCGTAAAGCAAACGGTTGAACTCGGACCCCTTCGGCTCCGCCGCCTTGGCCGCCGCGTAGGGCTCCTGATAGATGTTCTCTTGAATCCAGGCGTCGGCCTGCTGCCCCTGCTCGGCACAGGCGGCCAGAAACGGCGCACTCATTCCCAAGATTACGAACCGGAGTTTCCTAGACATCCCAACCTCCCTAAGTACCTCTCCAGCCGAGTTATTAGGATCACGGCTGCTCGTTATCATACAATTGAAGATTGAAAACAGGCCCGGAGTCAACCACCCGGCGAGCGCGGCCTTCACCGCCCCAGACTACGGCCCCCGCACCCCCGAGCACGGACACCCCGTCCCGCGCGAGACCCCCCGGCCCCACGCCCACTCAAACGCCGGTTGGAACCACGCGTGGTATGCGCCGGAAAAGAGTCGCATCTAGGAACAAATTGGAACGCACTTCACCCCCGACACCGACGACTGGCGCGAAATAGTGCTGTTTAGGAGTAGGCAGATTGTAAGGCAGATGATGGTGGGGTTGTGTGGGAAGTAGAATTTCTACTTTTCTTTTTTGCCATCTGCTTTTGCAGTTTCTTTTTGCTCGCGAGCTCCATCTTCGTCACCGACTTTTTCTTCGCGAACACCATAGGTATGTTTGCGCAACGCTAAACTTTCCTCCGCCCGGAGCCTCTCATACTCCGATCTTTCCTCAAGTGCCTTTACATAACTAGAAGCAAAATTCCGAACCAATTCGTTCTCATCGCTTAACCAGGGTTTAATCTCCTCCATCTTTCGCACATAGGTCTGTGCAAAACCAAATTCACCCATAACGACTCCGGTGCTCTCCAAGACTATTTCAACTGTTGTGAGGAGTTCATCTTTTTCCGGAAGCTTCGCAACGATTGCCCTGCAAATCCCATGCAGGAATGGTTCTCCCTCATAATTTCGCAATACGGACAGAACAAATTCGATATCCTGTTTTTCACCAGCGTGCACCAAATCTAGAAGCTTCGCCTCAAACTGTTCCGAAAAGTTCGGAAAAATTATTTTTAGGAGATTTGCTCCGTGATACTGAAATGGCTCTCGCTCTCTATTTTCGTCAAACCACAGACGTACCGTATCAACTGCAATTTCCGGTGAATCTGCCAATACCTTATTGAGTTCATGGAACTGGAACGGGATTGCGTCATAGTTTCCTCCCGGCTTAGCCGCTTTCTCATACTGCAGGCGTTCCCCAAACAATGTGATGATCCGTTGTGGGTCATCTTTCGCTAAAGGTATCAATAATTCCTCCGCATGATACTCAATATCTTTCACCAAAAGCAGTCCACTGAGAACAATCTCTCTACCCTCTTTTCCTAAGTGATGAAGAATCTCCCCCCGTTCCTTTCGGTACCAAAGTACATTTATCCAATCTGAAAATCCTATTCTTGTTAGTGATTCCACAGCCGGTAAAAAGAACTCTGGTATGAGATCTTTGCCGCCATCAGCATAGTTGGAGACTGCAACCTCTACTATCAATGTGAGGATATCCCGATTAGCATCCTTAGCGCCCTTGTCCAAAAGAATTTGGAGAAATTCTTTATCGAGATTCTCATTTGATATGAAAAGTTTAGTAACGGCTATGAGTTGCTGATCAGTCGCAATCCACTCTAGCATAAGCGCCCGCAAATCCGACTTAAGCGGGCCCTTCCAGAGTCCCTTGAGAAGGGGAATTGTAAACAGCTCAATCTCATCAAGATTTTTTGTCAAAAGGCTAAAAGCCAGATCGGGAGACCGCTCCGCAAATTGCTGCAGAAAATTGAAGAAATTTGGAAAAGTGGCCAAATCATCAGATTCTGTATTGACGAATTTTAGAATGCGGTCACGCCATTCCGGCCAGTTTTCAATATTAATGCTTTCTGCATACTCCTTAGATTTTGCTGAGCGGTATTCGTCTATTCCCATAAAATCGGGCTCTTTTGTCAGGGACTCTTCCCATTCCTCGAATACGCCTTCAAAACCGATCAGATCTTTGTAAATCTTGTATTCGTCGTGGCTCGCAAGAACATCTCGAATCTCAAGCGCCGCAGCTTTCACATCGTCACCTGGCGCATGACGGTATCGCCAGAACGCATCATGTTCGACTTTTTGAATAATTTGGAGATTTTCGCCAGGCAGTAATTCCTTGAAGAAGGTCATCACATAAAGTGTGTTATCTGAAACCATGCGCAACAATTCGTCGCCATATGTGCCGCTGTTAGGAGTGCGGGTCGAATCGAGCATGGAGTTTATAATGGATGTCTTTTCAGCGGTTGTTGTCGCCGTGCCATATAGCCTTCTCAGCAAGTGCAAACAGCGCCAACGGATGTCCTTGATTTCGTCGTTAGCAGGAACGGATGTTGTAGACAAAACTACTGACTTATAATCCCATGCTGTACCCCGCATGCTTGAAGATAGAAGATGTTTGCACAGCGTAATTATGTCGGACAAATTTCGTTGCTGCTCCACCAAATCCAGAGCTTCCAGCCAAGCAAGTATTTTGAGTTGAGGCGCACCCCCTAAACCAGCTCTATTCTTACCACTAAAATAGATATCAATATTAAATTCAGCTAGATGCTCCAGACCCTGCATCGCCTGCGTACACACCGCCGAATCTTCATGCTTGGTATAATTCATAAAGATTTCGAGTATGTCTTCTAATCTGTGATAGCGAATACGACTAAGTAATTTCAAAATCTCTATGATCAGGTGATTTTTGTTTTGATACCTGGCCAGTTCAGGCTCGTGCGTTAGCTCCAACTCATCTAGGCGCTTCAAAAATGAACGAACAATTCCCACAACAGTTTCAGGCAAGCGATATGCGAAAGTATCGAGCAACTCTATTTGTTGCTCTAACACATCATAGTGACTCTCATGCTCGAACTTAGCGGCAACTTTTGCAGCCTCTTTTTTGACAGCGTTTTCAGTCATTTCTCCACTTGTTCGGGCTAACTGCGTCAAAATTTTTATTTTTGAAGAATGATCCATGACAACTACTCTTCCAACTCTAGCAAAATTTCAGCCATTAAAGTTTCTGCGGCCTGCTGACAAACTTCCGCGTTCAAAGGTAGATAATGGCTTTCCGTAATTTGTATTAGGCCATTGGCTTCAAGACGCTGAGCATTATTCTCGACAAGTGTCTGATCGTATCCAAATGAATTAAGTTTTTCGAGTATCCTGGTTTTAGAAGCAGGGTCATACCATTGACTGTAGCCAAGCACGCGGCGCCTCACTTCTTGGTCAATACCTCCAAAATCCGCCAGCGTTGGTGTTAGTATATCCTGCGTAACGCCTGATCCGTTCTGAATACCTACTTTGTATTCTTCAGAGCTTCGGGCAACTTGCACTTCATTTAACAACGATTTGCTGCTGTGAGACTCTGTAGCTATCTGAAGTTCATCATAGGTAACAACAGCGACTTCAGAAGTTGCCTCCTGCATTCTTATTTCATGTTTCAATTTCCAATCGAACAATTTCTCGACTGTGTATGTCTCTCGCTGTTTGTCGATCAATGTATGGTGAGTTGGGCACAGGAATATTAGGTTTTCCGCACTGCCCAGAAATTCTGGCGACTTTGTCGGATCGAAGCGCGCAGAGCCCTTTTTTTCTCCGAATATATGTGCAGCTTCGCCGATAACCACACCCGATTCATCATCAGTTGGACCTTGAGTGAGGCGCTCTTGGCATTCCGGATGCGCACAAATCCCGCCACTACGATGAGCACTGTACAGCTTCACTTTATCTTTAAAACTCATGAAACCGCACAGCGCCTATTTTTCGGATATCGAATTTATGGACAAATATCGGCAGAGCCTGAAAACAATGCAGAATGAATCCAATTCATGCGAGCTCTTTTGCGAAATTTGGATTCTTGCCAAGTGCATTGGTCGAGAATAGTAAATTTGCTCAATTTTGGGAAGTGATGAAGCCTACCCAACTCTCCACCCCTTCCCATTGCCCGCGACCAGGCAGGCTCTAATCTCAGGCGGTGATTTTTTGCTGCTTGGCGAGTTACCCCATAACGCTTCTTGCCCACACTAACGCGGCACGTCGCCCTTTAGGGTGATGCGGTGCAGCAGGCGTTTGTGGCCGTGGTAATCGTTGAGCGGATAGTGTTGGGTGCAGCGGTTGTCCCAAAAGGCCACGGCGCCGGGCGACCATTTGAAGCGGCAGGTAAACTCGGCGCGGATTTGATGGGCGAATAGATAGTCCAGCAAGGGCGCGCTTTCGCCGGGCGTCATGGCGTCGAAACGCACGCTATGGCCGGGATTGACATAGAGGGCCTTGCGCCCGGTTTCGGGGTGGGTCCGCACGACCGGGTGAAACGCCTCGGTCTTTAGGGCGCCGGCGTCTTTGCCCGACTCTTCGATGCGGTCCTTGCGGGTCTGGGCCGCCGCCGGCGCGGCGCTTGAATTCAGCGCCTTGAGCGGCGCCAGCAGGGCCTTCATGCCGTCCGACAGCGCCTCATAGGCCGCATACATGTCGGCGAACAGGGTATCCCCGCCGATGGGCGGCAGTTCCTTGGCGTGGAGGATGGTGGCCATGGGCGGTTCGCGGAGGTAGGCCGTATCGCTGTGCCATATGCCGCCGAAATTCATGGTCTCCTCCGCCCGTTTCAGGATCGGGACAACCAAGGGAAAATCCGCCAAGCCCTTAACGAAGGGATATTCCACCGCCTCGCCAAAATACCCGGCGAAGGTCATGAGCCGGCCGGGGTCCAAATCCTGATCGCGGAAAAAGATGACGCCATGGGTCAGCAGCGCCTCACGAAGCCGCAACACGGTCCCCGGGCTCAACTCGTCACACAGGTCGAGGCCGGAAATTTCCGCCCCGATGGACGGGCTTAAAGGGGTAATGTCCATGTCGCGCTCAGGCATGAAAACGCTCGCGTTCACCATGAGAATTTAGCGCCATGGTAAAGGTGCCGAGGGCTACATGTCACGCTATGGAATACCGCACATTCCACACAAAACCCGGCGCGCGGATTATACGAAAATCATACATTTTTATACGGGATTATATGCGCCCCTCATACTTCACCTAGCCCCCGGCGATAGGAGCGGGAAGGTGGGCGCGTCTTCCACCGCGGGCGCCGCGTTGCCATCGGCAAGAGGGCTGGCGCGCCTCGATCGGTCCGCCTTAAGCGGCTTGCGATTCCTCCGAAACATCGGCAAGGCGTCTTTCCGGATCCCGGCGGAGATCGCCGGGGTTGCCGGCGCGGCGGCGCTTGGCGCGCGTTTCCGCCGCCACGCATGCCGGGCAATTCATGTGTCCGCACGCGCCATAAGTTTCGAAGAAAAGCGTAAAGCAGCGCCGGGTGCATTGTTCGAGTGTGGGCATCGATCGGTCTCCTCAGTTGAGGCAAGATCACGGATCATGCCTCGAAGAAACGCCTCGCCTGTCACACACCTTCTTACAAGAAATATTCTTGCGCGGAATTATCACTACACTTCCGACATCACGTTGTATTATTGTAAACATAGATTAAATTTCAGTTAATATTGTCCGAAATTCTATCTTAGCGCGCATCCTCGCCCAAAACGCAGGTGGCCTGGGGCCGGGGCGGCCGGCAACGCGGCGCGTCTTCCACAGCGTTTGCATTGCGCGGGGCCGGGCGGGGGTTAGGCTTTGGCCGTGATTTAGAGGCCGATGGCTAGGGTGCGGCTATGGAAAATCTGGCTGGATTGGAAAAAGTTTTTTCCCTGTTAGCAGGGAATAACAGGGAAAAGGCCGGACCGTCTTTCGGCCGCCCTGTTCTTTCCCTGCTCGGCAGGGAATAACAGGGAAATGTTTTTAGCCCGCGAGCACCAATTCCACGCCGCCGTGGTCCAGGGCGGCGGACAAATCGGGCGGCGGGGCGCGATCGGCGATTAGGGTATCGACGGCGGCGAAATCGCAGACCTTGACCAGGGCGGTGCGGCCGAACTTGGAATGGTCGGTCACGATGATGCGGTTCTCGCCCCGGGTCAGAACGGTGCGGGCGAATTCGGCTTCCTCCAGGCTGTAATCCATGGGCCCGGTCCCGGCGTCCATGGCGCCGATGGAGATAAAGGCGTGACGGACCTTGAAGTGGGAAATGAACTCGATCGCCGAGCGCCCGAAGGCCGCGCCATTGTCGCCGCGCAACTCCCCGCCCGCCATGTAGACCGTGTTGCCGTTGACGGTCGCCAAAGTGCGGGCGATATCGGAGGAATTGGTCACCACGGTCAGGCTGTGCTTTTTCAAAAGCTCACGCCCCAGTAGGCTGGTCGTGGTGCCGGTATCGAGCATGACCGAATCGCCGTCTTCGATGGCGCGCGCGGCCTGCACGGCGATGGCGCGCTTGGCTTGCGCGTAGTCGCGCATGCGGCGCTCGAACGGCGCTTCGCCGACCTGATAAGGCAGGGTCACCGCGCCGTGCATCTTGAGCAGCTCGCCCAATTGGCTGAGCGGTTTCACGTCGCGGCGAATGGTCTCCAGGGACACATCCAGCCGCGCCGCCAGGCCGGCGATGGTGCAGGTGCCCTCCTCGCGCACGATCCGCAAGATTTCCGAATGGCGTTTCGAATGGCGCATGATCTTCCCGTTTCATGGCTTTTTGTGGTTTTTGACCGGTGTAGGGTGACAAAATACCAGCTTATAGGCAAGCCGTGCCCGAGATTATTCGCAAAACCCCACAATTCGCGCCCCGGACCGATTGACAGGGCCCGCGCGAGGCGCAACACTTGCCAGGCAAGGTCACATGCCGTCCCCGCGCTTTACGCCGGAGCGGCGAAATACGCGTAATCCCGGCCAAAACGGGCGCGCATAAACACGCAAGGAGGAATTTTCATGTTTCACCGGGGCCGATATTTCGGAGTCTTGGCCGGCGCGGCGGCGTTGATCGCGGCCGGCGCCTTGGCGCCACAAGCCAAAGCCGGCGTCGAGTCGAAAGACCCGATCAAGCTGACACTGCACGACTGGACCGGCCAGTTCATCACCACCAAAATCATGGGCGAGGTCTTGAAAAAGGCCGGCTACAATATCGAGTACGTCCAGGCCGATTACCTGGCGCAATTCGCCGGCCTGAAGACCGGCGATCTGCATGTCGCCATGGAGATCTGGGAGACCACGGGCCGCGACGCCATGGACGAAGCCACGGCCACCGGCAAGGTCGAAAACCTGGGCGAGACCGGACTGCAAGCCATCGAGGAATGGTGGTACCCGGCTTACATGAAAGAAAAGTGCCCGGGCCTGCCCGACTGGAAGGCGCTGGGCAAGTGCGCCGAAGCCTTCTCCGTCCCCGAGACCGCGCCCAGCGGCCGCTACCTGGGCGGCCCCGTCACCTGGGGCGGTTTCGACGACGAACGGGTCGAGGCCCTGGGCATCGATTTCGAGGTCGTGCACGCGGGCACCGACGCAGCCCTCTTCGCCGAGCTCGAATCCGCTTACCAGCGTAAGGCGCCGATCCTGCTGTGGGTCTACGCGCCGCATTGGGCGCCGGTGAAATACAAGGGCGAATGGGTCGATTTCCCCAAGTATTCCTCCGAATGCTACAACGACGCCTCCTGGGGCACGAACAAAAATGCCAAGTACGACTGCGGCAAGCCGCGCGGACCCATATGGAAGGTCTCCTGGTCCGGCCTGAAGGACAAGTGGCCGGGCGCCTACTCGACCATCAAGAATTCCAAGATCAATAACGACGAGATGGGCGCCATGGTTTCGGCGGTCGACTTGGACGGGAAAGATCTGGACGGCGTGGTCGCCGATTGGATCGCCAATAACGAAGGCCGCTGGAAAACCTGGCTGCCGTGATCCTGTAAGACCTTTAGATGAGCGGGCGGGTCCGGCGCCCGCCCGCTCTCACTTTCTCAAAAGTCAGCGATCCTTGGTAGCATGACCGAGACCCGCTCCAAACTCATATGCAGGTCGGTCTGGAAGCTGTTCGGCAGGGACGCCGAGGCCTTCCTGCGCGACCACCCGGACGCCGCCTCGGCCCCTGAACGAATCGCCGAGGCCGGCCTGATCGGCGCCGTGCGCGCGGTCGATCTGGAAGTCCGCGAGGGCGAGATTTTCGTCATCATGGGCTTGTCGGGTTCCGGCAAATCGACCCTGGTACGCTGCATGTCGCGCCTGATCGAACCGACGGCGGGCGAAATCCTGTTCGACGGACAGGACCTGCTCAAGGCCAGCGTGAAGGAAATGATCGATATCCGCCGCCATCGCATGGGCATGGTGTTTCAGCACTTCGCGCTGCTGCCCCATCTCACGGTTCTCGGCAACGTCGCTTTTCCGCTCGAAGTCCAGGGCGCCCCACGCGGCGAGCGAGAGAGGCGGGCGCGCGAGATCATCGAACTCGTCGGCCTGGGCGGGCGCGAGGGTTACTACCCGCGCGAACTTTCCGGCGGCCAGCAGCAGCGTGTCGGGATCGCCCGCTCTCTGGCGGTGGAACCCGAGCTATGGTTCCTGGACGAACCCTTTTCCGCCCTCGACCCTCTGATCCGCCGCGAGATGCAGGACGAGTTCCTGCGCCTTCAGCAAATGCTGAAAAAGACCATCGTCTTTATCACCCACGACTTCGACGAGGCGATCCGCCTGGCCGACCGCATCGCGATCATGAAGGACGGGGCGGTCGATCAAATCGGCGCGCCCGAGGATCTGGTGGTACGCCCGGCGACGCCCTATGTGGCGGAATTCACGCGCGACGTCTCGCGGGCCAAGGTGCTGTCGGTCGGCAGCGTCATGAAGCCGCTAAATTCCCAGGCCCGCGGCGACTACGCGGGCGAATTGACCGCGAATCAAAAGATCGCGCAGATCGCGCCCTTGTTGCGCGCGGCCCGGCGGCCCTTTGCCGTGATCGACGCCGAGGGCGGCCTGATTGGCGAACTGGCCCGCGACGACGTGATCGACATCCTGATGGAGGGGTGACGCCGTGAGCCGCGCAAGCATCGCCCTGGCGCCATGGCGGCACTCGAGCGTGCTGGTGTGGGCGGCGGCCTTCGCCCTGGCGTACATGCTGTGGATTTGGGGCGGCGAGGTCGCGCCCTGGGCCATGAAGTACCCGCGCGCCTGGATCGTGCCGCTCAAGTTCTGGATCTCCGATGGCATGTCGTGGCTGATCGAGGACGCGACCTTCGGTTTGTTCACCTTCACGGAACTAACGCGCGGCATTTCCTGGCTGATAGAGCGGCCCTATCGCCTAGCCCTCGGCTTGCTGTCCCACGGCCTGCTTCAGGGCCAGGGGTCGGACGCGGTACAAATCCTGCCGCCCCTGACTTGGATCGCCATCGTCGCCATCGTCGTGGCGCTTGGCCGCTTTACCAAGGATTGGGCCCTGGCGGCGCTCGCCGGGGGATGCTTCGCATACCTCGCCATTTTCGGTCAGTGGGACGGCGCCATGGTCACCCTGGCGTCGATCCTGATCGCGGTGCCCTTCGGCATCGCCGGCGGCCTGTTCGCCGGTCTGGCGAGCTATCGCTGGCGGACGATCGAGCGGCTTATCCGCCCGGTGCTGGATCTCATGCAGACGGTCCCGGTCTTCGCCTACCTGGTACCGATATTGTTTCTGTTCGGATTCGGGCCCGTGTCGGCCATTATCGCGACCATCGTCTACGCCATGCCGCCCATGGTCCGCATCACCATCATGGCCCTGCGCGGGGTGCCGGGGGAAATGGTCGATCTGGGCAACATGGTCGGGTGCAGCCGGCGCCAGATGACCTGGAAAGTCTTGGTGCCCAGCGCCATGCCCGGCCTCATGGTCGGCGTCAATCAGGTCATCATGTTGTCGCTGAACATGGTCATCATCGCCTCCATGATCGGCGCCGGCGGACTCGGCTTCGAGGTCCTGGCTTCCTTGCGCCGTCTCGATATCGGCTCCGGCATCGAATCGGGGGTGGCGATCGTGGTCCTGGCGATCGCCCTCGACCGCCTCTCGCAAGCCCTGGCCAACAAGAACCCGCCGGAACACAGCGAGGCCGAGGCCCGGCTGCCGCTTTGGCGCCGCTACGCTTATACTTCCGTTTGCCTGGCCATTGTCTTTGCCACGGGCCTGGTGGGGCTGGCCGCCGGCTGGGTGCAAAGCTATCCCGAGGCCTGGGCGGTCACGACCGGCAGCCTTGGGGAGAATTTGGTCCGCTGGATCAACGTCAACTATTTCGATCAACTGGAAGCGGTCAAAACCGCGGTCCTGCTCAATGTCCTGATCCCCTTCAAGCGCTTCCTGCTCGGCCTGCCCTGGATCGCGGTGGTGGCTTTACTGGCGGTCGCGGGCTGGCGGCTGGGCGGTTGGCGCTTGGCCCTGCTGTGTGCTGTCTTGAGTCTGTTCAACGTGACGGTGGGCCTGTGGGCCAAGTCCATGATCACGGTCTACCTGTGCGGTATTTCCGTGGTCTTCGCCGCCTTGATCGGCATTCCCATCGGCATCCTGGCGGCGGAGCGCGAGCGCCTGTGGGGTTTCGTCAAGGTCGTCATCGACACCCTGCAAACCTTGCCGTCCTTCGTTTACCTCATGCCGGTCGTCATGTTGTTCAGGGTCGGAGATTTCGCCGCCATGATCGCGGTCATCGCCTACGCCCTGGCCCCGGCCATACGCTATACCGCCCACGGTATCCGGCAGGTCGACCCGCACTTGATCGAGGCTGGCATCGTATCCGGCTGCACCCGGTTTCAAATTCTGACCAAGATCAAACTCAAGCTGGCCTTGCCCGAAATCATGCTCGGCATCAACCAGACCATCATGCTGGCCCTGTCCATGTTGGTGATCACCGCCCTGGTGGGCACGCGGGACCTCGGCCAGGAGGTCTACATCGCCTTGACCAAGGCCGACACCGGGCGCGGCATCACGGCGGGGCTGTGCGTCGCCTTCATCGCCATCATCGCCGACCGCCTGATCACCGCCGGGGCCCAGCGGGCCAAGGCGCGTTTAGGATTGGAATAAAAACCGTGCCCTTGAACGACGCTCAGAAAAAAGTAGCCGCGCTGTCTTTCTGGCGCGGCCCGGTCATGCCCGAACCCCTGAGCGGCGGCATCACCAACGAGAATTTCACGGTGGTCGACGGGGCCGGGAAATTCGTCGTGCGCGTGGGCGGCGATATTCCCCGCCATCAGATCATGCGTTTCAACGAACGCGCCGCCTCCCACGCCGCCCACGCGGCGGGCCTGTCGCCGGAGGTTGTCCATAGCGAGGACGGAATTCTGGTCCTGCGTTTCATCGAGGGGAAAACGCTGAGCGAGGCCGATGTGCGCGAGGACGCGGCCTTGGAGAAAATATTGCCCCTTATCCAGCGCTGCCACGCCGAGATCCCCAAGCACTTGCGCGGCCCGGTGCTGATGTTCTGGGTCTTTCATGTTCTGCGCGACTATGCCCACACCTTGCGAGAGGGCGGCAGCCGCCACGGCCCCCGCCTCGCCGGTCTGATGGACACGGCGCGCGAGTTGGAAGCGGCGGTGGGGCCGGTCGAGGTGGTCTTAGGGCACAACGATCTTCTGGCCGCCAACTTCATGGACGATGGCCAGCGCATGTGGTTGATCGACTGGGATTACGCCGGTTTCAATTCGCCGCTCTTCGACCTCGCCAACTTAGCGACCAACAATGAACTGGCGCCGGCGCAGGAAGAATGGCTGCTCGCCACCTACTTCGGCCGCGCGCCGGACGCCGGGTTGTGGCGGCGCTATGGCGCCATGAAGGGCGCTTCGCTGCTGCGCGAGACCCTGTGGAGCATGGTGTCGGAGATTCACTCCACGCTCGACTTCGATTACGCCGGATATACCGCCACGAATCTAGAACGCTTCGAGCGCACTCTGGCCGCGGTGAGGAACTGAATACATGGCGAAACTTCCCGAGCGCGCGCAGATCGTCGTCTTAGGCGGCGGCATTGTCGGTTGCTCGACCGCCTTTCATCTGGCGCGCGATCACAAGGCCGATGTGGTCCTGCTGGAAAGCGGCCGGCTGACCAACGGTTCGACCTGGCACGCCGCCGGACTGGTCGGGCAACTGCGCACCTCCGCCAGCATCACCCAGGTCTTGAAATACTCCGTCGATCTTTACACCAGGCTGGAGGAGGAAACCGGCCTCGCCACCGGATGGAAACAGAACGGCGGCCTGCGCCTCGCCTGCAACCAGGAACGCTGGACCGAAATAAAACGCCAGGCGACCACGGCGCGCAGCTTTGGCCTGGAAATGAACCTGCTCACGCCGAGCGAAGCCAAAAAACTTTGGCCCATGATGGCCACGGACGATCTGGTCGGCGCCGCCTTCCTGCCCAGCGACGGCCAGGCCTCGCCCTCCGACATCACGCAATCCCTGGCCAAGGGCGCGCGCATGAACGGGGCGCGCATACACGAGAACACCGCCGTCACCGGCTTTATTATCGAAGGCGGCCGCATCGCCGGGGTGCGCACGTCCCAAGGCGACATCGCCTGCGAGAAGGCGGTCATCTGCTGCGGCATGTGGTCGTCCCAGATCGCGGCCCTGGCCGGGGTGAGCGTGCCGCTGCAAGCGGTCCAGCACCAATTCATGATTACCGAGCCGGTCGAGGGCGTGACGCCGGACATGCCGACCCTGCGCGACCCCGACCGCCTGATCTACTTCAAGGAAGAAGTCGGCGGCCTGGTCATGGGCGGTTACGAGCAAAACCCGATTCCCTGGGCGCCGGACCCTATCCCCAGCGATTTTTCATTCCAGTTGCTGGATTCCGATTGGGATCATTTCGAACCCTTGATGGAGCAAGCCTTGGCGCGGGTGCCGGCGCTGGAGTCCGCCGGGATCAAGCAACTTCTGAACGGCCCGGAAAGCTTCACCCCCGACGGCAACTACATCATGGGCGAGGCGCCGGAGGTCAGGGGCCTTTTCGTCGGCTGCGGCTTCAATGCCTTCGGCATCGCGGCGGGTGGCGGCGCCGGCTGGTCCCTGGCGGAATGGATTATCCACGAGGAGCAACCGCTCGACCTCTGGAGCGTCGATATCCGCCGCTTCGCCAAGATGCACCGGGACCGGTCCTGGGTCCGCGAACGCACGCTCGAAGCCTATGGCAAGCATTACACGGTCGCCTTCCCGCACGAGGAATACGAAAGCGGCCGGCCGCTCATTGTCTCGCCGCTTTACGAACGCCTCAAGGCACGGCGCGCCTGCTTTGGGTCTAAGCTTGGGTGGGAGCGCCCCAACTGGTTCGCGCCCCAAGGCGTGGAACCGGCCGATGAGTATTCCATGGGCCGGCAAAACTGGTTCGCCCATGTGGCGGAGGAACACCGCGCCTGCCGGGAGCGGGTGGCGATCTTCGATCAATCCTCCTTCGCCAAGTTCGAGCTCCATGGCCCCGATGCCGAGGCCGCCTTGTCCTGGATCTGCGCCAACAACGTCGCCGTTCCGCCGGGGCGCGTGGTTTACACCCAGATGCTCAACACCCGAGGCGGCATCGAGTGCGACCTGACCGTGGTGCGCCTGGCGGCCGAGCGCTATTACATCGTCACCGGCACCGGCTTCCGCACCCATGATTCGGCTTGGATAAAGGACCACATCGGCGCCGATATGCAGGCGGAACTGATCGACGTGACCCAGGACTTCGGCACCCTGTCCCTGTTCGGCCCGCGCGCGCGCGAAGTCTTGGCGAAAGTCACGGACGCCGATCTTTCCCACGACGCCTTCCCCTTCGCCCAAATGCGCGAAATCGATTTGGCCGGGCATAAGGTGCGGGCCATGCGCCTCACCTACGTCGGGGAATTGGGCTGGGAGATGCACATGCCCATCGCGGCCCTGGGCCCGGCCTTCGACGCGGTCATGGCGGCGGGCGAGCCCTTCGGCATCGCGCCCGCCGGATACCGCGCCATAGAATCCCTGCGCCTCGAGAAAGGCTACCGGGCCTGGGGTTCCGATATCACCCCCAACGATTCGCCCATCGAGGCCGGGCTGGGCTGGGCGGTGAAACTGAAATCCGACCGCCCCTTCCTGGGCCGGGCGGCGGCGGAGAAAGCCGCCAACACGCGGCCAGGCAAAATGCTCGCCTGCTTCACCCTGGAAGATCCGGCGATCGTGCTGGTCGGGCGCGAGACCATCCTGCGCGACGGCGCCCCGGCCGGTTACCTGACCAGCGCCGGGTTCGGGCACACCATCGCCAAGCCCATCGGTTACGGCTATGTCCGTAACGCGGACGGCGTCACCAAGGATTACCTGCGCGCGGGAACCTACGAGCTTGTCGTGGCCAGCGAAAAGGTGCCGGCCCAGCTTCACCTGGGACCGCTCTACGATCCGGAAATGAAAAAGATCAAAAGCTAAGACGAAGGAGCCCCCGCCATGTCCTTCAAGGCCGACCGCCATGCCAGGATCGTCATTATCGGTGGCGGCGTCCTTGGCTGCTCCCTCGCTTATCACCTGGCGCGCGCCGGGGAAGCGGACGTACTGCTGCTGGAAAAATCCCAGATCACCAACGGCTGTACCTGGCACGCGGCGGGACTTGTCGGGCAGCTGCGCGGCAAGCGCAACCTGACCCGCTTGATGCAGGATTCGGTCGCGGTCTTGGACCGTCTGGAAGCCGAGACCGGACAGGCCATCGATTGGCGTAAGGTCGGCTCCCTGCGTCTCGCGTCCTCCCCCGCGCGCTGGAGCGAAATCCGCCGCGCCATGACTCAGGCGCGCGGTTTCGGCTTCGAATGCCACAGCTTGAGCCCGGCGGAGGCGAAGGAGAAATTCCCCTACATCGATTTGGAAGGCGTGGTCGGGGCCGCCTTCATACCCTCCGACGGTTATGTCGATCCCTATGCCCTGACCCAGGCCTTCGCCAAGGGCGCCCGCGCCAAGGGGGCGCGGATCGAGGAAGGCGTGTGCGTGCGCGAGATCGTGCGCGAAGGACGGCGCGCGGTTGGGGTCGTGACCGAGGGCGGTACCGTCGGCTGCGACATTCTGGTCAACTGCGCCGGTCTATGGGCCAAGCGCATCGGCGAGATGGCGGGGGTTCCCCTGGCCGCCGGGGTGGTCGAGCATCAGTATTTCGTCACCGAGAAAACTCTCGACTTCGCGCCCGACCTGCCGACCCTGCGCGACCCGGATAAGAACTTCTACCTGAAGCCCGATGTCGGCGCCTTCGCCATCGGCGGCTGGGAAGACGGCTCGAAAGGGTGCTGGCGTGGGCGGCCGCCGTTCGAATTCGGGCGGGAGCTTTTCGAATCTAACATGGACCGCTTGGAGCGCTTCGCCCTGCCCTGCGCCGAGCGCCTGCCGATCCTGGACGAGACCGGCATACAGACCATTATCAACGGCCCGATTCCGGTTTCCGCCGACGGCGAACCCATCATGGGATTGGCGCCGGAGCTGGATAACTTCTATGTCGCCTGCGGCTTCACCGCCGGCATCGCCGCCGCCGGCGGGGCCGGTCACGCCATGTCCAACTGGATTCTGCACGGCGATCCGGGCATGGATCTCTGGCCCTTCGATGTCCGCCGCTTCGGCGCTCCGCAAGCCAACGGGCGCTATCTGGAAGCCCGCGCCATCGAAGCCTATGCCGCCTATTACAAAATCCATTGGCCGGGCGAGGAAACCCAGGCCGGGCGCGGCCTGCGGCGCAGCCCCCTGTACGAGCCCTTGAAACAACGCGGCGCGGTGTACGGCGCCAAGTCCGGGTGGGAGCGGCCCAACTGCTTCGCCACGAACGGGCAGCAGGATATCGAGCGGCCCAGTTTCGAGGACAAGCCCGGCTGGTTCCATGCGGTCGGCGCCGAGGCCCGTGCCATTCGCGAGCGCGTGGCCCTGATCGACCAAAGCTCCTTCGCCAAGTTCGAGATTACCGGAGCGGGAGCGGGCAAGTTCCTGCAAGGCTTGGCCGCCAACGACCTCTCCGGCCCGCCGGGGCGCTGCGTCTATACCCAGCTTTGCAACGAGAGCGGCGGGATCGAGGCCGACCTGACGATCATGAAGCTGGCCGAGGATCGTTATTACGTGGTCACCGGTTCGGGCTTCGGCGTGCGCGACGGACATTGGATCCGCGCCCACATGCCTGGCAACGGCTCGGTCCACATGCGCGACGCGACGGCCGAGCGCGCGGTCATCAACGTCTGCGGTCCGCGCGCGCGCGAGGTGTTGCAAGCGGTCACGGACCAGGATGTATCCAATGCCGCCCTGCCGTTCCTTTCCGTCGCCGAGATCGAAATCGGTCACGCCAACGTGCGCGCCGCGCGCGTCGGCTATGTGGGGGAACTGGGCTGGGAACTCTACATCCCGGTCGAGAATGCCGCCCACGTCTACGAGACCTTGATCGAGGCGGGCCGGGACTTCGGCATCGCCGATGCGGGATACCGCGCCATAGAATCCTGCCGCCTGGAAAAAGGCTATCTCTACTGGTCCGCCGATATCAGCCCCGACTACTCGCCCTACGAGGCGGGCCTTGGGTTCTGCGTCGCCCTCGGCAAGGGCGATTTTCTCGGCCGCGAGGCCCTGGCGGCGATCGAGGAGAAGGGCGTCGAGCGCAAGCTGTGTTCTTTCGCGGTCGAGGGCTTCGCGCCGTTTCATGGCGGCGAGGCGATCCTGAAAGACGGCGAGGTCGTCGGGCAAACCACCAGCGCGGGCTTCGGCCACACCTTGGGACAATCCATCGCCTTCGGCTACCTGCCGCGCGGCCTGGCCGGAGAAACGGATTTCGAGATCGAAGCCCTGGGCACGTCCTACCCGGCCACGCGCGGCCCGCGCTGTCACTACGATCCAAGCAACGCGCGCCTTAAGGCATAGGAGGAACAACCATGACCGATGAAACTATTGCCCAGGCGCGCGCGGCCATGGCTACGCTGCCGCTATTCAAAAACCTGGACCCGGCGCGCGTCGCGGTGACGCGGCTTGGCGGCCTGACCAATCTAGTGTTCCGCATTGACGATAACGGCGAGAGCTTTTGCCTGCGGCTTCCCGGCCAGGGCACGGAAGAATACATCGACCGCGAGGTCGAGGCCCACAACGCGCGCGCCGCCGCCGCCGTGGGGGTCAGCGCCGAGGTCCTCCACGCCGACGCCGCCAGCGGCGTCATGGTCACGCGCTTTCTGGACGGCGCCGAAACCATGTCGCCCGAGACCTTCCGCGCCAAGGCGGGAGCGGCGGCGCGCGCGGCCCAGGCTTTCCACAAGTTGCACACCGGCGGGCAAAGTTTCGAATTCCGGTTCGAGTTATTCGCCATGATCGACGACTACCTGAAAATTCTAGCCACCAAGAGCGTCGATTTCCCGCCCGGCTATCACGATGTCCTGAAGGAAGCCGAGGCGGTGCGCGAAGCCTTGACCGCGCGGCCGGGCATCTTGGCGCCCTGTCATTGCGATCCCTTGTGCGAGAACTTCCTGGATACGGGCACGCGCATGTGGATCGTCGACTGGGAATATTCCGGCATGAACGATCCCATGTGGGACCTGGGCGACCTGTCGGTCGAGGCCGGGTTCGAGGCGGCCCACGACGAGGCCATGATGAACGCCTACTTCCCCGGCGGCGCGGGCGAGGCCGACTGGGGCCGCATGGTCATCTATAAGGCCATGTGCGATCTGCTGTGGACCCTCTGGGGCTTGATCCAGCACGCCAACGACAATCCGGCGGAAGATTTCTGGGCCTACGCCACCGGCCGCTTCGCCCGCTGCAAAACCCTCATGGCCACCCCGGCCTTCGCCGGCCATTTGCAAGCGGTGCGCCGGGGATAGCGGGCGAGGTTAGCGGCGCTGCCGGCGATGGAGACGGTCCCGCCGAAGGGTTTGGCGACCCGGTCCCAGGCCAGCGCCCCGGCCTGATCGGTCATCCTTTGCGGCGTGCCCAGGTGATCGGCGTGAACGTAGAGCTGCGAAAGGCTGAAGCTGCCGCACCTCAGCGGTGAAGTTGGTAGCTAACCTAGTGTATTTATGGATTCAACTCTATCGACGGTGTTTGACGTGGATCAAAATTTCACCGACTGCATATGAAACTAACACTCCAAAAAACAATTGAACAATCACACCGATAAGCACAAGGGAATCGAAGTAACCAAGGTTAATCCTCGCATAAATCTGAAATACGAGGCACAGAACAGCAGCGACTGCTATTGACTTTAACAAGACCGCACGGCGCAAATGCGTGTTCCACATTACGGGTAGGGATATCATAGCGACACCTGCGAAGTATCCCCAAACAACAAAATTCTCGCTACCGTTCATCGCATTGACCTACTTGGCAAGCCTGTTTCTGTGCTTGTATATATGCGCTCTGCCCGAAGCTTTTGGCGGATTTGTAATGAGTTCTTGCCACTACCCGACAAAATGAACCTATCGATGACTCGTACTTTCGGCATTGAGCCTCCATACAACTAACAAAATTACCGTCGCATTCAGTCTTTGAAATATTGCATGTCCCGTAGCACCTATCGTGTTGATCGCAGCAAGGCGAAAACGGAAAACCGAACGGGTTATCGGCAATGAAAGGTTCGTTGTAGCCGCTACCGCATGTTGCTAGGCCAAATCGGTCAGCGAATTTAGCCGGGTTCCCTTCAACATACCCATAGGTATTCAATCCACCATCCAAGCCGATTGGATCGGATTGCAGATATCGCCCGGTGCTCGGGTCGTAGTCGCGGAAATAGTTGTAGTGGAAGCCGGTTTCCGGGTCGTTAAGCTGGCCGGGGAAACGCTGCGGGTTGGTTGCCGCGCCGGTGAGGGAGACGGTCTCGCCGAAGGGGTTTGTCAAATTAACTCTGGGGCGCGGGTGATTGGATGATAGATTTCTCCGATGCAGGAAATCTCGTATCGGCGCCACCGCTTTCACCCTGACATCATTAAGCAAGCCGTTTGGCTCTACTTCCGCTTTACGATGAGTAATCGGGATGTCGATGATCTGTTGGCCGAGCGCGGCGTTGACGTCAGCTATGAAACGGTTCGCCTGTGGGTGCTGAAATTCGGACGCGCCTATGCTCATAAGATCAGAAAACGCCGTGGCTCCGCGCTCAACATCTGGCACCTGGACGAAGTCTTCGTGAATATCGGCTGCAAGCAGATGTACTTGTGGCGGGCGGTTGATGGAGAGGGCGAGGTGCTGGACGTTCTGGTTCAGAAGCGCCGGAACAAGCGGGCCGCCTTGAATCTTATGCGGAAATTGCTGAGAAATCAGGGCGTGCGTCCGACACAGATCGTGACGGATAAACTGAAGTCTTACGGTGCGGCATTTCGGGAATTGCGTCTCACCCACCTTCACGATACCGGACATCGCTTGAACAATCGGGCTGAGAGTTCGCACGTTCCAATACGACGATGGGAACGAAAAATGCAGCATTTCAAATCACAAAGTCCAGCGCAAAGATTCCTCTCCACTCACGGCCCTATCTACAATCTATTCAACGTCCACCGTCACCTCATCTCCCGTCGCACACTTCGAATTTTCCGCGACCTGGCGATGGCGGAATGGCAAACCGTGACAGCGGCCATGTGAACCGCTCTGGCTCTGAGTTTCGGCTGGCCTTGCTCAAGTTAAGTTGACAAGCCCCGCCAGGGTATTTCTTCTCAGTACAACCAGAAACCTAATTAGTGCACTGTCACCGAAATCCGAAATCCCACCGAAATCCAAGTGACTCTAAGTGAGATCCACAAATCCCTCGCTCCAGTTTAACTCATTTAGAGGATACCTATCCACGCTAAAACCGTTCGGGGTTTCGCAAAAACCAGGTGCTGTTTTCATTTTCTCAACTGCGGCCCCTGCATTTTTCCTGTTAGAAAATATCCCGATAATCTTGACGTCCTCATCATCCTCGCCCTCGCTCCGGACATGCTGGACCAGAAAAACATCTGTCATGTCGCTATCCACTTCGAGTATATCGGATCACTTGAACGCCCTATCTCCCCATTTTTTGATCTTGCCGTGCTCACTTTTTGGCCCTTTCCTATAGTTTCCACGTCCGTATTTCCGATCTAAAAGACGATCTGCGAAATCTCGCCCCTTTTCACCAACAAGTGGTCGTTCTCCTCTGGCCCAACTGGGTACATCTTTGGCGCCCTCCTCCCCAGATATGTTTGGCTTAGGTTCTTTTGTCGGTCGTGAGGATTGATCGCCGTTGCTATCATCAGAAGACTCATTTAGTAGCGGACGATCATACCAATCGCTTGGTAATGGGCAGACATTGCCAATCCAATTTAGGAATTGATCGATGTCCGGTACGCGGCACAAATCCGGACTAGTCAAGCATATGGCCGTGGCGACAATTGGAACGCCATAGATTACCAAGGGTATAATCGCCGCGGCTAACTTGCCATCCGGATCGTAGTAGTTTACCGGGTTCCCACCCACATACCCATAGGTATTCAATCCGCCCGCTAACCCGAATGGATCGGATTGTAGATATCTGCCTATACTCGGGTCGTAGTCGCGGAAATAGTTGTAGTGGAAGCCGGTTTCCGGGTCGTTAAGCTGGCCGGGGAAGCGCTGCGGGTTGGTGGCGGCGCCGGTGAGGGAGACTGTCTCGCCGAAGGGTTTCTGCACCCGGTCCCAGGCCGGCGCCCCGGCCTGGTCGGACATCCTTTGCGACGCGCCCAAGTGATCGGCGTGGACGTAGAGCGGCGCCTCGGCATCATTTGAGACAAATCGTATCGCATCGGCGGCGACATTGTGCAAGATAGTCTTGCCGCCGGGCTCGGCTACAAAGCGCACCTCGCTGGCTATTTCATAGTCATTGGCGTCGTCGCTAAAGGCACTTATGATAAGCACCGCGATTGCTAGTGTTGGGCGGGTGTAAGCTATTACTTTCTGCTTCTATCGATCCTAAAAAGAATCTCTTCGGAAAGCTCCTTGAATTGACGATAAACCTCTAGGTCTTTCGTCCTTAAGGCGCTGCCTAGCTTGGTGCGAAGCTGGTGAAGTATCAGGCGGGCGTGGTCAGTTTGGTCCTGTCGTTCACAATACTGAGCAAAGAATATTTCCATACCTCCCTCATTTTCGAGATTCGTATATCCAAGTTCAACAATATTATTGTGCAGCGTCTCAGCTGTTTCGAACGGAACATTACGATCACAAAGCAATCTCATCTTCCATTCCGCCACTCGGCGTTTGACTTCCAGTTCCAGTTCTTCGGACAGCACCAATGTTAGGCACGTCGCCTCAGCCTCATTAAAAGCAGGAGCGATCTCGTCTGTCTGCATTTTGAATGTACGCGCCGCCGTGCGCTCCAATAGGCGCGCAACCTCCTTTGAATTAGTTTCCGCGTTATTCATGGCAACAACCTATTGGAAGTTCCAGTAATCGCACCTGACAGCGCCGCTACCTGTTATCGCAATATCGGGCCATGTTCCACTGTTCCGAACACACTGATCACGGCATACGCCACAGCGACTGCTTCCATAAACACTCCCTGGGAGATCGGCCAGCGATGTATCTAGGCACCTGGTAAAGTGCTCATCACAGCTTGGGTCATCATTATCTGCCGAACAAAATTCGTAGAGCAAATACGCTCCGACACCGGCACCGGCCGCCGCATATCCGGCCCATTTTGGCAACGCCGCATCGGTGGGGTCCGGCACCAACACATCGCCAACCACCGTACTCCACCAAAGAGTGGCGGCCGCCTGGGCATCCTCGCCATCCGGATCATAGTAGTTAACTGGATTACCGCCGACATACGCATATGTATTCAACCCACCGCCCAAGCCAATTGGATCGGATTGTAGATATCGCCCGGTCGTGGGGTCGTAGTCGCGGAAATAATTGTAGGAGAACCCGGTTTCCGGGTCGTTAAGCTGGCCGGGGAAGCGTTGCGGGTTTGTCGCCGTACCGGTTAAGGACACCGTCCCGCCGAATGGTTTGGCGACCCGGTCCCAGGCCAGCGCCCCGGCCTGGTCGGTCATCCTTTGCGGCGTGCCCAGGTGGTCGGCGTGGACGTAGAGCGGCGCCTCGGCGTCGTTCGAGACAAATCTCACCGCGTCGGCGGCAACACTGCGCTGGAAAATACCGGGGTCGCTGGTGCTGGTATCGGTGGCGAAGCGCACCGCGTCGGCGGCAACGACGCGCGGAAAGTCCGACCGGCTACCCTTTCTTATAAACTAGTCTGCTTTTTTTCGTTTCCGTGTGATTCGCTCAATATATTTTTTTTCGCCATCAACTAAGCGTTTAACGATCCTCAATTTCTCACGATCCTCATAGCTTGCATCAGCGTAGTCTTCAAGAAACCAGCGATACCACGGCTCGAATTCGGGACCGAAATCCACCCCGATCCTGTCACACAGAGTCCGAAGAATCAGGTTCTTTTCTATGGGCTCTAACGGCTCCAGATCGGGAAAAATTTTCGCCCTCCCGCCTTTCATTAATTCGATCAGCAAGTGAAGTACGGGAGCGTTTTCAAGTGTGTTAGACATGAGAGTTAGAACCTCGGTAGCCGTGGGCAGTAGTCTGGACACTGAACGCAAAATACGGACGCACTTAGTTCGTACTGTCTTTCCAAAAAGGTCGTATCGGCTCCGAGAGCTTTCATTTTCTCTATTAGCAAATATTCCTCAACAAGTAGGAGGAACCATTCCTCACAATCGACTTCACATTCGTTGTCGTTCGCTGGTGGGTCATTTGGCTGGTTTCCACCATTTCCTGCGCCCTTGTCTGGGCCGTAGCAAATCTGGGGAAAGAACCTACAAATCAAATAGGGATCAAAAGGAGACTTTCCAGATGGATCAGTAAATCTGACAGGATTGCCTACTGCGTACCCATAGGTGTTCAACCCGCCCGCCAAGCCAATCGGATCGGATTGTAGATATCTCCCGGTCGTCGGGTCGTAGTCGCGGAAATAGTTGTAGTGGAAGCCGGTTTCCGGGTCGTTAAGCTGGCCGGGGAAGCGCTGCGGGTTGGTGGCGGCGCCGGTGAGGGAGACTGTCTCGCCGAAGGGCTTCAGCACCCGGTCCCAGGCCAGCGCCCCGGCCTGATCGGTCATCTTTTGCGGCGTGCCCAGGTGATCGGCGTGAACGTAGAGCGGCGCCTCGGCATCGTTCGAGACAAATCTCACCGCATCGGCGGCGACAGAGCGCAGGACCCAACCGTGCGCTAGGCCAGTTTGAGGTAAACTAGTATTTCTGTGAGAGAAGAGAATCGAGAGGTAGACGAAAATGCACAATGAGCAGGAATTGATCTTTGTTAAGACGTTCGTTTCCTCTGATCAGCGGCGCAGATTTACAGAACTTCTGAAAACCTCGAAGGGCCGAAAACGCTTCATTGGTTACCTGGCACATTCACTGAAGCTAAACAAAGAACTCGCGGCGAAGATTCCTGCGTCGCTTTAGGATTCAGCAAGTATTGTAGAAATACTCCGGAAAAAAGGTGCGAATGCAGATTGCTTCGTTATATCAGAAAATCCGAAATTAGACCGAATGACCGGGCCGCTCGATGAAATTTGTAACAGTGTAATTGGTTCTGGATTCGCCACGATTGTCTCGTGCCGCCTCGGTTTGCTTGCCTATTTTGAGGGTGAAGACATGGGCGAGCGATACATACTTGAAAAACCATAGAAAGTATTCATTTGGGTCCGAGCAATTCAGTTGATATCTGTATCACTGCGGTATGTGTGAAACCTAGCGAATCTAGCAGAACCTGTTTCTTCTGCCTGTTCTTCCAAAGAAAGTAATTCTTCAGAAATTTGGAAATGTTTCTTCCGTTCATCGAACGGCTCTATTTCTTCGATTGACAGCACATCAATACGCATTTCAATGGCCGCCTTGCGAACCTGCTCCCTAAAATGCGAGCGGTCATAGGCCAAGGCGACTACATTCACGTAAGCACCCAGGGCCTTATCAAAAACACCGCTATCATCTGCCGAAACTACGTTCGCAAGTCCAATCCACATTTGCTTTTCAATAGTATCTCCAGCCCTCATCTGCTTTTAACTTCGTTATTTTGGATAGGTGTGATGAGCTCCACCCGGTTTCTTGCCTCCCTTACTATCGGTTGGGTGGTAGTGAGGCTTCCGCCCGTCTGTGGGAGTCGGGTGATGGATCGGGGGCCCCTTGCCGTCATTCCGGGCGGCGTCCCTAGCGCGTTTCCTAGTCGGGTGCTCCTTATCATGCCTCTTTGGCTTTCCACTGGGACCATTCTCAGAACTAGGGGCGTCAGATTCGTTCTGTAAAACAGTATCATACCAGTCCGCCGGCAGCGGGCAATATTGGGCCAGCTCATTGAAGTCCGGCACGAGGCACAAATCCGGTGCCAGATAGCAGTAGATAGCACCGCCGATGGCTAGGGTTCCCGCCACACATGCGGGGTTGGCGATACAGGCGATAGCCAACGGCACAAGCGGTAGAGCAAACTCTCCCGTCGGATCGACGTACCTAACCGGGTTCCCGCCCACATACCCATAGGTATTCAACCCGCCCGCCAACCCAATCGGATCGGATTGCAGGTATCGCCCTATACTCGGGTCGTAGTCGCGGAAATAGTTGTAGTGGAAGCCGGTTTCCGGGTCGCTAAGCTGGCCGGGGAAGCGCTGCGGGTTGGCGGCGGCGCCGGTGAGGGAGACGGTCTCGCCGAAGGGTTTCTGCACCCGGTCCCAGGCCAGCGCCCCGGCTTACGCTTGTTGATCGCCTAGGGCTTTGGATCGCCCGCGATCAAAATCGCCCGGAAGTCGTTGACGTTGGTGCGGGTCGGGCCGGTTATGATCAGATCGCCGAGCTTGGAAAAGAATCCATAGCCGTCGTTGTTGGTCAGGCTGGCGCGCGCATCGAGGCCCAGGGCTTCGGCACGCGCCAGGGTGTCGGGACCGGCCAGGGCGCCGGCGTTATCTTCGGTTCCGTCGATGCCGTCGGTGTCGCAGGCCAGGGCGTGAATGCGCGGCGCGCCGGCCAAATCCGCGGTGAGGGCCAGCAGGAATTCCGCGTTGCGCCCGCCCCGGCCCTCGCCGCGCACCGTGACCGTTGTCTCCCCGCCCGAAAGCAACACGGCGGGTGCGGGCGTGGGCTGTCCGTGGCGCGCGACCTGACGCGCGATGCCCGCGTGCATGAGAGCGATATCGCGTGCCTCGCCTTCGATACTATCGCCCAGAATTACCGGCGTGACGCCGGCCTCGCGCGCAACCCGCGCCGCCGCCTCCAGCGAGTCTTGCGGGGTGGCGATGAGTTTGGTTTCCACGCGGGCCAGGCGCGGATCGCCGGGTTTGGGCGTCTCCTCCGCCGCCGCTTTCAAATGCGCGAGGACGTCGCGCGGTTCTTCGATCCTATAGGCCGCCAGGACCGCCAAGGCGTCGGCGAAGCTGGTCGGGTCCGCCACCGTGGGGCCCGAGGCTATGGCCGAAAGATCGTCGCCCGGCACATCGGAAATGGCCAGGGTCACGACCCGCGCCGGCGCGCAAGCCATGGCCAAGCGGCCGCCCTTAATGGCCGAGAGGTGTTTGCGGACGCAGTTGATCTCGCTAATGGTCGCGCCGGATCGCAACAGGCGCGCGGTCACGCCACGTTTGTCTTCAAGCGTCAGGCCCGGCGCCGGGGCGGCCAGCAAGGCCGAGCCGCCGCCCGAGATGAGGCACAGGACCAGATCGTCCGCCGTCAGACCGCCAACCATTTTCAGAATACGATCCGAGGCTTCGCGCCCGGCGCTGTCGGGCACCGGGTGGGAGGCCTCGACCGCCTCGATATGGCGGCAGGGGGCGCCGTGGCCGTAGCGGGTCACGACCAGGCCTTCCAGGGGGCCGCTCCAATTATCCTCCACCGCCTTGGCCATGGCCGCCGCCGCCTTGCCCGCGCCCACGACTATGGTGCGGCCCTTGGGCGGCTCCGGCAGGTGGGGCGGCACGCAGCGCGCCGGGTCCGCCGCCGCGACCGCCGCCTTGAATAGATCATTCAGGAATGCATTGGGAATCATGGACCTAGTTTTACAATCAACCGCGTTAGGGAACAAAGCGCGAAGAAGGTTTACCACGAAGGCCCGAAGACACGAAGAAGCCGCGAAGCAGATTTCATATTTTATATCTTCGCGTCTTCGCGCCTTAGTGCCTTAGTGCCTTAGTGGTGAATCCCTTTTCTATTGGAAGCTTCGGGCTTGCGGCGGGACGGCGATCATTCGATATTCTCCAGCCGCCGTTTTTCCCGTTTCTCACCGAGGCTGTCATGCATCTTGATCCCGTCCTGACCCAGGAATTACCCAACTTCGTCACCCATTTGGAATGCTCCATCACCGGCAAGCGCTACGAAGCGGGCCGGGTGCAGGGACTCTCCGAGGCTGGGCGGCCGCTGCTGGTGCGCTACGATCTTGAGGCCCTGGCCAAGTCGATCACGAAGGAGACTCTGGCCGGCCGCACCACCGGCTTCTGGCGCTACCGGGAATTCCTGCCCGTGGGCCAGGCGGAAAATGTGGTCAGCCTCGGCGAGGTCGTGACCCCGCTCATACCGCTCGCCAATCTCAGCGATGGCCGGGTCATCGTGAAGGACGAAGGACGCCTGCCGACCGGATCCTTCTAGGCCCGCGGCCTGGCCCTGGCGGTCGCCATGGCCAAGGAATTGGGCCTGTCCCACCTGGCCATGCCAACCAACGGCAACGCCGGCGCGGCCATGGCCGCCT
This sequence comes from Kiloniellaceae bacterium, assembly GCA_021776175.1. GTDB lineage: Bacteria > Pseudomonadota > Alphaproteobacteria > Kiloniellales > J153 > JAJFGN01. The sequence goes on from JAJFGJ010000030.1 coordinate 41,312, forward strand.
ATGCCAGCCAAGCGGGCCTGCGCACCACCATCTTCTGCCCCGACGACACGCCGGAAATCAATGTCTCCGAGATCGAGCTTCAGGGCGCGGCGGTCTACAAGGTCAACGGCCTGATCAACGATTGCGGCAAGATCGTCGGCGCCGGCAAGGAATCCCCCGGCTGGTTCGATGTCTCGACCTTGAAGGAGCCCTACCGGATCGAGGGCAAGAAAACCATGGGCCTGGAACTGGCCGAGCAGTTCGGCTGGGAGCTGCCGGACGTGATCTTCTATCCGACCGGCGGCGGCACCGGCCTGATCGGCATGTGGAAAGCCTTCGACGAGCTGGAAGCCATTGGCTGGATCGGCTCCAAGCGTCCGCGCATGGTGTCCGTGCAGGCGACCGGCTGCGCCCCCATCGTCAAGGCCTTCGAGGACGGAAAGGAACACGCGCCGCTGTGGCAGGATGCCCATACGGTGGCGGCCGGCATAAGGGTGCCGGTCGCGGTCGGCGATTTTCTGATCTTGCGCGCGGTGCGCGCCTCCAACGGTTTCGCCATCGCGGTGACCGACGAGGCGATCATGGAAAGTTTGCGCGAAGTTGCCACCAAGGAAGGTTTGCTGCTGTGCCCCGAGGGGGCCGCGACCTATGCCGCCTATAAGGCCGCCCTGGCGGACGGCCGCGTGAAAGCGGAGGAGACGGCGGTTTTGTTCAATTGCGCGACCGGCCTCAAGTACCCCCTGCCCGCGGTCGACCGCCATATCGACAAGGACCGCTTACCGGACCTGGCGACCCTTTGATTTAGGGGCCAATTCCTGTCTGGAACATACTGATATTCGGTCTTTTTTAGCGTGCGGAGGACGCTCTTTCTCGACTAGACTGGATGCCGGAACCTAACCAGGGGAGCATAGGTGAAACCATGGATATCCAGCACCCTTACCTGCTGTTTCTCGGCGACGCCAAGGACCAGCTAGCCGCCAAAACCGCCCAGGGCGTCGCCCACTGGCGGCCGGAGTGGTGCGTCGGACAGCGGCGCCTGGAAGGCTGCCAGGCAGATCTGGGCCTGACCGACATGACCCTCGAGGAAGCCTGGAACGCCGGCGCCAAGACCCTGGTGGTGGGCGTCGCCAACCGGGGCGGCGTGATTTCGGATGTCTGGACCGATGTGCTCGAACGCGCCCTGATGCAGGGTTTCGACCTGGCGGCGGGATTGCACAATCGCTTGGCCGACGTGCCCAGCCTGGCCGCCATCGCGGCTCAGCATAACCGCAAGCTGTTCGACGTGCGCCACCCCGACCGGAGCTTCGATGTCGCCAACGGACGCAAGCGGAGCGGCAAGCGGCTCTTGACCGTGGGCACCGACTGCTCGGTCGGCAAGATGTACACATCCCTGGCCCTGGAACGCGGCATGCGCGACAGCGGCCTGAAGGCTGATTTGCGCGCGACCGGGCAGACCGGAATCCTGATCGCCGGATCGGGGGTCTCCATCGACGCGGTGGTGGCCGACTTTATTTCCGGCGCGGTCGAATCGATTTCGCCCGCCAACGAACCCGATCATTGGGACCTGATCGAGGGCCAGGGTTCGCTGTTTCACGCCTCCTACGCCGGGGTCAGCCTGGGGCTGCTCCATGGCGCCCAGGCCGATGCCCTGGTCCTGTGCCACGAGCCGACCCGTCATCATATGCGCGGCCTACCCGAATACCCCCTGCCCGAGTTGAAGGTGTGCATGGAAGCGAACCTGACGGCGGCGCGCCTGACCAATCCGGTGGCGCGCTTCGTCGGAATTTCCGTCAACACCTCGCACATGGCGGCGGGCGAGGCCGAGCCCTATTTGCGCCACCTGGAAAAAGAACTGGGCCTGCCCGCCGTCGATGCCTTCAAGGACGGCGTGGCCCCAATCGTCGCGCGGCTCGGCTAATGCAACTTAGGGTGCGCCGCGAAGTCTGGCCGATCCGCGGCACCTTCGCCATTTCGCGCGGCAGCAGCAGCGAGACGGTCGTTGTCGTCGCCGAACTCTCGGCGGGCGGGATCCTGGGCCGGGGAGAATGCGTGCCCTATGGCCGCTACGGCGAAACCGTGGACGGCGTTATCGAGGCCATCGAAGCCACGGCGCCGCGCCTGGCCGAGGGCCTGGACCGGCGGGGCCTGCAAGACGCCTTGCCGGCGGGGGCCGCGCGCAACGCCCTGGACTGCGCGTTCTGGGATCTGGAGGCCAAGCGAGCCGGCAAGCGGGTGTGGCAGCTTGCCGGCCTGCCGCCGCCCGAGCCCCTCATCACCGCCTACACCTTGTCCCTCGACAGCCCGGAGGCCATGGCTCGAAACGCGGCCGGAAACGCCCAACGGCCACTGCTGAAGCTGAAGCTCGCCGGGCCCGGCGACCTGGCGCGGGTCGAAGCGGTGCGCGCGAACGCCCCCAAATCGCGGCTGATCGTCGATGCGAACGAGGGCTGGACGCCGGCCAACTACCTGGAACTGGCGCCGCGCCTGGCCAAACTCGGGGTCGATCTGATCGAACAACCCCTGCCCGCCGGCGAGGACGAAGCCCTCGCGGACATGGCCCACCCGGTTCCGGTCTGCGCCGACGAAGCCTGCCACGACACCGCGTCCCTGGCCAAAATCGAGGGCCGCTACGACGCGGTCAATATCAAGCTCGACAAGACCGGCGGATTGACCGAGGCGCTCAAGCTCAAGCAGGCGGCCCAAGCCCAGGGGTACAAGATCATGGTCGGCTGCATGATATCGACCTCCCTGGCCATGGCGCCCGCGACCCTGGTCGCGCAAGGCGCGCGGGTCGTCGATCTGGACGGCCCCCTGCTGCTCGACCGCGACCGGGACCACGGCCTGGTCTTCGACGGCAGCACGATCCAGCCCTTCGGCGCGGCGCTGTGGGGTTAATCGCCTAGCCCGAATGGCGGGCCTTGCGTCCGCCCCGGCGGCGGTTGCGGTGTGCGCTCTCGGGCCGGCACATGTGGGTTTCAAGCCGCGCTTGCGAATAACCGGCGGTTTCGCGCAACAAGCGCACCAACTCACCGCAGGCGCCCTCGGGGTCGGATCCCTTTTCTAAACCGTATTTCACCAACACCGCGCGCGCCGCTTCCGCCGGGTCCTGAGTGTCGCCCAGGCGCAGGGTCCAGCCGAGCAAGGCATCCCGGGCCGGGCCGGTGAACTCCGCCCCCATGTTCAGGATCTCGCCGATGATGCCGCCCGGATCCTCGGGCGCGTGATATTTCGAGGTATAGGTAACCGCCATCGTTGGTCATTCCCTTCGGCGTAGCAGGTTGAGCCGGCACGGTTGATCGAAATAGAAAGCGCCATCGCGTTCCTCGGCATTGGCCTCGAAGGCGGCGCGCAATTCGTCCTCAAGGGATTCGACCTTCGGCCGGCGGCGTTCATCGACGGCGATCACATGATCGCGAAAATGCGCGAAGCTATCGTACTTGATGGGCGCCACATAAGTCAGTTCCCGTTCCGCCTCGAACAAGGGCCCCCGAGCCGCCGATCGCAAAGCCTCGTAAGCCTGGGCGCGGACCTGAGTTTCATCGTCGATCAGGCGGCCGGCCCTGAAACTGGAACCATCGGCGATGGGTTCGGAAATATACAGGACGCCGCCCGGTTTCAGGACCCGCGCGGCCTCCTCGAACGCCTTGATGTGAAGCTCGCCCGGCACGTGGTGCAGGGAGTTGAAGAAGACCGCGACATCGGCCGAGCTATCGTCCAAGGGTAGGTCCTGCGCCCCGGCCTGCTTGTATTCCTCACCGCCGGCGGGCTCCGCCGCCCGCGCGCGCTCCACTTGGTTTGGCGAGGGCTCGATGCCCGTGACCCGCGCCCCCAAGCGCGTCATCAAACGCACCAGCCCGCCATCGCCGCAGCCAATATCAACGACCCGCGCGCCCTTGAGAGTCAGAGTCTCCTCGATAACGTCTTTATGCTTACGATGTGTTGGTACGGACATGTGTGAACTCGACTAAAATTTTCACCACGAAGACGCGAAGACTCTAAGGAACGCGAAGAAGCAAGAGGCACTATTCACCGGATCAGTCGTTTAATGCCATCCTTTATCAGGGGTACATTGAAATTTATCAGGAACCCGAGTTCCTTATCAGCCAATTTCAGATAAGTGAGTAGCTGAGCGTCATAAACCGGGAGCATATTTACGACCGCCTTGAGTTCTAAAACAATCCGGTCCTCGACCAGGAGGTCCAAGCGTAGCCCCGATTCTATCTGCATTCCGCCATAAGTGACGGGTACGGCGATCTGCTTTTGAACCTGGATATTCCTGCTCTCAAACTCCCGGACCATACAGGCTTGATAGACCGATTCGAGCAATCCCGGACCAAGCGTTGAATGCACCTTGAATGCAGAATCAACAATGCTCGAAGCTAATCGTTCGGTCTCGTCTGCTAACCGTCTCATGTGAGGAACCCTTCGGGGCTTCTTAGCGTCTTTGCGTCTTGGTGGTGAAACAACTTAATACGACATCGATCAGTCTGCCCGCTCTTGCAGGGGCGTGGCAATCGGTTAGGCTCGGTGCCATGACCGACTTTAGCGAGAGTGATTTTCCGGAGATACGCCAGGGCGTTCGGGCCCTGTGCGCGGACTTTCCGGGGGCCTATTGGCGGGCGCTGGACCGGGACCGAGCCTATCCCAAGGCCTTCGTCGAGGCCTTGACCCAGGCCGGCTATCTGGCCGCCCTGATCCCGGAAGAATACGGCGGCAGCGGCTTGCCGCTTTCCGCCGCCGCCGCGATCCTGGAAGAGGTCCACGCCAGCGGCGGCAACGGCGGCGCCTGCCACGCGCAGATGTACACCATGGGCACCATCCTGCGTCACGGCAGCGAGGCGCAAAAGAAAGAATGGCTGCCGGAAATCGCCGCCGGGCGCTTACGGCTTCAAGCCTTCGGCGTAAGCGAGCCTTCCAGCGGCACGGATACCCTGAGCCTCACCACCACGGCGCGGCGCGAGGGCGGCCATTATATCGCCAACGGGCAGAAGGTCTGGACCAGCCGGGCCGAATACTCCGACCTCATGCTGTTGCTGGCGCGCACCACGGCCAAGGAGGAGGTCAAGCACAAGGGCGAGGGACTCTCGGTCTTCGTGGTCGACCTGCGCGAGGCGACGCGGGGAGAGAATCCGCCGGTGACGATCCGGCCCATACGCACCATGATCAACCATGCCACGACCGAGGTCTTTATCGACAATCTGCGGGTCCCGGCCGAAAACCTGATCGGCGAGGAAGGACGCGGCTTCCGCCACGTTCTGGACGGCATGAACGCGGAACGCATCCTGATCGCCGCCGAGTGCCTGGGCGACGCGCGCTGGTTCGTCGACACGGCGCGCGTCTACGCCTGCGAGCGCCGGGTCTTCGGCCGCGCCATAGGTCAGAATCAAGGCATCCAGTTTCCCATCGCCCGCGCTTACGCCCAGGCCCAGGCAGCGGCCCTCATGGTACGCCAGGCAGCGACCTTGTTCGAGGCCGGCCAGCCCTGCGGCGCCGAGGCCAACATGGCCAAGATGCTGGCGTCGGAAGCCTCCTGGGCGGCGGCGGAAGCCTGCCTGCAAACCCACGGCGGCTACGGTTTCGCGGAAGAATACGATGTCGAGCGCAAATACCGCGAGGCGCGCCTCTATCAAGTCGCGCCGATCTCCACCAACCTCATCCTGGCCCATATCGCCGAGCACGTGCTCGGCATGCCCCGGTCGTACTAGGCGATAGCGTGCGCGCAGACTTTGGAAGAAAAGGCGATGATCGAGCGACTCGTTTTCGTGTCATTGCCGGACTTGATCCGGCAATCCATCGCGGTTGCGAGTCTCGGTCATGGATGAACCCTCGGGTCACGCCCAAGGGTAACGGATGAGAAAATGGATTTAGGTGTGGAACCTGCATGGACCGGCGTACCCCCCACCCTATCCCTCCCCCTCAAGGGGGGAGAGGATAGCGGCGAGGCACTCCCTCTTCCCCCTCCCCCCTTGAGGGGGAGGGCCGGGGTGGGGGGACCTTCGTGCCACCGCTCCGCTACGTATTAGGATCGCGAGCCGTGAGCAAACCCCTCGAAGGCCTTCTCATCGTGTCCCTGGAACAAGCCGTCGCCGCGCCCTATTGCGCGTCGCGCCTGGCCGACGCGGGCGCGCGGGTGATTAAGGTCGAGCGGCCGGAGGGCGATTTCGCGCGCGGTTACGACCGCGTCGCCAAGGGCCAGAGCGCGTACTTCGTGTGGCTCAACCGGGGCAAGGAATCCATCGCCCTCAACTTCAAGGATGCGGGCGACAAGGCCTTGCTGACCGCCTTGATCGCGCGCGCGGATATTTTCATTCAAAACCTCGCGCCCGGCGCGGCGGCGCGCGCGGGCTTCGGCAGCGCCGAACTGCGCGCCCGGCACCCGCGCCTCATCACCATCGACATCAGCGGCTATGGCGAAGACGGACCCTACGCCAAGATGAAGGCCTACGATCTTCTGGTGCAGGCCGAAACCGGCCTGGCGGCGGTGACCGGCAGGCCCGAGGGACCGGGCCGGGTCGGCGTTTCGGTCTGCGATATAGGGGCCGGCATGTACGCCTACATGGCGGCGCTGGAAGCCCTGATCGAACGAGGCATAACCGGCAAGGGACGCGGCATCGCGGTGTCCTTGTTCGATGCCCTGGCCGATTGGATGAACGTGCCCTATCTGTATCAGGTCTATGGTGGCCAAGCGCCCGCGCGGGTCGGCCTCAATCACCCTAGCATCGCGCCTTACGGCGTCTACGCGGCCGGCGACGGTGGCGAGGTCGTGATCTCGATACAGAACGAGCGCGAATGGGTCCGTCTCTGCGCCGAAGTGTTCCAGCGCCCCGATATGGCCAGCGACCCGCGTTTCGCGGATAACCCGGTGCGGGTAACCAACCGCCCTGCCCTGGACGCGGAGATCGCGGCCGCCCTAGCGCCCCTGACCCGCGCCCAATTGATCGAACGTCTGCGGGCCGCCGACATCGCCTATGGCGCCGTGAACTCCATCGCCGATCTGGCCGCGCACCCGCAGCTACGCCGGATCGCGGTGGAAACCGCGGGCGGCACCGTCGAGGTCATCGCCCCCCCGGCGCGCGGCGGGGAAACCGTAACCTATGGCCCGGTGCCCGCGCTCGACCAACACGGCGCGGCGATCCGGCGGGAGTTCGCGACATGACCACGCAAGACGAAATGAAAGCTTGGCAAGATTGGGTCGGGCGCGAGCATAGCCTGGAGGATACCATCGACCTGGGCCGCGCCCGCGCCTTGCAGGCAAGCCTGGACGATAAAGGCGCGGCCCTGAACCCTGGCGACGCTCTGCCGCCTCTGTGGCACTGGATGTATTTCTGGTCGGCCACGCCGGGGTCGGCCCTGGGCCCCGATGGTCACGCGGCGCGCGGCGGCTTTCTGCCGCCGATCGACCTGCCCCGGCGCATGTGGGCGGGCAGCCGTGTCAGCTTTCTCCACCCCCTGCCCCTGGGCGTGGCGGCCACGCGCAAATCAAGCATAACCGGTATCCGCTTTAAGGAGGGACGCAGTGGACAACTCGCCTTCGTGACGGTGCGTCACGAGGTCAGCGCGCAAGGCACGCTGTGTATCGCCGACGAACAGGATATCGCGTACCGCGAAGCCGCGAAGACGGGCGAGGAATCTCCGCCCGGCGAGGACGCGCCTCGGGACGCGGCCTGGGCCCGCGAGATCCATCCCGACCCGGTCTTGTTGTTCCGCTATTCGGCCCTGACCTTCAACGGCCACCGCATTCACTACGACCAACCCTATGCCACGGGGGTCGAAGGGTATCCCGGCCTGATCGTGCATGGGCCGCTCCTCGCCACCCTCATGGTCGAACTGGCGCGCGCCGCGCGGCCGGATACAAGTATCGCAAGTTTCCAGTTCCGCGCCCTAAGCCCGATCTTCGACACCGCCCCCTTCACCGTGGCCGGAAGACCGGACGACGACGACGGCCAAGCCGCCGACCTCTGGATCGTCAACCCACAAGGCAAGCTCGCCATGCGCGGGCGGATCGGATAGGGGGCCGGTTAGGCTAAGGTCCGTGAAGTGCCAATACCAAACATAGGCCCTACCAACAAAAACTGCTTAGACATTAATATGGCTTAGCCAGTCGCTTAATTATAGGGAATGGTATGTCATCGAATCCGGTTAGTCATAAAGCAGTTCAACGAGGCTCCCCGCGCCAATGGATCGGTATAGTTGTGGTATATCTCTCTATCCCACTGGCTTTATTGGTGTGCGGAGGGGATTTCGGTTGGTGGCAGGCGTGGATCTATTCCCTGCTGATCGTTACCGCAGGCATAGGGGGGCACATTTGGGCGGAACAGCGGCATCCGGGCTTGATGGCCGAACGACAAAATATTGAGACTATCCAAGGCGCGAAAGCTTGGGACCAAGTGCTTGCTCCGCTGATGGCGCTGAGTCTTGGGTTCCCACTGGTCGTTGTGGCAGGGCTGGATCACCGCTATGGCTGGTCCCCCGAATTTCCGTTATGGCTCATCTTACTCGGCTTCATCTTGATTTCGCTCGGATACGCTTTCGCTGTGTGGGCATTGGCAGAGAACCGCTTTTTTTCCAGCGTGGTGCGTATTCAGACGGATCGCGGGCATGTGGTGTGTGACAGTGGCCCATACCGGATCGTGCGGCATCCGGGCTATGCAGGAAATATTCCGCCACTGCTGGGTATTGTGCTGGCCTTAGGCTCGGCGTGGACACTTATTCCAGCTGCAGTGGCGTTGATCATCGCGGTGATCAGAACCGCACTGGAAGACCAGACACTACAGGAAGAGTTGCCGGGTTATCGAGACTATGCGCAGCGCGTGCGCTATCGGTTAATTCCGGGGATGTACTGAAGGGCCTCGCCTCTGCGATTTGTTGGTTTCTTTGAGCATTAGGCGAACCCTGGTCTGTTATACTGAGCACTCGGTCCACAACAATGCCCTGAACAAAGAGAGTCTATCCCAATGGTATGGCTCTAGCTGCCGCCCTATCGGTCAGGTAATTGTGACGCGATGATTGCTTCGGGTCAAAAGCGGACCTTCTTGAAACCGGTCGGCTGCCGCGGACCGACTTCGCTTGACGGCGGGGGGCGAGTAACGCTCAATGAGCGCATGAGCGAAACAAATCACGATATCCTCGGCTTGGTCGCGAGTGGCGACACGGCTGGGCTTCAAGCGGCCCTGGTAGCGGGCGGCGATGCCATGGCACGCGGCTCCTGGGGGGTGAGCGCGCTCATGCGCGCCGCCGCCCTGGGTAACCGGGATGCGGTCGATCTGCTGCTGGAACACGGCGCCGAGGCGGACCGGAGCAGCGATGCCGGGAATACCGCCCTCATGGCCGCCGCCGCGCGCGGCCACCTGGAAATCGTCGCCCGCCTGCTCGACGCCGGCGGCGACCCGGTCCATCAAAACAAGTGGGGCGTTTCCGCCTACGACTGGGCCAAGTGGCCAAGCAACGGGACCGAGATCGAGCAACTGATGCAGGCCCAAGGCGCGTGAAGAGGGCGAAATGAAAATCAACGGCGGGTGTCACTGCGGCCATATCGCCTATGAGGCCGAGATTGATCCGGCGCAGGTCATCGTCTGCCACTGCACGGATTGCCAGACCCTCTCCGGCACGCCCTTTCGCACCGTCGCCTTCGCCCCGGAAGACAGCTTCAAGCTGACTTCGGGGACCCTCAAGGTTTACGTCAAGATCGCCGACAGCGGTAACGAGCGCGAGCAGACATTTTGCCCGGAGTGCGGCTCGCCGATCTATTCCGCGCCCCACGGCGGCGATTCCAGAAGTCTTGGAATCCGGGTCGGAACGGTCAAGCAGCGCGATGAACTGGTGCCGAAGACGAAATACTTCGGTAAATCGGCACAAACCTGGCTGGGCGTTCTGGAATCCTTGCCCGAGGCCTAGGAGTCCCTCCGCGGGCAACTTCCACAGTGTCATTGCCGGACCCGATCCACGGGTGTCCGGTTTAATTATTCGGACGTGCAGCATGGCGTTACCGGCATGAAAATCGCACGTCCCCGGGCACTGGAAAGACTTGGCAAGTCTGTCACCCCCACCCCAACCCTCCCCCGTCGAGGGGGAGGGAGTAAGGGGAAGCGCCTTGTTTTTATTCCCTCCCCCCTTGAGGGGGAGGGTTAGGGTGGGGGGGCTTGGGCGCCGGGACCGGCACGGAAATGGTCACTAAGACCTCGGAGAGTTGATTCTGCGCAGCTCGGCTCGCGCGGCGCGCCGGCGGTCCTTGAACAGGGTGCGGTAAACCTTGACCCGGTAGGGGCCGCTCAGGGTTGGGGTGTTGGAGTGATAGTTCCCGACCGCCCGGGTCCAGGATCCCCAGGTATCCTTGAAGGCGGCCAGGATACGCGCCGCCGCCTCGGTGTTCGTGGCCGGGTCGAAAGCCGCCTCCAGGCTGTCGAAAGCCTCCGGGTGATAGTACAGATTGATCTGCATGCAGCCGACGTCGATGTTGGCGACGCCACGCGCCCGAAGGACCTCGACCTCGGCCATGGCCGCCCGCTTGCTAGGCAGATATCGCCCCCGCCCCTCGGCCATCACGGTCCAGGGCCAGGCAAGAACTTCCCCTTCCGCTTTACGGTAGCGCCCGGTCTCGACCTTGGCGATGGCCCGCAATAAGCCCCACGGCAAGCGGTGGTTCCGCTCGGCCAGGGCCGCGTGACTGGCGCAAAGCGCCCAGGGGGACAGGGCTCCGCCGGCACCGGCCGGCGCGGACGCGCCCAGCCAGGAAAACGCGGCGGTAAGAATCCAAACGGCCAAGGGTATCGCGCGTATCTGCATCGCTCCAATTCGATGCAGATGCCGTGCCAAGAACCGCGGGCCGCCTGCCGGGGCTTGTCACAGAAAGAACACGCCCCCAAGACCGGCGTTTGTGTATCCGACAGGGTGCCATGATGCGGGCCGCCGCGTTAACGCGCGCTCGCCCAGCGGCTGGAAACAAGTTGCAATGCCAAACACTTGGCCATAGGTATCCGCAGCGGAACCGGGCCGGAATTAACTATGAGACAATTTTTGTTAAAATTTTGCCGGGCCGAAACGGCGGAAATCCTAGAATCCTGAAATGATCCATTAACTTATTTATGGTCCTATCGTTACAACCGGTAAGACGGCGGAACGGCGGCCTCGGCCCCCTTCGCGCCAGATCGGAAAACCGGGCCAGAGTGCGGAGTAAGATTGTGATGTGGGACAGGGCTTTTACGCCAAGTCGTAAAATACTGATAGTCGCCGCCATGGCCTGCGGACTTAGCCTGGGCGCCAGCTTCGCGCCCGCTAGCGCCGAGGCCGGCGAAGCGCGATTCGAAATCCTCCCGGCGTCCTCGGATCCGCAGCAGGCAGCGGCCCGCATGGTTCAGGATTTGGGCCTGCGGACGGCCGAGGCCCTGTCTTCATCGGAGGCGAAGCAGCCGGCCCAGCGGCGCATCCTTATTCGCCAGCTGGTGAAGCAGGGTTTCAATCTGGAACTGACCTGCCAATTCGTCCTGGGCAAGTACTGGAAGCGCGCCAACTCCGCCCAGCGTGCGGAATTCATGGATCTCTTCACCGAATATCTCTTGAACAGCTATGCGCGTCACCTCACCGCCTTTCAGGCCGATACCTTGAGCATCGTCGCCAGCAACCCCGCCGGCGAAAGCGATATCCTGGTTGAAACCAAGGTCAACGGAACCGATGGCCAGGCGGCACCGGTCTGGCGTGTGCGTGCCGTCGATGGCGAGTACAAAATTATCGACGTCACGGTAGACGGGGTCAGCCTGGCCCTCACGCAGCGCCGGGAATTCGCCTCCGTCGTCAACCGGGTCGGGCTTGAAGGCCTGCTGAAATTGTTGCGCGACAAGCTGGAGACGCAGGCCAACGCGGCGACCGGCCTCCATAACGTCCAGCAGTCCCATGCCTCCCTCTTGGGCAGCATCCTTGCCTCGCCGAATGCCGGAGGGCTGAACCTCTTCGTCGCCGGAAACTAGCGGCGCAATAGCCGTCCAGTAATTACCGGCTCTTCAACCCGAAACAATCGCGCAAGGCGGCGGTCGTCGAATCCGTGACGAAGTAGGTGCCGTCCTCAATCGCGGATTTGTCCTTGTTCCACTTGGTCGCCTCGAAGTCCCAGCCGATCAGGTGAAGCCGCTTTTCCGGGTCGTGGATCAGACGGCGCAGACGCCGGCTGAGCACCGCCTGAAAATGCGACAGGATCCGCATGTCGGTGTCATTGGTCGTGGCCAACAGATCCTTCTGGGTCACGCGCCCGCGCTTCTTGGCGAAAAGTTTCAAGCGCACGCGGTGAGGTTCCGACAAGCCGTGCATGAGTCGCGCCGCGAGGTCCGGCGTGAGGTTAAAAGGCTCCTTCCACAGCTGGTTCTCGCGCTTCTTTTCCGCCGCCGGCGGGGTCAGGAAACCACTCCCGGCCAGGGTTTCGATAATTTCCCGCTTGGTGGCGGTGGAAAGGCGGCGAAAATCGGATTGCTCAATGACGATCCGCATGACCGGTCTCCCGATTAGGCGCCGATACGATCGGCGCGAGTTGCGTGGCACACGCGATCAGACCCTTAGGTCGAGACGGGCTGGGCCTGTTCGGCTCATGAGAGCCCGGAACGGAATCAGCATGACCAGCGCCAGGGTCAGCTTAACCCCATAATCGCCCAGTGCCCAGGTGGTCCAAGGCAAGCCGGTGCCGGCGAAGGCCAGGGAGAAGAACAGAATGGTATCGAGCGCCGAAGCGGTAATCGAGGAAACGAGAGGCGCTTGCCACCAGGCGGCGCGGCGCAGGCGGCCGAAGATCGCGATGTCCAATAGCTGCGCCAGAAGGAAGGCCAGACCCGAGGCCGCGGCGATGCGCGGACCGGCGGCCACGACCGAGAGAACCACGGCCACCGCGAAGCCGGCGTAGACGACCTGGCGCGCTGCCCTGGCGCCCAAGGCGCGGTTGGTCAGGTCGGTGACCAAGAAAGATACCGGATAGGTCAGCGCGCCCCAGGTCAACCAATCGTTGATCGGTATCTGCACCGCGACGTTCGAGACCGTCACGATGACGATCATCGCCAGGACGCCCAGAATCGCGCCACGGGTTGCTAAGAGCTTCATGCGGTTGAGCCTATGGGACCAAGGTGGCGATGTCGTATCGCAACCGCGCGGCCGCGTCTAGAGCACTTTCCGACCCTATTAACCCATTTGACCGGTTTTTCGCGTCTGCTGGCTAGGCACGGTCCGCGCCGTGGTCTTTACGACCACAAGGGGGCCGTAACGACGTCCAGCGGGCGCGAATAACCGGCCTCCGGTGGGCCAAATCAGCCCATCGGCGTCGTTGCGGAACTTGCCCGATGCCCCACATCGCGCGGCATTCCGCGCCTAGCCGAATGGGCTGATTTGGCGCCATCAAATGGGTCAATAGGGTCGGAAAGTGCTCTAGCGAAAACCGCCGCGCCAGTAAAGTTTCCACATCAAACTCCAGCCGCCGAGCAAGGGGTGCCGCAATTGCCATGGCCGCGCCTCGACGCGCACGCCGCTGTGGCGCTCGATCTTCCAGAGCAAATACTCGGCCCCCCCGTCGAACGTGAAGGCCGCCTTCATCAGGCGCAATAGGGACACCGCCTTGCCGCCCGCCCGGGCCAGCCTCGCCCCCGCCCAAGCCCGGCGGCGTTGCCCCACGGATGGCCGCCCGCTCAGCAGAACGCCGTGTTCGCCGGTTGCCGCGTCGACCGGAAAAGGCAGCAAGGGCGCTGCGAGCGCGCTGCGCCACGCCAGAGACTCCGCGGCGGCATTGTAAAGCTTCTCCGGCCGCGCGCCGCCTTCGCTGCGAAGCTCTCTCTTAAAGGTCTCGCCGAGACCGTGGCACCAGATCTCCTTCGCTGAGAGTGCCCCGGTCATGAGCGGAAAAACGCGGGCATGGAAGGTGACCGCCGCGCTTGCCAGAATCTCCGCTACCGTGCGCCTGGCGGCTTCGTCCCGGACATAAGAAATGCGGCAGGGTTGCGCGAAACGAGCCCAGACCTGCGGCGTCAAGGCAGCTCGCGACGCGCCCCGCGCGAACTGATCGACCCGCATGACCGCATACTTGCAACGCAGTGGGCGGCCGGCATGTTTAATTTTCAGGAAATAAACATTCGGCGGCAGCAAACGGTTCACGACCGCCTTAATGCCCCGGCCATATACAGTTTGATAGTCATCGACGAGGACATAGAAATCGAGAACCTGATCCTCTGACCGGGACTGCCAGATACCGGACCCATAGAATAGTATCGCGGCCGGGGCGGTCCGCGACCGCAACTCGTCCGACAGGGCCATAACGCCGGCATCGACGGCTTGACTGGCTTCCGCGTCGATCCGATCGATCAGGGCCTCGCGCGCCTTTGCCAAAGAGGGGTTCGGGTCTAGGCGCATAGGAAACGGACCCCTGCCGAGGCGCTGAGGGTCAAGGGTACATTGGGATCCGATTCGAACAGCTCGCCGTCCAGAGTATAGCCCGACCCGGTCAATAGCTTCAGGCATCGCACCCGCGCCCGCCGGTAACCGTCATGCAGGTAGGTCGCCGGACCGCCGGCGCGGGCGCCAAGAAAATCCGGCAAGGACCGCAGGATGCTGCGGTAAGGATGCGTCAACATGGCCATGCCCAAGGCATCGCCGGGTTCGACCGGCCGTAACCCAAGCAGCAGACGGTGCAATCCGGTGGCCAGAAACACGATGGCACGCACTTCCTGCCGCTCCTGACCATCGGCTTCATAGCTAATCGTATCCGGGTGCAATATGGGATCGTTCTCGGCGCACCCCGCCAATAGGCGCGTCAAGGCCCAACCAAGGGCCAGCCCGGAGCCAAGCGCCCCGGTCATGCCGCGTGTATGGAAAGTTTCCCGGCTTTGGCGAATCGCGCGGGGAATGGCCGCCGCCCCGAAAAAGAAGCCGTATATAGGTGGGCTGTCCGGCGTTTGCCGCAAGGCAAGCAGCTGGCGCTCGCGAAGCATGTCTCCCGGCACGCCGTCGCGGCAGGTTTCCACCAGCCGTTTGAGGGCCAGATCCGGACGGCCGGAGAGGCCAACGTCGCCGGCGATCATATTCGTTGTGCCCCCGCGCAGGACCGCGATCGCCGGCTCGCTGGAAAAGCCGCGCGGCTCGCGAATCATGGTCAGGACGGCACGCACGGTTCCATCGCCGCCGTTCACGGCGAGCACCTCGATGCCTCGGCGGGCCAGGTCGCGCAGCACGGCCTCGAGATCGTCAAGGGATTGCGTCTCGAAGTGCGGCACACCGGCCCTGGCCGCGATGGCGCGGATTCGCTCCAGGCCGCCGCGATTTCTCCCGCTGTGCGGATTGCTGATCACCGCAATGCCAGTCACGGTGCCGCCTGCAACCAAGAGGAAATAGTCTCGCCGCGGCTTCGAGCCGCCTCGGCCTGCGCGATCCTCACCAAGTGCAGAAGGTTGGAGACAACCGTCCAGGCCGCCACCGCGACAAGCCCTTCGAACGGACGTCCCACCGCGGCCGCGGCGGTGAGCAGGATCAGATTGGGATTGCGCCGGGCGGTAACCAAACGAAAGAAGGAATCGAACCGCCGCCAGACGTGGATCTCGACCCTGAAACGATAGATGAAGTAGCCTTCGATCAGACGGCCGAACACGTATCCCCCGACCACGATCCACAGGATCGGGGCGAGCCAGCCATCCGGCAAACCCACCCCCGCGATCAGGCCGTAACCCCAGGCCGCGTACCAGAACGGCGGGTGGATCAGGTCGATGCCGTGATCGAATACATTGCCGAAAGGCGTGGAGGTCAGGGTCACGCGGGCCAGCTTACCGTCGACCGTGTCGAGAAAGGTCATGGGCCATGCCGCCAGTAAGCCGGCGCCGAAATAGCCCAAGGCGAAAAGAACGGTGGCGGCGACCACCAGAATGGCGCTGACAAGGGTCACGGCGTTGGGAGACAACCCCAGTGAAACGCATAAACGGGTCACCCACAGGGCCGGCGCTGGCCAGACGTACTTGGTGACCAAGTCCGTGACGCCCTTATAGGCCGCCAGATAGATACGCCGCTCCACCTCGCGCACGTTGTCCGTGCCGACGGGCAGACAAAGCGGTGCCGCGCGTTTGCGCAACGCGGAGTGGTATGACGCCGCGACCTGCTCAGGGGTCATGGTCCGAAGGCCGTCCGGCAACCGATCCTCGGCCAAGGCCGCACAGGCACTCTCGGCGCCGCCCGCCGGGGCGTGAGCGGCGACGGCGCGTGCGCCATCATCCCCCGGCAAGACCAAAACGGCTTCCCGGTGGTCGAGCAGGCCCCCCAAGACCGCGCCGTCATAGACGACGTCGCCACGAAGCATGAGCACGGTGCCATCGTCAGGCCAGGTCTCGGCAATGTCATTCGCCTCGGCCACCCCATGGCGCACCAGGGCCCGGCGCAAGCGCTCCTCCTGGCTGAGGCCCCACAGCCGGGGCGCGGAGGGCGCCACGAGCAGGCGGACATAAACGCTTCCACCCGGCGAGGCGGCGGAAACCTTAGCTCCCAACTTGACAATCTCGTATGGCATCACAGATGGTCTGGCATTGTTATGGGTATCGTGGCGGCAATGTTCTGTTTCGCACAAGTTTCCGATCTGCACCTGCCGCCGCTTCCCCCGGTTCCCTTGCGCGCGCTCGCGTCCAAGCGAGCCCTTGGATATCTGTCTTGGTATAGGAAGCGCAAGGGCATACACCGCGCGGAGGTGCTGGAAGCCCTGGTCGCGGACTTAACCGAACTTCACCACGATCATGTCGTGGTGACCGGCGACGTCACCAACCTGTCGCTTCCGGCGGAATACAGGGCCGCGGCGCAGTGGCTCCACGGCTTGGCTCCAGCGGACCGGGTTAGCGTCGTACCGGGCAACCACGACGCCTACACGCCGGTCCCGGACCCTGGCTTCATCGGCGATTGGGCGGCGTTCATGACCTGCGATTCCGGCGCGCAGGCCGGAACCTTCCCTTTCGTGCGAAAACGCGGCCCGGTCGCGTTTATCGGCGTTTCGAGTGCGGTCCCCTCCCCGCCCTTCATGGCGACCGGCCGGATCGGCGAGATGCAGCTCAAGCGGCTTGAATCCATGCTGGACGCGCTTCGCGGCAGCGGGCTGCTGCGCATTGTGCTGCTTCACCACCCGCCGCAGGCGGGCGCCGTGTCGGCCCGCCGTAGATTGACCGATGCCGGCCAATTCCGTAGTGTGCTGTCGCGGGCTGGAGCGGAATTGGTTCTACATGGCCATGCCCACCGCGCCTTGGTGGGCGAGCTTCCGGGGCCCCTTGGGCCGATCCGGGTCCTCGGCGCGGCTTCGGC
Source organism: Kiloniellaceae bacterium (assembly GCA_021776175.1). Classification (GTDB taxonomy): domain Bacteria; phylum Pseudomonadota; class Alphaproteobacteria; order Kiloniellales; family J153; genus JAJFGN01. The sequence continues at coordinate 58,574 of JAJFGJ010000030.1, forward strand.
GACCGCATCGGCTCATGCCGGACAGCAAAGCGCGCAATATCACGCGATCCGCGTCCGCGAGACGAAAGAGACATGGCGGATTTCGGCGGAATCGCGATGCTACGACGCCGCCAAGGGCCACTTCATCGGCGGGCCAGTCTCGGACATGGATATTACCAAGCGGGTGGCCACGTGAGAGTAATCGCGGGCCACGCCGCTGCATCGTAAGGCTTGAGCGCGCATGAAACCGAAAGGGCACGCCCCAGGGATGGATACGGGCCTCACGCCTGCCAGGGAAGACGCCCCCCCTACAGCCAAGGGGCAATGCCGGCGGGAACGGCCATGGCGAGGATTCCAGGTCGCCACGATGGATCGGCGCCAATTCCTTGCCGCCGGCGCCGGGTCTCTGGCCGTCGCGGTATCGCCGCGGGGCATGGCGGCGGCCAAGGGGATCGAGCCCCCGGCGCGCGAGATCGCATACCGCGTGCTCAGGGACGGCGGCGAAATTGGCCGCTATGGGCTTTGGATCGACCAAGGAGATGCCGGCGTCACCGTTCGCGCCGAGATGAATGCCACTGTGAGCATTCTAGGCCTGACCTTATACAGATACCGAATGCAGGCTGAGGAATTCTGGACAGGCAATCGTCTTACCGCCCTTACTTCGCATACAAACGATAACGGGAAGATTCGTAACGTAACCGCCGCCGCCAGCGGCGATATCCTGATGCTGACGAAAGATGGAAAGAGCCTGGCCGTGCCCGGCGACGTGGGCACCACCAGCTTCTGGCGCGCGGATACGCCCTACCGGGACAATCTGCTCGACATCGCGAAGGGCCGCGTTCGTAAGGTCCACGGCACGCCCCTGGGCCGGAAAAAAGTCAGGATCGACGATATTTCCGTATGGGCGCGGCACTACGCGATAGCCGGCCAAATCAAGCGTGAGCTCTGGTACGACGACGATTTCCGCCTGGTCCGGGCTCAGGCTTTGGATAAGCACGGCGCCATGACCTCGATAGAAGCGATACGATATAACTCGCCAAATACGATCCCCGCCCAGGGACCTGGCCCCCAGCCTGGAGGCGTGGTAACTATCCCACCGGGGCAGACTGGAAAATGACGAAGATCTAACTCATTCGTTATTTGACAGGAGACATAGTACTTCTTAGATAACCTTATCTAGAACGGCGCGCGACTGGTTGGCCTTTTGGACGATCGAGGCCGCCCGTGACAACGGACGGGAAAACATCCATTGAAGGCCATTATACTGAGCGCCGGGCAAGGCAAGCGCCTGTTGCCCCTCACCGAGGATGTTCCCAAATGCCTGCTCCCGGTGGCGCCGGGCATGACCATGCTGTCATGGCAATTGCGCCAGCTTTCGGCGGCCGGTATCGACGACATTACCGTCCTCACCGGTTTCCACGCCGATAAGGTGGATGCGGAACTGGCCCGCCACCGGCGCCCCGGCCTGCGCCTGACAGGCCTATACAATCCTTTCTTCGGCGTCGCCGACAACCTCGGCAGCGTTTGGCTTGCATGCCGCGAAACGGCGGGCGATTTCCTGTTGCTGAATGGCGACACCCTGTTCGAGGCGGCGGTACCTCACTATCTCCTGGCGGCCCCCGAGGCTCCCATCACGGTCACGATATCGCGCAAGAACAGCTACGATGCCGACGACATGAAGGTCCGGTTGCGCAACGGCCGCTTGACCGCTGTCGGTAAGGGCCTCGAGCCGGAGGACACGGACGGAGAATCCATCGGCTTGATGTCGTTCCGTGGGCCAGGCGCGGATCGCTTTCGCGCGGCCGTCGAATCGGCCATGCGCGGCCCGTCGGGACTACGGTCCTGGTATCTGACGGTCATCGATGCCTTGGCGAAGGAATCGCCGCTCGATATCGTCGAGGTGGGTCCCGAGGAGTGGTGCGAGGTCGATTTCGCCGTGGACTTAAACCGGGCCCGTAAGATGGTCGGCCGTTGGAGCGCCATTTCAAATCCGCTCGATTCAGCCGCCGCCTTCTAGAATCCTCCGCACCAAAGACAGATCCTCCACGGTATCGACGTCGATCGCGGCTTCCGGCCAAGGCAGAATTATGCCTCGCGCGCGGGCTCCGGCCAAGCGGCCGAGCCGGTCGAAGGCACGATCCAAGGTCAGTGTGCCGGTCAGATAACCGAGCAGCATCCCGGAGCCAATCTTCCAGGCGATCCGCCAGGGCTTCTTACGCTGCCCCTCGAAATCCCGCCACAAAGCCGGAGCGCGCCGCGCCGCCGGCGTCAGCAAGGCAAAAAGGTTGCAGCTGCTATAGCCCCCGCCTCGAAACTTGAGCGTGGTGCGCCGCGTCTTGGGATAGCGTGCCTGCACGAGCGGCGCCGAGGCCAGGCCGACGGCGACATCCGTGCCGCCCTCGCGTGCCGCGTCGACGAAGGTGGCGACCAGTTCGGCCGTCAGCAATGCATGATCGGCGGTCGTGACCAGGACAGGCTCGTCCGCCGGCAAGCTCTCCAGCGCGCCTATGACGCTTTCGCAGGGAGTCCGCGCCGGGGCGCATAGCCGGAATTTTCCCTCGCGCAAGGCTTGCGCGGCATCGGGCGCTTCGGTCTCGATTGGAGCATCCGCTTCCAGGGAAACGAGAACATCGCCGATCCGCCCGCTTTCGAAAAGAGCATCGAGCACGCGGGCCAGAAGACTTCGGCCGGCGACCTCGACGAAGGCCTTGCGGCTCTTGCCGCCCGACTTGGCCACGGGATCGTCCAGCGTCCGGCTGCCTGCCAAAACAAGGGCGGACATGCGACGACCGTCACTCATGCCGGCGTCGCCCGCGATAATGTCTTTTGGTAAATCCGGTAGCGTTTATCGGCGGCGCCGCCCGTGGCTTCGATCAGCCTGCGGATCGGCCAATTATCCTCGAGCACCCACGAAAGCTCCATATCCTTTATACCTACGGCATTCGCTTCGTCATGCAGGCGTTGCACCAGGTGCAGCGCCAGCGCGCTGCCAAGAAAGCCGCCACGGTAGGACCGCCGCACGCCCATCATGATAACCCGGCCGGCAGTCAAGCCCCGCACCTTTAGCCGCCATGCCAGCTTGGCCCACCCGAACGGAAGCAAGCGGCCATTCAAATCGGCGATCGCCTGGTTGAGATCCGGCAGGGCAACAATCATGGCCACTGGGTCGCCGTCGATTTCGGCGATTTGCACAAGTTCAGGCCGGATGATGGGGCGAAGATTATCGGCCATGTATTCGACCTCAGCGGCGGTCATCGGCAGGAAACCCCAGTTATCCGACCAGGCGTCGTTGAATATTTCGAGGATGACCGCAAGCTCTTCGCGGAACCGGCGCAGACGCAGCGGGCGAACCCGCAGCCCAGCCAAGCTTTCGGCGCGCATCGCTAGGCGGGCCGACTTCTCGGGCAGCGGCGCGGCGGTCGAGCGGCGATAGCCGAGCAGATCCTTGGCCTTAGCATAGCCAAGCCGTTTCAGGGTTTCGGCGTAAAAAGGGAGGGCGTAGTTCATCAGCAAGCGCGGCGGCGTGTCGAATCCTTCTATCAGGAGGCCTACCTCGTCGTTGATGGATAGGCTGTAAGGCCCCATGACACGGACCATGCCCTCGCGCGCGAGCCATGCCTCGGCCGGTGCGAGCAGGGCGCCGAGGACCGCCTCATCGGCCGCCTCCAGCAGACCGAAATGACCCGTTCCCGCGCGATCTCCATCCTGCGTCAAGGCGTCGATCTGGGCGCTGATACGTCCTACCGGCAGGCCGCCGCGATAGGCCACGAAGAAACGCACGCGGGCATGATGAAAGTAGGGATTACGCGCGCCTAGATGCGCCCGCCGCTCCATCAATAACGGCGGGACCCAGCAAGGCGAGCCGCAGTATATCGGCCAGGGTACGCGGAGAAAGTCATCGAACGCCTTGGCGTTATCTGCCTCTCGGATTTCAATCACGCGCGGCGGCCGGGGTTTCCGCTTGGCGTCTACCGATCCCATCGGCGGCGGCGCGCTTCTCGTCCAGGTCCCAGGTGAGGCGCGCGACCCAAGGAAAGCGGCTGACTTCTTCCCCGGTATAGCCAAGATTGAATACCGTCGCGCTGGCCGGCAGGGCTTTCGGACCCTCGTAATAGGTGGCGAACACCTTGTCGGGCAAGAAGCTGGTGATGCCGAAGTTTCCGGTCTCGTTATGAAAGTGATGGGCAAGGTGCAGCCGCTTGATCCGGCGCAGAAACCGCCACTTGGGAGTATACCGCAAATGTTGAATGCAGTGGTTGTATTCGTAAAAGCAGGTCACCAAGAGACCCATGGAAAGGGCCAAGGCCGCCGCCGCCGCGCCACCGATCGCCCAGCCGATCGGAGCCACCACCAGACCTACCGTCGGCAGCGTGGTGTAAAGCGCGCCGAACAGGACGCTCAGATCGTTCGGATCCCGGTGGTGGTCGAAGTGGATACGCTTCCACACTGCCGCCGTCAGCGGCGAGCGGTAAAGATAGGCGCCGTGCAGGACAAAGCGGTGCAGAAGGTACCAGACAAAGGGGTAAACAACGACCACGGCCGCCGCGGTCCACACTAATGGCGGCAGGGACTCGAACCAGCGCCAGGTCAAGTAAACGCAGACCGTGGCCAGGGCCAGATAAACCTGGATCGCCGGATACGAAAAATACGCCACCCACAACTCGCCCGGAGTCATCTTGTCGAGGCGATAGTTGGCCTTCCAAAAGCGTCCCAAAATCATGCTCGATTACCCGGTGAATGGTGACTTGATCGCCCGCCATGCGGGTCTTCGGTTAAGTTACGAATGAACCCATCGCACCCTGCGGCGGACCGCCATCGTGTGAGCGGCCGTGCGCGGAACCTCGAGGGCATGCCTATTCCTCAAGCTTGAGCAAAAGCCAGAATGCAAGACTGGCAAACAAGAACATGGGGCCCCAAACCGCGATGAGGGGGGGGAGCACGCCATCTTCACCCAAGGTTAGCAAGAATCGCTCGGCGATAAAGAACAAAAAGCCCGTGGAAATCACCGCGAAGCTCGCAAGCAGCAGGCGGCTACGACGCCCAAGGAGCAGGCCGAGCGGCGCCGCAAGCAGAACCATGATCAGGGAAGCCCCCGGTTGCGCCAACTTGCGCTGCAACCAAAGCGCATAGACATGCGGCGGCCGCTCTCCAAGAGGTTGCTGCCGCCGGATTTCCAATAGATCGGCGAAGGCCAACTCTTCCAGCGGGGCCGCAAGCTTGGAGAACCTGCTTGGGGAAATGGGAAGATCGAATGCCGCTTGGTCGCCAAGGCTCTCTTGATTCGCCCCCATGGCCGATCGCTCGACACCTTCAAAGTGCCACCGGGAATCGCTGAAGGTCGCCAGCCTGGCCGTGAAATAGTCGCTCATGCGTCCTTCCTCGCCGCGCCGGATGACGGTGATCCCGTAAAGCTGCCGGCCGTTCAAACTGGAGTATCCGGTATGGACCAGCGCATCGCCGGCGGCGAACCATGTCGGCGCGCGGCTCGGCGAACCTTTCGGCGGCAATCCGTGGTAGTCGAGCTCTGCCCAAAGGCGCAGGCGGCCGGCCGTTTCCGGTAAGATGTCGTTGGCAAACCAGAAGTGGGCCCCAGCCACGGCGGTGGCGGCCAGCAGCAGGTTGCCAATCACCCAGTGAATCGACACGCCCGCCGCTTGTAACGCCACCATCTCGCCGTGGATCGAATACTGGAACAGCATGATCATGGCTGCCAGCAAGACGGCCAAGGGTACCAGCAGCGACACGATTTCGGGTAGCCGCAGGCCGCTATAAATTAATAACGGCTGCACCAATCCGCCCCCCCCGTTCGTGATATCGGCGGTATTGGCAATGACATCGAACACCAGGAGAATTCCGGTTAACCCGGCCAATGCCTGGCCGAACCGCACGAAGAAGCTCCACAAGATATAGCGGGCGAAAATGGACATCCCTCAACCCGTGTTTCCCTTGGCCCATTCCGCCTGGTCCGCACGGGGGCGTCTTATCGTCCAGCGGGCAAGGTTGCAGCCATTCGATTCGGAAGCGTGGGCAAACAGCAAGCTGGCGGTCCCAATCAAGACCAGGAGAGGTGGGACAAACGCAATCCACGCAGGCACCGCACCTTCACCCGCGAAGGCCGCGGCCAAGCTTAACGTTTTCTGATAAAGCACCAGCACGCCGATACCCAGTGAGATCCCATAGGCGCGCCTGGCGCGCCCGCTGCCGATAAGGCCGAGCGGAATCGCGAGCACCGCCAGGGCCGGCAACGACAGCGCGTGAACGATCCGGCTATAAAGCTCCGCCCGCATCCCGTCCGAGGTTACAAGGTCAACCATAGGAGCTTGGCCCCGCGCCAGCTCCATCAAGGTCAGTTCGCGCTCGTTCCGGCCCCGTGGGCCGTAGGGCGCCTCGACCTCGACCGGCAGTTTCACCGTGTAGTTGGAAAAGGTCATGGTACCCGAACGAGCGCCTCCTTTACCGCCAACGATGATTCCATCTTGCAACTCGGCCACCAAGGTAGCGTTCCCGGCCTCGTGCAAGAGCCGAGCTCTCGCCGCCGTAATCACCAAGCGCTCGCCATTGGCGCGGCGCACCTCGGCGAAAAAGCCGCGAAACAGGCTGCCGCCCCGCACAACTTCATCGGCGCGCAACACCAAGCGGTCATTGACGCGATAGAACACACCCGAGCGCAAGCGAAGAGCGGGCGAAGTATTCGTTAATTCATGAAGCGTAGCGCGATAGGCGTAGCGGGAGTAAGGCTGCACGACCGCCGCGTTGATCAGCATGACCCCGGCCAGCATGGCCGAAAGCGCGAAGATCGGCCGTGACAGCCGGCGCAGCGGTGCCCCCGTGTTCAACATGGCGGTCAACTCGTTGCTTGCGGATAAATTGCTGAAAGCAAGCATTATGCCGACAAACAGGGCCACCGGGACCGCCAATCCAAGGTAGTGAGGGACGAGGTAGGCAAGAAGTTCGAGAGCGCCCGCGAGGTTACCGCCCTCTTCCGCGATGCCCTGCACAATTCTCAACAGGCGCTCCAGCGACAGCGCGAGCAACGCGATCGCCAGCGACAGCAGGACCGGCGCCGCGATACGCCTGAGCAAGTAGCGCGAAAAAACCTTCATCTACCAGCCGCGAAATCGCTTAACCCGAGGGATCATGGGCCCGGCCAGGCCGCGCGCACGGCCTCAAGGAGCGAGCCAGACTCCGAGGTATCGATCTCCAAGGCCGCGCCAAGATCGGGCGGCCCCGGCCAAGCGGAGTCCCGATACACGGCGCCCTCGAACTCCCGCTCCCGGCTATAGCGGGGCAAGACATGAAAATGCACGTGCGGATCGACCATCATCAACATCAGATAATTAATCTTGTCGAAGGCGAAAAGCCCGGCAAGAACCATTTCGATGTCGCGAACGGCGCGCGGCAGTTCGGCGAAGGCGCCTGTGCCGATCTCGGAAAACGCGGTAACGTCTTCCTTGCAGATTAGCACAAGGGCGCCGAGCGTCGCCTGCCGGGGGCGCAATTGGACCGTCCAGTGGCCATATTCCCGGATGAGAGTCTGCGGGTAGCCGAAAGTTAACATAGTTGCAAGTGGATTGACCGTAGACATACAATAATTCCTCGCGTCGCCCTTTCTCTCCCGCGCCGCTCAACTGAACTTGTGGGCAAAATCCGACATATGGTACCCCTAGGCTCACATGGTCGTAGGGGTACCATATGTCGGATTTTATCCACAAGCACGCCACGCACATAGAAGACACGATCATGCGGTGTGGCGGATGATCGGTGCCCCATGTTCTATATTATCCCATATCGCGCCGCTTCAGGTGACGGCCGCCACCTGGATCCGCGGCCGTGGGATGTCCGGTATCGGCCTGTAATCGCAACACTGAACCAATATGAATCGAGATACTAACGGCGATGAGGGCCAGCCCCCAAAGGCGAGCGTGACAAGCCGCTGGCCGATCGGCCCGCGTGTTCTCGCCTGGCTCCGGGTCACGGTTCTGCTCCGGCCGTTCCGGAACGCGGGCGTCCTCCTTATGGGGCGGAGCGCCGGCGCGCTCTTCAGCCTGATCTATCTGGCCCTGGCCGCCCGCACGCTGGGCGCGGAAACTTTCGGCGTCCTGGTGCTGCTACATACCTTTGTCCATACCATCGGGGAGCTTACAAAGTTCCAGTCGTGGCAGGCCGTTCTGCGCTATGGCGCACTGGCGCTGGCCGAGAACCGCTTGGCCGATCTGCAACGCCTCGTGAAATTCACCTTGCTCCTGGATCTCGTGGGTGTTCTGGCCGGCGTCGGCATCACGCTCCTGTGCTTGAGTCCAGCCCTCCGGCTGTTCAACATTCCTTCCGAGGTGGAACCCCTGGCCACCGCCTATGTCGCTTCCATCGTCTTCATGTCGCCGGCGATGCCGAATGGATTTCTGCGGCTGTTCGATCGCTTCGACCTGATCGCGGTGCAATCCGTCATCAGCCCGGCGATCCGCCTGCTTGGCGCCGTGGCGATCTGGATCGCCGGGGCGGGATTGACGGCCTTCGTTGCGGTCTGGTTCATAGCGACCGCCGCGAGTGGGATCGCGCTCATGGTTTTGGCGCTACGAGAGCTTCATCGGCAAGGCGTCTTACGCGGCATGACGGCTTCTCTACGCGGATTGACGGCATCCCATGAGCGGATCTGGCCGTTCGTCTGGGGCACGAATCTCAACACGACACTCAACCTTGTTTCCGATAAAATCGGCACCCTCGCGGTCGGCTGGTTGTTAGGCCCGCAAGCCGCCGGACTTTTTCGCATCGCCAGCCACGTCGCCGACGCGCTTGGCAAACCGGCCAGCAAGTTGCTAACGCCCGCTATCTATCCCGAACTGGCGCGGCTCTCCGCTGGCGGCGACGCCGCGGCCACGCGCGACATGGTCAAGCGCTCGGCACTCTTGGCCGGTGGGGCGGTCGCAGGCGTGTTCGCCCTCCTGGTTGTTTTGGGGCAACCTCTCCTCCACTACGTTTTCGGGGCGGAATTCGTGGCCGCCTATGAGGTTATGCTTTTGCTGTCCCTCGCTGGGGTGATCGCGACCGTATCCTTCCCATTGGAGCCGCTGCTCGTCTCCGCCGGTCGGATGCGGGCCGTATTGACCGCGCGAATCACGGCCACCGCTCTTTATCTCTTCTTGCTCTATCTATTGCTTCGGCAAATAGGCATCGCCGGCGCCGGCATTGCCACGCTCGCCTACACCGGCGCCACGGCGGCACTGTTGCTCGTTTTCGTTCTCCGCGCCTGGAGACTCAACAGACACCCGGCGGCATGAAACCGCCGGCTCTTTTTCCTTGCATCGGTCATAGCCGCCATGCATGACCAAAGCTCTCTCGCGGTCCTGAGCTCGCTTCAGATACAGTCTGCCCTTGCTCACCAAAGGGGGCGGCCCAGTGGGGCCGTCGAGCGCCGACAGTTCGCCGGCGGCGAGCGCCTCTATGGCGCGCGCATAGGACCCTGAAAGTGACGAGAATGCGCGTCGGTTTTCTTTTCAATCATTATGCGACCCACCAAGTACCGCACGCCGCGCCCTATGCGTTCGAGCTTTCGCGACGCCACCCGGGCTTGGATGTCGTTATCGCGGCATCGAGCGAGGCGGAACTGGAATCGGCGACGGCCATCGGCAAGCTTTACCCCGGCCACGGTTGCCGCTTCAAACTTCTACGGCCGGCGTGGTGGTATCCGTTAATCGATCCCGTCGTCTCCAAATTCGCGTTCATGCGCAAGGACCGGATCCTCAAGGACAACCTGGATTTCTTCGCCGGCCTGGACGTCTTGGCCGCGCCGGATCTGCACTGCCGGCGGCTGCGCACCAAACACAAATTGAAGAATCTTAAACTCATACACACGAGGCATGGCGCCGGCGACCGTAAAGTCGCGTCCGATACGTCCTTGGCGCTATTCGATTTCGTCCTGCTGCCCGGCCGGAAATGCGCCGGCCGTTTCAGCGCCCTGGGCTATCTGCACCCAGGACATTACGCCATATCCGGTTGGTCGAAACTCGAAGTCATGCGCGCCCTCAACCCAAAGCCGCGCCGCTTTTTCGATAATGACAACCCGGTCGTGATCTACAATCCTCATTTCGATCAGCGTGTCGGGTCCTGGGCGCGCATGGGGCGTTCGGTTCTGGATTTCTTCCTCGCCAACCCGTCGTACAACCTGATTTTCGCGCCCCACCTGGTTTTGTTCAAAAGGGCCTGGCGTCACCGCGCCTCGCTGGCGCGCAAGTACCGCCGCGCCTCGAATATTCTAATCGACACGCAAAGCGACGCCTTGGCGGACATGACCTATTTATTCGCGGCCGACATTTATCTCGGCGACGTCAGTAGCCAGGCTTATGAGTTTTTGATCGAGCCAAGACCTTGCGTCTTTCTGAACGCCCATGGCGTTTCCTGGGAGTCCGACCCGCATTACACCCACTGGCGGTTTGGACCGGTGATCGGCGATGTCCCGCACGAATTGGGCCCTGCGCTGGCCGAGGCCTTCAACAGCCACCCCAGGTTTAAGCCTATCCAGGAGAGCGGCATCGCCGAGACTTTCAATCTCCAGCCCGATAGCACCGCCGCCGAGCGTGGGGCCGACGCCATTGCCCGCTTTCTATCCACCGGTGTTTACGACGAGCCAAGCTAGAGCACGCAGCGGAGCGCCGCTGGTGGGGAGGCGTGTCACGAGGCCAGAGCCACGCGGCCGGCCATGCAGGTATCGCGCAGAACATCCACCTCGAGTTTCATCTCTTCCAGCCGGTATTTGACGACATCGCCGATACTGACGATGCCGCGAAGTCCGCCCTCCTCGACCACCGGAAGATGCCTAATCCGGGCCCGCGTCATAACCGCCATGACATGCTTCACGCTGTCCTGGGGCGCACAGGTCTTGACCGTTTGGGTCATGAGTTCCGAGGCCCTCATGTTCAGAACAGCCGGGCCGTGTTCGGCCAAGCCGCGCACGATGTCCCGTTCCGAGATGATACCAGCGATCCGCTCGCCGCCTGGGCCGGTCACGATGAGCGCCCCGATACGTTCAAGCGTCATTTTACGCATTAGCGTCTGAATGGATATTTCGCGCCGTGTCGTCACGACTCGGCGGCCTTTCACCGTCAAGAGGGCTGCGACGTTCATGGTTGTTCCTCCGTTTCGTGAATTTACCCGTTGCCAGCGGCCACGGCCACGCAACGCCAATAGTATTAGAGGAGGTCCGCCGCCACCCGTGTGATGGCCGTCACAGATCAAGGTAACGTGACGGTTGGGTAGCGATCCGTGAACGCCCGGACGCCCCCCTCGCCGCGCGGCAACCCTTGTGCCATCTTACCGGCAGACAACCGGTAACACGGCCGTCCGAGAATGTACCCGCGTTTCCCGCCAGCGCCGATCTTCTCCAGACTCGTTCTCACGAGTCGATCCCCAATATTTGATGTGCATTGCACGCACGGAATAACTTCAATTGGGCATGACGATCTTTCATTCCACGCGGCGGCGCTTGCAACCCGGCCTCACACCTGCCGCCGCGATGTCATGCTAACTCCACCGCGGGCTTCGATCTCATTTCCGCACCTGCGGAGCGTGGCGTTCGTGGCTTCGATCGGCCTAGCCATAACCCTCGCCCTCGCGTCATTCCCGGCGCGCGCGCTGCAAACGCAACCGGCCCCCGTCTGCGGCGGCACGCTTCGGACGGTTTCGAATATCGGGGATCTACGCAAGGCGATATCGGAAGTAAATACAGGCGCGCTGCGTCCAGGAAGCATCATTCAACTTCGCCCCGGCACCTATCGGCTTGAGGAGAACGGTCAACCGCTGAGCTTCAAGGACGTGAAGGGAACATCGGAAAACTGCCCCATTGTCCTTGAAGGATCGGGCATGGAAACCGTCGTGGACGGTGCCCGCGACATGGCCGGACACTACTTTCGGCACACGGTTTCAGGGCGCACAGGGCTCGACCAGATCGAATACGTGGAACGCTATGGGGCTGAAGCGGGAATGGCGGTGGATGCCCTGCCACGCGAAGAATTGATTAACTGCCTGAAAATAAAGCGGGCCTCGTGGATCGTCATTCGCAATCTCGCGATCCGGCACTGCTGGCCCAGCGCCCTGTTCATCCGCGACGCGAGCTATATCACGGCCTCGGACTTGAATATCCATGGCGCGACCTATGCGATCTCGATCTTCGGGCGCTCCCACCATGTCCTCGTCGAAAAGAATCTATGGTCCCAGGATCCATCCGGAATGATCTGGAGTTCGATACCTTGGGGCGCGTCCCATCACGGCTCAAAAGGCTACCTGAACGGCGGCCTGGTGGGTGGTAAGAACATATTGGGCGGTGTCGTTATCCGCGATAACGCCATCAGAAACGCCTATAACGGAATACGGATCAAGAGCGCGGTTTGCAGGACTCCGACCTCATGCGAGAGCAACCTGAATATCGAAATATCGGGAAATTATTTCGATTACATCCGTGACAATCCCATCGAGCCGGAAGGCTATGGCGGCAACTGGTGGGTTCACCACAACCGAATCCATAACGCGCACGCTTGGTTCTCTTTGAATGGAGTCTATGGCGGGCCGCATTTCATTTTCGCGAATACGGGTTGGTTCGACGACGCCCCAGGCAGGTCCTGCGTCGATTCGGAATGGGTACTCGACACCAATCCAGCAGGCGTGCCGACAACGGACAAGGATTGCGCCGGGCACAGGCTCGGTAAAGTTCTGAAGCTTGGGAACGGCCTGGGCCTTCCGACATACATCTTCCATAACAGCTGGCACCTACGCTCGCCGCTGGCCGGCGGCGGCCGCAGTGGAACGCTTCGTCATTGGAACAACGCGATCGAGTTCTGCGAATCCGAACCCGGTGACGAGGTTTGCCTCGCGGTTCCGTTCTTTTCCGAAATCGATGGAGATAGCTTCGATGGAGCGAAAATCACCCATTCCAATTATAGGATAGACGATCACGAATTCCGTAACGATATGAGCAACCATGTGGATTTCCCGAAACGGCTGACCGACGCGGGATATTTCGTGCAGGGCCGCTTCGAAAGCGAACTGAGGTTTGCCAATTCCTCACGCGGCAACTTTCGTTTGTCTCCCGGCAGCCCGTTGAAAGACACCGGATGCGTTCTCAAGTGGGTCGCCGCGCATCGGCTGACCTGCCACGAAACACCTCCCGGTCCCTTCCCGGACATCGGCGCCTTTCAAGGAGGCCGGCTCCTCGACGGACCTTCCTTTCGCCACTGGGATCCGCCGGGCGCGCCGGACACCCCGTACGTGGAGCGGCCGCGGGTGGTCCGCATCGACTGGCCGGCGGCGGACGCGGAACCACTGACCATATCGTTTTCGGTCCCGATCGCCCACGCGGGGAACCAAGCGGCAGGCATAAAACTTACCCTCCAGGGGTCAACAAAGGCACACATCGGCCGATGCATTATTTCCAAATTCGATCCTTGGAGTCTCATCTGCGAATTCCCTGGGGCAGCGATCGACGAGGCGGCGGTCGAGCAAATCCTCTTGCCGCGCGGCATTACCCGGCTTGCCGGCGCCCGAGGCCCAGCCACGCTTTGGTCGGCCCCCGACCAGCGCTTGGGTTTCCTGGATTGACTCCATGACACGCGGGCCTGGCCCTCGAGAAGCGGCCGAAATCCTCGGCGCGCGCCTACTTGGACATGAACGAAAAGCGGAATTGATGCATGTCATTGCGGCCAAACCCTTGCGATGCCATATGAGAATACCTTGATTTGGAAGCTGAAAGGGAGGTTGACATGGGCACGGCAGGCTCGCGGACGGCCCTTGGTGATCCGACTGAATGCGGACACATAACGCTGATCGATCATGCGGCGGGAAAGCAGTATGACCTGCCGGTATTGGATGGGTCCGAGGGACCCAAGGTCATCGATGTGCAGCGTCTTTACCGGGACACCGGCTATTTCACCTACGATCCGGGCTACACCTCAACGGGAAGCTGCGATTCCCAAATAACCTTCATCGACGGCGAGAAAGGGATTCTGCGTCACCGCGGATATTCCATCGAGGAATTGGCCGAAAACAGCGACTATTTGGAGATGTGCCACCTGCTGCTTTACGGCGAGCTGCCGAATGCCGGGCAAAAGGCCGAATTCGAGAACGACATCACCTACCACACCATGCTGCACGAGCAACTGCAGTACTTCTATCGCGGCTTCCGGCGCGATGCTCATCCCATGGCGGTCATGGTCGGCGTGGTCGGCGCGCTCAGCGCCTTCTATCCCGACAGTACGGACTTCCACGATGTGGGGAAGCGGCGGCTAGCAACTCATCAACTGATCGCCAAGATGCCCACCATCGCGTCCATGGCTTACAAGTATTCGGTCGGCCAGCCTTTCGTCTATCCGCGCAACGATCTCTCCTATGCCGAAAACTTCCTGCACATGACCTTTTCGGTACCTAGCGAGGAGTACAAGGTCAGCCCGGCCCTGGTGCGGGCCATGGACCGGATATTCATTTTGCACGCCGATCACGAGCAGAATGCCTCGACCTCCACGGTACGCATGGCCAGCTCGAGCGGCGCCAACCCCTTCGCGTGTATTGCCGCCGGCATCGCCTCGCTCTGGGGTCCGGCCCACGGTGGCGCCAACCAGGCGGTGCTGACAATGTTGGAGAAGATCGGCTCCAAGGAGCACATCCCCGAATTCATCAAGCGGGCGAAGGACAAGAACGATCCCTTCCGGCTTATGGGTTTCGGTCACCGCGTGTACAAGAACTACGATCCGCGCGCGGCGATCCTGCGCACGTCAACCCACGAAGTCCTGGAAGAGGTCGGCATCAAGGACGAGCCGTTGCTAGATCTCGCGATGGAGCTGGAGAAGATAGCGCTTGAGGACGAATACTTCGTCGAGCGAAAGCTGTTCCCGAACGTGGACTTCTATTCCGGCATCACGCTAAAGGCGATGGGTTTTCCGACCAGCATGTTCACACCGATTTTCGCCCTCGGACGCACGGCGGGCTGGGTCTCTCAGTGGAAGGAAATGATCAAAAATCCACAACAGAAAATCGACCGGCCACGGCAACTTTATACCGGCCACAAAACGCGATCGTACGTACAACTTAACAAACGCCCATGAAGATTTGAACCTCGGCGGGCATTGGCGCGATCTCGGTAATCGCCAAGTATAAGTTTTGAGACTCGTTACCGAAGTTTAACGGTCGCTCTGAGTGCCCGTTCGTTCCGGGCGATTTCCTAAATCGGTATGGTGCCGGAATACGGCCTTAAATGAAGGGTTCCGCGCGCTCGATAAGGCCCTCGAGGTTGGGCTCGGTCAAATCGCGCGGCTTGCCGGGGTGGATGATGCTCACCTGGCAGCTCTCGGTCGCCTCGATCAATTGCAGGTAGGTACCGGCATCGGGATCGGCCAAGTAAGCCTGCATGTTCTCGTTGTAGACGAACATCTTATCGTTGATCTGGGTGCATTCGTTACAGGTCGTGCAGCGGGCGGTTTCGATCCAGGCCTCATCGGGATTGACCGTCTCCGGTTCATCGCTCTCAACCGGTTCCACAACGGCGGCGGGGGCCGGCGCGGCGGCTGCTTCGGTGGGCGGCGCGGTCTCTGGCGCAGGCGGCGCGGCCGCGCGCTGCTCGGCCATCTCCAGGGCCTTCTGCTCCTCCCACACCGCGCGCTCGCGGGCGAGCAGGCGGTCAGCGTAAGAATTTTTGATGCCGCCCAGTTCCTGCAGGCGCCGCCACGCGTCGACGCAGTGCCGCGACGCGTCGATCAGCTTGTTGTCGACAACGGTCCGGTAGAGCGCCTTGCCGGCGTCGACCGTCAAGATGTAGGCGAGGTACTCCACGCCCCGCTCGGGCGCGAGCTTCGAATATTCAGCGGCCAGGATCATGTTGTCGCGCCAGCCGGCCTGCGGGGTTGGTTCGCAATATCGCGCATAGCGCGTGTCGCAGGCCACGAAGTCAACGTAGGTAAAGGGAATCTTTTCGTCGATGCGTTGAAGCGCGCCGTCCTCGTAAGACAGGTCGTGAACCGGCCAGTCGGCACTCACCTGCGGATTGTCCGTGATGTCGAAGCGTGTGGCCAGATCGGGGCCGGCCGCCGGGTCGTATACGAAGGTCGGGAAGGCGCGCGACTCGGTTGCCGCGGCGGACAGCAGGTAGGGCGGCACGCCGGCGGCGCTGGGCGTCGCGCCGGAATAGACGGCGAACAGCGCCGGACCGGCGTAGCGCATCCCCGTGACCAGGCGTTCGTGCGCGCGGCAGAGGTTGGCGTTCGCTGTCTGAAAAACATAGGTGTCGTTGAGGCCCACTGCCATGGCGGCGAGGCGCGCGCTGCCGGCGCCGAAGGAGGATCGCGGCGGCTCGGGCGAGGTCGCACCCAGGATGTCGTCGGTCTGGACAAGAACTTTGACCGGCAAACCCGATGCCAGAGTCTCGAAGGCCCGCACCGTCTCGGTAGGATCGGTGTGCCCGTCGCGCAGGCACACGAGGTACGACGGGAAAAGCGCTAGCTGGTCCTCACTGAGATCGCTCTCGTCGAAGCGGGCGAAGACCGGATCATGCAACGCCGTGCGGTACTTGTTCTGGATTTCCAACTCCGCGATGGTGAGCGCCTTGACGAAATCGAGCATCTCCGGCAGGCGGTCGCGGAAGGAGTCGAGAGCCGCCGTGCAGCCGTCGAAGACGAAGCTGTAGGGTTCCGGCTGATCGGGCCTGCGTTCGGAGGCGCGGCCGGGCCCGTAGAAACGCTGCCATTGCAGAACCTGCAGGACGGCGTGGATCCGCCGGCGCCGATCCTCCGATAGCCGGTCTTCGCTCGGCCCGCGCGAGAGCACGCGCGACATGGCCGCGAAGTCGAACGCCGACTCGAAGGACGTGCCGATGGACGATTGGAGTGCCTCGCGTGTGTGCGCCTTGTCTGAATTCATGAAGTCGGCCTTGAGAATGTCCGAAAGTTTCATGATCAGCGCGTCGACCTTCTTGCGGAACGCCTTGGCCTTACCTGTCTGGACCTCGGTCCAAATATGGACGAAGACCCAGTACGGTGTGTTTTCGCGGCAGTCGATGACCGTGCCGTCGACATGAAGCGCCTCGCGCGCTTGGTCCAGTTTGGTCGCAAGAGGCCCAAAGACGGATTCGCCCTTTTCGGCGATCAAATCGGCCGCGACCTGCTTCCATAGGGCTGACAGAGTCCCCGTCTCGTCGCGCGCGACTCTGGCGCGGATCTCGCTCTCGAGCCGCAATACCTGCCGGCGGAGCGGTTCGGCGGCGGCATCGGGCGGCGCCACCTCGCGCAAAATCCCGTCAACGACCGACGTGAGGGATTGCAGGAACCGGCCACCTCCTTCGCCATCAACTAGGACCAGAGGGAAATCGTAGCGGAGCTTGGAAAGGTCTCCGTAGCGGGCGAACAAGGCTGGCCGCTGCGCCGGGCTCGGCACGGGGTCGACGTCCGCGCCCGTCATGCTTGGGTCGGCGATATCTTGCACTACCTGGTCCATGTCGGTGTTCCGTACTTCTCCACGTAACCCCATGTCATCTCCCACGCATGCGGTTTGCGTCATAACTCGATTACTCCACCGCTTCCGTGGTGACATCGTCCTCAGGCCAGATAGTGACCTTGTCGAACTCTTCGTTGAGTACCGTGCGAATCAGACCCGGCGTGTTAGGGCGCTCACCTTCGCGCAGGTCTTCGTAGCAAGGCACGGCGCTGTTCCGGTAGAGCACGCCAACCGGAATCTCCCCGGTCAGCGAGGCTACCTCGCGGGCCCGGTGCAGATCGCTCGGGTCATGGG
Organism: Kiloniellaceae bacterium; assembly: GCA_021776175.1. GTDB lineage: Bacteria > Pseudomonadota > Alphaproteobacteria > Kiloniellales > J153 > JAJFGN01. The sequence goes on from JAJFGJ010000030.1 coordinate 76,310, forward strand.
TTTCCTGGTTCCTGTAAATCCGTGAAATATCTGGCTTGAGCTGGATACCGTCGGCATGAACCAGGAGGCGCATCTTCGATGGGTCCTGGACCCAGGGATCGAAGCGATGGTCCATGAACTCCGGACAGCGCTGCAGCACCCGCACGAAGGAGAGGCCCTTGTGATGGTAGGCCTGGGAAATGATGTTGAACAAAACGTCGGGGATCCAGTCCACCGCCTGGGCCACGAAGGAGACGTTCGGCACACCGAGCGTCACGGTCAGGGGGTTGAGCGGGTCCAATAAGGCGCCGCGCGGCGTTGTATTGCTCTTCAGGCCGCGCGGTGAGGTTGGCGAAGCCTGCATCTTGGTCAGGCCGTAAACCTCGTTATCGTGCAGCAGCACAGTCATGTCCATGTTGTAACGGATCGCGTGGATCCAGTGCGCGGCGCCGATACTGCAACAGTCGCCGTCGCCGGTTGCGACGAAGACGTGAAGGTCCGGACGGCGTAGCTTGATGCCCTCGGCGACCGGCAAGGCGCGGCCGTGCAGGCCGTGGAAACCGTAGGCGTTCATGTAGTGCGGAAAACGGCTTGAGCAGCCGATGCCGGATACGACGACGGTCTTCTCGGGCGGCAGTTGCTCGTCGCGGCACAGGCGTTGGACCGCCGTTAGGATACCGTTATCCCCGCATCCGGTGCACCAGCGCGGCGCGATGTCGCTCTGATAATCGGTGAGCGTGTAGTTCTCATCGATGAGCCGTAACAGGCATTGGGTCAGAGGTACGGTCATGGTCGTTACCTATCGCTGCTCAAGTTTTCGCCGGGCGGCGCGCACGATATCGCCGGGCTTGAGGGGTTGCCCCCGGGCGTCGCCCCAGCAATCGACATCGATGAGGTGGCGCGCGCGCAAGAGTAAGGCGAGGCTCGAATAGCGACGATTATCCTCGGCGATCAACTCGTCGTCGAGCGAATCGCACCAGTTGCTCTCAATCGTCATGACCTTGTCGAAGCGCTCCAGCAACTCCTTGATACCCGTGGCCATGGGCTGGAGGAACTTGAGGTTCATGGAGGAAGCGCGCAGGCCCTCCGCCCGGAGTGTATCGACGGCCTCCTCAATGGCACCGCGCGTGCTGCCCCATCCGACGAGCAAGAGGTCGCCCTCGTCGTCGCCGTACAGAGTCGGCGCCTTAAGGGTTTTCTGCAAAGCGGCCAATTTCAAGCTTCGGTGCCGTATTCCCTCCTGATTCACATCGGGGTCATAAGCGACGTGGCTATCGCGATCATGTGCCAGGCCGGTCAGGCAGTGCATACCATTGGGCTGCCCAGGAATGAAACGCGAAGAGAGGCCTGTCCGCGGGTCCCAGTCATAGGGCCTAGCGCCATCTGGCACCGGGCTCTGGTTGATTGGCGGTGCCAGCCAGTCCTCGTTAAAACGTGGTCGCGGGAAAGGTTGCTGGGCGGTTGCCAGGCTTGCGTCCGATAGGACCACGACCACCATGTTGAAGTTCTCGGCGATCTTGCGGGCCATGATGATGGAATAAAAGCAGTCCTCGATGGACGAAGCGGCAATCACGACTTTAGGCGCGTCTCCGTGGCCACCGAAACAGGCCGCCAGCAGGTCGCCCTGCTCTGCCTTGGTTGGCTGACCCGTGCTCGGCCCGCCACGCTGTACATCGACCACGACGAGGGGAATTTCGCCCATAACCGCGAGGCCTATGCCCTCCTGCTTCAGCGACAGGCCCGGGCCCGAGGTGATCGTGACCGCACATTTGCCCGCGTAGGACGCGCCTACAGCAAAGGTGCAGGCGGCGATCTCGTCCTCTGCTTGATGGACCACACAACCGACTTTCTCGAAGATATCGCTCAAGTAGTGCGATGCCGAGGTCGCCGGTGTAATCGGGTACATGGAGCAGACCTCCATGCCCGAGGCGACCACGCCGAGGGCCAGAGCCGTGTTGCCGTTCATGACGACCTGCGGTTCGCGCGGCCGCTCCGCGGGGATCGCGAACTTGAGGTCGAGATTGGCACCCGCCCAGGCATGGCCGGCAGCAAGAAGCTCCAGGTTCAGATCAATAACCTTCTCATCCTTCTTGCGGAAGACGAAACGAACCTGCTCGCGTGCTAGGTCCAGATCGAAGCTATAAATGCAACACAGCATGCCGAGGGCGAACATGTTCTTGCCGCGCCTCGGATCCGGCACGTATTTCAAGCATTCTTCTTCCATGGGGATCTCGTAAAGCCGGTATCCGGCCGAAGAGACCTGTTCGCGGACCTGGGCGTAGGAAGCAGCGATAGCCGCGTTGCCATCGTTCTGCCATTTATTCTCCAGCAGAATGATCCCGTTATGTTTAATTTCTCCCGCCCGCAGGCGATTGAGTAAAACCTGTTCGTTGAAGGCGACAACCAAGTCGGCTTCATCGCCACCGTTGGTGACGCGGTGCGACGCCAGGCGGACGCGGTTCCCGCTGGTTCCCGCGATGCTGCGCGCCGGCGGTTGGATCTCGGCCGGGATGATCTCGACGGTCCAGATGCCGTTGCCTATGCGCGCCGCGATAGCGCCGAACGACTGGCCGCATCGCTGCGCCCCCTCGCCAGAATCGCTGACGATCTCGACGATATGCTCCTTGAGGGTTACCACGGGCTTCGCCGCTGAATTGGCCCTGGAGGTCCGCGAGGCCGCTGTTGCCGAGTCCGAAGCAGAAGGATCCGATCGCGCACGCCGGGTCCGCGTCTTGTCCGTTTCCTGGTAGAGGTCCGTGGTCATTCTTACCGCCTTGCCTCTTCGATCACGCTATGTGGACTCTGGCGAAGTTCCGCTCGGCCATGTCGATCCCAAAGAGCGCGCCCTCGTGGCCGCTCCGTTCCGGCCGATAGACGATGTCGCTGTCCCGAATCCCAAGGTACTCCTTGATGCTGCGCGCCGCCCGCCGCCCGGCACCCAAGGCCAGGATCACGGTGGCCGCGCCGGTAACAATGTCCCCGCCGGCGTAAACCCCGGCCATGGACGTGGCGAGATTTTCGTCCGTATCGATGTAGTGCCACTTGTTGAGCTTGAGCTTCGAGGTCTGGCCCAGGATCGGGTTGGCGTTGGTTCCGATGGCGTAAACCACCATGTCGGTCTCGAACTCGAACTCGCTGCCCTCGACCGGGACCGGGCGCCGCCGGCCTGACTCGTCGGGTTCGCCCAGTTCCATGCGCACGCAGCGCATGGCGCGGACGTTACCGTCGCCGTCGTCCAATATCTCCACCGGCGCGGTCAGCCATTGGAAATCGACACCTTCTTCCTGGGCATGGTGGAGTTCCTCAACCCGTGCCGGGCTCTCGCCTTCGGTCCGCCGATAGACGCAATGGACCTTCTCGGCACCGAGCCGCAGCGAGACGCGCATGGCGTCCATCGCCGTGTTGCCGGAACCGATAACGGCGATCTTGCGGCCAAGATGCAGCGGCGTATCGTAATCAGGGAAGCGCCCAGCAACCATCAGATTGCAGCGTGTCAGCAACTCGTTGGCCGAGAGCACACCGTTCAGTGTCTCCCCTGGTATGTTCATGAACTTTGGCGAGCCCGCGCCGGTGCCGATGAAGACCGCGTCGTAGCCCATCTCGCCGAGCATCTGCTCGATCGTGAACAACCGTCCCACGAGCGTGTTGCACTTGATCTCGATGCCAAGGTCGATCAGGTTCCCGATCTCCTCGTCAATAACCTGGTTGGGCAGGCGGAATTCGGGAATCCCGTAGCGCAGCACCCCACCGGGCGCGTGCAGGGCCTCGTAGACCGTGACCGCGCAGCCGGCCTTGGCCAAGTCCGCCGCGCAGGCCATGCCCGCCGGGCCGGAGCCGATTATGCCGACGCGGAAGTCGTTGGGCTCTATGTAGGGCCGCTTGCGCCAACCCTCCTCGATCGCGCGGTCTCCAACCCAGCGTTCCAGACGGCCAACGGCGACCGGCTTGAGGGTATCGCCGACCGGGCAGACGCCTTCACACTGATCCTCTTGCGGGCAGACGCGGCCGCAGATGGCCGGCAGGAAGTTCGCCTCGGTGACGATATCGTAGGCGCCGCGGTGGTCTCCGTCGATCATCTTGCAGATGAAGCCGGGTATATCGATGCCGACCGGGCAGCCGGCCACGCAAGCGGGTTCCGGGCATATCAGGCAGCGTTCGCATTCGACGAGGGCGTTATCGAGATCGAAGCCGAGCGCGACCTCGTCGAAGTTCGCGACCCGCGCCTCGGGCGCCTGGACGGGCATGAAGGCCCGTTCCTGGGGAATCGTCCGAATCGTTTTCTTCTTCGCCATGGGTTACCCATTTGGATCGTGTTTTAGGCCGGATCGAAGCCGTCTTAGCTCCTCTCCTGTCCTGGGCGGCGGCAATTTTCCTTCCAGTGCGCCAAGGCCAGATGTTCCTCTTCCTTGAATCGGCGCAGGCGGTTCATGAGATCGTCGAAATCGACGTCGTGGCCGTCGAAGTCCGGTCCGTCGACGCAAGCGAACATGATCCGGTCACCGATCTTGACCCGGCAACCGCCGCACATGCCGGTACCGTCGACCATGATTGGGTTCAGGCTGACGACGGTCTTGATGCCGTGCGGGCGCGTCGTCTCGGCGCAGGCCTTCATCATGATCGGTGGGCCGATAGCGATCACCTCGTCGATATCCGAGTGCTGTTCGATGGCTTGCTCGATACCCTTGGTGACAAGGCCCTTGATCCCGGCGGAGCCGTCGTCCGTGCATATAATCAACTCATCACAGCACTGCCGGAACTTGTCTTCCCAGAAGATCAGGTCCCGGTTGCGAAAGCCGACGACGCCGATGACATAGGCACCGCCCTCCTTGAAGGCGCGGGCCTGTGGAAATATCGGCGCCACGCCCAAGCCGCCGCCGATGCAAATCACCTTCTTGGCCCCACTGACGTGGCTTGGCAGGCCCATGGGCCCGACCATACCGTAAAGCGCCACGCCGGGATGGCAGAGCTGCTGCATCTCGCACGTGGATTTCCCGACCGCCTGGACGACCAGGGTCACGGTGCCTTTATCGCGGTCGAAGTCGGCGATGGTTAAGGGGATACGCTCGCTATGATCGTGCATCACGACGATCACGAACTGGCCAGGTCGGGCAGCCTTGGCCATCACTGGATGGTCGATATCGAGGCGGAAGGTCGTGTCCGAGAAGTCTTCCCGACCGACGATCGGAAATCCGGCATCAAGCTCTCCCGGACGCCACTTCCGCGGTTGTGTCCCCCCGCCGGTTTCGGTGTTTGGGCCTTGCCTATGCACGGCGGTCCTCGGCCAGAATTTGAGGGGCCATAGTACGTACCGGCGGTGGCCTGGGGATTGATTTACATCAACAAAGTGAAGGTTTTTTACCGCACTCCCGGTTTCCCTGGACCGATTTGGCATCATCGAATGGGCCCATCAGACCGAAAAACGCGCTCGTCAATTGAACCGCCGTGAGGAATGAATGCCTATGGCACCTTAATGGCGAATCTTCCCGGCGAAGCCCTCCGCCGCGGCATTCATGACAGGGCTCTAATTACCGAGAGCGCGCGCGAGGAAATTTTTCAGATCGGCAAGCGCGCGCTTGCGTGCGTCGACGTTGGAGCCGGCGTGGGCGCCCTTCGTTGCGCACCGCTTGACATAATTCTTGAATTTCGACCATTTCTCGAACCGGCCGGTGCTGGCGATCACGTATCCTTTCGCGCGGACAAAATAGGCGCAATCCTTCCAGCTGTCGGCTTGCGGCAGATAGTTGCGGAACCGGCCCATGTAATCGAACCCGTGCGCGGCGTTTGCATAAACGATTGAGTGAGCCTCGTATCCGGACTTGGTTAGCCGTTCGGCGTAGTCGACGCAGGCCTGGGATCCGGACCAGTCATCTTCTTGGCCCAGCAGGTAAAGCATCGGCGCGCCGGTCAATGCGGTCTTGAAATCCTGCTCGCCGCACCATGGGTAAAACGCCGCGTGCGCCGCGAACCGGCGGCCTTGACGAGCCAAGCGTTTTTGCAGTCGTTTGCGTGAGGCCCAGTCGGCCACGAGACCGCCCTTCGACCAACCGATGAGGGCGATTCTGTCCGGGTCGATCCTCGGGTGCGTCGCCAGAAGCGCTAAGGCCGCATAGGCGTCGGCCAGCATCGAATACGGCGACACCGCGTCCTGATCGCCGACCGTGGTCTCGACACCGCGGGGTTTGAAGCTGTCGAGAACAAAGGCCGCGATTCCCCATTCGGCCAAGGACTCGGCGTAGCGGTATTGGTGATCGGACAGGCCGTCGCTTCCGTGCAGCAGAATTGCGGCGGGCAAGGTCCCGGAACGCCCTTTCGGCAATATGAGATCGCCGGAGATCGTCACCGGCGTGCCGACCGCCGCGCCGTCTTGGATATCGGACAAGCCGATGGTGGAGCTTACGAAACTGACCCGGCCCTGCGTGCCGTCGCGCAAGGTCGCCACGAGAGGGCCGCTTGACTGGCGGGGTTCCGCCCGCCAGACCCCGATCGCGACAACGCTCAGAACGGCGCCGAGGGCGACGACCAAGATCCGGTGCCTTGCTAAGGATTTCGCCATAGTGTGCCTCGAAGGCCGGGGGCCGTTAATCGCACCAACGGGGCCACCGCCCCAGTGTACCGCCGTCGGGCATGAGGCGGAGCATGACCGACACGGCGTCGAGATAAGGTAAGGCCGCCTCCGGCGTGGCGGCGAGCACCATGTCGTCGGAGCCTGGGAGGTGGGACGAAACCTCATCCGTTACGAAGACAATATGGCCCCCGATGCCACGGACCGTGTCCAGGATGAAATCCGACCATTCGTCTCGTTCCTGCGCGCCGAGGACCAACAGGACGGCGCAGTCCGCGAGGTCGCGTTCTATGGCAAGTCTATCCTCGCAAGCCATGGCATCATGGAACAGGTTAGTGTCTGGGATCAGGGCGCCCGAACAGTCCGGACACCGCAGGTCGCAGCGGCGCCAGATCCGGCCCGGCGGCCAACCGTCGTTGAAACCGCAGTCCAGGCAGGCGATCCGATCGATCCGCCCGTGCACGTCCGCGACCTCTTTGGCTCCGGCTTTTCGCAGGGTGCCGAGAACGTCCCGGGACAGAATCTTCCGCACCCATCCTCGGCCCTCGAAGCGAGCGAGGGCGTGGTGTTGCGCCTTTGCTTCCATCTCTTGCGCCGAGGCGCGCAAACGATCGCACACCTCCCAGAATGCCTTGCGTAAGCGGAGCGACGCGCGTAGCCGGTCATGGGAAAATGCCGGAGGCTTCGCGCGCTCACCGCGCCGACCGCCGCTCAGCGACTCCAAGGCCAAGGCGTATTTGGCCGAGTCTCCGCCCAGCACCGCCATGATCGGACGGCCCGCCGCACGGGCACGGTGCATCGTCAGGGCCGCCCGCCAAAAATTGGGCTGGAGCAGCAGCGCGTGCCTTATGCGCCGCATAGCGGCGATGGATAACCAGAGCCCAAGCGCCAGAGGGGCCAGAAGGGGCGGCGCGATATCGGCGGCGCCGCTCGTTGTCCAAAATAGCCAGATTATGCCCGCCGATAGGGCGGCGATCATGCCGCCGAGGGTTCCGGCCAAGGATTCCCGCAGAAAAACCGCCTGCATGGCGAAAAACGCCAGCGGCACTGTCAGGGCCCAGAGCCCACTGTAGGCCAAGCCGTTGCCTTCTTGGCTCACCGACATATACGCAATCGATCCAAGGCACAGCGACCAGGCAGCGGCCAAGCCGCACTTCATGGCCATGGCGGCGACGATGCACAGAGCGCCCAGCAACGCGCCCGGTATTCCCAGCGGGGATGACGGCGTTTCTATCCAGAACCACGTGCCCGGCGCCGCGAGCGCCCAGGACACAACCATGGCCGTCACCATGGCCGGCATGGAAAGCGCCGGCAAGGAAACGAGGGCAAGGCCGCGCCGCAGCACGAACTCGAGCGCGACGCAGAGGCTCATAACGGTCACGAACAAGGACACTTCGAACGCACCATCGGCGAAGAAGCCGCCCCACAGAATGCCAATGATCGCCGTGTTGAACCCAGCTAGACCGCGTTCCCATTCCTCGCGGGGATAGACCCAGCCGAAAACCCCCATGGCGGTCCCAAAAGCGGCGCCCGCCAGCGCCCCGGCGGCACCCCAGGGAGATATGAGCGCCAGGCCCGCCAGAATCAGCGCGCCGGCCATCGACCGGTCGCAAAACGCGAGCTGCGCCACCCCCCGGAGCAACGTCTGGACAAAGAGTTTAGAAGTCGCAGTCATCGCCACGCAGCCTCTCGGGAAGGCGGTCGAGGGCGAAGACGTCGCGCCAAGTCTCGCGCCGCCGGACCAGTTCCGGCCCCTCCGGCCCAAGGAGAACCGTCGCCGGCCGGGTTTGAATGAACTGCATGGATTGGCTGTGGCAATAGGCTCCGACGTGAGAAATGGACAGGATGTCGCCCATCTCGACCGGCGGAAGCAACGCCTGTTCGCGAAGACGGTCGCTCTGCATGCACAACGGGCCGTAGATATCCACGGCCTGGTGGCGGCCGTGCTGAATCCCGCTCGGGCCGGCGGCCCGGCCCATGGCGTGATTGTAGAAACATGCCGTGGGCACCAGATTGACACCGGCGTCGACAATGACCGCCGGCGTCTGGCCGTCAACGGCCTTCTCCGCCACCACGGTACACAGAAGCTGTGTGGAGGCATCGACGATGGCGCGTCCAGGCTCGAGGACCAGTATCGGCCGCCCACCGAACAGCTCCCTGGCGTTTTGCAGGCGGCTGCAGATTTCCTCGGCGTAGGAAAACCAGAAATTGCCTTCGCGGCGGCTGCCGCCCTGGAAGTCGAACTCCGGGCGCAGCGTGTTGCTGGATGGGAAGCCGCCGCCCACATCGATCATGGTCGGCTCGAGCCCCAGGTCCCGGGCCCGCTTGGCCAGATGAATCAGCCGCTCCACCGATTTGGCGTAGAGCTCCTCTATCAGGACGAAGGTGCCGCAGTGATTATGCAGCAGTTCGAGGCGGAGGCGCGGATTGAGCGCGATTCGTTCCAGCGCCTTATGGCTGTCGCCGTTGTCGTCGTTGAAACCGAATTTGGTCCAACCGATGGCGCCGAAGCGAAAGCTGATCCGGATTCCTATGCGAACCGGCGCCGAAAGCCCGGCCGCGATTGCCTCTACCTGCGCCAGTTCGTCGAAGTTGTCTATATTGACGACGGCGCCTTCGCCAAGCGCCCGCTCCAACTCCTCCTGGGTCTTGTGGGGTCCGTTGAAGATCATCTGAGAGGCCGGGAACCCAAGGGCGCGGGCCAGCTCGTATTCCATGCCGGAGACAACCTCGGCCCAGGCGCCTTCGTCCTTCAGGACCGAACACACGGCAGGCAGGTAATTGGTCTTGATCGAATAAGCGACACGGGTCTCCAGGTGAGTGTCCGTGAAGGCCTCCAGAAAGGTGCGGTAATCATCTCTCAACCGCCGTTCGGAGATGACGAATAACGGCGAGCCGTATTGCTCGACTAAGGCCGAGGCGTCTACTTCCTGATCGAGATCGGAGAATGCCGAGACCTCGCGCGTCGCATGTTTGGTGAAAGCGATGAAGGGCAGCCGTGTGATCTCCGGCGGCTCGTAGGCGGTCGGCTCAGTCATGGGACAGGACTCCCTTGGTGGAAAGCGCCGCGACGTGGCTGGCACGAAGCGGGAATTCTTCGCTGCTGCGGAGGAAAACCAACTCCTTATCGTCGGCGGGAGGATTTACATGCTTGCCCATCGCGAGCCGGGCCGCCAGATACGGCTGGTTCGAACCAAGGGCCGCCGAGTAGTAGATCCACGCGGTGAAGCGCGGGTTGACCTCTATCAGGTAGAAGCGGTCGGTCACCTCGTCGCACATGAATTCACCTTCAGCCGGCCCGACCCACTCGATGGAGCGAAGGAACTCCGCGAAGGCGGCCTCGAGGCGTGGTTGTTCCACGCGTACCGCGCTCCAGGTACTGCCGCGCCCGCAGATCGCCAGCTTCTTGATGGTCATCGTCGAGACGACACGGTGATCGGTGTCGCAAACCACGCTGACGGCGTAGACGGGCCCGACGATGTGCGACTGCACGATGACCTCTTTCGGGCCGCTTGCGCTTAGCTGCGACCAAGCGCATTTGGCATCGGCTTCCGACGCCACGGGAATGCAGTGCGAGACCGGTCCCTTAACCACTGCCGGGAGACCAAGGGAGCGCACCGCCTTGAGCACCTGCGCTTCGCTTTTGGCGATCCGGCTGTCCGGGATGGCGAAACCACCCCAATCGCCAGGAAGCGTGCCGCGGAAGAGATTCGGTTTGCTTCGCAGTTCGAGGCTTTCCCCAGACGGCAGTAGAGTATGCACACCCATCTTTCGAAGCTTGCCGGCGGCCTCGATGAACCGCGGCAGTTCCCCGTCGAGACTGGGGATCAGGACATCGAAGGGAGACACCTCGTGAATCTCCACCAGCCGCTCCAGCAGGGCGTCAACCGACTCGCCGTGTGGGAGATTGAAGCACCGGTCGAACAGCTCACCCTGGTAGGCGCCCGAGTCGAACGTGCCATAGGCGAGTCCGTACACCTGCGAGATCCCATCCGCCGTACGCAACGCCCGGGCGACACCAAGCCCCGGATTGATAACGTCGAAGCTGCTGATTCCGGTCAGCGCCACCCTCAACCCGTGCGGCGGCGAACCGTTGCGCGCCGGCCGCGCGGCGCCGTTCGCCGGCGGCCGTCCATCGACACTCCTGTGCCGCCGGTAGTCGAGCAGATCTTCGACCGGAACTGCCGTCTCGGCGATGCCGCGAACATACATCGTGCCCGCCCGGGCCAGGACCCGCATCCCTGTCAGGTCCTGGTCCTCCAGGATATGGCCGAGCAACAAAGCGGCCAGGTTCGTGCCGGCCCAATGGCACAGCATGCTCCATGTGGGAAGATGGCCGCGCACGTCGCACAGCCAGAGGTCTTTAGAACCGGCCGCGCGGACCGCCACGAGTTCGACCGGCCCCTGCCAGTCCAGGGCCTCGAGAACATCGCGCGCGAACCTGGCGACATCCGGATCGTCAACCACCGCGCCGGAAACCGTGCGCCCTTCGCCATTCACCGCTAGGCTGCGCCGAATCACCATGGCGGCACAATCGCCTTTGCTGTCGGCGACCATCGCGATGTTGAATTTTTCCCCGGCCACCTGCCGCTGCAGAACGATACGCGCGCTACGGCTAGAAATGGTTTGGGCCACGGCCAGTTCTGCCTGAGCCGAGTTGAACACGAGCCGCGATCCCGAAGGCGCGCACGTCACATAAAGCGGATAGCCGAGTTGATCGGCCTGGCGTGCGACGTCGGCCGGGTCGGTGACGGTCACAGTGGGCGGCCCGGGATATCGATGGTTGCCGAGGAACCTTGGCAGGTTTTCCGGCCGCACGATCTCCAGACGCTCCAAACTGGGCAACAGCGTGCGGATGTCCCGCTTTTGCAGGCGTTCCTTAAGCCTGGCGGCTACGCGCGCATCGGCGCCGCTGCCGGGGACGAGGGCCGCGAACGGGCTTTCCTCGTGAGCGCACACGACGGCTTTAAAGAATGCATCCTCGCCAGCGGCCGCTGGCGGCAGCCGGTGAATTCGGTCGGCCAAACCGGGCAGCCAGGCGCCGGGCAGGACAGGATCGCCGCCCAGCGCGGTAAGTGTGAGTTCTCCGTCCCATCCTTCCCGTAGGGCGCGGGCAACGGAAACCCCGGGGCCGGGCGATTCCAGGCCGGAAAACCCGGTCAGCGCGACACCGATATCTTTCGAAACCATGGCCGGAGCCTTTCCCAAGTATCAGGTCCGAGTTTTCCCGTATGGCGCGAATTGAGATTCGCGGCCTCGTCAGCGTTCGAGCGAGATCAGATCGCAGCGTTCGGTGCCATTGGTATCTTCATATGTCCAACGGACGGAAACACCCGTTTCAGGCTGTAGATAGGTGGTCATTCTCGACCAATAGACGCCGTGAAAAACCTTCCGCTCCTCGGAAACAGGAGTGAGGCGCACGGCTCCAAGGACGCGATGCTTGACGTCTTGAGGTTGCCCCACGCTGACCTCGTAGTCCCAGACCCACTTTTCCTCGCCCGATTGGGTCGGAACCGCGCCTTTGAATTTGGACCCGGGAACGAGCTTGTAGAAGCCCTCGAAGTCCTCCATGTCGAACCACTGGGCGCGATTCCCGGAAAGTTCGTACCAAAGACTCGTGCCGGTAAGCCGGGCGTGCTTTCTCGAAAAATACGGGACACCGTCCACTTGTCCTTCGTAGCGCACGACGTCCTTCTCGGTCTCCACGACGGTCAGCTCATATCGCTTGCTGTAGGGGCCCTCGCAATCCCACACCATCCTGGTTCCAAGCTTGGGCGCATTTAGTTCGGCATGGGCCGGACCGGCCGCCAATCCGGAACTCATCGTAGCGGCAAGAACTATGAGCGCTATCGGCATACGCATTGTGACATTTCCTCTCAGGGCAGTTGTCCCGTAGCACGTATTTATCATGGGTCTCAAACTGGTACGGAATCTAAATAGATTGAATCAAGCAGGTAGCTCCGCCAGGCCCATCGAAGTCCGGCCCACCGAATTCTGGCTTCCTCGCTCCACGGCCGGAAGCGGCCGGCCGGCCTCGCGGAATTCTAGAAAGCCCTGGGCGCTGAGCGATTCCAGGAACCGCCCCATGTCACGACGGGCGTCCGCGACGCTTACATTAAACTCCGCCGACAAGGCCGCTGCGAGGAGCTCCTCCGTGGCGCCATCTTCAAGACGGAGCACAAGGAATGCCGCCGCGGTATTGCAAGAGCACATTGTGCCGCTATGACTATCGATCAGAACAACGTCTTCCGTCTGCGCGTCCCGTTCGATCAAGATGTGCGAACGAAGAGCAAATCGACTACCGTCCATGTTTTTTCTCCGGCTTGATAAGGGCGCATCCGATTTGGCAGGGGTTTTGCTTAAAGTTAGTTTGGGTGGCTAAATGATACATGGACGGAACGATGCAAGCCGTATGCCAGAAAAATAGGACTGCTAAGCAGTTGTTACTCTTAAACTATACGGAAACTCTGACATTTCCCTTAATGGCTCGCAGGGCGCCGGGTGGGGGAAATCACCCACTCCCCGGGGCATTTCCCACTTCTGGAGAAGCCCGGCGGCCAGCTGCCGAGAGGACGGTTGGCCAGTGACCGGATATCGGCGTGCACGGCCAAGTTTGCGTGCCTACCAGAACGGGCACGGTTCCGCCGCTGCCCCGTTAACCGCCATCGGAACATAGATCGAGGCAATAGGTTATGGAAAAAGTTATCGCAGGCCCCATTGGTTCGACCAAGCCGGGCCGGATTCCATTCCGCTCCTTCAATTTGGTGCGCTGGTTCCTCGTCCTCGGCTTCACCTCAATCGCCATTACCAGTGTGGCGTCCGCCTTCGTTCTTTCCAACTTCCTCAAGCGTAACATGCTTGAGCGGGATGCTAACGTGACCATGGAGTTCGTCAATAGCATCGTACATGCGGCGCACGCCGGCCCCCACCTCACAGCTAGCGACCCAGACGACGGCAACGAGGTTCTGGAGAAGCTCTTCGCGCAGATCGCCAGCGTTCCCGAGGTTATCCGCGCCAACCTCTATGGCAAGAACCGGACGATCCTTTGGTCCAGCGACCCCGCCTTTGTCGGCGCGGTGTTCCAGACGAACAGCGAATTGGACCGTGCCTTCAACGGCGGCATAGAGATCGAGGAGGGTCTGGTCGGCGAGAACAAAAAGGCGGAGCACGCCTTCCTGAAAGGCGCCGGAACCCGCTTTGTCGAAAACTATCTTCCGATCTGGAGCGGCGATAGGCGCGAGGTTATTGGGGTCGCGGAAGTCTACAAGACACCCGATGCGCTCTATCGTGCCATCAATCATGGCACCAAGCTTATCTGGATCAACGCGATCATGGGCGGCATCGTCCTCTATATCGCTTTGATCTGGATCATCCACCGCGCCAACTTGGTCATCGACGAGCAGCAAAGACAGATCGTCGATGCGCAGGCCTTGGCCGCCATCGGCGAGATGGCCTCGGCCGTCGCCCACGGCCTGCGCAACCCATTGGCTTCGATCAGAACTTCGGCGGAAGTATCCTTGGGGGACGCGCCGCCACCGCCGGTCGAGGAGGCGTTGAGGGATATCGTCGCGCAGTCGGACAGGCTTGAGTTGTGGGTGCGCGAGCTCCTTACCTCTTCGCGGCCCGAGGCCTTCGAGTTTGAGTTGGTCCAGATCAACGACCTATTGTCACGAAGCGCCGAGGCCTACGTGGCCCAGATGAAAAGGCAATCGGTGAAACTTGAACTGCGGCTCGATTCCAAGGCCGGCCCCATCGAAGCCAACGCCGTGGCGCTCGGCCAGGTCGTCAACAGCTTGATCGCGAACGCTTTGGAAGCCATGCCCAATGGTGGAGAACTGGCCATAACTTCGTCGTGCATGGATGCCGGGAAAACCGTGTCGATAGCGGTCATCGACACGGGCCAAGGCATAGCCGAGAGCGAAATCGGCCAGGTCTTTGAACCGTTTGTCACTACAAAAGGCACCGGGCTAGGGGTCGGCCTGCCCCTGGCCAAGCGTATCATCGAGCGCCACCGGGGCCGCCTGGGTTTGTCCGCGGCGCCCGGGGGCGGCACCGTAGCCTCAATCGAACTACCGGCGGTGAGTTGAGACATGTCATACGGAATACTGGTCATCGAAGACGAGGAGACCCTCGCCAAGAACATCAAGCGTTACCTCGAGAGGAGCGACTACGAGGTTCGCCTGGCGGCTAGCGGCGAGGAAGGCCTGAAAGCGTTCGCGAACTTTCGCCCAGATCTGATCCTGCTCGATTATCAACTCCCCGGTCGTGATGGGCTTAAGATCTTGCAGGAGATCCGCGCGCTCGACACCCAAGTCAAGGTGATTATGGTAACGGCGCACGGCACCATAGAAGTCGCTGTGGAGGCGATGAAGGCCGGCGCCAACGATTATCTCAACAAGCCACTGGTGCTGAGCGAGCTTAAGTTTCTGATTAACAAAACCCTCGGACAAGAGCGCCTGGAAGGCGCGCTCAGCTATTTCCAAACCAGAGAAGCTTCGACAGGCGGACTCGGCGCCCTGTTGGGCCGCTCCCTCGCCCTGGAGGCCCTGAGACAGAAAATCCGTCAAATCGTGGAGGCCGAATCCACGCTCACCGATGCATCGCCTCCCGCGGTCCTCATCACCGGCGAGACTGGGACCGGCAAGGAACTCGTGGCCAAGGCGCTCCACTTCGAGGGCCCCAGGCGGGATCACCCCTTTGTGGAACTCAATTGCGCCGCTTTACCCGAACAACTGATCGAGGCCGAGTTATTCGGCCATGAGCGCGGGGCCTTCACGGACGCGAAGGACCGCAAGATGGGATTAGCGGAGGCGGCTCACGGCGGGACCTTGTTTCTCGATGAGATCGGCGAGATGAGCCAGCCGATCCAAGCCAAGCTGCTGAAGGTAATCGAGGATAAGACGATTCGCCGGCTCGGCAGTGTGCGGGACCGAGCGGTTAACGTGCGCATCGTCGCGGCCACAAATCAGCCTCTGGAGGATCTAGTCAACCGCAAGGCGTTCCGCTCCGATCTCTACTTCCGGCTTCGCACACTCACCTTGAGCGCGCCGCCTTTGCGCGAACGGCAAGAAGACATCCTGTACCTCGCGCAGCACTTTCTCGAACTTCATAGCAAGCGCTATCGTCGCGATTCTCTGCACCTGAGCACGCGCGCCAAGCAGGCCTTGCGGGATCACCTCTGGCCGGGAAACGTGCGAGAGTTGCGTAATGTCCTGGAACAGGCTGTGCTCTTGTCCACGGACGGTGTCATCGATACCGAGCTACTCGCCTTGGCGCCAGGCCTCCAAGTCGCCAACATGCCCGCCGATACCGCGCGCTCGGAAAGTTTCTCGACGACGCTGCCTCCTGACGGGATAAACCTGGAAACACTGGAACAGGATCTGGTATCTCAGGCCCTCGAACGCACGTCGTGGAACGTGACCCAGGCCGCGCGGCTGCTCGGCTTGTCCCGCGACACTTTGCGCTACCGCATCGAAAAATTCGACCTGAAACAAAATTGATGGCGTTATCGGACAGGCCGGCAAGGGATCGAGGTCACGGGCAAACCGCGATCCTAGGTTTCGATGTTCAGGGGACTTGGGCTGTCAGCGAAGCACGATCGGGGCGAAATCCATTCGGAGCCGATGCTGAACCGCCGCGCGTGTAAACGTGTCAACGCCGCCATGACAGAGCAAATGTCTCTCCATTAAATCGGGACAAGTATAATGGGTACCTGCACCAATTATCGTTTATTCGGCGCCATCGGGAAGCAGAATATGTACAACATCCTATATTTGCGAACGGCCAGTCAGGTGTGCAATCATAAAAGGCCATAGATTGTAGCCAATACTGAACCTAATTACCCAAATTGGACCATCGTCAACATGGAAATAGAAAACGATATCCCTTCTGGAGATGAAAGCTCAGTAGAATTGAATATTATGAAATTGCAGAATACAGCGATCCACGGCGCCAGTGCGATCAAGTCCAAACTTAGGCGGGCGATTGAAACAGGTGTTTATTCTCACGGAGATAGACTGCTACCTGAGCGCGAGCTAGCGGCCTCGTTCAAGACCGCGCGCAACACCATTCGCAGCGCCCTGCGCCAGCTCGAGGAAGAAGGTCTTATCGTGCGCCGTGTGGGCAGCGGTACCTTTGTCAATTTCACGCAAAAGAAAACGGACTCTTTGATTGATCTCGAGGAGTCCATGAGCCCGTTGCAGTTGATCGAAGCCCGTTTTGCCGTTGAACCCTATGTCACCCGCCTTGCCGCGATCAATGCGACCCAGAACGATCTCGAAAACATAGAAGTTCTACTCAACAGGCTGGAAGCATGCGGCGACGATAAGGACGCGTTCACCTTGTTGGATGGGGAGTTTCATGAGCATCTAGCGCGCTGCGCCAGGAACCCACTTCTGCTTCAATTCTTCCAACAAATCAATAGGATAAGAACACATTCGCAGTGGCGTGCAATGAAGGAGGAGGTCCTTACCCCAAAACAAATCGACGCTTACAACGCCCAGCATCGTTACTTGTTTGAAGCCTTGACCCAGAGAAATGTGGCTGGTGCGGTCAAGTGCATCCGTGATCATTTGGAAAAAGCGAAGTCGGATCTGGTCGGTGCCGACAGCACCTAAACCCACATCGAGTCCTCGTTCCCGCCAGCAAGCAGCATCGCGCATCAAGCCAGTAAAGCAAGCGCCTTCCCATGGCGCCTGAAAGAAGACCGCAGGCGTTATAATACCCAACTCTTAGCGTACGTAGTTCAGAGAGTGGAGCCTGTCTCTGTAAAGCTCTTCCTGTATTCATGAAAATTTACGGGTGGCCGGGTATTCGGGTGACACCAGCTGGCCACCATCCGGAACTACAGCGAAATCGCGCCTGCAGGAGAGTGGTTCGCATCGTGCTGGACATTGGAACATGCACGGCATGTTTGACCGCGAACCCCCATATACCATTCCTATACCATTTAATTGTTTTATCCTCGATAGCCCTGTAAACTAGCCGCGAAACCTGGTTGAGGAGCCGTCATGAAGTTCAATGACGCAAAAACAGCTATTCAATCCGGCCCCCCGACACCAAGCCGGATATTGCGGCCTGGAATCCGCACTCTACCGCTCGGTGTGGAACGCTATGTGGTCGCGGGCAATGGCTCAATATTTCTGCCCATCTATGCCGGCGACCAACTGACCATCACCGACATGGAGGGTGGTCAGCCATGCGATATCATCGCGTCGGATGGAAACGGCAAGTTGATTACCGGTGATATTTTCAATGAGGCCGCGGATATCACGAGTGAGGGGATCGCCAAGATACTGGGTTCCGGAACTCCAAGTTCGCAACGCACGCGGAAATTGCTTGAGCGTTTAAAAATCAAACCTGAGTCAGCGCGAGCATTGCGTCTGTTCGGATCGTCCTCACCTGCTTTCAGCAAGGTCGAGCTGACGGCACATGCCGGCGGAAATTTGCTTATCGCCGTTCCCGGCGGGATTATGGATTTCAATGCCCAGGACACGGCCACTCCGGTCGAAGTTTTGATCGAACGGAACTCACCTGCCTCCGGCAAGGCCCTGAATAAAGTGCTCCCCCTGGCCGACCCGGTTTCGGACATCCACATCGACGCACGGACTGCCCAATGCTATTCGGTAAAAGCGGGCGAATATATTCAGATCGTCGATGTTGCGGGCCGTCAGTGCACGGATTTTCAAGCTTTCAGTCAGCGCAAGCTCGATAGCGGCAAACACCTGCCGCTTGATGCAACGATAACCCGCTCGTTGCTGGGACTGACGACACCCACCCCCGGCCTGCCCGCCAAGGCTTTCGATATGGAGATGGACGCCCTGGTCGAGGTTATTCAGGATACCTGCGGCCGTCACGATGCTTTTTTGACCGCTTGCAACGCACGATACTACGAGGACATGGGCTATCCCGGACATCTGAATTGCACCGACAATTTCAATCAAGCCCTCAATGGTTACGACATCCCGCCGCGAAAAGGATGGGAAGCCCTCAATTATTTCTACAACACGGCAATCGATGCCCAGAACCAGATATATTTCGATGAACCCTGGTCACGGCCGGGCGATTATGTGCTGTTGCGGGCGGTCACCGATCTTGTCTGTGTCTCTTCCGCATGCCCCTGTGACATCGATGCCGCCAACGGCTGGGATCCAACCGATATCCACGTCTTTACTTATTCCGACAAGGAGCTCTTTTCCAAGGCCATTGCCTTTCGCAAAACACCGGATGCAGATGTTGAAATGACTAAAGAAACAGCTTTCCACAAACCCCTGTCGGCCATGACCCGCAACTTCACCGAATATAACGGTTACTGGCTGCCAAACCGGTTCAACAACGATGGGCCTATAGCAGAGTACTTTGCGTGCCGGGAGCGTGCGGCCGTCATGGACCTGTCGCCATTACGTAAATTTGAAGTGACCGGGCCGGATGCGGAAGCTCTGCTGCAATATTGCATGACCCGGGATATCCGCAAACTATCCTCGGGCCAGGTCGTCTACACGCCCCTTTGTTACGAACATGGCGGCATGATGGATGACGGGACGGTGTACCGCTTGGCGCAGGACAATTTCCGCTGGATCGGCGGGTCTGACATATCGGGTATCTGGCTGCGCGAACAGGCCGAAAAGCTTGGACTGGAAGTGTGGGTCCGCTCATCCACGGATCAAATGCACAATATCGCGGTGCAAGGACCAAATTCACGCTATATCCTCAAGGAAATCATCTGGACCCCGCCCGCGCAACCTGAACTGAGCGAACTTGAATGGTTCCGTTTTACAGTCGGGCGTATCAGAGAGTTTTCCGGGCCTCCCGTGGTCGTTTCCCGCACCGGGTATTCAGGCGAACTGGGGTATGAAATATTCTGCCACCCTAAAGATGCGGAAGCAGTTTTTGCCGCCGTTTGGGAAGCGGGCCACGGGCACGGTCTTAAACCGCTTGGCCTTGAAGCACTCGACATGGTCCGTATCGAAGCCGGTTTGATATTCGCTGGCTACGAGTTCTGCGATCAAACCGACCCGTTCGAGGCGGGTATCGGGTTTACCGTTCCCTTGAAATCTAAGAACGACGATTTCATTGGCCGTGAAGCCTTGATCGAACGCAAGGCCCACCCGCGCCGTAAATTGGTTGGCTTGGCGATAGAGTCACAGGAAGCCGTGGGCAATGGCGATACAATTCATATCGGCCGGGCACGGATCGGCGAGGTGACCAGTTCCATGCGCTCGCCCATTCTCAATGCCAATATCGCGCTTGCCCGGGTCGACACCACTCACGCGGCCCTCGATACGGAAATTGAAATCGGCAAGCTGGACGGTCAACAAAAACGCATTCCGGCCCGCATCGTGCGATTCCCCCATTACGATCCAGAGAAGAAACGCCCGCGCAGTTAGAAGCCCGCTTGGCGCGGGTGAATCTCAATCCATCCCCAGCGCCGCCTTGCGCTTGCTGGCCCAGGCACCTATCAGACGGTCGGCGATGATACCCAGCGATGCAATACCGAGACCCGCCATAACCCCGCGCCCGGCATCGCTGGTCGGAAGCGCCCGGTAAATCTCTTGGCCCAGGTCCTGACCTCCGATTAGCGCGGTGATCGCGGTCATCGCCAGCGCCATCATGATGGTCTGGTTAACACCGAGCATAATCTCCGGAATCGCGACAGGCAATTCGACCTTCCACAGCCTTTGCCACGACGTGCAACCGTTGGTCGTCGCCGCCTCTATTGTCACCGCGGGAATACGTTTGAGTCCGAGATAGGTATAGCGGATCGCCGGCACCGTCGCGTAGGGAATGATCGCAAAAATGATGGCAAGTTCACCAACCCTGAACAACATGATGGCAGGGAGCAGATAGATGAAGGACGGAAAAGTCTGAAGCATATCGCAGCCGAACATCACCACCTTGGCAACCCGCTCGGACCGCGCCGCCCAAACACCGACCGGCACGCCAATCGCCACGCAAATAACCAGAGCCGAGGAAACGAAATAGAACGTGGTCGTCGCAAGCGCCCAGTTACCGATGGCAACGACAATTAAAAGCATCAGGCCCTCGGTCAAGGCCGTCAGAGTCCAGCCGCCCAGCCGGTAGCTAACAACCGCGAGAACGGCCGCGATAACCGACCACGGCACCGAATGGTAAAAATCCCTCATCGGAATCAGCGTATAGACCGTAAGGAAATCGCGTATCGGCCTGATATAGTCGATCAAAGAGAATGTGACCGCCTTAATCACCTTGTCGAGCTCAAGCGCGTCCTTGCCGTCGAAAAGCAGGTGCTTGCGCGAAAGGATGGAAACGTCACGCAAGTAGAGCGATGCGATAATCGATATCGCCAAAATTAGAAAAATCATGCCAATGTGAGCATGTCTTTGGAAGAAGCTCATTTTGTCGTGGTGAACATAACTCGATGCGCGGTTGGCATATGCCTGTGTAAGGCGATCAAGGACAACCGCCATCAACACAATAGCCATGCCCTGCATGGTCGCGAAGCCTAGCTTTAACTGCTGCAATGAGAACAAGAGCTTGTGGCCAAGTCCCTGAGCGCCGACCAGTGAAGCAATCACAACCATGGCCAGGGTTTGCATGATTACCTGGTTGAGCCCCAGAAGCAGGGTTTTTTGCGAGGATGGCAGTATCACCTTCCACAGAAGTTGACGCGGTGTGCAGCCGCTCATGCGGCCCGATTCCACGATGTCGCTGGGCACCGTCTGGATCGCCAAAATGGTGCACCGGGCCATAGGCGGCATGGCGAAAATCACCGTCGCTATCAGGGCCGGCACTTGGCCGGCGCCAAACATCACAACCACCGGCACAAGATAGGCCAGATGCGGGGTCGCCTGCATCAGGTCGAATATCGGCGTGATGATCCTTGCCGCCCGTTTCGAGCGCGTGACCCAAACGCCGAGCCATAGGCCGACCAGGGCGGAAAACGGCACCGCTACGACAACCAGCGAAAATGTTTTCATCGAATCGCGCCACAGGCCGGTGACCGCGAGATAGCTCATGCAAAGGACCACGATGATAGCGAGTCGCCATCCGCCAACCCAATGGCCGAACACACCGAAACCAAGCACGATAGCAATCCACGGAATGTGCTTGAGCTTACTGGACGCCATGACCGCGTCGAGGATATGCGCCGGTATCTGCGAAATCCCGATGAAAGCCCGGGGCTCCATCCATGGCGCGATTTTAAGTGCCTTTGTAAGGCTTAGCAAAACGAAGGGAAGTGAATCGATTATCACGATTCCCAATATCGCCGCGACCACGATCATTGCGAATCTGAGGTCACGCACGCGATTCGTGACGATCCCCGCCACGGCACCGATCACGATCCACATCACGGGCAGGAATTCGTAGGGCTTGGCGCCCTTCCATAATAATTGCTCGGTCCAGATCAGCGGTTGTTTGAGCACCCAGGAGATCGTGCGGGTCGCTTGCTTGACGGTGAACAGGCCAAATGTCGCTTCCTTATCAAGCCAGCGGAAAAGATCCGATATCCAGGACTTGACCGGGATCGCCCATTCCATTGGCCAGACCCATGTCCAGTCCATCGCGAAGGAAATAACTAGGGCGGCGACGCCAGCCACCAACATTTGTAGCGGCAAGGATTCACGATGGAGGAAACGGTCCGCAAAACCGTTCCGGCCCGGTGCGGAAACGTCCATGTTCACCGGTCTTCTTTCCCGAAAAGCGCCTTGGTGATGCGCTCGCGAGACAACATGCCGAGGATATTGCCTTCTTCACCGATTACCGGAACCGGGGCTGGTGAATTCAACACTTGTTCGGCGACTTCGCCGATCTTGGCCTTGGCGCTGATACCGTTTTCAGTACTACCGGTCTCGTCTTGGAGTTTCTCCATGATCGCACCAACCGATACGATCCGGTCGCGCGGAGCGTTCCTGGCAAATTCGGCGACATAGTCATCGGCCGGATTAAGCACCAGCTCTTCAGCCGTATCCAATTGCACCATGCGGCCGTCTTTCATGATACCGATACGGTCAGCGAGTTTTGTCGCTTCTTCAAAATCGTGGGTGATAAATACGATGGTTTTCTTGAGCATTCTCTGCAGGCGGATGAACTCGTCCTGCATCTCGGCCCGGATCAAGGGGTCAAGAGCCGAGAAGGGTTCGTCGAGAAACCAGACATCCGGCTCCACGGCGAGTGAACGGGCGATGCCCACGCGTTGTTGCTGTCCGCCGGATAGTTCGCGGGGGAAGTAGTTTTCCCTGCCACCGAGGCCGACCAGATCCACCATCTCCTTGGCACGCGCGTTGCGGGTGGCAAGATCAATACCTTGGACTTCGAGAGGAAAGGCGACATTCGACAAGACATCGCGGTGCGGCAGCAAGCCAAAATTTTGGAACACCATCCCCATTTTATGACGGCGTAGCTCTATCAACTCTTGCGCCGTGGCCCTCAGCAAATCCTTGCCTTCATACTCCATTTGGCCGCGCGTGGGGTCGTTCAGGCGGGTAATGCAGCGAATTATCGTTGATTTTCCGGAACCGGACAGGCCCATGATTATCAAAATTTCACCGGCGTAAACATCGAACGACACGTCCTGGACGGCGCCGATATATCCCTCGGCCTTAAACGCTTCAGGCGATGGGTTGCCTTTGTGGCGTTCCATGAATTCTTCAGGATTCGGGCCAAACACCTTCCATATATTGCGGCATGTGATCTGGATTTCTTGCTGCATGGAACTTCCCCCAGTGACGCTGTTGCCTTGCGTCTTATAAAATCATCATGCCTCATTCAGAGGTAAAAAAAAGCCGGGCGCAATGCTAATTGCGCCCGGCTGATTTTCTGTCGATTAACCCAAATCTGGCGTGATGATATTACATGCCCTTCCACTTGGCGATCACGCTGCCGTTATCGGCGATCCATTTGTCGGCGGCTTCTTCAGTGGACAGGCCGTCGACATCGACCAGCAAAGACGCCGCGGCGATCTGCTGGCTGGAGAAGTTGACACTCTGCATTACCTTCCAAGCCTCCGGCCATTCATCGGCGATCCCGCTCCAGGCGGCCTTTTTCAGCCAGCCCGCACGCGGGGCACCACAGTCGCCGGTGGCGTCCGGGTTCGGCCCCCAGGAAGCATCGGTCATGCACTTGTCGCCTTCAGGCTCGGGGAAGTCGATGAACATGCCTTCATATTTGGCCTCGATGTAGTTCGGCGTCCAATTGAACAGCACTACCGGCTCTTTCTTGGCCACCGCCGCGTCAAGTTCCGCCCAAAGGGTTGCGGCCTGGCCGACATTGATTGCCACGAAGTCCATTTTCAAGGCACCGACACGTTCCGCGTAGTTTTTACCCCAGTCGGCCGGCGGACCCACAAAACGGCCTTTCGGCGCGGTTTCGGCCACCGCGAAAATCGCGGCGCATTTGTCCAAGGCCTTCCAGTCCGGCAGGCCCGGGCACTTGTCGGCAACGTAGCTTGGAACCCACCATTCTTCCCGGGTTTTCGCTTCATGGGTGCCGGCATCGACCATGCCGTCTTCGGCGACGGCCTTTTCGTATGCCGACTTCATGGAACCTTCCCAGGCTTCAACCTGGAAATGCATGTCGCCATCGGCGATGGCTTTGAACTGCAGTTGCGAGTCGGACGGCGCGTATTCAACGGTATAGCCCATACCTTCCAATACTTTACCGACCACGGTCGATAGCACCAATTGGCTGGTCCAGTTATTCTGGACGATAATTATCGGATCGTCGGATTCAGGCGCGGCGGCTTGGACGGAAAAGCTCCACGCTACCGTAGCGGCAAAAGCAACTGCCGCGGTGGTTTTCATAGTTCGTATAAACATTAAACTCCTCCCAGGTTATCTTACGCTGGCCCCGCAATTGGCCCACGACGAGATCGCGGCTTGTTTTGTATCGCCTATTATCGATGCGATTGCCTACTCTGATCCCATAGCGACGATAGTCCAATAAATATACCAATTCAATACCAGATTGGACCACACGCATAACGCCGGCTGGCGCAGCCGACCTCGGCTTGAGGCCGCGCTACATCGTGCGGCGGATATAGGGGATCAAGAAGACAAAACAGGCCAAAAGGAAAAAAAATCCCCCAAGAAGACTAGGGATATCGCCACTAGCGAGGCTCGACCAGATAAAACCTAACGCGGAAATCACAAACAAAAGCCACCCTGTTATAATCAATTGGCGGTCTGAGATTCTCACGGGCGCCCCCTTACAATTTGCATTCGCAACATGTGCTCAATCAATATTATGTTCAGATTTCGAACCAAATGACCAATACCCTTCTCAATCAAACGCATTGGTTGCAAGAGGGACGCAATTGGTTCAGAATTTTCCTAATCATTCAACCTCGATACAATTATTTGATTCAAGATTAGGAGTAAGGAATGACCAAAAGAGTAGCTGTTATCGGCGCCGGCCCTTCGGGACTAGCACAGTTGCGGGCATTTCAATCGGCGGCGCAGAACGGCGCGGCAATCCCTGAAATCGTATGCTTCGAAACGCAGGATGATTGGGGAGGCTTGTGGAATTATACTTGGCGCACAGGCGTGGATGAATATGGCGAGCCTGTGCATTGCTCCATGTATCGCTACTTATGGTCAAACGGCCCCAAGGAAGGGTTGGAATTTGCCGACTATTCCTTTGAAGAACACTTCGGACGGCAAATTGCGTCCTATCCGCCTCGCGCCGTCTTGTTCGACTACATCAAGGGCCGGGTCGAGAAAGCCAATGTTCGCGATTGGATCCGCTTTCGCACGCCGGTCCGTCACGTATCCTACGCCCCGGATACAGGTATGTTCACGGTCACTGCTCATAACCTTGCGGACGATCGTGAATATAGTGAGGAATTTGACCATGTCGTGGTGGCGTCAGGCCATTTCTCGACGCCAAATGCGCCTCAATTCGATGGCTTTCCCACTTTCAACGGCCGCATACTCCACGCCCACGACTTCCGGGACGCTCTAGAGTTCAAGGATCAAGACATCCTAATTATAGGCACCAGCTATTCGGCGGAAGATATTGGCTCGCAATGCTGGAAATATGGCTGCAAGTCGGTGACCGTCAGCCATCGCACCGCGCCGATGGGCTACAAATGGCCGGACAACTGGCAGGAAGTGCCGCTCCTGACAAAGGTCGAGGGCAATACCGCAACCTTCAAGGACGGCACAACAAAGGATGTGGACTCAATTATCCTGTGCACAGGCTATCAGCATCACTTTCCGTTCCTCCCCGATGAGCTGCGCCTTAAAACGGCCAATCGGCTAGCTACGGCCGATCTCTACAAGGGAGTGGTTTGGGTAAATAATCCAAAACTGATGTACCTCGGCATGCAGGACCAGTGGTTCACCTTCAACATGTTTGACGGCCAGGCATGGTATGTTCGCGATATCATCATGGGCCGTATAGATGTGCCGTCCAAAGACGTCATGGCCAAAGACGTCGAGGACCGGATCGCCGCGGAGGATGCCATCGCGGACGACTACGGGGCGATCAAGTATCAAGGGGATTACGTCAAGGAGCTGATTGAGGACACCGACTATCCCAGTTTCGATTTGGATGGCGCCTGCGAGGCTTTCTATCAGTGGAAAAAGCACAAAAAACAAGACATCATGACCTTCCGCAATAACAGTTACAAATCAGTCATCACGGGAACGATGGCACCGATACATCACACGCCGTGGAAGGACGCGCTGGACGATTCCCTCGAGTCCTATCTTCAGAACTGAATCGGCGCGTGGAGACGATATTTTCTCGATTCTTCTCCAGCAGTTCTTTTTCCGGTTGAGAGGATGGTGCCCGTCTAGTGGGGGCCGGTCTCTTAAGCACCCGAAGCCGCGGCGGCTGGGGCATGGGCCCCGATTGACTTGATTTTGGATCGAGGCTTGGACGGCGGCGCGCTTTTTTTAGAAACTTGAATGTAGCGCCGTTCAGTGATTTCGCGAACCAAAGCGGGCCCCTCTGACGCGGCCCCCTTTGGCAAGGTCTCCTTGAACCTTGGTCTTACTGGCCGCCGCCGAGGTAGGTTTCCCTGACCTTGTCGTTATCGAGTAAGGCCTTGGCATCGTCTTCCATGACCACCGAGCCGGTCTCGAGCACATATCCCTTTTGTGCCAGGGCAAGGGCCAGCCGGGCATTCTGTTCGACCAGAACGACGGTCCGTCCTTCGGCATGGATTTCCTTAATGATCTTGGCGATCTCCTGACAGAGAATGGGCGACAATCCCAGCGAAGGCTCGTCCATCAGGATAACTTTCGGGCCGGACATCAGCGCCCGGCCCATGGCCAGCATCTGCTGTTCACCGCCGCTCATCGTTCCGGCCGCTTGTGTCAGCCGCTCGCGCAACCTGGGGAAGTGCTTGAACACGCCCTCCATATCACGGGCGATACCTGCCTTGTCCTTGCGGGCGAAGGCGCCCATCTCCAGGTTTTCCAAGACCGTCATATAGGGGAAAACACGCCGCCCCTCTGGCACATGGGCGATCCCCATCTTCGTAATTTCCTCGGGAGAGCGATGGTCGATGCGTTCGCCCTGAAACCAGATTTCGCCGGCCGACGGTTGTTTCAATCCGGAAATCGCCCGTAGCGTCGTGCTCTTGCCCGCCCCGTTGGCGCCAATCAGGGCAACGATCTGCCCCTCCTCGACATCGATCGAGACATCCTTGATCGCGGAAACCTTTCCGAAGTTAACACTCGCGTCTTTCACACTAAGCAACAATATCTTCGGCCCCCAAATAAGCTTCGATAACCTCCTTATTCGACTGAATTTCGTGCGGCAAGCCTTCGGCGAGCTTTTCACCGAAATCGATGACGGTGATTTTGTCGCAAAGATTCATGACCGTTCGCATGTCATGCTCGACCAGCATGACGGTTATCCCCAACTCGTCGCGGATACGCCGGATGATCCTGGTCATTTCCTGCGTTTCGGTGGGGTTCATGCCGGCGACCGGCTCATCCAACATCAACAACCGGGGCTCCGTCGCCAAGGCGATGGCCACGTTCAGGGTCCTTTGCAAGCCATAGGGCAAGTTGCTTGCTAATTCATCCCGGTGTGCCGCCATGCCTAGGAAATCGACGATATCCCTTGATTTTTGTAAGTTCTCGCTCTCCTTCTGGCGCTGCCCCCCGAAGACGGCGGCGAAAAGGCTTTCGCGCGCATGTAAATGGCGGCCCATATTCACGTTTTCCAGAACGGTGAAATTAGGAAACAAGGCGACGCGCTGGAACGTCCGCACCACACCCAATGCGGCGATCTTATCGGGAGAGAGATTGGAAGTGCGCGTTCCATCGAACGTAATGGTGCCGCTCGTAGCCTTGTAGACGCCGCTTACGACATTGAAGAACGTCGTCTTGCCGGCCCCGTTCGGACCGATAACGCCACGGATTTCCCCTTCCTCAACGTCGAGGACCAAGCCCTGGACGGCCATCAGGCCACCGAAACGCTTGCTTAGGTTTCTGACTTCAAGAATTGCCATATGGATGCTCTATTCCCAAGGCTCCCCGGATCCCTCTATCTGGGGTCATTTTTTCTTTACTCGGCCGGCTGACTTTCCCCAGCACTTCGAAGTTTTTCCAACATTTCCTTGAATCTCAATATCAGATTTTCGAGCCCTCCTGGCAGCAAGGTCAAGAAGACGATCAGGATGCCACCGAACAACAACGGACGCCATTCGGCCAAAGGCCGTGCGGCTTCGCCGATCACCATCATGATGGCGACTCCGATAATCGGCCCCCAGAATGTCCCGACGCCGCCCACGACAACCCAAATGACCAGATAAACCATTGTGTTTACGTCGAAGTTTTTCGGATCGATCGCACCCAGGCGATGGGCCAGCAACACCCCCGCGATCCCCGCGAAGAAGGCTGAAACACTAAAAGCCATGGCCCGGTAGCGCGCCACGTTGATACCGATGCACTTGGACAGATCCTCGTCAGCGTAGATAGCCTTCAGAACCCTGCCCGTCCGCGATAAATCGATTCGGTAAAGGACTACCTGGCACAAGACGGTGAAAATAAAAACCAGGTAGTAATAGGGAGTAGCCTCATAAAAATCGATGTCGCCCAATTCGATCGAAGGAATGCCGATCATGCCGCGCGGACCGCCAAAGGGGAAATGGAACTTGACCCAGATCAGGCGGATGAATTCACCAAGCGCGAACGACCCGATGAAGAAACCAAAGCCCTTAGTCCGCAGCAGGGGGAAGACGACGGCCAAGCCTACCGCCGCGGAAGCCATGCCCCCAATCAGAACCGTGCCCCAGAACGGCCAGCCAAGGTATTTTGCCAGCAGCGCCGTCGTATAGGCACCAACTCCCATGAACACGATATGAGACAAGGACCAGTCGCCGACGGTCGTGATCAGGCGGAAACTGCTCGCCAGGATCAAGTTTATCATGAACAGGATCATGATCTCGACGTAATATTCGCCGATGAAATGCGGCAGCAGGATGAAACCGGCGAGCCCGGCGAGGGCAGCAAGGTATTTCATCGACTGCCTCTCCTACACCCTGGCGCGGCCCAGAAGGCCTGAAGGCTTAACGACAAGAATGACCGCCATGAACGCCACGCCGACCATGGTTGCCAGCACGGCGTCGAAAATAGTGGTGACAAAGGTATGGATGAAACCAAGAATGAACGCCGCAAGGATGCTGCCTTCGATACTGGCCATGCCGCCGACAATGACGACGATGAAAGCCGTCACGATGATCGAGTGGCCCATATAAGGGGTGACTGCGTTAATCGGTGCCATCAGGGCGCCGGCAATACCGGCGAAACCGCCAGAGATGGCCATGGACAACGCCGTCATCTTGTTGATGTTGATACCCTGCAGGGACGCCGCTTCGACGTCCTGGGCGCAAGCCCGCAATCCTTTGCCCAGCCTCACCTTGTGCAGGAAGAACCATAAACCGCCGACCATGGTCACGGTTGCCGGCAAAATAAGCAGCCGTTGCCAGGACACCTTGGCACCGAGGATTTCCGCCGCGCCCATGTAAGGCGTGGGCACCGAACGCATCAGCCCAACGCCCCAAACCTGCCCGACGATGACCTGAAGCACAAAGGCGACACCTGCCGTCGCCATGAACCCGGCGAGTACATTCCCCCGCGTTGGTCTGAATATGAATCTTTCCGTGACGATACCAAGCGCCGCCACGATTGGAAAAGCCGACAGCACCGCGGCGGGAAATGGCATTCCACCGATGGCGTAAAACACGTATACGACATAGGCCCCGGCCATAAAAAATTCGCCATGAGCGAAATTAGCCATCTGCATGACACCGAAGGCCAAGGCCAAACCCACGGCGACGGTCGCGTAAATTGATCCCAGAATTACGGCGTTAGAGATACTTTGAATGAAGGTCGGCCAATCCATCGATTTTCCTCTGTCCCGGCCTAATAACCGGGGAAAATCCGTTCAGAAATTTTGAACGGGGCCGCGTGCCCCGAAAACACCACACGGCCTAGCATCGGAAAGAATAGACAAGAAACCCGAATCCAAGAAACCCAAATCATCGACGGTGCGCCGGGGATGGGGACGGCCAAGCCAAGCCCCTCCCCGGCAACACATCGTCAACTAGCGTTGGTCGAACATCTGACCGCGCTTGCGCACTACGGCGATGATTGGCTCCTTACGGGCTTGGAACCAGTTAGAGAAGTTGATCACGGATTGAATGCGCTTGATGCCACCGCGGTGCTCATTGAAGGGTATCGGCGTGGCGATCATGTTATCTATACCCCACATTTCCTTACCCGACATTTTTCCCGGGCCGAGGATTGTCAGCAGCGATTCTTCCTTACGGAGCGCATCGAGAACCTTGTCGGGGTTGAAGGTCCCGGCAAGTTGAACACCCTTGGCCCATAGGCGAAGCATGATCACGTGATCCCAGTCGATGCCGGTAATCCCGCGATGAACGTCATCCTTACCACCGGGACCATAGCGCTTGATCCAGTCCTGATAGAATTTATGTTGAAACGAAGGTTCGTTCCACCACGGGTCGTCGAACAGCGGGAAGCTGTCGACAGCGCCTTCCATGTATTCGGCCGGTACCTTTTGTAAAATCGATTCGGTATCGAGGTAGTTAGCCGAGATTTCCCCCTTGAACCCCTGGATGTACAGCTGTTCGATAATCAGGGCGACAAAGGTCGGATAGGAAAGATTTAGACTGACGACTTCCGGCTTGGTCGCCAGCATGGCGGTAACAATCGGAGCGAAGTCAGTTGTTTCCAGGGAATAATGCTTGTCATAGACAACATCCCAGCCGTCGACGAGGGCCGAGCCCACTTCCCAGGCTTGCGACGTCAGGCCGATGGTGTCGTCTTGCGAAATCACCGCCCAGCGCTTGAGATTGGGATTGCGTAGCTTGTGATAAAAGGGGCGCATCATATCGATACGCGGCGTAACGTCGCCGCCAGCAATCAGATAGGGCCGGTCCGGCTTGATGTCGGTTGAAATCAAGCTCGCATAGATGACTTTCTTCTTGGTCAAATATGGATGAACCGCGTCGGCGGGATTACCGCCGATGGCGCTGATGAACTTGACGTCATGTTGAAGAACCAGTTGCTTGGCGCCCTGCAGGGCTTTGCTGCCGACGGCTTCGTCGTCGAAGGTAACCATATTCAAGGGGTAGCGGACTCCATTGACCAGCAAACCGCCCTCGGCGTTGACCTCGTCAATGTACATTTGATTGCCGGTCAGACCGGGCAGTCCCCAGCCGGCATCCGGGCCGGAAAGAGCACCCAGGAAACCGATATTAACTGTCGCGCCCGGTGTGGGATCCTTCCATTCAGCGGCCTGGGCTTCGCCCCCGGACGCAACCATGGGAGATGCCAGCAACATTATTGCCGCCAAGGCCCCAAGATTAAGTTTGGGTATTCTCATCATAATGCCTCCTGTCTTAGCTTTTCGACGATTGAAGATTAGGATTGCAGTGAATCAGCCAGCGCCTCCACCCATGACGCATGGCGTTTGAGTGACATGGCACCGGTCGTCAGGCAAAAATGGAGGGTGGAGCAGATAACCGGCACAAAGGACAATGGCATCGGCGTCTTTCCCGGGGTCATCCTCGAAGGAGCAGGCATTTTCCTCCGTTTTTTCTAGGAAGGTGAATTCGGACCAAATTACCGGCCAGTGAAAACCGGCCGTATTGGTATGATGACTTGCGGTGACCCCCATGGAGTCCGCTTCCTCCCTTTCGCCTTGCGTGTCGGATTATTGAACCGGTTGATGCGAAAGTCTTGCTAAGCCCTCGCTTACCGATCAATCCTCTCCGCTTTTCATCTCCCTGCCGCGACCGGCCTCATGGACCGTCAAATCGTTGTGCCCATTGCAAGGGTTCTATAGGGCGCGGTTCCTGGCATTTTTATCCAATTCGCGGAATTTGAAACGCCCCATTAGGCGCCACCGTGAGCGAATTACAAATAAGCATCTTGATTCTGCGCTTGATTGAACCAAAAAGTAAACCTATTTAGTCCAAATGCATACCAATAAACGCTATAATTGGTTTAATTCACAACCAAACCGATACGCGCAAATCGACTTCGAGACTGCGGAACTTGGCTGAAAAAACAATGGCAAACATGGCGGGCGAGGAATTACGCGACCACTTTCTCGGGTGGCAGTGCCGAATTCGGCAAATCGCGATGCGAAAGGATCAAGGGCGCCCTTCCTCCGGCATGCGGCCGCGCGTTCTAACCCTCGACGGGCGGGATTTGTCGCCGGCCATGACCGTGTTGCTGGTACCCTTGGCGCCGGAAGAAAGCACCGGCTTTTTCCGCTTCCAGGCACAAAAGACCCGCGACCCAAAACAAACTTACGAAAAAGGCTTGGAATACCTGCAGTCGACCCATTTTCAGCATCCCAAGAGCTTCAGCGACGAGTTAACCGCGCTTTTCAGTACCGGTTCGGCAATCGCAGAGAGCCTGTTAGCTGCAGATGGCTGCGTGCTCGAATTCGACCAGTTCAATCAACGTTACCATTTGCCTTGCGGGGTGCGTTCGCTCGCGCCGGGCGAGCCGGCATTCGAGGCATCGTACTGGCACAACCGTCTCTTCAACCCGGCGATGCCAAGTAAGGTAACGGTCCTGGGCCTGCGCCCCGTCTGGGCCTCGGCCCAGGCTGAATCGGCGCCCTGAAACGAGTCAAAATTTCCGGTAGGCTTTGTTGAGCTGAACCAGGGGATGATTCGGCGACATCTGAAACTTAATCAACAGTTCGCGCGCGATCATGTCACGATCCTGTTGATTGTCCGGTAGCGTCAGGTCCTTGGGAATCGTGACCCAGCCATTGATGTTGCGGTCGAACACGGCAGGCTGGCCTTCTTCGTAGCCCATGTGAATATCCTCGAGCCAGTTGAGATCGTCCCAACCCATGTGCTCGATATAGTCCTTGAGGAAGGGCGTTAGCCGCTCGTAATCGGGCAACATGTTGACATCGTAGCGATAGCCGATGTGTTGGCCGATTTCCTTCTCGCGATCCGACTCGATGCCACCGCCCTTGATGAACTGGTCGACATCGGTGATCTGCGAACCCTTGTAACTTGTTCCCGCCATTTTATCCCTCTCGTATCCACTCCTGCCCGGCCGTTATCGGACGGAGCTAGATGTGGTGATAATCCGCGACGCCGACCGTGAAGTCAGTGCCCGCCAGGGGAACCTGGGCTATGGCCGAGGCTTCCATGGTTAAGGCCGCGAGATCTTCAGGCTCCAAGCTGTGCACGTTGGTCTTACCGCAAGCGCGGGCCATCATCTGGCATTCTATGGTCAGCGTGTGCAGAAAATTGTAGACCCGCTCCGCCGCCTCGTCGGGATCGAGTCTCTTACGCAGCACGGGATCCTGAGTCGCGACACCAACCGGACAGCGTCCGGTGTGGCAATGATAGCAGTATCCCGCCTCAACCCCCATTTCCTCAGGGTAGTTCGCTTCGGGAATGTCTTTGTTGCAATTCAAGGCCATCATGGAGGAATGGCCGATGGCGATCGCATCCGCGCCCAAGGCGATGGCCTTGGCGATATCGCCGCCATTGCGGATACCGCCCGCGTAAATGAGTGAGATTTCACCCCGCTTGCCCAAGTCGTCGATGGCACGGCGCGCCTGACGGATCGCGGCCATGCCGGGCACGCCGGTTTCCTCGGTCGCCAGATGCGGCCCCGCCCCGGTGCTACCCTCCATGCCATCGATATAGATCGAATCCGGATCGCACTTCACCGCCATGCGTACATCGTCATAGACCCGCGCGGCGCCCAATTTGAGCTGAATCGGAATTTCCCAATTCGTCGCCTCGCGGATTTCCCCGATCTTAAGTGCCAGGTCGTCCGGTCCCAGCCAGTCGGGGTGCCGGGCCGGAGAGCGCTGATCGATACCGGCCGGCAAGGAGCGCATTTCGGCCACCTGATCGGTCACTTTTTGGCCCATGAGGTGGCCGCCGAGGCCGACCTTACAGCCCTGTCCTATGAAAAACTCGCAACCGTCGGCCAAACGCAGGTGATGTGGATTGAACCCGTATCGCGATTGTATGTTTTGGTAAAACCACTTCACGGAGTAGCGCCGCTCATCGGGAATCATGCCGCCTTCGCCGGAGCAGGTCGCGGTTCCCGCCATGGTCGCGCCGCGTGCCAGCGCCATCTTGGCCTCGTAGCTGAGGGCGCCAAAGCTCATGCCGGTGATATAGATCGGAATATCGAGCTTCAGCGGCCGCTTGGCCCGGGGGCCAATGATCGTCTGGGTCTCGCATTTCTCCCGGTATCCCTCGATGACAAAGCGGGTCAGGGTGCCGGGTAGAAACGTCAAGTCGTCCCAGTGAGGAATTTTCTTGAATAGCGAGAACCCCCGCATCCGATAGCGGCCGAGTTCCGACTTGATGTGAATATCGTTGATGACCTCGGGGGTGAAAATGCGGCTTTGGCCAAGGTTATATTTCTTTTCCTCGGCAACGCGCCGCGCGCCCTTATCGGTACCGTTCGTTCCTGCCATTTCCTGCCTCTGTCCTTCTTGATCCGTGAAAGAATTCTCTCCTGGATCTAAAGAATGAGTTTTTTCTCGGTCGGTTCGAGATTGTCGTAGTTCCACAATTGCTTGCCGGCGACGATCTTCTTGAAATGATCGATGCCCCCGGCCGGCAACAGGTCGTACATCTTCAATTTCCGGGTAAGCCAGGCGCGGTCCAAATCGGTCACCTCTCCGGGCACGGCATCGACGCCCAGGTCCTGGATCTCCCCGCCCACGAAGATCGTGCCGTCATACATGGAATCGCCCAGGTTCTTCCCGGCGTTCCCGCACACGACCATGCGGCCGCGTTGCATCATAAAACCGGAGAACGCACCGGTATCGCCGCCAACGAGTATGGTGCCGCCCTTCATGTCTATGCCGGTGCGAGATCCCACGCTGCCTCGGCACACGAGGTCGCCACCGCGCAGCGCGGCACCGAAGGTACTGCCCGCGTTCTTTTCGATCACGATGGTGCCGGCCATCATGTTTTCCGCGAAGGACCAGCCCACGCGGCCCAAAATCCGCACATTCGGTCCATCGATCAAGCCGCAGCCGAAATACCCCAGGCTGCCTTCGATGATTAGGTTGAGCCGGTTCAGGATGCCAACCGCGATCGAATGCTTGGCGCCGGGGTTTTTTATGACAATCGTGCCATGCCCCTGCGCCATCAATTCGCGCAGGCGCAGATTAATTTGCTTCGCTTCCATTTCGGAAACGTCGATCTCGGTGCGTTTGTTGAAATCGATGTCGTAGGCATCCGGATAGGTGAAGCCGCCCTCTTCCGACAGATCGAAAAAAACCTGCTGATCGCGGCCCGAGAGTTGCTCGGTATGCATCCCCATTTCATGGGACGACGATGTTTCGTTCGCGCTCATGTCCGCCATACCCGCACCTCCTCGTCATAAGGGTCCCATGTATCTATCTCGTGCGGGACGATGCTGCGGATCGCGACTTCTTCGGAGGCCAGAGCCACTATGTCGTCGGCCTCGTACAATACCATCGGCTTGGCCGCCATGGAGTCCTTGGCCATGCCGAGTTCATCCTTGGTTGCCACCAGATAGGTGAACACGCCGTCGATCTCCTCGATCGACTGCTTGAGCGAATCTTCCAGGCTGGCGCCTTTTTCCAAGTTAGAAGCGGTGTAAACGGCCAAGAGCTCGGAATCGCAATTGGACACAAAACGCTGCCCGGCCCGCTCCATCTGGCGGCGCATGTTCCAATAATTCGTGATCTGGCCGTTATGCACGACCGCGATATCGTTATAGGGATAGGCCCAGTAAGGATGGGCGGATCGAATATCTACATCGGATTCAGTCGCCATGCGGGTATGGCCGATGCCGTGGGTCCCGTTAAAGCCGCCAAGTTTGTATTGCCCGGAAACCACGCCGGCGTCGCCCAAATCCTTGATCAGCTCCAGCGCGCTTCCAACCGAAAGTATCTCCGCACCCTCTACATCCTCGACATAGTCCGACAGCCGTTTCATATCGCCGTTGTAAGCGATGAGGTAGCGAAAGGCGTACTCGGTCGCTTCTTCAACCTCGAGGATATTGGCGTCCAGAGATTTAAGCCGCTCATCCACGCTCATCTGGCGCGCCTTGATCTCCTCATGGATTTTGAAGCCGCTCGCCAAGTCTTCCTGCTCGGCCACCTTGAAGCGTAAAACGTACTGATCCTGCGCCGGCACGCCGTAGATCGCGAAACCCGTCGAATCGGGTCCGCGATGCCTTAAAGCTTGCAACATGTCGGTCATTTCCTGGCCGATCTCGCCCGCGCCATTGCGGTGAATTAGCCCAGCGATTCCACACATGCGTTTCCGATCTCCTTGCAATGCACGCGGATTCCGATGGCCGCGTATCAGTCCTCTGGCAGCTGCCCCTTAAGGCAAACAGTCCATATAGGTTTCCATGTCCCATTCGGTCGTGGTGTGCAGGAACCTTTCCCACTCATCGCGTTTGTATTCGTCATAGAGACGATACATCTCGCCCGGCATAGCCGACTTGATTACCTCGTCATCCTTCAGCGCGGCCAAGGAATCGCCCAAGGTCATGGGCAGGCGGCGAACCTCCTTGCCCTCCTCCATCGCCTGATAGATGTTGCGGTTCTCGGGCGGGCCCGGATCGATGTCGTTCGTAATGCCGTCGTCGGCCGCCTTGATGATGGCACTGCCCATCAGATAGGGATTCACCATGGAATCGACCGCGCGGTATTCAAAGCGCCCGGGCGCCGAGATACGCAGGCCCGTGGTGCGGTTCTGATAGCCCCAATCGGCGAAAATCGGCGCCCAGAAGCCGGTGTCCCAGAGGCGTCGGTAGGAATTGACGGTCGAACAGCCAATCGCGGTCAGGGCGCCTAGGTGCTTAACGATGCCGCCGACAACCTGCAGGCCGACCTTGCCCGGCATCTGCGGATCGTCGGTGTCGGGCATGAAGGTGTTCTCGCCGCCCTTGGCGTACATGAAGTTTTCCTCCATGCCCGGCAAGAGCTTGCTGTCGTTGCCCAGGATTTTCATCTGATCCTCGCCGCCGTGCCAGAACGAGATGTTGTGGTGGCAGCCCGAAGCCGAAACGCCCATGAAGGGTTTGGACATAAAGCAAGCGATCAAATTGAACTCGCGCGCGACCTGCGCGCAAATCTGACGGTACGTCGTTAGCCGGTCCGCGTTCCTGAGCACATCGTCGAAGGTCCAGTTGAGCTCCAGTTGGCCCGGCGCGTCCTCGTGATCGCCCTGGATCATGTCCAGGCCCATCTTGCGGCAATACTCGATCACCCGCATGTACACGGGGCGCAGGCTTTCGAATTGGTCGATGTGATAGCAATAGGGATTCGAGAAGCCGCCGTCCGGCTTTCCGTCTTCTCCGCGCTTCAGCCACATCATCTCCGGCTCCGTGCCGGCGCGCAGATGCAATCCCTTGTGATCCTTTTGGAACTGGCTATGGGTACGTCGCAGGTTGCCGCGGCAATCCGAGGTCAGGAAGGCACCCGGATCCTCGCGCTCCTCGCGGTTACGGAACAGGGTGCACCAGACGCGCGCGACGCGCTTGTCCCAGGCCAGTTGCATGAAAGTCTCGGGTTCGGGAATACCGACCAGTTCCTTGTCTTGCGGTCCATAACCCAGGTACTCCCCGTGACGATTGAGGAACAAATTGACGGTCGCGCCGTAAACGAGTTGAAATCCCCGTTCCGCGATCGATTCCCAATGATCCGCCGGAATGCCCTTGCCGCAGATACGCCCGGTAATAGAAACGAACTGAAGATAGAGATATTCGATACCCTGCTCGTCTATCTGCTTGCGCACCTGTTTGACTAGATCGGCCCGGCCGTCCTGCTCGACGAATTTTTCAATGTCCATAGTCATGGGGTTTGCCGCTCCCTGCCCGCTTTTACACTCGCATGATACCTATTGGCCTGCGAAGTTAAACCGAAGCATACCAATTGCAAACCAATTATGACAACCGGTTTATGGACAAGCGGCTAGAAATTTTGCCTCGGGGTGTTGGGGCCGCGATCGCGGTCCACCGGCGCCCGCCTTTCGCCCGGTGCCCTTGAAATCCGCCGCGGTAGATGGGCTTTTCGGCACGTGTGGTCCGGCCAAGCAAGAGGCCGTTTGCGGACTTAGGGTCGGCCGGCCTTTGTTTTCACCCTGCTGAGCCCATGCAGTGCCGGCTTAGCACAAACCAATTGGCCCCCAATCCGACCATTATATCGTTCCACGATTACCGAGGGCATTGACAGGTACTGTCAATCTAAGGCGAGCCAGCCTCTAAAACCCACGGAACCGTGGCTATATCGTCTAAGTCTCCGGCACTTTGGGAAACACGGTCTCGGTGGTGGTGCGGGCAGTCTGGAGCGAACCCGTCTCTGGGTGAATTCCCTGTTTAACAGGGAAAAACGGGGAATTTTGCGGCGCTTATAAAGTTTGCAAACGCGGGGCCGGCTCGCCAGCCAGTGGGTGCGTCCCGGCGCCTAGCCACGCCGGGGCTCATTGCCCAGGTGCTTGTCAGCAAGTACTGCGATCACACGCCGCTCTATCGCCAAGCCCAGATCTTCGCCCGGCAAGGCCCCCCCTGAAACTCAGGCGGATGGAATTTGAAAGGGACAGATCCAGGAAGGAGCGCTCAATCTACCGGAAACCGGTCCCGCGCCAGAAGCGCCGCCTCAACCCGGTTCCGGACCTGGAGTTTTTGCAGAATGTTGGTCATGTAGTGTTTGACCGTCTTTTCCTGCAAATCCGATTCGCGGCCGATTTCCTTGTTACTGAGGCCATGGGAGACAAGCTTCAGAATTTGCTCCTCCCGCATGGTCAACTCAGAGAAGGGATCGCGCGGCGCCCCGTGCCCGGTGCCATTCCGCATCTCAACGAGAAGACGGGCGGCAAGGTCGGGCGACACGTATGATTCGCCCCGATTAACCGCCCGGACGATATCGATAAGATCCTCTCCGCCAATACCTTTCAGGACATACCCCCGCGCCCCGGCCTGAAGCGCTGCTATCACATCGTCATCATGCTCCGAGACCGTGAGCGTGACCGTTTTCACGGCGGGGCAGGTGACGGCTATCTGCCGGGCCGCCTCAATACCGCCGCCGGGCATGCTGATGTCGAGAAGTGCGATGTCGGGAAGTAAATCCTCCACGAGCCGAACTGCGTCATCGGCGCTAACACCCTGTCCAACAATCTCGAAATCCGGCTCGTCGGCCAAGGTCGTCGCCACACCCTCACGGAACAGGGGGTGGTCGTCGACCAATACGAGCGTTATTTTTTCTGTCATGTTGCTACTCTTGGGCCGCAAGGTCGCTTCTGATTTAGACGGGATATTGCTTATCGATTTGGGGGCTAAATGATACATGGTCATAACAATGCAAACTGTATGCCAGAAAAATCGAAGAATTCTAAGTAATTGTTTTCACTATTATATAATTGACTCTGAGTATCCTCCGAGTGATTCACGGTGTACCGGATGGGGGAAGTGCCCCACCACGCGGGGCATTTCCCATTCCCGGCGGCCGACAGCCGCAGACCCGGTTTGCCCATGACTGGATACCGGCGGACATGGCGCAGACCGCGTGTTTGCCCGAGCGGGCACGGTTCCGCCGCGGCCCCATCAACTGCCTTGCGGGCGTAGATCGAGGAAGGCCTGGCCGGCGAGGACCAAAAGGCGGCGCACGCCTTCCTGAAAGGCACCGGAGCCAGCTTTGCCGAAAAACTATCTACCGATTTGGAACGGCGACAGGCGCATGGTCATCGTCTCGCGGAGGCCTACGTGAGCCGGATGAAAAGGCATTGCCGAAAATACTCATTTGGCCCAGGGCCGGGCGCCCGCATCTAGGCGTCAGACCGCCTAGATTCCAACCGATCAAGCCTGGGGATACGGATTATTCTAGGCGCCCTTAACGCCGCAACATAGGATGACGCGAGTTCCCTGCCCAGGCGCACTGATGACATGCAGGCTTCCACCAAGACTTTCGATACGCTCTCGAAGGCCAGGAAGGCCAAGCCCGTGCGAACTCTCGGTTTTCTTGGACGGGTCGAATCCCGGCCCAGCATCGAACGCCTCGACCTCCAGCGTCTCGCCATCATATCGGCACGTCAGGCGTTGACCGACTCCGCCCGCGTGGCGGAACGCGTTGCTAAGCGCTTCCTGGGCAAAGCGATAGAGGCAAATCTTGATTGATTTTTCAAGATCGCCTGGAGCGGACTGAATATCCACCTCTACCGCCGTCTCGGTCCGGCGCTCGTGCGCGTTCGCAGCTCTCTTGAGTAACTTTGTGGGAGATAATTGATCCAGTTCGGGCAGTATAAGCCCAGTGCAAATGTCACGGATGTCGGCGAGCGCGTCGGTAAGCGACTCTCGCACAACCTCGATATTGGATCGCCCGTCAGTTTTCCTTGGTTCTTTCGCCATAAGCGGTTTCAGCGCGTCGAGCCGCAACGCGGCCAGGGCCAGGAGCTGAGCGGGGCCGTCGTGAAGATCGGCGCCAATCCGGCGTAGATATTGTTCGTTGATTTCAGCGGTGCGCCGCGATGCACGCTGGACGCGGTCGCGCAACTCCTCATTCTGCGCGAGAAGCTGGGATAGCTCCAACACCCGTTGCTCCAAGGCGTGGCGCTGGCTTTCGATGGTCCGGCTGCCGCGCAGCACGATGCCGGATAAGAGCCCGAGCATGGATGCCGTCACCGCCCCAACCACCAACCAGCTTGTCAAATTTACCCAGAATAGATTCGTTTTTAACGCGTCCGCCTTCTCGTAAAATTCGGCAACGGCGATGATCCGGCCTGTCCGGTTTTCCCGGACCGGGCTGTACATCTCCAGCAAGGGCAACCCGGCGGTGCGCTCCATCGCATCCTCTTCGTGCTCAAGGGAGTCAAACTCAGCCGTCACCTCTCCCGTCCAGGCACGATCAAGATGTGGTGTCGACGAGAAGGTCTTTCCGACGATCGACTTGTGGCTCGAATAGACAACCACCCCTCCCTCCTTCCAGACCTTGAAGGAAACGATCCTGCGGCCGAGGGACGTGTGTTTCAGAAGTCCGTCCAGTTCTTTTTCAGCTTGTGGCGAAATCGTAATCCCTTCCGCGAGATCCTGGAGCAGGGGCTCGACAAAGCTGTCCATATAGAGCGCTGTCGAGGCTGCGGTGTTGCGCGTGACCCCGTCCTCGATCTGGCTCGTGACCCAGACGCCAATCACGATCATGCCGGACAGCAGCACGGCCGATCCGGCGAGCACGAACTGCCCGGCCAGACTCAGGCGCCG
The DNA here is from genome assembly GCA_021776175.1 of Kiloniellaceae bacterium. Taxonomy (GTDB): domain Bacteria; phylum Pseudomonadota; class Alphaproteobacteria; order Kiloniellales; family J153; genus JAJFGN01. The sequence goes on from JAJFGJ010000030.1 coordinate 117,548, forward strand.
CCATTTGGCGGCGAGTGAGGGTAATAAACGATTGGCCGCGTCTTGTCGGGCCGTGTTGGTTGGTGCCGTGCTGGTCATATAGGGAGTTTATCAGTTTCCGAGGCGGATTGGAATTCGGACTAAGGTCTGAACTCTTATCGGACCTCATACCGATCAAAATGGGGGCCCTTGGTACGTGGCGGCAATCGCACGACGGTGTCATCTTCTCCATCATCCAAGGCGACCGGCCGATCCATGAAGGTGGATTTCAGAGCCACGGCACCAAACGTACAGGAGAGTAAAATGCAACCCGCAAACCTGCCCTACCAAAATGGCACAATTCTTTCACACATTACTTGCGCAGCCATCACACCGGACCGGGTTTCGCGAGCCAAGGCCGCCTACACGACACGGCGGGTGGATCTTGGCGCGGTTGAACATATCCTAACCGGCGAGATCGCACCGAAGGCTGGCGATCTGGTCCTGGCGCGAATAGAGCACATCGGTCAGCACGCCCGGATCGAGTTGGCGAGCGGCCGCCGCGCGCATCTGCACGTCGGCGACGAGATCATCGTTACCTATGGCGCGCGCTATGCACCCGATCAATTTGAGGCCTATGTGCCGGGCGATCTCGGGCCCTGCGATCTGGTGGCCGCCGGCGGTGTGGCATCGGAGTGCACGGTCAAGCACAGCCGCATGAAGAATCCCACCTGCATCCAGCCGATCGGATTACTGGCATACGCGAACGGGTCCCGCGTGAACCTATCGGACTGGGCACTGCCTAAGGCGCCCACGCCAAAGCGAAGCCCTAAGGCTTTCGCCGTCGTCGGCACGATGATGAATGCCGGCAAGACGACCTGCGCCGCCAATTTGGTGCGTGGTTTCAAGCGCAAGGGCCTGCGCGTCGGTGCTGCCAAGATCACGGGCACCGGTGCGGGCTGTGACCGTTGGGTACTGACCGACGCGGGAGCGGATACCGTGCTCGATTTCACAGATGCGGGCGAACCATCGACCTTCGGGTTATCCGCGGCGCGGGTGGAGGAAATTTTCACCGACCTGACCGACCATCTGGCATCCGAGGGCTTCGACGCGATCGTGATCGAGATCGCCGACGGCTTGTTTCAGCGAGAAACCGCCGACCTCCTGAAATCGGATGTGTTCCGGGCGCGGTGCGAAGGCCTTCTGTTTGCCGCGGGAGATGCGCTCGGCGCCCTGGCGGGCGTGCAACACCTCAAAAATCTTGGCCATAACGTCCTTGCCGCCGGAGGTGCAATGACCGCATCGCCGCTCGCAACGAGGGAAGCCAGGCAGGTACTCGATATCCCGGTTGTCACATCGAAGGACCTGGCCAGAGCGAACGGCATCCCACATGATGAAATGATATCCGAGGAGACCGGGACTGCCATCATAGAGCTGCCCCAGAATAGGCTGAAAGCCGCCAAGGAAGGGGCTTCGTCACGCTTCATCAAGTGGATGAACAGTGGGTCGGTAGCTCAGGCCAACGCCTAAGCATCGCATCGGATACCAAGATGAAAGCTCCAAAGCCCTTCACAGGCCCCCGCAGAGCCGGCTTCATCCGGCTCTGCTGGATCGCCTTTGCCCAAGCCGGGATCGCCGCCGCGACGGCCTTTATCGTGCAACGCGTTTTCGATGAGGTTGTGACCGGGACGACAGGTTGGGATCCGGTGAAAATCGGAAGCTTGATAACATTGGCGGTGATCGCTCTTGTTCTGGCGTGGCTGCGGCGCTGTGAGCGGATCGAAGCCGAAGCGCTTGGCCAGAGCTACACACACGCCGTCCGCATGACGCTCTATGACCGGCTGGGCTCTCTAACGCCGCGCGATCTGCAGAGCCGAAGCCGGGGCGGGCACCTGCTGCGTTTTATCGGCGACCTGACGGCCCTGAGACAATGGGTTAGCCTGGGACTTGCCCGTCTCACCGTCGCGTCGATCACCGCCATCGCCGCGCTGACGACGATGACGTTCATCAATGCGACATTGGGCGCCACCATTGCCGGGGTTCTCGTCATCGGCGGCGGAGCGAGCCTGGCCCTGGGCAAGACACTTCACACCGCGGTGCGTGAAACACGCCGCCGCCGGGCCCGGCTTGCCGGCGACATCAGCGAGCGAATCGCCATGATGCCGGTGGTCCAAATGTTCTCCCAAGTAAACCGTGAACGCGGCCGCATAGGACGTCGAAGCGAGGATTTGCGCGACGCTATGATTGTCCGTGCCCGGGTGATCGGTACCTTGCGTGGCTTGTCCGAGGCAACGGCCGGCGTTTCTCTGGCGGCCATACTCGCGGCCGGCGCTTATGAGGTTGCCCAGGGACGGGCGAGCCTTGGCGCCATTGTCGCCGCCATGTCCGTTCTCGGCATGTTGACACCGGCGCTGAAGGACCTGAGCCGAGTTTACGAGTATTGGCACGCCTATAGAGTCGCCATGGATCGGATCCGGGTGTTCCTCGGTACGCAACCCTCAGTTAAATTCCAGCCCTCCGCCCCCTCTTTACCCGATGGCCCCGGAGAGATCGCGTTCAAAAACATTGTTTTCGGGGACGTGCTGGATGGCATTAATGCAACGGCACGACCGGGCTCGGTAGTTGCGATTGTGGGGCCGAACGGTACCGGCAAATCGACGCTTCTGTCTCTAGTTGTCCGGCTCGTTGAAGCTGCGTCTGGCGAGGTGCTGATCGATGGCAATGACATTAGCCAATACAGCGCCGCTTCGATCCGCGCGGCGATTGGGGTCGTTAGTCCGGACTTGCCGCTCATGCGCGGTACGATCGGGCGTAACATCCGCTACCGCTCGCCCAAGGCGTCCGACGAGGACGTTCGCCGCGTGCGTACCCTATGTGGGATCGACGAGATCTTGCAGGCCATCCCCGGTGGTATGGAGGCTCGCGTGGCCGAGGCTGGGCTCAATCTATCGCCCGGCCAACGCCAGCGCATCGCGCTGGCCCGCGCGCTACTCGGTGCCCCTAATATTCTGCTGCTCGACGAGGTGGACGCCAATATGGACCCTGAATCGGCCGCCCTGATAGACCGCATCTTGAAGACCTATAAAGGCACCATCCTGTTTGTAAGTCACAGGGCCGAGCAAATCGCGCAGGCCAACGTGATCTGGCATGTCGAGGGCGGCGCCATCATCGAAGAAGGCCCCCCCACCGAACTGCTCCACCGGGATGGGCCGACCCGCCGGCTGCTGCGCCGCCCGCTCACGCTGGTTGCGTGATGGCTTTGCCCGCGATGACACGGGACGTAGAGCGGATGAGCCGTCAACGACCACCCCTTTAAACCCACCGAGGACTATGCGATGCGCAACACGGCACAAAATGAAACAGACCCACACGATGGTTCCGATGCAATTATCGGGTTTCGGACCTGCCAGGCGATGCCGAGCGCCCAATATTTTTATGCCCGGCCGTCGAAGCTAGTCCAAGACGCACCTGTATTGGTCTCGGTTCATGGAATTTCCCGGAATGTCCGCGAGCACGTGCGAACCTTCGCGAATTATTGCAACAGCCTTGGTTGGGTGGTCGTCGCACCGTTGTTCCCGGCCGGGCAGTTCCCTAAATATCAGCAGCTAGGCTTGGCGAGGCGGCATTCCCGTCCGAGGGCAGATCTTGCCTTGAACGCGATCCTTGACGAAATCTCGGCTCTGACCGGCGCCAACACGGACAGGTTCTACATGTTCGGCTTTTCAGGCGGGGGCCAATTCGTGCACCGCTATGCCATGGCCAATTCGAATCGCGTCATCGCCGCGGCACTGGGGGCCCCTGGCTGGTATACGTTTCCAGACTCCGGAGCGCCGTTTCCACGCGGTTTGCGTATCAATGCCAAAGAAGCCGGGTTCCGGCTTGAGGGAAAGAGCATCTTTAGTGTTCCCACCGCAGTGTTCGTTGGCACGCGAGATCTTGATCGTGACAAATCCCTCAACACCTCGCCCAAAATCGACGATCAACAGGGCCGGACGAGACCTGAGCGCGCCCGGCGCTGGATCGCCGCCATGCGGGCGGCGGCTCTATCCCACGGCTTGGATACCCGTTATGATTTTTTCGAACTTGAAGGATGCTGTCATTCGTTCACGGAATGCATGACCACTGGCCGGATGGATGTGAGAACTCTCGAGTTCTTGATTAGTGCCGCCGCACCCATGACAAGTTTTGGTGCGACGCGTCGCTCCCACGGCATGCCTGCGTTATCTTCTGGGGACGTCCATACATGACAACGCCCCGGCGACAGAGACGTTCGGAATTTTGGTAGTAAACCACCTGGTATAGCCGTCTCCATGCCGTCTCTGTCCGGCGTCGACCGCCCAACATCCGCGGAATACTGTCGGTTATCACGTCACAGGAACTGGACGTCCAAAGTGGCCGGGGTGGGTGGTGGTGCGGACAGTCTGGGGCGAACTCGTCTCTGGGTGAATTCCCTGTTTAACAGGGAGAAAACAGGGAATTATTAGCCAGGTCAGCGAACCGCCCTCTGCGTTCTCCCGCAGGTTCAAATCCAGAGCGTGCTACCAGCGTTGATTATGCCTTGGGCCACACGGCGGCCTCAATCCTAGATGGCACATCTGAACTCCGGCACGGATCTCTGCCTCAAGTGGGCCAAGCGGCGCAGGCGCTCAGTATTATTAGACCCAGCCACAGCCAGGATCGCCGCACACCGGCCCGAATGCAGGATCAATTGACTCGCCCCCATGCGCATCCGCTATAGTTTTTTCCGCGGGAGGGACTGAGGTTCTTCCCAACGGCCAACAGACGAGCCAGGTTCAAACGGCTTACTGTACCGGCCGGCAGAAGGAGGCTCGCAGCACCGTGTTGGACAACCACCGGCTTCGAAAGTTGAATCGCGCCAATCTTGGCATATTTGCGCTGCTGTTCTTCCTGTTCTGGCTCAATGTCATTCTCGGCAAGGGCAAAATCAGCTTCGGTTGGCAGGTGCCTTTCCTGCTAAGCGATATCGCCGAATTTCTTCTGCTCTTGGTGACCGCTCTGTTTTTCACTCTAGCGGCCATTGGACGCGAAAACCTGCTTCGGCGAGAGAGGGACGAGAAATAACCAAACGCGGGCCGGCTCGAGCATCGAACCAACCCGCTCAAACCAGGGAGGATGAGATGACGAATGAATCGAAAGAAAAAATCACGATAGAACTGGTCGGCGACGTCAACCGGCGCGAGTTCTTTAGCGCCGCGGCGAAATTCGGCGCGACCACGGCATTCGTCGCGGCCGCGGCGGGCACGCTCGGCAGCAGCGACGCGCTCGCCCAAACGGCGCAGGAGGAGAAGGAGCGGCAGAGCGCGGCCAAGCACACGATGATTATCGGCACCGCCTACCGCATCGGAACCACCCGCTCCTATCCGATCATGCAGCTGAACCTGAAGGAGAACATCCAGAACCTGACCAACGGTCAAGTCTATGTGAAACTCGGTCCGGGCGGACAACTGGGCGTCGGCACCAAGCTCGCCGAGAAGGTTCAATCGGGCACCATTCAGGCCGCGCAGCATTCTCTGTCGAACTTCGCGCCCTTCGCGCCCGCTGTCGATATGATCAACTTGCCCTATTGGTGCGGCGAGAATCAGCGCTTCACCAACCTGGTGACCTCCGATGTCTGGAACAAGGAAGTTGTGTCTCGGGTCGAGGCCAAGGGCTTCAAGCCGCTGTTTTTCTTTTGCATCGACCCGCGCACAGCGGCCAAGCGGCGTGGCCTCGACGACAAGCCGTTCAAGACCCCGGACGACTTGAAAGGCATCAAGTTCCGGGTGCCAGGATCGAAGATCCTGCAGCAGTTCTACCGCCTGCTCGGCGCCAACGCGACGCCGGTCGCCTGGGGCGAGACGCCGACCGCGATCAAGCAAGGCGTCGCCGACGCCCTCGACCCGGCAGTCGAAGCGCTCTATGCCTTCGGCTTCAAGGACATCCTGTCGTGGGTCACCTTCAACCGTTCGGTTCCGGACAGCCAGGTTTATTCCTGCAACCTGGCCTGGTTCAACTCCCTGCCCAAGGATGTCCAGGAAGGCATCGACTTCGCCAGTGAAGTGACCTTCGCCCAGAATCTGGCCCAGGTTCCGGCTTCCCGCGCCTTCGCCATGGCCGAGATGGCCAAGGCCGGCGTCAAGTTCTACGTTCCGACCAAGGGCGAACTCGCGCAGTGGGCCGAGGCAGCCGGTCAGCAGCGCAAGGAATGGGACGAGTGGAAGGTCAAGCTCGGCGGCTCGATCAAAAACTTCGACATGATGTACGAGGCGGCGCAGACCCAGGGCCGTTACTACGTTCACGACGTGTAACGTCCCTTTGATAAGGCACCGGCGTACGGTAGCAGGCGGCGCAAGCCGCCCGTTACTGGCCCGGTCGTCGGCCGGCTTCAGGCGATAATAATGCGAGAGTTTCTGAGAAACATCGACCGCAACGGCGAGCGGTGGCTGCTGCTGGTTTTCTACAGCTTCATCGTCTTGGCCATTTTCATCGAGGTGCTGCGGCGCTTCGTGTTCCTCTATTCCTCGGTCTGGGGCGAGGAGACGGCGCGCTATGCCTTCATCTACTTGGTTTGGATCGGCGCGTCGACCGCGGTTCGCGAGCGCGCCCACATACGAATCGACGTGATCACCCACTACCTGCCGCAAAGGGGTGTCGCCTTCATCTATCTGTTCGGCGACCTGGCGACCGCCTTCCTAGCGTGCCTGGCGATCTACTGGTCCATGGATCCGGTCCTGGTGTCGATCAAGTTCGGCAACGTGACGGACGGGTTGAGGATCGTCCGCGCATGGTTCCTGATCGCGGTGCCGCTCGGCTTCTCGATGATGATGCTGCGCCTGGTCCAATCGATCCTGCGTGACCTGCGGGACATACGCAACGGACGACCGGTATTCACCGGCACCAAGTTGTTTGACTAATGTATAATCTCTACCAAATTCCCGAAGCCTCGACGGAGCTCGGCTGGGACGTCGGCCTGCCGCTGATCCTGGCGGTGGTCTTGTTCGCGCTCGCCGTGCCCATCTGGGTAGCGCTCGGCTTCGCCGCCATCGGGCTTTTGGTGATGACCGAGGTGCTGCCGCTGACGTTGTTCGGCGAGGCCCTGTTCTCGGGCATCGATACCTTCGCCTTGATCGCCATTCCGCTGTTCATCCTGACCGGTGACGTCCTGGTGCGATCCGGTCTGTCGGGAAAGCTGCTCGACCTCGCCGAGGCGACCATGGGCAGCCTGCGCAGCGGTTTCGGAACCTCGACGGTCCTGGGTTGCGGGTTCTTCGCCTGCATCTCCGGCTCCGACGCGGCCGGCGCCGCCGCGGTCGGGCGTATCACCTATTCTCGGCTGGTCGAAGTCGGTTATCCGAAGCCCTATGCCTGCGCGTTGGTGGCGTCCGGGGCCTGCACCGGCATCCTGATTCCGCCCTCGATCGCCTATATCATCATCGGCCTGGTCCTGGGCATCTCGGCCTCGACCCTGTTTCTCGCCGCCGCGGTGCCGGGCGTGATGATCATGGTGTCGATCATGCTCACCAACGTGGTCCTCAACCGGGCGCGCGGCTACGAGCGATCCGGCATTCGGTTTTATTTCCGCCGCTGGCTGCGCGCCGTCTGGGACGGGAAGTTCGCGTTGATGATCCCGTTCATCATCCTTGGCGGCATTTATACCGGCGTCTTCACGCCGACCGAGGCGGCCGCGGTGGCAGTCGTCACCACCATGGCGATCGGGCTACTCCAAGGAACGCTCAAACTCGAGGACTTCCCAAAGATGCTCGAGAGCTCGGCTAAGGTGAATGGCGTGATCGTGCCGATCATCGCCTTCGCCCTGCCGCTGGCGCAGACGCTCGCCGCGCTCGAGGTGCCGCAGACCTTCGTCCAGGCGATCACCGGCGCGACCGACAACCCGGTCCTGATCATCCTGATGATGCTGGGGGTGTTCATCGCCGCCGGTTGCGTCATGGAGACGACGCCGAACATTGTCATCCTGTCGCCGATCATGCTGCCGCTGGCCCAGGAAATCGGGATGAACGAAATTCATTTCTGTATCTTCATGGTGACCTCGCTTGGCGTCGGATTCATCACGCCGCCCTTGGGGCTCAATCTCTTCGTTCTATCGGGCCTGACCGGGGAATCGGTGCTGGCGATCGCCCGCCAGGCCGTGCCCTACGTGGGCTCCATGCTGATCGTGGTGTTGTTGCTCGCCTTCGTACCAGCGTTGAGCACCTGGGCGTTGTAACCCGAAACGGAGGGAAAACATGGCGGACATCGGATTCATCGGTTTGGGACAGATGGGCGGCGCCATGAGCCGCAACCTGATCGAGGCGGGGCATAGGCTTCGCGTTTACGACATCGACGCGGGCGCCGTCGCCGCGATCGTCACCGAAGGCGCCGAGGCCGCCTCCAACCCGGCGGAGGCGGCGCGGGACGCTGAGTTCGTCATCACCATGTTGCAGGTCGGGTCCATCGTCGAGGCCGTGGTCTTCGGCGAGAACGGGATCGCGGAAGTCATCTCGAAGAACGCGCTTTTCATCGACATGAGCACCATCCTGCCCGAAGAGACCCAGCGTATCGGCGCGCGCCTGGCAAAGCGCGGCATAGCCATGATCGACGCCCCGGTCGGGCGCACCTCGGCCCACGCGGCGGTCGGCACCTCGACCTTCATGGTCGGCGGCGCGGCAGCCGATATCGAACGCGCGCACCCCCTGCTTGAGGTCCTGGGCGAGTCGATCACCCACTGCGGCCCCCTGGGCGCCGGCGCCATGGTTAAGTTGGTCAACAACTACATCTCCGCGGTCGTCAACCTGGCGACCGCCGAGGGCCTGGCGCTCGCGGAAGCCGCGGGCATCGGCAAGGGAATCGTCGCCGAGATCATCGGCCAGACCCCTGCGGGCCAAGGCCACATTCGCACGACCTGGCCGAGCAAGGCCCTGGTCGACGATCCGACGCCGGCCTTCATGCTCGACCTCGCCTATAAGGACGTCGGCCTGGCGCTCGAAACCGCGGCCCGGTTCAACGTGCCGCTCGCCACCGGCGCCGCGGGCCGTCAGATATACGCCATAGCGCGGAGCCAGGGCCGGGGCCACGACGACTGGACCACCGGCATCTTCCGGACCGTCAGAGCCCTCGCCGGCCTGACCGAGTGAGGGCGTGGCCATGGACTTGAGGGTCTTGCTTACTGTTGTGAGCCGGCCTGGGGTTGTTCGCGGCCCTGGTGTTGGCGATTGCGCTGTGTCTCGCACTCCGCAGACCGCGCGGATCCTTCCTATGGACGACCGGGACAACCCGCAATACCGTGTTCGGCATCACACCAAACGGACCAAATTTACACCACCTGGGACCGGTTACGTGCGAGAGCGCGGTTACTTTAGGCGTTGATCGGCTCTGCCAAATTGGGCAGCATGGTATATTAGGACTCCGAGCCCGGAAATCTATTCGGGGCTAAAAGAGAGAATCTCAGGGGGGCATCAATGCCGTTTTTTTTTGCAAATCGGGACAAGTGTGACGACTGCGGAGCACTTGGATGCCCTGCTTGCATGTACATCTGTCCAATAGATCTATAGATCGACCTGCAACCGACGTCTTGGACTGCGATGTCCTGATCCATGACTGCGGCGTGTCAGGTTTCGCAACCAACATTTGGTGGCCGCGTGCGGTGGGTGAGAGAAGAGGTTTTCGGGGCTACCATGCCATAGGGCATTGCGTTGATAATAACTGGCTAACATTGGGGTAATTTAGTGTTCACCAGCAATCCCTTCGCCGAGCTTTCGGCGTTCATACCACCCACAGTCATGCAGACGTACATTATCGTCATGATACTCATGGTCGCGGGCGGCACGATATTTGACGTTATTCACAAGAACAGTGCCAAGTACTTCTTCAACAATTGGCGGAAGGCGGAAAGTAAAGGCACGCAGCAAGTCAGCGGCGGGGAAATGGTGTCCCTGGCGGTCCAAACCGCTGCCGTGGAGGTGCTGACATCCGCCGAATTTTGCAACGCGCGGCGCAGAATTGCCCACCTCCTGACAATGTACGGTTTCCTGGCTTACCTGATCACGACCGTTATCATGGTGTTCTGGTACCCAACGCCCGCTACCCCCACACCCGCCATCCTGCCGCAACTCTGGACCATCGGGGCCCTGTTGGTTTGCCTCGGCGGTTACTGGTTCTGGTTCTTCATTCGGGTCGACGTCGCCGCCGAGGGCAATTCGCCGTTCCGCATTGTGCGCGCTGACCTGTTCATCTTGTCGCTTCTCGCGAGTGTGACACTAGGTCTGCTTTGGGCTTACTTGCAGGCGATGGACAGCTCGTGGACCAACGTGTTTCTAGGTATGTACCTCATCGCCACGACGGTGCTCTTTGGATCCATTCCCTGGTCCAAGTTCTCACATATGTTCTTCAAGCCCGCAGCGGCCTTCCAGAAACGGGTGGAAAACGCGAACGGCTCGAGGAGCAACTTACCGGCGCCCGCCGACAAACCGGAAGTTTTTGGCAGCGCCCGCCGACAGCCCCGACATTATTAGTCTGCCCATCATAGGTCTTCGATATAGGAGATAACGGACTACCATGCCGACATTTGTCTATATGACTCGTTGCGACGGCTGCGGACATTGCGTCGATATCTGCCCGTCCGACATCATGCACATCGATCCCACCTACCGCCGTGCCTATAACATCGAGCCCAACATGTGCTGGGAGTGCTACTCCTGCGTGAAGGCGTGCCCGCAGAATGCGATCGACTGCCGCGGTTACGCCGACTTCGCCCCCATGGGCCACAGCGTTCGAGCGCTGCGGGAAGAGGAGAAGGGTACCATTTCATGGAAGATCAAGTTCAGGGATGGCCGCGAAAAAAACTTCGTTTCCCCGATCCGGACCACGCCATGGGGATCGATCAAATCGGCGGCTGACTACGAAGCCCCCAGCCTGGATGCGATGAAATCCCAGGAACTCGCGCACGAACCGGAGGCGCTCAATATCGATGTGTTGCCCGCGTTGACTCCGGATCAACTCAAGCTGGGAGTGCTCTAGTGGGCCTGTTTACACGCAGAAAAACGGTTTTTGTGGATTCGGATATTCTCGTGATCGGTGGCGGAATGGCTGGTTGCGGGGCCACGTACGAATCAAGGTACTGGGGGCGCGACAAAAAGATTGTTGTCGTCGAGAAAGCGAACATCGAGCGCAGTGGCGCCGTCGCGCAAGGCCTGTATGCGATCAACTGCTACATGGGCATGCAGTGGGACGAGAACCAACCCGAGGATCATGTCCGCTATGCCCGGAACGACCTCATGGGCCTCGTGCGGGAAGATCTTGGCTACGACATCGCCCGGCATGTCGACTCCACGGTGCATAAATTCGAGGAGTGGGGTCTCCCGATCATGAAGGACCCGGAAACCGGGCGCTATCTGCGCGAAGGTAAGTGGCAGATCATGATTCATGGCGAGAGCTACAAACCGATTGTCGCAAATGCTGCACGTCAATCTGCCGATAAAATATATAACCGGATCATGGTGACACACCTGCTGATGGACGAAAGCAGAAACAACCGGGTAGGTGGTGCAGTGGGCTTTAACGTTCGCACAGGTGCTTTTCATGTCTTCCGGGCGAAAGCCGTTATTGTCGGTGCCGGTGGTGCCTCGCATATTTTCAAACCCCGGTCGGTCGGCGAAGGTATGGGACGAACCTGGTACGCGCCGTGGAGTAGTGGCTCAGCATATGCATTGCCACTGCAGGTTGGGGCCAAGATGACACAAATGGAAAACCGTATTGTGCTGGCACGATTCAAGGACGGTTATGGCCCGGTCGGTGCATACTTCCTGCACCTTAAAACATACACACAAAACGCCTATGGCAACGAATACGAATCAACCTGGTATGACGACACCAAAGCCATGGTCGGTGAGTATATTGATCACCAGCCGACACCGACCTGTTTGCGCAACCATGCTTTCGTTTCAGAGGTTAAAGCGGGCCGCGGTCCGATCCACATGGTCACCAAGGAAGCCTTTCAAGACCCTCACCTGGAAGAAGTGGGCTGGGAAAATTTCCTCGGTATGACCGTCAGCCAGGCGGTCGTCTGGGCCTCTCAGGACATTGATCCAAAATACATCAACCCTGAACTGACCACATCCGAACCCTATGTGATGGGCTCTCACGCAACCTGTTCGGGCGCGTGGTGCAGTGGACCTGAGGATCTTTCCCCAGATGAATACCAATGGGGATATAACCGGATGATGACGGTCGACGGTCTTTTTGGTGCAGGCGATGCGATTGGCGGTACTGCGCATGCCTTTTCTTCCGGTTCCTTTACCGAAGGCCGTCTCGCCGCCAAGGCTGCAGTTAAATACATCAAAGACCTGCGTAATGAACAAATAAAAATCTCTG
>JAJFGJ010000004.1 GCA_021776175.1 Kiloniellaceae bacterium
TGAAGCCGCCGAAGATGTTGATGCTGGCCAGAATCACGGCCAGGAAACCCACGATCTCGCTAAACCCATAGCCCCCGGTGCCGGCGGCGATCAGCGCGCCGACGATAATGACCGAGGAAATCGCGTTGGTGACGCTCATCAAGGGTGAGTGCAAGGCCGGGGTGACCCGCCAGACCACGTGGTAGCCGACGAAAATGGCGAGCACGAAAACGGTCAGGCCCATAACCAGAGCCGACCCCCCCTGCCCGCCATCGGCCATTTGGGTCGCGGCCTGTTCGGCGGCGTCGCGGGCCAAGACCTGCAGGTCGAGCGTCAAGGATTGGGCTTCCCTTGCCAGCTCTTGAACCCGGTCAGTCAGCACCTGACTAGCCATTGCTCCGATCCTCCTTTTCGCCGTCTTTTTCCGCGCCGGTATCGCCGTTCGCTACGCCCGAAACACCTACCGGGGGTTTTTCCTCGGGTTTCAGGGCCGGATGCACGATCGCGCCGTCGCGCGCGATACACAGGCCTTGGATGATCTCATCTTCCCAATCGATATTTAGCGCCTTGGTTTCCTTGTCGATGACCAGTTGCAAGAGGTTCAGAACATTGCGGGCGTAAAGCGCGCTGGCATCTTCGGCGAGACGACCGGGCACGTTAAGGTGGCCGACGATACGCACGCCGTGCTTCGTGATCACCTTGCCAGGTTGCGACAATTCGCAATTGCCGCCGGTCTCGACCGCCAGATCGACGATCACGGCGCCGGGTTTCATAGTCTTGACCATCTCCGCTGAGATCAGGCGCGGCGCCGGCCGGCCCGGAATTGCCGCCGTCGTGATGATAATGTCCAACTTCTTGACCGTATCCGCCATCAAGGCCGCCTGCTTTGCCTTGTAGGCATCGCTCATTTCCTTGGCGTAGCCGCCAGCGGTCTCCGCCTGCTTGAACTCGTCGTCCTCGACCGCGAGGAACTTGGCGCCCAGGCTTTCGACCTGCTCCTTGGCCGCCGGGCGCACATCGGTGGCGAAAACGATCGCGCCCAAACGCCGCGCGGTGGCGATCGCCTGCAGACCGGCGACGCCAGCGCCCATGACCAGGACAGTAGCCGGATTGATCCGGCCCGCCGCGGTCATCATCATGGGGATCGCACGGCCGTATTCGGCAGCCGCGTCGAGCACCGCCTTATAACCGGCCAGGTTCGCCTGGGACGACAGCACGTCCATGGATTGGGCCCGCGTGATACGCGGCACCATCTCCATGGCGAAAACGGTCGCCCCAGCCTTGGCCAAGGCATCCATATCTTCGCGCTCGCGGTAGGGATCCATATTCGCTACCACGAGCATGCCCTTGGCCAGATCCTTCAACTCGTCGTCTTTACCGCCGACTATGGGGCGCTGAACTTTCAGCACCACTTGGGCGCCAGACAGGGCCGAGGCCACGTTCTTGGCAATGGTCGCGCCGGCGTCGTTGTAGGCCGCGTCACTGAAGGACGCACCGGCCCCGGCGCCTTTCTCGACTACGACCTCGCAACCCAGCGCGGTTAGTTTCTTGACCGTTTCAGGAGACGCCGCGACGCGGCTCTCGCTCGCCCGCCGCTCCTTGGGGATGGCGATCTTCATGTTCTAGTTCCCCGATGATGATGAACTTAGTTTGTGTATTAGCGCAGCCGCGCTAGCGTCTCCCGCGAATTTTGCTTCGACCCTAGGGGTTTAACCGGATTCTATCCCGCTTCGCAACGGGTAGCTTGCCGGTACCTACCACAGCGGCTTGAAATATGGCTTGATATGGATCAAGACGGAGTCTGGAGCAGGCTGCGGCGGTATTCACGGCGGCGGAGGCGGCGGCAACCCCGCCTGCTTGAGCGCTTTTTCCTGGCGCCGGGCGAGCTTATCCACGTCGAAACCCTCTATCAACTCATTGAACAAGCGGTGCCAGTTGATTTCGGCCTTCAGGCGCATGAAGACCGATCCCAACCCGATGGCGGCACGGTCCATCAGCACGAACTCGCGCGGCGGACGGACACCCCCCAGGCGGCGCAGAGCGACGTGGGTTCGATGCGCGACCTTGGCGCCATAGACACCGCTCTCGCTCTCCATGATGCGTTGCGGTTTGTCCTCAAGCAGCGGCGCATAAATGAAACGCGCCCAGATGTTGAGAGCTTCCAGCATCTCCGAGGTAATGTTTTCGAAGCCCCATGTCTCATAGGCCGATACGGCCAAATCACGGTCGCCGTCGCACAGCGCCACGTAGAGGTCGATAACACCCTTCACGAAGCTTGGAGGGAACACCCGGATACAACCGAAATCCAGCAGGTTCACCGTGCCGTCGCCGCGAATCGTGTAATTGCCCAGGTGCGGATCCCCGTGGATCACGCCGAAGCCGTAGAACGGCACGTACCAGGCCCGGAACATGTTCATGGCGACCAGGTTGCGCCGCTCGATATCCCCGGCGCCGGCGATGAAATCCAGAAGCGGCCGGCCCTCCAGCCAAGTCATGGTCAGCAGGCGCGAGGTCGACAGCTCGGGCAAGACCTCGGGCAGCCGTACACCCGCTTCGTTCTTCAGTATGGCCCGATAAAGATTTATATGCCGCGCCTCGCGCACGTAGTCGAGTTCCTCGCGCAGGCGCTCGGACAATTCCCTGTAAATCTCGGAAGGATCGATAGTGCGATCGGTGCGCCGGTAAATTGAAAACGCGAGCTTGAGCTGTCGCAAGTCGGCCTCGACGATCGAGGCCATGTCGGGATATTGCAGCTTGCATGCGAGGATACGGCCATCGGAAGCCGTCGCCCGATGAACCTGGCCGAGCGAAGCCGCGGCCGCGGCCTCACGCCCGAACGAGGCGTACTTTCCCTGCCAGCCCGGCCCCAACTCCCCGCGCATGCGCCGGCGCACGAAAGGCCAGCCCATGGCCGGTGCGTTCGATTGAAGCTGGCGCAGGTCCTCGGCGTATTCGGGCGGCAGGGCGTCGGGGATCGTGGCCAGGATCTGCGCCGTTTTCATAAGCGGGCCCTTGAGCCCACCAAGCGCCGCCTTGAGCGCCGCGGAATGCCGGCCCCTGTCGAGTTTGACCCCCAGCATCCGCGCCCCGACAACCTGGGCCGCCAAGCCGCCGACGCTGGCGCTAACCTTGGCGAAACGCCGGACCTGGCCGCTTAGCCGGGCATTTTCGTCGCCGTAATCCTCGTCGCTCATGGGACCTAAGGTGGTGCGGCACGCCAAAGAAGTCCAGCAGCGGGTAGTGTCTCATCGGTTTGAAATCTGATGTGATGAAAGCGTGTCTAGACCGGACGGAATCACCTTGATTCCAGAGATTCCGGACAACCGCGCTGGAGAGTCCGGACCTGGGCGCTAAGCAGTCACGTTGGCCCGCTGGCCTGGACGGCAAAACTAGCCACCAACAGACTCTTTTGACTGACCGACCAAGTCGCTTTTCAGCACTCGCGCCTCTTGACAAATTCATACGTTACAAGACGAACTTCGTTACAATTTCCATACAGTCTCGTCCGCCGCATGTTTAGGAGTTAGAATAGCAGCGATGTCGATGTTCCTCATCATTTCAACAGCTTGGGCGGTTACCGCACTGGTGCTGCTCGCCGTGGCTTGGTGGTTGGTCCGTGTCGGCAAAATTGTACTGCACAGGAACATCATGATCGTGCTGACTGTTGGCGCTTGGATCTTCATCCTCAACTACATATTCGTGCAGCGGTATGGCGGGGAACTCGGGCCATTCCCGAGCGAGTACGTTCCTTGGATGGCATTGCACGGGTCTTTGGGGCTGGTTCCGCTCATCGGCGCGACCTGTCTGGTTGTTGGCAGATTGATGACGGGTCGGAACAAGTTCAGCACCCATTTCAATCAGCACCACAAAGCATATGGCCGCACGTTCGTTGTGGTTTGGTTCTTTACCCATCTTGGC
Source organism: Kiloniellaceae bacterium (assembly GCA_021776175.1). Classification (GTDB taxonomy): domain Bacteria; phylum Pseudomonadota; class Alphaproteobacteria; order Kiloniellales; family J153; genus JAJFGN01. The sequence goes on from JAJFGJ010000004.1 coordinate 3,898, forward strand.
GGCATATTCAATGCAATCTTCCTGCGCTGATGAGCGATGCCAAGCGCTCGTGCTTCGCCCACCCAATGTTCTGGGCTCCATTTATCGTGGCAGGGGAAGGCGGGGTATACAAAGTCAAGTAAATGGCGGCTCCGGGTCACGAACGGGCGTACCGATGACCATTCGCAAAGGTCCGCCGTTGGATGCAACGCGGACATGATCCGCTGAAAAGCTGACGTTCCGGGTGTTGGCACGGCAGAAATTCTAACTGAGACACGACCCAGCAGCGAGGACCGGCGCGGCGACTGAGGATCAATTCCGGATGATGTTGTGTTCCGGCCCGAAGGGAAAGCCGGTGATGTTCTCGGCGCCTTCCTCGGTCACGACCAGAATATCATGCTCGCGGTAGCCCCCGGCGCCGGGCAGGCTTTCTGGAATCATGATCATGGGTTCCATGGAAACCACCATACCGGGCGCCAGTTCGGTATCGATGTCCTCGCGCAGTTCCACGCCCGCCTCGCGCCCGTAGTAGTGACACAACACACCGAAAGAGTGGCCGTATCCGAAGGAGCGGTACCGCAGCAAATCGTGCGAGCGGTATATTTCGTTGAGCGCCTTGGCGATGTCGCCGCAGCGCGCGCCCGGCTTGATCAGCTTCAACCCGGCGCGGTGAACCTCGCAATTAATCTCCCATAGGCGCAGGTGTTCGTCCGAGGCATGACCGCAAAACAAGGTGCGCTCCAATGCCGTGTAATAGCCGAAGATCATGGGAAAGCAGTTCAGGCTTAGAATATCGCCCGCTTGGATGACCCGGTTGGTAACCGGGTTGTGGGCGCCGTCGGTATTAATGCCGGACTGAAACCAGGTCCAGGTATCCATGAGCTCGGCGAAACGAAAGCTCTTGGCGATCTCCCGGATCATGGCGTTGGTCGAAGCCATGGCGACCTCGTGCTCGGGAACCCCGGACTTAATGGCCTCGGCGCAAGCGGCGCCGCCGAGATCGGCAATCCGCGCCCCCTCCTTGATCAAGGCGATCTCCTCGGCCGATTTTATCGCGCGCATCCACATCGCCGCTTGCGCCACATCGACGAATTCGACGCCGGGCAGCGCCGCTTCGAGCTGAGACCGGAACTCGAGGCTGACGTGGTCGAACTCGATGCCCAGGCGCTTGGCGCCCTGGGTCAAGCCCTGAACGGCATGAAAGTAGTTGTCACGGCGCCAGTCTGTATAGGCGATGTTGTCGGCGAAACCGCGTCGCCAAGGCTGGCCGCCGTCGATACCGGCCGAAATCGTGGTTGCCTTGTCTTGATCGACGACAAGCCCATATTTGCGCCCAAAGGAACAATACAGCCAGCCGGAGGTGTAGTTGATCCCATGATAGGAGGTCAGCAACACGGCATCGATGCCGGTCTCGCCCATCCAGCGGCGCAGGGCATCTTGGCGCCGCTTCATCTCGGCATCCGAAAACGGCGATCCTTGTTTTTCGCCGTTGGTCCACTTCGTGACCCTGAGCATGTCTTCGGACATGTTCCATCTCCTCAATAACCCGCGCGCCAGGCGCCCCGGCACGGCCATATCAGGTTGGCGGGGTGGCGGACAAGCGCCGTATGATCCAGGTCAAGGCCACATCTGATCACCGGTTTATGATAATGTCTTGACGCGAACCCTTGCGAAGGGTGCCGGTGGGACCGATCGATGGAACCCAAAACGCATTTCAATTTTTGGTACTTCGTGATCGCCATGCTGGCGATCATGATGATCCAACAGTGGTGGCAGGAATCGCAGCAGGTCGAAACCGTCCCATATAGCGAATTTCATGCCCTTTTGCGCGACGGCAAGGTCGCCGAGGTGTCGGTCGCCGACGATTATGTACGCGGCAAGCTGCGTGAGCCGCTACCCGACGGGCGCAGTCAAATTTTCGCCGTGCGGGTCGATCCGGACCTGGCCCAGGATCTGGACCGCTTCGGTGTGACCTATACCGGAATCATCCAGAACAACTTCCTCTCCAAAATTCTGTCCTGGGTCCTGCCTGTCCTCTTGTTTTTCGTCTTGTGGATGTACGTCTTCCGCCGGGCCATCGGCGGGGCCGGCGGCGGGGGCATGGGCGGCCTGCTGCAGGTCGGTAAGAGCAAGGCCAAGATCCACATGGAGACCGATATCAAGGTCGACTTCGAGGACGTGGCCGGGGTCGACGAGGCCAAGGCCGAGTTGCAAGAGATCGTCCAGTTCTTGAAGGAACCTGGGGCCTACGGCCGTCTTGGCGCACGCATTCCCAAGGGCACACTGCTGGTCGGCCCGCCCGGCTGCGGCAAGACATTGCTTGCGCGCGCGGTCGCGGGCGAAGCGGGGGTGACATTCTTTTCGGTCAGCGGCTCTGAATTCGTCGAGATGTTCGTCGGAGTCGGCGCGGCCCGGGTGCGCGATCTCTTCGAGCAAGCGCGCAAGAGCGCGCCGTGTATCATCTTCGTCGACGAATTAGACGCCCTCGGCCGGGCGCGCGGCCTGACTCCGGTCTCCGGCGGCAGTGGCGAGGCTGAGCAGACCTTGAACCAGCTACTCGCCGAACTGGACGGTTTCGATCCTTCCGTCGGCGTGGTCCTCCTGGCCGCCACCAACCGGCCGGAGATCCTCGACCCGGCGCTGTTGCGTCCGGGGCGTTTCGACCGCCAAGTCCTGGTCGACCGGCCAGAAAAGATCGGCCGCGAACAGATCCTGCGCGTCCACATGAAAAAGATCGCGGTCGGTGCCAGCGTTAGCATCGGGAATATCGCCGGACTGACAGCCGGCTTTACGGGTGCCGACCTGGCCAACCTCTGCAATGAGGCGGCGATTCTAGCGACCCGGCGCGGCGCCGAAGAGGTAGCGACCGAGGATTTCGTGGGCGCGATAGAGCGTATCGTGGCCGGCTTGGAAAAGAAGAACCGCCTGCTCAACCCCTATGAGCGTAATGTCGTGGCCTTTCACGAAACCGGCCACGCCCTGGTCACCCTCGCCTTGCCAGGGGTGGAGGTAGTGCAGAAAATCTCGATCATCCCGCGCGGCATAGGCGCGCTCGGCTATACCATCCAGCGCCCGACGGAAGATCGCTACCTGATGACGCGCGATGAGTTGGAGAACAAGATGGCGATCCTGCTAGGCGGCCGGGCGGCGGAAATGCTGGTGTTCGCCAAAATCTCGACCGGGGCGGCGGATGACTTGAACAAGGCGACCGACATCGCCCGCAACATGGTCATGCGTTACGGCATGGACGAAACCCTGGGCCAGGCGATCTATACCGAGGATCAGCCCCAATTTCTGTCCGGCATGCTGGATCGGCCAGGCCTTGGTGGCCCCTATAGCCCAGAGACCGCACGCGAGATCGATGTCGCGGTGCGCAAGCTGATCGAACGGGCCTTTGAGCGGGCCACGGCCATTTTGACCCGGCACCGCCGGGAACTCGACGATGTCGCGGCCAAGCTGCTGGAACTTGAAACCCTCACCGCGGAAGACTTACCCAAGCTGCCGCCCGAACCTGATACGCACGCCTCGGCGTGACGTTTTGACGTGAGCCCAACACCGGACGGTCATTGGACACCCCCCAAATGGCGGCTCCTAGCGTGAGCAACTCTCCCTGTGCGGCTTGGTTTTAGGCCGGGTGGCAAGGAATCACGCCGGTAACTGGCGATATCTGGGCACCCGTCCAAGTGCCTTGCCGGCGGATTCACTTGGTTTTGCCTTGGAAAATTTTATTATAACCGATATACGGGTTATTAATTTTAGAATTTTCTATCGATATAACCATCATAACAGTTAGATATATGCGCGAAATTCCGATTCCCCCCATGGAAACCATGATCCTGGTCGGCGGGCGGCTGTGCCTGGACTTCGCCAACACGGCGAACCGCGAGGGCGATGCAGCCCGCAACGAACGCCTGAACTCCATCCACGACCTCTTTACCTGGAGTGAACGCCAAGGTCTTATCGATCGAAAGGAAGCGGAGCGCCTTTCCCAAAAAGCGGGGGCGACGGCGTATTTGGCTGCCCGCGAATTAGCGGACACGATCGAACTGCGGGAGGCACTATGGCGCCTTTTCGCCGGCGCGGTCGCTGGGCAATACCCAGACCCAAATGGGGATCTTCATGTGCTCAACGCGGCCTTGCGTAAATATGCGGGCGATGGCTTGCGCCCCTCGGAACAGGGTTTCGTACTCGACTCCAGTGGCGGGATTACGTCTTGGCTCTGGCGGCCGGTGGCTTATTCCGCGCTGGAATTACTTACCTCGCCGCGTCTGGCTCGCGTCAGGCGTTGCCCCGGAGAACGATGCGGCTGGTTGTTTCTGGACGAGAGCCCGAACGGACAGCGCCGATGGTGTTCCATGACCACCTGCGGCAACCGCAGCAAGGCCCAACGTCATTACGCATTGTCGAAGCGAATGCAGTAGGCGGTCCCCTACTCCATCGCCTCCAGCTCGTCGATCATGCCGGCGATGACATCCAGGCCCTTGGACCAGAAGGCTGGGTCGGAGGCGTCGAGGCCGAAGGGGGCGAGCAGTTCCTTATGGCGCTTGGTCCCACCGGCCCGCAGCATGTCGAGATACTTCTCCGCGAAGCCTTCGCTCGCGCCCTGGTAGACGGCATAGAGCGAGTTCACCAGGCAATCGCCGAAGGCGTAGGCATAGACGTAGAACGGCACATGTATGAAATGCGGAATGTAGGCCCAATAAAACTTGTACTCGTCTTCGAAGCGCAGGGCCGGGCCCAGGCTTTCCTTTTGCGTTTCCATCCAAATCTCGCCGAGCCGCTCGGCCAGCACTTCGCCTCCCTTGCGTTCATCGTGAACCCGGGTCTCGAAATTATGCATGGCGATCTGTCGAACCACCGTGTTCAGCATGTCCTCGACCTTGGAGGCCAGCATGACCTTGCGTAAAGCAGGATCGCTTTCGCCCTTGAGCATGGCTTGGAAAGTCAGCATCTCACCGAAGACCGAAGCGGTTTCAGCCAGAGTCAGGGGCGTGTCGGCCATGAGATGACCTTGACCGCCCGCGAGCACCTGATGCACGCCGTGGCCAAGCTCGTGCGCTAAGGTCATGACATCGCGCGTGCGGCCTTGATAATTGAGCAGCAGATAAGGATGCGCACTGGGCACGGTGGGGTGCGCGAAGGCGCCGGGCGCCTTGCCTGGACGTACAGGGGCGTCGATCCAGTTTTTCTCGAAAAAGTGTCGCCCGGTGCCCGCCAAGTCACTGGAAAACGCGGCATAAGCGCCCAAAACCGTCTCGCGCGCCTCATCCCAGGGAATCAGCCGGTCAATTTCATCAGGCAAGGGCGCGTTGCGATCCCAGTAAGGCAGCTGTTCAACCCCCATCCATTTGGCCTTGAGCGCATAGTAGCGGTGCGAGAGGCGGGGAAAGCTCTCGCTCACGGCACTCACCAGCGCCTCTACCACCTCGTCCTCGACAAAATTCATCAGATTCTGCGACGACACCGGCCTGGCGTAAGCGCGCCAGCCGTCCTCGGTCGCCTTGTCCTTGGCCAGGGTGTTGGTGATCAAAGAAAACACCCGCACGTTTTCGCCCAGTATCTTGCCGATAGACTTCGCCGCCGCGGCCCGGACCTTGCTATCGCGTTCGGTCATCTTGTTGAAAATCTCGGCGCTGGTCAGGTCCTGACCATCCAGTGGAAAGCGCAGGGCAGCCATGGTTTCGTCGAACAGGCGGGTCCAGGCGGCGCGCCCGGTCACGTACTTTTCATGCAATAGACGCTCCAGGTCGTCGGCGAGTTGGTGCGCGCGGAACGCCCGCACGTCACGAAGCCAGGGAGCGTAGCGCGCCAGGTCCAAGGCATTCTGCTTGGCCGCCAGCACGGTCTCGTCCAGACGGTTGATTTCCAAGGCAAAGAACAGAAGATCACTGGAGATATCGGTCGTGCGTTCCTGCATGGTTTGATAGAATTTACCGACCGTGGGGTCGCTCATGTTCTCGGAATACAGGAGCTGCGCGTAGCTGCCGATACGGCCCAGCAATTCCTGAATCGCCTCATAGGCCGCCACGGCGGCGCCCAGCGCGCCCCCATCCAGGCCCTCGAGCTTACCCTCATAGGCGCCCCGAAACGCCTTGGCGTCCTTGGCGCCGCGCGCTAGGTCCGATTTCAGGTCCGCCGATTCCGGCCCCGTATAAAGATCGCGCAGATCCCAACTTGGCAAGCGGCCCAATTCGCGGCCGGCATCGCGCTTGGAAGCACCGGTATCTGGCATCGCCAACTCCTTGACGGTCTGAAGGATGGACAGGCTTAACTTATGCAGGCTTAACTTATGCACAAAGAACTAGGATAGTGTCTTCCTACCGATTCGCCCTTTCAGGGGCAAATGAAAGGCCGGAAATTCGACCATGGACTATAACGCCTGGACCAGCCTGCCCGCCGTCTTTTACCATCAGGCGGCGCGCCGTGCCGACCGAAACTTTCTATGGGCCAAGACCCACGGCGCCTACAAGCCAACCACCTGGCGCGAGGCCGAGGACGCGGCCACAAATTTGGCGCGCGGGTTGCGTGCCCTCGGCCTGGAGCCGGGCCAAAGAGTGCTTCTGCTTTCGGAGAACCGGCCGGAATGGCTGATCTCCGACGTGGCGATCATGACCGCCGGCGGGGTGAGCGTACCGGCCTATACGACCAACACGACCACCGACCATCTTCATATCTTGAGCGATAGCGGGGCCGTGGGGGCGATTGTCTCCAGTAAAGCCCTGGCCCGACGGCTTCTGCCAGCCGCCGCCAAGGCCCTGGATTGCAAGTGGGTTATCGCCATGGAAGATACCGGGGGCGAAGATAGCGGCAGCGGGTCCATGGCCTTGCATTTCTGGGCGGATATCCTGGCCACGGGGGCGAAATCTCCCCTGGATGTTGCGTCCATGCTGGCGCCGATCAAACGCGGCGATACCGCCTGTTTCATCTACACCTCCGGCACCGGCGGCGCGCCCAAGGGTGTGATGCTGAGCCACGGCGCGATTCTGTGCAATTGCATGGGCGCCCACGACTTGCTGGAACAACTGGGCCTGGATAACGAGGTCTTCCTATCGTTTCTGCCCCTGTCCCACGCCTACGAGCATACGGCCGGCCAGTTCTTTCCGGTTTCAATCGGCGCCGAGATTTATTACTGCGCCGGTGTCGAGCACCTCTTGACCAACTTGGCCGAGGCGCGGCCCACCATCATGACCGCGGTGCCCCGGCTTTATGAAAACATGTACCAGCGCATCATGCTCGGCGTCAGAAAACAGGGCGGCTTGAAGCAGAAACTTTTCAATCTCGCCCTGCGCTTGGGTCAGAAGCGCTATCGCCACTCCAAGAGCTTGAATACGCTGGAACGAATCCAGGACGCCATCGTCGACAAACTGGTTCGCGATAAAATGCGGGCACGGTTTGGCGGCCGCTTGAAGGCCATGGTGTCCGGCGGCGCGGCGCTGAATCCAGATATCGGGATTTTCTTCACCGCGCTCGGCTTGCCGGTGCTGCAAGGCTACGGCCAGACGGAAAGCGCGCCGATAATTTCCTGCAACCCGCCGATCCGGACCAAAATGGAAACCGTCGGCCCGCCGCTGAAGGGTGTCGAAGTCAAGATCGCCGATGACGGCGAAATCCTGGTGCGCGGTGAGCTGGTCATGCAAGGCTATTGGCGAAACGAGGAAACCACGGCGGAAACCCTGCGCGGCGGCTGGCTGCATACGGGCGATATTGGCGCGTTCGACGAAGATGGCTACCTCAAGATCACGGACCGGAAAAAGGACATCCTGGTTCTGACCGGCGGCGACAACGTGTCCCCGGCGCGCATTGAAGGGCTCTTGACGCTGCAACCCGAAATTCAACAGGCCATGGTGTTCGGCGACAAGCACCCCCACCTAGTCGCCCTGATTGTGCCCGACGAGGCCTTCGTGGCCGAATTCGCCAAATCCATGGGGGTAACCGCCAGCGGCACCGACCTCAGCGGGAATGCGGACTTCAAAACCGCGGTCTCGAAGGTCGTGGATCGCGTTAACCTAGATTTATCCAACCTCGAGAAAGTACGCCGAATCGCGATCGCCGCGGAACCATTCACGGTCGGGAACGAAATGATGACACCAACCCTTAAGATCCGCCGGCATCGAATCGTCGAGGCCTATGGGCAAACTCTACGCGATCTATATTGATTTAATTGCTCGTTTGCATTTATATAATTTCTTCAACTTATCGTGAATACTCAATTATTATTACACCGATAATATGTATATTAAGATTTCCTTAAGTAAAATCACGCTAAATTAGTATTCCCATCACACGCCTGCATGCACGGCTAGGCACGCGCGCGATTAGGAGGGTTTCGACGCTTGCCTAATTCCTTGAAGACACGGCATCGAAAGCGAACTGGCCGGCCCGCAAGGACCGTGCAAACGCTCACGCGCCGCACCAAGCTTGGCGCCAAATCGATATAAGGGTCACGAGATGGTTATGAACTACGGAGGCGTAGTGGCTGGTGTGCGCGTGACGCAGCAAATGATCACGGAGCATATGGAACGCCATGCCGATTTCTTGAACGGGGTCCGTGACGGCCGTAAAATCCTGTTGCGGCGCTGCGACCTAAGCGGCCTCGACCTGACGGGGATGGATTTCCGCAACGCGGAGTTCTTGGCATGCGACTTCAGCGGCGCGACCATTCGCGACACTAACTTTAGCTGTGCTCAGCTTCTTGCATCCAGCTTCGACCAAAGCGATCTGGCGGGAAGCGATTTCTCCAAAGCCGGGCTGCGCGCCGCGACCTTCGAGTACGCCGACCTCACGGGTACGCAATTCAATAATGCGGACTTGCGGGACTGCGCCCTCTACGATGAGGAGACCTACGCGGTCAGCGCGCCAATGAACAGCACCTTCCGGCGCGCCCTCTTGCGCGGAACCGACCTGTCGCAAAGTAAGTTAAAGCGCGCGAATTTCGATCACGCTATCATCGATCAAGTCAACCTTTCCAACGCGGATCTGAGAAACGCCAGCTTCCGGGGCTCGGAAATCGCCGGCACGGACCTCACCGGCGCGCGTTTGGACGATGTCGATTTCAACGCGGCGGCCTTGATTGGCAACGATATCGTGGGCCTCAACTACTATGAGCCCAGCACAAATCCCAAAACCACGGACGCGGAGCGGATAAGTATAAAAATCGCGCGCCACACGAATTGGATCTGCTCGGGTGGGCGTATTGGCGAGCAAGCAAATTTTTATGGGGAAGACCTCAGCCACCGGTCCCTGCGCGGCGTGAATTTGGCGGCGGCGAATATGGAGCGGTCGATCTTGATCGGGACCGATCTATCCGGGGCTCTGCTTGCCGCGGCAAACCTGCGCGGCGCTACGCTTTTGCGGGCCAACCTTCGCAGCGCCGACCTGCGCGGCGCCGATCTCATGGAATCGGACATGCGGCACGCCAACATGACCAACTGCAAGAAAGGCGCCCTGCCCGGAACCGGCCTTTCCACGCTGCTAAAAGAGGCCATCTGAGAAACGGCAAAGGCGCGGTATTGCGCCGATATACCCCGCACGATATCCGGATACACTTTCGATCCGTACCGAATATCATATGTTAGATTCTATCCACTAAAACCGTATGATTTGCCGCTTATACGACGCATCCATTCCAACAAGTCTTATCTAATGTTTCCCAGTTATTAACTTGGGCAGTGCCATCATGGCACTGAAGAAATTCCGCTCGGAGTCTTGGGTAGCCTTCACCCAACTCTAGCGGATATACGGAGCGGCCGGCCGGCGTGTGGCCGGGACAAGACTCCAAAAACAAGTGCGATAGCGCGGTAGTGCATACGGGGTGGGGCTGCTTGTAGGAGGCAGCACGTGACCAACGGCGTAATTCTATCCGAGTCCCGCCTGACGCAACAGGCATTGACCCGGCTCCACGAGTACCATGTCCATTACCTGAAAGGCGTGCGAGGCGGCCGCAGGATCCTGCTGCGCCGTTGCGATTTGAGGGGTCTCGATTTCACTGAAATGAACTTGGCCGGCGCGGAGATACTTGCCTGCGACCTCAGTAATTCAACGCTGTTCGGCGCCGAATTCGCGCGCGCCACCTTATACGCGACAAAATTTTCAGGGGCCGATCTTACCAACGCCAGCTTCGAGAACGCGGACATGCGCGCGTGCGAATTCGAGAATGCGAACCTGACCGGGGCTAGCTTCAAGGGCGCTAACTTGAGAGAGTGCGCGCTTGTCGACGCAGAGACCCAAGAGACGGGAAAGCGCGTCGCCAGCACCTTCCGAAACGCAATCATGTGCGGCACTAACATGGGCAACAGTAAACTGAAGAACGCGGTGTTCAAGGGCGCCGTGCTCGACCACACCGACCTTAGGAACGCCGACTTGGAGGCGGCGCAATTTCAAGGCGCGGAATTGGCCAAGGTAGATTTGACCGGCGCTAGGATCGCGGGCGCCGACCTGCGCGGCGCGAACCTCGAAGATTCCGATTTTTCCAAAATCGACCTAAGTTCGGCCAGAATCAACAGCACCAAGGTGGTGACCGGCAAGTGGATCGCCAGAACTCTCGAAGCTCACGCCAGTTGGGTCGCGAGTGGAGGGCGGCGCGGTAAGCGGGCTGACTTCACCAATATCAACCTGCGTGGGCGAAACCTCGCGGGAGCCAACCTCGCGGCAGCCAACTTCGAGGCCGCGAACCTGGTCGGGGCAAACCTTTCAGGGTCTCTTTTAGTTGCCACCAATATGCGCGGCGCAAATCTGGCGCGGGCCAATCTGACTGGCGCCGACCTTCGCGGCGCCGACCTGCTCGACACCATTCTACGCGACGCCCGGCTCATCGATTGTAAGAAAGGCGCCCTGCCCGGCACCGGTTTGTTCACCACTCTCAAACAAATGGCTTAAGTGTGGAGCCCCCCGCCGCGCCGGATCCCCCCGATATTGTGATTACCCGCCGGTGCGCGCGCCCTTTTCATTTAGCGCCGAACGGTCCATGTAGATAAACCAAGCAGCCACGACCCCACGAAGGCTTCAGCCCCGCATGCGCCACTTAACGCTTCTTGCCACCTGCCTGGCCGTGATCCTGAGTACGGGGACCGCCAGCGCCCCCGCGGCCGCCGAAGGCTTGACGGTGGTGATTGAAAAGCTTCGCAGCAGCGCGGGCACGGTCCATCTGGCACTCTGGGACCGTGCCGAGGGTTTCACCGAGCCGGACGCGGCCCTCGTGCTGCGCGAGCAGCCCGCCGCCCCAGGGCAGGTACGCTTTGATTTAGGCGATCTCAAACCCGGACTTTATGCGATCGCGACGTATCACGATGAAAACGGCAACGGGGAATTCGACCAGACCTGGATCGGCTGGCCCGACGAGGGCCTCGGGTTTAGCAATGGAGCCTGGATAAGCCTGGGCGCACCGAGTTTCAAAGAGGCCGCATTCGAAATCCGTTCCAAATCTCAGGTTATCGCGGTTTCCTTACGCTATCCCACTTCCGGGCCAGCGGCTTGGCCGAGGCCGAATGTGCGATGAAATTACCGCAGCGGAGGAATTTTGGATCGGAAAATACTCACGAATCCAACGTGCCGGACGTCTCATTTCGTATTTCGCCGACGCAGTTCCGGCCAATTGCGGCACTGGCGGGCAGGCGTTAGGCTCATAGGGACAACCATTCGATGCCTCTAAAATGGAAATTCCGGCGATGACGCTGGCGGCGGTCTCCCTCGACGATAAATACACACTCGCTTCCGGGCGCGTGTTCTTGACCGGAACGCAGGCCCTGGTTCGCCTGTCCATGATGCAGCGTCAGCGCGACGAGAAAGCGGGCCTCAACACCGCCGCCTTCATATCCGGATACCGGGGTTCGCCGCTGGGCGCCCTGGACCAGCAATTATGGCAAGCCCGCCATTTCCTTAAGAACAATCGCATCCATTTCCAACCGGGCGTTAACGAGGACATGGCGGCGACGGCGATTTGGGGCAGTCAACAAGGCGGCCTCTTCGGCGACTCAACCTGCGACGGCGTGTTCGCCATGTGGTACGCGAAGGGCCCCGGAGTCGACCGTAGCGGCGACGTTTTAAAGCACGGCAACTCCGCCGGGTCGTCCCGCCATGGCGGTGTCCTGCTTCTGGCTGGGGACGACCACACGGCGAAGTCCTCGACCGTCGCCCACCAATGCGAGCACACCTTCTCCGATGCCATGATCCCGGTCCTGAACCCGGCCGGCGTACAGGAATTTCTCGATCTAGGCCTCTATGGCTGGGCGATGTCGCGTTATTCGGGTTGCTGGGTCGGATTCAAAACCATCGCGGAGACCGTGGATAGCTCCGCCAGTGTGTTCGTCGATCCGGCGCGGATTCGAATTACCCTGCCCGAAGACTTCGACATGCCGGCGGGGGGTTTGAATATCCGCTGGCCGGATACGCCGCTGCAACAGGAAGAACGCCTACACAAATACAAGATTTACGCCGCTTTGGCTTTCGCGCGCGCGAACAAGCTGGACCGCGTCGTCATGGATTCGCCCAAGCGTCGCTTCGGTATCGTGACCGCCGGAAAATCCTATCTCGACGTGCGTCAGGCGCTTGAGGATTTGGGCATCGACGACGCCATGGCCGCCGATATCGGCCTGACCGTCTACAAGGTCGCCATGACCTGGCCGTTGGAACGCGAAGGCTTGCGCGCCTTCGCGGAAGGTCTGGATGAAATTCTAGTGGTCGAGGAAAAGCGCGCGGTCCTGGAAAACCAGATCAAGGAGCAACTTTACAACTGGAATCCCGACGTCCGGCCCCGTGTTCTCGGCAAGTTCGACGAGGATCAACAGTGGATTTTGCCTTCAACCGACGAATTGACCCCGGCGCGTATCGCGCGCGTGATCGCCAAGCGCATCGCACGGTTCCATTCCAGCGAAAATATCGAGCAACGCCTGCGGTTCCTCTTGGCTAAAGAGGAAGCCCTTCAAAGGGAAAAAGCGCCGATCCAGCGCATCCCTTATTTCTGCTCCGGCTGCCCGCACAACTCCTCGACCCACGTGCCGGAGGGCAGCCGCGCGCTCGCCGGTATCGGCTGCCATTACATGGTGCAATGGATGGACCGGCGCACCGATACCTTCACCCAAATGGGCGGCGAGGGCGCGACCTGGATCGGCCAGGCGCCCTTCAGCACGACCAAGCACGTCTTCGTCAACCTTGGCGACGGCACCTATTTCCATTCCGGCATCCTGGCGGTACGCGCCGCGGTCGCCGCCGGCGTCAATATCACCTACAAGGTGCTTTACAATGACGCCGTCGCCATGACCGGCGGCCAGCCCATGGACGGGCCGCTGAACCCGGCCATGATATCGCGCCAGCTCCACGCCGAGGGCGTGCGTAAGATCGCCGCGGTCAGCGACGAGCCAGACAAATATCCCATCGGATACGAATGGGCGCCCGGTGTCAGCGTCCATCACCGTGACGACCTCGACCGCCTTCAGCGCGACCTGCGCGAGCATCCCGGCGTTACCGCGATTATCTACGACCAGACCTGCGCCGCCGAGAAACGCCGGCGGCGCAAACGCGGCACCTTCCTCGACCCAGCCAAGCGCGCCTTCATCAACGATTTGGTTTGCGAAGGATGCGGCGATTGTTCGACGGCGTCGAACTGCCTCTCCGTGATTCCCTTGGAAACGGAATTCGGACGCAAGCGGAGAATCGATCAATCCTCGTGCAACAAGGATTTCTCCTGCGTCAACGGATTCTGCCCCAGCTTCGTGACCGTGCACGGAGGACGCCTGCGCAAGGCCAAAGGCGATGCCATGGCGGTTGATGGCTGGGCCGAGCTACCGAAGCCTTCCCTGCCCAACCTGAAGGAACCTTACGGTATCTTGATCACGGGTGTGGGCGGCACCGGCGTGGTCACGATCGGAGCGCTGCTGGGCATGGCCGCGCATATCGAAGGCAAGGGCTGCTCGATTCTCGACATGGCGGGGCTGGCGCAAAAAGGCGGCGCGGTGGTTAGCCATTTGCGCATCGCGCAATCGCCGGACGACATTCACGCGGTACGGATTTCGGCGGGCGGTGCCCGCCTGTTACTGGGTTGCGACCTGGTCGTCGCCGCCGGCTTCGATGCGCTGTCAAAAGTACAGCCGGGCGCCACCCAAGCGGTCATCAACAGCCACGAGACCATCACCGGCGACTTCACGCACAATCCCGACCTCGCGTTCCCGGCTTCAACTCTTATGGAGTCGATCCGAAGCGCGGGCGGTAAAGGAGGTGCGGAGTTCCTCGACGCGACCCGGCTGGCGACAGCGCTTATGGGAAATTCAATCGCCACCAATCTGTTTATGCTTGGCTATGCCTGGCAGAAGGGTTTGGTCCCCGTTTCGCAAGAAGCGATCGATCAGGCGATCGATCTCAACGGCGTGGCGGCCGAATCGAACAAACATGCCTTCATGTGGGGACGGCGTGCCGCGCACGACTTGGCGGCGGTGGAGAAAGCGGCGGCGCCGCGCACGGCGGCACCAAGCCACCGGATCGCCAAGGATTTAGACGAGATCGTCGAACGCCGGGCTGCTTTCCTGACGGATTACCAAGATGCCGCCTATGCCGCGCGGTACGAAGACTTGGTGGCGCGGGCGAAAGACATCGAAAACCAACGGACCCCTGGACATTCGGGCTTAGCGCTCGCGGCCGCGCGCTATTATTTCAAGCTTCTGGCCTACAAGGATGAGTATGAAGTCGCCCGCCTGTTTACCCAGGGCGAGTTCGCGTCCAGGCTGGACGCGCGCTTCGAGGGCGACTTTAAGGTGCGTTTTCATCTCGCCCCGCCCTTGCTGGCCCGGCGCGACCCGGAAACAGGTCATCTGAAAAAGCACGAATTCGGATCCTGGCTGTACCCCGCCTTCAAGATCTTGGCCAGGCTTCGCGGCTTGCGCGGCACACCCTTCGATATCTTTGGATACACGGCCGAACGCCGTCTGGAACGTGCACTGATCGGGGACTATGAAACATTGATCGAGGAGCTATCGATAAAGCTGACGCCGGTGAACCACGATATCGCGGTTGAATTAGCTTCGATCCCCGAACGTATTCGTGGCTTCGGCCACATAAAGCAACGCCATCTGGCCGAGGCGAAGACCCGCCAGGACGAACTTCTGAACGCCTTGCACGCGCCGCTCCCGGTGCAAAAAGATGCCGCCGAATAACCGCCGAATGGCACCGGAATATTTTTCATAACAGTCGCGGTCCCACCACGGCCCTCCTCACTAGGAAGGAGGGCCGTGGTGGAGACCATGCGCGGAGAACCGCCAACCGTTTGGAGGAACTGCTTTGACTAAGAAAGTCGCACTTGTCGTCGGCGCGGGACCGGGCCTGGGATCCGCTCTCGCGCGGTGCTTCGCCAAGGCCGGCATGGCTGTCGCCGTTGCCCGGCGCAATCCCGGCAAACTGGACGATCTGACTAAGGAGATCGACGGCCACGCTTATGCCTGCGACGTCACCGACCCGGCCTCGGTCGAGGCTTTGTTCGAGGCGGTCGACCTAGATCTTGGCGAACCGGGCCTAGTCGCCTTCAACGCCGGGGCTTACCAGCGCGGCGGCATTCTGGAGATCGCACCGGAAGATTTCGAACGCTGCTGGCGGATCGGCTGCCTGGGCGGGTTTCTGGTTGGCCAGGCCGCGGCCCGGCGCATGGTCCCTGCCGGCGAAGGCACGATCCTTTTCACCGGCGCGACGGCGGCGCTGCGCGGCTCCGCCGGTTTCATGAATCTGGCGGTGCCCAAATTCGGCCTGCGCGCGCTGGCCCAAAGCATGGCCCGGGAGCTTGGGCCCAAGGGCGTCCACGTCGCCCACGTCATCATCGACGGCCAGATCGCCGGGGAGCGCCCGGGTTATAGGCCCGAGGAGCGTGGAGAGGACGCGGTTCTCAATCCCGGCGCCATCGCCGAGGCCTATTACCAGCTTCACCTGCAACCCAGAAGCGCCTGGACCCAGGAGCAGGATTTGAGGCCCTGCGTGGAGAAGTTCTAAACCACCGGCTTCAAATCGAGCGTGAAGCGATCCTCGATGCGTTTCTTGAGCTGGTCGCGCACGGCGCGGTAGGCGTCTAGGCGCATGTCCCGATTGCCCTCGACGATCGAGGGGTCCATGGTCATCCAGAATTCGACCTCACAGGCCATGGTGCGCGTTAGTTCAACCGCCTTGTGCTGCGCCTCTGGAGAGAGCGAAATAATCAGATCGTAAGAGGTATCCTCCAGATCGTCGAAGGACTTGGATCGGTGCCGGGAAAGATCGATACCCAATTCCTCGATCACCTCTACCGCGAAGGGATCTACCTCGCCCGCGCGCACGCCAACCGAATCGATATAGACCCGGTGGCCGAGCAAGTGCTTGAGCAGCGCTTCGGCCATGGGAGAGCGAACCGAATTCTGCGTGCAGGCGAAAAGGACGGCGCTGGGAAGGTCGCTCATTCGGACCTAGCCCCGAATATGCAAGACACAGAGTAAGGTGAAGAGACGGCGCGCGGTATTGAAATCGATTTCGATCTTACCCTCCAGGCGCTCGCGCAAGAGTTCCGATCCTTCGTTATGAAGGCCGCGCCGGCCCATATCTATGGCTTCGATTTTTGACGGACTCGCCGTCTTGATCGCCTCGAAATAAACTTCGCAGACGGAAAAATAGTCTTTCACGATACGCCGGAAAGGTAGGAGCGGTAGAGTTACGATCGCGATCTCCACCTCCGCCTCGCTGCGGATATCGAACATCAAGCGGTTTTCCTCGATCGCCAGGTGTAGGCAATAGGGTCCGCCGCCGTGATCCACGGGTGAAAAGTAATTTTCCTCTATCAGATCGAAGATAGCGACCGCGCGCTCATGTTCGACGTCGGCGCTGCGCCGCACGACCGAACGTTCGTCGAGATTGATCTCGCAGATTCGCGAGCGTTCCTTATTCGGTTCAGACAAGGCGTCCCTCCCCGGCCAATAGCGTTAACGCCGGTTCAGGCGAATCGTAACCGAATGAGCGTGCGCGTCCAGGCCTTCGGCCCGGGCGAGCGTGGCCGCCGCCGGCCCCAGTGCCGATAGGCCATCGGGGCCGCACTCGACGATCGAGGTCCGTTTCATGAAATCGATTACCGACAGTCCTGAGGAAAACCGGGCGCTACGCGCCGTGGGCAAGACATGGTTGGTCCCGGCCACGTAGTCGCCGATTACCTCCGGCGTGTAGCGGCCCAAAAAAATCGCTCCGGCATGGCGGACGCACTCGGCCAGCGCTTGCGGTTCCTCGACCGCCAGTTCCAAATGCTCCGGCGCGACGCGGTCGATCAGGGCCGGCGCCTCGGCAAGACTGGAAAGTACAATGATCGCGCCGTGGCGATTCCAGCTTTGCCGGGCGATTTCCTGGCGCGGCAAGGTCACGAGTTGCGCCTCCACCGCTTGTCCTACGGCATCGGCGAAGCCGGCATCGTCTGTCATGAGAATGGATTGGGCCGCGGTGTCGTGTTCGGCTTGCGACAAGAGATCGGCGGCGATCCACGCCGGATCGTTTCGGGCATCGGCGACGACCAGGATTTCCGACGGCCCGGCGATGGAATCGATCCCCACGACGCCGTAAACTTGGCGCTTCGCCTCCGCGACATAGGCGTTACCCGGGCCGACGATCTTATCGACCGCTTTAATCGTTTCGGTTCCATAAGCCAGGGCCGCCACCGCCTGCGCCCCGCCGATCTTGTAAACTTCCGTGATGCCGGCCAGATGCGCCGCCGCCAGGACCAGGGGATTGAGTTGCCCTTTGGGCGCGGGCACCACCATGACCCGGCGCGCGACGCCCGCGACCTTGGCCGGAATCGCGTTCATCAGCACGGAAGATGGGTAGGCCGCGGTGCCACCGGGAACATAGAGTCCGGCCGCGTCAACCGCGCTCCAACGCTGGCCCAGTCGCAGGCCCGCATCGTCCCGGTAATCCAAATCCTCCGGCATTTGGCGCGCATGATGATCTTCTATGCGCCGTGCAGCGAAGGCCAGGGCCTCCAGGGTCTCCGCCGGGCACCGCGCGGCCGCCGCCTCGATTTCGTCGCCACCGACACGCAAAGTCCCTGCGGTCATCTCAACGCGATCGAAACGGCGCGTGAACTCGATGAGGGCGGCATCGCCACGAGCGCGGACTTGGCCCAGGATCTCCGCGACGGCCTGAGCAACATCGGGCGCCGTTTCCCGCTTCGCATTAAGCAGTGCGCGGAACGCGGACTCGAAATCCTCTTGTCCAGTATTCAATCTAAGCGGCATGAGCGGCCTTCCGGAAACGCTCTATCAAATCGTTCAATTCGGCCGGCCGCGTTTTCAGGGCCGCGCGATTGACGATCAAGCGGGAGGTAACCTCGGCTACGGTTTCTATCTCGATCAGATCGTTGGCGGCCAGCGTGCTCCCGGTCGAGACCAAGTCGACGATCCGGCGGCACAGGCCCAGGCTGGACGCCAATTCCATGGCGCCGTTCAACTTAATGCACTCGGCATGCACGCCGCGCGCGGCAAAGTGGTTTCTGGTGATATGCGGGTACTTGGTCGCGACACGCACATGACTCCAGCGGCTTGGGTCGTCCTCTTCCACCAGCGCACTGGGTTCCGCGACCGACAGGCGGCAGCGCCCGATACCGAGATCGACCGGGGCGTAAAGTTCGGGATAATCGAATTCCATCAAGATGTCGTTACCGGCAACGCCCAGGTGCGCGGCGCCGAAGGCGACGAAGGTCGCGGCGTCGAAGCTGCGCACCCGCACGATGTCCAGGTTTGGATCGCTGGTCGCGAAGCGCAGTTGGCGGGCATTCTCGTCCTCGAAAGCCGGTTCGGGAACAATCCCCACGCCACGCAACATGGGCGCCAGTTCGCGCAGGATGCGGCCCTTCGGCAGGGCTAGAATCAGGGGGTCCTTGGCTGGCACCAGGATATTCCTTGCTTCGCGCGCAGCCGGCTCAGCCCGGCTCAGGCGTTTCGACGTCATCGATGTCGTGAACGGGGCGCCAGCGCGTCGGCCAGGGCTCGCCCAGATCGTCCAGATGGCAGCGGATTTTATCGGCTTCCAGGCGTATTTCAGCGCCCCCGGAAAAAACAATCGTGATCGCGCCCGGATCGCACGTCAAGGTCAACACGCTAAGAATCTGATTGCGGTCGCGAAGATCCGCACCCCGGAATTTGACGTTGCGCACGCTGTCGAAGCACAAGCCGCAATTTACCCGCTCGTAAAGGGCCCCCGAATCGCCGTTGGCATCTTCAAAGCGCGCATCGCCCGTTTCCTCGCGGCCCCGGTCCGGAGAAGGTGCCGAATTCCGCGCTTCGTCCGGCAGCCCCTCCCACCGGAAGCGATTGGCCACCATCACGAAGCGTTTTTCCGTCTTCAGAAAAGCGGTGTCCGCCAAGGGGACCAGCGCATCCTGCAAACACCTTGAGATCGTTTGCAGGTCGTCGGCGTCGCGGGCACGTAGTTTGAGCGCGGCGCTCCTCGGCGTGTTGTCGCGTGCGCTCATTTTATCCGCTCGATGTCCGCGCCGCAGGCGGCCAGCTTCGCCTCCAAACCCTCATAGCCACGGTCCAGATGGTAGACCCGGTTGACAATGCTTTCCCCCTCGGCCGCCAGGCCCGCGAGCACCAGGCTGACGCTCGCGCGCAGATCCGTCGCCATGACTTCGGCGCCGGTCAGCTTGGCCTGGCCGCGGACCATGGCGGAAGCACCGTGAACGTTGATGTTCGCGCCCATACGGCACATTTCCGGCACATGCATGAAGCGGTTCTCGAAGATCGTCTCGGTAATCATCGACGCGCCCTCCGCGACCGACATCAGGGCCATGAATTGGGCCTGCAAGTCGGTCGGGAAACCGGGATACGGCTCGGTCATCACATCGACACCCTTGATCCGGCCGTTGGCGCAAGCGATGTGCAGGCCGCGTTCGGTCTCACCGACCGCGACGCCGGCGCGCGCAAGAACTTCGATCATGGTACTCAAATGTTCGGCGCGGGCCCCGATCAGTTCGACCTCGCCGCCGGTGATCGCCGCCGCCACGGCATAGGTTCCAGCCTCTATGCGGTCGGGCATGATCGCATGCTCCGCGCCGCCCAGGCGCTCGACGCCTTGAATAGTCAGGGTATCGGTCCCGATACCGCCGATCCGCGCACCCATCTTGACCAGGCATTCGGCCAGGTCGCCGACTTCCGGTTCGCGCGCCGCGTTGACGATACGGGTTTCGCCCTTGGCCAAGGTCGCCGCCATGAGCACGTTCTCGGTCGCGCCGACCGAGACTACGGGGAAAACGACCTCGGCCCCGCGCAGGCCCTTGGGCGCCCGGGCATGAATATAGCCCTCGCGCAGCTCGACCTCGGCACCCAGGGCCGCCAGGCCCTTTAAGTGCAAATCGACCGGGCGGGTGCCGATGGCGCAGCCGCCGGGAAGAGAGACTTCGGCATGGCCGGCGCGGGCCACCAGGGGACCGAGCACAAGCACGCTGGCACGCATCTTACGGACCAGTTCGTAGGGCGCGCGGGTGCCGGTAATCTCCCCCGCCGTCAAATCCAGCACGCGCCCCGCGTGGCCGCCATTGCCGACCGCGCCATTCATGCGAATCTCGACCCCGTGCTGAGCCAGAACGTTGGCCAGGGTGGTGATGTCGGCGAGGTGCGGCAGATTGGACAGACGCAAGGTGTCGGCGGTCAAGAGGCTGGCCGCCATGACCTTCAGCGCCGCGTTCTTGGCCCCGCTGATGGGAATTTCGCCCTCGATCGGCCGGCCGCCGCGAATTCGGATTTTATCCATGCTCAAACCTCAGGCCGGCGTCACAGGCGCGGCGGGGTGATAGTCTTTCGTTTCATGCCCTTGCTCGCCGCCATCTCGCGTCTCCAGGTGCCGGGCAATATGGCCACGGGTGTCCTTAAAGCGCCGGCCGCGCCGATTCGCGAGGAATGGGGAATTCCGGGCTGTTTCCTGCGGGGTTTCTACTGTATCGGCCGGGGCGCCTCAAGGACTAGCCGCGCGGCGGCCGCTCCGTTGAATTGGGATACCCCGGGCCCGGCTCCTCTCCGGCCCCCGTCTCGCGCCCGCGCGTTTGGGCTTTACGCTTGCCAAGGTTCTCGCGCAGGGCACGAGCCCTACGGTCCTGGCGCGCCGCGCGCTCCTTCTCGCCCTCATGGGAAAGCCTCGGTTGGCTAGGATCCTGGGTACTCATGGCGGCGAAGACTGGCCGCCGATTACGGCAAGGTCAAGGCGGGTAATTTCAGGAACGGCAGGCCCGGCACGCCAATCCGGTCTTGCCAGGAACCGGGACCGGTGGCATGGTTCCGCCGCCTTTCCCAAGGCCCCCGTGCCGCGGTAGCTCAGGGGTAGAGCACACCCTTGGTAAGGGTGGGGCCGGAGGTTCGATTCCTCCCCGCGGCACCAGATTTTCAACAGTTTTACTGGCTCTTTGACACTACAGCCGTAATGCGCGCCAATGTGCCCCCCAGGCACACGCGCCAACAATGAGGCAAGGCGCTCATAGGGCGTTCGCGCTTAGCCTACTTCGTCTCGGCGCGCGTAACCCCGTCCCAATCCGGACCCGGCGGGTTGTCCTGGAAGGTTCGCGCCCGCGCCGCCATGAGATCGTAATAGGGAATCAGGGGAAGCTCGAGGCGCACGGCGTATTCCCGGCACGCGTTCATGCGCTCCAGCGCCGTATCCCAGGCCTGCGTGCGATACGATTCGAGCATCTGGCCGTGGCGCATGGATAGAGCGCGGAAGCTGCTATAGCTGTCCGTATCGACGGCGCCGAGAAGGGCGTGAATGGTCTCCGGCGTATTCTTGCCTTTGACCTTGAGCCTATCGAGTTCCAGCATCGCGAAGTGGCCCGCCACGGCGCGGGCCGTCGCACCGCCGAGCAGGATGGTAACGCCGTAGACCCGCGTCTGGCCTTCGAGGCGCGAGGCGACATTCACCGGATCCCCGAGCACCGTGTAATCGAAGCGCAGGTCGGAACCGAAGTTGCCGACCACGCACTCGCCGCTGTTGATCCCGATCCCAACGCGCAAGGGTTGAAAGTTCCGCCCCTCGGCTTCGGCCGTCAAGGCTCTCTCGGCATTGAGCGTGTCCAGGGCGCGAACCATGGCCAGCGCGGTTTCGCACGCATTGGCTTGGTGACGGGCGTCATCCAGCGGCGCGTTCCAAAACGCCATGATGGCATCGCCCATGTACTTGTCGATGGTACCGCGCCGCGCGACGATCTCATTCGTCAGCGGCGTCAGCAGGCGGTTCATCAGGCGCGTCAGGCCTTGCGGATCGCTCTTATAGCGTTCGGCAATGGCGGTGAAGCCATGCGCGTCGCAAAACAGGACCGTCATTTCCTTGGTCTGCCCGCCGAGTACCAGTTGATCCGGATTCCCGGCGAGCTGCTCGACCAATTCCGGCGACAGGTATTGGCTGAAGGCGCCGCGTACCTGGCGCCGCTGCGCCTCCTCGCGGAAGTAGTTGACGAAAACCATGGGCACGTAAATCGCCAGTCCGGCGATCAGCGAATAGGCAACATCGAGCAGAATCAGCCGGTCGACGAAGAGATACCAGGACAATCCCATCAGGGCGGCCGCGACCCCGGCCCCCAGAAGCATGGTGAAAGCCGCGCCGAGCACGGGAACGATCGCGACCACCAGAAATCCCGCCAGGGCGGTCATGACCAACTCCGCGGCCAGCGTGAAGTTGGGCCGAGCCAGGAAATTTTGGGTCAGAATCGTCTCAAGCAATTGCGCGTGAACCTCGACACCCGGCATCACCGGATTAAGTGGCGTCGCCTTGACATCGTATAAGCCGGTCGCGGAGGTGCCTATAAGGATCAGCTTATTGGCTAGGCGCTCTCTCGGCACCTCGCCCGACAAGACCGCATGCGCGGAAACATAGCGGCTGGGATCGTGCTTCGCGTAGCGCACCCAGATTCGACCACGCGGGCCGGTCGGAATCTCGTTCCCCCCGACCACCAGGGAACGGATGCCATTCTTGTCGCTCTTGACCGCAAAGGCGCTTTGCCCGGTCGCCACGCGCAACATTTCGAGCGCCAGGGAAGGAACGACGGTGTCGCGTATGACGATCGCGCCTGAAACCCGCCGCACGATATTGTCGTCATCCGGGATTAGCGTGATGGTACCATGGCCGGGCACGGCGTCTTCCAGAATTTCCAGGTTGCGCACGATACCGGAGAACCGCGGCAGGTAGCGCTTCGGGTCTCCGCCCAAGGAGGCCAGCGGCGGTGCCCGCACCGGGCGATCGAAGTCGCCAAGCTCACGGTGGTAACCGGCTTGGCCGAGTACCGCCCGTGTACGCCGAAGCACCTGCGAGAAGATCCAATCGTTGGTCGGCATGTTCTCAAGTTCCCGGCGTACGGCGCCATCCAGGGTGATCAGCGACTTCGCCACACTGTCCGGAGAAACGCGGTCGGGTTCCGCGAATACGATGTCGAATCCGACGGCGATGGCCGGCGCATCGCGTAATTTTCTCACCAGCTCGGCAACCTGGGTGCGCGGCCAGGGCCATTGGCCGTACTTGGCCAAGCTTTCCTCATCGATGTCCACGATCAAGACCGGCTGCGGTGGCGAAACGCGCGGATGTATCGACTGATAGAGATCGAAGGTATGAAGACGAAGAGTCCGTACCGGCGCCGGGTCCCAAACTCGCACCGCGAATACCGCCACCAAAATCGCGAGGCCCAGCACGCGGCCCACGCCGAAGCGCCGAAGCACCCGCAGAACGCGCCGCCGGATAGAATGGAAGCCAAATACCGGCGTGGAAGATTTGACGGGGCGGGCCATAGGGCTTCGCGTTAGGCCGCGAAGTCGCGCAACAAACGGCCGGGCCGGCCACGGCCAGGGACGGCGGCGCCCGCTTCCGCGACCTTCACCCCATTGACCCACACGCCTTCAAGCCCGAGGGCGGAGGTTGTCAGACGTGGCGCGCCGCCCGGCAGGTCATGAACCCGGCGCGCCGGACCGCGGCCCACGCGCGCGGGATCGAACAGCAAGAGATCCGCCGCCGCCGCCACTTCCAGGCGGCCACGCCCGGGGATGCCGAATATATCGGCCGGGCGCCCCGTTAGCTGCCATACCGCTTCCTCCAGCGGCAAGGCGCCCAGCTCGCGCACCCAATGACCCAGCAAGTGCAGACCGAACCCGGCATCGCAAAAAAAGGTTAGATGCGCGCCAGCGTCCGACAGCGAGATGCTGGCATGGGGGTCGCGCAGCATGCGGCCGACAGCGGCCTCGTCCGAATTCAGGAGAACGGCCGTGAAGACGGTTTCAAGATTCTCGGAGATGCTGAAATCCAGCATCCAATCCAGCGGGTCCCGGTCGGCCGCGGCGGCCAGGGCACCCACGCTTTGCCCTTCCAAATTCCGGTTTTCCGCCATCGCGGCTTCAAGCAGGTTAAGCTTGTGCCATTCCCCATTGAAAAGGCGCACGGCGGCCGGAACCTCCAGCTCCGCCTTCACCCGGGCGCGGAATTCGGGATCGGCAAAAACCGCCTTTACCTCGTCCCCCTGGGCCTGCATGGCGGGCAACCAGGCCGCGAGACCCTCGAAGGGATAGGGCGAGCGCATGGTGAAGTCGTTGGTCAGCGGACAGCAGGAAACCTGACCGTAGAGGTTGCGGCCACGCCCCTGCGCCGCACCAATCCGGCGTAAATCCTCGAAGGTCTGATCCGGGCGGGTGCTGTTGTGCAGCAGGGCGGCGATCATGACCGGCCGGCCGTTGGCGGCGGCCAGGTCCTCCAGGAACTCGATGCTGGTTCCCGAGCCCTTGGTCAACATGAAGAGCCCACGCCCGGCCTCCCCCAGGGCGCCGGTGAGTGCGCGCATCTCCGCCTCGCCGGCCAGGCGCGAGGGCATGGGCACGCCGCCCTCGCCATTGTGCTGGCCGGCGGTCGAGGTCGCGAAACCCACGGCGCCGACCTTGAGCGCATCGAGCACGATCGAGCGCATCTCGTTAATCTCGCCGGATGTGGCGTCACGCCTTGTCGCCTCCTCGCCCATGACCCAGGTGCGTAGCGAGGAATGGCCGATAAAGGCGGCGATGTTCGGCACCGCGCCCGCCGCCTCCAAAAAATCGAGGTATTGCGGGAAGGTCTCGAAATCCCAGTTTATGCCGTCGCGCAGCACCTCCAGCGACATGCCCTCGACATGGGTCAGGTTGCGCATGGTCAAGTCGCGGTCATGCGGCTTACAGGGGGCGATGGTAAAGCCGCAATTGCCGATCACGGCGGTGGTCACCCCCAATTCCGGCGAAGGCGTGACGCCGGGATCCCAGGTGATCTGCGCGTCGTAGTGGGTGTGAGTGTCGATGATGCCGGGACACAGCACCAGACCATCGGCCCCTATCTCCTCGCGACCCGGCCCCAGCGACGGCCCGATCTCGGCGATCCGATCGCCGCGCACGGCCAAATCGGCGGCCCGTTCCGGCGCGCCGGTTCCGTCGATCACCCGCGCGCCGCGGATCACTAGATCATACATGCTAAATCCATTTTCATACGATGCTGCTTGGTCGCGGTACTATCAAGCCAAGGTTCCATCAAGCCGAGGCGCCCGCGACCCTCCCGCCCGCTTTCTTCCAAGCGTCGAGCCCACCCTTGATATGGCAGGCCCGCGTCAACCCGGCCTCCTGCGCGCTTTGGACAGCCATGGCGGAACGTTCGCCGTAGGCGCAGTAGAACACCAGCCGCTTGCCGGTCGCCGTTGCCAAGATGTGCAGCAAACCGCCGGACGCCACGTTTTCCCGCAATTCCGCATAGGGCGCGTGAACGCAGCCGGGAATCTCGCCGTGGCGTTCGCGCTCCACCGCCTCGCGCAAATCGACCAATACAATACCCGGCGCGCCGAGCAAATCGGCCATTTCATCGCAGGTCAAAGACCAACCTCGCGCCTCGACCTCATCCTGATGGAGACCGACATTCAAATTGGCCGGCACGGCCACATCCATCATCTTGGGGTTGGGCAGATTGAGATTGTTCATCAGTTCGACGTATTCCTCGCACGACGCAACCTGTAGGCGCGGGTTGAAGGCCCGTTCCTCGGCGATGGTGCTGACCGTGTCGCCCTTATAGTCGTGTCCCGGGTAGACGAGGGTCTCATCCGGCAGCTTCAATAACTTGTTGAAGAGCGAATCGTACTGCGCCAGGGGATCGCCACTCTGAAAATCGGTCCGCCCGGTGCCGCGTATAAACAGCGTGTCCCCGGTAAAGACCCTATCATCCATGGCGAAGCTATAGGAATCGTCCGTGTGTCCGGGCGTGTGGATCGCACGCAGGGTCACGCCTTCGATATCGATGCGGTCGCCGTCGCCGACCCGGACCGAAACCACATCCACGCCACTTTCTTGTCCCATCACGGTGATGCAGCGGGTGCGGTCACGCAGCGCACCCATCCCGGTGATATGATCGGCATGTACGTGCGTGTCGATAGCCTTGACCAGCTTGAGATCCAACTCGGTGAGCAATTGCAAGTAGCGGTCGACTTTTTCAAGCACGGAATCGATAATCAAAGCCTCGCCGCCGCGCCGGCTCGCGATCAAGTAGGTATAGGTGCAGGAGGCACTGTCGAAGAGTTGGCGGAAGATCATTATGTGTTTTAAGCCGCCTTGCTGGGCCGGGTATCGAGCGCGCTTTGCACGATGCCGGCGACGCGTTCGCGTTCCTCGCCTTCCAGGGCCATGCGCGGGGCGCGCACCGTTTCGGTACCCAGGCCGGCCATGGCCTGAGCCAACTTGATGTACTGCACAAGCTTGACATGACAGTCCAGGTGCAGCGCCGGGGTGAACCATCGATACAGGGCGCGCGCCTCGTCCCAGCGGCCTTTGGATAGAAGCTGCCAGAGCTGTACGCTCTCGTGCGGGAAGGCATTGACCAGGCCGGCGACCCAGCCGGTCACGCCCAGCATGGCGGCCTCCATGGCCAGATCGTCGACACCGCAAAATAGAGTGTAGCGGTCGCCGCAAATATTGAAGATATCGGTGATCCGGCGCGGATCGTCGGAGGATTCCTTGATCGCGACGATAGTCTCTTGATCGGCTAGTTCGCTGAAACCTTCCGGCGGAATATCGATGCCGTAGGACACGGGATTGTTGTAGACCATGATCGGCAAGTCGCTGGCCCGCGCGACCGTCTTGAAGTGGTGCAGGGTTTCGCGCAGGTCGGACTTGTAGACCATGCCCGGCAGAACCATGAGGCCATCGACGCCGAGCTTCTGCGCGTCCTCGGCTAGGCGGCAGGCAGCGGCGGTCGAGAATTCGGCGACCCCCGTTAACACCGGCACCCGGCCCGCCGCAGTATCCAAGGTCGCCTTCAGAACGTCGCGCTTTTCCTGGGCCTCCATGGTCGTGCTTTCGCCCAGGGTGCCGAGCATGACCAAGCCGTCGACCCCGGCACCGATCAAGGTATCCGCGTGGGCCACCGTCGCCTCTAGGTCGAGGGATTGATCGGCCCGAAACTGCGTCGTCGCCGCCGGAAACACCCCTTTCCAGGAAACCTCCATGCTTCACCCGCCTTTGTCATGTGTGCGTTTTGACGCTCAAGGTAGCATCTCCCGGACAGAATGGAATACTCCGAAATCGGGGACCTAGGGCCTGCCGCGCCTATGATCCAGGTCACGGCGCGCGATGTTGCGGTGCGGCAAAAAAGGTGCCCATATAGACAGGAGGCCCTGTGGATATTCCCCGGCCCCTCGTTCCAAGATCGAATTCATGACCTTGCCGTCCGCTTGGCATGCCGCCCATCACGACCTGGCGCTTCAGCGGCTAGGCGCCAAGTTGCACGGCCTATCCACGAGCGAGGCCGAAACGCGGCGCGCGCGCCATGGCCCCAACGAACTGCCGCCGCAACGGTTGCGCGCCCCCTTCCTGCGTTTTCTAGATCAATTCCATAACGTATTGATCTATGTCCTGATCGCGGCCGGGGCGATCACCGCCGGCCTTGGCCACGCCATCGATTCGGCGGTGATATTCGGTGTCGTCCTGATCAATGCAGCAATCGGGTTCGTGCAAGAGGGTAAGGCCCAATCGGCGCTGAACTCCATTCGGCGCATGCTTTCTCCGCGGGCCCTGACACTACGCGACGGCCGTCGTATCCCCATCGCCGCGCGCGAGCTGGTGCCGGGCGATATGGTGTTCCTGGCCTCGGGCGATAAGGTCCCAGCCGACCTGCGCCTGGTGCAAACCAAGGGCCTGCGCCTCCAGGAGGCCGCCCTGACCGGAGAATCCCTGGCCGCCGACAAGGGTATTACTCCGGTCCCGTCTGAAGCGCCCCTCGCCGAGCGATCTTGCATGGCCTATGCCGGAACCCTGGTCGCGGCGGGGGTCGGTGCGGGGGTCGTCGTCGCGACCGGAACACAGACCGAGATCGGCCGCATCAGTTCCATGCTGAAGAAAATTCATCCGCTAACCACGCCCTTGCTGCGGCAGATGGCGGTTTTCGGCCGCGTGCTGACCTTCGCGATCTTGGCAATCGCAACCGCCACTTTCGCGTTTGGGGTCATCTTTCGAGACTACGGCGCGGACGAAATGTTCTTAGCCGCCGTCGGATTGTCCGTGGCCGCCATTCCCGAAGGCCTACCGGCCATCATGACCATAGCGCTGGCTGTCGGTGTCGAGCGCATGGCGCGGCGTCATGCCATTATCCGCCGGCTGCCCGCGGTCGAGACCTTGGGCGCCGTATCCATTATATGCTCAGATAAGACGGGAACCCTGACCCGCAACGAGATGGCGGTGATGGGCGTGGCCGCCGGGCATGACATGTTCGAGGTGACGGGATCGGGGTATTCGCCGGAGGGCGAAATACGGCTCGCGGGACGGCGGGCCGGCGCGGACCGCGCCCCTCTGCTGCACGCCTTGGCAAGAGGCGCCTTCCTGTGCAGCGACGCGAGCCTGCGTCACGGCGAGGGCGAATGGACCGTCGACGGCGACCCCATGGAGGGCGCCTTGATCGCATTCGCACGCAAGGCGGGGGTCGATCCCGACGCCGAGGGCGCGGCCTGGCATCGCCTGGATGCCATCCCTTTCGAGGCGGAACATCGCTTCATGGCGACCCTGCATCGCGACATTGAAGGAACAATACTGATCCACGTGAAAGGGGCACCGGAGCGTATTTTGGAGATGTGCGACCGGCAGTGCACGGAGACCGGCGACGCGCCTTTGGACCCCTCTTACTGGCACAAGCAAATCACGGCCACCACAGAGCAGGGGCAACGAGTGCTGGCGCTGGCCGTGCTAGCTACGCGGCCCGATCACGCGGAACTGGAGTTTGCCGATGTCGCGTCCGGGCTCACGCTTTTAGGCATCTTCGGTCTGGCCGACCCACCGCGCGCGGAGTCCATCGAAGCCGTCGCACGCTGCCAGAGCGCCGGGATACAGGTCAAAATGATCACCGGCGATCACGCGGGCACGGCGGCCGCCATCGCACGGCAACTGGGGCTTGCGCGGCCAGAAGCCGTTTTGACGGGCCGCCAGATCGAGGCCATGGACGACTCCGACCTGCGGGCCCGCGTTGGCGATGTGGACGTCTTTGCCCGCGCCAGCCCGGAACACAAGTTACGGCTCGTTCAAGCGCTTCAGGCAAATAACCACATTGTCGCCATGACCGGCGATGGCGTGAACGACGCGCCGGCGCTGAAACGTGCCGATGTCGGCGTGGCCATGGGGCAAAAAGGAACCGAGGCCGCGAAGGAAGCGGCGGAGATGGTCTTGGCGGACGATAACTTTGCCTCGATCGCGCATGCGGTCGAAGAAGGGCGAACGGTCTACGATAACCTGAAGAAAGCCATCACCTTCATCCTGCCGACCAATGGCGGCGAGGCCTTGATGATCGTCGCCGCGATCGCCTTGGGCCACGCCCTGCCGATCACACCGGTTCAGATACTGTGGGTGAATATGATCACGGCCGTAACCTTGGCGCTGGCACTGGCATTCGAACCGGCCGAGCATGACGTCATGGCGCGGCCGCCGCGCGCACCGGCTGAACCCATCCTTTCGCGTTTCCTGATATGGCGAATCGCGTTCGTCTCCACCATCATGCTGGCTGGCACTTTCGGTCTCTTTATATGGGAGAGGGATCATGGCGCCGGGGTGGCGGAAGCCCGTACCGTGGCGGTCAACGCATTGGTCATGTTCGAGGTGTTCTATGCCATGAACGCCCGTTATCTCCGCGCCAACACTTTCACTTGGCGGGGTCTGTTCGGAAGCCGCCTATTGCTCCTCGCCGCCGGTTTGGTCATCGCCATGCAGGTCATGTTCACCTACGCCGGTTTCATGCAAGTCTTGTTCGACACGCGCCCGCTTCCGGCTGAAGCCTGGGTTCGATTGGTCGCCGTCGCCTCGTCGGTCTATCTCCTGGTTGAGTTGGAGAAATGGGCGTTGCGCGAACCCGCGCGCTAAACGCATTACGATCTAGACCGACGCCATCGCACAACCGTAGGATAACAACGTGGGATTCGCTAAGCTGGATCTCCAGGGAGAAACAGTCCGGGGGAAAACTGTATAATGGCGGGCCAAGGCGGTATGGATAACTGGGCGGAGGGGGAAGCCTACGATCCTTATATGGGGCGCTGGAGTTATTTCGCGGGGAATGCCTTTGTCGAATGGCTGGCCGAACCGCCGGACCGGCGATGGCTGGATGTCGGCTGCGGCACCGGCATTCTGACGCAGGTCGCCTTGGAACACGGCCTGGCCAGCCGCGTTGTCGGGATCGATCCATCGGATGGATTTCTGGCTTACGCCCGCAGCAAGGAACAACACCCGGCAGTGAACTTCCGGCTTGGCTCGGCCGAGGCCTTGCCGATCGGCGACAATTCTTTCGATGTCGCGGTCAGCGGCCTGGTTCTAAATTTTCTGCCCGATCCGGCACGCGGGGTTGCGGAAATGAGCCGCGTGGTTTGCCCAGGCGGCACGGTGGCCGCCTTTGTTTGGGATTATACAGGAGAGATGCAGCTGATACGGCGCTTCTGGGACGCCGCCGCCGCCTTGAATCCGTCGGCGAAAGACCTCGACGAAGGGGCCCGCTTTCCACTAGCCGCCCCCGGCCCCCTGACGCAGTTATTTCAATCCTCCGGGCTTGAAGAGGTCGAGGATCACACCATCGAAATTGCCACCATCTTCGAGGATTTCGAGGATTATTGGGATCCGTTCCTAGCCGGAGTCGGCCCGGCGCCCGCTTACTGCATGTCCCTGGATGAAGAGGCGCGCGCCGCCCTGCGGGACAGGCTGGAAGAAACCCTGGCGGCGGAACCGGATGGGCGTGTCCACTTGACCGCCCGCGCCTGGGCCATTCGCGGCACGGTGCCTGCGTAGTCAGTTACATGAGCGCCACGATGAAGCGCGCCATGTGGGTCAGCACATCTTCCCGCGCCTCCAAATGCGGGCTGTGGGCACATCCGGGCACGATATAGGTTTCGACCGGGCCGGAGACGCCACGGGATATGGCTTCGACTTGAGCCAACGTGGCGTGCTCATCGTGCTTTCCTTGCATGACAAGGAGTGGACAAACGACCTTCGACAAATATGCCTCGATATTCCAATCGCGAAAGTCGGGGCGCAGCCAGGTCTCCGCCCAGCCCCGGAACATGGCGTCGGTATTAGCGCCATGATAGCGCGCCAAGCGGGGCTTCAAGTCGCCGCTTTCCCAATGGGCGACGACACCGCGAATTCCCTTAAGGGTAATGTCCTCGACAAAAACATGCGCCGCGATGCTGACGCAGGCCTTGGCGTTTTCCGGGTGAGCCGCCGCATAAATCAGCGCGATGGAGCCGCCATCGCTATGACCGATCAAAATTGGCCGGGTAATTCCGCAAGCCTCTAGGACCGCCGGCAAAGCCTGCTCGGCCTCATGGGTCATGTAGTCCTTCGGCCGGGGGAGTATCAGACGCTCGGATTCCCCAAACCCCCAGCGTTCGTACACCAGCCCCCTAAGCCCGGTTATACGGCACAAATCCTCCGGGACACCGCGCCATTGCCCTATGCCGCCGAGGCCTTCGTGCAGGAAAACCAGGACCGGTTGCTCGTCATTGGCCGGGGCGCCGATCCACCGCGCATGCAAACGCCGCCCGGCGGCCTCGATAAAAAAGGCGTCGCTTTGTTTGTCGGCCATGAACCCCTAGGCTGCGCGAGTCGGGACCACGACCATCTGCGCCACGGTCACGCTGGGCGGTTGGTCCAGGGCATAGAGAATCGCGTTGGCGATATCCATGGGATCCATGATCTCGGCGAAACTCTGGTAAAACTCCTCTCCGCGCGCCTGGTCCTGAAAGCGGCGCTCCGCGAACTCGGTTCGGGTCATGCCTGGCAAAATCTCGGTGATACGCAGGTCGGTCGCGGCATAATCGGCCCGCAAACCATCCGTGAAACCGTGCACCGCGAACTTGCTCGCGCAGTAAATCGAGCCCGTGGTGTAGACCCGCATGCCGGCGATCGAGCCCAGGGTCACGACGTGACCGCGATTGCGCGCCAACATGCCGGGAATCACGGCGTGACAAGTTCGGATCATGCCGGTCACATTGGTTTCCACGGTCCGCGCCCAATCCTCGACGTCGCCCTCATCGAATCGCTTGCGGCCGCCGACATCGTGGCCGGCGTTGGCGACCAGAATATCGATCCCGCGCAAGTCCTCGGGCAAGCGTTCCAGCAAACCCGCGCAGGCCTCGGCGTCGTTGACATCGAGTTCCAGGGCGTGCGCGCCCTCCAGCCGCGACGCCAGGGCCTCCAGGCGTGCCATGTCGCGCGCCGCGCAGATCACACGTATCCCCCTGGCCGCCAGCGCCTCCGCCGTCGCGAGACCGATCCCCGCACTGGCACCGGTCACCAGGGCAACCGCGCCGGGGCGCAAAATTCCTTCTTCCGTCATGGCCGCTCCCTTGTTTTTAGGTGCCCATAGCCTGCCCGAAGGATGGGCTCCTGTCACGCTCTGGTGGCCCAGGTGCCAAGAGGATAAACTCAGGCATGACGGTGAAACCCAATACTTTCTTTTGCATCGACGGTCACACCTGCGGCAACCCGGTGCGCCTGGTCGCGGGCGGCGGCCCGCCCCTGTCCGGCGACACCATGAGCGCCCGGCGCCAGGACTTCATGGCCCGCTACGATTGGATCCGCACCGGCCTGATGTATGAGCCGCGCGGCCACGACATGATGTCCGGCGCGATCCTTTATCCGCCCCTGCGCCCCGGCTGCGATGTCGGGGTGATCTATATCGAAACCACGGGCTGCCTGCCCATGTGCGGCCACGGCACCATCGGCACGGTAACCTTCGCCCTGGAGCGCGGCCTGGTGCAGCCGCGCGAAGAAGGCGTGCTGCGCCTGGACACCCCCGCCGGCCTGGTCGAGGCGCACTACGACATGCGAAACGGCCATGTGGAAAGCGTGCGCCTGCATAACGTCGGCGCCTATCTGGCCCTGGAAGACGTAGAGGTCGAGTGTCCGGACCTAGGGTCGCTCAGGATCGATATCGCCTATGGCGGAAATTTCTACGCCATCGTCGATCCGCAAAAGAATTTCCGCGACATGGCCGACTTCACCGCCGGCGATCTGGTGCGCATGTCTGCGGAGTTGCGCGAGAACCTGAACCGGGCCGTCGAGGTCGTCCATCCCGAGGACCCGACCATTCGGGGTGTCTCGCATATCCTGTGGACCGGCGCGCCCAAGCACCCGGAGGCCCAGGCCCGAAACGCGGTCTTCTACGGCAGCAAGGCCATAGACCGCAGCCCCTGCGGCACCGGCACCTCGGCGCGCATGGCGCAACTGGCGGCGCGCGGAAAATTAAAGCCCGGAGACGACTTCGTGCACGAAAGCATCATCGGCTCCCTGTTCCACGGCAAGGTCGAAGCCGCAGCCAAGGTCGGCGACCGCGATGGCATCGTGCCATCGATCCAGGGCTGGGCGCGCATGACCGGCTACAACACTATCTTCATCGACGACCGCGACCCCTATGCCCATGGGTTCCAGGTTATTTAGCGCGGCACACCGCCAGAAGCCCGTTCACGTTTCCTCATACGCCGCGAAAATATCCTCCAGTGCCTTGAAGCCTATAGCGTCGCCGGCCCACCCAAAGGTTCCTTGAGCGGCCATCTCCTTTGCAGCCTCGACCATGGCGCCGTAGGCCAAGCGGGCGAGCGCCGAGCCGACGCCGATGCGTTTCACTCCGGCCTCGGCCAAGTCCGGCACTCCGAAGGTCGCGCCCGGCAGGCCCATGACCACGTTGACCGGCTTTTCCAGAGATGAACAAACGGTGCGGATCGTTTCGAGATCGCGCAAGCCCGGGGCGTAGAGCACATCGGCGCCCACCGCCTCGAAGGCCTGCAGGCGCTTCATAGTGTCGTCCAGGTCCTGGCGGCCGTGCAGGAAGTTCTCCGCCCGCGCGGTGAGCACGAAGTCGTACGGCAGCTTGCGGCACGCCTCGACCGCCGCCGCGATCCGTTCCACCGCCAAATCGAACTCGAAGATCGGTTCGTCCGCCCGGCCCGTATAGTCCTCGATCGAGCAACCGGCCAGGCCGGTCCCGGCGGCGGCGCGGATCGTCTCCGCCACCGCTTCCGGCGCATCGCCGAAGCCCTTCTCCAGATCGGCGGAAACCGGTAGACCGGTCGCCGTCACCATATCGCGGCAGTGCGCCAGCACCTGCTCCCTGGACACCCGCCCCTCCGGCGCGCCGAGCGAGAAGGCCAGCCCGGCGCTGGTCGTGGCCAGGGCCTCGAAACCCGCCGAGGCGAGGATGCGCGCGGTCCCAAGGTCCCAGGGATTGGGAATGACGAAAGCGCCATCGCGGCCATGCAGGGCGCGAAATATTTCGCCTTGGTTTTGGTGTTTCGATTTCATGCCTTCACTCCGATAATTTTCAGCGCGGTACCGCCGCTCCCCAATAGTTGAAACCGGCGAAGCGGGGCGTACCCGGCAGATAGGCGCTTTCCAGACCCTCTATGCGAAAGCCGGCGGCCTCGATCAAGGCCGGGATATCGCGATTGAGGTTGCAACCGCCGCCGATCCGCCCCCAGAGGGGATTGAGGCGGTCTTGCCAAAGCCGCACCGCGGCATCCGGCGCCTTGCCATGTTCGCAAAAGATCAACTGCCCACCTGGCTTCAACACCCGGCGCATACCCCCAAGAGCCTGAAGCGCATCGGGTATCGTGCACAGAGTGTAGGTGACCAGCACCGTATCCACGCTGGCGCGCTCCAGCGGGATATTTTCTCCCTCCAAGGCCAGATACTCGACCGGGAACGGCAAGTCCCCGGATTTCCGCTTGGCGTATGTCAGCATGACCTCGGCGGGATCGAGGCCAATGACACACTCCACCTTCGCCGGATCGTAGTAGGGCAGATTGAGCCCCGAGCCGATGCCGATCTCTAGAACCCGGCCCTGGGCGCGGGGCACCACTTTTCGCCTCTGCTCACGAACCGGTTTCGCGCCGCACGACCAGTTGAGAAGCCTTGGCAATATATGCCTGTCGTAGAAGCTCATTTCCGAGTTCCCCTAGACAACCGCTGAATGCGCCCTCTTCGGTCCCATGCAATCGGGGCTTGCATATTCGCCCCGGCACGCCCTGGCATCCCTCTAAGGCTTTCTAATTTACCGTATGTTATCAACTAGTTATAAAACTTAACGGTATAGCAGATATTTCCAGCGAACATTGGGACATGAGCAATACCGAACGATCGAAGTGGCGTCTTGGGCAAGAACCGAACCGCCGCATCCAGGAGCGCCAGGAGGGCCCCATGGAAGAGCCAGAAGGCTTCATGCAGGATTTCCGCCTGACCACGGCGGAGATACTCTACAAGATGCCGGATTATCCGGACTTGCTGCAAAGCTACCTGTGGCAATCGCTCGACCGGGTTCCCGATTTCCCCAAGCTTAACGAGTTCCTCGGCTATTGGGAAACCAAGCTGGACGGCACCCTGCATTCGGTGCGCATCGGCTATGTCGGTATCATGCAGCCGGCCGAGTGGGAACAGGCCGAAGGCCCGAGCGAGCACTAATCTTCCGCATCGCCCGGCAGTGTATCCAAGAAACGCACCGGCCGCCCCATGGGTTGGCTCAGTAACTCGTCCTCGCGCATCGCGATATGGCCGCGCACGATGGTGGCTTTCGGCCAGCCTGTGACGGTCATGCCCTCGAAGGGGGACCAGCCGCATTTGGCGGCCAGCCACTTGGCCGTGATCTCGCGCCGCGCCTTCAAATCGACGACGGTGAAATCGGCGTCGTAGCCGACCGCGATCCGGCCCTTGCCGGCAATCCCGTATATCCTTTGCGGCCCCGCGCTCAGCAAATCGACCAAGCGCTCCAACGTGAGCCGCCCGGCATTGACGTGATCGAGCATCAGCGGCAGCAAGGTCTGAACGCCCGGCATGCCCGAGGGGGAAGTAGGATAAGGGCGTGCTTTTTCCTCGCGCGTATGCGGCGCGTGGTCGCTACCGATGACATCGACGATCCCCTGGTCGATCGCCCGCCACAGCGCGTCGCGGTGGCGGGCGCCGCGAATCGGCGGGTTCATTTGCGCGAGGGTGCCCAGACGTTCGTAGCATTCCGGCGCCGCCAGGGTCAGATGCTGGGGCGTGACTTCTACTGTCGCCAGGTCCTTGTTGGCGGCCAGGAGCGGAATCTCCTCCGCCGTGGTGACGTGCAGGACATGAACCCGGCGGCCCGCGCGCCGGGCCAGATCCAGAACCCTTTGGGTGGCCAGGCGCGCCGTTTCCTCGTCGCGCCATTCTGGGTGACGCGCGACATCGGCCCCGCCGCGCACCAGCGCCAGGCGTTCGCGCAGGCGGGCTTCGTCCTCGGCGTGCACCGCCATGCGCCGGCGGCCGCTGTGCATGGCTTGGAGCAGGGTTTCGTCGTCATCGACCAGCAGGCTGCCCGTGGAAGACCCCATGAAGACCTTGGCTCCGCAACATCCAGGCTCAAGTTCCAACTCAGCCAAATGCTCGGCATTTTCCGCCGCAACGCCCATGAAGAAGGCATGATCCACCCAAGCCCGGCCCTCGGCGCGGCGCAGTTTATCTTGAAGATCCGAGGCCGTCAGGGTCGAGGGCGTGGTGTTCGGCATCTCGAAAACGGCAACGATTCCACCCAGGGCCGCCGCCGCCGTGCCGCTGGCCAGGTCCTCCTTGTGCTCCAGGCCCGGCTCGCGGAAATGAACCTGGGTGTCGATCGCGCCCGGCAAAACGTGAAGGCCGCGCACGTCGACCGCCTCCGCCGCGGCGTCGGTCTCCAGCTTGCCAAGCGCGGCGATGCGCCCGCCGCGCACGCCCACATCCCCGGCGCGCAGCCCGGCCGGGGTGACCAGGGTACCGCCCTTGAGGATCAGATCGAAAGGCACCTTTTTCATTGGGCGGCCACGCTACGTATGTCCAGGAGACTCCGGTAAAAGGCGAGGTAGCGTTGGGCGCAAGCCTCCTCGGTGTATTCGGCCTCATAGCGACGGCGCCCGGCCGAGGCCAATTTTTCCGCCAAGGAAGGTTGGTCCAGAACGCGGTTGATAGCCGTGGCCAGAGCCTCGACATCGTCGACCGGAACCAGCAGCGCGTCCTCGCCATCGCGAATTACGGCCGCCGGACCGGCGCTGGCCGCCGCGACCAGAGGGGTGTCGCAGGCCCAGGCCTCAATGGTCACGGTGCCAAAAGGCTCGTAACGCGAGGGAAAAACACAAAGATCCGCGCTCTCCAGTAAGGCTTCCCGGTCATAGCGCCAACCGAGGAAACGGACCCGCCCGGCAACGCCCAGGTCCGCCGCCAATTTCTCGAGTTCGGCGCGTATCTCCCCCTCCCCGGCGATCCACAGCCAGGCCTTGGGGACTGAAACCAAGGCCTTCAGGAGAATATCGAAGGCCTTCTTTGTGTGAAGCCGGCCCAGGGCCAGCAGCAGCGGCGCGTCATCCGGCGTGTCGTAGTCGGCGCGCTTCAAGAGCCCGGCGGGCTGGCGCACCGCCAGGGTCGGCAAGAAGTGGGATCGCGCCTCGGCCCAACCGGCGGCGCGCATATGATCCACGATGCCCTGGGTCACGCCGACAACATGGCCGCAAGCGCGAAAATGCGGCGGCTTGTAGTAGCCGCCCAGCCACCCGACATGGACAAACCGGCCGCTGGGGCACGCCTTGGTCGCGCGCACCATCCAGGTTTGCACGATATCGGGTTGAAAGCGCGCGATTTCCCGGCGCAAAGCCATCTTGGTCATGATGTCGAGCGGCCCCCCGAAGCGATATTCCGACAGAGGCACGCCTGCCTTATGCAAAATCTCCGAGCGCGCCGGATTGCGGCGGATAACCGCGCGCTGATCCAGGCCCCGGCTTTGCAAGGCCGTTACCAGATCGACGAAAAAGGTTTCGGCGCCGCCATGTTCCCCGCCCGCCATGACTTGCATGACCCGCATGCCGTCGTCCTTCCAGTATGTTCAGCGGTGCCCGCCCTCGGGACTGTTATAGCTGAAATTTCACGCAGGCACCGCGATTACTTGCCGTTCGCGCGCGTTCCGCGTCTTTTGTTCGCGGCATCGATCAATTCCGCCTGATACGCCTTGGCTAGACGCAGGTGCCGCGAGAAGGCGTAGTTGGTCGCGATGACCCAGCCCCACCAGCCGTGAACGAAACCGCGTCTCAGAATATAGGCCTTGAAAAAGGCCGCCGGGAATTCGAACAACAGGCGCCACGCGCCAATCTTGCCGCCGCGCGCGCGCATATCCGCGACCTGGGCATCGCTATAGCGATTCATCTTGGCCACGGAGAAAGATATCGACCGGTGCGAGCGATGCATCATTCGAGATTTCAGCCAAACGACCCGTGCCCCCGGCGAAAACCGCACGACGTCATGGATTGGCGAGTCGGAAAAACGGCCCTTGCGCCGGTCGTACAGCCGGATCTGGCTGTGGCCGAAGCCGCCTGCTTTGGGCCGGTCTTCGTGGGGGTAGACATCGGGGATACGAACCCGGAAGCCATCGGCGGGCGGGTCGCCCCGCGCGAACAATGCGCGAATCTCGCGCTCAAGCGCCTCGGTTACCTCCTCGTCCGCGTCGAGGTTGAAGAGCCACTCGCTGGAACAAAGGTCTTCGGCATATCGTTTTTGCAGGCCGTAACCCGGCCAAGCGTTCTCGGTCACACGGGCGCCAAGCACGGCCGCCACGGCCCGGGTGCGGTCCTGGGACCCCGAATCGACAACAATCACCTCGGCCGCCCATGTCCTGACCGATTCGATCGCGCGGCCGATTCTGTCTGCTTCGTCTTGCGCGATAATAAAGGCCGAAATGGGCAGCTTGCCCCGATCGCTCAAGAAATCACCACTCCCGCTTTCGGCTAGAATCTTTACGGTTTCGATGGCATCGAAACCTGACCCTATGCTGTAGTTTTGTCGTGTTTCCGGACGAAAAACCGGAGTCCATTTTTCCAGGAAACACTCTAGGCCAAGGGACCCGGACACCGGAAAGGCACTTATGAAGCATCGCCTTGGACGAGTCGAGCCTGGGGCGGCGCAACGGCAAGCCGCCGGAGCCAAGCATAGGGTCCATGGTCCCTTGCCAAGAGAGCGTCTCCTCGCCACTTTACCTCAACAAGCGCGGCGAGACGGATGACCCCCCTGGATGGATGATCGAAAAGCCTTGATTCTGAACACGCGGGCGGTGCTGCGCGTCTCTGGCGCCGATTCGCGCGTTTTCCTGCAAGGCATGATCTCTAACGATATTGAAAAATTGAAACCGGCGCGCGCGCTCTGGGCGGCCTTTCTAACTCCCCAGGGCAAGTTTCTGCACGAATTCTTCCTGACCCTGGATCCGCGAGACGCGGACGCGATCCTGATCGATTGCGAGGCAACCCGGCGCGGCGACCTGAAGCGGCGGCTCTCGGTTTACAAGCTGCGCTCCCAGGTGGAAATCGAGGATACGGGCGAGCGTTACGCGGTCGCGGCCCTGTTCGGCGCCGGCACGGCAGCAGCACTTTCTTTGTCTGAAAATCCTGGCGCCGCCATGCCTTTTGCGGGCGGGTTGGCCTATATGGACCCCCGCCTCTTGGACCTAGGCGCGCGCGCCGTCTTGCCGCGCGGCGAGGCGGGCGAGGCTTTGCGGCGGGCCGGCTTCGATCCGGCCATGACCGCCGGCTACGAGCGCCTGCGTATTTCCCTCGGGGTTCCCGGCGGCAGCCGCGATCTGGAGATCGAGCGCTCGCCGCTGCTGGAGAACGGATTCGACGAACTCAACGGCGAGGATTGGGACAAGGGGTGCTTCATAGGTCAGGAACTCACCGCGCGGACGAAATACCGGGCGCTGATCAAGAAACGCCTAATGCCGGTCGAGATCGACGGCCCCCCCCCGGCGCCCGGCACGCCCGTCATGCGCGACGGCAAGGAGGCCGGCGTTATGCGCTCCAGCGCCGCGAACCTCGGGCTCGCGCTCCTGCGGCTCGACGCCGTGGCCAGCGCGGGTGGCCCTTTGATTGCCGGAGACGCCGAGCTAATCCCCAGGAAGCCGGCTTGGGCGAACTATTAGCGGGAGTGGGCGCACTTGCCACGGGTAAGGACCTATAGAAATTTCCGCCCCACGCGCATTGTTAGGACTTCGTAAAGAACAGCAGCGCAGACTTGCGGCCATGAAGGAACTTGAGGAAATATCTCTTTCAGCGGGCCATGTCGTCTATGAGGAAGGCGGCCCGGGCGACGCCGTGTTTATTATCACCGGCGGCAAGGTAGAGGTGGCCCGACGGATCGGCGATGGGCAAGTTCGCTTGGCGGTTCTGAGCAAGGGCTCGATATTTGGGGAATCGGGCGTGTTACGTAACATCGTGCGCTCGACCACCGTCCGCGCCATCACGCCCGTCACGCTGATGGTCATTCCCAAAGAGGCGTTCCTATCGGTTTTCAAGCGCGAGAACCCTCTCGCCCTCACCCTGCTGCGCGCGCTCTGCGATCGCTTGGCAACGGCTCACAGCCAGCTCATGGTTCACCAATTGTACAGCGAGGGCGCGCCTTACCGCGCGGTTCGCTCGATCCGGCTGCTACCGGAGTCCCCGGAGATGCTGTCGCATATCGGATCCGAGGGCATGTTCGTGAAGGCTCTGCCCTTCCACGTCGGGAGGCACTTGCGGCCGGAAGAAAAAACCACGGTGCGAAAGGCTGACCTGATGGTCCAAGCCTTACAGGGCGACGAGATTTCACCTATGCATTTCGCGATCGAGAATCAGGAAGGCCGCCTGATTATCCGGGATATGGGAAGCCATCTGGGCACTCTCGTCGCGGACCAGCGGATCGGGCATTTCGAAGAGTTTAGTGCCGCTGACTTGAGTTACGGATCCACGTCCATCCAGGCCGGCGGTTTGGAGTCGCCCTACCGTTTTCAGATCGTCGTGGAACGCGCCGTGAATAAAAAGCCAGACTAGGTCACCGACTCATTAAATCGAATCCATATTCGCAGTGAAGCAAGTTTAACGGAAGCGAGATAGTTGTCGTCTCGTTTGTCGTAGCGTGTGGCGACGGCGCGGAAATGTTTGAGTTTATTGAAGAACCTCTCGACGG
>JAJFGJ010000031.1 GCA_021776175.1 Kiloniellaceae bacterium
TGTCGGCTCATCACATCCTGGGGCTGGAGCAGGTCCCAAGGGTTTGGCTGTTCGCCAATTAAAGTGGTACGTGAGCTGGGTTTAGAACGTCGTGAGACAGTTCGGTCCCTATCTGCCGTGGGTGTACGAGACTTGAGAGGATCTGTCCTTAGTACGAGAGGACCGGGATGGACATACCTCTGGTGGACCGGTTGTGGCGCCAGCCGCATAGCCGGGTAGCTAAGTATGGACGGGATAACCGCTGAAAGCATCTAAGCGGGAAACCCACCTCGAAACTAGGTCTCGCTTGAGAGCCGTGGAAGACCACCACGTTGATAGGCCGGATGTGGAAGCGCAGCAATGTGTGAAGCTTACCGGTACTAATCGCTCGATCGGCTTGATTTTTCTCGTCACGTGCAGCGGTCAGTCCTGCGCGAGATGACAGGACGCGGCGCCGGGCGCCGCGTTATAACGGCATTATTTCATAACGACCTTTGTGCTTGGACGACCTGGTGGCTATGGCGAGGGGTAAAACACCTGATCCCATCCCGAACTCGGCCGTGAAAACCCTCAGCGCCGATGGTACTGCGTCTTAAGGCGCGGGAGAGTAGGTCGCCGCCAGGTCTTCCAAGCGCGAAGGCCGCCGCACCAAGACCCAACCGCGCAATACAAAACCTTTTCACGCGAGCCACCGTTCGGCCAACGCCGGATCACCGGCTTTCCGGCATCCCACTCCCGGCCAGTGGCTTAAAAGTCCGGTGGCCCCGTGCCGCCGGATGGACAAAGAATTGACGCGGGGTGGAGCAGTCCGGTAGCTCGTCAGGCT
The DNA here is from genome assembly GCA_021776175.1 of Kiloniellaceae bacterium. Lineage (GTDB taxonomy): Bacteria > Pseudomonadota > Alphaproteobacteria > Kiloniellales > J153 > JAJFGN01. The sequence goes on from JAJFGJ010000031.1 coordinate 806, forward strand.
CATAACCTGAAGGTCGCAGGTTCAAATCCTGCCCCCGCAACCAACGAAATCAACGGCTTAGCTAGAAATGGCTAGGCCGTTTTTCTTTGTGTGGAAGCGTTGTGGAAGCGGGCGGGAGCGTAAAGTGGAGCATAATCTGCTTCTTGTAATTCGGATAACTTCCGCTTTCGGCATCTAAGCAGACATAAATACAAAGCTATCCTAAGGTCTGCTTTTTAGCCATGAGCAGAAGTGCGGAAGCCCAATAACCCTTCATCCATCCCCATGATGGCCTGCCCTGGTTAACCGGGTCCAGGTGTCAAGTTAGAGGTTCGGCATCCGGGTCCTCGATCGATACGGAGCAGACTAGGAACCCCCAAAACGGTTTTCGTCTGAGCAGTTCATCGGTCATTTCCGCGAAACAAATGCATTTCTGACACAGAGCCAGGTGCGCTTTTGGGGGCGACGAAAATGGCGAGAATATGGGGCGAAATTACCGCTAGGGCTGGCCTGCAGCCTTCAATCCCTGGCCGTGCATAGGTCCGAAAGTAAAATAGTTTTCGGGAATGGGCCGCACGCCCGCAGAGATCCCGCGTTGGTAGCGCTCTCGAAAGGACCTGATATAGGAGAGAATATCCGCCAGTTCCCGGGGCGCCAGCATCGCTCCCCAACCCGGCATGCGTTCCCGGCCGTTCGAAATGCTGCGCAGAAGTTCGTGGTCTGATTTATCCATACGCTCTCCGATGGCGAAGGATGGCGAATGCACGTAAGCTGCGATGCCATTAAGACCATGACATCCCGCGCAAAAAGTCTCATACCGAGCCCGTCCCGGAACGCCCCCCCTGTCACGCGGAGATTTCATCTGCTCGATGTAGGGGGCTATATCGACGGAATAACCATTGTGTGCCGGATCCTCGTTAACAGGCGAGCTTATTTCTCGTAGCGGCGCGTAGAATTCTCGAACTTTGCTGGTTAAGAGCAGATCGTCTGCGTCCAAAGTGCTGATGATGGCGAGACTGAGTCGCGCGGTTGGATGGCCTTGTTCGGCTGCTCGAGCGAACCAGATTCGTGCGGCTTCCCAGTTCTGCGGCACGCCTTCTCCAAAAAACAGCATAAAGCCGATCAGATTTTGACTTTTGGCATCACCCTTGGTCGCCGGGATCAGGAATTTCTCATACGTGGTGTCGCCGCCGGCCGGCCGGCCAAGCCAGTCACCCTTTGGCTCGGGCGTGCAGGCAGTAATCAACATGCAGACCAGAATCAATGCGCATGCCACTATTTGTGCCATTTTGCCGATGTCTCGAGCTTCCGTATTTGGTAAAATCTATGGCGCGCTCAACCACCTGTGTTTGATTCAAAATAACCCGACACCGATATGCGCCTTGGCCAAAGGCCGCACTAGAGACCCCACAGAGAGTCGTTCAAGGTCGATCGAACAAGATACGGTGAATCTATCAGCATTGAACAGTCTAGCACCTTGATCTCTGTCAGTTAGCAAGATCCGATGGTGAACGTTGGAACCCAGCTGTCCGTCGTCAAAATGAATCGGGAATATCGGTCTTTATCCTGACCGTGGGCGGTCCTTCATTGCATTAGGCTCCCGTAGCGCTCCGAGCCCCCCAACTTCTGCTCAGGGTCAACAGCAGACATAAACGCCAGTCACCAAGAACGTCCGCTTAGTACTCAAAAGCGGACAAATTTGGCATCATGCTTTTCTGACTGCTTTTCTGTCGTAAGCAGTTACTGCATTCCGAGGTGATCCTGATGCCAGCCAAACGACCAAAACCAAAATGGGGCCATCGCGCCAAGGGCATGCTTGAGGACCTTGGCAAAGAACACTATGACGAAAAGCAAGTGTCTGAATTAGCAGAGTTACTTCCGGAAGGCATTAATCAAAAAGACCTAGAATCAAGGCTTGATATAGCAGCAAACCAATATTCTATAACCAGAACTTCATACGAAGACGCCCCAACCCATGCTGAGTCAAAAGAGGCTCTAAGGTATCTTCAGAAACACGTTCAGTCTCTTTTGAGTGGATTACAAAGACTGGACGGTAATTCGTGGAAAATTGTCTTAGCTCCTGAAATTGAAGCCTCGTGGCACCTAGGGCTGTTTGACGTCAGCGCCTTTGGGACAGATTGAGGCAATTGCACAACGAGGTGGACCGGCTCGAGACTCGAGCGGCAGAGCACTAAAAACAGTGATTATAGTGATTGAAGCGGGCGGAAATATAGCACTTCAACCGAGACCGAACTCCTTGGCCCAGCCTAGAGACTCTTTAGTCGCCCCATCGTGGCTGCCACGGGGACGGTATTCGCATCCCACCCAGCCATCGTAGTTTAGTCGATCGATAATTTGGAAGAGATACGGATAGTTCATCTCCCCCTCATCCGGAGGCGTGCGGCCCGGGACACCAGCGATCTGCATATGCCGGATGGAATCGATACTTTCCTCCAGTGTCCGCGTGAGGCAGCCCTCCATAAGTTGGGCATTGTGAAAATCGTATTGAATACCCAGGTTTGAATGGCGGACACGAGCCAGGGTATTTCTGGCCTCGGACATCAATGTCGTCAGGTATCCTGGCCGCTCGAATGTATTGATCGGCTCGATCAGAACGCCGACGCCGGCTTCCTGGCTGATTTGCGCCGCCCAGGCCAGGTTCTCTACGTAGATGTCGTGGCAGTGCTCACGGCTTTCGCTCACTGGCACGATACCTCCTAGTACGTGAATGAACTGGCTCTTCAATACTTTGGCGTATTCCAGAGATCTGCCGATACTGTCGCGGAACTCAGACTCGCGGCCCGGCAGGCCCGAGATGCCATACTCTCCTGACTCTATATCGCCAGGTGGTGCATTAAACATGACAAACAGGAGGTCGACTGCTTGGCACGCCTCGGCTAGTTCTTCTGGGGAATAGTCGTAGGGGAACTGGCATTCGACTGCGTCAAAGCCCAGCTCACGGGCTAGATGAAAGCGGTCCAACATGGGCACTTCTTGAAGTATCCAGCTTAGGTTCGCGGCGAATCGCGGCATGCTCTCTCCTTTCCTGCCGGGCGTTCTCACACCGCCTTGGCAGAGTGTTGTCAACTTGCGGCCAAAATGATCGGATGTCGGTGACTTTGTGAGGCGGAAGTGGTGCTAAGTGACCGGGTTGACCCCGCTAAATTGATGAGCGACAATAAATATCTTGAGTTACGCTAAAAACGAAATTCCATCAACTATTAGGACATGACCAAGATTTGATATTGCACAAGGGAGGGTAAAAGCAATGCTTACAAGGTTATTGAGCGCCGCCGCGACTGGGGTTGTCGCGTTGGGACTTAGCCTTAGCCCGGCCTATGCCGATGAACACGAAAGCTGTAATATCAACGCAGAAAACATGCCCGTTTCTGCCAATGTCATGGGTGATATCACCACGATCGGTTTCTTGTTCAGCGCCCGCTGGGGCGATGGTGTTCTATCCCTGGCCAATGGCGAGCAGCGCAGGTTCCGTCTGATTGGCGCCAAGGCCCTGGAGACCGGCGCTGCGATGAATGATTTCGAGGGCGAGGTTTACAACCTGAAGAATGTCAACGATTTCGAGGGGATCTATTACGGGGCTTCCTCGAACATCAACCTGGGCACCCTCGGCAAGGGTGAAGGTGTGGCGAATAACGCCCGCTGCGTCATCGTCAAATACCGCATGACGGGGGCCGGTCTTAAAGTTTCGGGCCCGGCACCGGGCGCCGTCGAAGTCAGTTTTATCGACTGAATTTGACAGGTCCATATCGCGCCCGGATGGTGCATGGTTTGCTCAGGTCCATGATCAAAGAAATGGGCCGCGCGGTCCGGGGAACGGGCGACGAGTTAAGTATCACAGGCGAGACTTGCAATCGGTTGTCGCGAGATACGGCTAGACCTGGTGACCGTGCTAGGCCGTTACCTGCCGGATGAATTGCGATACCGCTTGCAAAGCAACCAAACTTGACTGCGAGGCCGAGCCCGTCAAATTCAAATAGCAATGATAGGAGGAAAACTCATGAGCAATATGTACTTGTTACCTTCGAGAGTGTTTTTCCTCTTGTTATCAATAGCAGTGACATTTGGATCGCAGTCCGCTGCCGCCGCGGACCGAACTGCCTTGGATAACGACGTGCATGCAGCTATTGCACAACTTCTGGAAACGTCGCCGGCCGCAAAAAGACTAGCACCGAGTGCGAAAGGGGCTCTCGTTTTCCCGAATATTGTCAAGGCAGGTTTCCTCGTTGGCATCCAGTATGGGAATGGCGCGCTTGTTAGAGCTAAGCAAGGTGGTGGCTATTACATCGCTAGTTATTACAACATCACCTCGGCTTCTTACGGTTATCAAGTGGGCGTGCAGACATTCGGGTACGTGCTGGCTCTAATGACCAATGCGGCCGTGGAAAATGTCGAAACGAGCCAAGGATGGGAACTCGGTGTGGGTCCCAGCGTGGTGGTGGTGGATGCCGGACTGGCTAGGACCCTGACAACAGAGACCGCAAAAAGCGATGTCTACGCATTTACTTTTGGTCAGAAAGGTTTGATGGCTGGCTTGGGATTGCAAGGAACGAAGGTTACAAGGTTGACCAAATAGCGCGCGGGCTATCAGGCGCCACAGTATGCGGAGTTAGGCGGCCGAGGCTTATCAGGCCACACCTCGCTTTGGCGGTAGCTGTTTGGTTTATCGGTACTTTTGTGAACAAGAAAGTGCCTGTGTTGGAACGCTACAGCATTCCGGTAGCGATAACGGGCGGCAAGGCGACATAGCATGCCGCGACCCGCCGTAAGTATATGCTCCCCGTCGGTCTAATTCGGTAGGGCGCTGATTAGGTACAGGACTTTAACAATGTCGCTCGGCTTGGCACCTCTAAAGTTCTTATCAAAAATCGGCTTGATGGCGCCGGTGCGATAGATACGGCTGAGCGCCCGATCGACCGCCAAGCGAAAGTCGCTGTCACCGTGGGGAAGACCGACGGCATAGGGTTCGTAGGTAAAGAATCGTTTTGAGAGGCGCAGTTCCTTCGAGGATTCGCTCTTGATCATGAGGAATAAAAGAATCGCCTGGTCGGCGAAGTAAGCCGATATCTCGTTCGCCTCCAATTTCTGCAATCCGTCATCATGGTTGGAAACGGCAACGACCTGGGCGTTGAGAGCTAGTTTTTTGAGCGTATTCCCTAAGGCCTCTTCGGTTGTCGTCCCCGCCCGAACGCCTATCTTGTGACCGGCCAGATCCTCGAAGTTTTTTGGCCCGCCAGCCCGGAACAGCACACTTGCCCCATCGACGAAGACCGGCAGCGAGAAGTCGATCAGCGCCCTACGGGACAAAGTGGCGGTGGTCGCACCGCACAACATATCGGCGCGTCCTTGCTGGATCGTCTCGAAACGGTTCTCGGCCGTTACCGGTACGTACTCGATCGTAATTGCCTGCAGGCCCAGTTGGCCTTCGAGGCTTGCCGTCACAGCGCGGCATAGATCGACCGTGTAGCCGCTCGGCTCACCGATGGCGTTCTTGTAGGAATAGGGGGGTGCATCTAGCCGGTAAGCGATCTTTACAACCGCGCTCTCCTTGATCCGATCTAGCGTGGCAGCCGTGGCATCGGTTCCGAACAGACCCATCGCAATGACAAGCGATAATAGACCAGGGCGCATAATATCTCTCCCATGGCGAGTAATTATCTAGATCACGGCACTGTCATCTTTGGTTATGGCTGTCGAGTCAATAACCAATCTCGCATAGCCATAGTCGCTCTACCCCCGACTCCGGACGTGAATCGAAGGCGTCTCTGACCGGGCCAGATACCGGTTCAGGACATTTTCTTATGGATCGGAGGAATCCCCGTCGTCTGCGCCAAATTCCTTAAAATAGAGCCACAAGAGCAGACCGATGAAGGCGAAAACCTCAATATTCATGAAGGTGTCAAGCAAGTTACTCATGACCACTGCGGCCTTTCCGCCTTGAGTGCTTTTAGGAGACAAACGACAAGCAAAAGCACGATAAAGACGAAGGGTAGTGCCCCCAGTGCGATGATCGACTTCACGGCGTCGATGCTGTTGGACAGGATCATTACCAAACCTAGCGCGCCCAGTATCGCACCCCAGCTTAGCTTGACACGTGTGCTTGGGTTGAGGTCGCCGCCTGTCGAGAACATGCCGAGCACGAATGCCGCACTGACAACGCTGGTGATGATGAACAGGAAGGCTGCCACCACAACGGCGCCGATAGTCAGGAACGGTAACGGAAAATGATCGAGCACAAAGAAGGTCACGCCGCTTAGGTTTTCACGAACCACATCCAGAATGGGCACATCGAGACGTAAGATACCGTAGAATCCCACTCCGCCGAAGACACCGAACCACAGGATGGAAAAAGCGGTGGGCACCAGGATCACGCCGCATATGAATTCGCGGATAGTGCGCCCCTTCGAAATGCGGGCGATGAACACGCCCACGAACGGCGCCCAGGCGAGCCACCAGACCATATAGGTGAGCGTCCAGGACTGGAACCAGTTGCCAACCTGATCGTCCATGAAAGTGAAGGTGCGGAATCCATGTGTGATTGCGCCGCCCAGATACTCGCCCAGGGCTTGCACGATGCCACCCATGACGAAATGCGTGGGACCGGCCAATAGAATGAAGATCATCAGCCCGCCGGTTACGGCCATCGCGGTGTTGGACAGGATGGCCATGCCGCGACCCAGGTCGACCGTCAAGGGTAGGATGTAAGAGACGCAAAGCACAACGAAGATCCCCAGCGTCAGTCCCATACCAGCACCCTGAATCCCGAAGAGAGCCTCCACGCCCTCCTTGATCTGGAACACGCCCATGGCGACCGACCCTCCAAGACCAATGGCGATGGCGACAATCGCCAGCAGGTCGCACAACCAGCCGATGCTACGGGTCAGACGATTTGCCCCGAACACCTTGATTATCGGAGCGCTGACGAGACTGGGACAACCGAGGCGAAAGCTGAAGTAAGCAATCACGAGCCCCGTAAGGGCGTAGATAGCCCAAGCGTGCAGGCCCCAGTGGAAGTTGGTGACGAACAGCGCCAGGCCAGCCGCTTTCCTTGGGTCTTGATAGTTAGAGATCAGGAGATAATGCGTGAGAGGTTCGGCGGTGCCCCAGTAGAGCAGCCCGACGCCCATGCCGGCGGCGAACAGCATGGTAAGCCAAGACACCGTCGAGAACTCCGGCTCGTCATCGTCCTTGCCGAGTTTGATCCGACCGTGGCGGGAAAAGGCGAGCCAAATGCTGACTATCAGCATGAAACTGACCGCCAACATGATGAACCAGGCGCGGCTGGTAAACTGTATTCCGACAAGACGGGAGGCAAAACCGGCAAGCCCGGCTGTGTCGGCAATTCCCCAGACGGCGACAGCGCCCGTTATGATCAAAGCCACCAAAAGAAGTGGATTCCTAAACACGGATTCGCTTCCCCGTATCCTTTTGTCGTAGGCAAATCACCAGAAGATCCAGCCTAAGACAGTCGTCAGGGTATCTGACATCGACAAGTCCTTCCAGTCGATATTCATCCCTCTGTCAAATCCAATTGGCGACTTTCGGCTCTCGTGCTTCGAAATCCAGCGATACCATGGTGCGAAGATACCTGGTCGAGGCAACCGGAGTACTGCTCGAACGCATGTCAAAGCGGTGAGCGCTTAAAGACTGGTGGCTCAGGCTGGTAAAGCAGAGCGGTCTCAAGAAATCCAAGGCCGTTGTCGCGCGTAAGGTTGCGGTTATTCTGCGACGCATGTGGTGTGACGGGGCCGACCAAAAATGGGTAAGTAAGGGGGTAACCACATATGTCAGGTTGCTCAGGCAAAGACGGCAGTGATAATCATTCAAATCCGTTTGCTCAGGCGGGAGGGTTTTTTTAAATGGAATACACGATATCCGGCGCTAACATTCTCGCTTTGGCGGTAGCTGTTTGGTTTATCGGTACTTTTGTGAACAAGAAAGTGCCGGTGTTGGAACGCTACAGCATTCCGGTAGCGGTAACGGGCGGCCTGCTTTGCAGCATGATTGTCACCGCCATCTACTACGGGTTCGATATCACTATTAATTTCGACACCCGGCTCCGGAACCTAATGCTATTGACCTTCTTCTCCACGATCGGTCTTTCGGCAAAGATCGGTTTGCTAAAAGAGGGCGGCAAGGCGTTGGCCATCCTGCTGATGGCGGCTTCGGTTTTGTTGATCCTGCAGGATACGACAGGCGTATTACTAGCAATGGCATTCGGGGTTCATCCCGGCTACGGGCTTTTTGGTGGCAGCGTCTCTCTAGCGGGTGGGCACGGAACCGCAATCGCATGGGGCGGTGTCGCAGAACAGGCAGGCCTCCAGTCGGCAAGTGAAATCGGTATTGCCTTCGCCACATTTGGTTTGATTGCCGGAGGTCTGATAGGTGGACCGATAGCGGAACGTTTGATTGCCAAGCATGGCCTCAAGGACGCAGGCAATGTTGATGCACTAGGCGCGGTGGCGGGATCTGCCGAGCAAAACGAACGTCACCTCCTGCCACCGCTATCGTCGGCCCTTGGCACCCTGATGCTTTTGGCGATCTGCGTCGAAATGGGAGATCTGGTAAATCAGTTTCTATTCTCCCAAGGAGTGACCCTGCCGGGATTTCTAACGGCCATGGTCGTAGGTATTGTCTTCGCTAACTCAGCCGACCTCTTGCGAATCAAAATTGACCCAGTAGCGCGGGAACGCGCGGCAGAATTGAGTCTGCAACTTTTCCTCGCTATGAGTTTGATGAGTATGCAGCTTTGGGTGCTAGCGGGCGCCGTTGGGAAAATATTGATTGTTCTTTTTTCTCAGATGACAGTTATCACATTTTTCTCTGTATGGGTCGTATTCCGCGTAATGGGTCGAAACTATGATGCCGCCGTGATCGCCTCCGGTTTTGCCGGTCTCGGCATGGGTGCGACGCCGGTGGGTATCGCCAATATGAATGCAATCACCTCTAAGTACGGGACGTCGCCCAAGGCGTTCTTGGTTATTCCACTGGTAGGCGCCTTCTTCCTCGACATCGTGAACGCGCTCGTTATCAAAACCTTTCTAGCCATGCCGTTTATGCAGATGGGTGGATAAAATCATAATGCATGGATGGAGCAACACTGACCCCTAAAGCAATATTGCCGGAGCGGAATCGGTTGTTTGTTAGGTGTTGGATTCCAGCCAAGCCATGGCAGACTGTCGATCTGAAGGCGGAAAGAAGCGAACAGGGAGATTCGTGACTTCCTGCAGTCGACTGACTTCTGCGTCCCAGGCACTATCGGCGAGGACTGCCACGCGCTCAAATTTGGCGCGCAATTCGAGGCGGGCGGCAAAGCGAATAGATCTCCCCTCCTCGTCCCATCCCTTTAGTTCCGTCCAATCGCACAGTAAACCTCTCGGGTGGGTTTCCGCGACCAGCTTTTCGAATATAGGCATGCCCTCCATAAAGTCACCTGCTCGGACAATGCCGAACAATTTAGCGACAAGGAGAGGTTTCCCGGGTACTGGGTTTATCTCGAACATCGATATTCCTGCTGCCGAAGCCGTAATATGCCTACCGGCTCAACGTGAACATCAAGAGTGAGAACGCGGGGGCTCCAATCTTGGAAAAAAATAGTAGCCATATTAGGTAACATTGTCACCAGTTTGAGAAGCAGCTGTAACGACCCTCATTAAAATCCAGCCTGCCAAGCTCACGGAATTCCGGGGAGACCTTCGCGAATGCGGCGTGAGAAATCGTCGGCACCGTCGGCTGCGCGGGCGCGTTCATTGATGTGGCTCTGCCGGCGCAAGGCGTCGAATGGAAGGCTCTGGTCGAGCTTACCACGCTCATAGACGAGATCCGGGAAATATCCACTGAGCAACATTTTCCAGCTCAGCGGCACTCGCTCCTGGAAGGCCCGGACATGCATGACGATGTTGGTCGTGCAATTCGTTGTGGCGGTATTGTAAAATTCGGGCCGCTCATGCAGTTCGTTGATCTTCGATACATATTGGAGAAACAGTCGGCGGATGTTCTCCCTTGGAATGTTCACACGATAGAGAAAGACATCCTCCGGTGGTTCACGATAGCTGGTGCGCAACCCGATCAGGTCGCTTTCTTCCGCGACCACGTAAAATAATTCGTAACGGCGGAAGAAGCCGGCGAGTGGTGAGTAGGTCTCGCCTTGCTCCTTGCGAGTCTCGATGGAGATTGCTATTTGCTCGCCGGCGAAACCAAAGCTCAGCATCGTGTGTGCGATGGCATCGCCCATCCAATAAACGGCAACTAAATCGAGCGTATCGAGTTGCCGCATATCGACGGTCTTGTTGTACCAGCGCGGGGTGTAGTCGGTCTCGCTGCTATAGTTGAAGCTCCGGATATTTCGTAAAGTGATGACATCGGCATTGATCTCAACTAGTGGCAGCATCTCAACATCGCTCTGCCAAGCACGGTCGTTGCTCGCCTCGATGGTCGACCACCAAGCGAGCAGCGCAACGAAGACAATCGCGAAGGGCAGTAAGGGCACGATAAGTCGCCGGCGGAGAAGGGCGGTCAATAAACTTCCCGCGCCTAGTGCAACAAAGCCCAGCGCAAACGTGGTGCGTATGCCGTCCGCCCCCGGCAACGCAAACCAAAGCGCCAGCCCTCCCCAGATGGCCATCCCGGTTGCCAGTAGTCCGATTAGGCCGGTTCCAAGTCGTCGCAGTAAAGTTTTCAACGGTATTATTTCTCCCTCCGACTCCCGTCCGGATCGCCGTACAGGCCTCTAAGTCTTCTGCCACTCCAATCGATATACGTCGACCTTCTCCATCTTACCCTTGACGGGGAAGGAATTGCTCGGGATCGTCACGAATTCACTCGATAGCAGTGCATTGGTTGCCGAGCTGATCAAAATCACGACCTCCGCGTCGGGGTCGACCTCCTTACCAAGTGCTTCAAGCCGTTGGGTGGTGTTGACCGTGTCGCCGACTACCGTGTAGTTGATGCGGCTTGGCGCACCGATGTTGCCTACGACGAGCGGCCCGGTGTGAATTCCGATCCGAATCCTCACGGGCTTCATCCCTTGGGCAGCGCGTTCTTTATTGTCTTGGGAAATTGCCTTTGCGATGGCTAACGCGGCTTGGCAGGCGCCAACGGCTGTGTTCTCTACCCTTTCCGGTGCGCCCCAAAATGCCATGAGGGCATCGCCTATGTACTTGTCAATCGTCCCTCCCTCTTTTTCCACTTTATCGGCAAGAAGTGCTAGGTGGTGGTTAAGGAAAGTGGCGACTTCCTTCGCATCCATGCCCTCACACATGGCCGTAAATCCGGCGATATCCGTGAACATGACGGATAGTTCCCTTTCCTCGGATTGCGCACCAAAGGCTTGGCCCTCCTTGATCAGACGGGCCACCAGCTTGCGCGGCACATAGGTTTCGAAGGATCTTAAGCCTCCAAGCATTTTGTTGAAGGCGGTCGCCAAATCGTTGACTTCGCGAATCAAGCTCGGCTTAATTTCACCGACTTGATTGAAATCAAGCGTTCCTATCTTCGCCACACCGTTGGAAACGCGCTTGATCGGTTGTGACACTCTTCGACTAAGCCAGGCCGCGCAGAACAGTGAAATCAATAGAAACGCCAATCCGATAAAGCCGGATAGATAGAGTAACCGCAGGGGAGCATCCACCTCTGCCGCTCTCCGGTAAGCGCCGATCACTAGCGCTGTATCGCCGTATTGGCGGAGAGTCTGCTTGAGCACGATATACTTTACATTATCGACCGTCAGCCGAAGTAACCGCGCACCGCTTTCTGAGGTCAAATCCACGATTGGAGCCGGCACGGCCTGGTCGATTTTGGCCAATACCAGATCGCCGACCAGGCCCAAGGGCACTGCAGGGTCCTTCACTGATCGTCTCGGGCGATCGGAAGCTAGGTTCGGATGGGCAAGCACTCGATCCTCGCCATAAAGGACGAATATGCGGCTTCCTAACATCTCGCCCAACTCGAAGGTGAGATCGGACAATTCATTCGTGGTGATGGTAGCTACAATGAAGCCAATATATTCACCATCTTTTCTCAAAGGGCGCCTGACATTGATGAACGTGATTTCCGATTCCGGATTGTAGAACAAGCTGCCCCAATAACTCCCCTTGGCCGAACGAATCTCACGTTCTTCATTGACTAATCTGGGGCTGTCGCTGAGATCTACCTGATCGAACTGGTAACGGTCAGTCGTCGAGTCTCTACGTAGTCGAATTGCCTTAAGATTTTTATCGGCGACTATCATGGCACCGATCTGAGGCAATGCCGCCGTCGCACCAGCCAGCAGATCCGAAATGCGTTCCACGTCAGACAGGTCATACGAACCGGACTCGATAAGCTGACCCAAATGATCTACCGCACGCTGGGCAGGATCCAGGTGATCGCTAACACTCATTTCCATGATCGCGAGGTTGCGAAGAATGGAACGTCCGCCCAGATCCGATAGGATTTGCCGGCTTGTCGACCACTGCACGATAAGCACGAGACCCACCGCAAGGAACACAAGCAAGCCGACGCTGACCGTCAAGGCGGGAACAATCGGGATTGTTCGCTTCTTAAGTGCCACTTTTCCTGCTCGACGAAACATGGGCGTAACGAATATACCTCCGTCAATTCATCCAGAGTTTATTTGGGGCCGCAACTCCCGTTTCGTTGCAACGAGATCACACGTGATTTCCCGGCATAAATTGTTCTCGTATTCACTACCGCCAAAGCGCTGATGGATCGATCCCACACCGCGCGAACCCTAGCAGCAGATGGCGACACGGGCCGTTCGAGCCTTCGCAATCGAATATAACAACCTTATATTGAGATTGGATTCTCAATCCCCTATTATCGCCTATATGAGTGGGGGTTCATATGGGAAATGTCGATTGCGATGATCGGTGCCAAGCATTTTCTGAACATAGCGCCGATCTGTCGCTTGTAGTGATCGAGCGCTTGGTGCCAGCCCGCCGGGGTGCAGATCCTGGCCTGCATCTACACCATGAACACAATGCTAAACGCCACAAGCGCACCCCTGGTGATATTCCATAGGGAGCGGCAGGTTAGGGCGCCTTTCGGCCAACGAATGGGGATATAATGAAACCACTATTCCTAAGGCTATTACCGTTTTCTCTAGCCTCGCTCGTTCTGGCTGCTTGCGGCGAAGAGCCGCCGGAGGTTGCCGAGCAAATCCGCGCGGTCAAAACAATCACGATCACGCAGCTGGCCACCGGGCAGGTGCGGCGATATTCCGGGATCGTTCAGGCGACGGATTCCTCATCTCTCAGCTTCCAAGTCTCGGGCAACATCAAATCGGTGGCTGTGAAGCAAGGCGAGCGCGTGACCGAGGGGCAGATCCTATCCGTGCTCGACACTAAGCCCTACGAGCTCGATGTTCAGGCCGCCCAGGCCGAGCTCGGAAAGGCGCGTGCGGAGCAGACCGAAAAGAACCAGGAACTCGTTCGGCAGAAGACCCTTTATGACAAAGGCTGGGTAGCCAAGATGGCGCTCGATATGGCCACGGCTGCTTTCGAATCCTCGCGCAGCCAGGTCAGCTATGCCATGTCCCAACTCAACCTTGCTAAACGTGATCTCACCCACACAACGCTCGTCGCGCCGTTCGATGGGCTCATTGCGGAGCGCTTGGTCGAACCCTTCGTCGAAGTGTCGGCCGGACAGAAGCTGTTCGAGATCAATGCGGAGGGTGCCGTCGAGGTAGCCTTCGATATCCCCGAGACGACCATCGCGAGGATCACACTTGGTATGCCTGTTAGCGTGACCTTCTCGACCGATCTCAACTGCCTCTGCAAAGGGCGAATCACCGAGATCGGATCGGTCGCGGGCGACGCCAACGCGTTCCCGGTCAAGGCCGGATTGATCGATCCGCCGGAGAGCGTGCGCGCCGGTATGACCGCTCAGGTCTCAATTGTTCTCGAGAGCGAGAGGATGGAAACCGCCTATCTGCTGCCGCTCGCGGCGATCGCGCCCGGCGGCGAATCCGGGCAGGGTTTCGTGTTCATTTTCGATCCCGACACCTCGACGGTACGGAAATCCTTGGTTCGTGGGCGAGGGGCGACCGACAATATGATAGCGATCCATGAAGGGGTGAAGGCCGGCGACGTGATAGCGGTCGCCGGAGTTAGTTTCTTGAACGATGGCCAGAAAGTGAAGCTCTTGGCCCCTTAGTCGGATACACACAGACAGTTTCCATAACACACGCCCTCATTCGTCAACGTCAAGGTTTTGGCCATGTCCGGCATCACGGAATTCGCGCTCAACAACTCACGGTTCACGATCCTGGCCTTAGTCGCCGTGATCGCGACCGGGATCTTCGCGTTTCTGGATTACCCCAAGCGCGAGGACCCATCGATCGTGATTCGTGAAGCGGTCGTCGCCGCGGCCTTTCCGGGCATGTCTCCCGAACGGGTCGAGAACCTGATCACCAGGAAGCTCGAAGAGAAGATCCGGGAAATGCCCGAGGTCGACGAGATCTTGTCGGATTCGACCACCGGATCCTCAGTTGTTCATGTCGTATTGAAGGATCCTTACACCGACCTGGACCCGATCTGGCAGGACCTGCGCAACAAGATGGACGATATTAAGTCAGAGCTGCCGGAGGGCACCTTGGGGCCTTTTGTCAACGACGAGTTTGGCCTGACCGCGGTCGCCACGATCGCGCTTTGGAGCGAGGGATTCTCGCTCGCCGACATGCGCGAGGTCGCCCGCAACTTGCGAGACCGCCTCTATAGTCTGCAGGGAATCAGGAAGGTCGAGATCTACGGTATCCAGGACGAGCGCGTGTTCCTTGAGCTGTCAAACGCTAAGATGGCTCAGTTCGGGATCAGCCCCGGTGTCATCCTGGACACTTTGCAGCGCCAAAATGTGATTCTGCCAGGCGGGCGGTTTTCCGTTGAAGGGCAGAATTTGGTTATCGAACCCTCGGGCAACTTCAACGATGTGGCTGAGATCGAGTCGGTGATTATCCAGATCCCCGGCACCGAGCAGGTCACTCCTCTCGACGAACTCGTGACCATTTCCAGGGGTTACGTCGATCCGCCCGACAAGCCTGTCTATTTCAAGGGACGGCCGGCGATTGTGCTCAGCGTTTCCGTCAGCGACGGCGTTAATTCGGTCGAATTCGGCGCGCGCTTGACCCGGAAGATCAAAGAGATCGAGCAGGCTCTGCCGATTGGCTACGTCTTGGAATACGCCACCTATCAACCTGAACTAGTCGATAAGGCAGTAGACGGGGCGATGACCAACGTCTACCAATCGCTGATCATTGTACTCGTCGTCGTGATGATCTTTCTGGGCCTGCGAACCGGACTCATCGTCGGTTCCTTCGTTCCCATGGCGATGCTGCTCGGCCTGGTCGTCATGTGGTTGATGGACATCGAAATGCAGCGCATGTCGATCGCTTCCATGATCATCGCGCTTGGCATGCTGGTGGACAACGGCATTGTCGTGGCCGAGGATATCCGGGCGCGACTCGATGCCGGTCAAGAGCGCAGGCGGGCCGCGATCGAAGCCGGCGCGTCGCTGTCGATTCCGCTTTTGACCGCTTCGCTCACCACGATCCTGGCGTTCGGGCCGATGATGCTGGCCGAGGGCGGGACCGGCGAATACACCCGCTCTCTCGGTCAGGTGGTGACTATCGTTCTTCTAGGCTCATGGTTTCTGGCGATGTTCATGACGCCGGTCATGTGCGTCTGGTTCATGAAGGTGACGCCGCATGCCCAAATCCAGGATGAGGCCGTCTACGACCCCTATTCAGGTCGAGTCTATCGTACCTACCGAAGGCTATTGGAAGGCGCGCTCAGGGTGCGGTTTCTGGTGCTCGCCTTGGTGCTCGTGGCCTTAGTCGCGTCCGGCTATGCATTTCGCTTCGTCGTCCAGGAGTTTTTCCCGGCGAGCGACCGCAATCAGCTTCTAGTTTATGTCGATTTGCCCGCCGGATCGCACGTCGACAAGACCAAGCGTGCGATCGAGGACCTGACCGCCTGGCTGGAGGACGAGTCGATCAACCCCGAGGTCGTGAGTAGCATCGCCTACGTGGGCAACGGCGGTCCGCGCTTCTTTCTGTCCCTGGCGCCGTTCGACCCAGATCCGTCCCAGGCCTTCGTGGTCGTGGTCACCAAGACCGCCGAGCAGGTCCCGGTCATGGTCGAACGAGTTCGGAGCCATCTGTTGAATTCCTTTCCGGAAGTACGCGGACGGGCCAAGGCTATGTGGCTGGGCGCCACGGAGACGGGCCTGATCGAGGTGCGCCTAAGCGGCCCGGACGCAGAGGCGATCAGCGAGAAGGCGGAAACGCTTCTGGCCGCGCTCAGGGCCATCCCCGGCACCGTCGATATCAAGCAGGACTGGAACAACAAAATCCTGAAGCTCATGGTCGAAATCGACCAAGCCCGAGCGCGCCGAGCCGGCGTGACATCGGCTGAGGTCGCAGGCTCCTTGAATGCCTTCATTGACGGCGTCGAAGTCACCGATTATCGCGAAGGAGATACGGTCATTCCCGTGGTTCTGCGTGGTACCGAGCAAGATCGCGACAACATCTACAATCTACGCTCGATCAATGTTTATTCAAACAGCCGCGCCACCAACGTGCCCCTGTCCCAAATCAGCGATTTCAAGCCGATCTGGGAGTTCAGCCGAATCAAGCGGCAGAACCAGGAACGCACGATCACGGTCAGTGCCAAGCATCAATTTCTCAAGGCAGGCCAACTGTTCGCATTGCTCGAGCCGACGGTCGATGGTCTCGACCTGCCGCCAGGCTACTGGTGGGAGATGGGCGGTGAGCTGGAAAGCGCCGCCGAGGCGCAAGGGTACCTGGCAAAGTACATGCCGATCTGTTTCTCCCTGATCGTGGTCCTTCTTGTCTGGCAGTTCAATTCTTTCCGGCGGCCGGCAATCATTCTGCTGACAATACCCCTGACGCTGATAGGCGTGATCGTGGGGTTGCTGGTTATGAGGGCGGTCTTCGGGTTTATGGTGATCCTCGGCCTGCTCAGCTTGGCCGGGATCATCATCAACAACGGCATCGTGCTGATCGACCGGATCGATACCGAATGTGCTGCCGGCAAGGCACCCTACGATGCGGTTATCGAGGCCGCGCTCGCCCGTTTTCGCCCCATCTTGATGACTACGATGACGACGATTTTCGGCCTCCTGCCATTGATCGTTTCCGTCGACCCTCTATTTTATGGCTTGGCCACAGTGATTGCCTTCGGACTTGCCGTCGGAACCGTGTTGACGCTCTGCGTGGTGCCGGTGCTTTACACCCTGCTGTTCCGGGTGCAGATCCCGAGGACGACAGCTGCAGCCGTCGAGCTTTAGGGGCAAGCTGTTGTTCGGCGGACAAATTTTGATCGGGTCGACCATGATCGCGCTTACCGTCATGATCCATATTGCTGGAATTATCGGCCTTATCGCCTATCTTAAGGCCCGTGGCTTACGGATCGTGGGGCGCCGAAATTATATTGTCATGACACGCGTTCTCGTCGTGACCACCCTGGGCATCTTTTTGGTGCATACCATCGAAATTTGGATTTGGGCGGCTTTATATTTCTTGTTAGGTGAATTCGAGACTATGGAGCGCAGCCTATATTTCTCGACCGTGACGTTCACAACATTGGGCTATGGCGACATCACCCTCCCGGAGCGATGGCAACTTTTGAGTAGTTTAGAGGCGGTGAACGGCATCATTCTGTTCGGGGTTAGCACGGCCTTCGTGTTCGGAGTCATTCGGAAGCTGTTCGAGGCCGTGGATATCATCCGATCTGAGCCAGGCCATCTATGACTTCGTGTGGCTCGTCGAGCGGGCTCAGTTGTTTAGAGGAATATTCGTGATGCAAAGGATTTTGTTTGGAATCATTGCTGCCGTTGCCGCTGCCGGGTGGATCACGGCCTTTTATGCCATGAAAAGTTCAGGTGAGGTGGAAGAACGATTGACCGCAACCAAGGCGGATCTCTCAGCGGTCAGAGAGAAACTCACGGGCACTCAGAATCGGCTCCAACTACAACAGGATGCTGCGGGTAGTTTGGAAGAAATTGGCGAACGAATGGGTTCCCTCCAGGCCGAGGCCGCGACCTTGATCAGGCAAATCAAAACTAAAACGAGTGATCTTCAAGCGCTACAACGTAAAACCGCCGACGGCAAAACCGGGCTAGCATCGGTGGCGCGGCAGATCGAAGAAAAAAAATCGGCGCTGGCAAGCTTGGAGCAAGATATAGAGGCAACCAAAGCCGATTTGGATCGGCTGCGAACCGAGCGGCAGGAGGCGGTGAGCCAATCCCGTACCATCGGTTCGGCAGTCGGCTCGACACCAAAAGCTTCAGGCACGCCTGAGGCGGTTTCCGATCTCTCTACTCCGGCGAAGGCGACAACAAGCCAGAAGAGCAATCTACTCTCCGATGCAAGACGAAGGTTCCGGAGAATTGATCAAAATAGGGACGACAAAATCGATCGCGTGGAGCTCAGAGTCCGGAAGGTCGCATTCCTCAGTCTGATCGATACCAATCGGGACAGTTACCTTACAATTGATGAGACACTGCTTTCGCCTGAAGAATTCAAGCGATTAGACACCGATAGGGATGGCAAAATCATACCGTTTGAATTCGTGGATGCTCCGATATTTAAGGCGATCGACGCCAATCGGGACGAGTTCATAACATTCGAAGAGTACTTGCACTTCTTGCGAATACCTACGCAGCGATAGGCAATAGATTTGCAGTGCCAGTCAGCCACCCGGCCGATCGGTGATAAGCGCCCAGCCGGAAAAGAATTGGACTGAATCGGTTGTTTCTTCGATATTTAGTCTCCCACGGTCTGCAACCATGAGCAGCGTTTCTTCACAATATCGGCCGTGTTCTTCTGACCGATTCCATGCGCAATCAGGGCTATCACCCGCTCGTCGTGCTCATAATCGGCATGGGCCGCGGCCGGGTTGGCGAAATCGCTGAGCCCGAACAGGGAAATCGGTTTGGTGACATTGATGGCTATGTTGGTGACTTTGGGGCAAAGCCTGGAGTCCAAATAGTCGTTGGCGAATTTTGGCGGGATCGGGTAGCTCAGAACGTCATTCGGGTCACTGAAGGCATAGATCGCTAATTTCTTCAGTATTCGTTGGTCGCGCAGATCGCCGTCGGCGCGGCAGTACCTTGCGATCTTACCCCGGACGGCAGCGCGCTTTCTACCAAGCTCCAACAATGGCAGTTGGTTTGCCAACATGTAGACAGGGAGATTCTTGGCGGGAAATATCTCTTTCAGTTCGGTGAATTCCGGGGCCGTCGTTTTCAATGCCTGTTCGCCAAAATGCCGCACGGTGTCGATGACGATACGGCTGCCCAGGCTATGTGTGATAAATGCATAGTCGTCTTCTTTCGTCTGCTGCACCCTCGAACCGCTTAAGAGGTCACAGGGGCCGTCCGTGAACGAGGCATAATCGCTCCAATCGCCTTGCGTCATCCAGCAGAACGACTGACGCACAGATGCCAGGATCGGTAATTGAGCCTCGCCGAGGAAAATCAATGGGTCGGGGATGTGGCTGTTGACGAACGTCTTCATGGCACCGTTCAGGGTGGTTCGGCGGAAGGTGTATTCCTTAGAGTCATCGAACTCGATGATCGTCTTTTCCTGCTCGGTAATTTCCGACCAGGTCAGCTCATAGAACAATAAATCTCGGGTGCGTGCTTCATTCATGTAACGGCTAATTCTCAAGTTCCCCAATGGGCCATCCCAGACGCCAGGTTCATGGAGAACGATTTCCTTGTAGTTCTCTTCCCTGATACCGAGCTTCAATTCGCGCATGAGAATTTCGGTAAGCCGGCCCGAATATCCCGGGATGTGACGGCCGATCCCATGAACCATCAACACCTTCAGAACACGTGTCGATTGGCTTCCTGCGCGTTCGATCTCCTGTTCTTTAAGCAAAGTCTCGAGCCCGCTTGATGCGGGTCCTTCCACATAGCAGGCACGGGTGTCCTCCTCGTCGCTTTGTTCCAAAATCGCCTGTGTTATGCCCTTGGCGATACTGGAACAGCCGGAGACCATAATCAGAAGCAGAACCACAAGAGGAATTTTG
Organism: Kiloniellaceae bacterium; assembly: GCA_021776175.1. Lineage (GTDB taxonomy): Bacteria > Pseudomonadota > Alphaproteobacteria > Kiloniellales > J153 > JAJFGN01. The sequence continues at coordinate 20,854 of JAJFGJ010000031.1, forward strand.
ATCTTGCGCATTGCTGAATCTCCAGAATGACCGATCCACCCGCTGTTGAGTCAGGCCGTTTCAGGCCTGCTAGGATCCCGGTCCATCGCGCTTACCACTCCAGGCGGTCTTACCACTAAGTTTATTGCGTTTGCTCACAATGGCGTGCAGGCTCCGAAAATAACGAAGACCACTTGATCCCCGGCAGCTGTGAGCGCCATCGCCCCGTTCTCCTGCGAGATCGTCATGCTCCAACCCAGGCCTAACTGCACGCCTTGGAGGATGAGCTTTGCCCCCTCCTGGGTTATGCTTTCAATCTTGGCGGTCCGTTCTTTTCCACCTAGTCGCGTCGAGCGGGCAAGCTTCTGTTCGAAATCGAGCCGGATAAACTGGGGCGCGTTGATACTCTCCGAGGTGCCTTTGAAGCATTCCCAACCAGCGCTGCAGTCGTAAGCTTCTACGGAGGCGCAGAGCAATGGCTCGGACCCGTCAAAGCTTGCCGCCCTAGCCTCGAAAAAGGTTAACGATACAACCAGGCTCAAGCACAAGACCTTCAGCGTATTCATCGCCACCTCCGATTTCCTAACTCACTGTGTAGCCGCGTCCGCCCAGGCATGCCGAAAGGGCGCGGTTATAGGAGCTTTGTTGTGCGGCGAAATTAGCTTGATGTTGTGCCTGGGCTTGTGCCTGTTGCTGCTGGTATGCTTGCTGTTGATGTTGCTGGCGCCGTCGCTGGTCGCGCCGTCGAAATCCGCCGATCAGTGCGCCCGACGCCGCGCCGATCGCCGCGCCCTTGCCGGCATCTCCCGCGATCGCGCCACCGATAGCCCCAACCGCTGCACCGCGCGCACCACCCCGAAGCAGGCCACCTTGCGGCGCTTCCCGCGCCGGTGGTGGAGCTGCTGTCGCTGGGATTTGGGCCGCCTGAACGTTCGATGGATCGAACCCAGTCTGCTGCACGGCCCAGATGTGACACTCGTAACGATCACGGCTCTGCTGTTCCGGACTCTGACCGTTAGTCGGGTAGATGAAAAGCTGCTGCGCTGCTGCCGGTACAACGACAAGTCCAGTTACAAGAGCCGATGCCGCCAGCCATGTCATGTGTCGCATCACCATACCATGTACCCCTCTACTTGCCGCGCACTTGCGAAATATCCAAGGCCGATCAGTAGACAAACGTCTTTACAGGCAACCAGCTTCGTCGGTGCGCGGTTTGGTGATCCTGGCGCTTAGGGTGATAACGCCTATCACCGCCGCGGCATTGTGCAAGGCGTGAAGCTAAAGCGGCGCTACTGTTGGTTTCGAACCTTCTCCAGGTTCTCCACGGCGCGCTCCACCCAGTACGACATGACCTGCTTAGCATGGCCCAGGGTTTGAAGTCCTGCGGCGATGGACATTCGATTTCCCTGCTGACTGTCGACGATGGCGACGATGCGCTCGCCCGAGACCGAATCGATGGCCTCCGCTTCCATGGAGGCGCCGCCGAGTCCGAGGCCGGACAGCTTCATCGCGGGATGAATATTCAGGATCGGCATCGTGGTTTCCACGCTTGTGATCGCAGCGCGCATGCGCAATACCCCGGGTCCGGGTTCGTCGACCACCGAGTATTTCTCGGAGAGCGCCGCGATAGCCTCGGACCGGAAATGGTCGGTGAGCTCCTTCAACTCGTCGGGCGAGAGAGCCGTGCCTTCGTCAGCGGGGGTGAATTGCACGACTACGGGATCGACGATAAAGGTCGAGTAACCGGCCAGGGATATATTAGGATTTGCCCAGCGTAGCGCGCCATCGAAATCCGGATCGGGCTTCAGTTTCGAGTAATCGCCGAGAAAACCTGAAAAGGACGATTTCGATGTCTCGTCGGTCGCGCAGGCTCCCAAAGCAAACATCATCGCCATTGCGCAGGCAACGGGCCTAAGTCTTGAGTACGGCATTGCTAGGACTCCCCAGTCTGTCCATGATGACGTCATCGCAACCTATCCTAAGACCAGCCGGTGCTAAGAGGAAGTGTTAAATATCATGTGGCGAATTCCGCGAACTACTGAAGTCGGAGGCGTATAGCCGTCTTAGTCCGGATTCCCCAAGTGGTCTTCCCAGGTCGACGATGACGGTAGCACGAAGCAGTTTCCACGGAACTTCGGGCGCAACCCAGTGCGCCAAGTCGGGCCTCGGGTAGTATCTGAAGGAAACGAACCGGTCATGACAATCCTGTAATCGGTAGATTTCAGACCGTAAGTTCACGCCACTCGGCAAGGACGGCGGAGCGATTTGAGGTAGCGGTTGCTGGGATTCGACCCAACTGAACATTCGATGGATCGAACACAGTCTGCTGTACGGTCCAGGTTCGATTCTCTTAAAGATCCCGGTTTTGTTGTTCCGGCCTCTAGCCCTTAGCTTGACTTCTTCTACGGGCCATAATCAAAACTGCCTGCGCAACTCGATGCCGATAGTCTTGTTGCTGAAGTCATCACCCTGTCGTTCAGGTTGCCCGGCTTGCCGACGGTGAAGCAAAACCGGATCAAGTTCCCAGGACTTTCCAACACGGCGCGACCAGTTGACGCGGGGCGGTAAATCCCGCGCCGTCCGACCGTTCCCTGGCTCCGCGCTGCATCCGTCACAGGGTTGGTTCGCGTACATCGCGTCGAAATCGATCGTGAGGTCGAGTTGCATTTCCTGCCGTTCACTCCTGGCCGGTGCTTTGCTAGTCTCGTCGCCAGCGACGGCGGCCCGCGCCAAAAGCAGCGGCGCTGCGATCGCAAGGTGTATCCACGCAGCGACCGCGACACCTTGGGCCAGATTCCGCGCTTCTGAGCCTGCGGACAACATAGCCCAACACCTAGCGTCTTTTTTCATAGCTTAGTGCTGAATTGCTTGGCCCAGGCTTCAAATGCTTGTCTAGCATCGTCACAGGAGTCGAGTAAGTCGCCCCCAAGCTCTTTCGTGCCAGCGTGCCGATCGACACCCACTGTTGGGTGCGCACCCGTTAGGTAATCCAACATTCTGGGGCTACCTCACACTTCATAATACGAAGTCAGCGTGTATTCAGGATACTAACATTGTACCAACTATATGCCGTATTTCTACAACTCTCGGTACGTGGTCGAGGACGAGAACGCGGTACACACGAGGTTCCGCCCGGTTCACTTCGGGCGTCCTATTTCTGTGACGTAGTAACCGGCGGCACCGCCGAATATTACCGCCGCGTCTTGCGGCGGATACCACGAACTGCTTTCTCAGCCGGGTCTTTCCTGCTCATGGATTACTGCCTCATCTTCGTTCCCTTAGGTCACTACGATGAGCCAGAGATCCTCCCTTATGAAAATACCTCAATATGTCCCAAAGGCGTTGACGGGGGACACTATACGCCTACTAGTAACTGGCAAGGGGTTAGAAATTTTGGCCTAACCCCTTCATATATTAGTAGGTGCACAAGGACACGAACCTTGGACTAGCTGATTAAGAGGCACCGGCTACATTCTTGACGTGCCGCGGTTGTGTTCGGTAAATGCGGTTACATGCCTTCGCAACCAATAAGAACAAAGGCCTAGCGAATGTTCTTCACTAGGCCTTTTTCTTTGTGTCGGGTTGATCCCGCGGTTTGGCTGGCAGTGGGTCCAGTTAACACGGCCGGTCTTGGGGGCGAGGGGCGGCGGTTATTGGCGCAGTCTGAGTTCCGTGCCGCGCCGGTCGGCGCCGAGGTTTTCTAGCAAGGTCACAGCCGGGTCCAGGGCCCGCACGATACGGGCCAGGCCGCGAACCAGCGCGCCGATGCCGGGCACCTCCAAGGCCTCGCCGAGGGCATCTTCCAGAAACGCCTTTACCGGATCGCGGGCCTCGGGGAAGACCCGCACTTGGATTGGCGCCTCGGGGTCCAGGCCGGCGGCTTCGCGGGCCAGGGAGAAGGCCTTGCGGTAGCCGCCCAGGGCATCGACCAGGCCGGCCGCGAGGGCATCGGCGCCGGTCCACACACGCCCGCCTGCGACACTCAGCACTTTCTCCAGCGGCAGGCCGCGCCCTTCGGCGACCTTGCCGGTGAAGTCCTCGTACACCCGGTCGAGGCTCGCTTGCACCTGGGTCCATTCGGCGGCCGTGAATTCACGGTTCGGGGACCAGATATCGGCGCGCGCGCCGGCCTTCACCCCGTCCCAGTTAACGCCGAGGCGGTCCCACAGGCCGGACAGAACCAACTTGCCGGTGACCACGCCGATGGAGCCGGTGACGGTTCCCGGCTGCGCCACGATAGCGTGCGCGGGGGCGGCGGCGAAATAGCCGCCCGACGCGGCCACGCCGCCCATGGAAACGATGACCGGCACGCCGCCTTGGCGCGCGCGCATGACTTCGTGCCAGATGGTGTCCGAGGCGACATAGGACCCGCCGGGGCTATCGATCCGGAACACGATCGCCTTGACTTCCGGCTCGTCGAGCGCGGCGCGGAAGGCGCCGGTCAGCGTATCCGCGCCCATGGTCAGGCGGCCGAAAACCGGGTCGTTCTCGCCCGCGTCCAGGACCACTGGTCCCAAGCCATGAATGAGGGCGACGGTCTCGCCGCTTGGGGCCGGGGCTTCGCGGCGGCGGGCGAAATCGGCCAGGGTGACGAAGTTTTCCCGGCCGCCATCGTCCTCGACACCGGCCGCCGTCAAGGCATGGGACTCGGCCGCGTCGAGATATCCTAGGCTGTCGATCAATCCCGCTTTCAGGGCCCGCTTGGCATCGATGGGCGCGCTATCGATCAGGCCAGCGACCGCGTTCGCGGACAGGCCGCGGGCCGAGGCGATGCCCCGCGTCACCTGACCGAGCCAGGAATCGAGCAGGCGTTGCAAGTTGGCGCGCTGCGGGGCGGGCAGGGCGGTCTCGGTCATGAAGGCGGCGGCGCCCTTGAAGGGGCCGCGTTGGCCGAATTGCGGTTCGACGCCGATCTCGTCCAAGATGCCGCGCAGGAATGGGCTTTGCAGGCTGAATCCGGTCAGGCCGACATCGCCGGAGGGTTGCAGCCAGACGCGGTCGAAGGCGCTCGCCAGGTAGTAGTGCTGGGTTCCGTCGCCGGCCTCGCCGAAGGTCTCGGCGAAGGCGATGGCGGGTTTTCCGCTGGCCCGGAAATCGGTCACCGCGTCGCGCAGCTCTTGGATCAAGGCCAGGCCAGGGGCTCCGCGCCCCAGGCGCACGAACAGGCCTTTCACCCTTGGGTCCGCGCCCGCCGCTTCCAGGGTATCGAGCATCTCGCGCAGGACCGTGGACGGCCCCAAGGACACGCGGGAAAGCGGATTGTCCGGCTTGACCTCGATCACGCCGGCCGCGAGGTCGAAGGTCAGCACCATGGAATCGGGCAAGGGCTCGCTACGGGCGCGCAGAGGTTCGGCTTGCTGCCAGAAAAACCAGGACGCGGCGATCGCGGCGGCGACGAGCAGGCCCAGAGTCGCCAGCACGCCGACCATGCATTTGAGAATGAAAAGGATTATCCGCATGGCACGGTCATAGGTGTTCGCTCGCCGATTGTCGAGCCTTCATGGGCCGTGACCCAGTGGAGAGTCCCAGGTAAAACTCCCGCTTGGAAAGCGGCATTTGTTGAATTGGAGAGCTTGCATGAGGCGGCGCGCGCGTCCCGGCGGGGGGCGGCAACTCGAAGTCGTTATCGAAGGTGTCGGCGCGCGCGGCGATGGCTATGCCACGCTCGATGGCGCCCTCGTCTATGTGCCTTTCACCCAGAAGGGCGACCGGGTTCGCATTCGTGTGACCGGCGCAAGGGCCGGCGGCGCCAAGGGTGAGGTTATCGAACTGCTCGCCGAAGGACCGGGGCGCGCGGAACCTCCTTGCCCGCATTACGGCCCCTGCGGCGGGTGCGCCTTGCAGCATCTGGAAACCGGGGCCTACGCGGCGTGGAAAGCGTCTCTTCTGCCTCAGGCTCTGGCCCATCGCGGTTTCAAGGATGTGCGTATCGCGCCCATGGTCCAAGTGGCGCCGGGCACGCGCCGCCGCGCGGTGCTGGCCGCGCTTCGCCGCGGCGGCCGGGTCTTGCTCGGGTTTCACCAACGACAAGGGCGCGCGGTCGTGGATTTGACGACCTGCCTGCTGCTCACGCCGCGCCTCGATGCTCTGCTGCCGGCCTTGCGCCAAGTATTGGTGGAGGTCTTGCCGGATTCGCCGCGCGAAGCGACCGTGACCGTGACCGATACCGGGGAAGGGGCGGACGTTCTGATCGCCGCCCCCGGTCAACCCGGCTTGGGCGCGCGCGAGGCCTTGACCCGCTTCGCGGAAACGGCCGATCTGGCGCGCCTGTCGTGGCGCCAAGAGGAAAGCGGGGAGGCCGCCATCGCGGCCGAACCGGTCGTGGTTCGCCGGCCGCCGCGCCTGCAATTCGGCGCGGTCTCTGTCGAACCGGCGCCGGGCGCGTTCCTGCAACCCAGCGCCGCCGGCCAAGCGGCGCTGAGCGAGGCCATCCTGGGTTATCTGCCGGAAACCTGCGAGAGGATCGCCGATCTCTTTTGCGGCAGCGGCGCCTTTACTTTTCCCTTGAGCGCGCGGACGCGGGTGCTGGCCGTGGACGGCGCTGAAGAGGCGGTCGCGGCACTCTGGACCGCGACCCGGCGCGCCGATTTGGCGGGGCGAATCGCGGTCGAAGTTCGCGACCTCGCACGCGCGCCCTTGCTGGCCGGGGAGTTGACGGGTTTCGATGCCGTGGTCTTCGATCCGCCGCGCGCGGGCGCTCGCGAGCAAGCTCTTGAGCTCGCCGAATCCGGGGTGGCCACGGTGATCGCCGTATCCTGCAACCCCAAGACCTTCGCCCGCGACGCACGCATTCTGGCCGATGGCGGCTACAGCTTGATGGAGGTGACTCCGGTCGATCAGTTCCCCTGGTCGGGGCATCTGGAACTGGTCGCCAAGTTCGCGCGCTAGCAGGCTGCTGAAAAACTCGGGAATTACAGCGCCAATCCTTCGACACGGGCCTTACGGCCCGGCTCAGGATGAGGTCAAGTTATAGATATTCCTCATCCTGAGGAGCCCGCGAAAGCGGGCGTCTCGAAGGATTGTTGCCGTGAATACCCTTTTTCAGCCGCGCGCTAGAGCCGGCCGCCCAGGGAGAGGGGGGAAGGGCGGCCGGCCCGCGCGGCCGGAGCTGAGTTGCTCCGGCCGTTAGGTTACCCGGCTTCGCGGGCAGTCCAGGCATGCTTGGCGAAGGCATCGTCCACCGGGGTGTCGACCAGGTGGTTGGTGTAATTCGACAAGGTCTTGTAGGTGATGCCGAGAATGACCTCGAGCACCTGGCGGCGATTGAACCCGGCGGCGATAAAGGCCTGGACCTCGCTTTCGTCGGCCCAGCCGCGCTTTTCGATCAGGGTCTCGACGAACAGGCGAAGCGTTTGAAGGCGCGCGTCGCTCAAGGGCTTGCCCTCGCGCAGCGCCGCGATCACTTCCCCGGGGGCCTTGTTCATTTCCGCGACCATGGTGTGGGCCGCGACGCAGTAGGTGCATCCGTTGGCGGCGCTGACCGCCAGCAGGACGACTTGCCGCTCGACGTTGCTCAAGGTCGTCTTATTGAAAGAGTCGCCCAAGGCGATGTAGGCGTCCAAGGCGTCGGGCGCTTCCGCCAGGGCACCCCAAAGGTTGGGGATGAAGCCGTAGCGTTTTTTTCCGGTCTCGAAGACGGACTGGACCTCTTCGGGGGCGCTTTCCTTGGAGTGGATCGAGAAGATGCTCATGTGGGTGTTTTCCTTTTAGAGTGAGTTGAAGCGGCAAAAAGTTTCAGGCCGCGCTTAAGCTTGGATAGTCGGTGTAGCCGCGATGATCGCCGCCATAGAAGGTCGCCGGGTCGGGCGTGTTGAGGGGCGCGTCCTGGGCGAAGCGTTCGACCAGATCGGGGTTCGCGATATAGGATTTTCCAAATGCGACTAGATCGCTTTCACCCTTGGCCACGGACGCGCCCGCCCGCGCCTTGTCGTAGCCGCCGTTGGCGATATAGAGGCCGTCGAAATCCTTGGCGATGGACGCCCGGTCCACGCGCCGGGGGTCCGATCCGTCCATGGAGGCGCCTTCCACCACGTGAAGATAGACCAGGCCCATGCGTCCCAGTTCGCGGGCGGCGTAGCGGAAGGTCGCTTCGGGATCCGAGTCCGACATGGAGTTGAAGCCGTTGATCGGCGATAGCCGCGCGCCGACCCTGTCCGCGCCCCAGATATCGATCACGGCCTGGGTCACTTCGCGCACGAGGCGGAAGCGGTTTTCGACCGGCCCGCCGTAAGCGTCGGTGCGCCGGTTGGAGCCGTCGCGCAGGAACTGATCGAGCAGATAGCCGTTGGCGGCGTGGACCTCGACGCCGTCGAATCCGGCGGAGAGAGCCTTGGCGGCGGCGTTGCGGTAGGCCGCCACGATTCCCGGAAGTTCCTTGGTATCCAGGGCCCGTGGCGTGACGTAGGCCTGCATGCCCTCGTAGGTCACGGCCTCGCCGTCGGGCTTGATGGCCGAGGGGGCGACGGGCAGGGCGCCCTCGGGCTGCAGGGAGGGATGCGAGATGCGCCCGACGTGCCAAAGCTGCAGGAAGATGTGGCCGCCCTCTTTGTGCACCGCATCGGTCACCCGCCGCCAGGCGGCGGCCTGTTCCGCGTCGTGGATCCCGGGGGTGCCGGGATAGCCGACACCCTGCGGCGAAACCTGGGTTGCCTCGGTGACGATCAAACCGGCGCTCGCCCGCTGCCGGTAGTATTCGACCGTCAAATCGCTCGGTGCGTTACCGGCGCCGGCGCGGTTGCGGGTTAGGGGCGCCATGACGATCCGGTTTGCCAGGGTCAGGGACCCCAGGGCGATGGGGGTGAAGAGGTCGGTGGTCATATTTCAAACTCTCCTGTTGGCTTTTCGTATATGGACCGATCGGTCCAAATCAAACAAAGATGGTTTTGGGTAATCCAGCCTGCCGCCTGGTCTAAAAGATGCTTAAGTCGAGGTTCCGGGTGGTACCCAACCAGATCGCGCGGTCGCGGTGGTCTTCCAGGGCTTGGCCCGAGTTGGGATGGACGAAGACGGTCAGGTCCGCCCGGTTCAATGTCAGCCAGGGTACGATCCGCTCGAACAGCGGCGCGGTGAAAGCGATTTGGTAGCTGCCGGTCGGATGCGGTCCCACGGGATCGTCGTGCCAGCGGCCGAAGGTCACTTCGCCGTCTTTCGAGTCGCCGAAGCGGGCCTCGGCCATGGTCCGCAGCCGCGCGGCCGCGCTTTTTTCCGCCGCGCCGTAGTACACGTGGGCGTGGTAGCCGTCGATGATCTTGGGGTCGAGTTCGGCCATGGCGGCTTAATCCAATACCGAAAGGGCGAGGCGGGCGATATCGCGCAGGCGGGCCTCTTCCGGGTTGACCTTGGCCATGACCCGCAGGCCGTTCAGGCTGCTGGTCAGGGATCTGGCTAGGGCGCGCGGGTCGCTCCCGGCCGCGATGTCGCCCTGGTCCTGGCCGGTGAGGATCGCGTCGTGGAAGGCGTTTTCGGTGGCCCCGATCCCGGCGCGTATGCGGGCGGCGGCGGCCGGATCGCTGCTGGACACTTCGACCGCGCAGTTGCCTAGGAAACAGCCGCGCCGCCCGCCGGGACCGGCCGCCGCCTCGACCACCATGTCGAAGGCCTCGGTAATGGCCGCGCGCGCGGAACCAAGCGCCGCGCTCCGCGACCGCAATTGCCCGGTGAAACTCGCCACCACGGTATCGCTGTACCAGTCGAGGGTGGCGATGAAGAGCTCGTTCTTGCCCCCGAAAGTGTCGTAAAAGCTGCTCTTGCTCAGGCCCATGGCTTCGATCAAGTCGCACAGGGTGGTGGACTCGTAGCCCTTTTTCCAAAACACGTGCATGGCCTGTTCCAAGGCCTGCCGCTCATCGAATTCGCGTGGACGTCCCATGGGGTCTTAATTATGGACTCATCGGTCCTGAATCAAGAGGTTGCTAATATTATTTTGGCGCCAAAAAAACCGTAAGGTTCATCAATAGCTTATCCGCACTAGGTCTCCTAGGTCAGTTTCAAGAAGGTCCGCTTTTAACCCGAGGCAGGCATTTGCTCATACCGGGATACAAGGAATAGGCCATGCCCTCCGGGTGGGGTGGGATCATCGAATGCCATGATAGACGACGCTGAGGCCGCAAGCGACGCCGCCGTGCTAATCAGTTCGCTTGCCATTACTGGCTGGTCCAAACGCCAGTTGCAGCGGTTTTATGGGCATAGTCAGCGAAGTCCCGCGGCGCATGGCCGAGCGCGCGTTGTACGCCGTCCGTAAGGGACTCGTTGCGGCCGTCCAGGACGGTCGTGAAGAGATACATCACAAGCGACACGAACTCGGGAGGAACCTCGTGATTTTCGAGCAGCGAAGCGTATTCCTCCGCCGGGATTTCCTCATAGCGGATCCTCCTGCCGCTCGCCTTGGCGATTTCCCGGATCGCATCGGCGAAGGACAGCAGGCGGGGCCCGGTCACCTCATAGAGCCGGCCGATGTGTGAAGCCTCCGTCAGCGCCTCCACCACGACATCCGCTATGTCTTCCGCATCGATGAAGGGCTCCTTCGTTCCGCCTACAGGCAAGGCGACCTCGCCGGCAAGGATCGCATCGAGCAGAAAGCTTTCGCTGAAATTTTGCGCGAACCAACTCGCCCGCACGATTGTCCAGTCGGCATCGCTATCTTGCAGCGCCTGTTCGGCGCGCTGCGCTTCCTCTTCGCCACGCCCGGAAAGCAACACCACACGCCTGACCCCAGCCTCCAGAGCCGCCTTGGTGAAGGACCGGATGGCCTCGACCGCGCCCGGCACCGCCAGATCCGGATAATAGGAAATGTAGACCGCGCCCACGCCTTGCAACACGGACGCCCATGTGGCCGCATCGTTCCAATCGAACCGCGGCTCAGCCGAGCGCGAACCAAGCCGCACCGCAAGGCCGCGGCCCTTAAGCCGCTGCGCCACACGGCGGCCCGTTTTACCCGTGCTACCAAGAACCAGGATCGGCCGTGTATCTTGCATATCGTTCATCTTTACCTCCAAATATGAGTAATGCTCACGTTGTAAAAGGTGATAAATGCTCATATTATAAGAGTCAAGAGAAAATATGAGAACTGCTCACATTCTTTAAGTCGGGCGGAATTCTTACCCTCTGCCTTTGGAGGCAAGTTGATGGAAGACAATTCGGGTCAGGTCTCTGCGGCCGTGAGCGACACATCGTCGCTACGCAGGAGGCCGAACCAACGCCGCAGCCGGGAGAGGGTGGAGAAAATACTGACCTGCGCGACAAGGCTGATCGCGGAGGGCGGCAGCGACGCCATGCGAATGAGTGAAGTTGCGCGGCTGGCGGGCATCTCGATCGGCTCGCTCTATCAGTATTTCCCGGACAAGGGCGCGATCATCCAGATGCTAGCCGAGCGCTATAACGCGCAGGGTAGCGATTGCATCGAATCCGGGCTTGCCCATGTGCGCACGATCGATGAATTGTGCGATGCTTTTGGCGCCCTCATCGATGCGTACTACGAGATGTTCCTGGCCGAACCGGTCATGCGTGACATTTGGTCGGGCACCCAGGCGGATAAGGTGCTCAGAGACATCGAACTCGCCAATAGCCGGAAAAACGGTGCGGATCTGGCCAAAGTCCTTATGCACTTGCGATCCACGGTTAGTGAGGAAGAACTTGCCGCCTCCGCCTTCCTGATTATGCACCTCGGCGAGGCCACGATGCGCTTGGCTATCTCCGTCAATCGCAACGAGGGAGAAATTCTTGTTGCTGTCTACAAACGCATGGCCGAGATGGAGTTGCGTAGAATTGTTCAGGGCAAGATGGGCACGGCATCTAGCATGCAGGTGACGAACAACTAATCCGCCCAGAGCGCATCGATGAGAAGCCTGGATTGCATTCGGCAATTTTTTGGTGCTGGACTAATCAGGGCAAGATTAGCGATACCGTGAAGGGCGGAACGATGACTATTCATAGCCCACCTGCTGTAATGATCCTGGGGTGCGGGCGAAGCGGAACGTCCATATTTGGCGAGTTATTCGAATATCTCGCGGATTATAGTTATCACAGTGAGCCTCCCTTCGCGGATGTCATGAAGGCCGATTTTTCCAATCCACTGGCGTTTAAAGTCCCCCATGAGAGCGCTGCATTCGCATCCGATCCAGGCCTCTCTTTCCCGCTCGCCACCATGCTTGGCCGGGCGCCCGCGATGAAATTTTTCTGGATCGTGCGGCAGCCTCTGGATGCCATTTGCTCGCTTCGTGTCGGTATCGCACAGGACTGGGGGCACCACCCTAGACCGCCGGATTGGCGGGGCTGGTTGAACCGCTCACTCGTAGATCGATGCGCCTACCATTGGGCATTCATCAATTCTGTTGGCTTTGCGCAAGTCTCGAAGATCGCGACCGTCGTTCGATTTGAAGATATGATTTCCGACCCCGATGCATTTGCACGAAATATCTGCCAAGTCCTCGGCTTAAACCGTTCGGAGCAGGTCGCAAGGCTTGGGCAGTGGGCGCGAAGTGTCCAAAACACTAACAACACCAACTTCATTGAGGCCAAGACATCGCGAGCATACTCGGTTTCCGATCATTCCGTGCGTGTCGGAAGGTGGCGAGAGAACCTCACTCGAGAGGAAGCCGCGAGAGTTCGGCCCATGGTCGCTGAGATAGGAAAATCGTTTGGGTACAGTTTTCCCGATATCTGAAAGCGGCACATAGCGGCCCTTCGCAAAGCGGCCCACTACCTGTCATGGGCTCCTACGCCAGTTTCATGATGGCCCGCTTTTGACCCAACTCGGAAGTTTGCGGCTGGTTGCCCGAAACGAAAACGGCGGTCCGAAGACCGCCGTATCCTGAGTTGCTTTTCGCGAGTGTCTAGCCTTTCCTGCTAAACACGACGTAACCAGTCGGCGATGCCGGTTCCGATAAGCTCAGGATGATCTTCCTGAAGGAAATGCGTGCCATGACCCAAAAACCGCGTTTCCAGCTTGGGCACATTTTCGATAATCCAGTCAGCCACCGGCGCGGGGTTGAGCGCCCCTGGCGATGCGTAGAAATACAATTTTGGTAGATGGCTCTTCGTCAGCCATTTACCATTGGCCATTACGATATCATGCGTTGCTTTTGGGTGACCGGCTATTGGAATTTCACGGGCCCACTGCAACGTTGGCAAACGGCTTTCCGGTGTAGGAAATGGGCTGCGATAGTGCGCCATTTCATGTTCGCTCAACTTGCGTGCGACCCCCATTTCGGGCAGGACTTTTTCAACGAAGAAATTATTCTGTAGAATCATTTCTTCGCCGATACCATCCGTGCGTAGATTACGAAACAACTCGCCTGCCTCTCCCATTGCCTCGTATGAAGGAGCCGGCATGCCGGGTGGTATAATTGCTTCCATGAAGGCCAGTGCACGCACATTCGTCGGATGAGTTCTTGCATAACTCATTCCAAGAACAGACCCCCAATCGTGAATAACCAGCGTCATGTCACGAAGCTTGGTGGCTTCTACAAACGCATCGAGATAAGCCGCATGGTCACCGAACCTGTAGGCTATATCCGGCTTCCCGCTATCTCCCATTCCGATCAGATCCAGTGCTATAGCCCGATATCCCGCCGCCACCACATGCGGGATAATGTTGCGCCATAAATAGCTTGATGTCGGATTGCCATGCAGAAACAGCACGACCGGGCCTTCCCCCTCGTCCACATAGGCCATTTTGGAATCAAGCACGGTTACCTGTTTCTTCGTGTAGGGGAAGTCAGAAGAGATCGGTAATCCATAAGGCTTGGACGGCAAGGACTTCGCCGATAACGCCAATTTGGCTGGCAAGGCGATAGCCGCCGCGGCCGTCACCGTTGCCAAGAGCATTTCTCTGCGTTTCATAATCATTCGTTCCTTATTCCGACTTTGTTTGGATCCTGTATTTGAAATCACTCTGCCGCGGCCCTGCCGCCTTCGGCGTTTGTGGGGCTCAGCGCTTTATCCATCCGGTTGTTCAGCGCTGTTCCACTGACACGCCAGGACTCAACCGAATCTTCCAGCCCTTTGGCCCACCGCATGATGTTGGGGAATTTATTGTAAGGGACCTTGCTGCGCGTCATTTGGCTTAGAGGCGCGGCAAGGTCGAAATCGGCCAGCGTCACAGTGCCGCCAACAACAAAATCACGATCCCGAAGATGGCCGTCCAGGATCGGCCCGTGAAGCGCCAAGAGCCTATTGGCCTCCGATATACGGGCGGTGTTTTCCGATACGCCCATCAGGGGCGCGATTACCACTTCCTCGAAGTAAATTGGCGCGGGCTGGCGGAAATGTTCGGCGGCCCAGAGCATCCATTTAAGGACCGTAAATCGTTGTGTCCCCGATGGCCAAAGCGTCGTATCGCCAACGCTCTCGCACAGATAAATCATGATGGCGCCCGCTTCGGACAATACGATTGGATCTCCTTCCGCTTGGTCATCAACCAGAACGGGGACCATGCCCGTTGGATTGAGAGTGAGAAACTTTTCACTACGATTCTGTCGTGCCAATAAGTCGATAAACACTTCTTCGACATCGATATTCAAATGCTTGATCACCGCACTGACTCTTCGGCAACTGCTGGACCCTGGATCGGCATAAAACTTGAGCGTCATATTGTGATGGTCCTTTGAGTAAAAATGTAAGGTGACCCGTTCAAGGGGGCATGTTCATGAAAATACGCCCCAAAGAGCTGCTTCACTTTGACTTCAACAAACATGGCAAAAGAAAGTACGACCGCTGTCCCGGACTTAAGCCGCGTCGAGGTGGATTTTGCTTTGGCGGGTTGCATATCTGACTTTCCCATCAATTTAGCCTTGGCCTGCCTTGAACTTGGTGGGGCGTAATATTATTGTATAGACGGTATAATTGAGTTTAATTGGCGCAAAAATACGCCCCCTCTAATTCGGAGACAGATCAAAAAATGAATTGGGACGACATGAAGGTTTTTTTGGCGATTGCCCAAGCCAAGGGCCTGAAAAAAGCCGCCTACAAGCTGGGGATACACCACACATCTTGCGCCAGAAAAATCAAAACCCTGGAAACCGCGTTAGGGGCTAAACTTTTCGACCGTCTTGCCAGTGGCTATGTCCTAACCTCGGCGGGGGAACATTTACGCCACTCCGCCTCTAAAATCCAAGACGAGTTCGATGCCATTGAATGCGACATTACGGGCAAGGATGCGCGTCTTGAAGGCGATATCTGCGTCACGATCCCTAATGGATTTGCAACCCATCTTCTGATGCCCGACATCGCGGATTTCATGGCTCTCTATCCCGATGTGCATGTGGAAATCAACATGACTTACGCGTTCAGGGATCTGGCCCGGCGCGAGGCCGATGTGGCGATCCGCCTCGCGGACAACCCGCCTGAATCTCTTGCGGGAAAAAAAGTGGGCCGCGTGTACAGTTCGGCCTATGCCAGCGCCCGGTATCTCGAAACCCATGACCCGTTGAATGACCCGGATTCCTGCCACTGGCTTGGCTGGGGCAATGCCGCCAATCATCTGCAATGGTCCGAGAAAAAGAAACACCCGGACATCCCGGTGCGCGGGAATATGTACTCCGACGTCCTTCAGCTATCGGCCATCAAATCTCATATGGGGATCGCCTCATTGCCGTGTTATATCGGAGACAGAGAAATCGGGATAAAGAGAATTGCCATGGCTGAACCCGTTCCAACGGATTGGATTTGGGTGCTTGCGCATAAAGATATGATGTCCAATGCGCGGGTAAGGGCCTTTATGGATTCAATATCCGCATCGTTCAGTCGCCACAAAAATATTCTGGAAGGCAAAGGCTGACGATGAGTTTTGCTGAGTTACCAGTATGATTAATCAATAGTATCGTCTGTTTTTTCCGGGATGTATTTTGGATCGTTAAAGGGCTCAAGGGAGCAAACCTCGCCGCATTGGATGGAACACCAAATGTCAGCTGTTGGCTACTAGCGGACCGTAACCAAACTGACCCACTACCCGCACTAGGCTCCTACGCCAATTTCACGAAGGCCCGCTTTTGACCCAGTGGCGGCATCAATAGGCGCAGGTCACGGGTTACGCCAGCAACACGCTGGCGCCGGTCGTCATGCCGCTTTCGATCGCCTGGTGCGCCTTCACGGCGTCTTTAAGCGGATACTCGTAATTTATGTTGGGTTCGATGATGCCGTCGCGGATGGTCTGAAACAGGACCTCGGCCGCGGCCACCATCTGATCCCGCTCGGCCATGTAGTGCAGATAGGCCGGCCGGGTGATGAACAGCGAGCCGCGGGCGCCGAGATCCTGGATGATGTCCACCGGCTCGGGCGGCCCTGAAGCGTGGCCATAGGCGGCGCATACGCCAAGCAGCCGCAGGCAATCCAGCGATTTCTGCAAGGTGTCCCTGCCGATCGATTCATAGACCACGGCGACGCCCTTGCCGCCGGTTACCTCCCGGCATTTGGAAACGAAATCCTCCTCGGACCGCACGACGGGGTGGTGGCACCCGGCGTCGCGGGCGATTTCCGCCTTTTCGGGTGTGCTGACGGTGCCAATAACCTCGGCGCCCAAGTGGTTCGCCCAGCGGCACAGGATCAGGCCCATGGCGCCGGCGGCGGCGTGGACAAGGATGGCGTCGCCCGGTTGCACGGCATAGGTCCGGTGCAGCAGGAACTGCGCCGTCAGTCCCTTCATCAGCAGCGCGGCCAGGGTCTTGTCGTCCATGTCGCCGGGGACGCGGAGAAGTTTGTCCGCCGGGTAGTTGCGCGCTTGGGCATAGGAACCTAGCGGCGGCACGGCATAGGCGGCCCGGTCGCCGGCCTTGAATTCAGTGACCCCGGCGCCCACGTCCTCGACCACGCCGGCCGCCTCGAATCCGATCACGCAGGGTTGCGGCGGCACCTTGAGCGGGTGCGATATGCCGCCGCGGTGATAGGTGTCGGCAAAGTTGACGCCGATGGCGGTGTGGCGCAGCCGCACCTCGCCTTCGCCCGGCGGCGGCACCTCCCATTCCTCCCAGCGCATGACCTCCGGCGGCCCGAGTTCATGGATCACTTGCGCCTTGGTCATGGGGCCTCTCTTCCAAGTTGTCGCCGGTTGGCGGGGGGGCGCGACGCCGCTAAAAATCATCGCGGCGGCCTGCGAACTCTAAGTTAATTCCACCTTCAAATTGATGTAACGTCACCTATCGGTACAGCACCATTTTGCATGCGGTGCACTTGGCCACAACACCCGCAAGCCCGGTAACCGGCAGTGTGGGGTCAATGTGGAATGAAGACCGCTGACAAGCGAGAAACGGAGGCGCGATGAAAACGGGATTGATTGGTGTTTACCTGCTCGCGCTGACCATGTTGCCCGGCACCGCTTTCGCCGACGCGCACCTAGTCGCCGACGATCCGTTCGAGTCTGTCCGGCTGACCTATGAGGGTCAGGATTATGACTTCCAATACCGTGGCTACGGACAGCCCTGGGTCCTCGATTTCGGCATGGCGACAGGCAAGCGCGATACGCCATTCCAAACGCTGGTCAGCTACTACCAGGCGATGAAGACCATGACCGAATACGCGGCGCTGATGCCCTATCTTCGGCGTAGCAATGGGGATGCGGGCGAGAAGCCGGCAAATGTGGCGCAACGGATGGCGGCAATCGAAACGATCCTGGCGGGAGATGTTTTGATCTTCGGCGAGATTCTTTACGGCGATTACACCATCTACATTTACCGCTACGCGAATTCGACGATCGAACGGCATTTCGGCCTGCCGGTCCGCAAGTTCGACGACGGTTACGCCGTGGTGCAAGACCTGGTAATGACCGACGCCATGGCCGCGCGCTTTTCGGCGCTGCGCTACGATATCGAGGCGCTCAAGAAGAGATATCCGGCGGTGAAGTGAAGACCATCGCCAGACCGTGACCAACCCGGCCCGCTACCCGCACTGACCCCGGTGGCGCAGAACGTGATCGGCCAGGACGATGGCCATCATGGCCTCGCCGATGGGCACGGCGCGGATGCCGACACAGGGGTCGTGGCGGCCCTTGGTCGAGATCTCGGTGTCCCGGCCGAAGCGGTCCACGGTTTTGCGTGGGGTCAGGATCGAGCTGGTCGGCTTAACCGCGAAGCGCACCACCACGTCTTGTCCGCTCGAAATGCCGCCCAGGATGCCGCCCGCCTTGTTGGACAGGAAGGCGATCTTGTCCCCATCCATGCGCATCTCGTCGGCGTTTTCCTCGCCGCTGAGGGAGGCGGCCTGAAGACCGGCGCCTATTTCGACCGATTTGACCGCGTTGATGCTCATCATGGCCTTGGCCAGGTCGGCGTCCAGCTTGTCGTAGACCGGCTCGCCCAGGCCGGCGGGCACGCCGCTGGCCACGACCTCGATGACGGCGCCGATGGAGGAGCCGGCCTTACGGATGCCGTCGAGGTATGTTTCCCAGGCCTTGGCCGCCTTGGCGTCCGGGCACCAGAAGGGATTGTCCTCGACGATATCCCAGTCCCAACGCGCCCGGTCGATCTCGTGCGGGCCCATCTGAACCAGGGCGCCGCGTATGGCGATACCGGGTCCCAGGACATGATCCAGCACCTTGCGCGCGACCGCGCCGGCGGCGACTCGCATGGCGGTCTCGCGCGCGCTCGACCGGCCGCCGCCGCGATAGTCGCGGATGCCGTACTTGGCCCAATAGCTTTGGTCGGCATGGCCAGGGCGGAACTTATCCTCGATGCCGCCGTAGTCCTTGGAGCGTACATCCTTGTTCTCGATCGTCATGGCCAGGGGCGTGCCCGTGGTCCGGCCCTCGAAAACTCCGGAGACGATCTGGACCGTATCGGGTTCCTTGCGCTGGGTCGTGAAGCGCGATTGCCCGGGGCGGCGCTTATCGAGCCAGACCTGGATGTCGGATTCGGTGAGGGCGATACCCGGCGGCACGCCGTCGATCACGCAGCCGATCTCCGGCCCATGGCTTTCGCCCCAGGTTGTGTATCTGAAGGTGTGTCCGAATGAATTACCGGGCATCTTGCTGGTTTCCTGCGCGCCTGGCGGGCCTCGCCCTTCGACAGGCTCAGGGTGAGGCCCTCATGCTGAGTTTCCTCATCCCGAGCCTGTCGAGGGACGAAGCTAAGCTGCCGCCCGGCCTCAAGACTGCGGCTTGAAGCCGCTTAGCAATTCCGCGACCTGCGGGGCGGCCTCGGTCGACATCATGCCGACCACGTGATAGCCGGAATCGACGTGATGGACCTCGCCGGTCACGCCGCTCGACAAGTCCGAGAGTAGATAGAGCGCCGCGCCGCCGACTTGGCCGATGGTCACGTTGCGATGCAGGGGCGAGTTGAACTCGTTCCACTTTAGGATGTAGCGGAAGTCGCCGATGCCCGAGGCCGCGAGCGTCTTTATCGGCCCGGCGGAGATGGCGTTGACGCGGATGTCCCGCTCGCCCAGATCGGCCGCCAGGTAGCGCACGCTTGCCTCCAGCGCGGCCTTGGCCACGCCCATGACGTTATAGTGCGGCATGACCCGCTCGGCGCCGTAATAGGTGAGGGTCAAAAGGCTGCCGCCATTCTTCATCAGCGGCACCGCGCGCTGGGCGATGGCGGTGAAGGAATAGCAGGAGATATCCAGACTGCGCACGAAGTTGTCGCGCGATGTATTCAGGTATTTGCCCTTCAGTTCTTCCTTGTCGGAATAGGCGATGGCGTGGACGAGGAAATCGAGTCCGCCCCATTGTTCCTCAATCGTCGCGAATACGGCATCGACGCTGGCATCGTCGGTGACGTCGCAGGGCAGCACGATGTCCGAACCGACTGAGTCGGCCAGGGGCCGCACGCGTTTTTCCAGAGCATTGCCCTGAAAGGTGAAAGCCAACTTCGCGCCCTGGGAATGCACCTTGGAGGCGATCCCCCAGGCGATGGAACGCTCGTTGGCGACGCCCATGATCAGGCCACGCTTGCCCGCCATGAAACCCTGGTCTTCCGACATTCTCGCCCCCAATGATTTTCAGCCTTCGCGCGAAAGCCAACAGCGCCTTCGAGTGAAAGCCAGCGGCATCCTACACAAATGGCAGGAACGGTCAAACTTGGCGCACTGGGCCGGAAATCGGGCGAGACATGGCCCCCACCATGAAATTTTCGGGCCTTATTGGGTCATTTTCTGGCATAAACTTGCAGGATGTTCGCTAAGTCCGAGAACCGGGATCTTCGCCGGTGGGTAGCCTGGCTCAAATTCGTCTTCAAGGCGGGGCGAATCGGGCGTTTCCTGGGCTACGCGGGCCTGCGTTTCCTCAAGGACGGCGGGCCGCGCCAGGCAGCGGGTTTGAGTTACGCCTCGCTTCTGGCGATCGTGCCCTTGCTGGCCGTGGGGCTGTCGGTCATGGCCGGCTTCCCGGTTTTCGAATCCTTGCGCTTGAAGCTTCAAATCTTCGTGTTCGAGAATGTTTTGCCCGATGCCGGGATCGCGCTCAGCGACCATCTGATCACCTTTATTGAGAATGCCAAGAAGATGACCGCCGCCGGCATGGCGGGGCTGACGGTGACCGTGCTGCTGCTGATGTCGAATATCAACGGCGCCGTGAATGCGATCTGGCGGGTCGCGGAACCGCGCCCCCTGGCCGCGCGCTTGATCGTCTATTGCTCCATCCTCACGCTTGGGCCCCTGTTCATCGGCGCGTCCTTGTCGGTCTCGAGTTATGCCTTCGCCGCCGTGCAATGGTTCGACACCGCCGCGCTGGGCGGGGTTTTGGGCTTGTCCAAGTTCGTTTCGACCGGTTTTTCCATCCTGGGTTTCGCGCTGGTTTACCTGGTTGTCCCGAACCGGGCCATCCACCCCGGCCATGCCCTGACCGGAGGGGTGGTCGCGGCGATCCTGTTTGAGTTGCTGAAGGCGGGTTTCGGTCTTTACTTGCGGGAGTTCCCCTCCTTCCAGCTGGTTTACGGGGCGGTCTCCGCCTTACCCATATTCCTGGTCTGGATGTACTTGTCCTGGGCCGTCATTCTGTTCGGGGCCGAGGTCGCCGCCGCCTTGCCGGAATGGCGCGCCGCCCAGGCCCGGGGCCGGGAGACCTGCGACCCAGGGGCGCGCCTGGCCTTGGCGCTCAGTCTTCTGGCCCGCCTGCGCGATGCGGGCCGCCGCGGGCGCCGGGTCAAGGAGCGCCAATTGGGACGAGGTTTGCCGGCCACGCCCGCCGAGCTCGACAACACCTTGCGGGCCTTGCGAAAGGCGGATTTCGTGGAATGCGGCCTGGGCAACCGCTGGGCCCTGCGCCGCGATCTGGATGAAGCGTGCTTGGGCGATTTGATTGTGGCCCTGGATCTGGGCCTGAGCCCCGGTCAAGGTTGGCACCCGGCCGCCGAAAGCGCCGTCGCGGACTTGGCGGATGCGGCCGAGGGCCGCTATGGGCGCAGTATCGCGGAAGTGCTGGCGCCGGTGGAGACCCCGGCCGGGCAGGGCGGGGCGGCCATGGCGGAGCCGAGAAAACCCGCTTAAGCAGGGGTCGCTACGCTGTGTCGTCCCCGATTGGCTTGCCGGTCACTTTCGCCAGTTCGGCGCGAAGTTGAGTCCGGGATTCTTCCGGCAGGGCCTTGATCGCCTCATTGAGATCGCTCAGGGCCTTGCGCAGGCTGTAGACCTGGTCGAGAAGGCGCAGCACCACCGGCATGGCCTCGTCGTTGACCTCCAGGTCGCGGTGAAGCTCCGCGATCAAGCGGGCGCGCGCCAAGTCGGCGTCGTCGAAGTGATAGACGCCGTCCTGCTTGACCGGCATGACCCAGCTTCGCTCGATCCAGACCGTCAAGACCTCGCTTTCGATCTCGATTTCGGCGGCGACCTTCTCGAAGGATATCAGCATTTGGTGTTGGCCCCTTCGTCCATCACGTCATGCCGGCCTTACGGCGTGGATCGTAGCCATGGCCGTCGGCCCACCTCTCCATGAATGATTTGAGGTCCTCATCGATCTTATCGGGCAGAACGACTTTCAATTTGAGGTACTGATCCCCCTTGACCTTGGTTTTGCGGTCCAGGATGCCCTTGCCCTTGAGCCGCAGCGACGAACCGGTGTTCGAACCCGGCGGGATCTTCATGGAAACCTTGCCGTGGACTGTCGGCACATGAAGCGTCGCGCCCAGGACCGCTTCTTGAAGCGTTACCGGCAACTCGATGTGCACGTCGAAGTCCTTGCGGGTAAAAAAAGCGTGCGGCTGAATATGCACTTCGACATAGGCATCGCCCGCCGGCGCGCCGCCCACGCCCGGCCCGCCTTGCGCCTTCAGGCGCAGGGTCTGGCGGTCCGTCGTGCCCGCGGGGATGGACAGATCCAAGACCTTGCCGTCCGAGAGCCGCAGCCGCTTCTTGATGCCGGTAGCGGCGTCGAGAAATTCGATCGGTGCCGTATAGGAAACGTCCGCCCCTTTGCGCGCGCCGCTCCGGGCCCCCTTGCGGCCGCCGCCAAAGAGGTCGGAAATGATATCTTCGATATTGATTTCGGCGCCATGGCCCGAGGCCCGGTATTTGCTGCCGCCGTCATGTTGCGCGTACTCGCGGTAAAAGCCGCCGGCGCGCCGGGTCTCCTGGCCGCCGGCATCGATTTCACCGCTGTCGAAGCGCTTACGCTTCTTGGGATCTCCCAGGATGGTATTAGCTTGCGAGACTTCCTTGAATTCTTGCTCGATCTTGGCGTCGCCGGGGTTCAAGTCCGGATGCAGCTTTTTGGCGAGCCGCCGATAGGCCCGCTTTATCTCATCGCCGCTCGCGTCGCGCTTGACGCCTAATACGTCGTAAGGATTTTTCATTCAGCGCCAAGCGTATTCGCACCCGGCCGCTCTTGGCCAGCCCGCATCCACCGAACAAGCGGGAACACCGCCAGAAGTGTCCTCGGCCGAGGTAAAATCAGCCCGCGATGCCTATTGGATTTCCCACTGCCCGTCGGGCTGCCGGCAGGCCACTCCATAGGCCTCTTCGCTCTGGCCGCCGATGACGACCGTCTGCTGGAACTCGCGGCAATATTCGCCCGACGACTGCTTGGTCCCCTCGCGGGTCGGCGTGACGGCACCATAGTTGCCGGTGTCGGGATTGCTCCAGGAAATGGTTTGGCCAACCGGGGCCGTGGTCGCCTGAGTGTAGGCTTGCCCCGCCTTTTGCTCGTCGATCTTGTCCAGGCCGCGTCCGATCTCGCTGCCGATCAAGGCGCCGATCAGGACCCCGGCGGCTGTCGCGGCCAGCTTGCCCGAGCCACCGCCGACCGTGGACCCGGCCCAACCGCCCAGGGCCGCGCCGCCCAAGCCGCCGATCACCTGCTTGTTACCGTATTGACCATTCTGAGCACAGGCCGCCGTCAAGGCCATAATCGCGATGGCGGCAAGCAGGGATTTGAATTTCATGGTAAAATGCCTTTCAAGGATTTTGAGCTACCCGTAACGAACATATATATAGATCACATAGGTTGTACGAGAAGTTTAACAATGGCATCCCCGGTGTCTAAAATGCCTCTAATTTGATCTAAGCGGCCCCGAATTTATGCCGAAAATCCAGGACACCGGACCATGTTTAGCAACGAACCCGCCGCCGACCCGATACAGACCTTCCAGGAGTGGATGAGCGAGGCCGAATCGAGCGAGCCCAACGACCCGACGGCGGCGGCCCTGGGAACGGTCGGGGAGGACGGCATGCCCGCTGTCCGCATGGTCCTGATCAAGGGCGCGGATGCCAAGGGGTTCGTTTTCTTCACTAATTTCGAAAGCCGCAAGGGGCGGCACCTGCTGGACCGGCCCAAGGCGGCCATACTATTCCACTGGAAATCGCTGCGCCGCCAGGTCCGGATCGAAGGCGAGGTTCACCAGGTGAGCGATACCGAGGCCGACGCCTATTTCGCCAGCCGCGCGCGCGATAGCCGGATCGGCGCCTGGGCCAGCCAGCAATCGCGGCCCTTGAAGGGCAAGTTCGAGTTGGAAAAACGGGTCGCCGAATTCGGCCTCAAGTACGCCGTCGGCGCGATTCCACGGCCGCCCTATTGGTCCGGTTTCCGAGTCGTGCCGCGCCTGATCGAATTTTGGCAGGATGGCGCGTTCCGCCTTCACGACCGCCTCGTCTATCATCGCGAGGGGGAGGCATGGCGGACCGAGCGCTTGTACCCCTAACGATATCTAAGAGGACTTGACGTGAACGATCGGGTCGAGAGCGCCGAAATGCCGGACGCGGATGCCGCGCGCCTGATGCGTTGGGCGACCTATGCCTCGCTGTCTCTCGCCTTGTTTCTGATCGTGGCTAAATTCACGGCTTGGCTGCTGACCGATTCGGTCAGCCTCCTCTCCACCCTGATAGATTCACTGCTCGACGCCGCCGCCTCGCTGATCAATCTGCTCGCGGTCCGCCACGCCTTGACGCCGCCGGATCGCGAACACCGCTTCGGTCACGGCAAGGCGGAGCCCTTGGCCGCCCTTGGCCAGTCGACCTTTATCGCGGGATCGGCTATTTTTATTCTGGTCGAGGCCGGGCAACGGATTTATCAGCCCAAGGACATCCAGCACGGCGATATCGGTATCGCGGTCATGGTCATGGCGATCGTGTTGACCTTCGCGCTCACCCAATTTCAGGGCTATGTCGTCAAGCGGACGGGATCGCTCGCGATTCGGGCCGACTCTCTGCACTACGTCGGCGATTTGTTGATCAACGCCGCGGTCATCGTGGCGATCCTGCTGGCGGCGAATCTTGGGTGGAACTGGGCCGATCCCATCTTCGGCATCGCCATCGCCGGATACATCCTGATCACGGCCTGGCGTATCGCGCGCGGCGCCTACGATATGCTGATGGACCGGGAACTACCCGACGAGGACCGTCAAAAGATCAGCCGGATCGTCATGGCGCATCCCGAGGTCATGGCCATGCACGATTTGCGGACCCGTGCCTCCGGCCCCCTGACCTTTATTCAGTTTCATATCGAAATGAACGGCGGCCTGACCTTGTTCCACGCGCACGAAGCGGCGGACGAGGTCGAGGCATCGGTCCGGCTATACTATGCCGGAGCCGAGATTATTATCCATCAGGACCCTTATGGCGTGGAGGAAGCAGCGGCCGGCACGGGTTGATGGACCCACGCCTTGACCCAGGTCAATGCCGGATCGGCGTTCCTTGGGCAGACTGAATCGAGCAGTAGGTGTTAGGGCGTTCAGGAGGGCATCATGACCATCGCGTCCATTCTAGCCATCGTCGACGGCTCCGATACCAGTGCCGCGGCCCTGCGAGCCGGACTGCTTTTGGGCCGGCGATTCTCCTGCCGGGTCGATTTCCTGCATACCGAGCCCGATGTCTTGGCTTCGGTCCCCATCGTGGGCGAAGGCATGTCCGGGGCCGCGGTGGAACAAATCATGGCAAGTTTTCAAGCGGCGGCGGACGCGCGTTTGAAGGCCGCGCGCGATTTATTCGACTCTAATTGCCAAGAGCAGAAATTGCCGTGCGTTCAGCCTGACGACGGTATTGTCCCAGGGAAATTTCAAGTTTCCTTCAGACAAGTCGAGGGCCGCGAAGAGTATGAAATCAGCCGCCGTGGCCGCCTGGCCGACGTTATCGTGCTGGCCCGGCCCAAGGAGGGCGGCGATGTGGAGGGCGCCGCCGGCTTCGATGCCGCCTTATTCGATAGCGGCCGCCCAGTTGTCTTGGTTCCCGGGGAACCGGCCGCGGTTATCGGCGATACCGTCGCGATCGCCTGGAACGGTTCGCGCGAGGCGGCCATCGCCGTGGCGGCCGCCCTGCCGCTTTTGCACCGGGCCGGCAAGGTGTTCGTTCTGACAGCCCGTGAAGGGGACGATTCTTCGCTCGAACCCAGCGAACTTGCCCGTTACCTGGGCGGCCATGGCATCGAGGCCAGGACCTGGGCCTATTCCCCCGGCACGGATTCAATCGGAGACTCTCTCATGCGCGAGGCAGGCAAGGCCGGGGCCGATCTTCTGGTCATGGGCGCCTATGGTCACAGCCGGCTTCGCGAAACTGTCCTGGGGGGGGCTACGCGCGACGCGCTGAGACATGGAGCCATTCCGATTATGCTGGCCCGCTAGTCGCGGTGGGGCGGCGGTTGCCGATAGTCTACGTTCCAACGCACTAGAAACTTCCCGGTGCCTTGTTCTAAGATTGCTCTCTATTATCGCTTGTGGCGAGGCGTGGTATTCATCGTGACGCGATAACTAAAAAAAGAGAACCGCTATGACGCTTAGTAACGTTCGTTTGGAATTGGCGCGCGACCAGGGATTCCCGGAGGGCAGCGCGCTCCACGGCTATGAGGTCGTTGTCCCCTTGAACGCCGATGGCCACATCGATGCGGAAGAATGGCGCGTTAATAAGCCGCGTTGCGCGGTCCGGCGCTTCTGGAACGGCGAGCCCGACGAGCGCGGCCATCTGGTGCACAGGCGAGGCGGAACCTGGGCCTTTCACTACGATGTTAGAGGCGATCCCGAGGAGGACCAGCCGGGCTGGAAGTTCGATACCCACGTCTTCAAGGTCGGCGAATACGTTTCCCTGCGTGAGCAGGACGATGAGCTGCGCACGTTCCGCGTCGTCTCGGTCCGGCCCGCGTAATACCGGGGACCGCCGGCGATAACCTCCGGAGGCGGCCTGCCTGGGCTTTAGGAAATCAGGAATACCTTGCTCCAGCGTTGTGCCGGGCGCGGTGTGGAGTACAATCGCGCCATGAACAGCGAACGCAAGACGGTGATCCTAACCGGGGCCAGCCGGGGAATCGGCCACGCCACGGTGAGGCGCTTCAGCGAAGAAGGTTGGCGCGTGATGACCTGTTCGCGCGAAACCATCCCGGCCGAATGCAAGCGCGATTCGAACTGGACCGATCACATAAGCGCCGATCTGACCCAGCCGGAAGAGGTCGCGGGCTTTGTAAAGAAGGCGAACGATCTGCTGGGCGAGGCGCCCCTCCATGCCCTGGTCAACAACGCCGCCGTTTCGCCCAAGACCACGTTCATGGAACGCTTGGGCTGTCTCAATGGCGACCTGGACACCTGGCGCGAGGTTTTCGAGTTGAACCTCTTCGCGCCGCTCGCGCTCGGGCGCGGTTTCGCGGGCGCGTTGCGGCGCGGGCACGGCTGCATCGTCAACATAACCTCGATCGCCGGGCACCAGAGCCATCCCTTCGCCGGCTCGGCCTATTCAACCTCCAAGGCGGCGCTATCCGCGCTGACCCGTGAAATGGCGGTCGAATTCGCTGAGCTCGACGTGCGCGTGAACGCGGTCGCGCCCGGCGAGATCGAGACGGCGATGATCGGCGAGGAATACGAGGCCTTGATCCCGCGTATCCCCATGCACCGCATGGGCAAGCCCGAGGAAGTCGCCTCGGCCGTCTACCAGCTCTGCGCATCGGACTTTAGCTACGTGACCGGCACCGAGATTTTCGTGACCGGCGGGCAGCATTTGTACTGAACCTGTCCGCCGCCCAAGACCGACAGAGGAGGACGCCATGACCTTGAAAATAGGCGATACAGCACCGGATTTCGAAGCCGATACGACGGAAGGCCGGATTCGGTTCCACGATTGGATCGGCGATTCCTGGTGTGTCTTATTCTCGCACCCCAAGGACTTCACGCCCGTCTGCACGACCGAGCTTGGCGTTGTGGCGGGGCTTAAATCCGACTTTACGAAGCGCAACTGCAAGGTCATCGGTCTTAGCGTCGATCCGGTCGAGGATCATGTTCGCTGGGCCCATGACATTGAGGAGGTCACGGGCCACGCCGTGAACTATCCCATGGTCGGCGATCCGGAGCTTAAGGTCGCGAAGCTCTACGGGATGCTTCCGGCCTCGGCCGGGGATACCTCGCAGGGCCGCACCCCGGCGGACAACCGGACCGTGCGCACGGTGATGATCATCGGCCCGGGCAAGGATATCAAGGTCATGATCTCCTACCCCATGACCACGGGGCGCAACTTCGACGAAATTCTGCGAGTCATCGATTCCTTGCAGTTGTTCGATAAATATACGGCGGCGACGCCGGTGAATTGGCGTCCCGGCGAGGATGTGATCATCCCGCCAACGGTGAGCGAAGAGGCGGCGAAGGAGAAATTCCCGAAAGGCTGGGAAACCTTAAAGCCCTATCTGCGGGTAACACCCGATCCTTCAACTTGAGGGTTGGCGGCGGCGCGGGGCGGTCGAAGCTAGCTGAACTTGATGCGCAGACTCTCGAACCAGGTCACGCTGTCGCGGGTTTGCGCGATCTCGTGATCGAGCCAATTGCTTAAGTTTCCCGACCTTTCGACTTCGTGGGCGCGCAGTTCCGTCAAGCGCACCAACTGGCGCTCGAACATCTCAGCGATCATCTCGATTTGAAGCTCGCGGTCCTCCGCCTCCAGCAGGTGAAGGAAACGTATCTTCAAGGTGATGATCAGCTTGTTGATATCGCTGATGCCCGGGCGCACGTTGGATTTCAGCAAGGTGTCGAGTTCCGCCCGTCCGCTCGGCGTTATGCTCAGAGATTCTTGATCGTCGTTGGCGCCCGCGTCTTCGGCCGCGGCAACCAATCCTTCGACCTTGAGCAGTTCCACCGGGGAAGCGACCAGATCGAGGGAGGGGCCGACCACGTGGGTGGTAAAATAACGGACCTCGGCCGCCAAGTGGGCGTAAGTCATCTCCTGGGTGGCCAGCAACCCAAGCGCAAGCAGCCGCACGGCTTCTCTGGGCACCAGGGTATTGTCGCGATACATGACGCCGATCCTAGGGGTCAGACGTTAACGGGCCGTGTCACGAGTGTAGGCGCGTCCCGGCCATCTGTCCAGATGACCGCCGGTGGGAATTAACCAAGCTCCAGGCGCGGCCCGGCGAGGTCTCAGGCCGCGCGTTTTAGCCTCAACTCGCTCCAGATTTCGCTCAGGGCCTCGATCAGGCGGTCAAGCTGCGCGTCGGTGTGGACCGGGGAGGGGGTAAGGCGCAGGCGTTCCGTGCCGCGCGGGACCGTCGGGTAGTTGATCGGCTGAACATAAATCCCATAGCGGTCCAGCAGGATGTCGGTGACCTGGCGGCACAGCACCGGGTCGCCGACCAGAACCGGAACGATATGGCTTTGCGAGGGCATGACCGGCAGGCCGGCGTCGAGCAGGCGCCGCTTGGTCTCGGCCGCGCGCGCCTGGTGTTGCTCGCGCTCGGCCGTGCTTTGCTTCAGATGGCGCACGCTGGCGACGGCGCCGGCGGCCAGGGCCGGGGCCAGGGCGGTGGTGAAAATAAAGCCCGAGGCGAAGCTGCGCACGAAATCGGTCAAGGCCGCGGAGGCCGAGATATAGCCGCCCATGACGCCGAAGGCCTTGCCCAGGGTTCCCTCGATCACGCTCAGGCGGTGCGCGACGCCGTCACGCTCGGCGATGCCGCCGCCGCGCTGGCCATAGAGGCCCACGGCGTGAACTTCGTCCAGGTAGGTCATGGCCCCGTACTTGTCCGCCACATCGCATATCTCGGCGATGGGCGCGACGTCGCCGTCCATGGAATAGACCGATTCGAAGGCGACGATCTTGGGCCGCGCCGGATCGATCGTGGCCAGTTGCCGCGCCAGGTCTTCCGGGTCGCTGTGTTTGAAGATTTTCTTCTCGGCCCGGCTGTGGCGTATGCCTTCGATCATGGAGGCGTGATTCATCGCGTCCGAAAGAACGACGCAGTCCGGCAGCTTGGCCGCCAAGGTCGCCAGGGAGGCCATGTTCGAGACATAGCCCGAGGTGAAGAGAAGCGCCGATTCCTTGCCATGCAAGTCGGCGAGTTCCTGCTCCAGAAGAACATGGTGGTGATTGGTGCCGGAAATGTTGCGTGTGCCCCCGGCGCCGGCGCCGCAATGGTCCAGGGCGGCATGCATGGCCGCCAGCACGTCCGGGTGCTGGCCCATGCCCAAATAGTCGTTGCCGCACCAAACGGTAACGTCGTCGGTTCCGTCCGCATGGTAACGGGTGGCGCAAGGAAACTCGCCCGCACGGCGCTCTAATTCCGCGAAAATGCGGTAGCGCCCCTCGGATTTCAGGCCCTGAAGGGCGGTGGAAAAGAAGCGGTCATAGTTCATGGCGATACCGGGTCTTAGCTATTCAGGGTTAAAACTATGTGAGGTTAGCGCATTTAGCCAGCCCGTGACTTGATTTATATCAGCTACATAAACCGGTGCGCGGCGCCCGGTTCCAGGCTCCTCAGGCCGCCGGCGCCAGGCCTTCCGCCTTTACCCACGCGGCCGTATCCTCTAGCGCTTGCTCGAAACGCGATAGCATGTCCCCGATTTGCTTCTCCGTGATGATCAGGGGCGGGCAGAAAGCGATGGAATCCATCAGCGGCCGAATAATCAAGCCGTGATCCTGAGCCCGCTCGCCTAGATACAGGCCGACCTTGGCCGCCGGGTCAAAGGGCATCTTCGTGGCCTTGTCGGCGACCAGTTCCACCGCCGCCACCAAGCCGACGCCGCGCACCTCCCCGACCAGGGGATGATCGGCGAAGCGGCGCAGGCCCGCCTGCAGGGCCGGGCCGACCGCGCGAACGTGCTCGATGATATTGCGCTCCTGGTAAATCTTCAGGGTCTCCAAGGCCACCGCCGCCGAAACCGGGTGGCCGCTATAGGTAAAGCCATGGCCGAAGGTGCCGATCTTGGCGCTGTTGTCGGCCACGGCCTGATATACCTTGTCGGAGATCATCACGGCGGAGATCGGCAGGTAAGCGGAACTCAAGGCCTTGGCGACCGACATGATGTCCGGCTTGATCCCAAAGGTCTCGCAGCCGAACATGTTCCCGGTGCGGCCAAAGCCGCAGATCACCTCGTCCGCGATCAGCAGAATGTCGTACTTCTTCAGCACCGCCTGAATTTTTTCCCAGTAGGTGCGCGGTGGAACGAGAACGCCGCCGGCCCCCATCACCGGTTCGCCGATGAAGGCGGCGACCGTATCGGGGCCCTCGTCCTGAATCATCTTGTCTAATTCCGCCGCCATGCGGGTGGCGAAATCTTCCTCGCTCTCGCCCTCGTTCCCAAACCGGTAGTGGTGGGGGCAGGGGGCGTGCAAAATATTTTTGATCGGCAGGTCGAAATCGCGGTGGTTGGCCGGCAGGCCGGTCATGCTTGCGCTGGCCACGGTGACGCCGTGATAGCCCTTGATCCGGCTGATGATCTTCTTCTTCTCCGGCCGCCCGCGCGCGTTGTTGTAGTACCAGACCAATTTGATGACGGAATCGTTCGCCTCCGAACCGGAATTGGCGAAAAAGACCTTGGACATCTTTACCGGCGCTATCTCCAGCAAGCGTTCGGCCAGATCGACGGCCGGCATGTCCGATTTTTGCGCGAAGGTATGATAGTAGGGCAGCTTGCGCATCTGCGCCGCGGCCGCCTCGACCAGCCGTTCCTCGCCGAACCCGAGCGAGGCGCACCACAGGCCGGACAGACCCTCGATGTATTCCTTGCCCGTGGTGTCGTAGACGTGGATGCCCTTGCCTTCGGCGATGATCAGCGGCCCTTCGTTCTCCAGCTTGCGGGCATCGGTATAGCTGTGCAGATGGCTTGCGATATCGCGTGCTTCTGGCGAGTTCGGTCGGACGCTCATAGCCGGGCTCCAGTTTTGAGGGGTGGCCGCTAGGGCCTCTTGAGCGGAACGTACTACCATGGCCGGGGGCGGGCAAAGCAGATTCCCCCGGCGGCCGGAGGCCGCCTAGGTAAATCTCCCCGGTGGTCTCTTGACCCAGGTCAATGCAATACGGCGGCTTCTGGCGTCAACTAACCAAACGATACGGACCCGGCGCTATGGCCGTGTATTTATTGGAGTTTCGGGTATGTCCTACAAGAACCTCTTGGTTCATCTCGATGACCGCAAGGCCTGCGCGGGGCGGGTCGCCGCCGCCATAGGCCTGGCCCAGGCCCACTCGGCACACCTGACGGGCCTTTACGTAGCCGCCGACCTGGCGTTGCCCGGCGGCTTGCGCGCGGAGGTGCCGGCTGAATTCCTGCATACGCTTAGGGAACAGCAGGAAGCCGCCATGGAGGCGGCCAAGCAGGACTTCGAAGCCATGGTCCGCAAGGCCGGCTTGAGCGTCGATTGCCGCACCGCTCACGCCCCCGCGGGGCGGATCGCCGGAATCGTCGCGGGCCACGCACGCTATGCCGATTTGGTCCTGCTGGGACAACCGGAAGCGGACGCGCGCGGTGAATACGCTACCAGCGGCGCCGAGGACGTGGTCATGGCATCGGGCCGGCCGGCCCTGATCGTGCCCTATATCGGGGCCCGTAAGACCATCGGCCGCCGCCCCATGATCGCCTGGGACGGTGGGCGCGAGGCGGCGCGCGCGGTCAACGACGCCATGCCTATCCTGGAACAGGCCGAAGCGGTCAGCGTCATCGCGGTCAACCCGAAAGACGGCAATCACGGCCAAGAACCGGGCGCCGACATCGCTTTGCATCTGGCACGCCACGGTATGAAGGTCGAGATCCAGCACCTCAAAGTCCGCGACATAAGCGTCGCCGACACGATCCTTTCACGCATCGCCGACCAGGACGCCGATCTCCTGGTCATGGGGGCCTACGGCCACTCACGGGTACGCGAATGGATTATGGGCGGGACCACGCGGCAGATTTTCACTCAAATGACCGTGCCTGTGCTCATGTCCCATTGACGTGCGGCGCCGGTTCGTAAGAGCATGACCCGCGGACAAAACCACGCGGGAGGCTGCAGTCGTGCCCATCGTCAATCGAATCGCCGAATTTCACGATGAAATGACGGCTTGGCGGCGTGACATTCACGCCCATCCCGAAACCGCCTTTGAGGAAAAGCGTACTTCCGATATCGTCGCCGGCAAGCTCGCCGAATGGGGTATCGAGGTGCATCGGGGCTTGGCGACGACAGGCGTGGTTGGGGTCCTGGACGGCCGGGGGGAAGGCAACGGCCGGATCATCGGACTGCGCGCCGATCTGGACGCCCTGCACATCCATGAACTGAACGAATTCGATTACCGCTCGCGCAACGAAGGCAAGATGCACGCCTGCGGCCACGACGGGCACACGACCATGTTGCTGGGCGCGGCGAAGTACCTGGCGGAAACCCGCAACTTTTCCGGCCGGGTCTGTTTCATCTTCCAGCCCGCCGAGGAAAACGAGGGCGGCGCCGGGGTCATGATCGAGGACGGCTTGTTCGAGAAGTTCCCGGTCGACTCCGTTTACGGCCTGCATAACATGCCCGGATCGGCGGTCGGCAAGATCGGCATGCGCGCCGGGCCGGCCATGGCGTCCTTCGATATCTTCGAGATCACCGTGACCGGCAAGGGCAGTCACGCCGCCATGCCGCATCAAGGTCACGATCCGGTGGTGGCGGCCTCGCAAATCGTCACCGCCTTGCAAACCATCGCCAGCCGCCGGGTCGATCCCATGGAGTCCCTGGTGGTCAGCGTGACTCAGTTTCATGCCGGCGATACCTGGAACGTGATTCCAAATCAGGCCGTGTTGCGGGGCACGATGCGCTGCTTCAAGCCCGAGGTGCGCGATTATGTCGAGGCCGAGATCAAGCACATCGGCGATTCGATTTGCGGCGCCCATCGCGCGACCATGGAGTACCGCTACGAGCGGCGCTACCCGGCCCTGGTCAATAGCGAACGCGAGACCGAAGTTGCCGCCTCGATCGCAGCGCAAATCGTCGGCGAGGAAAACGTGCGCACCGACGAGCCGGCGTTCATGGGCTCGGAAGATTTCGCTTACATGCTGGAAAAAAAGCCGGGCTGTTATATCTGGCTCGGCAACGGCGCCGAAGGCGGCCCCGGCGGCTGTTCCTACCACAACCCGCTCTACGATTTTAACGACGATATCTCGGTTCTAGGCGCCAGCTATTGGGCCAAGCTGGTCGAGACCACCATGCCGCGCGCGGGTTAGGCGGTTTCGCCGTCGGCTTCAACCGCCGCGAGGGCTTCGAGCCAGGCTTCCTCGGCCTTGGCGACGGCGGCTTTGGCCTCGCCGAATTCGACCTGCAACGCCATGAGTTTCGTGGTCGAGCCGTTGTAGACCTCCGGGTCGGCCAAGCGCGCCGCCAGCTTCGCTTTCTTGCGGTTGAGCTTTTCGACCTGGGATTCTGCCGCGCGCGCGGCCTGGCGCAAGTGGGCCACGGCGGCCCGCGCCTTGGCATTGGCGCGGCGCTGGTCCTTGCGGCTGACCCGCGCCGGTTCATTGGCGCCGGTGTCTAGTTTCCCCGCGCGGTTGCGGTTGCGCTCGGCGCGCCGTTCCTCGCGCAGCTGTACCCGGTAATCGTCCATGTCGCCGTCGTAAGGTTTCACGCCGCCGCCCGAGACCAGCCACAGGCGGTCGGCCGTCAGCTCGATCACGTGCGGGTCATGGGTGACCAGGACGACGGCGCCCTCGAAATCGTTGATCGCCTGGATCAGGCTTTCGCGCGCGTCCATGTCGAGATGGTTGGTCGGCTCGTCGAGCAGCAGGAGCTGCGGATTGTCGCGGGTGATCAGCGCGAACAGCAGCCGCGCTTTCTCCCCGCCCGACAAGCGCCCGACCTTCAGCATGGCGTGGTCGGCGCCGAAACCGAAGCGGCCCAGGTGCGCGCGCACCTTGCTTGGCGGCGCGTCGGGCATGGTGCGCGACATGAGCGCGAAGGGCGTTTCCTCCAAGTCCAATTCATCGGTTTGATCCTGGGCGAAATACCCGACGGATAGTTTCGAGGACTTGGTCAGGCGTCCGGCCAGGGGCTTCAAACGCCCGGCCAACAAGCGGCTGAAGGTGGACTTGCCGTTGCCGTTGGCGCCCAGCAGCGCGACCCGGTCGTCCATGTCCAGGCGCAGGTTCAAATTATTCAGAACCGGCGTGCCGGGATCGTAGCCCGCGCTCGCGTCCTCCAGGGTCAGGATCGGCGGCGCGAGTTGGACCGGCTTGGGAAAGGTGAAGGCAACGGTGCGCTGTTCGATCATGGCCGTGACCGGCTCCATGCGTTCCAGCGCCTTGATGCGCGATTGCGCCTGGCGCGCCTTGGACGCCGAGTAGCGGAAACGGTCGACAAAGGTTTGAATGTGGCGCCGCTCGGCAAGCTGCTTGGTCCGCAAGGTGGCCTGGTGTTCCAGGCGCTCGGCGCGGGTGCGCTCGAAGCGGTCGTAGTTGCCGTTGTAGGCGACGATCTTATCGCCCTCCAGATGAAGGATGCGCCGGGCCACGCCGTTCAGAAGATCGCGGTCATGAGACACCACGATCAGGGTACCGGGATAGGTCTTGAGGTAGCCCTCCAGCCACAGGACCGCTTCCAGGTCCAAGTGATTGGTCGGTTCGTCGAGCAGCAGCAGGTCGGGCTCGGTGAACAGCAGAACGGCGAGGGCGACGCGCATGCGCCAGCCGCCGGAAAGCACGTCGCAGGAGCGCTGCTGCGCCGCCTCGTTGAATCCCAGGCCGGCCAGGATCCGGGCGGCGCGGGCGGGAGCGCTATCGGCGCCGATGGCGGCCAGGCGCTCGTGGACCTCGGCGATCCGGGCCGGGTCCGTGGTTTGCTCGGCCTCGGCCAGGAGCGCCGCGCGCTCGGTATCGGCGGCCAGCACCGTATCTATCAGGCTCGTGGGGCCGCTTGGGGCTTCCTGCGCTATGGTGCCGACGCGCAGGGTGCGGGGCAGGGAGATATCGCCGCCGTCGAGCGCGAGTTCCCCGGTGATCAGCTTCAACAGCGTGCTCTTGCCGCTGCCGTTACGCCCAATCAGGCCGGCGCGCTCGCCCTTGTGAACCGTCACCGTGGCCCGGTCGAAGATAACCCGGCCGCCGACGCGGTAGAGGATGTCGTTGATCTGAAGCATGGCGGGCCGGGTGATAGCACGGGCGGGGCGGGGGGAGAAAGGCGGGAAGGGCTTTGTCTTGAGAGGGCCTAGGAACCGGCGCTGTCGTCTTCGGGGACGATGTCCCAGATCCTCGCGTGGTCCTGGGCGCGCTCGGGCACGATGACGCGGAAACGCTCGACAATGCCGTCGTCGCCCAGGCCGCGCTCCAGGGCCAAAAGGGTATGCGGGCCGTGCTCGCACAGGGCGGCGGCATAGTTGGCCTCGGCTTCCGCCTGGGTCCTGGCGGCCGCCGGATCGGGGGCGCCCAGCACCGAGACGAAGCCCGCCGCCAGACGCTCGACAACCTGCTCGAACTCGGCCTCGCCGATCTCGGCGATCTCGACCAGGCTGCTCCAACCGAAGCTCTCGATGCCCAGCCATCCGGTCTGGAACGCCCTTTTGGTCTTGGTGTCCAGGGTTTCGGGGTCGCAGCCGGCGAAGGTCAGGCCACCCGGCACCGCCCATTCGCCGGGCCCGGCCGCGCGCGGGAAGACGTGGGTGTCAGAGGCGTCCAGACGGATGCAGCGTGGAAATTTCATGCCTGTACTATAGCCACGCGGGCGCGAAGCGCGAGGGGGCCGGTCAGCGGCCCTTGCGGAGCGGGTGCAGGGCGACCACGCGCGGGCTCTTGCGGCGATAGAGGGCGCGGTCGGCCAGGAACATCAGGGCGTCGGCCTCGCTGCCCCAGTGAAAGCCTTCGGAACCGAAACTCGCGGTCACCGGAATCAGGTGATCGCCCCAGCGCACGACCAGCGAATTCACCGCCTTGGCCAGGTGCGCCACGCGGCGGTTCGCCTGGCCGCGCGAGCCGTGAGTCATCAGAACCGCGAATTCGTCGCCGCCAAGGCGCGCGACATAGTCGCTGCGGCGGGTCTGGCCGTGCAGGAGATCGGCCACGGCACAGATCACGGCATCGCCCGCAGGGTGCCCGTAGCTATCGTTGATGGCCTTGAAGCGGTCCAGATCGCACAGCAGCAGGACCCCGGTTTCGCGATTGCGCCGGGCCCGCGCCAGCGCCCGGTCGAGTTCCCGGTGAAACCCCCGCCGGTTGAGCAGGCCGGTCAATTCGTCGGTAATCGAAAGGCTTTCCAGATGACGGATACGGGCGCGCTGGACGGCCAGGGTCTGCTCGGTGCGCGCCGCCGTCTCCAGGACCGTCTCCAGGAGCGCCTGGGCGTCCTTTTCAAGCCCATGATCTCCTTGCGCCACCCGGCGGCGCAGGCGGTCCGCGGCGGCGCATAGCTGCGGCAGCTGGCCGTCGTCAAGCCGGGCCAATTCCGATTCGATCTGTCTCAAGGTCACGGGCTCGCGGACTCCGGTCGTTTCATCGCTGGGTCGCCACACCCTGAAATAACGCAAGGTCCATGCCAGGCGAAAGGCGTCGAAACCCAAGGAAACCGGGGTCCTGAAGGTAGGGCCGGGTCGGCAAATATTGCCGGGCGGCACGTTCAGACCACGCGGTCGGGCGGTTCCTGGCCGGCGAAAACGGCGTCGAGATTGTCGCAGCACTTGAAACCCATGGCGTTGCGGGTCTCCAAGGTCGCGCTGCCCAGGTGCGGCAGGATGAAAACATTGTCGAGGCTTCGATATCCGCCATGAATCCGGGGCTCGCCCTCGAAGACATCCAGCCCGGCGGCGGCCAGCTTGCCCGATTTCAGGGCCTCCTGCAGGGCCTCGTCGTCGACCAGGGCGCCACGGGCGGTATTCACGACAATGGCGCCGTCCGGCAGCAGGGCGATCCGCGCGCGGTTCAGGAAGTGCTCGGTCTCGGGCGTCGCCGGGGCGTTGAGGGCGAGAAACTGGCTGACCTTGAGCAGGCTGTCCGGGGTCTCGTGATAGATCGCGCCTTGTTCCAATTGGGCCGGGAGGCGGCTTCGGTTGTGGTAGTGGATTTCCATGTCGAAGCCGCGCGCGCGCCGGGCCACGGCGCGGCCGATTCGGCCCATGCCCAGAATGCCCAGGCGCTTTGCCCCAAGATGCACGCCCAAAAGCTGGGTCGGGGCCCAGCCGTCCCAGGCGTCCTGGCGCAACATGCGCTCGCCCTCATAGGCGCGCCGGGCGGCGGCGAGCAGAAGCAGGAAGGTGATATCGGCGGTCGAATCGGTCAGCACGTCGGGGGTGTTGGTGACGATCAAGCCGCGCGCCTTGGCCGCCTCCAGGTCGATGTGTTCCAGTCCCACGGAAAACGTCGCCAAGGCGCGCACGCTTTCGGGCAGGCGGGAGAGGACCTGGGCCGGAAATTTCTCGGTCGAGCAGCACAGGATCGCATCGCACCCCTGTGCCTTGGAGATAACCTGGTCCGGGCCGAATTGGGTGTCCGCTTCGTTCATGCGGGCGTCGTAGGACGCGGCGGCGCGCGCCATGACCGCTTCGGGTAATTTT
Source organism: Kiloniellaceae bacterium (assembly GCA_021776175.1). Taxonomy (GTDB): domain Bacteria; phylum Pseudomonadota; class Alphaproteobacteria; order Kiloniellales; family J153; genus JAJFGN01. The sequence continues at coordinate 58,913 of JAJFGJ010000031.1, forward strand.
CGCGTGACCAGAACGACAGGCTTGGTGGCCATCGGATCTCCTTGAAATGTGCTGGAAGGATTATTGAATATGAATCAGCAGGATATTCGATCTACTTGATCTAATATCTTGGCATCGGGTATCAGGCATCGGGCCTTGTCGAGGCCATGGAAGGGCGCTGGGAGAAGGCATCGAACCAGGCCGCGATTTTAGGGTGCCGCGCGCGCCAGTCGATTTCCGGCAGGCGGAATTCCAGATACCCAAGCGCGCAAGCATAGGTGATGTGCCCCAGGCTGGGTTGCTGGGCCAGCGAATCGATCTCGCCATCCATGACCGCGAGAGCGCGGTCGATGGCCGCCCTCCAGCGCTGGTTCCAATCCGGCGATTGCTGTGCCTCCGGGCGGCGGCTTTCGACCACCGTGTTGAAGGCCGCGTCCATTATGCCGTCGCCCAGGGCCTGTTGCCGCAAGACCGTCCAGCGCCCCGCGCCCTCGGCCGGGATCAGGCGGTTGGCGGGGTCCAGGCTGTCGAGGTATTCGACGATAACCGGGGAGTCGTAAAGCGCGGTCCCGTCGTCGAGCGCCAGGCACGGGATCTTGTTGAGCGGATTGACCGCCTTCAGCTCCGGCACGTCGTCGAAGGGACTGCAAGTCTGCCCCTCGATCCGGCCCTCGAGTCCTTTTTCGGCGATGACGACACGAACTTTCCGGGCATAGGGAGAGGTGTTGGCGTGGAATAGGCGCATGGAAGAGATCCTTTATTCAATAATGCTGGGGGACTCGTGGCGGGCCGTGGCGATTGCCGCTATTTTGCCCGCCGCCCTTGGCTCCCATCAAGGGATAACCGCCTCGCGTGTTGTCTGCCTAAGTGTCAACAGACCCTAGGTCACATACCCATAAAGGGGATTCCATTTCGGCGCGCGATGTGATTCAAGCTTCCTTGAAGGGAGATTATCATGGCGCGTTTCGATTTGACGGATTTCGAGTGGTCTGTGATCCAGCCATTATTGCCGAACAAGCCGCGCGGGGTGGCGCGCGTGGACGACCGGCGAGTTCTGAACGGGATTTTCTGGCGCTTGCGGACGGGGGCGCCCTGGGCGGATATCCCGGCGCGCTACGGCCCTTATACGACCTGCGTGAACCGCTTCAACCGCTGGCGCCGCGCGGGTGTGTGGGATTATCTATTGGAAGCGGTATCAAAGGCTTACGATGGCGATATCCAGATGATCGACTCGTCGTCGATCCGGGTTCATCAGCACGCCGCGAACGGTAAAAAAAACAAACCCGATCCCGTTGCATGGGCCGCTCGCGGGGCGGGTTAACGACCAAGATTCATGCCCTCGTCGATGCCATGGGCTTGCCCATTGCCCTGAAGCTCACCGAAGGCCAAGCCCACGACGGCCGGAGCGCGGTGGATATGTTCGAGACGCTGCGGGCGGGAAATATCCTCCTGGCGGATCGGGCCTATGATTCCAACGCTCTTCGCGAATGGCTCGATGAACGTGGAGCCTGGGGGAATATCCGCGCCATGCCCCACCGTATCGACCCGCCGGCCTTCAGCCGATGGCTGTACAGAAAGCGCAACGCCGTCGAGAGGTTCTTCAATAAACTCAAACATTTCCGCGCCGTCGCCACACGCTACGACAAACGAGACGACAACTATCTCGCTTCCGTTAAACTTGCTTCACTGCGAATATGGATTCGATTTAATGAGTCGGTGACCTAA
>JAJFGJ010000032.1 GCA_021776175.1 Kiloniellaceae bacterium
GGCTTGTTCGGCAATAATGGCTGGATCACAGACCACTCGAAATCCGTCAAATCGAAACGCGCCATGATAATCTCCCTTCAAGGAAGCTTGAATCACATCGCGCGCCGAAATGGAATCCCCTTTATGGGTATGTGACCTAGATCACTTTCCGGCCGGCCCATCCAAGTTAGGAAAAATTGCGGGCATGGCTCGATAATTCTTGGCCGGATATCGCCCGGCGTCCAGGCTACGCCGCAGTCCCCTCATCCTGAGCCACCCCGTCCCGAGCTTATCGAAGGACGAAGTACGGGTCTTCCACGGCGAGTGCGCCGCGCCGCGCCAGTCCCTTTCAAGCCCCAAGCGCGCGCGCGAGGTCTTCTTTCAGGTCTTCCACATCCTCCAGGCCGACGGAGATGCGGATCATGCCGTCGGTTATGCCCAGGGCCGCGCGTTCCTCGGCGGGTAGGCGCTGGTGCGTAGTGGTGGCGGGATGGGTGGCGAGGCTTTTGGAATCGCCCAGGTTGTTGGATATATCGATCAGCGACAGGGCATTGAGCAGCCGGAACGCGCGCGCCTTCCCGCCCTCGACTTCAAGGGTGACAATGGTCCCGGCACCTTGCATTTGACGGCGCGCCAGTTCGGCTTGGGGGTGGCTGTCCAGGCCGGGATAAACAACCCGGCGCACGCCCGGCCGGCCTTCCAGGTCTTGCGCCAGGGCCAAGGCGTTGCGGCAATGGCGCTCGACCCGCAGGTCCAGGGTTTCCAGGCCTTTGACCAGAACCCAGGCGTTGAAGGGGCTGAGCGAGGGCCCGGTATGGCGCAGAAAACCCTGCAGGTGGTCTTTCATGAAGTCGGCGGAGCACAGAATCGCGCCGCCCATGGTGCGCCCCTGCCCGTCGATATGCTTGGTCGCCGAATAGACCACCACGTCGGCGCCGAATACCAAGGGCCGCTGCAACAGCGGCGTGGCGAAGACGTTATCGACAATGAAACAAGCGCCGGCGTCATGGGCCAAGTCGGCCACCGCCGCCAGGTCGATAATTTCCAACATGGGGTTGGAGGGCGTCTCTACGAAAACACAACGCGTTGGCTTGGCCAGCGCCGTTTTCCAGGCCGCGAGGTCGGTGCCGTCCACCAAGACCGTCTCGATACCATAGCGCGGCAATAACTCTACGATGATGTAATGGCACGACCCGAAGAGTGCGCGTGAGGCCACGACCCGCTCGCCGGCCTTGAGCTGGCACAACAGGGACGCGAAGACGGCGGCCATGCCGCTGGCCGTGGCCTGGCAAACCTCCGCTCCTTCCAACAAGCGCAAGCGCTCCTCGAACATGGAAACGGTCGGGTTGGCGTAGCGCGAATACTGATAACGCACCAGATCGCCCTTGAAGGCGGCTTCGGCCTCTTCCGGCGAGGGGTAAACATAGCCCGAGGTCAGGTACATGGCCTCGCTGGTTTCCTCGAAGGCACTGCGCGCTTGCCCACCGCGTACCAGCTTTGTTTGCTGGCGCAGCGCAGGGGAGTCGCTGTCGGCGTTGTTCTGTTTCATGGGTCCGGTCCTTGGGTTCAGCCTTGCCGCCAGGGCAATTCGTCAGCTTGCCAGCCACGCAGCGTGCCGCGATGGCCGCGCTCGTCGTGCGGTCCCTCGAAGCCATCGACGACGTTGTAGCAAGCGCCGTAACCGGCGGTCGTGAGTGCCTGTGCCGCGCTGATCGAGCGCACGCCCGAGCGGCATAGCAGATAGACAGGATCGCCCGGCGCGACCCCAGCGGCCGCGACATCCCGCGCGAAGTGCGCGTTGACTTCCATGGCGGGATAATTTTGCCAGCAGATGCACAGCGGGCGCTTATCTAGCGACGAAAGATCGGGCACGCCGATGAGGTTCCACTCGGGTTGCGTCCGCACGTCAATTAGCACCGCCTTAGGATCGCGCGATAGAATTTCCCAGGCCTCTCGCACCGTTACATCGCCCGTATATCCGATCTCATTCGCCATGATGGCCTCCCTCTCCTAGGCATGAGCGGCGCCCGCACACAAAAAAATTCCGCCGCGACTGAAAGCCGGGCGGATTATCCGCTCGCTTTAGCCGCATTTTTAAAGCGCCCGCAAGCTAAGCATCAAATCGGCGCTAGGGTTTTAGGCAATACGTTAGGAGCGGTGCTGTCAAGAAGTATCTGGAAAGGCCGATTCCCTGGGCCCGCGCCTTCCCCGCGCCTTCAAGGATATTTGCAGCGGTCGCCGGTGACTTGAACGAAACCGCGGGTTCCCGCCGCGACCACAGTGAAGCGGTATTCGTAGCCGCCATGCACGACCGTGGCATGGAGCGGCAGGGTCCCGGCCTCACCGATCACCCGACCGCCGATGGCCGTGAAACGCGCCGAGACCGGCTTGGCCGGATCGTACCAGGCCTCGATGTGCCCCGCCTGGCTGACCGCCGATTCGCCTTGCGCGGTCACCGTGATCGTCCCCTTGGCATAGCTGACCGAATCGTTGGCCCCGCTGTAAAGCGGCGTTTGGACCAGGAACCGCTTGGTCGCGGGAACCGTCTCGCACTCACGCGGTTTATCGGCGCTGGCGACCAGGAACTCCAGACGCGCCAACTCGACACCTTTATCGAGCTTGGCTTGCAACTGACCAAGCAATGCCGCTATGCGGCCGGACGGCACATCCTTGTCGTAACGCGCCTGGGCGTCGCGCAGGCGCCCTTCCAACAGGATTTCATTAGCGCGTAGACCCGTGTTCTGCTGTTGCAGAGCCGCCGCCTTGTCGCTCAGGGTCACGATCTCGCGGGCCAGGGCGGTGACCTTGCGCTCGGCCAGGTCGGTGCCCGTGCGGTAAGCGAACACCCCGGCCCCGGCGATCACACCTAGGGCGATCACCCATCTCATCAGCGCCCAGCGAAACCGCCTTGATCGGCGCTGCCGCGTTTCGTGCAAACCCAAACTCATCGGTCCGTGTATCTCCCTCGGTCTCACAAGCCTAGACATCGCAACGAAATGCGCAAGGCCGGTCGTGGATATAACAAGGCCGGGCTGGTGCCGCACCTCCAGATTCGACTATAGTGCGGGTAACGAAGGAGTACGGCTTTTGCCCAGCGGCGACCACGGTCACGATCACAGCGATGTCCCCTCGGACTTGGCCCTGCGGGTCAAGGCTCTTGAATCCCTGCTCGTTGAAAAGGGCCTGGTGGACCCGGCGGCGCTTGATGTCCTGATCGACACCTACGAGACCAAGGTCGGGCCGCGTAACGGCGCCAAGGTCGTGGCCCGCGCCTGGAGCGACCCGGCTTACAAGATGCGGCTTTTGAGCGCGGGCGGAAAGGCGATCGCCGAACTTGGATTCAAAGGCCGGCAGGGCGAGGACATGGTCGTCCTCGAAAACACGGACACGACACATAACATGGTCGTGTGCACTCTCTGCTCCTGCTATCCCTGGCCGGTCCTGGGTCTTCCTCCGGTTTGGTATAAGGCGGCCCCCTACAGGGCCCGCGCGGTGCGCGATCCACGCGGGGTGCTTAAGGACTTCGGGGTCACCTTGCCCGAAAACGTCGAGATCCGGGTTTGGGATTCTACCGCGGAGCTACGCTATCTGGTGCTGCCGCAACGGCCGCCGGGGACCGAGGCCATGAGCGAGGAAAACCTGGCGGCACTGGTCACCCGCGATTCCATGATCGGAACCGGCCTGGCGAAAACCCCCGGCCAAGGAGAGGCCACATGAATGGCGCCCACGATCTTGGCGGCATGGATGGTTTCGGCCCGGTCGACCCGGATCCAAACCAGCCGGTTTTTCATGCCGAGTGGGAACGCCGCGTGTTCGCGATGACCGTCGCCTCGGGTTTTCTTGGGCGCTGGAACATCGACATGTCGCGCTATGCGCGCGAAAGCATGGACCCGGCCGAATACCTGGCCACCAGCTATTACGAACATTGGCTGCACGGACTGGAAACCCTTCTGGACGAACAGGGTTTGGTCACGAGAGAAGAACTGGCGGCACGCAAGGCCGAGCTTTCCAGGGAGACTCCCTGATGCCCGCGCTTAAAGCAGCGGATGTCGAGCAAGCTCTGCGCAAGGGCGGCTCGGCCCGGGTGGATGTCGACGTGGCGCCCAAGTTCAAACCCGGCCAGCGCGTCGCGGTGCGTAATCTCAACCCGCTCGGGCACATCCGCGCGCCGCGCTATGTCCGCGGCCGCAGCGGCACCATCGACCGCGATCACGGTGTCTTCGTGTTTCCCGACACCCATGCCGCCGGGACCGGCAAATCGCCGCAGCACGTTTACAGCGTGCGCTTCGAAGCCAGCGACGTTTGGGGACCCGGGCCCCCTGGAGACGGGGCTATCTACATCGATCTATGGGACGACTACCTGGAACCGGCATGAGCGGGCTAACGGCACCCCCCCTGCCCGGTCAAGCGGCGGGCGAAACCGGCCCAGTGTTCCGCGAACCCTGGGAAGCCCAGGCCTTCGCCTTGGCGGTCGAACTCTCCCAGGCCGGGCACTTCACCTGGGACGAATGGGCCAGCGCGCTCGGCCAAGAGATCAAGGCCGCGCAGTCGAGCGGCGATCCCGACCTGGGCGATACCTATTACCATCACTGGCTGGCGGCCTTGGAGCGGCTGGTCACGGATAAGGGATTGGTTGTCCCCGGCGATATGCGCAATCGCCGCGACGCCTGGGAACTGGCTTACCTCGACACGCCCCACGGCCAACCTGTGAAGCTGAAAAATTCATCGTAGCGGATTTGGTCCAGGGCCGGCCGGGGCGCCAACAACGCCCTATGCCTTTCTTTTGACTCTTACGAGGCTCCGGATCGCGCCTGTCGCACCCGGCCACCCTGGTTCCGGTTGTTGCCTAATTGCCGATCCGGCGGCTGGCCACGCGGGTTCCGCGATCCGCCGCGCTGTAGAAGAGGTGGCGGCCGATCTTCGGGCCGGCTTCGAAATCCTTACGCCAAGCCGGGCTGACGTAGTCGGCATGATACCACAAGGCACCGTCTGTCGGATCGGTCGAGCGGCCCCAGTAAACGTTTAGGGCGATCTCGTTGCTCAATTGCCAATCGCGCTTGTGGCGGGGCTTATCGCTGCGCCCATCGCACCACCAACTGAACTGACAGCGGTGGCGGCGCACTTCACCGCCCTGCCGGATCACGCCGCAAATGGTGTCGGGAAAACGGCCGCTCGCGACCCGGTTCAAGACCACATGGCCGACCGCGAATTTGCCCTGGTCCGGCTCGCCCCGGGCCTCGAAATAAATATTGAGCGCCAGGCAAGCGATCTCATCCCTGGGATCGGCTTGGGTAGGCTTTTCGAAGACCATGGCCTTCCCGCGCTCGACCCCGCCCAAGGGATCCAGTTTTCCCATCTCGACTAGGTCCAGAGGGCCATAGGCGGGCTGAAGATCGTTGCTCATGGGCTCGGCCATGGCGGAGCCGCTCAAATAAGCGCCGTAAATGGCCAATCCTGCCCAAATAGCGGTACGAAGGACCTTTCGGCCGTTGAAACCCCCACGCTTCCTGCTTTGAGTCTCAAACATTGTAATACTTCCCCATTCCCGTGAAACGGTGGCGTGGGCTTGGCCTTGTCTTCGACCGGGCGGCGTTTTCGCCGCCTCATATGCCCGTGCCAATTTCGCGACAACAAGGCAAGATTATGGCAAGTTTTAAGAGAATGTCAAAGAAATTAGAAAGGAACTGTAAATAATAATATATTTCTATTAAGGTTAATTTATAGTTTTTACCACATTGTTCCTTGTTTTCTGCGATTATTTAAATAGCTAATCTTTCATTCATTATAATTGGATGGTTAACTTACTTTGGCGAGGCGCGGCGACCGCGACACCCTCGGCCCATGACGGCCCCTGGAACGGCCACGCCAAAAGGGGCATATAGGGGGGATGACAGCCCCGACCACACAGCCCCTGCCCACCGGCCCCGCCGCCGCGGACTTCGTCAAGCCGGAAAGCCGGCCCTTGCGAATCGTCTCCGATTACGCCCCGGCGGGCGATCAACCGCAGGCCATCGCCGAGCTGGTCGAGGGGCTGGTCAAGGGCGAGCGCGACCAGGTTTTGCTCGGCGTCACCGGCTCGGGCAAGACCTTCACCATGGCCCAGATTATCGAGCGCTTGCAGCGCCCGGCCCTGATCCTGGCCCCAAACAAAACCCTGGCGGCGCAACTCTACGCCGAGATGAAGGGCTTCTTTCCCGATAACGCGGTCGAGTATTTCGTGTCCTACTACGACTACTACCAGCCGGAAGCCTACGTCGCGCGCAGCGACACCTATATCGAGAAGGAAAGCTCGGTCAACGAGCAGATCGACCGCATGCGCCATGCCGCCACCCGCGCCCTGTTCGAGCGCGAGGACGTGATCATCGTCGCCTCGGTTTCGTGCATCTACGGCATCGGCTCGCCGGAAACCTATGCCAGCATGACCATTAACGTGAAAGTCGGCGACACCCTGAACCGCAACGACTTGCTGAAGTCCCTGGTGGAATTGCAATACAAGCGCAACGACATGGCGTTTCAGCGCGGCGCCTTCCGGGTCCGTGGCGATACGGTCGAGGTCTTTCCGGCCCATCTGGAAGACCGGGCCTGGCGGATCGGCCTGTTCGGAGACGAGGTCGAGGCGATCCACGAATTCGATCCCTTGACCGGAGAAAAGACCGCCGCGCTCGAGGCCGTGAGAGTCTATGGCAAAAGCCACTACATCACGCCGCGCCCGACGCTTCGCCAGGCGGTTAAATCTATCAAGGAAGAGCTGAAGGACCGCCTCGCCTACTACAACCAGGCCGGTAAGCCGCTCGAAGCCGAACGCCTGGAGCAGCGCACCACCTTCGACATGGAAATGATCGAGGCCACGGGCGCCTGCGCCGGCATCGAAAACTACTCGCGCTATCTGACCGGCCGCGCGCCGGGCGAGCCGCCGCCGACCCTGTTCGAGTATCTGCCCGAAAACGCGCTTCTTTTCGTCGACGAATCCCACGTCACCATGGGCCAGTTGCACGGCATGTACCGGGGCGACTTTCAGCGCAAATCGGTCCTGGCCGAATACGGCTTCCGGCTGCCGTCCTGCATCGACAACCGACCGCTTAAGTTCGAGGAATGGGACGCCATGCGGCCGCAGACGAGCTACGTCTCCGCCACCCCCGGACCCTGGGAGCTGGAGCAGACCGGCGGCGTCTTCGCCGAGCAGATCATCCGCCCGACTGGCCTCATCGACCCGGTGTGCACGGTCCGCCCGACCGAACATCAGGTCGACGATCTGATCGCCGAATGCCAGGCGACCATCGCCAAGGGCTTCCGCGTGCTGGTGACCACCCTGACCAAGCGCATGGCCGAGGACCTGACCGAATACCTGCACGAAGCCGGGCTTAAGGTGCGCTACCTGCACTCGGACATCGACACCTTGGAGCGGATCGAGATCATCCGCGATCTGCGCCTGGGCGTTTTCGACGTGCTGGTCGGCATCAACCTGCTGCGCGAGGGGCTCGACATCCCGGAATGCGCCCTGGTCACAATTCTGGACGCCGACAAGGAAGGCTTTCTGCGCTCGGAAACCTCCCTGGTGCAAACCATCGGCCGTGCCGCGCGCAATGTCGAGGGGCGGGTCATTCTCTACGCCGACATCATGACCCGCTCGCTCAGGGCCGCCTTGGACGAAACCAATCGCCGCCGCGAAAAGCAGCAGGCCTATAACGCCGCCAACGGCATCACGCCGGAATCCATCAAGAAACAAATCGGCGACATCATGGAAAGCATCTATGAGCGCGATCACGTCCTGGTCGATACCGGCGACCCGGATACGCCGCACCTGGTCGGACACAATTTGCGCGCCCACATCGCCGACATGGAAAAGCGGATGCAAGGCGCCGCCGCCGAACTGGAGTTCGAGGAAGCGGCGCGCCTGCGCGACGAAATCCGGCGCCTGGAGAATCAGGAATTGGAAATGCCCCAGCCCCTGGGCCGCTCAACCAGCGGCTTCGCCGGTCGCATCGCCCGCGCCGACGCCAAATCCAAAAGCCGCAAAGGCAAACACGCCGGCCCCAGCGGCAGGCCCAAGGGCACGTATCGGGGAAGACGGGGGCCATAGCCGCATCCGTCATCCCGGAAAGCGCCGTAAGGCACTTATCCGGGATCTTCCGCGACTGGCCCAGGCGAAGATCCCGGCTCTCGCTTACGCTCGGCCGGGATGACGACCGTCGAACCGGTGTGAACAAGCGAGGCTGAACCAATGACCCACTTCCCCTTCATGGCGCGTTTCAATGCTTGGGCCAACGCGCGGCTTTACGGCTGCGTGGCGGACCTGCCGGACGAGGTCTACCGGCGCGATTGCGGGCTGTTCTTCGGCTCGATCCACGGCACCCTCAATCACATCCTGGTCGTGGACCGCATGTGGACCCGGCGTCTGGAGGGGATGGATCACGGCCTTAGTTCGCTCGATCAAATCCTTTACGACGACTTCGCGGGCCTGCGCACGGCCCAGAAGGACGAAAACGCCCGCCTGATCGAACTCGCCGATAGCTTGACGGCCCAAGAACTGGCGCGGCCCCTGCGCTACCGGCGCATGATCGGAACCGGCATTGAGGAAGCGCGCCGCGACCATGTCCTGCTGACGCTCTTCAACCACCAAACCTACCACCGGGGTCAGGTAACCGCCGCCCTGACCCAGGCCGGAGTGACGCCGCCGCCCCTCGATATCGGATTCTATACCGAGGAGACCGGCCAAAGCGGCGATCCGGGGACCGTGAAGACCGGGGCATAGCAACACCCGCCGTTTCCCGCTAGCCTTGGATTTTTACCGACCAAAGGATTCGCGCCGTGATTGTCGAGCAAATCTGGACCGCCAACGCCTATCGCAACTTCAACTACCTTATCGCCTGCCCGGACACGGGGGAGGCCCTGGCGATCGACCCCCTGGACCACAGGAAATGCCTGGCGGCGGCCAGGGACGCGGGTTGGACCATCACCCAGGTGCTCAACACCCACGAGCACGGCGACCATACCGGGGGCAACAAGGCCGTGATCGCGGCCACGGGGGCCAAGCTGCTGGCCCACGAGAACGCCAAGAACAGCATTCCGGGCATGGACCGGGGCCTGTCCGCCGGGGATGTCGTCAAGGTCGGCAAGACCGTCGATCTCGAGGTTCTGGACACCCCCGGCCATACCATGAGCCACGTCTGCCTGCTTTCGCGCACGGACGTGCCGTCCCTGTTCTGCGGCGATACCCTGTTCAACGCCGGGGCCGGCAATTGCCACAACGGCGGCCACCCGAACGAGCTTTATCACACCTTCGCGAGCCAGCTGGCCAAGCTGCCGGATACCACCCAAATCTACCCCGGCCACGACTATATCGCCGGCAATCTGCGCTTCACCCTGGACCGGGAACCGGACAACGCCGGGGCCAAGCGCCTGCTGGATGAGGTTGAGCCTCAGGACCCAGCCCGGGCCAAAGTCACCACCCTGGCCTTGGAGAAGGAGATCAACACCTTCTTCCGCCTGCATTCGCCCAGCGTGATCGCCCGCCTGCGCGAAGCCTTTCCCGGCCTGCCGGACCAGCCGGACGAGAAAACCGTCTTCTTGAAGCTGCGGGAGTTACGCAATTCTTGGTAGATATATTACATTATACATAAATTCATAGTTGTATTTCGCATCTCTCTCCAAACAGGCCACGACCCGCCCAGGTAAACATTCGAGCCAAAAGCCGAATTCAACCAGCTGTCAAGCTTACAGCCTTAAATTGACCACAGACCCGGTCAACTTGGTGGAATTCGTCCATGAAATGCGGCCCCGCTTGGCTACCTTCCTGCGTCTTCGTTCTCGCGACCGGTATCGCCGGCACGGCCGGCGGTTTCGCCCTGGCCGAGCGGGCCGAAGCGCTGTTCTTGCGCCAGCAGAGCGTGCAAAGCTCCCTGGTCAGCACCGTGTCGGAGGTCGAGACGGTTCGCCCGCGCCTGGCCGCACGCCTTTACGGGCTGGAGGACGACCTGCACACCGCCTGCCGCCCCCTGCGCGAGGCCAGCCGGCGCCGCCTCGACGGGCAGGACTTGGGGCCGAATCTTGAATGGGCGGTCGTGACCACCCTCCAAAAGTGCGAATCGGCAACCAGCACGATCGAGCATCTGGTCCAGGAAGCCAAAGCTGGAAACCTGGGCGAAGGACCGCTTGTGGACATCATCCCGGCCGGGCTTTCCGGCTGGTGAAGCGGGTGTGAACGCCAGGCCGGGGCCGGCCCTGTTCCCCATGTCTCCCAATCCCTATAGTCATGCCAAGGGACCCAAGGGAGATTTGCCCCATGGCGGACGACGCTAGTCAGACCGATTTTCGCAAGCCGGACGAGGAGTGGGAACGCCTCCTGACCCCGGAACAGTTCCTGGTGACCCGGCGCAAGGACACCGAGCGGGCCTTCTCGGGCGAATACAACGACTGCAAGACGCCGGGCACCTATGGCTGCGTGTGCTGTGGTCAGCCCCTGTTTTCCTCCCGCGCGAAGTTCGATTCGGGGACCGGCTGGCCCTCCTTCACCGAGCCGGTCGATCCGCGCGCGATCGCGACGGAAACCGACCGCACCTTATGGATGAAGCGGACGGAGGTCTTATGCGCGCGCTGCGACGCGCATCTCGGACACGTCTTCGACGATGGCCCGGCGCCCAGCGGTCAGCGCTTCTGCATGAACTCGGCGGCCTTGGCCCTGAAACCGGCGGCGGACGCGGAAACCGGATAAAATCGGCCGCCGCTTGGTGCAAGCGCACTGTTTCATTGAAAATTCGGATTTCCGAGGGCATGTAAGAGGCTGCCGCGCGCGTCCCACGTGGCGCTCGTGCCCTTCCAGGCCGGGGTTTCCTGGGGAATAAATAAATAACAGGGACGATCCGGCCGCGCCGGGAAGGAACCGAGACGGTCTGAATGCAATATATTCTCGTGGCGGCTGGTCTCAGTCTGCTGCTCCTTGGCGGCGAGATGCTGGTTCGGGGCGCCGTCGATCTGGCGCGCGGGCTAGGCGTGTCGCCTCTCGTCATCGGGCTGACCATCGTCGCTTACGGAACCGGCGCGCCTGAACTTCTGGTCAGCCTGGAGGCGAGCTTCGCCGGCTCCCACGGAATCGCCATCGGCAACATCGTCGGCTCGAACATCGCGAACATTCTTCTGATCGTCGGGTGCAGCGCCCTCATCTACCCGATTGGCTGCACCAACGGTTCCATCAAATTCAACGGCATGATGATGCTGGGCGCGACCGTTCTCTTCGTTGCCTTGGGCTATACCGGCGCGATCACTCCCTGGGACGCCTTGCCGATGCTCGCGATCCTGGTCGCCTTCACGCTCTATAGCTATAGCTCCAGCCGCAAAACACCGGAGACGGTGGAGGCGGCGCAGGCGGACCTGGATGCGGAAGGTTTCGATAGCACCCCTCTCTCCTTGCCCAAAGCCTCCACGATCCTTCTCGCCGGCCTGGCCTGCGTGGCGCTAGGCAGTCACTTTTTGATCGCGGGCGCCGTCGACATCGCGCGCAGTTTTGAGATCTCCGAAGCGACCATCGGCCTCACCCTCGTCGCCCTTGGGACCTCCCTGCCCGAACTTGCCACCGCGATTGTCGCGGCCTATCGGCGTCATTCCGATGTCGCCCTGGGGAATGTCGTCGGGTCGAATCTCTTCAACATCCTGGGCATCATGGGTATCGTTCCCCTGTTCGGGGCGCTAGAGGTGCCGGACGCCGTCGTGGCCTTCGATTTCTGGGTGATGCTGGGCGCGACCGTCGTTTTCGTCGGATTGACCGCGTTCTGCGTCAAGATCGGCCGCCTCGTGGCGGGCATTTTCCTCTTGGGCTACTTTGCCTATATCGCGTGCCATTATTATGGGATCTCGGCCATGGCCATGGGCTAGGCCGCCAAGCAGGCGGCGCACTTGTGCCGGAGCGCGCCATTTTGCATTCTCGGACAGGTTCCAAATGACAGCTTTACCGCGCCCTTCGCATCCCGACAGCTACCCGCGCGCCGCCCTTGTCACGGGCGCGGCGCGGCGCCTTGGGCGGGCCATCGCCTTGGATCTGGCGCGCGGCGGCTGGGCGGTCGCCATTCATTGCCATCGCTCGCGCGCGGACGCCGAGGAAACCGCCAAGGAAATCGAGGGCGGCGGCGGGCGGGCCATAGTCCTTCAAGCCGACCTGGCGCAAGAGGCCGAATCCAGCGAACTGGTCGCGCGCGCCGTCGAGGCCCTGGGACCGCTCGGCTGTCTGATCAACAACGCCTCCGCGTTCGAAATGGATACGGCGGCAAGCGCCACCCGCGATAGCTGGGATCTCCACCTTGAGCCGAACCTGCGGGCACCGCTGGTCCTGGCCCAAAACTTCGCCCAGGCGTTGGGACCGGACCAAGGCGGCGCGATCGTCAACATGCTCGACCAAAGGGTGTGGAACCTGACACCCTATTTTCTGAGCTACAGCATCACCAAGTCCGCCCTCTGGACACTGACCCGCACCCTCGCCATGGCCCTGGCGCCGCGGGTTCGCGTGAACGGCATAGGTCCGGGCCCGGCCCTGCCGAGCCCGCGCCAGAGCCATGAGCAGTTTGCCCGGCAATGCGCCCTGATGCCCCTTGGCCGCGGCACCTCGCCAGAGGAGATATGCGCGGCGATCCGCTTTATACTTGAGGCGAAATCCATGACCGGCCAGATGATCGCGCTGGACGGCGGCCAGCACCTCGGCTGGGCTCAACCGGGGCAGCCCGAACCGGCGCCCGAGTAGAATTCCGTATGCCGGTGCCCGCCCCATAGGCTCCGTTCAAATCTTCAAACCGGGAGCTAAGGCCTTGCGGAATCGAAGAAACCGGGTTCTAGGCCCGCCAAGTTCTGCACAGGACGGCCATTTGCGGGATTGCCCTTATAGCCCAAGTTGAATGAGCGGGGGCATGGCCAATCCTCTCGGACGTTGTTGATATTAACGTAGCAATATCAACAATATAGAAATTATGACCAAAAATTAAGCAAAGTGACGCAATCTAAGGTTTCGCAAGGGTGACACAGCCAAAACGAGGCCCACTCCACAGACTTATCCACAGAAATAGTGGATATCTGCGCTCCCACCGGCGCGCCGGCCGCTAGGGTTGAAGTGCGACCGATGACAAAAAACCGTATTACCGGGCCTCGGTCCCCTCGCAAGACCGCCAAGGATCGCTCCGAAGGCGGTAAGCGCTCGGCCATGACGCGCGAAAGCGACCCGGGCGATGGGCCGGCCAGCGACCTGGACCAATCGGCGCGGTGCCAGGGAACGGGCGAACGCGGACCGCTGGCGCAGGGTGAAATCGCGCCATCGGCGCATGGTGAAATCGCGCCGTCGGCGCAGGGCGAAATAGCGCGCGGAACGACGGTCATCGCCACAACGCTGAAAACCTTGCCAGGCAGTCCCGGCGTCTACCGCATGCTGGATCGGCGGGGCGAAGCGCTTTATGTCGGCAAGGCGAATAACCTGAAAAAACGGGTATCGTCGTATTGCCACGTCGACCGCTTGCCCCACCGTCTGCAACGCATGGTGGCAGCGACCGTGTCCCTGGAGGTCGTCACCACCCATACCGAAACCGAAGCCTTGCTCCTGGAGAGCAACCTGATCAAGCGCTTGAAGCCGCGTTACAATGTGCTTCTGCGGGACGACAAATCCTTCCCTTACATCCTGATCGCGGACGACCACGAATTCCCGCAGATCGTGAAGCATCGCGGTGCACGCGCGCGCCCCGGCACCTATTTCGGCCCCTTCGCCTCGGCCGGGGCGGTCAATCGCACGGTCACAGCGCTGGAGAAGGGATTCCTTCTGCGTTCGTGCGGCGACGGGGTGTTTTCTATCCGCACCCGGCCCTGCCTGATGTACCAGATCAAGCGTTGCTCGGCCCCCTGCGTCGCGCGCATCGGCGCGGCGGATTACGGCGAACTGGTCCGTCAAGCGCGCGACTTCTTGACCGGGCGATCGCACGGCATGCAGCGGGACCTCGCCGAGTCCATGCAGGAAGCCTCGGACCGGCGGGACTTCGAGTCCGCCGCCGTTTACCGCGACCGCATAAGGGCGCTCACCCAGGTTCAATCGCGCCAGGACATCAACCTGGAGGGCCTGGAGGGCCTGGACGACGCCGACGTCGTGGCGGCCCACCAGCAGGCGGGAGAAACCTCGATTCAGGTGTTTTTCTTCCGTGCCGGGCGCAACTACGGCAACCGGGCCTACTTCCCGCGCCACGACAAAGCGCTATCGCCCGAAGAAGTTTTAAGTGCCTTCGTGCCCCAGTTCTACGAGAACAAGCCGGTGCCCAAGACCATCCTCTTGAGCCACGCCCTGAACGGCCAGGCCTTGATCGCGGAGGCGCTGTCGATACGCGCCGAACGCGCGATAAAATTCCTCAAGCCCGCGCGCGGACCCAAGCGCAAGCTGGTAGAACATGCCCTGAGTAACGCCCGCGACGCCATGGCCCGGCGCCTCGCCGAAAGCTCGGCCCAGCGTGAACTGCTGGAAGGTTTGGCCGATCGCCTGGGCCTGGACAGCCCGCCCGGGCGAATCGAGGTATACGACAACAGCCATATATCCGGCACCGACCCCTACGGCGCCATGATCGTCGCCGGACCCGAAGGTTTCATGAAAAATGCCTACCGCAAGTACCGGATCAAGCACGCGCTCAACCCCGACGGCGGCGACGACTACGCCATGATGCGGGAGGTCCTGACCCGGCGTTTCTCGCGCGCCTTGAAGGAAGACCCCGGGCGCGAGGGCGAGCAATGGCCGGGACTCCTGCTGATTGACGGCGGCAAGGGACAACTTTCCACGGTGCGCGAGGCCTTGGCCGATCTGGGTTTGAGCGACATTCCGGTTGCCGGCATCGCCAAGGGCCCCGAGCGCAATGCCGGGCGCGAGCAGATCTTCCTAGCCGAGAGCGACCAGCCGCTGTTACTAGAACCGCGCGATCCGGTGCTCTACTTTCTACAGCGCCTGCGCGACGAGGCGCACCGCTTCGTCATCGGCAGCCACCGGACCGGGCGCGCCAAGTCGCGGCTTCGCTCGGCCCTCGACGGCGTGCCCGGCATCGGGGCCAAGCGCAAGAAGGCCCTGCTGCATCGTTTCGGTTCGGCCCAGGCCGTGGCGCGTGCCGGTTTAGCCGATCTCGAATCGGTCGAAGGCATTAATAAAGTGGTCGCGAAGAAGGTTTACGACTATTTTCACACCGACGGATGATCGGAACGATGCTCACCAACCTTCCCAACATGTTGACCTTGTCGCGTATCGCGGCGATTCCGGTGCTGCTGGGTCTTTTGTACTTTCATGACCCGCTGAACCGCTGGATCAGCCTCGGCCTCTTTGCCTTGGCGGCCATCACCGATTTTTTCGACGGCTACCTGGCGCGGCACCGGAACCAGGTCTCGGCCCTCGGCCGTTTTCTAGATCCCATCGCGGACAAGCTGCTGGTGGCCAGCCTGATCGTGATGCTGGTGGCGCTCGGCGACGTGCGCGGTCTGGTCGTGTTTCCGGCGATCGTTATCCTCGCCCGCGAAATCCTGGTCTCCGGCCTGCGCGAGTTCCTGGCCGAAATCAAAGAGCCCCTGCCGGTTAGCAAGCTGGCCAAATGGAAAACCGCGATCCAGATGGTCGCCCTGGGTTTCTTGATTGTCGGAACGGAGGCGGGCCCCAGCTTTCTGCCCATGGAACTGCTCGGCGATGCCGGTATTTGGATCGCCGCCATCCTGACCCTGATCACCGGTTACGACTATCTCGCCCGCGGCCTCAAGCACATGAGTTAGAGGAACTATCTTTGCCCGACAGAAACCCAACAATTTTCGGTCTGGCCGGATGGAGCGGCAGCGGCAAGACAACCCTGTTGCGCGCCCTGATCCCGGCGCTGGTGCGGCGAAGTTTGCGCGTCTCGACCTTGAAGCACGCGCACCACAACTTCGACGTGGACAAGCCGGGTAAGGATTCCTACGAACACCGCCAGGCCGGCGCCACCGAGGTCATGGTCGCCTCCGCCCATCGTTGGGCCCTGATGCACGAATTACGCGAGGAGGGCGAACCCTCCAGCGCCGATTTGATCCGCCAAATGACCCCGGTCGATCTGATGCTCATCGAAGGCTTTAAGACCGAGAGCCACGACAAGCTGGAAATCCATCGCCCGGCCCTGGGAAGGCCGACGCTTTATCCCGGCGATCCAAAAATCGTGGCGATCGCCAGCGACCATAACATCGAAGGGCTGCCACTCCCCCGCCTCGACCTCAACGATGCCGAAGCCATCGCCGATTTCATCGTCGCCCACTGCGGTCTCGGGGGCGCGGGTGGCAAAGCGGGCTAGGGTTCGCGTCCACTAGGCGCACCGGCTAAACACCGGTTGTTCCATGGATGGTTGACTTGGGCAAAAGCTGTTAATGTCAAGGAGTCAGCGTTACCGCGTCAAAAAGTGACGGATCGAACGAGGGGAAAGCGTCCAATGAGATGGGTTTTACACGCGATATCGATTTGCGCCGCCGGGTCCATGGTGCTTGGCGTTCATGCCGCCGCTGCCAGCGGCGTCAAGGTAACGCCGCTGGGTTTGATCGAGGGGGAGTTCTGTGTATTCGACCGGGCCATGGTCTTCGAAGACCCCAACGGCACGCGGATCCTATACGATCCGGGCCGTTCCGTGGCGGGGCCGAATGACCCTCGCCTCGGTAAGATCGACGTTATTTTGCTGAGCCATATGCACGGCGATCATGTCGGCGACAAGCATCAGCCGGCGCCCAACGCGGGCGCCTGCGGCAAGCCGGACCTATCGGAAAAGTCGCTTCCCAATACCAACCTCGTCAATATCGCGCTGGCCAAGAAATCGACCATCGTCACCGGCAGTGAGATGCGAAAGTTTTTCGGCAACAAGCTGAAATCCCTAGGCGGCGATCTGAAAAAATCCCAATTAGCGCGATTTGGCTCCTCTCGAGCTTTCGGCGGCGTCAAGATCACCACCGTCCCCGCCGCGCATTCGAACGGCGTCAACCCGGCCATGATCGGCGGTGAACTCGGCAAACTTCTGAAAGCCGCCGGCCTTGGGGGCTATGTCGGCCCGCCGACCGGTTTCGTCCTGACATTCTCCAATGGGCTGGTCGCATATCTTTCCGGCGACACCGGAATTACCGCCGAACAAGACACCGTGGTGCGCCAGCACTATGGGGCCAAATTAGCGGTCATGAATATCGGGGATGTGTTCACCACCGGGCCGGCGGAGGCGGCTTTCGTGATCAATGAATTGGTCCGGCCGAATTCGGTGATCGCCTCTCACGCCAATGAGGTCGCGACCGAGGGCGGCGAACTAAGGAGCGGCACTAAGACCGAAACCTTTATCAAGGCAACGAAAGTTCCGGTGCACCTGCCGTTAAGCGGCCGGACCATGGAGTTCGACGGCGATGGGCATTGCGTGGCGGGTTGCTGATTTCGCCTCAGGAATCGGACGCCACCTGCAACTTGCCTTTGACGCCATGCTCTTCGATAAGCGCGGCGACCAATCCGGTTTCCTTGGCTTCGTGGATGAATTGCTCGACAACGGCTTGAAGGGCCGTGTTGCCCGGTTTTGTGCCAATGGCCTGACGCACGGAGGTAAATCTTCCCTCCATGACGCGCGATCCCGGCAGGTCCTTGACCCTTTTGTTCAAGGCGGGCGTCAGGCCCGCCAGCGCTTCCAGTTTTTCCGCCACGAATAGATCGAAAGCTTCCGATTGGCTTTTCGCGCGGCGCAGTTCCGCGTGCTTCAAGGCCCGGCTCAAGTACAGATCGAAGGCCGCGCGGTGCATCACTGCAATCCGCACCCCCGGCCGGTCGACGTCCTCCATGGACTGAAAAGTCGAATTCTCCGGCACCAGATAGGTGGCCTCGATCTCGACATAGGCGGTGCTGAAAGCGATCTTCTCGGCCCGCTTGGGTTCCACGGCAATTAAACCGATATCCCACTCGTCCCGATCCCCCGCGTCGGCAAGCTCGCCCGGCGTCGCAAAGGTCGCGTAAGTTACCCCAACGCCGAGACGCCCGGCTATGGTCGCCGCTATGTCCGGCGCCACCCCTTGCGGGTCGCCGGTGGGGCCGGCCCCCGTCACCAGAAGAGAATTACCCAGGTTGATGCCGACGCGCAGCGTGCCGGGAATGGTGAGTTCGGATAGGGCGTCTTGGGTCATGACCGGTCTCTCTGCTCAACTTTTGGGAATAAGCGGTTGAGGACGATGCACGATCCGTTGCCGGGAATCAACGCGCCGAGGCGGCATGGCCCAAACACGCCGGAATGTCCGGGATTGGAGAGTGCTCTCGACGACGGCAGATTCACAAAACTCATGGACCTCCGCCTATCGGGGATTTGTGAGGAGACGGGGACCCTCAAGAGACGATGGGCTGCGATAGAATCCACAAGCTGATCATGGTGTAGCCAACCATCAGGATCAGCATGGGAATTTGGCTGCGTAGAGCACGAGCCCGGTCCTCGAACACGCGGACGGCCATTATATGGGCGATATAAACGGCCAGAACATGGCCCGCGACGATGGCGACGACAGCCACATACCAGATCATTTTGGCGTTCACGATGCCAATATTCACGGTGTAAGCGGTCGTGCCAAACAGGTTCCAACCCATGCCGAATGGGTCCGAAAGTAGCGGAATAATGTTCTGGCCCGCGATCAACAGATAGGAAAGATAATGAGAAAGGTGGTAGGCGATGGCGATGGGGACCAGGGAGAGCACGAAATAGCCGGCCACTTCGCGCGTTCCGGCAGCGCCGCCGCCGGCCCAGGCGATCACTTTGCTGGTCACGGCGAAGACGGCGATGAATAGGGCCGGAAGGACCATCAGGGCAGCGGTCTTGATCGCGGCGATCAGGTCCACACCGGCATCCTGCATGGCGACAAGAGCCGGGCGCAGAGTCTGACTTTCGGCGATCCAGGTCAATATAGCGGCCCATAACGGCGTTTCCAAAATGCCGTCGAAGGTCACCGAGGTTAGCAACAACAAAACGAAACAGACGCCAGAGATATCCACGGGGCGCCGGCACAAAAGACCGACCGCCGGCAAGCGTATATGCCATTTCCCTGCCTCGCCGTGGCTAAAGGCGAAGCGCGCCAACAGGGCGAATACTACCGCGAAAACTTCACCGTGTCGCAGCCATGTGTCGCGCCCATATATTCGCATTCCAGTCCAGGTGATAGCGGAATAGACAATTATCAGCATAGCCAAGGAAGGTGGCTGTTCGGCTTGTTCCGAGATAAGTTCCATCCAGGCGAAGACTAAGAAAAACAATACCGCGGGCCAGCGGCCCAGCCAGACAGGATAAGGGCGCGTGCCGTCCGGTTCGCCGCGGTAATTTGCCATCCATGTGTATGCGATCTTCCATGGATTGATCAGATCCCACAGATTGCCGGCCAGGATCGAGACAAAGGCCATCCCCACCCACCAGACGACCCAAACAAATGTTGGCGCGATGTTCTTGAACGGGTCCGGATGGCCGAAAACGCCCGCCACGAGCAATAGCGCGAAGATCGCCAGCGACACGAACCTGACCAAATTCAACACCATCGGACCGCCCAGCCACCCCAGCAAGGGTAGGGCGAGGAGATCGAATCGAAACTCCTCCATGCCTGCTCCCTGGCCCTTGAGGAACACGGCCATGACCGCGAAGGAAAGCGCCACGGCAAGGCCGGCGCCACCCAAATACAGCCATAGGGGCAGCGGCAAGTCATAGCGAACACCGAAGGCGTGGGCCCAGGCGGGGGCGGCGGCAGTGAGAGAAATCGCAGCCGCGAAAGCAGCCAACAGTGGGGTTAGCCCGATATGTATTTTATCCATCGAGCTGTATTACCTGGGATAGACTTCCAGATAAATCATGGCGCCGTGATTATGACCGTGGGCCGAGATGGGAAACCGCCCGGCCGTATGGGCCTGGAAAGTCATGGACACGCTCCGTCCCGGCTCGGCATTGGCATGGATGTCATAACCGTGCATATGCAGTTCCACCGCTTTATCCGTGACCCATTCGATATGCACGTCCTCGCCTTCGGTGACCCGGATAGTCTTGTTAACGGCGGTCACTTTGCCCTCGCGTATCTCAAGGTTAAATGCGCGGCGCTTTTTCGAATCCGCTAGCCCGGTCCCAGATGCCAAGATCACCCCGGCGGCGAAGACGGCCATGACCCGAAGACCGCGACGCCGACTCAAGACGTTTGAGGCTTCGCCGCCGGTCATATTGACACCCAATCTCGCAAGATCGATGTCCTCTATCTTTATGCAAGTGTGAATTCTCTATGAAAATATGAAATATCGGTCACAATCAAGCCGCGAATGGGAACTGTTCGTTGATGTACCGACAAAAAATAAGCGAGCAATTGGGAGAAAGAGAAATGAACCGAGCGACAATCACCATAGCGGCTATTCTGATATCCGCGGTTATCGCCCCTAGCATCGCCAAGAGTGAAATCCTGGCGATGATGAATTACGAGAGCAAGCCCGCCGATTCCTTGAAAGCCCTCAAATTGACGGGCACCGGAAAGCGCGAGGAAGGGATCGCCATCATCGATGTGGATCCGAACGCTCCGAGCTTCGGCAAGATCCTCATGGATATACCGCTGCCACCGGATCTCGTCGCCCATCATATTTTCTATGACCGCGAAATGGAAAAAGCCTATGTCACCGCTTTGGGCAAACCCGAGTTGCACGTTTTCAACTTGAACGAATTTCCCTATCGCCTGAAACGCATCGACGTACCCAAGTGCATGATGGGTGAGGACGTGGTTTTTTCCGAGGACAACAAGACTTGGTATCTGACCTGCATGAACTCCGCCAACGTTTATGTTGGCGATACGGCGACCGATAACATTACTGGGATTATCGACATACCGGGCACCAACCCACATGGCTTGGTGGTGTTGAGCGATATCGACCGCTTGCTGGTGACCAGCACCATTACCGGCGATCTCAAGACTCCGCGCGAGGAGTTGATCGTGGTCGAGGCTAGCACCCACAAGGTTTTGGGCATGCTCAAGATGTCGAACAAAGAATCGCCCTCGGGCGTGGCCCCGGTTGAGTTGCTGCGGGTACCTGGTTCGAACCCCGCCATCGTCTACACCACCAACATGTTCGGCGCCGCTCTATGGACCGCCATCTGGAATCCCGCGACAAACAACTTCGATGTGGCCCAGGCGTTCGATCTTGCACCGGTCGACGGCGGGGTGCCGTTGGAGATGTACTTTGTCAACAATGGCAAGACCATGTATGTCACCACCGCCAACCCGGGCCTTCTGCATATCTTCGATCTGTCCGGAAACCCGGCCAAGCCGAATCTGATCAAGTCCATGAAAACCGGTCAAGGCGCACACCATGTTGGCCTGACGCGCGATGGGCGCTACGGGTTCGTGCAAAATTCCTTTATTAACCTGCCCGGGATGCGGGACGGTTCAGTCTCCGTGGTCGACCTCAAGGCGCAGCAGGTCGTGGCCTCCATGGACACGCTCAAGAACTTGGGCTTCAACCCCAACAGCATCGTACTGCTTCCCCAATGGAACGATATGGGCGGACACTGATCGGGAAAGATTGGGACCTAAGGGGTGCCGCGAAGATAATCGCCTCTTCGCGGCACCCTCGGGCCGACGAACAAACTCTCTGAGCCTCGTCGCGCTATAGTGGGCTATTCCGGCACTTCGATAGTTTTTTTCTGGGCACAGGCCGAGGAAATGGCCAGGCGATGTCCGGGCCTGGCCCGCCCTACTTTCGACGGACGATTTCGCTACAATTTTTATCGCGGTCGAGCTAGCATTCGAAAAATCCCGGGCTAGTTTACCGTTTGTGGGAGGCCGCGATGCCGCTTGATAATTTGCCTGCAGCCGCTGAAGACTACGCCAGAGACGGATATCTTTCGCCTGTCGATATCTTGTCCGCCCACGAGGCGGCTAGCCATCGCGCCGGCATGGAGGAGGCGGAAGCGAAGATAGGCTCGGTGCATTACAAGCCCAAGGTGCACACCATCCTCCGCTCGCCCCTGGCCCTTGCCACGGACCCGCGCGTTCTCGATGTCGTCGAGGCGCTGATCGGGCCGGATATCCTTCTCCACAACGTGACTTATATCGTCAAGGAAGCGGGGGCTTCCTCCCACGTCAGCTGGCACCAGGATTTAACGTACTGGGGCTTCGACGGCGACGCTCAGGTTTCCATGTGGCTGGCTCTTTCACCGGCCACTCAGGAGAGCGGTTGCATGCGCATGGTGCCTGGCAGTCATGTGCGCGGCCGGCGCGATCACGAACTCCTGGACGACCCGGCGAACGTCTTGTTTCAAGGGCAAACAGTCCCCGGCGTGGCGGAGGAAGAGGCTGTCATGTGCCCGCTTGAACCCGGCCAGGCATCGTTTCACCATGGCTGGACGCTGCACGCCTCCATGCCGAACCGCGGCAAGGATCGGCGGATCGGGTTGAACGTTCAGTATCTTGCCCCCCATATTCGCCAAACCAAGCACGATTTCGATAGCGCCATGCTGGTGCGCGGCGAGGACCGCTATAACCATTTCCATCGGGACAGGCCGGCTGAAAGCGACCTTGAATCGGGCGCGGTCGAGCGGCAGCGCGAGCTGGAGCGCCTCTACATATCCACGGCTGGCGATCGCTAGGCCTAGGATTCAATACGTCAGGGCGCTGAAAACTCGATATCCTGCGCCCCTTCCCATAGCACCAGGCGGCCAAAGGCGGAGAGGTTCTCTTGGCCCTCGACCACCGTCAAGAAATGGTTTCCGGCAAGAGCGCCCATCTTGCTGGCGAAGCTGGAGCTTCCGTAAGCAAAAAGAATCTCGGTTTCGCTGAAACCACCGGGGTAAAGCAGGATATCGCCGCGCGAGGGATGGCAGGTGTGATTTTCGAAGTCTATTTTCGCATCGAAATCGCCCAAGGGCACCCATACCGCTTCGCCGCTCCAGCGCGAATGGATCGTCTTGTTCCTGAACGGCAGCAACTCTAGAAAACGGGCGCAGGTTTTCGGAGCTTGATCGAGTTCCAGCCTGGCCTTGAAGGCACAGGGTCCCGCTTGGATTCTCAAAATTTTCATTTCACCTCGCCTGTAATCCGATAGTCGCCATCCAATATTACCCAAGTCCTTTAACCTTCGGAAGCTCTCTCTCAACGGCCGGGTTTGGCTGAACGCGGTATATATCCGGTGAACGATTCGATAATATTCATTTTTTGGCAAACTGGGCTGGACGGCGATGAACCAACTCCACATCGAACCCTTGCACGACGATTTCGGCGCCCGCGTGACCGGGATCGCTATCTCGGGGGATATGCCGGACACCGGCGTAGCGGCGATCCGGGACGCGATAGATACTTATTCGTTTTTATGCTTTCCGGACCAGGACATGACCGACGAGAAGCAGCTGGCCTTCACCCGCCTTTTGGGCGAAGCGGAGGCTGAACACGTGGTTCTCGGCAAGACTGGCAAGGTCACGTACTTCGGCACCGTCGGCAACGTGCAAGATGACGGCACGAAGCGCGGCAACGCCCATGCCAATACCCATTACCAGACGGGCAACCAGTTATGGCATTCGGACTCGTCCTTCCGCGAGGTGCCGTCCTTCGTCTCAATTCTCCATGGCTACGAGGTGCCTGGTGAAGGGGGTGAGACCGCGTTCGCCAGCATGCGCGCGGCCTATGGCCGGCTGGCCGGCGACATGCGCGAAACGATCGAGCCGCTCCACGCGATCCATGATTACGTCTACTCCAGAAGCCAGGTCGCGCCGGTCGATCCGAACCACGCGGCATCGCTGCCCCCGGTCATGCACCGGCTGGTGCGCGAAAATCCGTTGAACGGCCTCAAGAACTATTACGTCGGCTCGCACGCCCGCTCGATCCCGGGCTGCTCCGGTGCCGACAGCCGCCGTCTTCTCGACGACCTGCTCGCGCGCGCGACGCGGCCGCGGGACATCTACGCCCACCGTTGGCGGGCCGGCGATACGGCGATCTGGGACAATCGCTGCATACTGCACCGGGGGACGGGTTACGATGCCGACCGATGGCGGCGGCGCATGCGCCAGACCCGCGTCGTCGGCGGCGAGAAGGGCGTCATCCATACTTCCGCCATGGCTTGATCGACCCTAAAGCGGATCACGGACATCGGGAAGATCTCAGGCCGGTTCCCCGCTTACTGCCGCCAAAGCCTGTGTACGGCACGCAAAGGACATGGTTCTCTCGGCGGGGAAGCGGACGGTGACAGTGGTCCCTATACCGGCCTCGCTTTGCAGCTCCAGCGATCCGCCGTGTGCTTCGGCGAGCATTTTAGTCAGCGACAAGCCAAGGCCCGTCCCCTCGAATTTTCGGTTGAGATCGCTGTCTATCTGTCTGAACGGCATTAGGGCCTTGGGAATGTCTTCGCGCGCGATGCCGATTCCAGTGTCGGCAATCTGGAACACATAGCCGGTATCTGGGCAAATCCAAATCTTGAGCGAGACCTCGCCGCCAACCGGCGTGAACTTTATCGCGTTGGACAAAAGGTTGATCAGAATCTGCTTGAGCTTGCGCTCGTCGGCGTGCAGCGGCGGAAGTCCGTCCGCGATATCCGGTTTCAGGATCACTTGAGTCGTTTCGGCACGCTCCTTTACCAGCAGCAAACAGGACTCCGCGGCCTTGGAAACGTCAACGGCCTCCTCGTGAAGCTCGGCCTTGCCAGCCTCGATCTTCGAGAGATCCAGAATATCGTTGATGAGCGTGAGCAGGTGTTCGCCGGAGATATGTATGTCCCGCACGTACTCATGATATTTCGAACTACCCAAGGGGCCGAAAACCTCATTTCGAACCATCTCCGAGAAACCGATTATGGCGTTCAGCGGCGTGCGCAGCTCGTGGCTCATGTTGGCGAGGAACTCGGACTTGGCGCGGTTCGCCGTTTCCGCTTGATTTCGCGCTTGGATGAGGTGTTCCGCCGTTTCCTCTAGCTCACGGCTTTGCCGCCGGAGATGTTCATTCATCTTCAGAAGTTTCTGCTCGGCCTGTTTACGCTCGGTGATATCGACGCGAAGGCCGGCCGTGCATCCGGATTCGGTTTTGTATTCCGATATACTAATCCAACGGCCGCCCGGGAGCTCATGTTCATATGGGCCTGCGCATTCGCGATGCTCTCTGATCCGGCTCGCGAGCCACGCTTTCGCATCGCTATCGGAGTCTTCGATCAGGCGATACTCAATGCAGGCGCGTGCCCACTCATCGAAAGTTGGCTTGCATTCCAGCAGATCGGATATGTCCGCGAACAATTCACGGAATTTGCTATTGTATTGGACCAGTCTGTCTTGGGCGTCGAATATCACGAAACCTTCGTCCATGGCCTCGAGCGCCTCTTCCAGTCGTTCTTGAGCTTCTCGCGCCTCTTCCTCAACTCGTTTGCGTTCGGTTATGTCATGCAGCATGACCGTGAATATCGTTTCCTCGCCCCGCTGAATCTTCGCGATCGAGGCCTCGGCGGGAAACTCGCTGCCGTCTTTTCGGACCCCATAGATTTCCATGCGCTTTTTCCACAGGCGCTGGGATGCCGATGAGCGCGCGAAGCTCTCGACATGCTTGGCGTGTGTTTCCCTGACCCGGTCAGGAAGTAGCATTTTGAGAGACTGCCCAAGTACCTCGTCGGCGCCGTAACCGAAGATGGCCTCGGCGCCTTGGTTGAACAGCAAGATACGCTGGCATTGGTCGGTTGAGATGACGGCTTCCGGGGCAATATCGATGATCCCGGCAAGCCGCCTTTCCGAGACATGCAACTCGCCCTCCGCCAGCTTGCGCTCGGCGGCTTCTTCAATCAATTCCGATTGCGTGCTCTCCAGGCGGCCAATCAGCAAGCGCATGTGCTTGTTGTTCAATAGGAAACCGGAGATGATCAATCCCATCGCCGACAAGGTGACCAGCCAGTTAACCTCGAGATGTAAAAACTCCATGGCCGCCATGGCGTCATCCATGGAGACGAACAACGGCAGCCCATACATCGTGAACACGTCCAGCGAATAGAAAACGCCGAACAGCGCCAAGCCCAAGGCAATCAAGATAGCCCCCGATACCGGCCCTGATTTTCCGAGATCGTCCTTATGCCTGTAAAGAACCCACAGAGCGTAGCCGGCGAAGCCCATAATGAGCACGTCGGCAACAGTCATCGCGATTGTGGAATACCATACCATGAGTTGTGCGCTCTACTTTCTTTGGACCTTATAGTTGCTTTAGAGAACTTGTACTTACTGCATATTATACAACATTGAATATTAATAGTTTGATTTCAATGCATAAAAACAATCTTAACTTCGCATTCCCGTAATTTATTTGTGGGAAATGCGCATAACCGGGATGAATACTTTCCCCGCCAGACCCCCGTTGCGCGCGATGACAAGCAATCGCGGGTAACCCGCCGCGAACGACATGAGCCGTTCAATTAATCGCTGGATCGGCGCGCAGCCGGCCGGCCATGAAGTCGACAAAGGAGCGCACCTTCGCCGAGACACGCCGCCCTTCACGATGGACCACGTGGATCGGCAGTGGCGGCGGTTCGAAATCGCCAAGGACGATCTTGAGCCGCGCCGCCGCGAGGCCGGGCGCGATCTGATAGGACAACAGGCGGGACAGCCCCCATCCCCGCGTGGCCATGGCAATCACCGCGTCGTTGGTATTCATGCTCAAGCGCGCATCCGGTTTTACCGTCAGGGGCTTTCCCTGCTCCTGGAATCGCCATTCCGGCGAGCCTTCGGCGGCGAGGGCGAGGATCAACCTGTGGCCGGCGAGGTCTTTCGGGTGCCTGGGTGTCCCATGGCGGGATAAATAGCCCGGCGCCGCGAAGGTAACCCGGCGGACCGCGCCGACCCGCACGGCGCTGAGCGAGGAATCCGGCAAGTCGCCAATCCGGATCGCCACGTCCAGGCCCTCGTCCATCAGATTGACGATACGATCGACAAACAAGGTCTGGGCGCTGACCAGAGGATACTGCTCGAGAAAATCGCCCAGAATTGGGGCGACGAAATCGCGGCCGAACAAAACCGGAGCCGTGACCCGCAAATCGCCGCGCGGCGCCGCGTGCGCGCCGACCGCCGATTCCTCCGCTTCCTCCAGGTCCATCAATATGCGGCGGCTGTCCGCCAAGAAGCGTTCGCCGCTGTCGGTCAAGCGAACCGAGCGCGTGGTGCGGATCAAGAGCCTAGTGCCGATCCGATCTTCCAGCGCCGCGATGGCGCGGGTCACGGCCGGCGGCGACATGCCCAAGACACGCGCGGCGGCGGCGAAGCCACCGCGTTCGGCGACCTTGACGAAGACCTGGAGAGATTGGAAGCGATCCATGATTATTCCATTTTTCGGAATGGTATATTGAATAAATCATGTATTCAAACTTTGTAAGAAATTATTATTTTCTTTTTGCCCGGCGCGCCTTTGGGCCGGGCCCCGTAACCCAACCACGAAGAGGACTTACATCATGAGCCGCATCGCCGTCGTCTCCCCGGACTCCGCCACCCCCGACCAGAAGGCGCTTCTGGACACCATCCAGAGCAAGATTGGCATGGTGCCGAACTACCTCAAAATCCTGGCCCACTCGCCCGACGCCTTGAAGGCCTTCCTCGGCCTGAGCGGCATCGCCGAGGCCGGCAGCCTGGACCCGCAGACCCGTGAACGCATCGCCCTGACCGTTGCCCAGGCGAACTCATCCCAGTACTGCCTTTCCGCACATAGCGCCTTGGGCCGCAACGCCGGTTTGAGCGATGCCGAGATCGAGGCCAACCGCGAAGGCACCTCGCGGGACGGCAAGGCCGCCGCCGCCGTCATCTTCGCGCGGGCCCTGAATGCCCACTTGGGCGAAGTGACCCAGAGCGAGTTCGACGCGGTCCGCGAGGCTGGCTATAGTGATGGCGAGATCGTCGAGATCGTCACCCACGTCGGCATGAACATCTTGACCAACTTGATCGGCAAGGCCACCCGCGTGGAAATCGATTTCCCTAGGGTTTCGCTGCAGGCTCAGGCCGCCTAGCGGCCGAGCGGCCCGCCGGCTGGGGGCGGGCGCATCGCCGCTTGCCCCCCCTTCCCCCTCGCTTTCTTGCCTAAGGATATCATCCCATGGCCCGCGCTTTTTCCAAGATCACCTTCACACCCTCCGTTAAGGCAGCGCAGGAGCGCTATGGCAGCCGGGCCGGAAATCAAGGATTCGAAACCGCCGAAGATGGCGGCGACACACTGACCGCCGGCGCGATCGAGTTCATCGAAGCGCGCGACGGTTTCTATCAGGCAACGTCCAGCGAGACCGGATGGCCTTATGTTCAGTTTCGCGGCGGCCCGGCGGGATTTCTCAAGGTCATTGACGAGCGCACTCTTGGCTATGCCGATTTTTGCGGCAACGTTCAGTACCTCAGTGTCGGCAATCTGGGCGCCAACGATCGCATCGCCCTGATCCTCATGGACTACCCCAACCGCCGCCGCCTTAAGATCTGGGCGCGGGCGCGCATTGTCGATTACGCCGAGGACCCGGCCCTGGTTTCGAGCTTAGAAATGCCGTCCTACCGCGCCTCGGTGGAACGCGCCGTGGTGCTGACCATCGAGGCCCTGGATTGGAACTGCCCGCAACACATCACCCCGCGTTTCACCGAGGCGGAGATCGACGAATTCATGGCGCCGCTTCGCCAGCGCATTACCGCGCTTGAAACCCAAGTAGAAGGCCGCCCGGCAAGCAAGCAACAAGCGGTGCTGGGAGATGGCCCCCTGGAGCTGGTCATCGCCGGGATACGCCAACTAACCCCCGAGGTGCGCGCCTACGAGCTGCGCCACCCCGAATTCCAGGACCTTCCCGTGGTTGCGGCCGGCGCCCATATCCTGGTGCCGGTTCCCTTTGGCGATAAGGACCAGGCGACACGCTCCTACTCCATCGCCAGCAACCCCGGGCGGCGCGATGCCTATGAAATCGCGGTCAGGAGAGAGCCGGAGGGCGGCGGCGGATCGCGCGCCATACACGCGCACTATGCCCTGGGCCAGCGCCTGCGTATCACCCTGCCGAAGGACGCTTTTAGCCTTCACGACGATGCCCGGCCCACGGTTTTGATTGCCGGCGGAATCGGAATCACACCCCTTAAATCCATGGCCCAAGCGTTAACGGCGCGCGGTCACGGCGTTCAGCTGCACTATGCCGCGCGGTCTCGGGCGCTCATGGCCTATGGCGCCGAACTGAGCCAGGTACTGGAGAACGACGTAATCTTCTATCCAGGGGACGAGGGAAAACGCCTCGATATCGCCGCCATAATTTCCCAGGCCCCCAAGGACGCGGTGTTCTACGTCTGCGGCCCGGAACGTTTGATCGACAGCGTGCGTGAACTTGGCGAGGATCTTGGATTGGCCCCAGACCGGGTTCGTTTCGAGCTTTTCGCCGCCGGCATGGACACCGGTCCGCAGACCGGCGATGTCGCCTTCGATGTGCATCTCGCGCGTACGGACAAGACCCTGCGGGTAGCAGAGGATCGGACTATTCTAGATGCCATGATCGATGCTGGAGTCACGACCGCCTTTTCCTGTAAAACCGGCGTCTGCGGCACCTGCACCGTCAAGGTCCTGGACGGAACGCCTGTCCACCGCGATCTGGTGCTATCGCCAGCCGATCGCGAGGACGAGGGAAAGTTCTGCCCCTGTGTGTCGCGGGCCGCAACCGAGCGGCTCGTACTCGACATGTAATCGCGCCATTATACTAACTCAGGAGCCTTCCATGACCAGCAAGCCACCCGTGCCGCCCTTCACCCATGAAACCGCCGTCCAGAAGGTCCGCATGGCCGAGGATGCCTGGAATTCCCAGGACCCGGAACGGATATCCCTGGCTTACACGGCCGATAGCCGCTGGCGCAACCGCGCGGAATTCCCGGTGGGCCGCGCGCAGATCGTGGAATTCCTCAAGCGCAAATGGGTCCGCGAGCAGGATTACCGTCTGATCAAGGAGCTATGGACCTTCGCCGGGAACCGCATCGCCGTGCGCTTCGCCTATGAGTGGCACGACGACAATGGCCAGTGGTTTCGCAGCTACGGCAATGAGAACTGGGAATTCGATGAAAACGGCCTGATGCGCCGGCGCCTGGCCAGCATCAACGACCTGGCCATCGCCGCCTCGGAGCGCAAGTTCCTCTGGCCTAGCGGCCCGCGCCCCGCGGACCATCCCAGTTTATCCGACCTGGACCTCTAGATCGGCGCCAAGCTTGCCGGGAGGCGCAGGAGGCATAAAATATAGCTTCCGGCGCGGCCGATCCGGCCTCAATCGCCGGACACGCGACACTTAGGGTGTGGGCGTGATTCCGGTATCGAGAAAGACGCAAGCTTAAGCATGGCGCAACTAAGCAACGACTGCTTCACCCATAGCGGCCGCCTGATGCGGGTCGAGGAAGCGCGGACGCTGCTCGACCAAGTGGTTTCTCAGATCAGCGAGACGGAATCGGTACCGCTGGACCTGGCCCTGGGACGTATTCTGTTGGAGGATGTGGTGGCGGAATTCGACGTGCCGCCCCACGATAATTCCGCCGTCGACGGCTACGCGGTTTTTTTCGACGACCTTGACCCCGAGGCCGAGACGATTCTGCCGGTGACCGGGCGTATCGCCGCCGGTCACCCCCTGGAGCGCCCGGCGAGGCGAGGCGAGGCGGTTCGCATCTTCACCGGCGCGCCCATGCCCAATGGTTTGGATCGAGACGGCCCCGATACGGTCATGATGCAGGAGGATTGCCGCCTGGAAGGGGAACTCGTGGCGCTCGCTCCCGGCATCAATCAAGGCGCCAACCGGCGTGGGCGCGGCGAGGACTTCGCGGCCGGGGACACAGTCCTGCGCCGGGGTATGCGCCTGCGCCCTCAAGATTTGGGCCAAGCCGCCGCGACGGGACGGCGCGAGCTGGTGGTCGCGCGGCCTCTGCGCGCCGCCTTGTTCTCGACCGGGGACGAGCTGCGCGAAGCCGGGGCTCCGCTCACCCCCGGCACGATCTACGATTCCAACCGCGCCACGATCCACGGCTTGCTCAGCGCCCTGGGCTGCGCCGTGACCGATCTGGGCATCTTGCCCGACCGCTTGGACAGCATCCGCACGGCCCTCGACGACGCCGCGCGCGGCCACGATTTTATCGTCACCTCGGGCGGAGTTTCGGTCGGCGACGAGGACCATGTGAAAACCGCGGTCGAAGCCCTTGGCAAGCTGCACCTCTGGCGCCTGGCCATCAAGCCGGGCCGCCCGCTCGCCCTGGGCCAAGTCGGGACCGTGCCCTTTATCGGTCTGCCGGGTAATCCGGTCGCCGTCATGGTGACCTTTCTGAACGTGGTGCGGCCCATGATCCTGCGCCTTATGGGCGCCGATGTCCCAGCCCCGCGCCGTTTTCAAGTGCGCGCCGATTTCAGCCATAAGAAAAAAGATGGCCGGCGCGAATGGTTGCGCGTGCGCCTGGAAGGCGGCGGGCCGGAGGCCTGGCGCGCGGTCGCCTTCCCACGCGCGGGGGCGGGTATTCTTTCATCCATGGTTGAAGCCGACGGCCTGGTCGAATTGCCGGAGGATTTGACCCAACTGGAACCCGGCACCATGGTCGACTATCTACCCTTCAGCGAGGTTTACCCGTGAAGCTTTTGTATTTCGCCTGGCTCAAAACCAAGACCGGCGTGGCCGAAGAAGACCTCACCCCGCCGCCCGAGGTGACCACGGTGGCGGAGCTCCTGACCTGGCTGCGCGGGCGTGGCCCCGGCCATGCCGAAGCCTTGGCCGATTTGACCGCGCTCAAGGTCGCGGTCAATCAGGAATACGCCCATCCGGACGATCCCGTGCGCCCCGGCGACGAAATCGCCCTTTTCCCACCGGTCACCGGGGGCTGAGGTCATGATACGCGGCGACAAAGTCCCCCCCACCCTAGCCCTCCCCCTCAAGGGGGGAGGGAATAAAGATAAGATACGCGCGCACTTAACCTCCCCCTCCCCCCTCGAGGGGGAGGGCCGGGGTGGGGGGGCCTTCGTGCCGCCGCGTCAGTGTCTGCGCCCATGATCCGGGTCCAGGAAGAAGATTTCGACCTTGGCGCGGAACTGGCCAAGCTGACCGCTGGAAATATGAAGGTCGGCGGGCTCGCGGTCTTTGTCGGCCTGGTCCGCGACATGGCCGGGGATCAGGCCATCGGCGCCATGACCCTGGAACACTATCCCGGCATGACCGAAAAAATGTTGGCGCGTATCGAGGCCGAAGCGAAGGAACGCTGGCCCCTCGAAGCCAGCCTCATTATCCACCGGGTCGGACGCCTGGAACCGGGCGATCAAATCGTCCTAGTCGCCGCCGCCAGCGCCCATCGCCAAGCCGCCTTCGACGCCTGCCAGTTCCTGATCGACTGGCTGAAAACCAAGGCACCCTTCTGGAAGCTGGAAGAATCCGGCGAGGGCGCCCAGTGGGTCGACGCCCGCGACAGCGATACCGCCGCCACCAAGCGCTGGGCCACGCCCAAGAAGGGCACGGCGGAGTAAGATCCTACAGCGACGTCGCCGCGCGTGCCGCCTGATCGTAGAGACCCGATAGGGCGCGGAGGAGTTGGGCGGCTTCGCCCAGCTCCGCGTCCTGGGCGTCGGCGCTTTCACCGCCGCGCAGACCGGCGAAGGCACTGAAAGCGGCGACCAGACAATCCTCGCGCACGGCGCGGTACTTGGTGCAGGCGTCTTGCCCGGCCTTGGTGGTCTTGTAGTAGATTTCCTTACCCTGGCGCGTGCCCGCCACCAGATCCAGGCGAGATAGTTTGCGCAAGGCGTAGTTGACCGTATGGGTGTCTTCGACATTGAGGACGAAACACAGATCGGCCAATTTCTTTTCCCGCGCCCGGTGATTGACCGAGTGCAAGACCAGGACATCCAGGGCGCCGAGGTCCGGCAAACCGGCGGCGGCCATGCCGCGTACGATCCAGCGGTTGAAGGCGTTGGCGGCGACGATCAAGCCGTACTCGAACTCGCTGAGCGCACCGGCGGTTTCCGATACCAAATGGGCCGAGGAAACGATGGCCCGGCCGCCACGGGGTTTACTCTTCATTCCGCGTCCTCCGGCCCATAACCGCCGCCACCCGGCGTTTCGATCACGAAAACATCGCCCGGATTCATGCCGGTTGAATCCGTGCCCGACAATTCGGTTATCTCTCCGTTCGCGCGCTCCACCCAGTTGCGTCCCAGGGTACCCGCTTCGCCACCTTCCAATCCAAAGGGCGCCACCTTTCGGTGGCTGGAAAGAATCGCCGCGGTCATGGCCTCGCGGAAACAAATGCGCCGCCGCACCCCATCGCCGCCGTGCGTGCGCCCGGCGCCGCCGGAGCCGCGGCGGATCTCGAATTCCTCGACCATCACCGGGAAGCGCCATTCCAGAACTTCCGGATCGGTCAGGCGCGAGTTGGTCATGTGAGTATGGACCGCATCCGTGCCATGGAAATCCGGCCCGGCGCCGGCGCCGCCGCAGATGGTCTCGTAGTACTGGTGGGTATCGTTGCCGAAGGTGAAGTTGTTCATGGTGCCCTGGGCCCCGGCCATGACCCCGAGCGCGCCATAGAGGGTATCGACAATGACCTGGCTGGTTTCAACGTTGCCCGCGACCACCGCCGCCGGATAGGCCGGGTTGAGCATGCAGCCTTGCGGAATGATGAGGTCCAGGGGCTTCAAGACACCTTCATTCATGGGAATGTCTTCGTCGATCAAGGTCCGGAATACGTACAGAACGGCGGCCCGGCACACGGCGGAGGGGGCGTTGAAATTATTGGGCTGCTGGGCGCTGGTGCCGGTGAAATCGACCCGCGCCCGGCGCGCCTCGCGATCGATACTGATGGCGACCTGGATTCGCGCACCCTGGTCCGTGGGATAGGTGAAGGTGCCGTCCTTCAAGCGGCCGAGGACGCGGCGCACCTGCTCTTCCGCGTTGTCCTGGACATGGCCCATATAGGCGTGAACCACATCGAGGCTGTAATGTTCGATCATGCGGCGCAATTCGCGCACGCCCATTTCGTTGGCGGCGATCTGGGCCTTGAGGTCGGCGATGTTTTGATCGACGTTGCGCGCCGGATACGACCCGGCGCTCAAAATATCGCGCACCTCGGCTTCCAGGAACTTGCCGCGTTCGACCAGGGTCACGTTGTCGAGCAGGATTCCTTCTTCCTCCACCGTGCGGCTATCGGGCGGCATGGAGCCGGGCGTGATGCCGCCCACGTCGGCGTGGTGGCCCCGGCTGCCGACGAAAAACAGAATCTCCGCGCCAGCTTCGCCGAACACCGGGGTGATGACCGTGATGTCGGGCAGGTGCGTGCCGCCGTTATAGGGTGCGTTCAGCATGTAGACATCGCCCGGCGCCATGGCATCGCCACGTGCCTGGATGATCGCGCGCACTGAATCGCTCATGGACCCCAGATGCACCGGCATGTGGGGCGCGTTGGCGACCAGATCGCCCTGGGGATTGAACAAGGCGCAGGAGAAATCCAAACGCTCCTTGATGTTGACCGAATAGGCGGTGTTTTCCAGGGTCGATCCCATCTGTTCAGCAATCGACATGAAGAGGTTGTTGAACACCTCAAGCATTACCGGATCGACCTGGGTGCCGACCGCGGCGTTACGCTCAAGGGGAATCACGCGCTCTAGTTCCAAGTGATCGCGCTGGGTCAGGCGTGCCTGCCAGCCCGGCTCCAGCACCGTGGTCGAGATCGGCTCGATTATGATCGCCGGACCGTCGATGAGATCGCCGGGAGAGAGGTCTTCGCGCAAATAGACCGGTGTGTCGGCCCAGGCGCCAGCGGCATAGATGCGCGTGGTCGCCGTGGGTTCCGGGGCGCCGCCCGGTCCCATCTCAAGTACCGGGTCCTCGACGGTATCGGTTTCGCCCACCACCTCGACCGAGAGGGCTTCGACGATGAAGGGCCGCTCCGCCATGACGAAGCCATAGCGCTGCCGATGCGCGTCTTCGAAGCGCGCGACGATCTCGGCGCGCGTGCCATGGTCGACGACGATCGCCGAATCCGTGCCCCGATAGCGCAGGTGAACCCGTTTCAGAACTTTGATGCGGTCCGCCGCGATGTCTTGCGCCGCGATCTCCCGCCGCCCCTCCTGGGCCAAGTCATGGAGGTCTTTTTCGATCCCGGTCATGAGACCATCGTCGAGCAGACGTTCCACCGCGCGCTCGCGCAAGGCCCGCACATCGGCCAGGCCCATACCGTAGGCCGAAAGCACCCCGGCGAGGGGGTGCAGGAATATCCGCGTCATGCCCAAGGTATCGGCCATGTCGCAGGCATGTTGTCCGCCCGCGCCGCCAAAGCAGCACAAAGTATAGTCGGTCACGTCATAGCCGCGCTGGGTCGATATTTTCTTGATCGCGTTGGCCATGTTCTCAACCGCGATCATGCGGAAACCTTGCGCGACTTTCTCCGGCGCGCGGCTATCGCCGGTGGCTTCGCTAATCCGCGCCGTGAGCGCGGCGAATTTTTCTCGGACTATATTCGCGTCCAAGGCTTGATCGGCGCCAAGGCCGAAAACCTTGGGGAAATACTCGGGCACGATACGGCCCAACATGACGTTGCAATCGGTGACCGTCAGGGGTCCGCCGCGCCGGTAGCAAGCCGGGCCCGGATTGGCGCCCGCCGAATCCGGGCCGACCCGGTAGCGCGCCCCGTCGAAATGAAGGATCGAGCCGCCGCCCGCGGCCACGGTGAATATCCGCATCATGGGCGCACGCATACGCACACCCGCGACCTGGGTTTCGAAGGCGCGCTCGTATTCGCCGTCGTAGTGCGCGACGTCGGTCGAGGTGCCGCCCATGTCGAAGGTAACGATCCGCTTACAACCGGCCATGGCCGAGGTGCGCACCGCGCCGACGATACCCCCGGCGGGCCCGGACAGAATCGAATCCTTGCCCTGGAACAGGCGGGCATCGGTCAGGCCGCCGTTCGACTGCATGAACATCAAGCGGGTGTCGCCGACTTGGCTGGCGACCTGATCCACATAGCGGCGTAGAATCGGCGAAAGATAGGCATCGACCACCGTGGTATCCCCGCGCGAGACCAGTTTCATGAGCGGGCTGACTTCGTGGCTGACCGAAATTTGCGTAAACCCGATAGCGCGCGCCGCCTCGGCCAGTTTTCGCTCGTGATCGGGATAGCGGTAGCCATGCAGCAGGACGATGGCCAGGGAACGAAACCCCTTATCGAAGCCCGCCTGCAAGTCGGCTCGCGCCCGGTCCAAATCCAAGGCCCGCAGGATCTCGCCCTCGGCGCTCAAGCGTTCGTCGATTTCGACCGTGGCGCCATAGAGCAGTTCCGGCAGTTCGATACGCCGGGTGAAAATATTGGGGCGGTTCTGATAGGCGATGCGCAGTGCGTCGCGAAACCCCCGGGTGATGGCGAGCAATGTCGGCTCGCCCTTGCGTTCCAGCAAGGCGTTGGTCGCGACGGTCGTGCCCATCTTGACGGCGCGGATCGACCCCGCTGGAATCTCGGCCCACTTGGGGATTTCCAACAGCGTGCGAATACCGTGTATCGCGGCGTCGCTATATTGTTCGGGGTTCTCCGACAACAGCTTGCGCGATACCAGCGACCCGTCCGGCCGTTGCGCGACAACATCCGTGAAGGTGCCGCCCCGATCGATCCAAAATTGCCACGCCGTCATTGTCTTCGCCTCGCCCTTAGCCATGGGGTTTTTGATCTGCGATATATTGATAATTTATATATATAATGTCAATATAGTTAAAGCTTCGATGCGCCACGCGGGCGCTCCTACACGCACGCTGACTATGCTAGGATGGGCGATGTTCCGCGTTTTCCTTTCCGTTCGGCGTTTGACTCTGCTCATTCTCGTTCTGCTGGCGGGGCCCGTCGTGGCCGCCGCCGGCGGCCTCGCCCGCGTCGATGGCGATTGGCGCACCGCCAGCCGGGAAAGCGCCGGCATAGCCCCCGATCCCGCCGTCGTCACCGGACCGGTCGTCCAGGTCTATGGCGCCCGCGCTTTCTCCTGGCGGGGCGCCTTCGCGGTCCATAGCTGGATCGCGGTGAAGCGCGCGGGCGCGCCCACCTTCAAGACTTACCAGGTCACCGGCTGGCGCTACTGGCATGGTGGGTCGCCGCTTTCGGTGAGCGAAGGTCCACCGGACCGAAAGTGGTTCGGCGCCAGCCCCGAGATTTACGCCGATTTGCGCGGGCCGGAGGCCGAGAGCGCCATCGACAAGATCGAGGCCGCCGTGGCCGCCTATCCTTTCAAGGATAGCTACCGGACCTGGCCGGGACCCAACTCCAACACCTTCACGGCGGCCATCGCGCGCGCGGTACCCGAACTCGGCCTCGACCTGCCCCCGACCGCGATTGGAAAGGATTACCTCGGCGCCACCGCATTTGCCGCGCGGGCGCCCAGCGGCACGGGGTTTCAAGTTTCGATCCTGGGCGTCCTCGGTCTCACGGTCGGCTTGAAGGAAGGTCTGGAGATTAACCTCTTGGGTCTGAGTTTCGGTCTCGATCCCCTTGGGCTCGCCGTAAAGCTGCCGGGGATCGGCCGTCTTGGCATGGAGCGCGCGCCCTAATTAGGCGCGGCTTGCCCACATCTTCATCGCATGGAATAAGGACCTAGTGTGGTGGACACAGCATTCCGGCGACCAAGGATAGCCATTACAAAACCATGAGCGTTTGGGGAAAAATCCTCGGCGGCGCCGCCGGTTTCGCCTTGGGCGGGCCGCTTGGGGCCATGATCGGCGCGGTCGCGGGACACGCGGTCGACAAGATGCGCGCACCGTACCAGGAAGGCGGCGAAAGCGACGCGACCAAGAAAGTCGCCTTCACCATCGCGGTGGTCGTGCTCGGCGCCAAGATGGCCAAGGCCGACGGCCAGGTCACACCCGACGAAGTCAGCGCCTTCAAGGAAGTCTTCCGGGTATCGCCCGAGGAAATGAAGAACGTGGGCCGCTTGTTCAATCAGGCGCGCAGCGATGCTTCCGGCTTCGAGCCCTATGCCCGGCAGATCGGACGCATGTTCAAGAACAACCCGGCGGTCTTGGCCGAGTTGCTGGACGGCCTGTTCCACATCGCCCGCGCCGACGGCGAGGTCACCGACGACGAACTGACCTTCCTGGAACAGATCGCCCACATCTTCGGGATGGAGGGGGCGGAATGGGACCGTATCCGCGCATCGAACCTGGGCCCGGACAAGTCCGACCCCTACGTCATATTGGGCGTTACCCGCGACGACAGCCATGACGATATAAAGTCGGCGTACCGCAAGCTGGTGCGCGAAAACCACCCCGACCGCCTGGTCGCCCAGGGCATGCCGCAGGAATTCGTCGATCTGGCCAATGAGCGCCTGGCCACGATTAATACCGCCTACGATAAGGTCCGCCCCCGGCGCGGCGCGTGATGCCCCCGCCGCGCGAACGACCCTCGCCCAACTTCGACGCCCGTCCATCCGGGCAAGCGGTCGATATTTTGCTCCTGCATTACACCGGCATGCGAGACGGCAAGACGGCGATGGCGCGCCTGTGCGACCCGGCGGCAAAAGTCAGCGCGCACTATTGCATCGGCGAAGACGGCGGCTTGACGCGCCTGGTGGCCGAAAAGGAGCGGGCCTGGCATGCCGGCGTCGGGCTCTGGGCCGGCGCCGGCGACATCAACGCCCGCTCCATCGGTATCGAACTGGTCAATCCGGGACATGAATTCGGCTACCGCGCCTTCCCGGAGCCTCAGATCGCGGCGATTATCGAGCTTTGCCGGGATATCTTGACCCGCCACCCTATTCCAGCGGCGCGCGTCCTGGGTCACTCGGACGTCGCGCCCTTGCGCAAGGAAGACCCCGGCGAGCTTTTCCCCTGGGCGCGCCTGGCGGCGGCGGGCATCGGACTCTGGCATGGGCACGCGGAAGCGGTATCGCCGGCCCCCAGCCAGACCGAGATCAAGCGCCGACTGGACGCCTTCGGCTATGGCTACCTTGAGGATGACCTCGGGGCCGTCGTGCGCGCCTTTCAGCGTCACTTCCAACCGGAAAACGTGACCGGCACCGCCAACGCCGAGACCCTTGGTATTCTCGATGCCCTTTTGGCGCGGCTCGATTGACGGGACCCGGCCCGGACACTAAGTAAAGAGGGCCAGACGGCTGGATGGCCGCTTTCGGCTCTGGGTTTACCCGGAACCGGGAGAGGAAAGTCCGGGCTCCACGGAAACACGGTGCCGGGTAACGCCCGGCGGGGGTGACCCTAGGGAAAGTGCCACAGAAAGCAAACCGCCCTCCAAGGCCCTTCGGGGTTTAAGGCGGGTAAGGGTGAAAGGGTGCGGTAAGAGCGCACCGCGCGCCCGGTAACGGGCGCGGCACGGTAAACCTCACCGGGAGCAAGACCAAGTAGGGACGGCGGGCCTCTAGGGGCCAGGCGGGTTTCAGCGCCGCCGTCCGGGTAGGTCGCGCGAGGCGTCCGGCGACGGACGTCCCAGATGAATGGTCATCCATCCGCGTCCGCGCGGGGGACAGAACCCGGCTTATAGGCCGTCTGGCAATCTATCTAATTGATATAATACACTTTTTATAGTGCCCCCAGGTTTGGGCCATGTTTGCGACGGTGCCTGCCACATAATTGACACTGGCTCTCCACAATAAGAACATTACAAGAACAAAGTGTTGGCGCAATCAACATAAAGACTTATCCTGCCTCGAGGACACAAATCTGGTAGCTGGTCCCCATCACTACAATGAGGTGTCATTAATTGCTTCTTAACCACCTTGGAATTACTTGTGCGTACCATTGACTCCCTGGATTACCCAAGCTATACCATTCTGTCCCATTAAAGGGATGGTTTAGCGGCCAAAATAATCAATGTCGGCGGGTACCGGGGGCAAAGCTCAGCGGCGCACGCTGTGGGAGGGGTAAGTGGCGATGTTCATCGGCACATTCGAGAACAAAATCGACCGTAAAGGTCGAGTCTCGGTGCCGTACTCATTTCGCCAAGTCCTTAACACCCAGACCTTCAATGGGATTGTAGCCTTCGCGTCATACCGCGAAGACGCGATCGAGGCCTGCGGCTACGATTTTCTAGAGCGCATCAACGAAAGCATGGAAACGCTGGATCTGTTCTCCAAGGAACACGATGACCTCGCCACAAGTATTCTCGGAAACTCCCATAGCCTGACATTCGACCCCGAGGGCCGCATCGGCATGCCGGCGGAATTGAGGGAGAGCGCCGGAATCACAGACCGCGCCGCCTTTGTCGGCAAGGGTCCCTTGTTTCAGATTTGGGAGCCGGATGCCCTGCGCCAGCACATGGCCGAGGCGCGGGCCCGCGCCAAGGCCGAAGGGCGCAGCCTGTCCTTGCGCAAGCCCGCGGTCATCACGCCATGACCGGGAACGAACGAAATCAATCCCTGGACACGCCCGGCTGGCATAGGCCGGTCATGCTGCGCGAGGTCATCGAGGCCCTGGCGCCGCGCGACGGCGCGATTTATGCCGACGGAACTTTCGGCGCCGGCGGGTACGCCCAGGCCATCCTTGAGGCTGCCCAGGTCACGGTCTATGGCATCGACCGGGACCCCGAGGCGGTCAAGCGTGCCGCCTCTCTCGTGCGCCGTTATCCGAGCCGCCTGACCGTGATCGCGGGCCGCTTTGGCGCCATGGACCGGCACCTGCAAGAGCTAGGGATCGATGCGGTCGGGGGTATCGCCCTGGATCTGGGCGTGTCGTCCATGCAGCTCGACGAAGCGGAGCGCGGATTCTCGTTTCGTTTCGACGCCGCGCTCGATATGCGCATGGAAGGACCGGGGCAAGACCGGGAGCAGCCCAGTGCCGCCGATGTGGTCAACGACATGCCGGAAGAGGACCTGGCCGGAATCATTAAGCGTCTCGGCGAAGAGCGGCGGGCGCGTCAGGTCGCGCGCGCCATTGTCTCCGCCCGTCAAAACTGCCGCATAGAGCGAACCGCGCAATTGGCCGATATCGTTCGCGGCGCGGTCGCGCGCGGCGCCCGCGACGCGGCCGGCATCGACAACGCGACCCGCACGTTTCAGGCGTTACGCATTTACGTGAACGACGAGCTGGGTGAGTTGGAGCGTGGCCTGAGGGCCGCCGAGCGCCTGCTCGCGCCGGGCGGAAGGCTCGCGGTGGTCGCGTTTCACAGCTTGGAGGACCGGATCGTCAAGACCTTCCTGCGGCAGCGCAGCGGTGGGCAACCGCGTGGCCCCCGCCACCTTCCCGAGCCACCCGCCGCCGCGCCCCAACCCACCTTCAAGCTTCTGTTTAAGGGTCCTTGCCGGCCCAGCCAGGCGGAGTGCGGCGCGAATCCTCGTGCCCGCTCCGCCCGGCTGCGGGCCGCCGAGCGCACCGGCGCCCCGGCCTGGCCGGCAAACGGCGAGGAGCGGGAATGGGCGGCATGAGGCGCATGGCGGTTCCACTGAGCATCGTCGCGACGCTGGCGATCGCCATGATGCTCTTCAATCTCAAGCAAAGGGTCGGCAGCCTTGAAAAAGAACTGACACAGGTCAACCGCGACATCGGCGATCATCGCGAGACGATCCATGTTCTGCGAAGCGAATGGAGTTTTCTGAACCAGCCCGCGCGGATTGCCGAGCAAGCGAAAAACATATTGGGCATGGAGCGCATTCCACCCAAACGCTTGATCCGCCTGGAAGATCTCCCAGTCCGCGTGCCCAGCGATGGCATTACTCAAATCGCGGGATCTCCCCAGGCCGTGCCGGGGGCAAGGGTCCCGACTATCCATGGGGGAAGCCGCCCATGAATTTCATGGCCCCAAAGAACGCGCCTGAGCACGTCCATCGATCGCCGCCCGTGGCGCGCCATCCCGGTGCCAGAGAGTCACTCTCCGGGAACAAGGCCGCCGCCCTGGAGATCGGCCGGACCCGCTTGCTTGTGGCCGGTGTCGTCTTCGCCCTGGCCTTTACCGCCATCGGCGGGCGGCTCATCGACCTGTCGCTCTCAAACGGCGCGGCGCCGCGTCTGGCCCAATCCCAGGCATCGCCACACCCCTTCACCGGGCGCGCCGATA
The DNA here is from genome assembly GCA_021776175.1 of Kiloniellaceae bacterium. Classification (GTDB taxonomy): domain Bacteria; phylum Pseudomonadota; class Alphaproteobacteria; order Kiloniellales; family J153; genus JAJFGN01. The sequence goes on from JAJFGJ010000032.1 coordinate 41,925, forward strand.
TCCTTGACCGGAACGGCGTGATCCTGGCCGCCAACGTGCCGACCGCGTCGCTCTATGCCGAGCCGCGACTGATCCGGGATCCCGGTCAAGTCGCGGCGGCGCTCGAAAAAATTCTGCCCACGGTGACGCGCGCCGGAATTCAGGCCAAGCTGGCGAGCGGCAGGAGCTTCGTGTGGATCAAACGAAACCTGACACCGCGCGAGCATCACGAGATCAATCGCTTGGGCATTCCCGGCCTCAATTTCCGCCGCGAGGTTCAACGTGTCTATCCAAACGGAAATCTGGCCGCCCACGTTATCGGCTTTACCAATGTCGATACCGAGGGGCTGGCCGGCATCGAGCGGTCCTTCAACGATGTCCTGAAGGACAGCGCGGCACCGGTTCGCTTGAGTTTGGATGTTCGCGTTCAGCACATCCTGACCCAGGAGTTAGCGGCGACGATGAAGGAGTTCGATGCCATCGCCGCTACCGGCGTGGTGTTGGATGTGCGTAGCGGCGAGACCTTGGCCATGTCGTCCTTGCCCGACTTCGACCCTGGCCGTGCCGGCACGGCGTCGAGCAATGCGCGATTCAACCGCGCCAGCCTCGGCCTCTACGAGATGGGATCGGTCTTCAAGATATTCACCACCGCGCAGACCCTGGACAGCGGCACGGTCACCCTGAACGACGGCTACGATACCAGGAAGCCGATCCGCGTGGGGCGTTTCGCGATCACCGATTTCAAGCCCAAGAACAGGTGGCTGTCGGTTCCCGAAATTTTCATTTACTCCAGTAATATCGGCGCCGCCCTCATGGCCAGGGACGCCGGCACGACGGCGCAGAAAGCCTTCCTGAGCGAGCTTGGCCTAACGCGGGCGCCAGGCATTGAATTGAGTGAGGTCAGCCCGCCTCTCCTGCCCTCGCCCTGGCGCGACATCAATACGCTGACAATTTCTTACGGCCACGGCATCGCCGTCAGCCCGATCCAGGTCGCGAGCGCGGTCGGCGCGGTCGTGAACGGGGGTGAAATGATTCCCACGACCTTGCTGAAGCGCGGGGCCGGCGATCCGGTTTCCGGCCGAAGGGTGATTAGCGAATCGACCTCTCGCACGATGCGCGACCTGATGCGCCTGGTCGTACGCCAAGGCACCGGAAGAAAAGCGGCCGCGGAAAATTTCTTGGTTGGCGGGAAAACCGGCACTTCCGACAAACTCGTGAACGGCCGCTACGCGCGGAACAAGCGGCTGGCGTCCTTTGTCGGCGCCTTTCCAATGAACGACCCGCGTTACGTCATCCTGATTATGGTCGACGAGCCCAAGGGCACAAAGAAAACATACAACTACGCCACCGGCGGCTGGGTCGCGGCGCCGGCCGTGCGCAATGTCGTCGAGAGGATCGCGCCGATCCTCGGCGTCATGCCGGCCGCCGAGGGTTTCGAAACCGAATCGAGCGAGCACCTGCTGATAAAGACCAAGGCGAGCGCGCAACAAGCAAAGGCGCAACGGATTGCGGCTAACTGAACTCCTTATGGGTGGAACCAACGACATGCTTGCCGGCCCGGCATTGGCACACGATCCGGATATCCTAGGCCTGGCCGCGGACAGCCGCGGCGTCATGCCCGGTTTCCTGTTCGCGGCCTTGCCCGGCGCCCAGGCCGACGGTCGCGACTTCATCGACCAGGCGGTTGCCAAGGGTGCGCTCGCGGTTCTGGCGCCCTGCGGCACAGAGCTGAAAACCTATGACCCGCCGGTTAGCTTGCTGACCGCCGGCAATCCACGCCGCCAATTGGCGCGCCTGGCGGCGCGCTTTCACGGCGCCCAACCGGAAACCGTGGTGGCTTGCACGGGGACCAGCGGCAAGACATCGGTCGCCAGCTTTACCCAGCAGATTTGGCGCGCCCTCGGATACAAGGCGGCCAGTATCGGAACTCTCGGCCTCACGCCGCCGCGCCCGGGGGCGCCGAAATCCCTGACCACGCCGGACCCGGTTGAACTGCATGCCTGCCTGGCGGATTTGGCCCGCGACGGCGTGACACGCCTGGCGATGGAAGCCTCCAGCCATGGGCTCGATCAATACCGCCTGGACGGCGTCGAGATCGCCGCCGCCGCCTTCACCAATCTGTCGCGCGACCATCTGGACTACCACGCCGGCATGGAAAGTTACCTGGCCGCGAAGCTGCGCCTGTTCCGCGAGCTTGTCAGTCCGGGCGGCGCGGCGGTCGTCAACATCGACATTCCCGAGACAGTGGAAATCCGCGAGTCCTGCGCCGCGCGCGGGTTGAAGCTCATTACCTTTGGAACCGGCCCGTGCGATTTGCGCCTAGTCCGCCAGACGCCGAGCGCGGAAGGCCAGGACTTAACCCTCGAAGTGTTCGGCCGCGCGCACACCGTGCCGCTAAAGATCGCGGGGACCTTCCAAGCCTTCAATGTCTTGGCGGCACTGGGTCTGGTGTTGGCAACCGGCGTCGATGAAACCGCCGCAATCGCGGCGCTGGCAAAGCTGGAAGGTGTGCCAGGCCGGCTTGAGCCGATCGGCGAAACACCGGCGGGCGGCCACGTTTATGTCGACTACGCGCACAAGCCGGGCGCGCTCGAGGCGGTGCTGCAAGCGGTGCGGCCGCACACACGCGAAAAGCTTTGGGTCGTCTTTGGCTGCGGCGGCGACCGGGACGAAGGCAAGCGCCCCATGATGGGCGAGATCGCGACCCGCCTGGCCGACAGCGTAATCGTGACCGACGACAACCCGCGCACGGAAGACCCGGCGAAAATCCGCCGCGCGGTCATGAACGCGGCACCGGGTGCGCGTGAGATCGGCGATCGCGGCGAGGCCATCGCCACGGCCATTGCCGGCCTGGGCCGGGGCGATACCCTGATTATCGCCGGCAAGGGCCACGAATCCGGCCAGATCGTCGGGTCCAAGGTTCTGCCCTTCGACGACCGGGAGATCGCGCGCGCCGCCATGGCCGCGTGCCATAATTCTGGGGACGCCCAGTGAGCCCCGCGATCCTTTGGAGCGCCGCCGAAGCCGCCGAGGCGACCGGAGGACGCAACACCGCGTCTTGGCGCGCCAGTGGCGTTTCCATCGACACGCGCAGCCTGCGGCCGGGCGACCTCTTCGTCGCCTTGGCGGGGCCGAGCTTCGATGGCCACGATTTCATCGCCAAAGCCTTCGCGGCCGGCGCCTCGGCGGTCATGTCGCACCGCGAGCCCGAGGGTCGCGCGCCGGGCCCGATGCTGATCGTCGACGATACGCTAGCGGCCCTGTGGCGTCTTGGCGCGGCGGCGCGCGAGCGCAGCCAAGCCCGCTTCGTCGGTGTGACCGGCAGCGTGGGAAAGACCGGCACCAAGGAGGCGCTGGTTTTATGCCTGGGCGCCCAGGCGCCGGTGACCGCGAGCCTGGGCGGTCTCAATAACCATTGGGGGCTTCCGCTCAGCCTGGCCCGCATGTCGCGCCAAGCAGCCTACGGCATATTCGAGATCGGCATGAATCACGCCGGCGAATTGCGCGAACTAGGCCGCCTGCTAAAGCCGGAGGTCGCGCTGATTACGACCGTGGAGCCGGTTCATATCGGTAACTTCGCATCGGTGGAGGAAATCGCCGACGCCAAGGCCGAGATCTTCGAGGGCATGACCGCGAAAGGCACCGCTGTCTTAAACCGCGACAATCCACATTTCGATAGGCTGTCCAAGCATGCCGGGGACGCTAAATTGGACCGCATCATCTCCTTTGGCACACACCGCGAAGCCGATGTCCGGGTCCTCGACGCGACCTTAAGCGCCGACAGCAGCGACGTGCGGGCCGAAGTGTTCGGCACCCCCTTGGATTACACGGTCGCCCTTCCGGGCGCGCACTGGGTCGCGAACTCCTTGGCGGTCCTGGCCACGGTAACGGCCCTGGGCGCGGACGTGCCGGCGGCGGCGGCGCAACTCGCCAGGCTTTCGCCGGTCAAGGGACGAGGCACACGGCACACCATTCAAGTCCCTGGCGGCGAGTTTGTGTTGATCGACGAGTCCTACAACGCCAGCCCTGCCTCGATGCGCGCCGCCATCGATGTCTTGAGCCGGGCCCAGACCGGGCCAGGCGGCCGCCGCATCGCCGTTTTGGGAGATATGCTGGAGCTGGGCGCGCTCGCGGCCGAGGGGCACCTTGGATTGGCCGGCCCGCTGCGCGAGGCCAAGATCGATCTGGTTATTACCTGCGGCACCGACATGGCCGGCTTGCAGAATGCCCTGCCCAGGTCCATGCGGGGCGGGCACGGCGCCGATTCGCGCGCCGCGGCGCCACTGGCTCTCGAAGCCGCCGCCGGCGGCGACGTCATCATGGTGAAGGGATCGCTGGGCAGCCGCATGGCGCTGGTGGTCGAAGCCCTTCTCAACAGCGACGCGCCCGCGCCCCGCGCGGCCAACGGCGGCTAGGAAAGGCGCGCATGTTCTATCACCTTCTAGTTCCACTGGCCGACGACATCAGTATCTTCAATGTCTTCCGCTACATTACCTTCCGCAGCGGCGCGGCGGTCCTGACCGCGCTGATTATCAGTTTCATAATGGGCCCCCGAATCATCGCCTGGCTGCGCTCGCGCCAGCGCGAGGGACAACCGATCCGCGACGACGGGCCGGCCAGCCACCTGCTGACCAAGCAGGGCACCCCGACCATGGGCGGCTTGATGATCCTTCTGGCGATCACGATCTCGACTCTGCTTTGGGCCGACCTGACCAACGGTTATGTGTGGGCGGTGATGGCCGTGACCGGCGGCTTTGGGCTGGTCGGCTTTGGCGACGATTATCTGAAGTTGACGCGCCGCAACTCCAAGGGGCTGCCCGGGCGCGTCAAATTGGTCGCGCAGGTCGCCATCGCGCTTGCCGCCTCGGCCTGGATCGTGTCCCTCACCCCTGGCGAGATCGGAACTCACCTGGCGATACCCTTCCTGAAAAACCTCCTGCTAAATCTGGGCTGGTTCTTTATCCCCTTCGCGGTTTTGGTCATGGTCGGCGCGTCCAACGCGGTTAACCTCACCGATGGCCTGGACGGCCTGGCGACCGTGCCGGTGATGATCGCGGCCGGTTGCTTCGCCCTTATCGCCTATCTGGTCGGCAATTCGGTTTTCGCGTCTTACTTGCAACTGCAATACGTGGCCGGCAGCGGCGAACTGGCGGTTTTCTGTTCGGCCCTGGTGGGCGCGAGCCTTGGGTTCCTTTGGTTCAACGCGCCGCCCGCCATGGTGTTCATGGGCGACACCGGGTCGCTGTCTTGCGGCGGCGCGCTGGGCGGTGTCGCGGTCGTGACCAAACACGAATTGGTTCTGGCCATCATCGGCGGATTGTTCGTTTTGGAAACCGTCTCGGTCATCGTCCAGGTCGCTTCCTTCAAGCTGACCGGAAAGCGCGTCTTCCGCATGGCGCCGCTGCACCATCACTTCGAACAGAAGGGCTGGGCCGAGCCGACCATCGTGATTCGTTTTTGGATCATCGCCTCGATCCTGGCCCTGGCTGGGCTGTCCAGCCTGAAATTGAGATGAGGGAGCGCGGCGCGTGATCGACCTGAGCTTCTTCAGCGGCATTCCAGTGGCGGTCCTGGGGCTCGGCCGGTCCGGGCTTTCGGCGGCGCGGGCCTTGCACGCGTCCGGCGCCGAGGTTTGGGCATGGGATGACAACGAGGACCAGCGCGCCGCCGCGCGGGCCAAGGACATTCCGCTGGTCGATCTGAACACCTGCAATTGGCGGGAGCCGACCACGCTGGTTATCTCGCCGGGCATTCCGCACACCCATCCCGCGCCCCACCCGATTGCCGCCCTCGCCCGCAAGCACAACGTCGAGATCATCGGCGATATCGAGCTTCTCGCCAGAGCCCAGCGTAACGCGCAGTTCATCGGCATAACCGGCACCAACGGGAAATCGACCACGACTTCCCTGATCGGCCATATCTTCGAATTGGCCGGACGCGAGGTGGCGGTCGGCGGCAACCTGGGTATGCCGGCCCTGGAGCTTGAGTCCCTGGACACGGGCGGCGCCTACGTTCTCGAGATGTCGTCGTACCAGCTCGAAATCACGTTCTCGATTACCTTCGACGTCGCGGTGTTGTTGAACGTTTCGCCCGATCACCTCGACCGCCACGGCGGCTTGGAAGGCTATATCGCGGCGAAGCGGCAAATCTTTCACCGCCAAACCCGGCCGCGCACGGCGGTCGTCGGCGTCGACGACGATGTTTGCCGGCGTATTTTCGATGACTTGCGCGCCGCCGACGAGCAAGCCGTCGTGCCGGTATCCGGGCATGGTCGGTGCGACGGCGGTGTCTTCGTCGTCGACGGTGTCTTGCACGACGACACCGACGGTCAGGCGCTGGCGGTCACGGACCTGCGCGAAATAGCAACCCTGCCCGGCGCGCATAATTGGCAAAACGCGGCCGCAGCCTACGCCGCGTGCAAGGCGGCGGGTATCGAGCCGCCGGTGATCGCCGCCTGCCTGCGCAGCTTTCCCGGCCTGGCGCACCGCCAGGAGTTAATCGCCATCATCGACGGAGTCGCCTACATCAACGACTCCAAGGCCACCAACGCCGACGCCGCCGGCAAGGCGCTGTCGTGCTATGGCCAGATCTATTGGATCGCGGGCGGCCAAGCCAAGCAAGGCGGCCTCGCCGGCTTGGAGCCTCACTACCCGCGCATTGCTCATGCCTTTCTCATTGGCGAATCCGAAGCCGGCTTCGCCGAGGCGCTGAACGGCAAGGCCGCGTTGAGCCGCTGCGGCACGCTCGCCCAGGCCGTGGCCGCCGCGCGCGAACTGGCGCTTGCCGAAGGCAAGGCCGGCGCGGTCGTCCTGTTATCCCCGGCCTGCGCGTCGTTCGATCAATTCACGGACTTCGAGGCCCGCGGCGAGGCGTTCCGCGCCCTGGTCGAAGAACTGCCCGGCGAGCGGGAGGACGTCCCGCTATGATGCAGCTCGCGCGCAACGATACCAGTGTTCTCGGCCGATGGTGGTGGACCGTCGACCGTTGGACGCTGGCGGCGCTGATTACCCTCATGGGATTTGGCACCGTTCTCATCATGGCGGTCTCACCCGCCGCCGCCGCGCGGATCGGCGGCTTGGAGGTGTTCCAGCTGGCGCAACGTCAATTCGTTTTTCTGATCCTCGGCCTGGCTCTGGTGATCGCGGTTTCCTTGCTGGACAGCCGTAGCGTGCGCCGCTTGGCGATCCTGGGCCTGGCGGGCAGTTATATCCTCTTGGCCGCCACGCTCTTGATCGGACCGGAGATCAAGGGCGCGACCCGCTGGCTCAGCCTGGGTGGATTTTCGTTCCAACCCTCCGAGTTCGCCAAGCCGTGCTTCGCTGTCGGCGCCGCTTGGATGCTCGCCTGTCAAAAAGCGGAAAACGGTGTCCCCGGCCAGTGGATCGCCGGCGGCATGTGGCTGCTGTTGGTTGGCTTGCTGCTCGCCCAACCCGACCTCGGTCAGAGCATCGTTGTAACCGCGGTCTGGGGCCTGCAACTTTTCCTGGCCGGCCTGTCCCTGACACTGGTCGCCGCACTGGCGGCGCTGGGTGTTTTCGGCCTGGCCGGCGCCTACTTCATGTATCCGCACGTCGCGGCACGAATCGACGGCTTTTTCGATGCCGGCGCCGGAGACCGTTATCAAATAGAACGCTCGATCGAGGCGTTCTCACGCGGCGGCCTGCTCGGGCGCGGCCCCGGCGAAGGCAGCGTCAAGGCTCAACTGCCCGATGCGCATTCCGATTTCATATTCGCCGTGGCGGGGGAGGAATTAGGGCTCATCGCCTGCCTCGCCATCGTCGCCTTGTTCGCCTTCATCGTGCTGCGCGGTTTCACACACCTGTTGCAGGAAGACAGCATATTCGTGTTGCTGGCGTGCACCGGCTTGCTGGGCCAGTTCGGCCTCCAGGCCCTAATCAACATGGGCTCGACCCTGCATCTCATACCCACGAAGGGCATGACCCTGCCGTTCATTAGTTACGGTGGCTCGTCCCTACTGGCGCTGGCGCTCGGCATGGGCATGGTGCTGGCGCTGACCCGGCGGCGTGCCGGACCCGGAGAGATTCCATGACCGCGCGGGAACCCAAGCGCGTCGTGCTCGCCGCCGGAGGAACCGGGGGCCACATGTTCCCCGCCCAGGCGCTGGCGCGCGAATTGCTGGCCCGCGGAATTGGGGTCGCCTTGGTCACCGACCGGCGCGGCGGCGGTTTCGGGCCCGATTTGCCGCAGGTCGAGACTTACCGGATCAGTGCCGGCGCCTTGGCCGGGCGCGGCCCCTTGGGAAAGGCATCGAACATCCTGCGCTTGGGGCTCGGATACCTGCAGGCGCGCCGTTATATCAAGGCGTACCAGGCCGAAGGCGTTGTCGGCTTCGGCGGTTATCCTTCGGTGCCGACGGTCTTCGCCGGGTCTCACCTGGGCTTACGCGTTGTGCTGCACGAGCAAAACGCGGTTCTGGGCCGCGCGAACCGCCTGCTCGCCGGCCGCGCGGAATCCCTGGCCACATCGTTCGCCGAAGTCGATGGCGTGCCCGGTCCCTGCACCGCCAAAATCCGCTTTACCGGCAACCCGGTCCGGCCCGCCATAGCGGCGCTGGGCCGCCGGCCCTATGCCCTGCCGGGTGAGGCAGATGCGATTCGCCTTCTGGTGACGGGCGGAAGCCAAGGCGCCAGCATATTCAACGATGTCGTGCCGGAGGCTCTGTGCCGCTTGCCGCGAGACCTGCGTGCCCGCATCGAAATCTGCCAACAAGTTCGGGGCGAGGCATTGGAGCGCATCGCCACTGCTTACGACGCCAGCGGCATCCGTCACGACCTGCGCCGCTTTTTCGATGACATGCCGGAGCGATTGGCGGCGGCGCATCTGGTCATCTGCCGCGCCGGCGCCTCGACCATAAGCGAGCTGACGGCGGCGGGCCGGCCGGGCTTACTGGTCCCCTACCCCACGGCGACCGACGATCACCAGAGCGCGAACGCGCGGCGCCTGGCCGAGGCGGGGGGCGGCTGGCTCATCCCGCAAGCAGCCTTGAGCGCGCCATACCTGGCGGAACGGCTAGGGTCCCTGCTGTCCAACCCGGCGCTTTTGGGCAAGGCATCGCGCTGTGCCCGCGCGGCGGCGCGCGATGACGCGGCGAAAGACCTGGCCGACGTTGTTTGCGCGCCGAGCAATGACAATGGCGATACACGCGCCCATCGAGGAGAGGCAGCGGCATGAGACGCCTTCCGCTAAATATCGGGACCATCCACTTTGTCGGCATTGGCGGTATCGGCATGAGCGGTATCGCGGAGATTCTCCATAACCTGAACTACAAGATTCAAGGCAGCGATCTGGCGGAAAACGCCAACGTCCAGCGCCTGCGGGACATGGGCATTCCGGTTGCAATCGGCCACAAGGCCGAGAACGTGGAACACGTTCAAGCCGTGGTCGTGTCCTCGGCGGTCAAAGCCGACAATCCGGAAGTCTCGGCGGCACGGGCGCGCCTGATACCCATCGTCCGGCGCGCCGAGATGCTGGGCGAGCTCATGCGTTTGAAGTGGGCGGTGGCGGTCGGCGGCACCCACGGCAAGACGACCACGACATCGCTCATCGCCGCCCTGCTGGACGGCGGCGGCATCGACCCGACCGTGATCATCGGCGGCATCGTGAACGCCTATGGCACCAACGCGCGCCTGGGCCAGGGCGATTGGATGGTGGTCGAAGCGGACGAAAGCGACGGCAGCTTCGTCAAGCTGCCGGCGACCATCGCCGTGGTCACGAATATCGACCCGGAGCACATGGAGTTCTATGGCTCGCTCGACGCCCTGCACGAGGCCTTCGAGGTCTTCGTCGAGAATATTCCGTTTTACGGCCTGGCGGTTCTTTGCATCGATCACCCGGCGGTGCAGGCGCTGATCGGCCGGATCGAGGACCGGCGCATCGTCACCTATGGCTTCAGCCCTCAAGCGGACGTGCGCGCGGTCAACTTGTCCGCCGGGCGGGGAGCGCAGCGCTTCGACATAGAGATCGATGGCCGCGCCGACGAAACCAAAAGAAAAATCGAGGGCGTCGATCTACCCATGGCGGGAGAACACAACGTTCTGAACGCTCTGGCCGCGATCGCGGTGGCACGCGAGATTGGGGTCGCGGACGAAAGTATTTTGACCGCCATGGCCGGCTTCGCGGGCGTCAAGAGGCGCTTCACCAAGACCGGCGAGGTCAATGGCATCACCGTGATCGACGATTACGGCCACCACCCGGTCGAAATCGCGGCGGTTCTGAAAGCGGCGCGCCAGGCGTCCGACGCCAAGGTCATCGCGATCATGCAGCCGCACCGCTACAGCCGCCTCGCCGACCTGTTCGAGGAGTTCTGTTCCTGTTTCAACGACGCCGATCACGTCATCGTGGCCGATGTCTACGCCGCCGGCGAGGCACCGATCGAGGGTGCGGACCGCGATGGCCTGGTCGAAGGCATGCGCGCGCGCGGGCACCGCAACGTCACCGCCTTGACGGATCGAACACTGCTCGCGCCGCTGGTTTCCGAGTTGGCGAAGCCGGGCGACTACGTGGTCTGCCTGGGCGCGGGCAACATCACCGCTTGGGCGCACGACCTGCCGGCCGAGCTTGAGCGAACTATCGCCGCGCGTGGCCCGAAATCGGCGGAGATAGGGCAATGAACGTCATGGCAAAGCGTATGGAGACGACCTTAACCGACCGCCTGCCCAAGGTGCGCGGCCGCTACCGCGAGAATGCCCCCCTTGCCGGGGTCACATGGTTTCGTGTCGGCGGCCCCGCGGAAGTCGTGTTCCGGCCGGCGGACATGGAAGATCTGTCGCATTTCCTGCGCGACAAGCCCGCCGAGGTGCCGGTGACGGTGATCGGCGTCGGGTCCAATCTCCTGGTTCGCGACGGCGGCGTGCCGGGAGTCGTCGTTCGCCTAGGACGCGCCTTCGCCAATATCGCGGTCGAGGGCCGTAGCATTGTCTGCGGCGCGGCTTGCCTGGACATGAATGTGGCGATCTCGGCTAAGAACACGGGCATTGCCGGTTTGGAATTCCTTTGCGGCGTGCCCGGCACCATCGGCGGTGCCTTGCGTATGAATGCCGGCGCCTATGGCCGCGAAACCAAGGACATTTTGGTCGAGGCACATGTCCTCGACCCGCGCGGACAAATCCACGTCCTAAAGGGCGGCGAACTGGGCATGACCTACCGCAAGTCGGCCCTGCCCTGCGACTGGATCTTCGTGCAGGCCCGCTTGCGCGGCGAAACTGGCGACCCGGAAGCGATTGCCCGGCGCATGAAGGAAATTCAAGCCGAGCGTGGCGGCAGCCAACCTGTCCGCAGCCGAACCGGCGGTTCGACCTTCAAGAACCCGCCCGGCCATAAGGCCTGGGAGCTGATCGACAAAGCCGGTTGCCGGGGACTGCGGCGCGGCGCGGCGATGGTTTCGGAACAGCATTGCAACTTCCTTATTAACACCGGCGACGCAACCGCGGCCGACTTGGAGTTCCTGGGCGAGGAAGTTCGCGCGAGAGTTTACCAGGCCAGCGGCATTCGCCTGGAGTGGGAAATACGGCGCATCGGCCTGCCCAGCGTTCCGCGCCACTGGGGCGGCGGTCTATGAATCGCCGCATCACCGTACTCAAGGGAGGGACCTCGGCCGAGCGCGAGGTGTCTCTGGTTAGCGGCGCCGCCTGCGCCGCCGCACTGCGCGAAGTCGGCTATGACGTGAACGAGGTCGATGTGACCGGCGATGTCGGCGCCTTGCTGCGCGCGCTCTCGACACCGCCGCCGGATGCCGTGTTCAACGCCTTGCACGGGCGCTGGGGCGAGGACGGTTGCGTGCAGGGCCTGCTTGAACTGCTGCGCCTGCCTTACACCCATTCCGGAGTCATGGCCTCGGCCCTGGCCATGAACAAGCAGATGACCAAGCACCTGGTCGCCGCTCACGGTGTCATCTCGCCCGAAGGCATCGTCGTGCGCCGCGAAGACCTCATCAAGGGCGAGCCGATGGTGCCGCCATATGTGGTCAAGCCCTTGAAAGAAGGCTCCAGTGTCGGCGTGCGCATTGTCCTCGAGGGTGACAACCGCCCGGTCCTGGACGACGCCGATTGGACTTACGGCGGAGACCTCCTGGTCGAGCGTTTCATACCCGGCCGCGAGTTGACGGTCGGCGTCATGGGCGAACGCGCCCTAGCGGTAACCGAGATTAAACCGCGCGAGGGATTTTACGACTACGAGGCCAAGTACACCGAGGAACGCGCCGATCATCTGGTCCCGGCGCCGCTTCCCAAGGCCATAACCGAATCGGCCATGAGCAGCGCGCGGGCGGCCCACCGGGCGCTCGGCTGCCGGGGCGTTTCGCGCTCGGATTTTCGCTACGACGATACCCAAGCCAAGAACGGAGAGGCCGGCGAGCTTTATTTCCTGGAGGTCAACACCCAACCCGGCATGACGCCGCTAAGCCTGGTCCCGGAACAAGCCGCGCACTTGGGCATGTCTTTCAGCGAGTTGTGCAAATGGATGGTGGAGAACGCCGCATGCGATTCCTGACGCTGATCGCGCCTTGGCGCGCGGAACCGGCCAAGCGCCCACCGAAACGCCGCACACGCGCGAAGAATGGCGCCAAACCGCGCCGTGGGCGCCGAGGACCCGATTGGCGCTTTCGCCGGCGGGCCGCCGCCAGCGCGCTCGGCGCCTTAATCCTAGGCGGCCTGATCGGCCTGTGGTCGAATGGCTGGATAGACCGGCAAGCTGGCCGAGCTTGGCAATCGGCCCTGAATGCGACGGCCAAGGCCGGGTTAAGGGTCGAAGACATCTTGGTCGAAGGCCGCGGCCTCACGGTGCGCAGTCAGATACTGGAAACGTTGAACCTTGACCGTGGCGATCCGATCCTCGGTTTCGATCCCCATGGCGCCAAGGAAATGCTCGAGCGTTTGCCCTGGGTCCGCGAGGCCGAGGTCGTTCGGCGCCTGCCGAATGTCGTGTTCGTGCGCTTGGCCGAACGGGCACCGCTGGCGTTGTGGCAAAGCAATGGCAAGTTGACGGTTATCGACAGCCGCGGCGAAATCGTCCAAGGCGCGCCTCCAGAAGCCTTTGCCTCACTTCCTTTGCTGGTCGGCGAGAACGTGCCGCGTCATGCCCTCAAACTCATTTCGTTACTCGACAGCGAGCCGGACCTGCGACCGCGAGTCGCCGCCGCGGTGCTGGTGCGTGGGCGGCGCTGGAACGTACGGCTAGACGGCGGCATCGACGTGCGCCTGCCGGAAAGCGATCCCCGGGCGGCTTGGGCGCAACTGGCGCAAATGCAGCGCGAGCACGGTGTGCTCGAACGCGATGTGATCGCCATAGATCTGCGCATGCCGGATCGCCTGGTCGTGCGGACGGCGCCGGGCGCCAAACCGAACCGCGGCAAACCGGGCGACGGCGAAGAGACATGAGATTTAATGAACACCATGACAATGGCTAAAACCAAAGGCGGCCTCGTCGCCGCCCTGGATATCGGATGCAGCAAGGTATGTTGCTTCATCGCCCGTGCCGACGATGGCGATCGGCCGCGCGTAATAGGCATCGGCCAGCAGGCCAGCCGCGGCATCAAGAACGGCGCTGTCGTCGATATGGCTGGCGCCGAGGCGGCGATTCTCAATGCGGTCCACGCCGCCGAGCTCATGGCGGGAGAAACCATCGACCGGGTGATCGTGAGCTTGGCCGGTGGGCATCCGACATCGAGTTCCGTCGGCGTGCAAATCGCGCTGAACGGCCACGAGGTCGGGGACGCGGATCTACGGCGCGCGTTTAACCATTGCCATCAAACCCATGGCCTGGACGGGCGCAATGGAGAGGGCCGCCAAGCCGATAGCGGCCGCCAGACGATTCATTCGATTCCCACCGCCTACACGATCGACGGCAACCGCGGTGTCCGCGACCCGCGCGGCATGTGCGGCGACCGGCTGGGCGTCAACATTCATTTCGTAACCGCCGCGACCAGCGCGGTCCGCAATCTGACAACTTGCATCCGGCGTTGTCATCTGGATATCGCCGGCTATGTGGTGGCGCCCTTCGCGTCCGGCCTGTCCTCACTCGCGGACGACGAGCTTGAACTGGGGGTCACCGTAATCGACATGGGCGGCGGCATCACCAGTATCGCCGTCTTTTACGAGGGCAGCGTCGTCTTTACCGACGTGGTGCCCGTGGGTGGCAATCATGTGACCAAGGATATCGCCCGGGGCCTGTCGACAACGCTCGCTCATGCCGAGCGCCTGAAGACTCTCTATGGGCACGCCATGGCCACGGACGCCGACGCGCGCGAGATGATCGACGTTCCGCAAGTTGGCGAGGAAGACGACGCGAACGCCCGCCAAGTTCCGCGCTCTCTCTTGATCGGCATTATTCAGCCGCGCCTTGAGGAGACCTTCGAGCTGGTCCGTTCGCACCTTGAGGCGAGCGGTTTTGGCAAGCTAGGCGGGCGCCGGGTGGTCTTAACCGGCGGCGCTTCCCTGCTGCCGGGCATGCGCGAGCTTGGCGGTCTGATTCTGGATAAGCAGCTGCGCGTTGGCCGGCCCACGCGGGTCAGCGGCCTGGCCGAGGCGACGGCGGGACCGGCCTACGCGACCTGCGCGGGACTACTGCTCCATGGCGCCGCCGAGGACCGGACCGCGCCGGGAAAATCACCAGCCGTGTCGCAAACGCCGGAGAATTTATTCGGCCGCGTCGGCCACTGGCTGAGGGAACATTTTTGAGAACGGCGATCGGACGCTCCGGCCGGATCGGAGCAACGCGTTTTTTCGAGTCGAGACATCGGCTTTATCCATAAAGAGGGGCAATGGAGGACGTCATGACCTTGAACTTAAGTGTACCGAAGACAGAATTTAACCTGGCACCCAAGATCACCGTTATCGGGGTTGGCGGGGCTGGCGGCAACGCGGTCAACAACATGATCCAGTCGAACGTCGAAGGCGTCGACTTCATGATCTCGAATACGGATGCCCAGGCCTTGGGCCTGTCGCTTTGCGAGCGCCGCATACAGATGGGGCGCAACATCACGCAAGGCCTGGGCGCCGGTTCGCGTCCAGACATCGGGCGGGCCGCGGCGGAAGAGCAGCTCGACGAAATTCTGGCGGAACTGGACGGCGCCAACATGGTGTTCATTACCGCCGGCATGGGCGGCGGCACCGGAACCGGCGCGGCACCCGTGATTGCCCGCGCCGCACGCGAAGCCGGTATCCTGACCGTCGGCGTGGTCACCAAGCCGTTCCAGTTCGAGGGCGTGCACAGGATGCGCATGGCCGAGGCTGGAATCACCGAGATGACGCAGTACGTCGATACCCTGATCGTTATTCCGAATCAGAACCTGTTTCGTGTCGCCAATGAGAAAACAACCTTCGCCGACGCCTTCAAAATGGCCGACGACGTGCTGCGATCGGGTGTGCGCGGCGTCACCGACCTGATGGTCATGCCGGGCCTGATCAACTTGGATTTCGCCGATATCCGTTCGGTCATGACCGAAATGGGCAAGGCCATGATGGGCACCGGCGAGGCCGAAGGCGAAAATCGCGCCCTCGACGCCGCCGAAGCAGCGATCTCGAACCCCTTGCTCGACGATGTTTCCATGAAAGGCGCGCGCGGTGTCTTGATCAATATCTCGGGCGGCATGGATCTCACACTCTTCGAGGTCGACGAGACGGCCAACCGGATTCGCGACGAGGTCGACCCCGATGCCAATATCATCTTTGGCGCGATCTTCGATCAAAGTCTGGAGGGCCGGATGCGGGTCTCCGTGGTCGCGACCGGGATCGAGGCCGAGGCGGCGCAAGCCCCGGTCCCGGGATCGAATCCGCTTAGCCTGGTTTCCGATCGGGGTGCCCCGCGTATCGCCGGATACGGCGGCGGTTCCGGCGGCGGCGTGGCTCAGGCGGTAAGCGCAGCACAGGCATACGAACCGGCCTACGAAGCCCAGGAAGAACCGTTGGCACGTAGCGAGCCAAGCATGGTCGTCGAGGAACCGGTAACCCGAGGCGAAGCCGCGCCTCAAGACGAGTTTCAGGGTAACCGCCTCTTCGCGTACTCGCAGGCGGCGGTGCCGGAAGAGCGTGATTCCGGCACAAGGCGCGAGGCCGGCTCCGCGGCACAGTCCGAGGGCTCGGACCTGCTGGAGGCGGCACCGCGGCACGATGTCTTCATAGCGCCCAAGGCCATCGAAGCAAGCATGGAAACGGAATTGGACTCGGCTCAAGCGGCGGCCGATCCCTTTGCGGCGGCGGCCGTATCCAATGGATCGCCGACACCTGAGACAGATCGGCCAGGCCTCGGCTTCGACCGTAAGAAAGCCCAGCGGCTGTTCGCGAACTTCACCGAGAATGCGGCCAAGGCCTTGTCGGCGGCATCTCAACCGAGCGAGCCGCGGGCGGCGCGGCGCGGCGAACCGAACCTGGGCGAGAGCAGCCGTGAGTCCAAGCAAGCGCCGAATTTGCCCGAGCAGCCGGCGGGCCATGCCACCGCGCAACCCGGTCTACTCGGACTCGACGCCGCACCGGCGGCGGAAACCGCGCGCGAGGAAGAGGATTTCCTGGATATTCCAGCGTTCCTCCGGCGTCAGGCCAACTAGGCGAAGCGCCTGAAGAACCCGGCGGCGGCAATAACCGCCGGGCAAGACACGGCCGCTCGGGGAAGCCCCTTAAAGTCCCCGGGCGGCCGCCTATTTTTAACGCTTTTTAAAGCATTCAGCCTCAGCCACCGCGCCGACTTAACGCCAGCAACATACTGTAACAAAGAGTGATTTGAAGGCTTCGCTGGATCGTGCGAAGAATTTCCCCAGAAAGTAATAAGGCTATTCTTTTTGGGGATTCCTGCTCATCCAGCGTTTGATCCGGGCATTAAGCCATGGGGTCGCGGCACATGAGTCTGGAGTCTCGTTTTCCGCCCGATGAAGCCAGGGTGGGATTGAAACGAGGATGGATATGCAGGTGCGTCCAGGCGGCCATTCCATATCGCAGAAGACACTGAAAAACTCAATCCAGTGCTCGGGGATAGGGTTGCACAGCGGTATGAAGGTCAACATGGCCCTACACCCAGCGGCGCCTGACACCGGTATTTTATTTTGCCGCACCGGACTGCCCGGCGGCCCGGTCGAGATTCCGGCCACCTGGGAGTATGCGATCGAATCGCCGTTGTGCACGACGCTGGCCGACCCGGCGGGCGATACCAAGATCGCCACGATCGAGCACTTGATGTCGGCGTTGCTGGGCTGCGGCATCGACAACGCGCTGATCGAGCTCGACGGGTCCGAGGTCCCGGTGATGGACGGCAGCGCGGCACCCTTTGTGTTTCTGATCGAATGCGCTGGAACACTGCATCAGGACGCGCCGCGGCGCGTGATCGAAATCATGAAGGAAGTAAGCGTTTCGGAGCCGGAGCGCGCGGTCACCCTAAATCCCGGGGTCAATATGTCGGTCGAGTTCGAGATCGAATTCGACAGCCCGGTGGTGGCTCAGCAGTCCTGGTCGATGCCGGTCAGCGAAGGGGCCTACAAGCGCGATATTGCACGGGCCCGGACCTTTGGTTTCCTGCATGAGGTCGACCGGCTACGGGCCATGGGCTTGGCCTGCGGCGGCTCGCTTGACAACGCCATCGTGATAGATGGCGGACAGATATTGAACCCCGGCGGACTGCGCTACGAGAACGAGTTCGTCCGCCATAAGGTATTGGATCTGCTCGGCGATCTGTTCCTGGCCGGCGGGCCGGTCATTGGCGCCACGCGCGGGTTCCGGGCCGGGCATGCGCTTACCTTGCGTCTACTCCAAAAGCTGTTCGCCGACCGCGATGCCTGGAGCTGGCGCGATATGACCGAAGCCGACTTGGCCTACGGCATGGGCGCGGTAACGCCGCCGGTTCGCGCGGTGGCGGCACGCGCCTAAACGGCGCCTAGTTTATCTTCAAGATCCCGGACTTCGGGCATCCAAGGCCTTTCCGCACGATGCCGGTAATAAGGTTTTTACGAAAAACGCACCCTCCTCGCGCGCTTCGGGCCAAACCGCGCCTGCCCGCCGGTGAGTACCCGGCTTGAGGCAAGCGGAGCCGCCACCTATAATTGAGCGGTCCAGGTCTCTAAAAGCGGCCTCTTTACTGTCTTCAGCTAATACCAGGGTAGGTTTGGAACGTGATTCGGAGTCTATTTTTCCGTTGGCATGACGTGCCGGGGTTCGGCGGCAAGCTTCTCCTCGCCGGATTCCTTGCTCTGTCAATGACAGCCTGCTCCAGCAGCGAGCCCAAGTACGTCGAGCTTCCCGTCGAAGAGTTGTACAACTCAGCCATGGATAGCCTGCTCGTCGGCGAGAATGCGAAAGCGGCGCGCCTGTTCGATGAAGTCGAGCGCCAACATCCCTATTCGGTCTGGGCCTCGAAGGCGCAGTTGATGGCGGCGTACGTTTTCTATCTAAACAATAAATACGACAACGCGATCAACGCACTAGACCGCTTTATACAACTTCACCCAGGCAATCGCGATATCGCCTATGCCCACTATTTGAGGGCAATCAGCTATTACGAACAGATATCGGATATTGGCCGGGACCAAAAAATGACGCGCATGGCGCTGGAGACGCTGCAGGAGGTGGTGCGGCGCTTTCCCGAAAGCCGCTACGCCCGCGATGCGACACTGAAAATCGATCTCGCGCGCGACCACCTTGCCGGCAAGCACATGTCGATCGGCCGTTTCTATCTGAAGAAAGGGGAATACCTGGCCGCCATCAACCGGTTCCGGGAGGTGATTCAAAACTACCAGACAACGACCCATGCCCCGGAAGCCTTGCACCGCCTGGTGGAAAGCTACCTGGCCATCGGGGTCACGGACGAGGCCCAAGCCACCGCCGCCGTACTCGGCTATAATTATCCGGGGAGCACATGGTACCTCGATAGCTACGCCTTGCTGACGGGGGAAGATCTGCGCCCAGCGGACAGCAAGGATTCCTGGATCGGCCGGATCTGGAAATCGCTTATCTGAGATCGACATGCTGGTCAGCCTGTCGATCCGCGATGTCGTTCTGATTGATCGTCTCGAACTGGTCTTCGAAGCCGGGCTTTGCGTCCTGACCGGCGAGACGGGTGCCGGCAAGTCGATTCTGCTCGACGCCCTGGGCCTGGCGCTCGGGAACCGGGCCGACGCCGGGCTTATCCGGCCCGGCGCCCCTCAAGCCAGTGTCACCGCCGTCTTCGAGGTCGAGCCATCGCACCCCGCGAGCGCGATCCTGACGGATTGGGATCTGGATCCCGGCGAGGGACAGATCGTACTGCGCCGGACCTTGGGCGCCGATGGGCGCAACCGCGCCTATGTCAACGATCAGGCCGTATCGGCCGGCCTCCTGCGCCGCCTGGGCGATTGCCTGGTCGAAATCCAGGGGCAGTTCGAACAGCGCGGCTTGCTCGACGTTACCACCCATCGCGAATTGCTCGACGCCTACGGGCGGACGTCGGCCCTGGCCGAGCGGGTCGGCGAAGCCTGGTCCGCGTGGCAAGCGCGCGCGAAAGAACACCTGACGGCCCAGGAAGAGTTGGCCCGCGCCCGGCAGGAAGAAACATACCTGCGGAACACGGTCGGGGAGCTGGAAGATCTCGCCCCGCGCCCCGGCGAGGAACAAGTTCTGCGCGATCAGCGCGAAATGCTGATGAACGCGGAGCGGCTGATCGAGGCGGTCACTGCGGCGGCCGAACATCTCATCGGCGGCGACAGCGCCGGCGGCGGCGCGGAGTCCGCGCTGGCCGCCTCCCGGCGCGTGCTGGAACGTGTGGCCGCGAAGGCCGGCGGGCGTCTTGAGCCCGCCTTGGACGCCCTTGACCGCGCTTTGGTCGAAGCGGCGGAAGCGGAATCGCAGATTTTATCGCTCTCGGCCGACCTCGAACTCGATTCGACCCGCCAAGAAGAAATCGAGGCCAGGTACTTCGCGCTCAAGGAACTGGCTAGAAAGCACGATACCGATGTCGATGGCCTGGCTCGGGTTTGCCACGACTTATCCGCCCGCCTGGCCGCCATCGATGGCGGCGGCACGCACCTGGCGGGCCTGGAGCGCGCCGCGCGGGAGGCTCGCGCGGACTATCTAAAACAAGCGACGTCGCTGGGCCAGTCGCGGCGCGAGGCGGCAAAAAAGTTGGATGCCGCCGTCGCCAAGGAGCTGCCGCCCTTGAAGCTGGAACGCGCGCGCTTCCACACCAGCATCGAGGCCGGGGACGAGGCGGATTGGGGCCCCACGGGCATGGACCGGATCGCGTTCGAGATCGCAACCAATCCGGGAACGCCGCCGGGGCCCATGAACAAGATCGCATCGGGCGGCGAATTGGCGCGTTTTCTTCTGGCTCTTAAAGTCGTGCTCTCGGCGATAGCGCCGGGCCGCGCTCTGGTGTTCGACGAGGTCGATTCGGGTATCGGCGGCGCCACGGCTCATGCCGTGGGCGAACGCCTGGCGCGCCTGACACGCGACCGCCAGGTCCTGGTGGTAACCCACAGTCCGCAAGTTGGCGCGCGCGGCGCCTATCACCTGCGCGTCCACAAGGAAGCCAAGGACAACCGCATGACCACCAGGGTCACGCCGCTGGACCTTGAGCAACGGCGCGAGGAAATCGCGCGCATGCTTTCCGGCTCCCATATTACCGAGGAAGCGCTCGCCGCCGCGCGGCGCTTGATCGAGGCCGACGCGAGGTGACCCATGCGAAGGTCCAAATTCCGGTCGAAGACCTGACCCGCGAGCAGGCCGCCAGGGAACTCAAGCGTCTAGCCAAGGAAATCGCGCATCACGACGCGCTTTATTATCAACAGGACGACCCTGCAATAACGGACGCCGATTACGACGCCTTGCGGGCGCGAAACGTGGCCATTGAAGCCCGCTTCCCGAAGCTGATCTTGCCCAACAGTCCGTCGCGGCGGGTCGGCGCCCAGCCCTCGGCGGGCTTTGGCGAGGTCGCGCACCGCCTTCCCATGTTGTCCCTGGGCAACGCCTTCGATGACGAGGATGTGGCCGAGTTCCTGGCGCGCATACGGCGTTTTCTGGGCCTCGGCATCGAGGCCGCGCTCGACATCGTGGCCGAAGCCAAAATCGATGGCTTGTCGCTTTCCTTGCGTTACGAGGCTGGAAAACTGGTTCAGGCCGGGACCCGCGGCGACGGCGCCAAGGGCGAAAACGTCACCGCCAACGTCATGACGGTGAAGGATCTGCCGCTACGTCTTCAGGGTCGCGACTGGCCTAAGGTGGTCGAAGTTCGTGGCGAGGTGTTCATGCGCCGGGCCGACTTCTTCGACCTAAACACCCGCCAGGAAGCGGCGGGCGCCAAGGCCTTCGCCAATCCGCGCAACGCCGCCGCCGGCTCGCTCCGCCAGCTCGACGCGCGCGTGACCGAGTCCCGGCCCCTGCATTTCATGGCCTATCACTGGGGCGAAGTTTCAGAAACCATAGGCGCGGGCATCTGGGAGATACGCCGGCGCCTTGCCTCCTGGGGATTCCGGGTCAACGAGCCGGCACGCCTGTGCCAAGGCCTCGACGAGATGCTGGGTTTCTACCGCCAAATCATGGCGGAGCGTGCCGAGTTGCCGCACGACATCGACGGCGTGGTCTACAAGGTCGATGACCTGGCTCTCCAGGACCGCCTCGGCTTCGTCAGCCGGGCTCCGCGCTGGGCCATCGCCCACAAGTTTCCGGCCGAACGGGCCCAGACCGTCCTCAAGGCGATCGAAATCCAGGTCGGGCGCACCGGCGCCTTGACCCCGGTCGCGCGGCTGGAGCCGATCACCGTGGGCGGCGTGGTGGTGTCCAACGCCACCCTGCACAACGAGGACGAGATCGCGCGCAAGGACGTGAGGATCGGCGACACGGTTGTCGTCCAGCGCGCCGGCGACGTAATCCCGCAAGTGGTGGAAGCGGTTCCCGGAAAGCGGCCGAAAAATAGCGAACCCTATGAATTTCCGATCATGTGCCCAGTCTGCGGCAGTCACGCGGTTCGCGAGCCGGGCGAGGCGGTGCGGCGCTGCACGGGCGGTCTGATTTGCGCCGCCCAGGCGGTCGAACGCCTGAAACACTTTGTCAGCCGCGATGCCTTCGATATCGAGGGCATGGGGTCCAAGCACATCCTGGCGTTTTGGGAAGACGGTCTGGTCAAGTCGCCGGCCGATATCTTCCGCCTGAAGGCTTCGGATATAGAAAACCGGGACGGCTGGGGAGCCAAATCCGCCCAGAATCTAATCGATTCCATCGCCGACCGCCGCACCATAACGCTTGATCGATTGATTTACGCCTTGGGCGTTCGTCTGGTTGGACAGGCGACGGCTAAACTGCTCGCCCGCAACTACGGCACTCTTGAGATCTTGATGGAAACCATGGCCGCCGCGGCCGATCCGGAAAGCGCGGCCTGTGCGGATTTGCTCAGTATCGAAGGCATAGGTCCCGGCGCCGCGGCGGAAATTGTCGGCTTCTTCACGGAATCGCGCAATCTAGAGATCCTAGAGGACTTGACCCGGGTGCTCATCGTCGAGGCGGCTTCAGCCCCCCGCGACACCGGTTCCCCGGTCGCCGGCAAGACCGTAGTCTTCACCGGCACCCTGGAAACCGTGACCCGCAGCGAGGCTAAAGCGAGGGCCGAAACCCTAGGCGCCAAGGTCGCCGGTTCGGTATCCAAGAAGACCGATTACGTGGTGGCCGGAACCGATGCGGGCTCCAAGGCACGCAAGGCGGCCGAGCTCGGCGTGACGATTCTGAGCGAGGAGGAATGGCTGACTCTCGCCGGTCATGCGGGTTAGAGACAAACACAAAATTTACCCACTCGCGGTAGGCTTATTTTTTCCCAGTATTGGATATGCCGCGCCATGATGAAAGCCGAAGAGAGCCTAGAATTCATACTGGAGAAGGTGCAGGTTCTGGGGCGCGGAGACCGGCCCGATCAAAGGGCGGCCTACCGCGCACTCATCCACCTGACTCAACGCTGGGCCGAGCCGACGGACCTGTTTATTTCCGAGGACCTAGCCATGGCCGAGCGGATCGGCCAGGACCTGGCGGAGATTTCCCGCCACGTCAATGAACTCCAGAATGCCTACATGAAGGCCCTGTTCGGCGAAACCGCTTAAGGTTAGAGCGGGCGGGTTGCCTCATCCAGCCAGGCTGCGGTTTCGGCGTCCAGAGCGGCGCGGTGCGCCGCGCGCACGCGGGCGTGGTAAGCGTTCAGCCATTCCAGCTCGTCCGGGACCAGCAAAGCCGGATCGATCAGTCTGAGATCGATGGGCGCGAGAGTCAGGGTTTCGAAGGCCAGCATATCCTTTTCGCCGGCTGACTTGGCGGGGCTCTCAACCACGGCGACTAGATTCTCGATCCTGATGCCGTAGGCCCCGGTCTTATAGTACCCAGGCTCGTTGGACACGATCATGCCGGGTTCCAGCGCGGCATGGCTCGGCGCCTTGGCGATGCGCTGCGGTCCCTCGTGGACGTTGAGATAGCTGCCGACCCCATGTCCGGTGCCGTGGTCGTAGTCCAGGCCCGCCTGCCACAAGGAATACCGCGCCAGGGCATCCAGCTGATTCCCCGCCGTGCCTTGTGGAAAGCGGACCCGGGCCAGGGCGATATGCCCCTTGAGCACGCGGGTGAAGCGGTCGCGCGCCTCTGCGTCCGGCTCCCCGATGGCGAGCGTGCGGGTGACATCCGTCGTGCCGTCGAGATATTGCCCACCTGAATCGACCAGGTAGAGCTCACCCAGGCCCAGGGGCCGGTTACTGGCCTCCTCAACCCGGTAATGAACGATGGCGCCGTTCGGACCGGCGCCGGAGATAGTGTCGAACGAGGGGCCCTGAAAGAGGGCGTTTTCGCCACGCAAGCCCAGGAGCTTCTCAGCCGCTTCAAGCTCATCGATAGGATTTCCGGCCCTGGCGCGCGCTTCCGCCTCGCGGTCCAGCCAGGCCAGAAACCGGACCAACGATTGCCCGTCGCGGGCATGGGCCGCGCGCGCGCCCGCCAATTCGACGGAGTTTTTGCAGGCCTTGGGTAACTGGCAAGGATCGGACCGCTCCAAGATGGTCGCGCCGGCGGCGCGCAAACGCTGGAATATCCACGAGGCCGCGGTCCCCGGGTCGGCCAGAACGGTTTTCCAGGCCAACCCCAACTCATCCAGAACCGGGCCCAGTTCGCCGGGATCGTGGATCGTGACCTCATTGCCAATGTGGGCGCGAATCGCCGCGGTCGCCTTGGCCGGCGCCAGGAACCACCGCACCGACGCATCGGCGTGTATCACGGCGAAGGACAAGGGCAGCGGCGAGGTGGGCACATCCCCGCCGCGCACGTTCAACAGCCAGGCAAGTGAATCCGGTTGGGTTAGAACCGCCGCGCCGGCACCCCGCTTGGCAAGCTCGCCCGCGACTTGCGCGCGCTTATCGGCCGCCGCCAAGCCTGCATATTCAAGGGGGTGGGCAACGACCGGGCTTGACGGCGCCGGCGGGCGGTCCGCCCAAACCGTATCGAGTGGATTGTCGTCTTGAAACGCTAAGCTGGCCCCGGCTTTTTCCACCGCTGCGCGCAGGGTCTCGACCTGCCGTTCGCTGTGTAGCCAGGGATCGATGCCTAGCGCCTGTCCCGCCGACATGTGCTCGGCGATCCAATCGCCCGCCGGTTGTTCGGTTAGATGACAAAATTCGAACAGGCCACCCTCGACCTGATCGCGAACCTGAAGCGTATAGCGGCCATCCACGAAGATGGCGGCGCGCGTACCCAGCACAACCGCCATCCCGGCCGAGCCGGTGAAGCCCGTCAGCCACGCCAGACGCTCGCAGTCGGCAGCCACGTACTCGCCCAAATGCGCGTCCGCCCGTGGGATCACAAAGCCGTCCAGGCCCCGGCGGGTCAGCTCTGCCCGGAGCATGGCCATGGGTGCTTCCGGCGGCTTGTCTTTACTGTTTTCAGCCATGAATCGCCCGCGCGAGAATTGGCCGGGAAGGCTAGGGCCGGGCGATCGACACTACAAGCCCCGTAAACCTGTCAGGATAAAGAATTCCAACCTCTTTTTTCACTAACTCACTGCTAAGTAAGTTTTTTTAAAGATATCTTAGGTATGTCGATTTAGCATTGCTGCAGTGCAATAAGCGCGCTCCAAGGATGTCCAGGAGCATCCTAAATTCTTGTCCTGACTAACGGAAATGCGGCCCAGCGACCACAAGTCTAGGACCTGCATTGGAACGCTTTTTTGATGGAGAACCCAATTGGCTCAGGCAATCGTTGAATACGCCGGGTCGACGCTAAGAGGCCACAAGCCGGCGTTCACCCATGACATCCTCGAAAGCGTCTTACGCTTTCTCGCACGCCGCCGGACCCAGCGCGAATTGGAGCGCTTGGACGACCATATGCTCGCCGACATTGGGTTATCGCGCGGCGATATCCATATGGCGGCGGCCCAGGCCACCGGCGTTCCCAGTCAAAAAAGAACCTCTTTTGGGGCGGAGTGGCTTTCGCTGATGCTAGCGGCCAGGAAGCGCGCGGGGATGGTTCGATCGCTCCGCCAGTTGCCCGACCACATCCTGAACGACATCGGTATCCAGCGCTGGCACATTGAAGAGTCGGTCTACCGCATCATGGCCGAGAGCGCCGCAAAGGTTACACAGTCGCGGACCGGGACGGATCAAGCCTCGCCGGTTCATGGCCTTCTTCACCGCCTCGAAGCGGCCACCTGGCCGTTCCGGCGCGCGCAAACAAGCCACGCCGAGGCCGGCCAGGCAGCGCACCTCGAAGTAACGGAGGAACAGCGCCTGAAGTCAGCCGCGAACCATAACCAGGCACGTGCGGGCGTCGCCTGACACCAATTCCATCTGACAGCGAAACTAGGCGGCGGCCCCGGAAGGGGCCGCCGTTTTCATGTTAGTCCCCCGGCGTCAGAATCAGAACCGACCACTCGCCGAGCCTGATGTCACGCATCAAGCGGAGCGGATGGTGGCTTTCAACCACGGCCTTCGCTTGATCGGTCAGCAGGCCGGAGAGAACCGCGAAGCCGCCGGGCGCCAGGTTCCGGATCAAATCCGGTGCCATTTCGCAAAGCGGCCCGGCCAGTATGTTGGCTACAATCAGGTCGTAGGGCGCCCCCGCCGCCACCGCCGGGCATCGATAGCCGTCCCCCAGTTCGGCGCGCACCAAGTCCTGAACCCGGTTGATTCGCGCGTTTTCCCCGGTCAGGCGCACGGCATCCGGATCGTTATCCACGGCCAGGACCGGCGCGCCCCAAAGCTTGGCCACGGCCAGGGCCAAAATGCCGGTGCCGCAGCCCATGTCGAGGGCGCGCGCGATGCCGTGGCGCTGTTTGATTTCGGCCAGCGCCTGAAGACAGCCGTGGGTGGTTTCATGCTGGCCGGTGCCGAAGGCGACGCTGGCCTCTATCTGTATGGGGATGGATCCGGGCGGTAGCGGTTCGCTCACATGGGCGCCGAAAATGTAAAAGGGCCCGGCGTGGACCGGCGCCAGGGCCTTGCGCCCCTCCGCGACCCAATCGAGATCCGGCAAGCGGGCGATATCGAATGCGGGCAGCGCCATCCCCGTGCCGAGCGCCGCGGCCGACAAAATGGCCGTCACCTGTGCATGGTCAGGTTCCTCGGCGGAGTACGATTCCAGGACCACTTGACCGTCCGGCCCCGGCAAATCGCTGGCGAGCGCGCCGCCAAGCCGGCCTAGCGCCGCCTCGAAAGCCGGAACGGCGGATTCGGGGACCGTCACCCGCAGGTGCCACGCCGCGCCTTGACCGCTCACCATGCCCTTTTCAGCCCGCCTGGTCGGCGGGCTGCACGAAACTGGCGATGACCTTCTTACGGCCGGCCTTGTCGAATTCGATGTCCAGGCGGTCGCCCTCGACCTTCATGACCCGGCCGTATCCGAACTTTTGGTGGAACACTTTACCGCCCTTGCTAAAGCCGCCGTCCGATGGGGAATCTATCGCCTTGGCCGTGACCTCGATAAAGCTATCGCGCCGCTGCCCGCGTTGACGCGCCCGCGCCATGCCTGGGCTCCAGCGTTCGCCCGCCGTCCCGGCTTCTTGCGGCGGGGCAAAGCCAAAGCCGCTCGCGGTGGCGCCATAGAGGCCGGAATCGCTTTCGACCTCGATGTGCTCCTTGGGTAATTCGTCGATGAAGCGCGACGGGATCGCGGGCGCCCAGGACCCGTGCATGAGACGATTGGCGGCAAAGCTAATAATCGCGCGGGTGCGGGCCCGGGTTAGGCCGACATAGGCCAGGCGGCGCTCCTCCTCCAAGGCCCGCAGGCCGGATTCGTCCAGGGCCCTTTGGCTGGGAAACAAGCCTTCCTCCCAGCCGGACAGAAAGACGGTGTCGAACTCCAGACCCTTGGCGGCGTGCAGGGTCATAATGCTGACCATGTCCAGGCCCTGGGTCTCGATCAGCTCCATGACCAGGGCGACGTGTTCCAGAAAACCGGCCAGGGTGTCGAACTCGGCCATGGCATTGACCAATTCCTTGAGATTTTCCAGGCGGCCGGGCGCGTCGGGCGCCTTGTCGTTTTGCCACATGGCGGTGTAGCCGGATTCGTCGAGCAGGATCTCCGCTAACTCCGGGTGCGGCGTATTGTCGATCATGCCGCGCCAGCGTTCGAAATTAGCGAGAAAATCGGCCAGGGACCGGCGCGCGGCGGGACGCAGCTCATCGGTTTCCACCAAGCGCCGCGCGGCCTCGTACAAGGGTATATCCGCGGCCCGCGCCAGCGTGTGCAAATGCCGCAAGGTCACGTCGCCAAGACCGCGCTTGGGTTTGTTCAAGATGCGTTCGAATGCCAGGTCGTGGCGGGGCGAGGCCAAGACCCGCAGGTAGGCGAGCGCGTCGCGCACCTCCAGGCGTTCGTAAAAGCGCGCCCCGCCCACCACCCGGTAGGGCAGCCCCAGGGTAATGAAGCGTTCCTCGAAGGCGCGGGTCTGGGCCCCCGTGCGCACCAGGATCGCCATGTTCGATAGGGCGAGACCCTTGCGCTGCCGGTCTTCGATTTCCTCGCCCACGAAACGGGCCTCGGCGTCGCCGTCCCAGAGGCCGCGCACGCGTACTTTTTCGCCCTCATCGCCCTCGGTCCAGAGAGTCTTGCCCAAGCGCCCCTTGTTATGGGCGATCAGGCCCGAGGCGGCCGCGAGAATACGCCCTGTCGAGCGGTAATTGCGCTCCAGGCGCACCACCTTGGCGCCGGGAAAATCGGTTTCGAACCGCAGGATGTTGTCGACCTCGGCCCCGCGCCAACCGTAAATCGATTGGTCGTCGTCGCCCACGCAGCAGATATTGCGATGGCCTTGCGCCAGCAGACGCAGCCACAGGTACTGCCCGACGTTGATATCTTGATACTCGTCGACTAGCAGATAACGAAAACGCCGGTGATAATCTTCCAGCACATCCGGGCAGGTCTGGAACAGGGTCAGATTGTGCAGCATCAAGTCGCCGAAATCGCAGGCGTTCAAGGTTCGCAGGCGCTCCTGATAAGCCGCGTAGAGCGCCAGCAAGCGGCTGCCCGATAGCTCCGCGCCCAAGCCTCTCGCTTGCCCGGCCGGCACTTTTTCCGGGGCCAACCCCTTGTCCTTCCACGCCTGTACGATCCCGAGAACGGCGCGGACCGGCGCTTTCTTATCCTCGATGCCCTCCGCCGCCATGATCTGCTTCAGCAGGCGTTGCTGGTCGTCGGTATCCAGGATCGTGAAGTCGGAGCGCAGGCCGATCCGTTCGGCATGTCGGCGCAGGATTCGCGCGGCGATGGCGTGAAAGGTGCCGAGCCACCAACCCTCGACCGGGCGGTTCAGGAGCGCCGCCACCCGCTCGCGCATCTCGCGCGCCGCCTTGTTGGTGAAGGTCACGGCCAGAATCTGCCCCGGCGTGGCCCGCCCGGTCACCAGGAGGTGCCCGAGCCGCGTGGTCAAGGCGCGGGTCTTGCCCGTCCCCGCCCCGGCCAAGACCAGGACCGGGCCGTCCAGAGTCTCGACCGCCTCGCGCTGGGCCCGGTTAAGCGCCGCGAGGTAGGGAAAACGTTCTTCGGGGGGCTGAATTGGCATCGAGTTCGGCATCCCGCCAATGTATATATTGCCAACTTGGCCGCAACCCAGACTCGCGGGATGACATGGCACCGGCAAGCGAATCGCACTTAGGAACCGGCAAGCTGGCGCGGCTCCTCTACGCCGCCGCGGACGTCTATGGGGCGCCGGGCGACCCGACAGGCCTGACCATTGCGGGCCTCCTGCGCGCGGCTGGCGCGCCGGTAACGCGGCCGCCTAGCACGCGGCCGACGGCCTTGGAAAACCTGGCACTTGCCGTGGAAGCGATACCGCCTGGGCCCTTGGCCGGGCCAATTCGCGATTGCGCCGCGCATCTGCCCTGGACCGACCGGGTCTTCGCCATGGCGGGCAATCTGGCCGGCGGCTATGCCTTCGTCGAAGTCGCCGGGCCGAACGGATTAGTCTCCTGCGGCGATTTGCGTTTCGGGCTCTATCTGCAAACGCCGGATACCTTCTATCCGGCCCACAGTCACGCGGCCGAGGAGCGCTATCATGTGGTGAGCGGAACGGCCAAGTGGCAGAAGGACGACGGGGTTTTTCTCGCCATGGCGCCCGGCACCTCGATACACCACGCCCCCTGGCAGCGTCATGCCACGCAAACCGGGCGCGACGCGCTGCTCGCCCTGTGGGTCTGGACCGGGAATCTGGATACCGGGACCTATCGCATCGACGGCGTTTGAAGCCGCCCGCGCCGGTTACGCCAGGCGGCCGTAGAAGGTCATACGGGCGGATTCGGAAAGCGAAATTCCGGGCTCGGAATTGTAGGCAAGCACGACCAGCATACGGGTGCGCCCGCCCGCAACCGGCGCGACCCGATGGATGGCGTTACGGCCGCGAAACATGACCAGGGCGCCGGCCTTCATGGCCAGGCGTTTCGGTTCGATTTCGCCCTCCAGAACCCGGCCGACACCGGGGAAATTCATGTCGCCCCGGTCCGCGTCGCGCATGCCCTTGACGTATTCGAAAGCACCGCCTTCTTCCGGTTCCTGAATCATGAGCGTGATCGCGAACGACGAGTTGTCGAAATGCCAACCCAGTTCCTGGCCCGCATCCGCGTAGTGAATATTCACCGACGATAAAGGGTCGGCATAGTCGTACAAAGCCGTCTCGCCCAAGACCGCGCAAAGGTAATCTCGAAATTCCGGTGCGTTATACAGCACGCGAAGGTGCGAACCCGCCGGCACGATATCGTCCGCGATCCCGCCCTTGGACGACATAACGGTGCGATTGCGTGGATGATCCGCGAGGAACGCGGGATCGGGCGGCGTCAGATAGACATTATGCTCCTGGATGCAAAAATACGCGCGGTGCCGATTGTCCTCGCCCTCGCGCCGGATGGAATCGACCGCACCGGAGCGCAAAAAACCGCGCAGGACCAGCGCCCCTTCCGCGTTCAAGGTATCGCGGCAGCTTGAGCGGAACCCAGGGTCGCCCAAGGGGTAGGTATCCGTGTCGGCGATCCGATTTAATGGAACAGGCATTGGCTTACGATCCTGGTCAGAGAACTAGAAAACTTTTTGCCCCGCGCGGCGATAAGTCAATAGGAAAGCGCCGGGAACCAGAGCCATCGCATATCGTCGCGCCACCGCTGATGGAAGGCAGGATCGGCGCTGTGCGTGCTTCGTCCCTCGACAGGCTCGGGATGAGGGTCTTTTTTTGTGCCATCCAAGATATTCCTCATCCTGAGCCTGTCGAAGGACGCACCGGCGGAGCTGCAACGCGAAATCCGCTTGCCCTGGCCAGGAACAATCGGCGCTTGACCGAAACGCCGGACACCTCCTTGATTGGTTGCCAAAGATCAGCCCTTAAGGAGTCTCAGCCCATGACCCGGCATAGTGAGCGCCTTCGCCTCCGCGCCTCCACGCCCGGCACCGCGCGCGAGGTGATGGTCCACCGCTACGGCGCGGCGGGCGCGCGGCCCAAGGCCTATATCCAGGCGGCCCTCCATGCCGATGAGACCCCGGCCCTCTTGACCGCGCATCACCTGGCCCGCTTGCTCGACGAGGCCGCCGGGCGGGGCGAGATCGTGGGCGAGATCGTTCTGGTTCCCTTCGCCAATCCCATCGGGCTGTCCCAATTCGTCTGGGGCCGCCACCTCGGCCGCGACGAGATTTCAGGCGGCGGCAACTTCAACCGCCATTGGCCCGATCTGCTTGAGTTGCTGGGCGATAGCCTGGACGGCAAGTTGACCGATTCGCCCGAGCGCAACGTGGCCGCGATTCGCGCCGCCATGATCGAGGCGTTGGAGGCCGAGACGCCGCGAAACGAGTTGCACAGCCTGCGCCTGATCCTGGCGCGCCTGGCGGCCGACGCCGATCTGGTCTTCGATCTGCACTGCGACGACGAGGCCCTGATGCACCTGTTCCTGATCCCGGCGCACTGGCCCGAGGGCCAGGGCATCGCCGCCGAACTCGGTTGCCGCGCGGTTTTGCTGGCCGAGGATTCGGGCGGCGGGTCCTTCGACGAAACCTTCTCAACCCCCTGGACTACCCTGGCCGGGAAATACCCCGGCCATCCGATTCCCCCGGTCTGCCTGGCCGGCACGGTTGAATTGCGCGGGCAAAGCGATGTCGATGACACCCTGGCCTCGGCGGACGCGGCGGCCTTGTTCCGCATCCTGCAACGCCGGGGCCTGATCGCGGGCGATCCCGGCCCCCTGCCGGAACCCCAATGCGAGGCGACCCAGTTGGATGCCTGCGAGGTCCTGCGCGCGCCGGCGCCCGGCATCGTCGCCTATGCGGCCGACCTCGGCGCCAAGGTGCGTGAAGGCGATATCGTCACCTGGATCGTCGACCCGGCGGCCGAGGACCCGGCGCAAGCCCGCCAGGCCGTGCGCGCGGGCACCGGCGGCCTAATCCTATCGCGCCGCGACCGGCGCTATGTCGTGCCCGGCATGACCCTGGCCAAGATCGTCGGCACTAAGACCCTGGCCGCGCGCCTTGGCGGATCCTTGCTGGAGAACTGATGAGAGCTGCCCTGGCATTTTGCACGGCTATTTCACTCCTGCCCATTCAATCCGCGCAGGCGAAAACCCCGGTCGCTATCGAACTGGTGCTCGCGGTCGATACGTCGCGCAGCGTCGACGGCTTCGAGTACGATCTTTTGATGAAGGGAATTGCCGAAGCCTTCCGTAAGCCTGAAATCATCGCGCTGATCGGACAGTTAGACGGCGTGGCCGTGACTCTCTTTCAATGGAGCTCGGAGATCGACGAGCGATACATGGTCCCTTGGCACCTGCTGAAGGATCCCGCCAGCATCCTGTCATTCGCCGACAAGGTGGAAGCGGCTGAACGCGATCCCAAGCGCCTCTTCACCGCCATTGGCGGGGCCATGGATTTCGGCATTCGCCAGATTGCTGGGAATGCCTTCGAGGGCCGCCAGTTGAAGATCGACGTATCGGGCGACGGCCGCAACAACACGGGCATATCCCCATCTATTTCTCAACGCCAGGCCAATGCCCTGGGGATCGTGATCAACGGTCTGCCCATCGTCACCCATACCAACAACGATGCCTACGACCTGGACCGTTACTACCTCGAAAAAGTCATTCACGGCCCGGGTGCTTTCGTCGAGATCGCCAGGAGTTACGACGACTTCGCGCGCGCCTTCCTGCGCAAACTACAACGCGAATTAACTCCCCTAATCAGTAGAGACCGAACCGCGCCCCCCGATTCGATTCAAGAAACCCGCTTTCAGCAATCGGCGCCCCGTTAAAAGCCTAATCGCCGCCGCTGTCCTCGTCGCGGGCGCGGTCGCGGGCGCGGTGATAGGCTAGGACGACCTCGTGTTCCTGGGCGACGCCCATCATCAGCATGGTGTCGTGGTTTTCGACCACCGGCAGGTTGACCTCCCCGCTTACGGTGAAGATATGGAACGCGCTTTCCAGATCGTCATCCGCGGTCAGGACGGTGGGACGTTTACGGGCCAGGTTGTCGGCCATCAGCGCCGCGTCGTTGCTGGTATCGAACGCGGTTTCGTGCAGATCGGCGAAGGTAATCACTCCGGTCAGGCAGCCGCTCTCGTCAAGCAGGAACAATTCGCCCCAGGGGGCGTGCTGAAGGCGCTCGCGCACCTCGGGGATCGGCGTCGTCGGAGGTAGGGCATCGAAGACCACGCTCATCACGTCGCGCACGCGTACCAGGCGCAGCAGGCCGACGTCATGACCGCCGGTCACCGTCAGGCCCCGGCGGCGCAATTGCTCGGTGAAAAACGATCTCCCCAGCCACTGCTGGGTGATGAGCGCCGCGATGGTGGTCGAGATCATGACCGCGATGGTGAGGGCGTAGTCGCTGGTAAGCTCGAAGATCATCAGGATGGTCGAGATCGGCGCCCCAAGCACGGCCCCCGCCACGGCGCCCATGCCGACAATGGTATAGGCCGAGTGCCCCGAGGATAGCTCCGGAAACACGCCGGTCGCGAGTATTCCAAAGGCGCCGCCCAGCATGGCGCCCATGATCAGGGAGGGCGAGAACACGCCGCCGCCAAAACCGGTTCCCAGCGATATGGCGGTCGCGGCCAGCTTGAAGACCACGAGACTAAGCAGGAGCCACAATTCGTAACGCCCGGACAAGGCGGCGTCCGTCGCCTCGTAACCGACGCCCAGAACATGGGGATAGAAAATGCCTATGGCGCCAACCGCCAGTCCGCCAAGCGCCGGACGGGCCCAGCGCGGCAGGGGCAAGCGCGACACGCTATCGTCGGTGAACATGGTCGCGTGGATGAAGATGATGGCGACCGCCGCCGAAACCACACCCAGAAGCGCGAAGGCCGGGAACTCCCAGAACGACGTGAGGGTGTGCAATTCAGGCAGGACGAAGGCCGGAAAGTCGCCGTAATAGAGGCGGCTGACGATGGTCCCCGTGACTGCGGCGATGACCACCGGCGCCAGGGCGGTCAGGGCATAGTTCCCGATCACCACCTCCAGCGCGAAAAAGGTGCCGGCGATGGGGGCGTTGAAGGATGCCGCGACCGCCGCCGCGACCCCGCAACCAAGCAGGGTTCGCGATGCCGAGCGGCCCAGGTGCAGCCGTCTTGAAATCCAGGCCCCCAGCGATGCGCCAAGATGGACGACCGGCCCCTCGCGCCCGACCGAAGCGCCGCTGCCCAGGGAAACCGCGCTGACCAAGGCGGCCTTTAGCCCGTCCGTCACCGACATGCGCCCACCGCGCAGGGCGTTCGCCTCGATCACGTCGGCGACCCCTTGCGGCCGCCGGTTGGGCATGAAGTTATGAACGAAGACGCCGACCGCGAGGCCGCCGACGGCCGGAACCAACAGGATTTGCCACCACGGAAGGATGCTCACGATGGTGATCAGGCGCTCGCCCCCAAAGCCGTAGCCCAGGCCCTGAAATACGCCGATGGCGTGGCGAAAGACAATCGCGGCGCCGCTCGCCAGGACGCCGATGGCGACCGCGAGCCCCGTCAATACCACCTGATCGTTCTTGGTCAGGCGCTTGACCGACAGGGCCGGTTTGCCGGCGGGTTGGTCCGGGGGCGTCATGGCGACCGTGATAGCACAGGGCGATTAAATTCGCACTTATCCACAAGGATTTGTATGCGTTGCGTCTTATCCTCGTGCGTGGTTATGCTTCGCGCATGCAGGAATTTGCTATCTCCGCCCCATGACGGCGGCCGCCAGCATACGCACCGCGCGGCGCGAAGATGCCGCCACCATCTTGGCGCTGATCCGCGAGTTGGCCGAGTTCGAGAACCTGCTGGACCAGGTGCGGGCCAGCGAAGAGGACGTCCTGCGCGATGGCTTCGGTCCCAGTCCGCGCTTCGAATGCCTCCTGGCCGAGTTGGATGGGCAGGCGGTCGGCTTCGCCTTGTTTTTCCACAACTACTCGACTTTCGAGGGGCGCGCGGGTCTGTACCTGGAGGACATCTACATCTCTCCCGCCGCGCGGAGCTCCGGCCTGGGCCGCGCCATGATGATCCGTTTGGCCGGCATCGCGGCCGAACGGGGCTGCGCCCGCCTCGACCTCTGGGTCCTGCACTGGAACCCGGCCCGGGAATTCTATCGGAAGTTGGGCTTCGGTCATATGGAAGACTGGCTGCCGTACCGCCTGGAAGGCGAGGTGCTGACGAAACTGGCCGGCGAGGATCGCTCCTAGCCCGCCCTAGTTACAACGGCCTAGGGATCCCTCGGCGCAGATGCGCTTGCCGTCGATCCAGGTCGCGCCCGATAGATCCGCGCGGGTGAAATCGGCGCCCTTCAAGCGCGCGCCGGTCAGGTCGGCATCGCGCAGGACCGCGCCGAAGAATCGGGCGCGGCGCAAGTCGGCCTCGGTCAGGGACGCGCCGGTCAGGTCCGCCTTGGTGAAATCCGCCCCGGACAGCTTGGCTTTATAAAGCTTGGCTTCGCGCAGGACCGCGTTCACGAACTTGGCGCGGAAGCCGTTGATCCCACTCAAGTCGCTGCGCGACAGATCGGCACGAAAAAAGCTGCCGTCGCGCAGGCGCGCGGCATTCAGATCCACGCCGCGAAGGTCGAGCCCATCGAAGGCGCAGCGCTGCCAATTCACTTCCGCCGATGGCGGGTCGGTACAGGCCGCGCCCGCCTCGCGCGCGCCCGCGGCCAGCGCCAAGAGCGTTGCCGCGAGCAGGCCGGCCATAGCGCGCCGGCTTCGTCTCCGTCCGGCCGTCATTTCGGGCGAACGTCTTCTCTAAGCGACGTTAGTGCCGCAGATATCCGCATGCTTCTCCCCAGGAGATTTGTCAGGAAAGATAATGCATTGGCGGCTCCGGGCAAAGGCGCTAGAGCATATCGATCCCAAATGAATTAGTCTGCGCCGGAGTTATTTGGGAACATCGAGCCCTCGCGCCGCGCGCCGCCCGGCCGCACGCGAACGACTCGATCGTGGCGAGACGGCCACGCGAAATTGCGGGAACCCAATGGGCAGCTTGCTGGGTGTATTCTTGGGATTTTTGGGCCGCCAGGCAGCGTGGACTCTCTGCGGTGGGGTGCTGGTCGGCCTCGCGCTGCCCGATTTGGCCGCTCTGGCACGCCCGCTGCTCGCACCCAGCGTCGGCCTGATCCTGACCGCCACCCTGCTGCGCGTCGACTGGTCGGCCATGGCGGAGATTTCCCGGCGCCCGGCCTTGGTCGGCGGCCTGGTGCTGTGGTGCATGCTGGCCAGCCCCATAGCCGCCTGGTTCCTGGTCGGATTGCTGCCGCTGCCCGACTCCCTGGCGACGGCGATTGTGCTCATGGCGGCGGCGCCTCCGATCCTGGGTGCGACCGGACTGGCCTTCGTCCTGGGTCTCGATGGGGCCCTGGCCGCCGTCGCGGGGATTGTCAGCACTCTGGCGGCGCCGTTTAGCGTTCCCGTACTGGCCCTGGCCCTGCTTGGCCTGAACTTGGAAATCGCGCTGAGCGAATTCATGCTGCGGCTGGCCCTGGTGATCGGCGGCGCGGCCGGCCTTGCCTTGGCGATCAAGCGCTTGGCCGGAGCGGATTGGCTGCGCGCGCGGGCGCGCCAGGTCGACGGCCTGTTTGTCCTGCTCATGCTGGTCTTCGCGGTCGCGATCATGGATGGCGTGAGCGAGGTAATCCTGTCGAACCCCGGCCACGCGGCGCTTTGGCTGGGCGCGGCCTTCATCGCCAACCCGGCCCTGCAAGCCCTGGGGGCCCTGGCCTTTTCGGGCCTGGGCCGTCGCCGAGCGTTGACCGTTGGATTGTTGAGCGGGAACTGCAACATGGGGGTTTTGCTGGCGGTCCTGCCGCCGGGCGGAAATTTCGATATCGTGCTATTTTTCGCCCTGGCCCAATTGCCGATGTTCATGCTGCCCGCGATCATGACGCCCGCCTATCGCCGAATCCTGGGCAATACCGGGGAGCGCCAACTTAGCGATCAATAGCGATATTTTTGCAACAGGTTGAAGTTAGGTAACAACTTGATGACATGAAGGTTATTGGTTGCTCAAGATATTGCATGCTAGTCAGGTGGGAGAACGGTAAAACCGTGAGCAGGGCTAGCGGGACGTTGAATTGCGTAGGCACTTGCCCGTTTACGGGAACAGCTTATTATCCGCTCGAACCTCGAGTCGGCAGGGAGTCGCGGGAAAAGTGTTCGATCGAATATTGAATATGCGCATCGCCTCGCGCTTCGCGGTTTTACTATCCACCGCGGCGCTAGTTGGGGGGTGCGCCGCGCAGCCGGACGACGGGACGTGGAGAACCGGTGGCGCGCTACACGA
This sequence comes from Kiloniellaceae bacterium, assembly GCA_021776175.1. Lineage (GTDB taxonomy): Bacteria > Pseudomonadota > Alphaproteobacteria > Kiloniellales > J153 > JAJFGN01. Next base: position 79,086 of record JAJFGJ010000032.1, read on the forward strand.
AGAACTGTCCGTCGCCGCGCACATTCAGTACGCCCAAGCAAGCAGCGACACGGATGCCTTGTATCCCGACCTCGAAGAGGATTACGACGACAACGACCCGCTGGAAATACCCAACCGGTTCATTTTCGCGTTCAATCAGACGCTTGACGTTTTTATTCTTAAGCCAGCGGCGGCCACTTACCGCTTCTTGCTGCCGTCGCTGATCCGCGATTCGATCCGGAATTTCCTGCGCAATCTGGCGACGCCGGTTGTCTTGATCAACGACCTTCTACAAGGAGAGTTCGAGCGTGCCGAAGTCACTATGGCGCGTTTCGCGATCAACACCTCCGGCGGCCTTCTGGGCCTGTTCGATATGGCGACGGACGAAGGCTACGAATATCATCAGGAAGATTTAGGCCAGACCTTTGGCTCGCATGGCGTTGGCGAGGGGGCCTATCTGGTTCTGCCGCTTTTCGGACCGTCCTCGATTCGCGACGGAATCGGCCGGGTTGGCGATATATTTCTAGACCCCTTGACCTACGTCGGCTGGGCCTACGACGTTCAGACGGAGCTCCTGGCTATTCCCGCCGTTAACGGAATCGACACCAGATCGCGCAATATCGAGACCCTGGAAGACCTGGAACGCGATTCGATTGACTTCTACGCCCGTATCCGGTCGCTTTGGCGGCAAAATCGGCGGAACGAAATCGAAAACGGTCGGGATGTGGGCCCGACGGTCGCGCCGGGTTTGAGCGACTTCGATTTCGATACCGAGCCGAAAGATGGACAACTTGGCAGTTCTCAATAGCGTTTCGACGACCCGGCGCCGCGCCCTGCGATGGAGCGTTTTTGGCCTCCTGGCAGCTATCGCGTTAAGCGGCCTTTCTTCACCATCCCAGGCCAATTCAGAAGACGAGGCAGGGGCGTTCCTGTTGTCGCTGACCACGCGATCAATCGAGGAACTGACCGATTCTTCGGTCCCGGAGGAAGAGCGCAAGGCGCGCTTTCGCCGGCTATTCCGCGATAATTTCGATATTTCGGCGATCGGGCGCTTTGTCCTCGGCCGCTACGGGCGCCGGACCCCAAAACCGGTCATGGAAGATTTCAACTCGACCTTCGAAGACATCATGGTCGAGCGCTTCGCGCCCCAGTTCGCCGGTTATGGCGAAACCCGGTTTCAGGTCGGTACGGTCCGCCAGCTGGAAAACCGCAATCAATACATCGTAAGCAGCGCGATCACGCCGCCCGGCAAGGAAAACAGCGTCAATATCGATTGGCGTTTGCTCTACAAAAACGATCGTTTCATGGTCCTCGATATTGTCGGGGAGGGGGTCAGCATGGCCCTGACCCTGCGCGCGGAGTACGGCTCGGTTTTGAAGTCATCGGGCGGCAAGGTCGATCGGCTTATAGACTTGTTGCGCGAACGCATTGGCGAGCAGGCCGCGGCCGCCGCCGACTAGGTTAGAGCGCCTTGCCACCCTAGCGGGTCAGTGGCTTGTATTTGATCCGGTGCGGTTGGTCCGCTTCGGCACCCAGACGGCGATGCCGGTCGGCCTCGTAATCCTGATAGTTACCCTCGAACCAGACCACCTGGCTGTCCCCCTCGAAGGCTAGAATATGGGTGGCGACGCGGTCCAGGAACCAGCGGTCATGGCTGATAATCAGCACGCAGCCCGCGAACTCGAGCAGCGCGTCTTCCAGGGCGCGCAAGGTATCCACGTCCAGATCGTTGGTCGGTTCATCCAAGAGCAAGACATTCGCGCCGCCCTTTAGCACCTTGGCAAGGTGAACGCGGTTGCGCTCGCCGCCTGAAAGTTGACCGACTTTCTTTTGCTGATCCCCGCCCTTGAAGTTGAAGGCGCCGACATAGGCGCGCGACGGTGTTTCATGCTTGCCCAGGCTCACGGTGTCGCGGCCGTCGGCGATTTCCTCCCAAACGGTCTTGTTGGGTGAAAGCGTATCGCGGGATTGATCCACATAGCCCAGCTTCACCGTATCGCCGAGGCGCAGCGCGCCTTGATCCGCTTGGTCCTGACCGGCGATCATGCGAAACAGCGTCGTCTTGCCGGCGCCGTTCGGGCCGACGATGCCGACGATGGCGTTCGGGGGGATCTTAAAGTCCGCCTTGTCTATCAAGAGCCGGTCGGTGAAGCCCTTGGATAGCTCCTTGGCCTCGATGACCAGATCGCCCAGGCGCGGGCCCGGTGGCACCACGATCCGGCCGGGTTCGGGCGCCTTGCGGCCGGCTTCCGCCAAAAGCGCCTCATAGGCTTGAACCCGCGCCTTGGATTTGGCTTGGCGCGCCTTCGGGCTTTGCCGAACCCATTCCAGCTCGTGCTTCAATTCGCGCTGGCGCGAGGTTTCGGCCTTCTCTTCCTGCTTTAGGCGTGCCTGTTTTTGCTCCAGCCAAGAAGTGTAGTTGCCCTTGAAGGGAATACCATGCCCGCGATCCAATTCCAGGATCCAGCCGGCGACGTTGTCGAGGAAATAGCGGTCATGGGTCACCGCGACCACGGTGCCGGTGTAGTCGTGCAGGTAGCGTTCCAGCCAGGCCACGGATTCGGCGTCCAAATGGTTGGTCGGTTCGTCCAACAGCAGCATGTCCGGCTTCTGCAGCAGCAAGCGGCACAGCGCGACCCGGCGGCGCTCGCCCCCCGATAGCTTGGTTACATCGGCGTCGCCGGGCGGGCAGCGCAAGGCGTCCATGGCGATTTCGACCGTGCGCTCCAAATCCCAGGCGCCGGCGTTGTCTATCTGCTCTTGCAGTTCCCCCTGCTCCGCGATCAGAGCATCGAAATCGGCGTCTTCTTCGGCGAATTTCGCATTGACCGCCTCGAAACGATCCAAAAGGGCCTTGGTTTCGGCAACCCCCTCGTAGACATTGCCGGCGACATCCTTGCCGGGGTCGAGCTCCGGTTCCTGAGGTAAAAAGCCGACGCGCACGCCCTCGGCCGCCTTGGCCTCGCCATTGATGTTGTCGTCCAAACCGGCCATGACCCGCATCAAGGTCGATTTACCCGAGCCGTTCAGCCCCAGAACGCCAATCTTGGCGCCCGGCAGGAAACTGAGGTTGATGTCCTTGAGGACCTGCTTGCCGCCGGGGAAAGTCTTGGATACCCGGCTCATGTGATAGATGTACTGATACGCGGCCATCAGCGCTCCTTGGAATTTCCTATGAATGCCGGGACACAACGGGGGAACCGGGTCCGGGCGGCGTTTCTATCCCATTGGCCGGGGGAAGCAAAGCCCCGCGCCGCACTCCAGGGCGAAAGCCTACCAGCCGGCGGCCTTTTGCCGGGCGATCACCGTCTTGGCCCGGCGCGAGAAACGCAAGGCCTCGTCCAAGGTCGCGACCCCCGCCTCGGCCAGAAGCGGCAACATGGCGGCATAAACTTCCGCCGTGACCAGGGAATCGCCAAGGGCGGTGTGGCGGCCATGAATGTTGACCGAAAAATATGCCGCCAGATTCTCCAGGGACAAGCCCGGCACTTCGAGCTTGAGCGAGGCCGCCAGCAGTAAGGTATCCAGGGTCTCCGGCTCCTCCCAGGGCAATCCCGCCAGGGCACATTCCCGGCACAACATGGCGACATCGAAGGCAATATTGTGACCGATCCATACCGTATCGCGGACCAGCGGCGCGAAGTCGGCGAAGACCCCCGGGAAGCCATCGGCATCGGCAACCATGGCGTCGGAGATCCCGTGCACGGCGGTCGAACGCGCGGGGATCGGCACGCCTGGGCGAACCAGCCGGTCGAAGCTCATGCCCCGGTATAAACGCCCGCCGCACAGGCGCACGGCGCCGATCGAAACCACCCGGTCGACAGCCGGAGACAGCCCCGTGGTCTCGGTGTCCAGGACGGTCGCGTGCAAATCCGCGATCCGGGTATCGCCGCTCAAGGGAACCAGCGGCGGCGGCCGGTCGTGCAAATCCAAATCATGGTCCAATTCGGCCCGGTGCTCGGAGAGGCCGGGGGCGAAAGACAGGACCGCGCCCCCGTGTTCGTCCAGGCTTACGAGGCGCGCCGGCAACTCGGCGCCGTCGACGGTTCTAAGCGTGGCTTCGCACGTCCCGCCCTCTTGGCGCGCGTGCTCAAGCGCGGCGATCACGGGGCCGCGCTCCAAGGCCGCGAAGACCGAGGTTCCGACCCGCACCCTTTCGCTGCCCAGCAGGGCCTTGGCCGGATAGTTGACCAGGCTGACTTGGCCCTGCTCGGTCATAACCACCAGGGCCTCGGAGATGGATGCGAGAATGGCCCCAAGCTTTTGGTCGGGCGCGTCGCGTTCCTCGGCATGGCGCGCGCTCAAGACCGCCAGAGCGCCGTAAAGCCGTTGCATCTCGAGGCTGATCTCATCCTCCTCGCGCAGAGGCAGGACCGCGCTTCGATTGCCGGTCAAGGTAACGATAGCGCCGCGCGCGCGCTCAAGATCGCGAAAGTGTCGCCGCACAAGATCGAAGACGTGCCAGAGCGCGACCGCCGCCACGATCGCCGCGGCACCGGCGGCCACTTCCCTCGCGCCCGCTTGGGCACCGGGGGCGCGCGCCTCGGCCACGAGCCAAACCGCGATAGCCGCGAGTAAGCACAAGGCCGCGAGGGCGCAAGCCAGGGTCATGGCAATCGCCTTGCGCGCGCTTCTCATCGGGGTATTTCCGCGGCCTTAGAACACATCGCCCGTGAACTCCCCATGCACACGCTTTCTCAAATCGTCTATGGCCTTGAGCGAATCGACCAGTATGTCCTTTTCACGCTCGCTCAGGTTATCCGGGTGGACGTGATTGCCGACCTTTTCGTCGGCACTGAAATCGGACAACTGCTGGCGCAATAACAAGTAGGTTATATGGTTGAAGGCCCCGCGCAGATAGTCGGCGTCATTATCGCTCAGCACCCCCATTTCGCGTAGCGCGCCGATGCGCTTCAGCGTGGCCGTGTCGGCAACGCCCTCGCGCAATGCCAGGAGCCGAACCGCCCCCACCAGCGGCAGGGTACCGGCGTGTTTCAGGTTGATCTTACCGATATGTTCCTTCTTGGCGTCCTTGCCCGACACGGTCACGAAACGTCCGAACCACCCCAGCGCCACGCCTTGCCCATACAACTCACCCTCGATCGCCCGCAGGTACGCCGGGTTGTTGCGCACCATCGCACTGGCGTCGCGGCGCAATTCGCGCGCGAATCCGGTGCGGCCGTAGCCGCAATGAAAATCGAAAAAGATATCGGAAAGCTGTACCGCGATGGCGCCGCGCCGGCGGCCCCAAATGTTGAGTTGTTCCCGCCATTGAGCGCGTGTCTTGCGCCATAGCGGGTTGGTCGCCATGACGTATCCCCGGCAGTAAGGGAAACCCACCGTGTCGAGATCGCGCGTCATGCGCTCCGCCAATTCAATGAAGAAGACGTCGATCCGGGTGTGTTCTTCGTCGGGGTAGTTGTCGAGGATGAAGCCGTTATCCTGGTCGGGAAAAAGGAAGTTCTCGCCGCGGCCGCCAGACCCCATGATGAGCAAGGCGAAGGGCACGGGCGGATCGCCCCAGCCCGCATCCTTGAGGGCCGCCAAGTGGGCTTCGAGTATGCGCCGGTGAATGCCCCGGTTCAGGTCCGAGATCAGAGCCTGTATTTCCGGAGCCGGCACGTGGTCCCTTAACAGCTGCGCCGCGATTTCGGCTTGCGCCGCCTTGATTTCTCTCAAACCGTCGACGCTGCCACCGCGGGTGATGAGGTCGATCTGATGAATGACTTGCTCCGCCGCGACGGCCAGGGCGTCGCTCAAAAGAATTTCTCCGGCCGGCCGCTCGTCGTCGTCGACGACAGGCATGTGACGCCAGCCGAAGCGGCGCATGCGGACGATCGCGCGATACAGAAAGTCGTCGGCGCGGACCGCTTCGACAGGCGTGGTCATGACCGAGGAAACCACATCGTCGCCGCTACAGCGCAAAGCGATGCGGCGTGCCACGTCCTGCTCGGTGATGAGCCCCAGGAGGCGTCCGTCGGAGTCCGTGATCAAGGCCGAGGTCGTGCGGGCGCCGGACATCAGACCCAGCATATCCGCGACGCTGGCCGAGGCCGGAACGATAACCTGCGCCGGGCGCATGCAATCTCTCACGAGCCGAGAGAATATCTTCAATTGGGATTGCACATCACCCCCGGCGAAAAACGGTCCGCGGCTCACAGCGCCTCATGGCTTTTCATGCCCGGCGCGGACACCGGCGCCACACGGCTGATGGGTAAGGTAAAACAGAAAGCCGCGCCGCGGCCAGGCGCATCCTCGACCCAAATACGGCCCCCGAAGTGCTCGACAATCTGGCGCGAAATCGCGAGGCCCAAACCGGTGCCGCGAGGGCGGTCGGCGAGCGGCTCGCTCGATTCCTGGAACTTTTCGAATATGATTTGACGATCGTCCGGCGGCACGCCGGGGCCGTTGTCGAGAACGCCGAGATAAAAACGCCCGCCCAGCTGCCCCGCCAAAACGCTGACTTCACCGCGCGAGTCATCGCAGAATTTGACCGCATTCGCGATCAAATTCACGATGACCTGCATAAGCCGGTCGCGGTCGGCATGAACGTGCGGCAGCCATTGGTCCGCATCGAGCGTCAGTGAGATCTCCCGGCCGGCGAGCAGGCTGCTGGTGGCCGCCAAAGCCTCGTCGATCACATCGCGCGGGTCGGTGTCGATCATATGCCAGTCCATGCGCCCGGCCTCCATTTTCGCCAGTTCGAGGATCTCGTTGATGAGCCGTGTCAGGCGCTCGGTCTCCTTGACGATGATGGCGAGGAAGCGGTCGCGCTCGGCGGCGTCGAGGTCCGGATTGTCGCTCAGGATCTCGCTGAAGGACCGGATCGAGGTTAGGGGCGTGCGCAATTCGTGGCTGACGGTGGAGATGAAATCGTCTTTCATCTCGTCCAGCTCCTTCAGCCGTTCGTTCGCGTCGCGCAGCTCTTGAGTGGTATTTTCAAGCTCCTGGGATTTCTGCTCCAAGCGGTGGCTGTATTCGATGACTTGCGAGGTTTCGTCGAGGATTTCCATGACCTCCTCGATCCCGACAACCTCACCCTTGGCGACCGAGGCGACCATGACCCGCGCCGAGGCCGCTCCGATCGAGCCGGCGAGCAGCCGCTCCACGAAACTCACCAGCGCGGCGTCCGCCTCGCGCGGATGGCCGGGGTTCAAGCCACGTCTTCGGGCGTAATCGCCCAGAACCCGGTCCGCTTCCCGGGCGCCGATAAAGCGGGCCAGCAGGGCCTTCAAATCCGTCACGGCCGCCGATCCGCGCCAGAAGCTGGTTCCGCCAAAGGCACCGGAATGGCTCGACACGTCAACGAAAAGCGCGCCCTGAATTCGCTCGATCGCGCCCGGCCGGCTGAGGATCGAGCCCAGGACGTATCCCCCAATGTTGGCGGCCAGGCTCCAGAACATCGCGTGCGATAGATTGTCCATCCCGTCCAGGCCGAACAGGGCATAGGGCCGCAGCAGCGCGATCCCAAATGGCCCGCCCTCGACAAAGTCGATGGGCAGCCAGCCGGAGCGCGCGAACAAAGGCAGCAGCAAGGTGTACAGCCACAGCGCGAAGCCCAGGCTAAGCCCCAGGATCGCTCCGACGCGCGTCGCCCCCTTCCAGTACATGCCGCCAATCATCGCCGGCGCGAACTGCGCGACCGCCGCGAAGGAAACCAGGCCGATGGTGACCAGGGCGACGGATTCGCCGATAAAGCGGAAGTAGGCATAACCGAGCAAAAGGACCATGACGATGCTGCCGCGGCGTATGGATAGCAGCAGGCCGCTGAGGTCGCCCCGTTCGGCCAGGCCGCGCCAGTTGAGGCGGAGCAAGACCGGCATGATCAGATCGTTGCTAATCATGGTGCTGAGCGCGATGGCGGCCACGATGACCATGCCGGTCGCCGCCGACAAGCCGCCGATGAAAGCGAACAGCGCCAAACCCTCCATGCGTTCGGCCATGGGCACGGTCAGGACAAAGGTATCCGCGTCGACCGATCCATCGGGGAAATGAAGCAGCCCACCGATCGCGATCGGCAGCACGAAGATGTTGGTGATCAGCAGATAAAGCGGAAACAACCAGACCGCCTTCTTGAGGTGATCCTCGTTTACGTTCTCGACCACCGCCACCTGAAATTGACGCGGCAGGCATATGATCGCGGCCATGGACAATAGAATCAGAGTCGGCCAATGGCCGTAACCGGCATCGTTCGATGTAAACAGCGCGCTGATCCGGGGGGCGCGCGCCGCGGTGGCGAACAAATCCCCGAATCCGTCGTACAGACCGAAAGTGACATAGGCGCCGACCGCCAGGAACGCGACCAGCTTGACGATGGACTCGAAGGCAATCGCCGCGACCATGCCCTCGTGATGCTCGCTGGCGTCGATGTGCCGGGTACCGAAAAGAATGGCGAAAACCGCCATCAGAAGGGCGACTAAAAACGCCGTGTCCTTCAAGACCGGAACACGGCTCGAAATCGGTGGCATGACGACATCCGGGTACTGCACCAGGACATTGAAGCTAGTCGATACCGCCTTCAATTGCAGCGCGATGTAAGGCGTGATCCCGAGTACGGCGATCAGTGTGACCATGCCGCCCAGAAGGGCGCTCTTGCCGTAACGCGAGGAGATGAAATCCGCGATCGAGGTTATGCGGTGCGCCTTGCAAATGCGGATTATTTTTCGCAGCAGGAAACCCCAGAGCACGAAGGTCAGGGTCGGGCCCAGATAAATCGGCAGGAAATCCATGCCGCCGGACGCCGCGCGCCCGACGCTGCCGTAGAACGTCCACGACGTGCAATAGACCGCCATGGACAGGGCGTAAATATAGGGATTGCCGATAATGCTGCGCCCGGCGTCGGCGCGTTTATCGCCGTAGTAAGCAATCGCGAATAACAGGCAAAGATAAGCCAGCGCGACCACGAGGATGGACCAGCTGGCGAGCATGCCTAGCCCGCCCGCGCCCGGCCGCCGGGCCGATCGGAGATGCCGGCGGGCCGATCGGAGATTCTTTGCGGTGGCGGCCCGGAACCGAGATCGGCGGTCCAGGCGACCAGGGCGATAACCAGTCCCCAGGCCGCGAACAGATAGAAATACAGAAGCGGCAGGCCGAAGACGAAGGCATCGGCGCCGAAAATCGACAGGAACGGCGGGCTGAACGCGACGCAGGCGAACAGAAAGGTCGCTACTGCGCGCTCCGCGGCCCGCTTGGGTCCACTCATGGCACCGTCCACCCACCCGGAATCCGGGGTCGAGGGAGTGGGCGCGGGCTGGCGAGCTGTGAAATATCCATGATGTCAGCTCGTTTCCGGGCCCAGAAGGTCTTGGACGCATGAGACGATATCGCGGGTCGAGAACGGCTTGGTTATGTAGGCGTCGGCCCCTAGCTGCATGCCCTTGCGCCGGTCGAAATCGTGGCCCCGCGCCGTAAGCATGACAATCCGCACCGAATCCCAACTCGGGTTGGACCGGATTTCGCGGCACACTTCATAGCCGTCGCGGCGCGGCAGCATGATATCCAGCAGGATCAGGTCGGCCGGCCGGCTCTGCATCATCCGGATCGCGGTATCGCCGTCGCGCGCGACCAGCACCTCAAATCCCGCCTGTTTCATCAGGAAGCTCAAGGAATCGACGATGTTCGCTTCGTCCTCGACAACCAGGACCGTGCGTGACATGCGCATAACCTCCCTGGGGCCCAGCCGTCTTTCGCACCGCGGCCGCATTCACCCAGCCGCCAGTTTACCGCTCATTTCTCGCACTGGCCATGGTCCATGCGGCCAGAGCATGAACGGTTCATGCTCTACGTTAACGCAGGAAAGATGGGGAGACCCGGTCACCGCAGTCATGCCAGGCGCATTGGCGGCAGTGAAGCCCGACCGGTGTGAACGAGCCCTCGTCATGGAGCCCAAGGCCATCCGCGTAAACCAAGGCATCCGCGAAGGAAATGTCGCAACCGATGGAAACCGAGGCGTGCCGGTCCCGGGTGCCGTGGCCCAGGCCCGGCCCGGAATGGGCGCGGGCGATGAATATATAGGCAGCCCCACCGGAAAAGCGGGCCAACTGGGTGTCGATTTGACCCGGATTCATAAAGGCGCGATGCACATTCCACCGTGGACACGCGCCGCCGAAGCGGGGAATGCGCAAGCCGGAAACCGCACGCCGGCGGGTTATATTGCCGGCGAGGTCGACACGCAGAAAATGAAAAGGAACGCCTTCGGCACCCGGCCGCTGGAGCGTGGCGAGGCGTTGGCAGGCCTGCTCGAAGCTGACATCGAAGCGCCGTTGCAAGACCTCCAAATCATGGCGCAGATCGCGCGCGGCCTCCAGGAACTCGCGATACGGCATAAGAATGGCGGCGGCCAGGTATTTACTATGGGAGCGGCGCAGCAAAGCCGTCGCGGCGGGCGATCCAAGCCCGGCCCGCGCCGCCATGCGATCGAGGAGCGGTCCAGCGGCGGCAAGCGCGAGCTGGCGCGCGATCTCGAAAGACCGGCTGGAGGACGGCAATATCTCGCTAAGACGCAAGCACGAGGATTCCTCGTCGAATTGGATCAAGTGGGCTGTATCCCCCGCCTCGTCCGCGCTCCAAGGTAAGATTTCTACCGAAATCCCATGGTTCTCGCTCAGGCGCGCGGTCAGAAGCGGCTCCAGGCTCGCGCCGCGCATGCCTGGCGATTGGCGAAACTCCTGGGCCGCATCTTCCAGTTCCGCGAAGTAGTTTCCGCTCGCTTCAATGTAATCTGCGGCCAGCGACGAAGGTGTGTCCAAGTCTCTCTGCTTGCTTAGCCCCTCGCCCGAAATAAACCCGAAAAGCTCATTGACCAAGTCGGTCAGCTTCTCGCTCTCCGAAACCACGGTGCCAATGTACTGCTGGCGGCGGTCGGCGGCCAGGTCGGCGTTGTCCCTCAGAATCTCCGAAAACGACCGGACCGAGGTCAAGAGGGTGAGCAAGCGGTGGCTGGTCGTTTCCAGGAACGGGTTATCGGCGAGGTGCTCGCCCAGGTTCTCGGCATCCTGGCGCGCTTCCCGGTAGGCACGGTACAGCGCCTTTATCGAACCCGCAGCGCTGGGCGCGGCGCCGACCAGGCGCGTCAGGTCGTCCCGCGCCACCGGCGCCCCCTTGAAAAGAGGATCGCCGAAAACCTCGGCCAAATCGGACAGAAGGCGACCTTCCTCGCCGCCCGACAGGGCTTGCGGGTCGATTTGCAGGACCTCGCCCATTTTCAGCGATATCGGTCGCGTCAGGGCCCGCTGGTTATGCTCGATGAGGTTCAGATAGCTCGGCGAAATCCCCAAGCGCGCCGCCATCTCGACCTGCGAGAGCGCGGCGCGCTTTCGCAAACGCCGGATCTTGCTGCCGATCAAGGGGCGGTGTTTCATTGCGGTTACCTTGGATCCGCGAAAAGCCTTCAAGGAGGCGTCGGACACGAAGTTTACATATTTACACCGTCTCGGCAAAAAATGAAAATGTTTACACACAACTCCTTGATTGGTTAATCGATTATTGACCGATTGGGATTCGGTGAATAATAGTAAAGGTTGCGGGTTCCGGTTTTTCGGTAAGCCGTACAAAAACGATCCCTGCCGAAGGGGTAATTCCAATATCGGCCAGGGCGAGTAGCAAGAATTTCGCGAAACCGAAACTAACTTGGAGGATTTGGCCTTGGCACCGAAAGTCGTATGGCTGTTTGTATTCGTGGCGCTCTATTGGGCGTACTGTATTTTCTGGGGCATCAAGTCTGCGCAAACAGCTAAAACGGCCAGCGACTATTTCCTCGCCGGCCGCCGCCTGTCCATGTGGGTCTTCGTCTTGGCGGCTACCGCCACGTCGTTTTCCGGCTGGACCTTTATGGGCCATCCCGGCCTCGTGTATCGCGACGGCTTCCAATATGCCTATGCGTCGTTTTACGCTATAACCATTCCCTTCACGGGCGTTATGTTCCTGAAACGACAGTGGATGCTGGGTAAGCGCTTTGGCTATGTCACCCCGGGCGAGATGCTGTCCGACTATTTCCAGGGCGATGCGATCCGCATCCTGACGGTCATGGTCGCGCTGCTGTTCTCGATCCCGTATCTGGGTGTTCAGCTCGGCGCCTCGGGCTTCCTGTTCAACGTGCTGACCGACGGCCTGATTTCCGTCAACCTGGGTATGTGGGTTCTGTCGGCGGTGGTGCTGATTTATGTCGCCTCGGGCGGTCTCAGGGCGGTGGCCTACGTGGACACGCTCCAGTGCATCCTCCTCGGGTTGGGTATCATCATCACCGGCTTTATCGCACTCGACATGGCCGGTGGATGGACCTCGCTCAACGAAGGCTTCGCAGGCATGGCGGCGAGCGATGTCGGCAAGTGGGGCGTGACACCGGACGGCCATAACGCCTACTTCGCGATTCCGGGCGTGATCCAATTCACGGCGGGCCTGGGCAAGGAAACCCCGGTCGGCGGCCTGTGGACCGGCATCATGGTCCTGACCTACATGTTCGCGCTCATGGGCATCCATTCGGCGCCCGCGTTCTCCATGTGGGCCTTCGGCAACAAGGATCCGAAACCCTTCGCGCCTCAGCAGGTCTGGGCCTCGTCGTGCGCCATCGGCTTCATCCTGTTCTTCTTCACCGCTTTCCAGGGCATGGGCGCGCATCTCTTGGGCGCCAACCCGGCGGTGACCGATGCCGGCTTGGCTATCGTCAATGCCTTGCCGGATTCCATCGCCAAGAAGCCGGATTCCCTGGTGCCCTACTACTTCAACCAGATCGCGGAAACGACACCGTGGCTGGTGGGTCTGTTGGCGGTGTGCGCCCTGGCGGCCATGCAGTCGACGGGGGCCGCTTATATGTCCACGGCCGGCGGCATGCTGACCCGCGATCTATACAAGCGTTACCTGAACCCGACCGCTTCGCACGATACGCAAAAGCTGTTCGGGCGCTTGGGCGTTGCCTTCATCGTCCTTTCGGCTTTGTTGGTGGCAACCTTCTCGCGTGACGCCTTGGTGCTTTTGGGTGGATTGGCGGTCGCCTTCGGCTTCCAGATGTGGCCGTCCCTGATGGCCGTGTGCTGGTTCCCCTGGATCACCCGTCAAGGTGCCACTCTTGGCCTCGCGGCTGGTCTGATCGCGGTCATCTTCACCGAGAAGTTCGGCGCCAGTATCGCCGGCACGGTGGGCATCGATCTACCATGGGGCCGCTGGCCTTGGACCATCCACTCGGCCGGTTGGGGTATCCTCTTCAACATGGGGACCTGCCTGATCGTTTCCGCCATGACGCAGAGCGATTCGGACCGCCAGCACAGGGAGACCTACCACAACTTCCTGCGCGAACACGCCAGCTTGCCGGAAAGCAAGCGTGGGCTTATCCCCATCGCTTGGGGCATCACCCTGGCATGGCTGTTCTTCGGCGTCGGCCCCGGGGCCGTGATCGGCAACACGATCTTCGGTACCCCGAACGACGCGACGACCTGGGTCTTCGGCATGCCGTCGATCTGGGCATGGCAGGTCTTGTTCTGGATACTTGGGGTCGGGATGATGTGGTTCCTGGCCTACAAGATGGAAATGTCGACCGTCCCGCAGAAGGAGGTCGAGGCCCTCACGGAAGATATCGGCGACGCCGTCGCCCAACGCTAGGGCCGTCAAACGCTACTCCCGCCGGTCGTTCATCGGATGACCGGCGGGACTTGAAATGCTTCCGGGGGGAAGGATATCCTTCCCCCCGTTTTCTTTGGGGCGCCCCTAAAGCCGAACGCCCCCCGCACAGTCCCACTTTCTGCTATCGTAAGCCCGGATGTCAGAGATTTTTTCCAAAGACTACGCCTTGCTCTGGACCGTGGCGATTGCCCTGGCCCTGTTCTTCCCGATCCGCCAGCTTATCTGGGTTATGAGTGTCCGGCGTGCCGAGCGCGATGGAGACCGTGACGAGACAAGGCGCGAGCGGCTCAAGCGGCGGGCCATGGTGACCGCAACCTTGCTTAGCTTTATTTTCGCCTATTTTTACACCGGTATCCTGTTCTCCGGTTGATTTGGAAAGCGCATATGAATCCGGCTGTCCTACAGCGTTTCATCAAGATGATGCTGGTCGCCCTCCTGATCACGGGCGTGTTCTACCTGGGTTACGAGCACTACACGAGCGACGCGCCGGGGGACTATTACGTCCGCGAGGGCGACATCAGGCTTGGCGACGCCAAGTACGACGAAGCGCTGGAGGCCTTCGATAAAGCGCTGGCGGAGATGCCGGACCACCGCGGCGCCTTGATGGGCCGCGCCGTGGTCTTTATCCAGACCGGGCGCTATGAAGAGGCGGTCGTGGAGCTCGATTACCTGATCGACTTCATGACCAAAACTCTGGACCCCGACGACATGACCGGGCGCGGGGTGCTGGCCGCCGCCTATTCCAATCGCGGCAATGTTCACGACAGGCAGGGCCGCTACGAACGCGCCCTGGAAGATTATATCTCGGCGCTGGATACGGACCGCGAAACCGTTGCCGGCCCCGGTGTCGTCCACAAAATACTCTATGGCGGGGATAACGTCTCGACCGTGCGCGACCGCGCGCAGTACATCTATGAGCAGCTACAGTTACCGGAGAGCGAGCGGCTGCTGCGCATCCCCGAACTCGATGCCAAGCAGCGCATGTATAAGCCCTGAACTGAAATCAGCCGAAGCTCACGACTCCGAGCACGTCCTGAAACAGCACCTTGAAGAAGAACAGGGCGGCGATGCAGCCGAATAGAAGGCGGACGAAATCCGTCCGGCCCTCGCCGTCCCGGTAGGTAATGCCGTGCCAGGCTATAAAGCCCGTGGCCGCCAAGAACACGAAATTGATCGGGGTTTCCCAGGCTCCAGCAAACTCGAACATCGTCTCAATTCACCCGAGGCGCGCCTGGCGACGCGGAAATAGCGGTCATGATCCTCTCAAGTCCCCGTGCAACTCAAGCTCCTCGGCTTGCGCCGGCGTGAGTTCCTTTTCGTCGAAATAAGGCGGCAGGATCGATGTCGAGCCTGGCGGCGCCAAGTGGCCGACCAGGATGCCGCCGCCCACGACCAGGACCAGACACGCGACCGCCACGGCCAGGCGGCGGGCGCCCAGGGGCACCGCGTGAAAATATTCGCTATCGTAGCGGTGATACTTGGGATCGACGTCTTCAAGGTCGCCCAGTTCGGCCCTGGCGATGATTTGACGCGCATAGTGGCGCGCCCAGGCCGGCACGAGGCCGCCGATCATATAGGTCTGGAATGTGGCGTTGCTTTCCTGCTCGCCCATTTCCTGCCCATGCCAAGAGAAATAGGCGAGTTGCAGCAGTTGAAACTCCCCAATTTGCAAAAGATTGGCGGCCCGGGCGATCTCGCCGCACTCGGAATCGTCATCCTGGTCAGGCCGGATAAGCGTCTCGAAAAATCCGCTCATAGGGCTACTTTACCCCCCTCCAAATGAAAGGCAAGTTGCGCGCGGCGATCGCGCGGGGCCGCGAACCGCGATTAGGTCGGTGCGCGGCGCCATAAAGGCGCCTCTAAATATCCCACGGACGGTTATGACCGGGTAAAAATCAGGGGGCCGGAAACCGGCTTATCGCCGGGCCTTCATCGGGAAGCGGCTTGCCGTGTTTGAAGCCCTCTCGCTCTCTCGAGGTAGCCATGCGCCGCCAAGGCGGTTTTCCGGGCGGTATTCAGGCAAACCGCCACCGAGGGGCCGGCAAAGTAATTACCCGTCAGGAACAACCCCTCCACCCGGTCGCCGGCGGTTCCCAGATCCCCAATGATCTCTCGATGGCCGGGCTCATACTGGGGAAGCCCGACCGGCCAATGGCGCACCCGGGCAATGGTCGGTTCGCCTTCGGCGCCAAGGAGATCTTTAAATTCGGAACGAACCAAGCGGATCAATTCCGGCGCCGCAAGGCGGGCCAGATGGGGTGCCCGGGCACCGCCGATGTAGGCGGAAACAGCCACCTGTCCATCCGGTGCGCGGCCTGGAAACATGGTCGAGCTAAATTGGGCGCCAAGAACGTTGCGATGTTCCGCCTCGGATGTGAGGAACCCAAGGCCATCCAGGGGATGGGCGACATTCCGGCGGGGGAACCCGAGAAACACGACCGCCAAGGGCGGCGCATGAATACGGCCCGCCGCCGCCGCGGCTCGCGGATCGATTTCTCCTATCAGCCGCGCCGCCACGTGGGCTTGCGTGGCGACAACGACGGATTTCGCATGCAGGCGCCCCCGATTGCCCAGGTCGATATTGAATCCGTTGTGACAGGGTGAAATTCGCCGAACCGCGACCCCCCTTCGTATCTTGTCCCCCAAACGATAGGCCAGCGTCCTGGGGAGGGTGGCGATTCCATCGCGCCAGGAAAACAGCCGGCTTCCCGGCATTTTTCCGCCTTCGCGCCGCCTGTGCATGGCACCCAGGGAAACGGACCCGTATTTTTCCTCCAAGGCGACCAGCTTGGGAAAGATCGCCGCGACCGATAGCTCCGAGGCGCGGCCGCCGTATATACCGGCGATCATGGGATCGATGACGCGCTCTGCGAATTCCTTACCGAAACGGCGCGAACAAAAGTCCATCACCGTCTCATCCTCGCCATCGCTCCTCTGCGGCAGAAGTAGGTCCGCGAGGATGCGCAGCTTGGCCACCGGCGATAGATAGCCGGCGGTCAGCAGCCCGAGCGGCCCCATGGGGATCGCGGCGAGTTTTCCCCGCGACACGAGATAGCGATTGCGAACTCCCGCGCCGAGCTCGCATCGCAAGGAATCGAGGTCGAGTTCGCTGGAGATTTGCCCGGCCACCGGAACGTGCGCGTTCATGGTGCTGGGCCCGTGTTCCATGAGGAACCCGTCGAGACGTTCGCTAAAGGCACTGCCCCCGGCGTGCGCTTGACGCTCGAGAACGGTGACCTTGTGCCCGCGGCAGTGGAGATCGTAAGCGGTGGCCAGGCCGGAAACGCCTCCGCCGATGACGGCGACATCCGTGGTCATTGTTTCGGCGCTCCGAAACCGGGCGGGCGGCCGCCGAAACGCGCGCGCGCCGTGGCCGCCATTTCCGCCATCACCTCGGCCGTGACCTCGGTGCCGTTATTGGCCCGCACATGGCCCTCGGCCCGCTGGCGGACGAAACGGCGGACGAAGGAGGGAATGCGCGCCAGCCACTCCTCGGCTTCCGGCGCCCAGGCAAGCTCGCCCGCCTCGTCGCCGAGGGGCTCGATCACCGGACCGCCCCGCGGTTCATAAGCGCAGAGGAAATCCTCGCCCATGAGTTGTCCGTCGCGGGCGAAGGGCCGGGCCCGGCACCCGCCGCAAATCTTCGTGTACTCGCAAGACCCGCATCGCCCCTCCAGGACCGGTTGGCGGAGGGCCTGAAACTGCGGCGCATCGCGCCAAATCTCGGCGAAGCCCTGCTCGCGGATGGATCCGACCTCCTGCTCCATGTAGGGACAGGCGGTGACGCCACCCGTGGGCGTGACCCGGCAGTACCGCGTGCCGGCCAGGCAGCCGCCGGCTTCGTAGCCATGGGCGGCGGTGATGGGCCAGTCCGGGTCCAGCTCCCAAGCCATACGCTTGAAATGCGGGGCGCACTTGGCCCGGATCATGATGTCCGTTTCGCGCCGCGCCGCTTCCGTCAGCCGGCGCATGACCCGGTCGTAGGATTGCGCCGAGATGTTCGTCATCTTCTCGCCGCGCCCCGTGCACACCAGGAAGAAGACGTTGAGAACGAAGGCCCCGGCCTCGCGCGCGAAAGCGACCATGTCGTCGAATTCGTGGGCATTGTCGTCGGTAACGGAGAAATGGATCTGAAAGCGCAGGTCGTTTCTGCGGCAGGCGTCGATGCCCGCCATGGCCAACTCCCAGGAACCGGGCAGCCCGCGAAAGGCATCGTGGGCGGCGGCATCGAGGGAATCCACGCTGATCCCCACACCTTGCGCGCCGGCCTCCTTCAAGGCCAAGACTCGCCGGTCGTTGAGGCCCATGCCGTTGGTGCCGATCACCGCCATCAGCCCCAAGCCCGAGGCATGGGCGACAAGTTCCATGAGGTCGGATCGCAACAACGGCTCGCCGCCGGTGAAGACGACCATGGTCTCATCGCTAAGCGCGGCGATATCGCCGATCAGGGCCTTAACTTCCGCCGTCGTCAGTTCACCCGTATCGTCGCTTTCCCGGGAACCGGCGTCGAGGTAGCAGTGCGCGCACTTCAGGTTGCACCGGCGGGTCAGGTTCAGGGCGACTAGGAAAGGCGGCGAAGCGGTGTTCTCCATGGCCAAAGCCTTCAGGGCCTCTCGCCGGTCAATTCTTGTACTGGCCCGGCGCATTTTCCGTATGGAAAGCGCCTAACCCTTCCCAGGACTCGCCCGCCTTGTCGATGGCCGCGCCGGTAACCGTGTCGAGACCCATGTCACGGGCGCAGCGCTCGATCTCCATGACCACCATGGGGCGGATGAAATCGGGGATACGCGCGATACGCGCCGAAGCCCCGGCATCCCACTGCATTTCCGATTTCCGCTTCGCCGATCCTTCGCCCCAGGCCGCGTATTTCTCCTCCACCAGTTCCAGGGTAACGGTCTCGACGCCGGCTTTACGGGCGAAGGTTTCGACGCGATTCTTGGTCATCTCGCGCATGAAGCCTTCGGGCACGCGGGTTAGGCGCGCCTCGGCCTCCGGCGACCAGGCAAGAGGCGTGGCTTCCATATCGTCCGCCGGGGTGGATGCGGCGGCGGCCTCCTCCTTGTCCTCGCTGGCCGGTACCGGGCACATGGCCTTGCGCGCCTCGGCCACGCTTTCCTCGGCCAATTCAAGCGTGATTTCCTTGATATCGCGCTCCAGCGCCAGGTCCTCGACCCCTGCTTTCACCGTCTCGCGGACCATGGCCGGCACCTTGGAGACACGCGCCAAGGCCGCCGCAGACCACGTCGGCCGGTCGCTATCGGCCAAGTCGAGAAACGGCGTCACGTGTTTGGGCATGACTTGGCCGCTATGGCCGCGCCGAGCGCGCTTGATGGCGCGCAGCCGGATATTGTCGGCAACGGCGGCGTCGGCGACGGTGGCGAGCAGCTTCTCCGCCGCCTTGCTCCAGACCAGTTGGTCTTCCTTACCGGCCTTGTTGGCCGCGAACCCCGGCATGGCCTTGCCCATGACTTGGTCGACGATATCGGAGGTGACGAAGGTATGGCCTAGTTTCTGGGTGTGGCGCAGGACCATGCGCCGGGCCATGTCGCGGACGAATTCGGGGGCTCTGGAAATCTTCTTCTCCGCCTCTACGCTCCACGCCACGGTTTCCTCGGCAACGATATCGAGGGGCGGCGTATAGACGGTTTGGGTCAACCACATATGGCAGGGCGCCAGCCGCAGCAGGTTTTCCGCATTACCGCCGATATCCAATTCGTCGTCGGCGTGGACGCCGGTCTTGCCCACCGCCAACAGACTGGCGCCAACTTCCTCCAGGTAGCTCAGGATCGCCTTGTAGGGCTTGCCGTCCAAGAGCTTGGTTGAAATCTTGACGCCCAGGCCCTCGGCCAGGGTCTCGGCCACCTCCAGGTGCGATTGATAGATTTTGGCGATGCCGTCGTCGATGAGCTCCTCGTGCAGCGCTTCCTGCTCCTTGAAGCGGAAGACCTTGCCGGCTTCCTCGCTGAGCACGCCGGCGATCTTGTTGAAGGCGACGTAGTGGTAATAGGGATCGTAGGCGGCGATGGCATGAACCTCCGCCCCGGTCCGGGCGGCCAGATCGAGGGCGGTCATGAGGGCGCCGTAGGACAGCTGCGAGCCGTCGATGCCGACAACGATGGGGCCGTCGCCGATCGCTTTGCCGGGATCGCGGACGACGAAGGTGTCGATGGGCGAGCGGCGGACGACCCGTTCCGCGACGGTGCCGATAAGGCTTCCCGGCACGGCGCCCAGGCCCAAGGCGCCTATGGCCAAGACGTCGTAATCGCCGCTGCGCGCCGCTTCCACCACCTTGGCGTAGTTCTTACCCTCGGGGCTGAGCCTCTTGAAAGTCACGCCGCCCTGGTCGCAGGCCGCCTTGCCGGCATCGTGATAGCTGTCGGAGATGATGTTGAGGCCGCGGGTAATCAGGTCGTCGTGGACCTCGCGCTGGTGCCCCATTTCCTTCTCATCCAGATACCTATCCGGCAGCCCCCCTTCCATCATCTTGAAACGGCGGTCGTGAAGCAGCGCCGCATAGGCATGGATGCCCGTGATCGCGCCATCGGCAGACTTGGCCAGGCGGATCGCCTCTTCGAGGGCCTTGTTGGCGTGCTCGGAGGCGTCCAGGGCGACCAGGATACGCGCCAAGGGCACGGGGGCGGTGTCCGGTGCCCGATTATCGTTCGGCGCCTCGGTGGCTTGAGGGGCTAAGGATGCGGTCATTTCAATGCTTTCATTCTATTTACACGCCTATGGGGCCCTAGAAATGGTGCCAGCGCCTTGATCTCCCTCAAGCGCGGTTGCGCCGGATGGCTCCGATCAGACAAAGCACAATCCCGGTCGCCAAAAGCATGGCGTGGAACGAAGCCACCTCGAAACCGCCGCGCCAGGACAGCATGGTATTCAACCATCCCAGTATAATCAGAATAACACCGAACAGGCGTAGGATGGCGCCCCGATTGTTGTCAGGTAACGATTCCTGTGCCTTATCCCTCACGGCGTTGAGCCCTCGCGCCACGGCCCCACCAAATCAGGATCGCGCCGAGTAAAAGCGTAACGGCGATGGCGGCCATGATGGGCCGGGCACTAGCTGAGGGTTTCAATAGCAACCAGTACCAGGTGGTCATGGCGTGTCGCGTTCCAGCCTCGCTATTGGAACCGTCCCAGGCGAAAAAGGCGATGGGGATGAAGCGCCCTTCCTCGAACTGCAAGTCTTGGTCCTCCGCCTCCGTTACCAGCGGCCGGGTCATGACCACCCGCCAGGTCCCGTCCTTGTAGCTGCCCTTGGCCGCGAGACCGCCTTGCTCATCGCGCGTTACTTGCCCGTCGATCCCCTTGGCGTCGAGGATGGCGATGCTTTCCGGTTCCTCCGTCGTGCCGCTGGACCAGCGCCAGAGATTGACCGGCTTGGCCGCGTCGCCCATGAGGAAGTAGGGCTTTTCCATGCCGGTTGGGATTACCGCCGGGAACTGCACCGCGATGGCGTCTTCGGCGAGTTCCTCGTCGGCGATGCTTTTAGCTTTGTCGTCACCGGGGATGCTCTTGGTCCGGTCGTCCCATTCCAAATGAATGGCGACCTTCTCGCCGTTAAAGAGGGCGCGCACGCTGATCGTGTCGTTGGCGGCCATGAAAAAGCGCTCCTCACCGACGATCTGCGGAACCATGAAGAAGGTCGAGGGCGGCGCCTTGTCCCAGGCGGGGTCGTTGGGCGAGGCGGGAATTTCACCCTCGACGCGGGCCGCCTGTATGACCGTGTTCGCGGGCCGCACCACCTTCTCCGTCTTGGCGAGAGACGCCACGTAGTTGGCGACGTGCCAGCGTTCCTCGATGCTCAGTTTCTTTTTGCTCTTGGGATCGGCGAAGGACGGCATCTGGGTGGTCGGAATACCCACCGATATGCGGGTGAAGATATCCTTGGGATCGTTGCTGGCGCGGAAGGTCCAGGGTTTGGTCAGGTTGCGGGGCCAGGTTCGCTCGCCATTGTCGTTTTTCAGCTTCTTGACGGCATCGCCCTTGCCCTCGGCGCCGTGGCATTCCGAACAGCGGTCGTCGGCGTGAAACAGCGTCTTGCCGGCGGCGATGCTTTCGGCCGAGGTCGCGACCTGGGCGCCGGTATCGAGTTGCGTCTCGGGCGCGCCCTCCAGTTCGGCGAAGATTTTTATGTAGGCGATAACGTCCCACATATCCTGTTCGGACAGCAGGTCGCTCCAACCGGGCATGGCGGTGCCGGGCATGCCGTCGCTGACCATGCGGAACAGGTCGCCGTCATTGGGCAAATCCTCGTCGAAGGGCGTGGTCTTGAACTTGTAGAGGCCGAAGGTGAAGTCGCGCGGCGGCGGGTTCAGGCGCTCGGCGGCCGGGCCGAGGCCGTCGCCGTCCTCGCCGTGGCACTGCAGGCAGCGCTTCGCGTAGATGGCCTCGCCTTTCTCCTCGTCGCCGGGCGCGGACTGGACCGAGCCAGCTGAAAGCGCCAGCAGCCCGGCGGCAAGGACCGGCGGCAGTATCTTTTTCAGCCAAGCGCCCGCCATCATTCGTGCCCCCAGGATCGCGGCGAGTGGCCGGTGTAGTCATAGAGGAACAGGATCGTTTTCCAGATCTCGTCCTCCTTGAGGAAATTCTGCCAGACCGGCATGGAGGAAATCCATGGCGCCGCCTCCTTCGGCAGCCCCGGGCCGCCGGTGGCGATGCGCCAGAACAAATAGGATTCCTGAAGCTGCGCGATGGTGCCCACGTCCTGGAAATTGAGCGGCGTCGGGTTGAGTCCGGCGGCATAGGGGCCATTGCCGTCGAGCTTGTCGCCGTGGCAGTACTGGCAGTTCTCGATGTAGACGGCGGCGCCTTCCTCCACCAATTCGCGGAACTGTTCCGGGTCTTCCTTCTCCAGCTTTCTGAAGGGGTTTTCCAGCTTCAGGAGATTGACCCGCTTGCCGTATATCTTGGCCGTGGAGGGCGGCGCCGGGTGGATGGTGCGCAACTCCAGCGGCGCCTCGAAGCTGGGCTGCATCTGCACATAGGTCCCAGCGCCCGCCGCCAGCGGCACGATGACGAAGACGATGTTGCGCCAAACACGCTTGCTCGGATCCTCGACCAGGGCCTTGATGGGGGCGACCAGTTCGCGCGTCCCTTCCTCATCGTAGGTAAAGACCATGAAGACGCCAGCGGTGACGAAAAACATGTACATGACCAGCAAGCTGGAAGGGATCACCGCATCGAGGATGACGTCGAAGACGACGATAAAACCGAAATAGACCCCGGCCAGGACCAGCACGGCTTGCAGCAACTTGGGAATTCTCATTGCCGCCTCCTCACTTCAAACCGGCCAGGTAATCCAGCAGGATTTCCAGTTCCGCGACGTACATGGCCTCGCCCATATCCTCCGGCATCATGTCCTCTTCGAAGCCCTCGGCGATATCGGCGTTGGGATCGAGGATCGCGCGCCGGAGGTAGTCCCGGTCGCGGCTGGCGCCGATCTGGGTCAGGTCGGGTCCGACCTCGCCGCCTTCACCGCCGATCATGTGACAGGCGTCGCAGGTGAACAGGGCCATGAGCTCCTTGGGATCTCCGATGGCTTCGCGCGGTTCGCTCTCATCCTCTTCGCCATCGTCTTCTTGCGCGCCTATGTCCTGGGGTATCTCGACCGTGACCTCGGCGCCGCTGGAATCCTGGAGATAGGCGACCACGGCTGCGACCTCGGCCACGGACATGCCGATACCGCCGCTGGCGACATTCGGCATGGGGCTCTCGGTATCGTTGGTGCCCTTCTTGCCGAAACCGATGACCACGAAGGCCGAAGGATCGATCAGGGATTCGGTCAGGTATTCTTCGACAGTCCCGGCCTCGCCCTCGTAGCGGGGATCTTTCAGACGCCCTGCCGCGACCTCGCCGACGGTCGCCAGCTCTGGCGCCCGGCCCAGGGCATTATGACAAAGCGTGCAGGTGCCCTTGCCGTTGAAAAGCCTCTCGCCCAGGGCGATGAAGCCATCCATGGTCATGGATCCAAGGTCGAGCTTTTCTTCTTTCGGCGGCGGCGCCGGTTCGATCTGCGGTATGCCGAAGTTGGAATAGCCGGCGAAGAAGCCGATGGTCAGCAAGGTAAAGACAACCACGGTGAGGAACTGGCGCATGGCCGCCTATTCCTTCCAATACCCGGCCGGCAGCGTTTTATTGCTACTGACTTGAGCGATCCAGAAGACGAAGATCACCATGGCCATGAAAATGATCGCGGCCACGGAAACTACATTGGCGGCATAACCCAGGGTTGGCGTGAAGGCGTCCGGCGAAGCATCGCGCATGATATCGACAACATGCCAATGCTGGCGGATGCCGGAGCGGATGTACCCCATCAACCCCATCAGCCAGGTAAAGGCGACGGCCAGCAGGAACAGGGCATACTGGGCCCGTTCCGGTATCCGCCCCCATTGCAGCGACCCCACCTCCTTGCTGCCCCGGTAAATAAAGGAATCGAGGGTGATGCTGCCGGCGATGACCACCAAGGTCGTCAAGACCTGGGGAATCGATGCCGCCACCTTGTAGACGGTGTTGGTGAAGTAGCCGTGGTAGATGCCCAGGAACACGATGTTGGCGATGCCGGCGGTATAGAGAGCCACCTGAATGGCGTTACCGGCCTTCACCCAGGGCACGGTGGCGATCTTATTGGCGCGCCGGTAAAACATGAAGCTGATCGCGGTGAAAATGATCATCACGTTCACCGCCGTGTTCTTCGCCGGCATGATGCCCAGCGGCCCGAGGATCTTGTGGTGCGGCCCGCCCAAGGCTTTCAGTTCCTCGTTGGTGAGCACCAGGGTATGAGGCGTGAACCAGACCAGGAAGGCGCCGACCAGAACGATGGCGATGTACTTGATGTACTTGGTATAGCGCTTGGCACCGTCGCTGCGCCCCATGCCGCACCAGAGGTAATAGTTGGCGGACAGAAACAGAGTCCCGATCAAGACCGCCTGGATAATGAACAGCCAGGCGAAGATGCCGCCCATGAGGGTGATCCCCATCTGCTGGCTGTAGGCGTAAATCTCGGCCGCCAGGTAGTAGCCGGCGAAGGGCAGCGGCAGCAGCGCGCAAATGGCGATGAAGTTGGCGTTGTAACCCATCCAGTCGTAGTGGGCGCGCTCCTGACGTCCCGTCGCGGTCAGGAACTTGAAAGCCGCGTAGGCGCCGACGATGGAGCCGCCATAGGCGATGTTGGCGACGAAACGATGGATGTTGATGGGGTTCCAAAGGAAATTGTGGATGGCGGCCCAGGCATCGCCACCAAAAACGCCGGCGGCGTCGACGCCGGCCGGGCTCATCATGAAGGTCAGCCAGGCATTGGCCAGCAGCATGAGCGTCGTGCCGACCGCGTTGAGAACCAGGCCCAGGGTCAAATGCACCCACTTCTTGAAGCCGCCCTGCAACCAGTGCCAGCCGTAGTAATAGATATAGAGGGCGGCGCTCTCGGCGAAGAACAGAAGCGCGTAATAGAACATGCTCTCGCTGAAGATGGTCGAGAGATAGGTGAAGAGGTGCGGGTAGAACAGGATCAAGGCGAACACTAGAAACCCGCCCAAAACCGCGGTCAGGGAATAGGCGGTGATGGAGACCTTGATGAACTCATAGGCCATGTCGTCATAGCGCTTGTCGCGGGTGCGCATGCCGATGACTTCGATGATGAAAACAAAGATCGGCACGGCCAGAACGAAGGCCGCGAACCAGAGGTGAAGCTGAGCGACAATCCAGACCACGATCCGGCCATTGACGCCGGCTATGGCCGGGTAGTCGGCGGCGGTAAGTTTTGGCGCCGGGCCATAAAGACCGGCCGCCGCCGCTTCGCCAGCCGCACCCGCATGCTCGGCGGCAAAGGCGCTGAACTGACCGAACCCGGTGAGAACAAGGGCCACGACGGCTAGGCCGAGCCCAAGGATCGTCAACGCCAACCCGGTCTTCAATATAGGGCGAGGTCCGTTCATGGTTTTCTCAATCCCCGCCCCATCACTTGTCGAATATCAGGCTCAAGCCCTGCATGTTCATAATTAGCGTGTCGAGCAGCAGGAAGGCGGCCACGAAAACCACCAGGGCGGCCGCGAAGGGCCGGACATAGCCTTTGGTATCCATAATTCTCCGTTACCCCCTTACACACCTAGGCCCGCACGAACCACCAGAAGAAGACCGCCAACAGAGCCAGCACGACGATGAATAAGGCCGGCCCGGCCCAGGGATAACGTTCCGGTTCGCCGCTTTGTTCAACCATCGCCCGGCACTGCGGAAATCGGTCTAACTT
Source organism: Kiloniellaceae bacterium (assembly GCA_021776175.1). GTDB lineage: Bacteria > Pseudomonadota > Alphaproteobacteria > Kiloniellales > J153 > JAJFGN01. The sequence goes on from JAJFGJ010000032.1 coordinate 104,929, forward strand.
GACCGAGATCAATGGACGAAGCGATCGCCGTCGGATAGGGTTCCGCCATGCTACCGCCCAGAAAACGCGTCGCCGACATATTTATCTTCTCCGGCATGGCCGTGAACGCCGTGGTCATCGTGTTGATCCTCTACTTCTACGTCTTCTAGACTCCAAGCCTCCCAGGCGGCCCCTTTGGCGCGCCTATCCCTGTTTTCCCTTACATTTGCAGAGCACGCGCAGGTGCTTGACCAAGCCGTCGACCTGTTCGGGCGTCAGTGTCTTACCCCAGGGCGGCATCATGGGCGATTTGCTGACCGAGGGGCCGCCGTCCAGGATGACGTTCTTCAGGTCCGCGTCGGTAAGCTTGTCCATCTCCGCCGCGCTGGTGAAGTTACGCGGGCTGACGGGAAAGTCCTTGGTCACGTTGGGGCCGTCACCCTTGCCCGTCAGGCCATGGCACTGGGCGCAGTAGAATTTGAACACCTTTTCGGTTTCCGACGCCGTGGCCGGAGCCATGACGAAGGTGGAGGCGAGAACCGCCAAGACCGATATTTTTATCAGCTTTTTCATGGTCGATCTCCTCCCCTATTTCTTCGGCTTGAAGCTGGCGACATGGCGGGCGACGTTCTTCATGTCCTTGTCGCTAAGCAGGCCGACGAAAACCGGCATCATCTTCACCGGCTTGAACACCTTGGGCTTCTGCAAGTAGGCAAGAATCCAGTCCGGGTTGAGGCGCAGGCCGGCGTCGACCAGCGATGGACCGCTGCGCCCGCCGGATATCTTCTTCTTGCGCCCGGTGTACTGATGACAGCCGCTGCACGGCATCTTCTTGATGAAGATCTGGCGGCCCTTGGGATTCTTCTTCGGCTTCACCTTGCCCGCCTCCACGTCGGCGGAGGTCAGGGTCATAAGGAAATCGGTTACCGCGGCCGCGTCGTCGCCGGCCAGCTTCGGGTGGTCGCCGGGGTTTTCTTCCGTGAGGTTGTTGAACTTCATGGGCCTGATGGGTTGCGGATCGGCCAGCCACTCGGCCAACCAGGCCTTCTGGAACTTGGACCCGGCGTACCAGAGTTCCGGCCCCTTCTTGGCCAGTTGGTCGTCGATGGTCTTTTCCTTGGCCGGCCCGTCGGTGTAGTGGCAGGCGCCGCACCCCTTGGCCTCGAAGACGGCATCGCCGGCGGCCGAACCGGGTGACGACGCAGCCGCGAGGAAGACCACGCTCATGGCCGCTGTAAGCAATAGTTTCATGACAATCTCTCCTCCAATTCGTCCAGCCGGCGGGTTCACGCGCTCGCTTCCACCGGTTCTTCTTCTTTTTCCGCCTTGCGCATCAGCCAAAACCCCAAGCCGCCGGCGATCAAGAAGGCCAGGGCGGCGTAAGCGTAGACGCTCATGGGCGTCGGCGCCTCCAGGAACACATAGTACCAAGTACTGAGGCTCATGATCAGGCCGTGCTCGCCGTTGGAGCCATCCCAAGCGTTGACGGACATGGGAGTGAACACGCCTTTTTCGAACTGCACGTCATTCTTGTCGCCCGTCCGCAGCGGCCGCTTCATGACCACGGTCCAGCGGCCCTGGTCCCACTTCGCCTTACCGGCGATCTGCTGGCCGTCTTCGGCCTGGGCCTTGATAGGCTGTTTCCAGCCGCGCGCGTTGCCTTCCTCCGTGCCCCGCTCACCGACCTCGTCCCGGTCCGCCTTCCAAACCCATAGGTGCACCTGATCGGAAGAACTGCCACGGTAGAAGTGCGGCTTCTTGGTCCCCTTGGGCGGTTTGACCGGGAACTGCAAGGCAATGGAATCGCGGAAGGTCTCCAACGCCCTCGGCACCATGCCGTTGGCTTCCACATAGGAGTTGAAAGCCCCCACCTTGGAGACCTCATTGGGATTGAACTCCTGCGATTCGTCATGGACGACATCCTTGAAGGGATCGTCCCACGTGAGCCGGAAGGCGATATCCTCGTCGTTGAACAGTGCCTGTAGGGTCACCATCTCGACGCTCGGATTCTGCCAGCGCGGCGGCGCCACCACCTGGCCCGCCAGACGTATGTCCATGGGTTCGGCCGCATCCCAGGCCGCGTCGTCCGGACTTTCCGGCAAGGCCCCCTGGACCGGAGCGGCCTTCAAGGCTTGATGGCCGGTCAGCTGGTGTTGCAGGGACTTGATGTAGCTGGCTAGGTTCCAGCGGTCTTCCTCGTTCAAGGTCTTGACGAAGGACGGCATGGGCGTGCCGCTGATACCGGTCGTGAACCGCATATAGATATCCTCGACCTCCGCCCCCGCCTTGATCTTCCAGGGATGGGTGACGTTGCGGATGCGGATTGGGAAACCCCAGTCGTCCTTGCGGAATTCCTTGTTTCCGTCGCCTCGGCCTAGCTTGCCGTGGCAGCTCCAGCATTTAGCCTTCTCGAACACCGCCTCGCCCTTGGCGATGGTTTCGGCATTGTAGGGCGCGCGCTTGGCCGGCAGGGAGATGACCTTGCCGGTCTTGACCGGATCGTATTCCGGGTCGTCGAATTCCTGAGCGAAGGTCTTGATGTAGGCAATAACCGCCCAGCGGTCGCTCTCGCCAAGGCCGCTCTTGATCAGGTCGCTGTCGAAGGACTGCATGGCCGTGCCCGACAAGCCGCGGCTGACGGTCCGGAACAGATCCTCGTCGGTAGGCAGTTCACCGCTCTTGGTGGTCCGGAACTTGAAGGTGCCGAGGGTGAAATCGCGGGGTCTGGGATCCAGGTACTTGGCCGCCGGCCCCTCGCCGTCGCCCAGCAAGCCGTGACAGAAGCTGCAACGCCTGAAGTAGATGGCGCGGCCTTTCTCCACAAATTCTTCCGTGGCCTCGGGCATGGGCTTGCTCGGCTTGCTGGCGGCCATGGCCGGGATCGAGAACCAGGCGGCGGCGAGCGCGGCCATGACGGCGGCGAGTATTATATGGTTAGTCCGCATCAGTGGCTCTCCGGGATGCGCGGCGTCTTTTGGGCCAGGTCGTATTCGGCGAGGATAATCTTCCAGCGCTCTTCCTCGGTGAGGCTGAGTTTCCATTCGGGCATGGCCGAATCCCAGGGCGTCGCCTCCGTGGGCAGGCCCGGACCGCCGTTGGTCACCCGCCAGAAGGTGTAGCCCACGACAATGGTCTCGATGGTGCCGTTGTCGGTGAAATTGAGAGGTCTGAGCTTAAAGCCGTCGGCCATGGGGCCGTCGCCGGCGACACTGTCGCCATGGCAGGCACGGCAGTTCATGGCGTAAAGGGCGCGGCCCTCGAACAGGGTCTTCTCCATCAGCGCCGCCCTCGCCGTCTCCTTGTCCACCTCGCCAGCTTCCAACTGCGCCAGAAACTTCTTCACCGGTTCCACGGCGAAGAATTCCAGCATGTGATCCGGGTCCATTTCCTCCATCCAGAGTTCCACGTCCTCGCGCACCTGCGGGATCAAGTCGATCTCGTTATCCTCGGCCTGCGCGATGAAGGCGTCGACTTGAGCCTCCGTTGGCTTGGAGAAGGGATTTTCCTTGGCCTCGAAGCTTTTGGGAAAGTTCGATGAGGGGTGCTGGATGCGCAGCGAAGACGGCACCTCCACCTTGGGCACGACGATCTCATAGACCTGCCAACCGATCACCGCCGGCACCGCCAAGAGGATCGCGGCACGGGGAATCTTGCCGTAACCGCCGCGCAGGAACTTCTTTACCGGCCTGAGAAAGTCGGTGAGCCCCTCCTCGGAGAAGGTCACGAACATGAACAGCGCGACGATCGTCAGCACCATGTAGAAAAACATCAAGGTGCCGGGAACGGGCAGCGGGAAGGGCAGCGTCGTCACCTCCCTGGAGACCGCGGGGATGCCCCATTTCACCAGCGCGTAGACGACCAGCAAGGTCAAGACCACCGACAGGAAACCGCCAATTCTGAATCTCTTCATGATTGGGTCCATGACTGGTTTTTCGATACCTTCCCCATCGGATTCTTCCGCCTATTCCTCTGCCTTGGGTTTTTGCAACATCAGGAAGGACAGGATGTCCTGGTAGTCCTTGACCGTCATGGCCTCGGACAGATCGTCCGGCATGACGCTCTTGGTATCGTCGATCTTGATTTCCTTGATGTCCGCCTTGTCGAGGGTGACCACATCGCCGTTGGCCGTGGTGATATCGATCTCGCTGGCGTCGTCGCGGGTTTTCAGGCCGATGGTTTGGCGGCCGTCCTGGTTGAAGACGACATAGGTCTCGAATCCCTTGGTCAGCGATTTCACTGGTTGCAGAATGGATTCCGAGATGAACTTCAGCCCCTTGGCGCTAATGCCGCTAAGATCGGGGCCGATCTCGCCGCCCTCGCCGTTCAGGCTATGGCAATCCAGGCAGTTGTCCTCATAGACGATGGCGCCCTCGCCCGGATCGCCGCCGCCGGCCGCCGCGGCGGCGGAAATCTTGGCGTAGAATTGCTGCGTCATCTCGCCCGGCGCGGTATCTATGGCCTCCATGTCCAGATCCCCGCCGAGCGACATCAGGTAAGCGGTCACCGCCTTGATTTCCTTAAGGCTCAAGGAGATCGGCGGCGCGTAGACCACAGCCATCTCGTTCTTGTAGCCCTTGACCACATAGGCGCCGGGGCTGGCCAGGCTCTCGACAACGTAATCGACGGCGGTGAACTCCTCGCCTTCCTTTTCCGAACGCTCCTGGGCCCGCTCGGCGGCACGCGCGCCCATGGGCAGTGGGAACTTCTCGCCGAATTGACCGTGATTCGGGCCGCGCACGGCGCTTCCCTGGCCGCCGACGCTGTGACAGGTGAAGCAACGGCCCCTGCCCCAATAGATGACCTCGCCGCCTTCCGGGCTAATATCCACGGCGGCACTGGTCCTGTCGCCGCTGCCGGTGAGTTCGGTGATGGAGTATCCGATCCAAAGATAGGTCCCGAGCACGATGAGCAAGAAGGAAAACAGCCTGGCGACGGTCGCGGTCATGCCGTCAGTCCTCCTTCTTTCGCGACGCGATACCGCCGAGCCAGAACATGAAGGCACAGCCGATCATGAACAGCAGTACGGCGGCGCTGACCTGCTGGGTCATGACGAAATTGCTCGGCGTATAGGCCCATTCGGAGGTGTCGCGCATGACCCCGAAGATGTGCCAGTCGCCGCGCAACCCGGACCGGATGAAGCCCATGAGGCCCATGTTCATGGTGATGACGAAGGTCAGCAGCAACAGCGCGTACTGGGACCGCACGGTCATCTTGCCCCATTGCAGCGGGCCCAGGGACTTGGCGCGCTTGAACAGGAAGGCGTCGATGACCGTGACCAGAATCAGACAGCTGATCAGTTGCAGGAACTGCGAGACGGCGACGTTGCGAAGCACCGGCGACGCCTTCTCCATGACCACGAAGCCCCAGACACCCAGGAACAATGTCACGTTGAAGGCGGTAACCGACAGATAGAGCACTTGCCCCAATTTGCCCCGGTCCATGAGCGCCAAAACGATAGCGGCGAGGCCGGCCATGCATTCGAAAACCAGCACGTAGCCGATCATGTGAATGTATTGGGCCCGGTCCGCCGGTAGATCGAGTTCGCCCGGATCCATGTTCAACATGGTCACGGCGTACTGCGCCACCAGGGCTATGGCGGCCAGGCCGATGACGACGATGGTAATCCGCGCGCCCTTGCCCTGATCGCGGATCGAGACCGCGTCCATCATGTTGCCCCGGCGGTAGAGCAGGAAACTGAAGAAGGTCGCCAGGATGATCAGGTTGACCACCGCGTTCTTGGCCGGCATCAGCCCCAGGAACTTGAGCATCGGGTGATACTGACTGCCGCCCATTTCTCCGACCTCCAAGCTGCTCAGCGGCAGGTTGTGGGGAGTCAGCCAAACGGCGAAAGAAAGTATTAGCGCCAGCAATATGTACTTGATGAACTTGTAGTAGCGCTGGGCGCCGGGGATGCGGGTCATACCGCTCCACAGGTAGTAGTTGGAGATGATGAATAGCGAACCCACCAGCATGGCCTGGATGATGAAGGTCCAGGAAAAGTCGCCGCCCATCATGTTGTTGCCCATGACGGCACTGGTCGAATAGACCTCGCGGCCCAGATAGTAGCCGGCGAAGGGCAAGGGGATTAGCGCCGCGATGGCGACGAAGTTGGAGATATAGCCCATCCAATCGTAGTGAGCCTTTTCCTCCGGCGTCTTGGCGGCGAGGAATTTGACCGCGGCATAGGAGCCGGCGACCAAACCGCCGAACGCCAGATTGCCGAGCATGCGGTGAATGGCGATGGGAGTGGCCAGGACATTCTCGAAAGCCTGCCAGACGGTTCCGACGAGGGTGCCCTCCGCGTCGACTCCGGCGGGGCTCATCATGAAGCCGGCCCAGCTATTGGCGAGCTGCATGATGGCGGTGCCGAAGACGTTGAGGAGAACGCCGATAAAGATGTGCGACGATTTCAAGTCGCGGATTATCCACAGGCCAACGGCGGTGGGCGTGATGTAGAGAAGCAGGATGAACCAGCGCGTGTCGACCCGCATGTCGGGGCCGATGAAGCCAAAGGCGAAGGCCAGGCCGAACCCGGCCATGAGCAGGGCGAGAACCTTGAACACCCATTGCAGATTGGCCGCGAAGGAGCGGTCGCTCTTCAACCAATACCAGCCGTAATAGTACAGATACAGGGCAAAGGTCTCGCCGAAGAACAACAGCGCGTACATGAACATGACATCCTTGAAGATGCCCGCCATGTAACCCATGAAGGTCGGGTAGAGAGTGAACAGCGCGAAGGCCAAAAGCCCGCCAAGAGCGGCCGTGGTGGCGTAGGCGACGCTCAACAGGCTGGTGAACTCGTAAGCCAGCTTGTCGAACTTAGGGTCCTTGTTGTTCCAACCGACGACCTCGATGATCACCGCGAACAGCGGCACGCCGAGGACGAAGGCGCCAAAGAACAGGTGCATCTGCGCCAGGAACCAGATGAGGCGCCGGGAATCGATCCCCATGAACTGCCGGTAGACGTTTTCTTCCAGCGCCAAGGCCGGGTTGGCGGCGACGACAAGCCCGAACACCACCAAGGCCGCGAGACCCAACCTCGCGAGCCGGCCCGGTTCCTGCCTGGCACCAAAGATACCGCGCCCCTGTCCTTGTGCCATGGTCCGCATCCCAGTCTTCATTGATCTTTATTCGGCGCCGTCACTCGCTGTCGGAGAATGCGAAGTTGGCCTCGACCATGCCCTTGGCGGCCACCGTGATCTTGGTCTTCTTGATGCCGTAGCGCGGGTGCCAGGCCTTCAAGGTGTATTTCCCGGGCGGCAAATTATCGATGGAGTACGAGCCATCGTCACCGACCACGACCGCATAGGGATGGGTCGGGGCCATGATGAAGCCGAACATGAAGTTGTGAGCCTCGCAGTTGATTCCGATATAGGACGAGCGCCGCGGCTTGATCTTGTCGACGATATCGCCGGGGTCCGGCTGGCCGAAATTAAAGAGCGTCTTCTTGACCACGCGGCCTTTCTCGACGCCGATCAACTCGCGGGCGTTGATGTTGTGCAGCACGCCGGCGTCGCTGTTGCGGATGATAATGGGGCCGGGCCTGACCACCTGGGCCCAAGGCCGGAAGCGACAGCCCTTCTGAGTGACCAGATAGTCGCCAAGCTCGGGCTTTTCCCATTTCTTACCCTCCTTGATCTTGGCGATGAAGACGAAAACGCCGCGCAGGGCGCCGTCCTTGACGTCGACCCAGACCACTTCGCGCTCGCCCTCGCCGCAAACATCGGCGTTCTTCGTGATTAGGATACCCTCGACGGCATCGGCGGGAACCGCGCCCTCGAAGCTCACCTTGCCCTTGACGGTGCCGCCGTCGGCGACATCCACTTCAGTGTACTTACCCCGCTTCGCCGCATCCGCCGGCGCCGCCACGGCCATGGAGACAAAAGCGCCGAGTATAAGACCGGCGACAGGCAATCTCGATTTCATGGGTATTTTCCTCCGTTATCCTGGTCGTATTTGATCCGCGGTCACGCTCGCGCGGGCCATCTGTGAACAATTCAGCTCCTCCAAGGCTTCGATGGCGACGGACCAAGTCCGTTTGCGTGCCGGATCTCGAAGCACATCGATAAAAAGAGCGTTGGCGCGGGCGGCATCCAGGCCGCGCAACAGGCGGGCGGCCTGGCGGCCGTGATAACCCTCGAACGAAAAGGCGAAATCGACCAGAGGCGCGACCGCGCCGGCCCCATCGGCGCCGGCGACCGCCTTCGCGGCACTAAGCCGCACGGAGGGATCGGGATCGTCGAGCAGCGCTTCTATCCCGGAACCGGCCTGACCCAATTTCGAGAGCGCGCGCACCGCCTCCGCGCGCACGAAACTGTCTTCGTCGCGGATCCGCCCGGTCAAGAAGGCCGTCACCGCTTCGCCATCGGCGGCGGCCAAGGCGCGGATAAGAAGAAGTTTCAGGTCCCGGTCCGCCGTCGCCACCGCGCTCATCAGAGCATGGGTGACATCGGCGGGAAACGGGCTTAACCGAGTGCCGATACGGGCCAGGGAATCGGCCGCCGCCAGGCGCACCTCCGGGTCGGCGCCCTTGACGGCAACCGCCAATTCCCGCGCCACCTCGCCGTGGTGGAGATCGCCCAGCACCCGGGCCGCGAAACGGCGGATATCCTCATGCAGGACCACCTTGGGTTCGAGATGCACGCGCTTCTTGCCCTTGATGCGCTTGGCCATGGCCAGGCGCTCCATATCGCTCGGCGTCAATTCGATACCCTCATCGGGCAAGTCCATGATCTTTCCGGCCTCTGGCGTGTCGCTGAGGATGGCCTTCAAGGTCGAAGTCGGGAACGCTTCGGCTTCGGCTTCGGCTTCGGCTTCGGCTTCGGCTTCGGCTATATCCGCGTCCGCCGGCGGCCTCGATTCCCCGTCTTCCACGCGCGGGCCGCGCGTGGCGGCGGCGGCCTGGTTCCCGGCGCCCCGGGCGTCCTCGCCGGCCTCGGGTTCGTGGGCGCCGCGCAGGGCCGAAAGCAGGGCCTCGCCGGCGGCGTTGGGCCACGCGGCATCGGCGCCGGCCAAGCGCGCCAGCGCCGACATGGTCTCCAGGCGGATCGCGCGCACGGGGTCGTCCATGACGCCGGCAAGCACCGCCACCGCCTGCCCGCCGCCAATCCCCGCAAGCCCCTGGAGCGCGCCGAGACGGCCCTCGACGGGCCGATCCGCGTCGCCGAGTAATGAGATCAGGGCATCCAGCGCCGCTTGCGGGGCGAGGGCGGCCAGGGCCAGGGCGGCGGCCGCCACGACTTCGGCGCTGTCCTCGTCAAGCAGCGCGCGAAGCCCCGCGGCTAGGGCTTCGTCAGCGGTGAAATCGCGAACGCCGGCAAGTGCGGTTAGCGCCGCCACCCGCACGGGTTGCGAGGCATCGCCGATCAGGGTTGAAAGGCGCGCCGGGTACAGCCGTCCGCAAAGTCGCACGGCCTCGGCGCGGACCGCGGCGTCGCGATCTTCGAGCAGCGCCGCCAGGCGGCCGTCGGCGGGATCCCGCGCCGCCAGCGCCCGCAGGGCAGCGGCGCGCACCTCGGCGGAGGAATCGGCGAAGGCGCGCGCCATCGGTGCCGCCGCCTCCTCGGCATCGACGGTGGCTAGGGCCGCCGCGGCACGGCGGCGCAGACGTGTCGAATTTTCGTCGAGATAACCGGCGAGCGCCTCGATCCCCGGGCTTCCCATCCGCGCCAGCGCCTTGAAGGCCGCCTCGGTCATGTCCTGGCCGTCTTCTACCCCTATGGCCGCGACGATATCGGGTATGGCCTCGCCGGCGCCCAGGACCGCCAGCGCATCGACCGCCTTGATCTGGATATCGACCCAGTCGTCCCAGCCGCTGGAGAAAAACTCTTCCTCGTCCCAGACGATTTCCTCGTCGCGCCCTTTGAGGATACGCCGGAGCCAGGGAATAACCTGCCTGTCTTGCAGTTTAGCCAAGGTTTCGATAGCCGCCAGCTTGACCCCCGTACAAGGATCGCCGAGCAGGTTCTCAAATAGCTGTTGGCCGGCCCGTGGATCGGCCAGCCCCGAAAGCGCTTCGGCGGCATCGGTGCGCACGTCTTCGTCTTCGTCCAACAAAGCCGCGATCAGCGGCTTAACGGCCGCCGGAGCGCCGATACGCCCCGAGGCCTGGGCCGCCAGGCAGCGGTGCACATCGACCCCATCGCTAAGGATTCCGCTCAACACCCCGCACACCTCGTCCAAAGCCAGCGGGGACACCGGCGGCCGGGGGCGGGCCCGCTGATCTTGGTCGTGGATGCTCATGTGCTCATTCCCAAATATAACCCAAATATAAAAACTTGCTTCGATTCGCGAACGCTTACCCCAAACGCAGTTGCGGGCCCGGGTGAACGCAGCGGTTCACACACAGGCCCGCAATAGCACTCAGATAATGTCCCTTGGCGCGAAGGACATTGACCGGAAGGTCTTCTTGTAAGGCGACTCGCCGATCTTTTTCACTTCGGCGACGCCCATCTTGTAGTTGTAGTTGCCGCTGATCCAATCGACGATACGGCCTTCCAGGGCATTCGCCGGTTGCGACGTATGCAGGAAGTCCATGTAGATGATGCCTTTCTTGATGTGGCGCGTGACCATGGCGACGCCGGTGACGGCGGCCCGTGTCAGTTCCACGTTGCCGGCCTTCATCTGGCCGGTGAAGGAATAGTCGCTGCCTTCCACGCCGAGCGTCGTTTCCTTCAGACTTGGCACCCGGTCGGAATAGACCATCAACATGTCACCGTTCTCGATGCCGCGCGCCTTGGCGTCATCGGGATGCATTTCGACGTAGTTGTCGGGCCAGCGCTGAACGATGTAGGGCCGGCGCCGGTCGTCGAAACCGGACTGCCAACGTTCGTTGGTGCGCCCCGAGGTGCACCAAAGTTCGGTGCCCTTCGGTTTCATCCATTCCCAATAGTCCGAGAACAGCGACCAGGGAGACTTCTGGATATTGCAGCGGCCGGTCTGACTATTGAAGTGCGTCAGCTTCTTGTTGAACAGATTCGCGCCCTGCGGCCCCTCTGGATCCAGCTTGCGGGTGGTGTCATGCAGCCGCTTGGTTCCCTCCAGGGACCCATCGCCCTTCATGAACACAGGGCCCTGGATTCCATTGGTGCCGAACTCTCCAAGCTTCTGATGCAGGGTCTTGCCCTCGCGGTGGGCGGCGACCTTGATCATGTTGAAGTCCTTACGGCTGCCACGCGAGAAGCGGGCCGATTCCTCGGCGACGTCGTTGGAGTTCTTCCAATCGAAACCGTCGAAGCCCATACGTTTCCCTAGTTCGGCAATGATCCACCAATCCGGCTTGGCCTCGCCGGGCGGGTCGTAGAACCTGTTGTAAAGCCGAAGACGCCTTTCGCCGTTAGCCCGCATGAAGGTGTCTTCGCCCCAGGTGGCGGCCGGGAAGATGATGTCGGCGTAACGGTTGCCGATGGGATCGACCAGATAGATGTCCTGATTGATGACCACCATGCCGCCCGAGTCGGCGCGCCGTTTCAGGGTATCGATGATGTCCTGCTTGTCGTAGGAGCGCACCTGATGGGGATTGGCCACGGTCAATTCCTCAAACCGCTTGGCCAGTTGCTGCGACCCGCACATGGACTGAATCCAGGTGGTGCCGATGACATGCGCGAAGCGCGTATGTCCCGACATGGTCCAGGTATCCGTGTCGAGCGCCCGGCGCCTGCGTCCCGGCACCTTCATGGGCGACTTGTTGCGCGGGTACTTGCCACCGCGCTGGCCGCCGCGCTGATGGCCTCCGGCCCTGCCGACAACTTGACCGGGCCTGCCGCCGGCGCCGACCGCGATGGCCAGGGCGCTAATCGCCTGGGTATTGCCGGTGTTGTTGGACCAGTAGAAGCCCTTCTCGATCATGATCGAGGTTTTCGGATGCTTGCCCTTGACCGGTTTGGCCATCCATTCGGCCGCCGTGTAGATCTTCTTCACGTCGATGCCGGCCACCTTGGCGGCGTGTTCGGGCTTGAATTCGTCCTGCGCCAGGAGCCACTTTTTCCAATCGTCGAAGCCCTTGGTCTGGAACTTGCCCCAGGTGGTACGCCACTGCCACGGCGTGTTCCGGGTGCCCTGTCCGAAGCCGGAACTGGAACCCCACTTGTTGTTGACCCATTTCTCGATCCACTTGGCGTCCTGCCAGCCGTTCTCGACGATAACCCGCGCGATGGCATTGACGACCAGGAGGTCGGTGCCAAGGTCGACGTCGAGCCAGAGTCCGCCGTTGTTCTCGGCATAGGCCACGCCGGCGGTGCGGCGCGGGTTCATCATGATGCACTTCTGGCCGCGCTGGATGCCCTTCATGATCCACTGGGTCCAGAGAATGGTCTTAGTCTCGTAAGGATCCGTGCCGCAGACCAGCAAAGTCTCGGCATTCATCCAATCCTCGTAAGCGGGACCGAAGTTATCGAAACCGGCATCGCGGAATCCGGGCGTCGAGGAAACGTCGGACGGCGTGTCGTGGAAAGTGAAGTTGGCCGTGTTGATATGGCGCAGCGCGTACTTGGTGATGGCGTAAGTGTTTTCGATGAACTGATAGGAGTAGGTCTTGACGCCGTAGGCATTGGACCCATGATTGGTGCGCACGTGGTTACCAACCTCGGCCGCCACGTCGAGGGCGAAGTCCCACGGCACCGGCTGCAGGATGCCGTAGATGCGCATCAGCGGCGATTTCAGCCGGTCGCGGGTGGGAGTTTGCGGATTATAGCACTTCTGCGCGATGCAGCCGCCACGCAAACTCGAATCGCCATCCGTGTTGACGAACTTAGTGTCCTTGTCGGGGATAATCACGACATGGTGGGGCTTGCCGTTGTGCAGCACGATGTTGTGCTGGTTGGGGGCCACCCAGGGACCCAGCGTTTCGACCGGAAAATCGGCCCCGAAGGCGTTCTGATCGGCCTTAGGCCCACCGTCGCGCCCGCCGGCCACAGGCCAGCGGTAAACCTTGTAGCCGCAGGCCACGATGCAGTAGTCGCAGGCCGTGGTGATTACGTCCGCACCCTTGGGCGGGAGGGGAACGTTGGTTTCTGGAATGTAGTACGGAGTAGACATTGTTGGTGCCCCCCTATCCTTGCAGGTTGTCGTAGCGGCCGAAGATCAAGCCGAACACACCGACGGCGTAGATGTCGTCGCCTTTCAGTTCGAGCAACACCTGCGGAAGACTTTGGTAAGCCTGGCCGGAAATAAGGATGCCGTGCCGGGTCAAATCGTAGGTAGAAAGATGCAGCGGGCAAGCGCCCATGGACTTGGTGTCGGCCTTGTAAGTGCCCGCCAAATCCCCGCCCTGATGGGTGCAGAAATTGTTGAAGGCGACCACGTCCTTTCGCGGCCCGACGCCGCCGCCCGCCTCGGTGCCGAGCTTCACCAGCATGGATTGCGCATAGGCGCCTTCGTCCGGGTATTCGAAATCAAGCGGTTCGTCGTCCTTCAGTGCACTCAGCTTGGCTATTTTCTTTCGTGGATAAGTGGCCACCATGGCCGGAATCTCGTGCGCCGAAGCACCGGATCCGACCGTGACCATAACCGTCGCCGTCGCCACCCCGGATGTAAATAGAAAATTCCGGCGCGATAGCAGGCATTTTCCCGCCGGACGATCTTTCTTAGACGGCGGCTGCGACGCGACGGAGTCGGGGGTCTGTGTTCGATGAGTCATTTTTCGGTTCCCGTCAATTCGCGTTCGCTGCGGTGGGCAGCGGCGCATAAGGTGGAAGTTTCGGCGTCGCCATCTTGATTTCCTCGCCGCTCAGCGATTCCAGGAAAGCGACCAGATCTTCCTTTTCCTCGTCGCTCAACCCGAGCGGTTTCAGGAGTTTCGTTTTAGCCTTCGCGAAGGTGCCGTCGGTGAATTCGTTGGAACCGCCGCCTTCGTTGTAGAAGTCGACGATTTCCTCGAAATCGAAGAAGCTGCCGTTATGCATGAAAGGCGCCGTGTAGGCGGTGTAACGCAGCGGCGCCGTGCGGAATTTACCCATGTCGGACTTCTGCTTGGTTCTGTAATAGAGACCGGCATCGTCCTTGATCTTGCGGTACAGCTTTTCTGTCACGCCCTTGGCATACTGCTCGTAGCGGAAAGTGATCTGGGCGAGCCCGCTTTCCGACCATTCCTCGGCCCTGGGAACGCCTAGATTGTAGTACTTCTGATCCGTCAACAGCGGGCCGTTATGGCACTCGATACAGTTGGCTTTGCCTTGGAAAAGCTTGAGCCCACGCACCTGTTGTTCCGAAAGCGCTTCTTTGTCGCCACGCATGTATTTGTCGAATGGCGTGTCGTTGTGGATCAAGGTCCGCTCGAAGGCGGCCATGGCCCGCCAGACATTGTTCACCTTCGGCCAATCGTCGCCGAACACCTGCTTGAAACGCTTGACGTATTCGGGAATGAACGCGAGGCGCGCCTCGACCATGTCCCGCTCGCCGTTGCCGGACACGGCGCCAAGCGCGGCGGAGGGGGCCTGGTTCTCCAGGGACTTCGCCGAACCGGTCCAGAACAGCTTGCCGAGATAGGCGGAATTGATGACCGTCTGGCTGTTACGCCAGTGTATGACGCCCGGATAACCCCGCGAGATGGGATCGGCGAACCCCCAGCCCTGTTTCGGCGAGTGGCAATCGGCGCAGGAAACGGAAGCGTCGCCGCCGATGCGCGTGTCGAAAAACAAAAGCCTGCCGAGGGCGATTTTCTCCGGCGTCTGCACGTTATCGGAGGGAACCGGCGGCGGCCCGAGGGCGGCTAACGGCGGATTCATTTCGGCCGACGCGGAAGGCCCGTGCCCAAGGGCGACGAGGCCGAAGGAGGCCGCAATGATCGCAAGGGATAGTGTGTTGCTCTTTTTCATTGCCTTATTCCTAATTCTTCTGCTCCAGCCAATCCTCGATCACCGCGTAATTGACGTTGATCTTTTCCTTCCAGACGTGCTCCGGCCCGGTCAGGGGGGTGCCCGATAGCGACTTCAGGAAGGCAGTCAGATTGGCGCGCTCTTCCTTGCTCAGGCCGAGCGGCTTGATACGCGGGTCCTTGTTGCCATCGCTGCCGCCGCCCCGGTTGTAGAAGGCAACGACGTCCTCCAAGGTCTTGATGGTGCCGTTGTGCATGTAGGGCGCCGTATAGGTGAGCTCTCGCAGCGTCGGCGTCATGAACTTGCCGATATCCGATCCATCGGCCTTGTGGGTGCGGATGTGCGCACCGACATCGCGGCGGATATTCATGTAGTTCTCGATACCCATGAACATGCCGAAGGCCACGTAGGTCAGGTGCCGCTTGGGGTCCGACCAGATGTCCGGGTTTTCGGGCACGCCGGTATTGTGCGGCGCGTCGTCGGTGAAGCGAGAGCCGGAGTGGCATTGGGCGCAGCCGGCCTTGCCCTTGAACAAATCGAAGCCGCGCTGGGCGGCATCCGACATTTTCCCGGCATCGAAAGGCGCCCCACGTGAGGTCAAGGTCTTCAGGTATTCGGGAATCGCCTTGCGGATCGAACCGTTGGAGGGTTCGCCGTAACCGGCCTTCTTGAACATCTTCACGTACACCGGGTCCTGTTTCACGCGCTCCTGCATCAGGCGCATGTCCATGTTCATGGAGTAGGTCTCGGTGATCGATTCGCGGGTCACGTCGTTGAGGTTGGTCCCGATTCGCCCATCGTGGAACCAAGCCGCCTTTCGCGCGGCATTGATCAGCGTCGGCGTGTTACGGAAACCGTCCGATCCCGGGTAGGCCTTGGACAGGGCCAAGCCGTCGCTAAAGCCCTTTGCCGGTATATGACAGGTCGAACAACTTATCGCGGCGTCGCCGGAAAGCCGTGGATCGAAAAACAGCCGCTTGCCCAAGGCCGCCTTATTAGCGTCGACCTCCATCTGTTTCACGGGGCCGAACTCGGCCGCCAACACCGGCGACGCGGCAATCGCGGCGCCCATTGCCAAAACCAGATGCCAGGCAAATATTGAAGAAACTCTTCTATTCATCGCTAAATCCCTCAAGAAGAATGGCCGCACCGAAAAACGCTCCACGCGAATCTTCTGACCGCTAACCATCCGTTTCCGCTTAGTCCCTCGTCGGCAAGGGAACACCGCTGATACGTTCCAGAAAGTCCCTCATTTCCGATAAGTTTTTGAAATATCGATCTTCTTTCCCTTGAACATGCTGGACGTGCCCACGCCAAACCGGGTTGTTTTCCGGCTCCCCTTCCAACCAAATACGCGCCACGAACGACCCTGAGGCTTTCGGTTCAACCATTCCGCATCTTTCGTTACGCCTATCTGACCCATCCCGCTGGGATCGGCCCGGACTCACGAAAACACGAACCGGTTACTCCCTGGTAACACCGAGAAAACCCCGGAAATTCAGCATTCTTCTTTTTCAAGGGATTGGGTAACACGCTGCGGTAACACGCCGGTAACACCGGGCGCATTCCGATCCGCGATTTCTAGATCATGATCTTCGGCTCTACCCTACTGGGAGGGAAACTCCAGGTCAGAGGGTTCCGCCGCGCCGATCGCCGATAAGCTGCTGGTATATTTGCAAGGTTTCCTGCGTCGGCTGGAGGCCGTATTCCTCCTCCAGGCTGCGGCGCCACGACGTGAACTGGGCCTCGGCCCAGTCGGGCCGGCCGAGATTGATCAAGCTATCCAATAAGGCGCGGAGGAAGCTCTCCCGGCAAGGATCACTGAGAAGCGCCGTCCGGCAGACCTGCGACGCTTCCAGGAACATCCCGTCTTCAGTGTAGCATTTCACCATGCCGGACAAGAGCTCCAAATGGATCTCACGTAGCCGCTCGCGCTCTTCGGCACACCACTCGGCATAGGGTTCGTCTTCGAAATAGTCACCGCGGTAAAGGCTTTTGGCTTCCTCGAAGCGGTCCCGCGCGTCCCGCCATTTCCCGTTCTTCAACAATTCCCAGCCCGCCGACACCAAGGAGGCGAAAGCATCCGAATCGACCCAAACGGCTTCACGCCGCAGCACGTAGGACTCGCCCACGGTCTTGATGGTTTCATCCCTCGCGCCGCCGGTCCGCAGCTTGCCGCGTAGAAACGAAATGGTCACCTTCAGCCGTTCCCAGCCGCGATCCGGCTCGGCATCCGGCCACAACAATTCGATCAGGCGTTCGCGGTGAACGGGCCGGTCCAGGTGGCTGACCAGGTATTTCAAAACAACCGCCGCCTGTTTACGCTTCCAGGCATCGACGTTCAGCCCCTCGCCCGAGACGGCGAGGCCGAATCGGCCCAGGGTGAAGATGCGCAGCGGCATCGCCGGCGGCACATCCTTGACTATGCCGTTGGCTTCACGGAGAAAAACCACCGCCACCGCGTCGCTGCCGTCCTGCTCCCTGGCTTTCGGGGACAACACCATCGTGCTGATCCCAGCGGTGACCATCTTACCGGTTTTGTGGCGAATCTGGCAGGCGTCCATGGCCCACTTCTTACCAATGGCCATGCACGAGCGGCCCTCGCAAAGCATGGAACACAGCGGTTCACCGGTGGGGTACGATGCTTGCAATACTTGACCGCATCTTCGCCCGATGGCCTCCACAGCCGTGAACCCCAGCAATTCCTCCGCGCCAGAATTCCAGCCGATCACCCGCATTTCGCCATTCAGGGCGAATGCCGGGTCGGAGGAAAACTCAACTATGTCGGTGGTCTTGATGTCTTTCACTCCCATCCCCACCGCAAGCGGGTGGAGTTAGCTGCATATTCCCTGGGAGCCGCGAGATGTGCAAGCCAAGATCGCAGAAGAACATCCTAGCGCCGCGCGAATTCGAACGGCACGATGAAACGCCCGGAATTGGGGGTCCGTTAACGGCTATCGAGATAGGTTAAAATGCTCACGGCGCGAACAAACCCCAAATTCCACCGCACCTCCCGCTGGCCTCCGGCCCGCGCCGCTCCAGTGAATTGATCTCGATCAAATCCCATATTCAGACCTGCATCTATAATTCTATAATGACCTGGGTCTTTATGCGCCTATACTCGAAGGCGTATTTTTTTGTGAATACCGATTTCAGCCGATGACAGTGGGGCATGAAGAATCCATATCTGACAGCCCCAAAGGCGCAGACAAAACCGTTATTGAGGCTCTGGGATACCCTGGTTCAATACACGGTCACGTACCCGCTAGCCGGATTATCGGCACTTTTTCTTGCCGGCATGCTTTTCTGGGGTTCCTTCAATTGGAGTCTGGAACTGACCAACACGGAGTCGTTCTGTATTTCGTGCCACGCCATGCGGGAATACGTTTATGCGGAATACCGCGAGACCATCCACTACAACAATCGCACCGGCGTTCGGGCGACCTGTCCCGATTGTCACGTGCCGAGGGAATGGGTACACAAGGTCACGCGCAAGGTCCGCGCGACCAACGAGTTATTTCACTGGATGCTGGGATCGATCGATACGCCCGAGGATTTCGAGGCCAAGCGGCCGATTCTAGCGAACCAGGTCTGGACCAGCATGAAGGAAACGGATTCGCGCGAGTGCCGCAATTGCCACGACATTGAGCATATGAATCAAGAGGCGCAACCCGTCAATGCCCGCATCATGCACACCCTAGCCGAAGATTGGGGCGAAACCTGTATCGACTGCCACAAGGGTATCTCCCACAGCCTGCCCATAGGTTTCGATAAAAACGCGCTCATGGACCGGTTGCACGAACGGATGGAGAAGGAAAAAATCGTCTGCCGCCAGTGCCACAAGGACATGGTAAGCCCGCCCAAGGGCCAAGGTTGGTAGAAACGGCGGCGAAACAAATTTCAGCGAAGACGGATTAATGACGAATCGGAGGATCTGATGTTTGCATATAGGCAGCTAGTTATTGGACTAGCCGGTTTGGTTTGGCTGGCATTCGCCGCAGGGTCCGCCGGGGCGGCGGACGAGGTAATGCTGAAACTGGGCAAGGAGCAATTCAATGAGAATTGCGCGGTCTGCCATCAGGAGGATGCCATCGGCAAGCCGGGCTTCGCGCCGTCGCTGACCAATCCGGAACTTCTCAGCATTTCTTCCGACAAGTATTTCATGGCCACCATACGGGACGGGCGCGCCGAAACCGGTATGATGCCCTTCGCCCATCTTGGGCGGAAAAATGTCCGGGCGATCGTCAGCTTTCTTCGCTCCCACGCGAAGGGGCCCAACAAGGCCGAGGAAATAGACGCCCAGCCCGACGCCCATGGCGATCCCCGCCTGGGTAAGCAGTGGTATGACAATATCTGCTCGACCTGCCACGGCCTCAGCGGCGACGGCTACGACGCCGGCGGCACCGGCACCGCCATAGGCCTGCCCGGCTTCCTGAACAAGGTTTCGGACGGTTTCATCCGCGAAACCATCAAAAAGGGCCGCTCGAACACCCGCATGCTCGCATTCCAGGGGCCGACCGGCTTGGCCAATCTTTCCGATCAAGAGATTGACGACATCATCGTCTATCTTCGCAGTCTGCCGAAGAGCTAGGAGACAAATCCATGAAACGCATCAAGAAGCACATATCGCGCCGGGATTTCGTGAAGACCAGCGCCTTCGTCTCCGCCTCCGCCGCCGGCGCCGGACTTATGGTGGGCGCCAATCCGGAACTGGAAATCGCCTCGGTAGAGGCCGCCGAAACCGAGGACAACCGCACCACGGCAATCGCGCAATGCCCTTATTGCGGCGTCGGCTGCGGCACCATCATCCAGGTCGAGAACGGCAAGATCGTTTCCATGCGTCCCGACAAGGACCATCCGACCAACTATGGCCTGCAATGCATCAAGGGCCTGACCGCGGCCGAGCCGATGTATGTCGATCGCATGGAAGGCGATTCATACGTGCGCAAGGACGTCTGGGCGGAATGGAATAAACCCGGCCATGGCGACATGGATTTCACCTCTAAGACCAAGGGGTCTTTCGACGAGGAGCATTTCCTGCGCGTGCCTTACGAAGAGGCCTCGGAAATGGTCGATCATAAGATCGCCCATTTCACCAAGAAATATGGCGGCAATTCGATCGGTCTCTACGGCTCCGGCCAGCTTACCATGGAGGGGCAATACCTCGAGAACCTGTTCATGAAGGGCGTTCTCGGCTCCAACACCATCGAGGCCAACGCGCGCATGTGCATGACTTCGGCGGTCACCGGCTATTTCGCCACACTGGGGTCCGACACACCGCCCCTGGCCTACGAAGATATCGAATTAAGCGACATGGTCATGCATTTTGGCCATAACGCGCGCGAATCGCATCCGATCATCTTCTGGCGCATCGCCGATCATAAAAAGAAGAAGGACATACCGACCGTGATCGTCGACCCGCGCCGCACCGGCACGGTCATGGGCTACGAGGACGTCAATCCGGATAACACCGTTCACGTTCCCATTCTAAACGGCGACATCAGTTTCCTGAACGCCATCGCCCACGTCCTGCTGACAGAGCACAAGGACGTGATCGACTGGGAGTTCCTCAAGGCGCATACCTCGGGCTGGAAGGAATATACCGACGGCGTGCTCAAGGACTATAGTCCCGAGCAGGTGCAGGACCGCATGGGTGGCCCCAATCACGACGTCTCCCCGGCGCTGATCCGCGAGATCGCCGGCATGTTCGCGGATGCCACCCGTAAGCGTCTTGCCCGCGCCAAAGGCAAGCAGGAGGGCGGTTATGGCGGCGTCATCATCATGTGGGGCATCGGCTACAACCAGCACATCCACGGCCAGCACAACGTCATCTCGATCGTTAACCTGCTGACCCTGACGGGAAACTTGGCCAAACCCGGCTGCGGCCCATTCTCCATGACCGGCCAGCCCAATGCCATGGGCGAGCGCTTCACCGGCGGGCTCACCGGACGCTTGCCGTTCAATATGCCACTCAGCGACAAGAAGCACCGCTTGAAGATGGCCAAGGCCTGGCGCGTGCCCGAGGAAAACCTCGTCAACGCGATGAATTCCAAGAACCCGGGCTACGCGGTTGGCATGATGGAGCGTGCTCTCAAGGGCGACGTCAAGGCGTTCTTCTTCGTCTATGCGACGCATATCGACCTGCCGGACCTGTACAACCTGGTGCGCCCGGCGATTTCCAAAACCTTCAACGTGGTCCAGGAAATTTACCGCCACGCGCCCAACAATCTGTACGCGGACGTGATTTTCCCGGCCGCGACCTGGGGCGAGGTCGAGGGCGTCTATATCTCTTCCGAGCGGCGGATCAATCTGTGCCAGAAGGCCGCCGAGCCGCCCCAGGGCTGCCGTCCCGACATGGACATGGTGATCGACAAGGCCAAGGGAATCGGCAAGCTGCTTGGACTCGATATGGATAAGGTTTTGCCCTATGAGCGCAAGGAGGACGGTTTCTACGACGCCCAGGAGATTTTCCGCGACGTCATCCGGGCCTCGGAGGGAACCGACACGGATCTTACCGGCATTCTCGAGGTCGAGAAGATCGACGAGATGACGCCCTATGAGCAGCTAGAGGAACTGCGCGGCATCCAGTGGCCGGCGCCGAGTTACGAGACGGCCCAAAACGGCGGCACCAAGCGGCGCTTCATGCTTCAGGAAGGCGACTGGGCGAACAAACCCTATGGCTACTTCCGCACCAAGGACGGCAAGGTGCACATCAAACTGGTCCACCAGGATTATTCCCAGCGCGAGGAATTGACCAAGAAGTTGATGGAATTCGGCACCAAGGAAGGGCTCTACACCATTGACCACATGGACCTGATCAAGCTTGCCAGGGACAAGGGTCTGACCCCCGACATGCCGGACGAGGAACATCGCGGCAAGCAGTGGGACCAGGTGCCCGAGGACAAGTTCCCGTACTGGTTCGGTCTCGGCGTGGTGTACGAGCATTTCCACACTGCCAAATCAAACCGCAGCCCGACGACTCGCCGGCTGGTGCCGGAAATGTATGTCGAAATGCATGACGATGACGCCAAGGACCTGGGCATCAAGGACGGCGACAAGGTGCGTGTGGTGACCCGGCGCGGGTCCTTGGAGGCGCGGGCCCAGGTCGGCACCAACAGCCTGGTCAAGCCGGCGCGCAACAACGTGCCGCGCGGCTACATGTTCGGGCCCTGGAACCTCTCGGTCGCCGACAGCGCCGATCCGAAGAAAAACAAATGGCTGGCCAATGGCGTGACCAGCAGGATCTGGGATCCGGTGTCGGGACAGGTCGACTTCAAGAAGAGCGCCTGCCGGATCGAGAAAATTTGATTACGGCGAACCGCCGGTGGGGCCTTGGCGCCTCTCCGGACGCCGCCGGGACAGGCCGATGAAACGCAGGAGTTTTCTCAAGGTATTGGGCGCTGGCGCCGCCGCCATGGCGGCGCCGGAATCCGCCCGCGCGGCGCGCGGCCAGCCCTCGTTACGTTATCTGCGGCCGCCGGGCGCTTTGGATGAGGAGGATTTTCTCACCCGCTGCATCAATTGCGGGCAATGCGGCGAGGTCTGCCCCAACCGCTGCATCAAGTACTTCAGCCTCGAGAACGGTTTGACCTCGCTCGACACGCCCTATATCACGCCGCGCGAGAAGGCTTGCATCCTGTGCATGAAATGCGGCGATGTCTGCCCGACCGGCGCGATCCAGCCAATCGCGCGCGAGGCCGAGGAGATCGTCGAAAACGTCAAAATGGGCCACGCCGAGGTCGACGAAAGCCTGTGCCTGTCATTTCAAGGCAAGACTTGCGGCGTGTGCTACCGGGCTTGCCCGTTACCGGATGTGGCGATACGGGTCGGCCGTCTGGAGCAGCCCCATGTCCTGGACAAATGCGTGGGATGCGGCCTTTGCGAGCGGTCGTGCATTCAAATGCCGCACGCGATTCGCATCATCCCAAGTCACGGATGACCGGCGGTGAAGGGGAAATGCGGCACGCTAAACCATTCTTCTTATGGCGCCACCTGAATAAACTGCGCTGGGTCAGTTTGAGTGTCGTGTTCGCGATGCTCGTGCTGCTGCCTTACCTGCACGTCTATCAAACCTATGTCGCGGCCCATGCCTATGACCTGCTGGCGCCTTCGGAACAGCGGGTCTACGACATCATGGAGGCCTTGACCCAGCCGTTCATCGGCGACCCGGCCGAGGATTTGGATGCGGTCAAGGGCAATACCTGGTCCGCCACTTTCTGGGGGCTGAAACTTTCGGACCCGCTCGCCGCCTTGGGCCAAATGGCTGCGGGGATGACATTCTATTGGCCGTTCCTGTTCACCGCCTTGATCCCGATCGGCCTGAGCGTGGTTTTCGGGCGTTTCTTTTGCGGTTGGATCTGCCCCGCGACCTTCATTTACGAGCTGAATTCAAATTTGGTGTCATGGCTGCGATGGGCCGGCTTGAAGGTCGGTAATCGGCGGTTCGATAAGCGCCTTAAATACGGCGTCCTGGCGGCCGGGCTGCTTCTTTCGGCGGCGACCGGTTCGGTTCTGGTCGCGGCGATCTACCCGCCCGCCATCATCGGCCGCGAAATCTATTACATGATCGGGATCGGCGGTTTCGGCGCCGGCACGATGTTCTTCCTTGGCACCCTGTTGTTCGACCTTCTGGTCGCGCGGCGGGGATTCTGCCGCTATCTGTGTCCCGGCGGCGCGCTTTATTCCCTGCTCGGCCGCTACCGCTTGTTGCGCATCCGCCGGATTGTCGAGACCTGCAACGACTGCGCGAAATGCAACGCGGTGTGCGAATTCGATCTCGATCCCTTGCGCGACGGCTTCGGCCAGGAATGCAACAATTGCACGGCATGTATCGCCGTTTGCCCGACCGATGCTCTGGCTTTCACGATCAGAATTACGGACTATCCGGCGCAAGGCCCAGGCCACCTCGGCCGCCAGTACCGGGGCAAAGCCGCGGCGGGTGGGAAAACCGTGGCCGGGCAGGAAGATGCCGCGTGATGGAACGGCGCGGAGCCCTGCGAAGACTGATCGCCTATGCGGCACTCCTAGCGGCGAGCGCGCTGCCCTATGGCGTGTCCACTATGCTCGCACCTGGGCGCGCGGCGGCGAAACGCAACTATCTGCGCCCGCCCGGCGCGCTGAAAGACGATGCGGCTTTCGTCTCCGCCTGCATCGGGTGCGGGTTGTGCGGCGAGGTCTGCCCCCCGCGCTGCATCCGCTTCCACACCCGCGACGGCGGTTTGAAGGTCAACACGCCTTACATCGATCCCGAGCAAGCCGGCTGCATCTTGTGCGACAAGTGCATGGAAGCCTGTCCGACGGAAGCGCTCACCGTCATTCCCCGCGATGAGATCGATATGGGGATAGCGGAAATCGACCAGAGCGCGTGCTATCCCTGGGTCGATAAGGGTATCTGTGGCGCTTGTGTTAGCATCTGCCCGCTCGGCGGCAAGGCGATCAGCTTCAAGATGTGGAATCAATACCGCCCGATCATCAAAGACGGTTGTGTCGGCTGCGGCCTGTGCGTCGAGGTCTGTCCCCATCCAAGCGTGCCGATTTGGGTCGTTGAACGCTCACCGAAAATCAGCCCTAGAGTGTGAAGCATGATCAGGACATCGCTTAAATTATCGTGTGTGGCTCTGATAGCAATCCTGTCGCTGCTGGCGGCGGATTTCGCCAACGCCCACCATGTTCTGGGACGGCCCGGTTACAGCCTGAACGAGGACTCGAATACTCCTCCGGCGGTGCAGGGCGAAACCCATATCGACGACTTCATTGTCACCTATATGGTCTTTCCCGCCTTTCCCCGGCCGCACGAGCCGGGGCGGGTCAATCTTTACCTCAAGCACGATCAGGGCGAGGCGCCGTTCAAGGGCAGGGTCACTTTCAAGATTCGCGGCAACTCGTGGCTGTCCTGGTTGTGGGGCGATGAAGATTCGGCGACGCTTGGCACCCAAGCGCCGGACGACAGCGTCTTTCGTCAGGGCTTCGTCTTTCCCGACAATGGCGACTACATCGTCTCCGCCGAGTTCGAGGCCGGTGGCAAGCCGTACAATGTCGAATTTCCCTTGCGCGTCGGCACCCCCACGCCCATGGGTTTCGTTTTCGGGTTCGTGCTGTTGGCGCTTGTCGTCTTCGTCGCGATCCAGCGCCGGCGCGCCATGACCGGCAAGCTTCGCGACCTGCACACAAACGGGGGTAAGCCGTGAGCGAGTCCATCGGACGCCGGGATTTGTTCAGGATCGGCGGCAAGAAGGTGGCCGAGAGCGCCTCGCACCTCGCCACCGCCGAGGTAGCCAATCGGGCGCCCGGATGGATTCGCCCTCCCTTCGCTCTCGACGAGTTGGACTTCCTGCTGCGCTGCACCCGCTGCGACAAGTGCCTGGAGGCCTGCCCCCACGATGTGCTGTTCGCCTTGCCGGCACGCACGGGACACCATGCGGCCGGCACGCCGGCGATGAATTTACTGCAAAAGGGTTGCCATATGTGCGCCGGCTGGCCCTGTGCCGCCGCGTGCGAGTCGGAAGCCCTTAAGTTGCCCGAGGCGGGCGTGGACCGGCCGCCTGACCCGCCGAAATTCGCCGTGGCGAAAATCGACCAAACGGCCTGCCTGCCATATTCAGGCCCGGAATGCGGCGCCTGCGCCGGTTCCTGTCCGGTCCCGGGGGCACTCAATTGGGAAGGCGGGGTCCGGCCGGTCATCGACCGGGAAAGATGCACCGGTTGCGCGCTGTGCCGGGAGGCCTGCATCGCCGATCCCAAGGCAATCCGGATTTCCGCCCTCGATCCCGCCGGCAAGATCGCGGCCGCTTAATGGAACCGGCGCGGCGCCGATTCGGAATTCTCCAGCTATCTAAATTGGCATTGGCGGTCTTGTGGCTGGGTGTATTCATGGTACCGCCGGCCACGGCCGGCCGCCTCGCGGATTCGACCAGCCCCTATCTGTTGCTGCACGCGGACGACGAGATCGACTGGCATCCATGGGACACGCAAGCGCTTGCCCTGGCGCGGCGGGAGAATAAGCCGATCTTTCTCTCTATCGGTTATGCTTCCTGCCATTGGTGTCACGCGATGGCGCGCGAGACCTTCGCCGACGGGCGCGCGATAAAAATTCTCAACGAGCACTTCATCAGTATCCTGGTCGACCGCGAGGAACGCCCCGACCTGGACAATCACTTCATGGCGATCATGTCTGCCATGCTGGGTTACAGCGGATCGCCGGCGAATTTTTTCCTGACCCCGGACGGGACGCCATTGTTCGCCGCCGGTTACCTGGGGCCCGAGGCGGAATACGGCAAGCAGGGCTTCGTCGCGGTCGCGACAACCATGGCCGGGGAGTGGGCCGGGAACCGCGCGGAAATTCTGGCCGACGCCGCCGATATCCGCGAACAGATGCGGGCCATGGCGGCGCCGGCCCCCTCCGGTGCCGCGCGCGGCGAAACCGACCCGCGCGCGGCCGCCGCCGAGGTATGGTCCAGCAGATTCGACAAGACCTATGGCGGTTTCGGCGGCGGGCCGAAATTCCCACGCCCCAACGTCCTGTCCTTTCTTCTCCACCACGGCGTTCGGCGCGGCGACCAGGCGTTGCTCGAGAACGTCTTCTGGACTCTGGACCGCATGGCGGCGGGCGGTGTGCGCGATCAACTGGGCGGCGCCTTTCACCGCTATGCGGTGGACCGGTTCTGGCAGACGCCCCATTTCGAGATCATGCTCGACGAGAACGCCATCTTGGCGCGCCTCTATCTCGAAGCCTTTCAGGCGGTGGGGGAGCCGCGTTACGCCGCCGTGGCCCGGGCTATCCTGGACGACCTCCTGGCCCGCTTCCGCCTGGACGATGGCGGCTTCGCCTCGGCCCTCGATTCCGAAAGCGAACACCGGGACGGCTACTACTACACCTGGAGCGCGCAAGAAGTGCGGTCCGTCCTCGGTGAGCCCTTGGCGGCCCGTTTTATCGCGGCCTACCTGGACGAGGCCCATGGCCTGGCCGGGGGGCGGAGCGTTCTGCGTCTGCTAGGCGAACCGGAGCGCCTGCTGGAAACCCAGGAACGGCTCCGCGATGCCCGGTCGCGCTTGATCGCGGCGCGCGCCGCGCGGGTTCCGCCGCCGCGCGACGACAAGCGCCTCACCTCCTGGAATGCCCTTGCCGTTAGCGCCTTCGCCAAGGCGGCGCGGGTGCTGGACGACGAGCGCTATCTGGAGGCGGCGAAAGCCGGAATCGGGCCCCTTCTCGATCTCGCCGGCACGCGCCTGACCCACAGCAGCCGGGCCGGCAAGACGGCCGGGGCGGTGTTCCTCGACGACTACGCATTTTTGGTGGCGGCGCTGCTCGATCTCTACGAAACGGACTTCGATGTCCGGCATCTCCATGACGCGCGGCGGCTGATGACTGAAACGATTGGGCTTTTCCAGGCCATACCGGGCGAGGCATTCCGGTTCACGCCGCTTGGCCAGACTTCTGGCATCCCGGCCCGCACCGTGCTCGACGAAGAGAATATTCCATCGGGCAACGCCGCCGCGCTGATCGCCTTGCATCGCCTGAGCCTATTCGGCGGCGGGGCGGCTTTAGAAAAGCAGGCCCACGCCATCCTAACGAGCCTGGGCCGCTATCTCGAAACCTCGGCGCCACGGGCCACCGGCTTGCTCGGCGCGCTCTATTTCCGGCCCGATAGCGCGCGTGAAATCGTAATCGTCGGCGATACTAACGATGCGCGTACCCGGCTGCTTCTGGCCGAAATCAACAAACGGTTGCTGATCGGCACGGTCGTGGCGGCGATCGCACCGGGCGCCCCCAGCGATAACGCGGATTGGCTATTGCTCGCCGGGCGCCCCTTGCTCAACGGCAACCCCACGGCCTATGTCTGCAAGAACCGGATATGCGATCTGCCGGTCGATACGCCGGCGGCCCTGGGCGCCCGCCTGGACAGCCTCGTCCATCCGAAGACGGCGCCGTGACCTCGACCGCGTGACCCGATGTTTGCCGGAGAATGTCTCGGTTCTCCGGCGGCTTAGTTGTCAAGGCGCCGCGCGAGTCTAGCCTCGCCGTAAGAGCTTCCAGATCGCCGGAAAGACCGCCGCGGCGAGGGCCAGCTTCACCAGATCGCCGAGCAGGAACGGCGTCAAGCCCCAGGCAAGGACCGGCTTGTCCCAGCCCACGAGCGCGCCCAGCCACAAGAGGCCCGGCACATAGATGACAAGGTTTCCGATCGCCATCGCCGCCGCCGTCTTCGAAACGCTACGATCCCAGCCGCTTTCGGCGAGCCAGCCACAGACCGCCGTGGCCAAGACGAACCCAATCAGGTAGCCGCCGGTTGGGCCAAACATGTAGGCCAGGCCGATGCCTTTCTCCGGCGTGCCCGCGAAGACCGGCAGGCCGAAGGCGCCCTCGGCCAGATAGAGCAGAAGCGTCGCCGTGCCCAGGCGCCAGCCATAAGCCATGCCGATGGCGAGAACCATGAAGGTCTGCATGGTCATGGGCACCGGATAGAACGGGATCTGGACCTTCGCCGAGGCCCAGAGGAGGACGCTGCCAAGAATTGCCAGGATTGTGTTGCGCAGCAAGGCGCCGGCCCTATGCGACGGCCAGGCGACGTTCGCGAGTGTGGGATAGGTCATTGTGTGTTGGGTCATGGTTTCTCTCTTTGTTGCGTCATGCGGCCACCGGCGGAGACAGGCGGTCCCCTAGCGATCCTTGATACTAATCGAGCGCCGACCGGATCTTGTCCAGCAGGGCCCGGCGGTCGTGACGGGCCGCGAGCGCCGCCGCCATATCGACGGAGACGAACCTGGTCGGTGTGTGCGGCTGTAGCTGCCCGATCAGATCCATGTCGGCGGAAATCACGGTCCCGATCATGAAATAGCCGCCGCCGGACACGGCGTCGCGGTGCAAAACGATGGGCTCGGTTCCCCCCGGCACCTGGATCGAGCCATAGGGATAGCAGCTATCGACAATATTGGATGGGTCCGAACCGGCCCCGAAAGGCGGCTCCCGGTCGACGAACTCCAGCGGGTGGCCATTTTGGAAACGGTATCCGATGCGGTCCGCCTCCAGCGCGACCTTCCAGGTGTCCTCGAAGAACCCGCGCCGCGAGGCCTCGGTGATGCGGTGCCAATAGAGGCCGGGCATCGCACGCAACTCGGCCGGGGAGCCGGGCATGCGGCGCAACTCCGCCGGGACAACGCGCCCTTCGGCTGCGGCGGGTGCGGCGCCGACCGGCAACTCATCGCCGGCCAGCAGGTTACGGCCCTCGAACCCGCCAAGAGCGCCGAGGGTATAGGTCGAGCGGCTGCCGAGAGCCAAGGGAACGTCGATGCCGCCCGAAACCGCGATATAGGCGCGTGCCCCGCCCTTGAGATATTCGAAGCTCAGAACCTGACCGGCTCTGATGGCGAAAGAAGTCCAGGTCGCGCGAGGGTCGCCGTCAACCTTGGGCGGTAGATCGGCGCCCGTGACGGCGACCATGGCGTCCTGTGTGAACTCCAGCTCCGGCCCCAGAAAGACCGCTTCCAGTACCGCCGCCCCCTCGTCGTTGCCAACCAGCATGTTGGCGGCGCGCAGGGCGAAGCGATCCATGCCCCCGGATATGGGAATACCGAGGTGGTAGTACCCAGGGCGGCCGAGGTCTTGCACGGATGTCGCAAGCCCGGGAGAATTGACTTTAATCGCCATGGAGAGCCTCCCCGATCTTCGCGTTGTAGCCATCGATATCAGCCTGGAATTCTTCCAGGGAGAAAGTGAATTCGCGCACTCTTGGCGCGTAGCGTCCGGCCTCGACCTCGGCGACGTCCTTGTCGTAGGTGGCACGGTCGATGGGTTTGAATTTGACGATATCGCCGGGCTTGAAGAAGACCATGAAGTCGCGCAGGTAACTGGTTTCCTGCTTCGGGTCGAAAATCGGCATGGGCGTGATGCCGAACATCTGATAGCCCCCGGCACCGCGCACCGAATAAATACAGGCGAAACAACCGCCGTATCCGACGGTCAACTTCGGCGTATCGGTCCGGGGCCGCAAGTATTTCGGCACCTCGATTTGCCGAGGCCTGTCGACCATCTGGTACATAAAGGGCAGGCCGGCGACGAAGCCGACCATGCTCACGAACCAGGGCGCGCCGGAATGAGCCTCGATGAAGGCATCGACGGAATCGAAGTTATTGATCCGCGCGGCGTATTCCAGATCCGTGCCGTTCGGATCCTGATGGCGTTCGCGAAAACGCATCAGTGTCTCATGGGTCCAGGGGTCGTTGTATAAGACCGGGACCTCTATGATCCGGGTCGACAAGACAGCCTCCACCTCGTCGGCCGCGGACTCGAGGCTTTGGATTTTCGCGAGCAGATCGTCGGGGCCGATCACGTCGGGATCGAACTTGATCTGACACGAGGCGTTGGCCGGGCAAATCTCGGTCACGCCCTCGATTTGGCTCTCGCGGACCGCTTTGGTTATGGACAAGCTTTTAAAGAACGCTTCAAGCGACATCTCTTCGTCGACTTCGACGAAGATATGTTCGTCGCCACCAAAGGAGTATCGGGGTTTCATATGTGATCGCCTCCTCGCATCTTGCCTAGCTCAATGGATTACGCTCGAGCCACTGCTCGAGAAATCTAGTGTGGAAGTTCGCAGCGCGCACGTCTTCATCGACCGCCAGCGCTTGATGCAAGGATTTCGTGGTTTTCAGGCCTGAAATCTCGAGCTCTTCCAGCGCCCCCGCCAAGCGGCGAAGCGCACTCTCGCGCGAATCGTCCCAGACGATCAGCTTGCCCAGCAGAGAATCGTAGAAGGGGGGAACCGTGCAGCCTGGATACAACAGGGTGTCGAAGCGTACTCCCGGCCCGCCCGGCACCATGAGAGCCTCTATGGCGCCAGGTGCCGGCATGAAGCCGTTGGCCGGATCCTCGGCATTTATCCGGCATTCGATGGCGTGGCCGTTCAGGTGGATATCTTCCTGGCGCAGCCGCAGAGGTTCTCCCTGGGCGATTCGAATCATTTCCCGCACCAAGTCGACCCCGGTGATGAATTCGGTTACCGGGTGTTCCACCTGTATCCGGGTGTTCATCTCCAGGAAATAGAATTCCTTGGTCGCATCGTCGTAGAGAAATTCCAGCGTCCCGGCGCCGCGATAGTTGACGGAACGCGCGAGCGACACCGCGGCGGCGCAGAGTTTCCGGCGGATATCGCCCGGCAGTGTCACCGCCGGCGCCTCTTCCCAGACTTTCTGGCGGCGGCGCTGCAGCGAGCATTCGCGCTCGAAGAAGTGTACGGCCCGTTCGCCGTCTCCCAGGATCTGAATTTCGATGTGGCGGGCTTTTTCGATCAGCTTCTCGATATAGATCCCGCCATCGCCGAATGCCGATTTGGCCTCGGCGCTGGCCTGGGGCGCCAAGCGGTCGAATTCCGCCTGGTCGTTGGCGACGCGTATGCCCCGCCCGCCGCCGCCGGCGGTGGCCTTGATAAGGACCGGGAAACCGATGCCTTTCGCCAGCTCATGCGCCGCCGCCGGATCGTCGATGCGGCCGGGACTGCCCGGCACGGTCGGGACCCCAGCCTTGGCCGCGGCCTCGCGCGCCGCGACCTTGTCGCCCAGAAGCCTGATGGTGGCGCCCCTGGGGCCAACGAAGGTAAGCCCGGCCGATTCCACGGCATCCGCGAAGTCGGCATTCTCGGCCAGGAATCCGTATCCGGGGTGTACGGCATCGGCGCCGGTCTCGCGCGCGGCGGACAGAATCGCCTCGATGTTCAGGTAGGACTTGGCGGCCGCCGGCGGACCGATCTCAACGGACCCGTCCGCGAGCTTGACCGCGAGCGAGTCCGCGTCGGCCTGGCTGTAGACCTGGGTAGTGCGAATCCCCAACTCGCGCGCCGCGCGAACGATCCGCACGGCGATCTCGCCACGATTGGCGATAAGCAGGTTGCCCATGGCCATGACCGGTCGCGACCCTGGTTAGCCGTCGATTTCGACGAGCGGTTGTCCGGCCATGACCGGGTCTTCATTGTCGACCAGGAACTTCGCCACCGTGCCGGAAAAATCGGTCTTGATCTCGTGGAAAGACTTCATGACTTCCACAAGCCCGATCGCTTCGCCGGCGGCGACTTGATCGCCCTCCTCCTTGTACGGCGGCTGATCGGGCGCCGGTTTTCTGTAGAACGTGCCCGGAACCGGGGAAAGAACCTGCTTATTTGCCATGAATAACCCTCTCTTGCGTCTTTGTTGTCAGTTCCACCACACTAGATGCTCATAGCTTTCGCGCGCCGGGTCAAACCGCTTCTCCCAGATAGGGCTTGATGGCCTCGCGCACGGCCTGGGCGACCTCGATCGCGTTGGGTGTATCCGAATGCACGCATATGCAGTCCGATCCAACCTCGACGTCAACGCCGTTGATCGACTTCGCCTTGCCTTCCTCGATCGCCCGCAGGCAGCGTTCGGCCGCCGTCCCGGGATCGACCGGATCGTGTTCACGGGTGATGATCAGGCTGCCGTCGTCGTTGTAGTCGAGGTCGGCGTAGAACTCGGCGATAAAGCGGTGACCGCGCTCGGTGTAAATCTTTTCGTGCAGCGTGTTCTTCATGCCGAATAGCGGCACGCCGAAAATATCGGCGGCGTCGCAGACCGCGTGGGCGGCCTCCCGGTCATGCGCCGACATGCCGTAGAGGGCGCCATGGGGCTTGATGTGGTTGAGCTCCATCCCCTCGGCCTTGAGAAACCCCATGAGCGCGCCGACTTGGTAGACGATGATGTTGGCCAGTTCTTGCCGGCCGATCTTCATCGCGCGGCGTCCGAAACCCTGCAGGTCCGGCAGCGAGGGGTGGGCGCCGACACGCACGCCGTTGGCCTTGGCTAGGCGCACGGTCGCGCTCATATGATTCGGGTCCGAACCATGGAAGCCGCAGGCGACGTTCGCCACCGAGATGAGCGGCATCATCTTCGCGTCCTCGCCCATCTTGTAGAGACCGAAGCTCTCGCCCATGTCGCAATTCATCGCGGTTGTCAGCGTCCGATCCTCCATTCCAAGACTATCGATGCCGCGCGCTTCATGGTGTCAGTCCCGAAGGTTGGCGATGTAGCGCAAGCGGAACTGGTCCGCCACGACGGCGAGAATGAGCAGGGCGCCAATTACCACCGTCTGGAGATAGGATTCGATGCGCGCGAGGTTCATACCGTTCTGAACAAGCCCGATGAACAGGGCGCCCATAACCACGCTTTCAAGCCGGCCCACGCCGCCACGCAGGCTGACGCCCGCGATGACACAGGCCGCGATCGACTCGAGCGGCATGCTCGCGCCGATGTTGGCCTCGCCCGTGTCGAGCCGCGCGGTCAGCAGTATGCCCGAAATCGACGCCATGGCACCGCAGAGCACGTAGGCCAGAAACAGTGTCAGCTTGGTGTTGATGCCGGACAGGCGCGCGGCCTTGATGTTGCCGCCGACGGCATAAAAATAGCGCCCGAGCCGAGTCCAGTTGACCACGAAGTAAAGGATCGCGATCAGGATAACGGTGACCAGAATTGGCGTCGGCACGCCAAGCAACGATCCGAAGCCGAAGGTATCGCCGAATTGCATGGGCATGCCATAGACCGGAACCCCGCCCGTCAAATAGAGGGCGATGCCGAAGCCGACCGAGGCCATGCCCAGGCTCATCATGAAGGGCGACACGTTGAAAACCGAGACGCCGATCCCGTTGACGGCCCCAATCGCCGTTCCCGCCGCGATGCCCGCCAGTATCCCAATCAAGATCGACAAGGCCACGGCATCCGGCATGGCGGCGTAGGCTCCGGCCATGGCCGAGGCGCCGACGACGGAAGTCAGCGCCAGGATGGTTCCGACCGACAGATCGAAGCCGCCTGTCAGAAGGGCGAACATCTGACCCATGGACACGAGCGTCAAATAGGTCGACTGACGCACGACGTTGAGCATGTTACGCCCGGTCAGGAAGTTATCCGACATGAGCGTGAATACGATCATCGCGATCATCAACAGGAACGGCAGGACGCCCAGACGCACGAAGGCGAGCTGAGCCCAATGTGTCGCCGTCCGGTTCGCGGTCACGCTGCTTTCCTCTCGAAACAGTGGCGCAGGACGCTTTCCTGCGAGATCTCTTCGCCGCTCAACTCCGCCGCGAGACTGCCGCGGCACATGACATAAACGCGGTTCGTCAGGTGCAGGATCTCCGGCAGGTCCGACGAGATCAAGAGAATTGCGGCGCCGGATTCGCACAGATCGCGTATAAATTCATAGATCGCCGCGCGCGTGCCGACATCGACGCCGACCGTGGGCTCGTCGAACACGAAGAGCTCGACGTCGCGGGTGAGGCTCTTGGCCAGGAGAACCTTCTGCTGGTTGCCGCCCGAAAAATGATCGACCTCGCGCTCGACCCGGAGCGGTTGCAGGTTCAGGCGTTCCGCCAAAGCGGCGGTGCGTGCCGACTCAGCATGACGCCGCAGCACCGACCCGCGAGAAAAGTCCGGCAGGGACAAGGCCGGCAAGGCGATGTTCTCGCGCACGCTGCGCATCATCAGCAGGCCTTCGCCGCGCCGGTCCGGAGGAACATAGAAAAACCCGCGGTCGAGCATCTGACGCGGCGGCAGTCCCGTCGTTTCCTCGCCGTTGAACAGGGTGCGCCCCCCGGAAACCGGTATCAGGCCGAAACAGGCGCGCGCCACCTCGGACTTACCGCAGCCGACAAGGCCCGCGAGGCCGACGATCTCACCCCGCCGGACATTCATGGAAACGCCCGTCACGGTGCCGTCCTCGGTGGTCAAATTTTCGACTTCGAGCATCGCCTCCCCGGGCCGATACGAAATATGGGGAAAGATCTGATCGATCACCCGGCCGGTCATCAGGCGGACCAGTTCGTCCTCGGCGGTTTCGGAGTCCACCGTCGCCACATAGCGGCCGTCGCGCAGGACCGTGATCCGGTCGCCGATATGACGGATCTCGCTCATGCGGTGGGTGATGTAGACGATGCCGACGCCTTGCGCCTTGACCTGCTCGATCAGGGCGAAGAGTTGCTCCGTCTCGCGGTGGGTTAGCGAAGCCGTGGGCTCGTCGAGGATCAGCACCGAGAGGTCCGAGCGGAAAGCCTTGGCGATCTCGACCATCTGCTGTTCTGCCCGCGAAAGATACTCGACCCGCTGGGTCGGGCGCAGTGGAAACCCAAGGCGCTTGAGAATCTCCGCCGCGTTTTCATGCAGCGCCGATTTGTTGAGCCTGCCCCAGGATGTCTCTTCAGCGCCCAGGAACAGGTTCTGCTCGACGGTGAGTTGCGGGACCAGCGAAAACTCCTGAAACACGGCGCTGATCCCAAGGGAGCGCGCGTGATGAACGGAGGCGAGGGCGATCTGCCTGCCGCGAAATTCGATCCGCCCGGCGTCCGGGCGCAGCGCGCCGGCGATAATGGAGATGATTGTCGACTTGCCCGCCCCGTTTTCGCCGAAAAGAACGTGCACCTCGCCCGGGCGCAGGTCGAAATCGACCTGGTCCAGCGCCAGCACGCCGGGGTAACGCTTGGTGATCCGTTCCAGTTTGAGGAGCGGCGGGTCTCCAACGAAGGGAGACCCGCTGTCCTGAACGTCACTGTTCATTGCTTGGCCGAGGTCCGCCGGCCTCAGTTAACAGTGAAAGTGGGCTTGAAGTCGTCCGGCGCCAAGGATGAGCCCCGGTCGAAGCTGTTGACATTGTTCGAATCGATGACGTAGAGGGCCGGTCCCACATGCTTCTCGTGCGGCTTGCCTTCCAGGATTCGGACCGCCTGATCGATGGCGACACGCCCCTGGATAACCGTGGAATCGGTCGGCGCCGCCAGGATCTGGCCACGCTTGATGCCGCGGAACACGCCCGGCGTGAAGTAGTAGGACATGATCTTGATCTTGTCCGACAGACCGCGCGAGCGCAGCAGGCCGATGGAGGCCTCGGCGGTCACCGCGGTGCCCACGACGTACTCGATGTCGGGGTGGGCTTCCAGGGTGTCCTCGACCAGCTTTAGCTGAACTTCCTTGCCAGTGTCGCCGTACTTGGTCTCGACCACCTCGATATCGGAATTGGCGATCGCTTTTTGGAACCCGGCGTTGCCCGCCTCGACCCAGCCAGCGCCCGGAGGGCCGGGGAACCAGCCGACCTTGACCTTGCCCGACCCCTTGGGGTGAAGCTTCGCGATATACTCACCTGCCTTGAAGCCCATCTCGCCGAAGGAAACCAGCGACTTGGCGGAAAGATCGGGCGAAGACATGCCGTTGATCACGTCGATGACCGGGATACCCTTGCCGCGTATCCCCTTGACCAGATTGTTTAGGCCGTCGAAGGAAATCGCCCCAATCACGATGGCGTCCGCGCCGCGCACGACGCAATCCTCGATCTGCGAGATCTGGGTATTGAGGTTCGTGTAGCCGCCCGCTTCGACAAGCTGCATCTTGACCCCCAGGCGCTTCGACTCGGCGACGATGCCGTAGTCGACGGCCATCCAATAGGCGTCCTTCATGTGCGGGAAGGAAACGCAAATGTCCCAAGACTTCGCGGCCGTCGCGACGGGAACGTAGTCGATGGACTTACGCGGACTCGCCATATCGAACGGCGGGTTCCAGACTTCGACCGAAAATGGGTACCATTTCTCCGCCGCTTGCGCCCCGGCCGGCAGTACGGCCACCAACGCGAGCGCCCCAGCCGTTGCGGCAAGCGACGCGGTCCAGCTCTTTTTCATTCCTTGGATCCTCCTGTTAGCGCGGATTCGAAAAACACCGTGCGATCGTCTCTAAAGGCGCTGTGCCGGCCAATTGGAGCGCGCCCGAGAGGGCGAACCGGTGCCAAAGGCGGCAATAACCCGCTTCAAGTTGCGACTTTACGTATTCCACGCATATTGTAAAATATGAAAAACAGCGGAGTAATATTGGAAAAATAGATGCCTCTGTCCTTCCGGCAAATAAACTACTTCATGGCGGCGGTCGACGCGGGCAAGATTTCGCTCGCGGCCACGAACCTCAACGTCTCGCAGTCGGCGATCACCACGGCCATCAAGGCGCTCGAAGCCGAGCTTGAGGTGCGCCTGTTCACGCGCCATTCCTTTGGGGTCACCTTGACCTACGAGGGGCATCGGTTCCTGCAGCACGCCCAGAACATCGTGGCCGCCGTGTCGGAGGCGACGCGGGCCACGCGGCGCACGGGACGAAACGTCGAGGGCGAGATCCGCGTCGGCCTCTCCTTTACCGTGGCCGGCTATTTCCTGCCCCAGATCCTCGCGCGCTTTTCCCGCGTGTTCCCAGGGATCACGGTCCAGATGCAAGAGATGCCGCGCGACGAGATCGAACGGGGGATCGTGGATAACGGCCTGGATATCGCCGTCATGCTGGTGTCCAACCTGCAAAACAAGAGCGACATCGATTCCGAGGTCTTAATCCGTTCGCGACGGCGGCTTTGGCTCTGCGTGGACCATCATCTCAAGGAAAAGGACACTGTGTCGCTGGCCGATATCGCACAGGAACCCTACGTGATACTTACCGTCGACGAGGCCGAACAAACGGCCCTGCGGTACTGGGAGCCCACGCCTCACCGCCCGAGCATCATCTTTGAGACTAGCTCGGTCGAGGCCGTGCGGAGCATGGTCGCGACCGGCATGGGCGTCACCATCCTGTCCGACATGGTCTACCGCCCCTGGTCGCTGGAGGGGCAGCGTATCGAGGTGCGCTCGATCTCGGACCGCGTGCCGACCATGGATGTCGGTCTCGCCTGGCGCCGCGGTAGGAGCATGTCCATGCCCGCTCATGCCTTTTATGAATATCTGAGCCTAACCTTCAGCGGCTCCGGGCACGGTTATGTCAACACCGAGTCCCAAGCCTAGCAGGCTGTTGAAAAAGGCTTGGAATCTGACGCGGGAGGCCGCTCAGTCCTCGAGTATCGGCCGGCGCCCGGCCCAGGGCCGGGCGGCCTCGAGCTGGGCCGAGAGCCTAAACAGCG
The DNA here is from genome assembly GCA_021776175.1 of Kiloniellaceae bacterium. Classification (GTDB taxonomy): domain Bacteria; phylum Pseudomonadota; class Alphaproteobacteria; order Kiloniellales; family J153; genus JAJFGN01. Next base: position 142,630 of record JAJFGJ010000032.1, read on the forward strand.
TGGCCTCGTCGCCGAAACGGCCGACGAATTGGACGCCCACGGGAAGCCCGTCTTGGGTCCAGTGCAAGGGCAGGGACACCGCCGGCTGGCCCGAGGCGTTGAACTGGGCCGTGAAAGGCATATGGGCGATCAGGGTTTCGAAATAGGTTTCGATGTCCGTGCCCATCATATCGACGGCGCCGAGCCGCCAGGGCGGCTGGGCGAGCGTGGGCGTGAGCAGCAGGTCGTAGTTTTCGAAGAAGCGGGCGAAGGAACGCCCGATGCCGTGGATGACCGGCAAAGCCCGGGCGTAGTCCGCGGCGCTCAGGTTCCGGCCTTCCTGGGCCAAGAGCCAGGTGATGGTTTCCAGCCCCTGGCCGTCCGCTTCGCGCCCCAGCGCCCGGTAGCGGGCTTCGATCCCGGCCCAAAGGTTCGCGGCCCAGACAGTGCGCATGGCGCGGACCGCGGATTCCATGTCGAGCACCGGCAATGCTTCCTCGACCTCATGACCCAGTTCGGCGCACAAGGCCGCCGCGTCCCGCGCCGCGCGCACGCATTCCGGATGCACGGGCGCGCCGTTGCCGGCGGACGTGGCGAGGGCGATACGCAAAGTGCCCGGATCGGCGCCCACTTCGTCCAGAAACGGCCGTTCTGGCGGCGGCGCCCAGTAGGGGTCCCCGGGCGCGGGACCGCTGGTGGCGTCGAGCAGGGCGGCGCTGTCGCGCACGCTCCGGGTCAGCGCGTGGGCCGCGCTCAGGCCGCTCCAGCCCTCGCCCAGGTTGGGGCCGGCCGGGTTTCGCGCGCGTGTCGGCTTGAGCCCGTACAAGCCGCAGTTGGCGGCCGGGATGCGGATTGAGCCGCCGCCGTCGCTCCCGTGAGCCATGGGCACCATGCCGGCGGCGACCGCGGCCGCGGCGCCGCCACTTGAGCCGCCGGAACTGCGCGCCGGGTTCCAAGGGTTGCGCGAAGTCCCATGCAGCACCGGCTCGCAGGCCGGGCTTATGCCCATTTCCGGGGTGTTGGTCTTGGCCATGATAACCAGGCCGGCGGCACGGCAGCGCCCGATCAGCTCCGTGTCGTGGTCGGGCACAAAGCCGGCGAACAGGCGGCTGCCGTTGGTCGTCGGCGTACCCTTCGCGAAAGCCCCCAGGTCCTTGAGCATATAGGGCACGCCCATGAACGGGCCGTCCGGCAGACCGGCGGCGATATCGCGCCGGGCGTCGTCGTACATCTTATGGACAACGGCGTTGAGCGCCGGATTGTGCCGTTCGACCCGAGCGATGGCGGTCTCGAGCAGGTCCGTGGGCGCCACCTCCTTGGCGCGCACCAGCGCTGCCAGGCCAAGGCCGTCATAGCTCTCGTAATCGTCGAATCCGGTCATGGTCTCGCTCGGCTCCTTAGGGAACCATCGCCTACTCGATATTTCCGGGATAGCGCCACTTACTGGATCATAGCCCGGCCACCGCGCCGTTGTCTTGTCAGATGATCGTTACTTCAGGCCGCGATTAACTGGGCTCTCAGATAGGCGACGTTGACGATGAGGCCGGGGAGAAGCCACTGGAAGAGTCTCGACATTTGGATCACTTCGTCGAGCGGCGCATCCTTGGCGGCCGCGGCCCGCAGGGCGCCGGAAGAAAGCGCGCCGGGATTGGGAAGCAGGGTGGCGGCCTGCGCCAGACAGCGCTCGTGCAGCGACGCACAGAGCGCCTCGTGCGCGGGCGTGCCGGCGGCCTCGCGAAGATCGCCCCAGGCCGCCGCCCAATAACTGGGCCAGCGCGCGAAAGCACGATAATCCGTATTGACGAACGGAAGTCCGAGAACCCGTTTTACGTCCTCGTAGACGGCCCGCGTCGGTTCGTCGCCATGGTGGGCTTCCATGAGCACGAATGGCACGGCAACATCCGGGGCATGGCGTTCATCGAAGACAGGCGCGGCGCCATCGCCCGCCATGTCGTTCCCCTCGAGAAGAAACCGGGTCAAAGCCGCGACGATCACATATGGCTGATTGCCGTGCGAAAAAACCTCGACCATGTGCCGGATGTTATCGATCTCGCGCGGCGCGTATCCTTCCCGTTCAAGCCGGGCCAAGATCGCGGGCGGGCGCAACTCGCCGACCGCGTCTTCGACGAACGCGCGGTTCGACTGAAAGGCCTCGACGAAGGGCCGGCTCTGAACCAGGGGACGCAGGCCGCGCCATAGCTCGGCGAAGAAATGGGGGTAGTGGGCATAGGCCATGGTGACGACCCCCATCCACGGAACCTGGAAGTCGTGCTTCAGCTCTTCGTACCAAATCTTGCGCTGCCCTTCGACGGCATACTCGGGCACGGGGTGGACCCGCGGCAGCGGTTCCGGCTTGAGGCGCGGCAAGATCGCGGCCCCCGTAGGGCGTCCGTGGGTATCGTTCATGGGGGTTTCCTCAGTGGTTATTGTCATGCGCCGGCATGGCGAACCGGGATTTCGCGCCGCATTCTCGTTCGGTGTCAATATGTTAAGTGCTGGCGGTGTTGTCAGTCTAATGCGAACCCGTCGCATCCGTATCTCCGCGGCAAACATCGGACGCTCAGCACCTGACCATCACCCGCGGATTAAAGAAGGGACAGGTCCTGCCCTAACCTTTGGCGTACCAGCCGTTGTCCACATAAAGGGCGTTGCCGCTGATGAAGCTCGCCTCGTCGGAGGAAAGGAATACCACGGCCGCGGCGACTTCTTCAGGTTCGCAAATACGCCCTTGGGATTCCGCCAGCGCCCCCTCTTCCCATGCCTGTCCGGCGCTATCCAGTTCATCGATCTCGCGAAGCCCATGGGCGGTCTTGACGAAGCCCGGACACACCGCGTTACAGCGAATCCCCCGATCGCGGTATTCAACCGAAATCGTACGAGCCAGTTGCAGTACCGCGCCCTTGGTCATGCAATAGAGGGCTTCCAAGGCGAAACCCAGCTCCGCTGCGATGGACGATGTGATGACGATGGAACCGCCGCCGTTCTCGCACATTTCTTTTACCGCCCGGCGGCAAACCAGGAATGCCGAGCGGACATTGATGTCCATCAAGCGGTCATAATCTTCCTCGGTTGAATCGTGGAGCGCCTTGACAATGATCGTCCCCACATGACTGAACAGCACATTGTAGGGACCGACGGCCTTGACCACTTCATCGAAGGCACGGTCAACCTGATCCATCTTGGACATATCCGCCTCGATGAACTTGGCCGTACCGCCACCTTCCTGAATAATACGAGCGACGTCCTCGCCGGCACTCTTCTGGATATCTATAATAGCCACCGTTGCGCCTTGTTCCGCGAACGCCAGGGCCGTGGCACGGCCCATCCCGGCCGCGCCACCGGTGACGACCGCCGTCTTTCCAACAAGACGGCCTGAATGAAGTTTGGAACCCGTGGTTCCCGCTTCCGTTTCCATGGGCATTAGCCTTTCTTACGTTTCAATTGATTTTCTGAGCCAACCCGGGACCGGCGGTCACCCCGAATTTTCCATATAGAGCGCGCCAGCCCGGTTAAACCATTAACCGAAGCACTCCCCCCCATCGATCACCAGGGCCTGCCCGGTCATGAAGGACGAGCGATCAGAAGCGAGGTAGAGGATCGATTCGGCGATTTCGCCCACTGTTGCCCACCGGCCCATGGGAATCTGATTCTGGACGTATTCTTCCAACGCTTGGCGCCCTCCCATCTGGCGCATGTAAGGATCGTTGAACGGTGTATCGACCCAGCCGGGGCAAAGTGCATTACAGCGAATGTTGAATTTGGCGTAGTCGAGGGCAATCTGCTTGGTCATCATGATCACCGCCGCCTTGGTGGTGATGTAAGCGAGTATACCGGCATCGACGAACACACCGGAATTGGACGAGGTGAAGATGATCGACCCGCGTCCGTGCGCTTTCATCTGCGGAACAGCTAATCTGGCTGCCACAAAATGAGCGCGGACGTTGAGTTTCCAGGAATCGTCCATACCTTCCAGCGTCACTTCTTCCAGACCGCCTTCGACTTGGATGCCGGCATGGCTGTGCAGGATATCCAGTCGGCCATGGTCGCCAACCGTACCCTTGATCAGTTCCTCCATTGCCGAGTCGTCGGCGACATCCGTAGGCCGGGCCTCGGCGCGGCCGCCCTCCTTGACGATGCCGGCTGCCGTTTCCTCGGAACGCTCGGGCGACAAATCGGCAATAACGACGATGGCTCCTTCCCGGGCCATGATTTCGGCCCCGCCACGACCAATTCCGGAGCCGGCGCCGGTGACGATCGCCACTCGGTCCTCAAGAATCATGGATAATTCCCCTTTGATTTGGCAGTGAACGTTGGTCGGCGTTCATCACCCCTTCCCGCCGCCCCTATCCGCCCGCGAGCGGGTCAGAACCTGGGCAATAATGAGAAGGGTTAGGGATACGGTCAGCACGACGGTGGCGATGACATTGGTTTCCGGCGTAATGCCGCGGCGGATGGAAGAAAACACATAAATGGGCAGGGTCGTTTCTGACCCGGCGACGAAGAAGGCTATAATGAAATCATCGAAACTGAAGGTGAAACTCAACAGGAACCCAGCCATGACCGCCGGAAAAATCTGAGGAAAGGTGACTTGCCGGAAGGTAGCCCAGGGGGTGGCGTATAAATCCGCCGAAGCCTCGATGAGGGAGCGGTCCATGCCCTGGATGCGGGCTCGGACAATGATGATAACCAAGGCCATGGTAAACAGCGTGTGGGCCGCAATGACCGATCCGTAGCCAAGGCTAAGCGTGTTACTCCTTGCGTCCCCCAGCCCCAGACTGGCGATCCAGGGATTAAGAATATCAAAGGCCGTTACCAGCGCCACCAGGGTCGCGATACCGATGACGATGCCGGGAATGATGATGGCGATATAGGTGAGGGCATCGAATATCAGCCGCAACGGTCCTTTCACCCGTTGCAAGGCGAGCGAAGCCATGGTCCCCATGATGGTGGCCAGAACGGCAGTGGTGCCGGCGATCAACAAACTGTTTAGAAGAGCTTCGATGAGAAAGGTATTATTGAAAGTGCGGCTGTACCAAAAGGTTGCGCAGCATTCAAAAGAAGCCGCATGCCGCCCGGAATTGAAGCTGAAAAGAACGATCAGCGCGATCGGTCCATATAGGAACAGGTAAACGGCGGCGGCATAGAGGCGCATGGAACCCCTACCCTACAGCACGGATACGTTCTGGCGGTCGCGGTCGCGGCCAACCAGAGTTAAATACAACGCAACGGCAGCCAGCATAATGCCGACCAGGGCAATCGCCACCGCGGAGCCGAACGGCCAATTGCGCGACTGAAGGAAAAGGTCCACCAGGGCATTGCCGACAAAGAATACCTTGCCGCCACCTAGCAGGGCCGGGATCAGGTATTCGCCCATCAGCAGGATGAAGACCAGCAACGATCCGGTGACCAGTCCCGGCGCCGATAAGGGCAAGGTTACTTGAAAGAAGGTTCTTATGGGACTGGCGCCAAGGTCGCTGGCCGCCTCCAACAAGGATTTATCCAGCTTTTCCAGGCTAACGTAAATGGGGAGGACCATGAGGGGTAGATAACCGTAAACGATGCCGATCAAAACTGCGGTCGGCGTGTAGATCAGCCTCACATCCTCTATCCCGATCATTTCCAGGAGGCGCGGGATGCCCCGTCCGCCAAGGATATAAATCCAGGCGTAGGTGCGGATCAGAAAACTGGTCCAGAACGGAATGATAACCAGGGTCAAAAGGAAAGGCTTAGCTCCCCGCCCCGCCTTCACCGCCAAATAATAAGCCAGGGGGTAGGCGATCAACAAGCAGAGCACTGTCCCCAAGGGCGCCAGGGTAAGAGTGTTGGTGAAGGCTTTCAGGCGCGCCAGTAGATTGCCGTACTGGGCCAGGGTCAGGGCCGGCTGGTAGCCACCTGCCGGGGCCCGTTCACCCAGGCTGTAAACGGCGATGACGACAAGCGGCATGACGAGCAACAAAAAAAACCACAGCGTCGTGGGCAATAAAAGCATTGCCGTGACCCGATTATTGGGTCCGCCGGTGTTTCCCGTTGACGCCATGCCGCTTTACCGTCCTAACCCAAAACCTTAAGCGGCTTTGAAACGGGCCATGATCTCGGCCCGTAGCGGATCGGTCAGCGTTACCGCCGCGCCGAACTCAAGCGCATCCAGCAGGTCCTTGGCTGGGTACATGATCGGGTCTTGGGTCATCTCCTTCGGCAAGAGAGCCGTGGTCCGTGCGTCAGGCACCGGGTAGCCATGGGCGTGGACTTCCTTTGCGTTGATCTCGGGATCAATCAGGAAGTTAATGAAGGCATAGGCCGCATCCAGGTGAGGCGCTCCTTTTGGAATGGCGTAGAAGTCGCTCCACAGCTCGCCACCTTCCTTGCCCAGAACATAATCGATCTCTGGAATATCACGGTGTAGTTGCAGGCCATCACCGGTCCAGGCGATCGACATCCAGGCATCACCGCTACGCATGCCCGGCTGATAGTCGCTGTTGATGGCGAACAGATGCGGCTTGACGTCGAGAAGTAATTTCTCCGCGTCGGCCAATTCCTTCGGGTCCACGGAGTTGAAGGAATGCCCAAAATACTTCAAAGCATTGCCGATGGTGGTCAACTGGTAATCGTGGACCATGACCCGTCCGGTGGCCGACGTTCTGGACAGATCCCAGAATTCCTTCCAAGTGGTTGGATTGGACTTCACCTTTTTGCGGTTCAGGACGAACCCGGTGGTGCCCCAATTCTTCGGCACGGCATAGACCTTGCCATTCACTGTGCCCGGATCGATGAAGCGTTTGATATAGTGCTTTTCAACGAAATTGGGCAGCCGGGAGAGGTCCAGCGGTTCGATGAGATCCAGTTCCACATAGGTGGAAATAGTGTAATTGGTGGGAACGAAGACATCCCAGCCGGTGCCGCCAGCTTGCAACTTGGCGAGCATTTCCTCGTTGGAGCCGAAGACGCTGACCTGCACGTCGGCCCCGGTATCTTTCTTGAAAGTCTCGAAGTTGGCCGTATCGAAATAGTTCGGCCAAGTGGCCATGGAGACCCGGTCACCGATGGATCCGGCATTGGCACCGCGTGAACCGGCAAGCATGGGCACAGCGCCCGCCATAACAGAAGTTGCCATGCCAAGCCCTGTTACACCCAGAAAGTGCCGCCTTGAAACCGAACCCCGTTCATAACGCCGAAGTTCATCCATGAACTTCTTTGCACTGATCGGCGCGTTGTCATCAATTTTCTTAGGCATGTTGTTGGTGCTCCCTTTGATAGTGTTCCGCCTTATCATCATCCAATTTTGGGAACCGGAACGGCGGTTGGACGGCCCCCCTTAGACGTATCTTCCAGTGCCAGCGCCGAAGATTCTTTCCATCCGACGTTGACGAAATCGCCAGGGGAAAACCCCCCGGAAACCGATTCAGCATGTTTCGAGGCGAGGACTAGGATGTTGCCAAAGCCTTCCGCCTCAACCAGGTATTCCGTCTGGTCACCAAGGAAAATTCTGTTTTTAATCCGTGCTGTTGTCTCAACATCGGTTGTTAGACTTGCGCTGCCGTTGGCTTTTTCGATGTGAATTAGTTCAGGCCGGATGGCGATAACTCCCGCCGCATTCCGGTTCAAAGACTCCACCCCTCGGGGATTGCGACCACGAAGGACGCGCCCGCTGGCTAATCTGATGACTGCCCCACTGGTGTCGGCTTCGGCGATTTCGCCATCGAAAAAATTTGATTTACCGACAAAATCGGCAACGTATCGATTGATGGGTTCATCGTAGAGGTCCCGTGCCCCGCCCATCTGAATAATTCGTCCTTCATCCATCAGATAGATGGTGTCACTCATGGAAAGCGCCTCTTCTTGGTCATGAGTAACCAGAACGAAAGTGATCCCAACATCGCGTTGCAGGGTCTGCAACTCGATCTGCATATCCTGGCGCAACTTGCGGTCCAGTGCCGCCAGCGGCTCGTCAAGAAGCAAGACCGTTGGCCGATTGATTAGCGCCCGAGCCAGGGCGACCCGCTGCTGCTGTCCCCCCGACAATTCCCAGGTCCGTCGTTTTTCGAAACCTTGAAGGCGTACCAGTTCCAGCATTTCGCCCACACGGGCGGTGATTTCCGTCTTGCTGGGACGTGGCTTCAACTGGCGCAGACCGAAACCGATATTTTCGGCGACGGTAAAATGGGGGAACAGGGAATAGTTTTGGAACACCATGTTGACGGGGCGTTTGTGCGGCGGTACGCCGACCACCGATGCGCCACCGATCCTGACATCGCCGGCGTTTGGCTGTTCGAACCCGGCAATCAGCCTGAGTGAAGTGGTTTTACCGCAACCCGAGGGGCCGAGGAGCGAGACGAATGATCCGCTGGAAACCTCGAGGTCCATATCGTCAACGGCCAGTATGTCGCCATACCGCTTGGTGACACCGTGGAATTCCACATCCACTGTACCGTTGATTGTCTCAACCACGCTGATATCCCCTCCTGGTATTCGCTATTTCCATGCGTACTCGGAAGGTGCCTTCCTTGTTACTAATGCATAAAGCCCACGATCACTCTTCGTCTGCCGATCCGAAAACGGGCTTTCTTCAGGCAAAATATCGATAATCCATGGCTCGCGTATATACCTCCAGAGGGGTATAACTCTAAAAACGCCGCGCTTAGGGGGTATGCGCAAGATTATGACTACTCATCAAGGACATAAGCGTTTGGCTCAGAAGCCAATTTCCGCCGCGGCCTTACCCGAATGGCATTCGGCCCTCGGAATGGCCATCAAGCATTTAAACTCCGCCGCCTTTCCCGACCGTCTGGTGAATGCCCTTTCAAAGATTGTTGGGTTCAACCATTCGGTCATGTTCGCCTATCGGGGAACCGACCAGCCACTGGCCCTTTACGATACCTTTACGCCCGAGCAGCGGGAGGTGTTCGTAACTATGTACCAGGCGGGTCCGTATCTGTTGGACCCCTTCTATCAAGCCTACCGTAACAAGACCGAGCCCGGATTGTACCGAATAAAACAATTGGCGCCAGATCGTTTCTATCAAAGCGAATACTTCAGATCCTATTACATTCAAACCGGATTAAAGGAGGAGATCGGGTATCTTCTCGATGTGCCCGGTGGAATCACGATCGTCATTTCCCTGATGCGGTCGAAGGCCAGCCCCGTGTTCAACGAAAGGGAAATGACGCTCCTGCATGGGGTCGAACCGGTCGTCCGCGCCCTGGCAATTCGGCAATGGTCCAGCCTGGAGCAAGGTTGGTCGGGAGAACGTTGGTATCCGGGCATGGCGGCGCTGGAAACTATAATCGACAATGCCTTCCCGGGCTTTGGCCGCTCAATTCTTACACCGCGAGAATGCGAAGTGGTCGGTTTGGTACTTCGCGGACATTCGTCGGATTCGATTTCGCATCAGTTAGGGATCGCTCAGGGAACGGTAAAGATCCACCGTAAGAATATCTACAACAAGCTAAGGATTTCATCGCAATCTGAATTGTTCTCGCTATTTATTTCATCCCTGTACACCGATGACCAGAAGGCGCCCAGCATAGCAAAATCATCCACACCACCGACGACCTGATCCCCGCTGCTGACATCAGGCAGTTACCATGACAGCACCTTTAACATTACGAAACGAGGGTGATCACTCACTTACCCCATTCGCAGACAAGTAGGACGCAGCCCTTTAGCGAACGTGAATTGTGTCGACTTCCAGGTTCATAACTGACGAAATCTCCAGATTCAAAAATGGTACCATCGTCATCTATAAGATCCCCTTGCAGGACGTAGAAATCTTCGACGCCCTCGTGAACATGGAAGATGGTTTCGCTGTCTGGCCCCATGCGCATGAGATAACAACCGTTCCCGGTCGCTCTGTTGTAGCTTAAGGGTATTAAGCCGAACTCCGGCTGCTCCGATCCTTCAAGATCATAGGGCCCGAATTCCAATTCGTTCGTGCGATAGTGGCGGCGTTTTTCAGCGGGCATGCCATCCTCCCTGAAGTAATAGTTTCCTTTATATTTATCGGCTCGTTACGTGACGTACTCCCCGCTGTTCACGACCTGCGCCCATATGTCAGGTACAGAATGGCGTGTAGAATATCGCATACCTACTCGATCAACGGTGCTGTCAACATAGCGAAGTCAGGTCGCAGCTCTAGCCATTCCATAGACCTTCTTGGTGGACCTCTTCCATGGCGCGCTCGACGCCGATGCGCAAGATGGAAACGAGATCGTCAATCTGCGGCCGGGTGATGATCAGCGGCGGCGACAGCACGCACATGTTGATCAGCGGCCGGACGATGAGCCCCAAGGCCTGGCAGTGCCGGTCGATGCGCGCCCCAATTTCGTAGTCCAAAGCCAGCGAATCTTTACCCTCTCGGCCGATCGCGCATTCGACGCAGCCCATGAGCCCCATACCGCGTACATCGCCAACGATAGGGATATCGGTAAGGGCGCGCAGCCGCTCTTGAAAATAGGGGCCGACCGCGCGCACATGCTCGAGGATTTTGTCACGCTCCATGATCTCGATGTTCTTGAGCGCCGCCGCGCAGGCCACGGGATGGCCCGAGTAAGTAAAGCCGTTGGCGAAATATCCGTCCCCGGCTTGCTCCCCGCTTAACTGCTCAATCAGCCGGTCCGAGATAAGCACCGCGCCAAGCGGCACGTAGGCCGAGGTGATACCCTTGGCCACCGTGATGATATCTGGAACCACACCGAAGACGGCCTCGCAAGAGAAGAAGTGCCCCAAGCGTCCGAAAGCGGTCACCACTTCGTCCGCGATGTAGAGCACATCGTACTTGCGGCAAACCTCTAGGCATTTCACGTGATAGCCGGGCGGCGGCATGATCACGCCACCGGAAGCCAGGATCGGCTCGGCGATGAAGGCGGCTACCTTGTCCGCACCCAGCTCGAGGATTTTGTTCTCAAGGTCCGCGACCTTGGCGTCGCAAAAATCCTCGACGGTCATGCCCTCGGGGCGCCGATAGGGATTGGGTGACGGCAGGTGGTGAATGAAACCGGTCTCGAAATCGAGGTGATTCTTATCGCGCGCCTTTCCCGAGCATGAAGCCGATAGGTAGGTGCTGCCATGGTAAGCGTCCTGGCGCGAAATGATGTGTTTTTTCTCCGGCCGGCCAAGACAGTTATTCAGGTACATGACGAAGCGCAGGGCCGAATCCACCGCGGTCGAGCCGCCGGTCGTGTAGAATACATGGTTGAGGTCGCCGGGGGCCATCTCAGCCAACTTTTCGCTCAGCTCCGCCGCCGGCGCGTTGCCCAGGCTCCAGGGCGTGTAATAGGACAGGCGCCGGATCTGCTCCGCGACCGCATCGGCGATCTCACCGTTGCCGTGGCCGATGTTGACGCACCACATGCCGCCCGGCCCGTCGATCAGCCGGTTACCGTCGGTATCGTAAATGTAGATACCTTGCGCATGGGCGGCGATGGTCCGCTCGATCTTGCCGGCGGTCTGGAAGTTTTCCCAGGGATGAATCCAATGGCGATCCTGAGCGCGGAGCCGCTCGGTTTCAAAGGGCTGATTGGAACGCGGGCTATGCGTGGGCCTTACTTTCATCTCGGTTTACCTTGCAGCCTTTCGCTGACGGTTATCGACGGGATAGCAACTTCTCGGCATGGCTCAATAATCCAACGGCGGTGTCGCCGAACGGCGCGGCGGCTTGAAGAAAGGCCGCGCGGCGATCCGGCAAGGCGCCATCGCCTTTTCCCATTTTCGTTCCTTGTCGACATAGATTTCGACCCAAAGTCCCTCCGTCATGGTGTCGTAGGGACGGTCGAGAGTCGCGATGGCGATGTTACGCTTGCAGGTTGGCGACCACATGGCCGAGGTCACGGCACCGACCTGCTTCGACCTACCGGCATAGATCAGGGCGTCACGGGCCGGCTTGTTACCCGCGATATCGAGTCCAACCACCCTGCGCCCCCGCCCCCGTTCCTTTTCCGCGAGCAAGGCGCGCCGGCCGACGAAGTGTCCCTTGCCGAAATCGACCAGCCAGTCGAGCCCCAGTTCGAACGGCGACCGGCCCCGGCTTGGCCGGAGCGCCTCGCCGGCGGGCATGAAATCGACCAAGGGGACAATGAATCCGGCCTCGATCCGGGCGAGATCTAGAGCTCGCGAGCCGATCGGGCGGATGCCGTAAGCCTGGCCCGCTTCCATCAGACGGTCCCACAAGGACACGGCCTTTTCCGATGCAAGCCAGAATTCATAACCGAGATCGCCGGTGAAGCCGGTCCGCGAAATGGTCATGGGCCCGCCGTCGAAATCGAAATGGGTCATGTCGAAGGGCTTCAACGTCCTGCAGTCGTTAAGCCCCAACGCCTGCACAACTTTGAAGGAACGGGGGCCTTGCAGGGAGATCGCCGCGATCCGCTCGCTGACGTCCTCGATGTTTACGTCGTAACCTATGGCGCAATCTAGGAACCAGCAGAGGTGCCGCTCCTGCGAGCAGATGCGGAATTCGTCTGGCCCAAAGCGGAAGATTGTCCCGTCGTCCAGGACCTTGCCGAGATCGTCGCACCACACCGCGTAGGCAACCCGGCCCGGGCGCAAGCCGTCCACGTCGCGGGTCACGAGCCGGCTGACGTAGCGCGCCGCATCGGGCCCGCTCACCCGATATTTGCGCATCGGCGACAGATCGAAGAGCGTCGCGGCATTGCGGATCGCGAAATATTCGTGCTCGGTATTGAGATAGGTGTCGACGCTGGCATAACCGCCCCAACGGGTCCATTCGTTGCCCAGGCAAAGCGGCGCCGTCCGGCTATGGAGCGGGGATTCGAGCAGCGGCGCCTTATAGGGAGGCTGGGTCATGCCACCCCCTCCATCGCCATCACTTGGCGCGCCGCGTTCCGCCCCGCCGCCGCCATGACGCCGCCGCCGGGATGCGCGCCGGCACCGCAGAGATAGAGGCCGGGAAGCGGTGTGGCGTACTGCGCCGCGCCGGGCACCGGGCGCAGCATCAAGAGCTGATCGAGCGCCAGGTCGCCGTGATGCCAGTGACCGCCGGTCATGCCGTAGTCGCGCTCTAGATCGAGCGGCGTGACGACCTGGCGCGCCAGGATGCGTCTGGGAAGATCGGGCGCGTATGCGGCAATTGTCTCGACCGCCAGGTCGGTGAAAGCCTCCCGCGCATCGTCCCAGTTCCGCTTCAGGTCGTAGGGAGCGTATTGCACGACGGCCGACAGTACATGCTTTCCTTCCGGCGCCAGAGAACGGTCGTGGATCGAGGGGATCGTGATCTCGACCGCCGGATGTTCGGAATACTCGCCGTATTTGCTATGATTGAAGGCCCGTTCCAAATAGTCGATCCCGGGCGCGATAACCAACCGTCCGCCCATATCCGCTTCCTTGAGCCCGGCGAAGGACGGCAAGCCATCCAAGGCCAGGTTCAGCTTCGCCACGAGACCGCGCTGGCGCAGATTGGAAACCCGGCGGACAAAGCCTGTGTCCAGATGTTCGGCGCCAAGCAGGGACAGGAAAGTGACCCGGGGGTCCGCGTTGGAAACCACCGTCGGGGCCGCGAACCGTTCACCCGATCGCAGTTCGACCCCCGAAGTCCGGTCTTCCTCGGCCAGGATCCGTGCCACCGGAGCACCGCAACGAATCTCGGCACCGCTCGCCCGCGCGGCGCTGGCGAGGGCCTGAGTTAACGAGCCCATGCCGCCGCGCGGATGGGCCAGCGCGCCGCGCAAACCTCCGGCCTCGCCCGCCAGGCGGTAGAGCAGAGTGAAGACGCTGCCCGGCGAGCGCGGGCCGAAACTGGTGCCCAGCACGCCATCCAGGGCCAAAGCCCCCTTCACCAGGTCGGACTCGAACGCCTCCTCCAGGATATCCGCGACGTTCATGCCGATGACGCGCAGAAACTCCCGCATCTCCTGGCGCCCAAGCTTGCGGACCGCCCAAGCGAGCTTGATCAGCGTGAGGCGGTCCTGGCGGCCGCCGCCGCCCAACCGCGGCGGCACGGCCGTCAGGAACGGTTGCAAGACCGCGGCATAACTCATGAACCGCCGGTAGAACGCCGGCAGGGCGGCGGCGTCCGCGGCGCTGTGCGCTGTGAGCGACTCCATGACCTGATCCCGGCGCAGGACCACATGCTTGCCGCCGGTGTCCAGTGCGACCGTGGGTATGTCGCTGGCCGAAAGCGATAGGCCGTGGCGCGTTAGATCCAGATCGGCGATGACCTTTGGGTGGAGCGAATGCAGAAGGTGCGCGCAGGCCGAGACGGTGAATCCGGGCGCGATTTCCCGATTGGCCGCCGCGCCGCCGACATCGGAAGCGGCCTCGAGCACCAGGACACGCCGGGCGGCCTTGGCCAGATAGGCGGCGCAGGCCAATCCGTTATGGCCGCCGCCGACCACGATCACATCGAAAGCCGCGCTCATGCCGCCCCGGTGCCTCCCATTTTTAAATCGCGCAGAATTTCGCGCGCCGCGTTTGCCCCCGGCGCGCCCATGACGCCCCCGCCAGGATGGGTGCTCGAGCCGCACATGTACATGTTGCGCACCGGCGCGCGGTACTGGGCGTATCCCGGAATCGGGCGGTTGAACATGAGCTGGTCGAAGGTAAGCTCACCGTGGAAGATATTGCCCTCGGTCAAGCCGACCTCGTTTTCCAGCTCATGGGGGGTGCGCACCTCGGCGTGCAGAATCAGGTCCTTGAAGTTCGGGCTGTATTCGGCGATCGCGTTGATCACCGTCGCGCCGAAGGCGTCGCGCTTCTCCGTGCTCCACTCCCCATCGGCCAGCTTGGGCGGCACGTATTGGACAAAGACCGACATGTAGTGCTTGCCGTCCGGCGCCATGGTCGGGTCGAGGAGCGTAGGGATCATCATGTCGACGTAGGGCCGCCGCGACCACATGCCGTTCTTCCAGTCGTCGTAGGCGCGCTCCAGGCTCTCAATGCTGTCGGTGATGTGCAGATCGCCTTGGAGAGCCGGACAGTCCTTTGGGACGGCGGGGAAATCGGGCATGCCGTCGAGCGCGATGTTGAGCTTGCCCGAGGAACCGCGGATCTTGAAGTTCCGGACCTGGCGCAGGAAATCTTCCGAAAGGTCCTTGGAGTCCATGGCCTTGAGGAAGGTGCGCTTGACGTCCATGTTCGAGACCACGATCCGGGCATGAACTTCCTCGCCCGAGGCCAGCGCGACGCCGGTGGCCTTGCCGTTCCTGACGATGACTTGCGCGACCTCGGCTTCGGTGCGCACCTGCCCCCCCCGCGCCTCAAGCGCGGCCGCCATGGCCCGGGCGATCGCACCCATGCCGCCGCGCGCGAAACCCCAGGAGCCGATGTTGCCATCGACCTCGCCCATGTAGTGGTGCAGCAGGACATAGGCGGAACCCGGCGAGCTTGGGCCCAGCGCGGTGCCGATGATCGAGGTCCCGGCAAGATGCGCCTTGACCACCTCCGATTCGAAATACTGTTCCAAGAAATCGGTACAGCTCATGGTCCAGAAGCGGATAGTGTCGTACATCGCCTCTTCGCCGAGATCATGGAAGGCCCGGCCTAAATCCCACAGGCCCTTGATGTCGCGCGGCTTGAAAGAAGTCGGGTCGGGTGGCGTCTGCATCAGCATCGGCTTGATGAACCGGCATTGACGCAACACCTCGTTGGCGTAGCGGTCGTAGGCTTCCGCGTCGCGGGCGGAATGGCGCGCGATCTCGCGCCGGCTCATATCGTGGTCCGTATAACTGGCCAGATAGCCGCCATCGCGCGTCATGGTGAGCCCGCCCTCGTAAGGGATGATCTGCAGACCGTATTTCGGAAGTTCGAGGTCCCGCATGATCTCCGGGCGCATCAGACTGCTGACGTAGGAGCAATTGGAATAGGTGAATCCGGGATAGATCTCGCGGCTGATCGAGGCGCCGCCGATATGGGGGTTGCGTTCGAGCACCACGACCTTGAGCCCCGCCCCGGCCAGGTAGGCCGCGGCCGTCAGCCCATTGTGGCCCGCACCGATCACGATGGCGTCATAGGACTTCATGAACGTACGCACACCCTCCCGCAGACTCGCTTTTGCGCCCATGCACTCAAAGAGCGCCAGTATCAATAGATACACTTTCCAGCTCCAGGCAGTCCAGCCCGTTGATTGATTGTTCAATCAATTTTTGACATCAAAGCGCCCGGATGCTTAAGTGTTCCGGCAATCGTGAAGAGACCTATGGGTGCTGCTGGAAGGAAGCGGGCATTGGGATCGCGAGACAAGATCAAACATCTGCGGCGCGAACAGCTGATCGAAGCCACGATCGACACCATCGCCAAGCGCGGCTTCCGCAAAACCACCCTTAGCCATGTCGCCAAGCAGGCCAAGCTGTCCCAGGGCATCGTGAACTTCTACTTCAAGACCAAGGATGGGCTGCTGTTCGAGACACTCAAGTCCCTGACCGAGGAATACGAGACAACCTGGAAACGGGCGGTCGCGGCGGCCGGCCCGAACCCGGTCTCTGAACTCAACGCGATCATAGAGACCGATTTAGGGCCTCACGTGTGCAACCAGCGCAAGGTGTCGGTCTGGGTCGCGTTCTGGAGCGAGGCGCGAAGCGAACCTCGATTCCGCAAGTTCTGCTCACTGCTCACGGAGGACTACTTCCTGCAAATCCGGGAGATCGTCATCCGGATCGCGGACCGCAGCGGCCGCCACGACGTCGATGTGGACGCCGTCGCGCGCGGATTGAATTCGATGATCAACGGACTTTGGCTGGAACTGATGATCGACCCGAGGAATTTCGACCGCGAAGCCGCGAAGCGCGCCTGCCGGAACTATCTGACAAGCGTATTTCCAACCGAATTCGCCGCCATCGACCATCCGGTGACGGCGCCTCGGCGCGCCAGCCAACCTGGACGCCGAAGCGAAGGGTCATGGACCGAGGAGATTTTGGAAAACGGGAATGATCCTGGAGGAACTAAGGCCGATACCTAGTGCCAACGGCGCAACGACCGCATGGCAATCAACAAGATAACGCAAGGGAGGTTAGAAATGGATTCACACGATCTCATCGCCCGAATCAAAAATCGGGACATTAACCGGCGCGATTTACTTCGAGGAATGGGTGCCGCGGGCTTAGCCGTGGCCATGTCGCCTGCGATGCCGCGCCTGGCCGGGGCGGCGGCGGCCGACCAGGCGACGTTCTTCACTTGGGGCGGCTACGACGTGCCGGAGTTCGTCCCGACCTATATCGCGAAGCATGGCGAGCCGCCCAACTTCGCGACCTTCGGCGGATCGGAGGAGGCGCTCACGAAGATACGGGCGGGCTACGTGGTCGATGTCTCGCATCCGTGCAATCAGGGTATCCCGCGCTGGGTGGCGACCGGTCTGTTTCAGCCCCTCGACACCAACCAGCTTTCGAACTGGCCGGATGTGATGCCGGCGCTCTGGAACCTCGAAGGCAATGTGATCGACGGCAAACCCTACATGGCCCCTGTCGACTGGGGACGAACCTCGATCACCTATCGCACCGACCTGGTCGACCTCCAAGGTAAGGATGAATCCTGGGGGATACTCTGGGACGAGCGTTACAAGGGGCGCCTGGGGATGCTTGCTTCGGGAGGTGACGCCTGGTGGTGCGCCGCCATCTATGCGGGTGTCGACTTCCATCAGATAGCCACGGATGAGAACGTGAAGAAGGTAGCGGCCTTGATGCGCAAACAGCGGCCGTTGATTCGCACTTACACCGACGACACGACCAGCCTGGAACAGGCGCTCGCCTCCGGCGAGCTGGTGGCCGCGATGACCTGGGACGCCTCGGCCGTGACGCTTAAGGGGCAAGGCGTTCCCGTAAAATTCGCTAACCCGAAGGAGGGCGCGCTCACCTGGGTTTGCGGCGCCATGATCCACAAGGATGCGCCGCACCCCGGTAAAGCGCACGACATCGTCGATGCATTGCTGAGCACCGGGGCCGGCAAGTGGCTGATCGGAGAGAACGGTTATGGCCACTCCAACACCAAATCGTTCGACCTGTTCTCGGACGATGAGCTGGCCGCATTGGGCTTGAGCAGAAATCCGGCGGAAATACTCGATGCCGGGAAATTCCAGGTTCCGCAAACCCAAGAGTTCGAGACCGCCATGAATAAGGAATTCGAGAATATCAAGGCCGGTTTCTAACTCTTTCGAAGATCGCTCGATTGGCTACGGTTGCGTTACCGTTTTGACCTTCTACGAGCCGGCTCGCGCCTCCAACCTGGGGGCGCGGGCTGGTGCGTTACCTTGGCCGGCCGGCGGCACACTACTCAACCAATACCCTTGCGAGCAGCAAGGCATGTTCGCGGCCGGTTTCGAATTCGCCTGATTCCCAGGGAGAGCGAAAGCATTTACATGGCAGCACCTCGGTGACCGCTCCGCCGGTCAAACTTCACAAGAGCTGGAATTCGCGGCTGCGCGCCTTGTTTATTCGCAGCGAAGCGGTTCGCGGCTATACGCTGCTCTCTCCCACGCTGATCGTGATGGCCTTCGCCATGTGCGCGCCCTTCGCGATCCTGGTGACGATGAGTTTCTGGACCCAGCACGCCTTCGAAATCGACACCGCGTTCACGCTCAGAAACTATCAGGCGGCGATCGACGGGCCGATCTACAAGGCCCTGTTGATCCGTTCATTGTGGATCTCCGGAACCTGCGCGATCGTCACGGTTCTGGTCTCCTATCCGATGGCCTACTACGTCGCCTTTCACGTCCACCGGCGCAAGCTGGTCTGGATCATCCTGATGACGCTGCCGTTCTGGACCAGCTACTTGCTGCGGGTCTTCTCCTGGAAGGTGATCCTGGGTTACAACGGCGCCATAAACTCGGGACTCAAGTCCTTGGGCCTCATTGAGCAGCCGCTCGAATTTCTGCTCTACAGTCCCACCGCAGTAGTTATCACCCTGGCCCATGCCTGGGCGGCTTTCGCGATCCTTCCGATCTACGTTTCCCTGGAAAAAATCGACCGCTCCCTGCTCGAGGCGGCAGCCGATCTGGGAGACGGTCCGGTGGTCAGTTTCCTGCGCGTGACCCTGCCACTTTCCCTGCCGGGCGTGATCGCGGCAAGCCTGCTGATCTTCATCCCGACGGTGGGCGACTACATTACCCCGACCCTAGTCGGCGGACCGGACGGCATCATGATCGCCAACATGATCCAGGTCCAGTTCGGAAGGGTTAACGACTGGCCCATGGGCGCGGCGCTCGCGGTCTGCATGATGGTCGTCGTCGCCCTGATTTCGCTGATCTACATCTGGGTGACTCGTAAGATGACGGAGCGCATCGCATGAAGAGCGCGACCTACGTCGAGCGATCGAACCGGCCGCTGCGAACTTACGCAATGCTGTTCCTCGCCTTCCTCTATGTCCCAGTGCTGTTTCTGCCATTGTTCTCCTTCAACGATTCCTTATACGTCACCTTCCCGTTAAAGGCGTTTACCACCAAGTGGTACGCGCAGATGCTCGCCAACGAACCGATGCATGCCGCCTTGATGAACAGCATCCGGGTCGGCGCGGCGAGCGCGCTGTTCGCCACCATCCTGGGTGTGTTCGGCGCCAAGGCCGTGACCCGCTACCGGATGCCCGGCCGCAAGCCGGTGGTGTTCACGATCATGTTGCCCTTGGTAATCCCGGGAATCATCATGGGCGTGGCCCTGCTGATCCTGATGAGCCGGCTCGGCATTCCGCTATCGCTCTACACGGTCACGCTCGGTCATGTGTTGATCTGCGTGCCGTTTTCCATGGCTACCCTGATCGCGCGCTTCGAAGGCTTCGACAAGTCCATGGAGGAGGCGGCCGCGGATCTGGGCGACAACGCCTGGTGGGCGTTCTGGCGTGTGACCTTCCCCATCGTGTTCCCCGGGATACTCGCCAGCCTGCTGCTTTGCTTCACGATCTCTTTCGACGAGTTCATCATGGCGTTCTTCCTGTCCAGCACCGAGCCGACCCTGCCAATCTACATTTGGGGCCAACTGCGCTTCCCGCAGAAGCTGCCCGGCGTGATCGCGCTAGGCTCTGTTATCCTGGTGGTCTCCTTCGTCGTCGTGTTCGTCTCGCAGTGGCTGCGGGGCCGCGGCGTGGCGCAAATTCCAGGCGAGGGGCGCTGAGCCATGAGCGGCAACGACAGTTTTATCTCGATCGAGGCCCTGTCTAAGAATTTTGGGTCGATCAAGGCCGTCGACCGGATCGACATGACCATCGGCGGCGGCGAGTTCTTCTCTCTGCTTGGCCCCTCGGGTTGCGGCAAAACCACCTTGTTACGCATGCTCGCCGGCTTCGAAACGCCCACCGCCGGCGAGATCTACATCGACAACGCCCCGATGTCGGAGGTGGCGCCGCACCACCGCCCGACCAACATGGTGTTCCAGAATTACGCCATTTTTCCGCATCTTAACGTGCGGCGAAATATCGCCTACGGCCTGCGCGCGCTAAAGCTGAGCCGGGCCGAAATCGACCTGCGCGTCGAGGAGATGCTGGAGATAGTCAAACTGCCGGGCTTTAGCGAGCGCCTCTCTAACGAACTCTCAGGCGGCCAGCGGCAACGGGTTGCGCTCGCCCGCGCCTTGATCAGACGCCCCAAGGTGCTGCTGCTGGACGAGCCGCTCGGCGCGCTGGACAAAAAGCTGCGCGAGGAGATGCAGCTCGAGCTGCGCTCCCTTCAACAGTCTCTCAGCATCACCTTCATCTTCGTGACCCACGACCAGGAAGAAGCGATGACCCTGTCCGACCGCGTCGCGGTCATGTCGGCCGGCAAGGTGCTGCAGACCGACACCCCGGAGCAGCTCTACGAGGCGCCCAGGTCCCGCGAGGTAGGCGCTTTCATCGGCACCATGAACTTCCTGCGCGGCCGCGTCGCCGCCTTGGAACCGGAGGCGGTCATGGTCGAGGCCGGCGCAGCCGGCACCTTCCGGGTGGCCGGCGCCGGCCAGGGCCGGGCCGTCGGCGATCCGATCCTGATCGGCATCCGGCCCGAAAAGCTCTCCGTCAGCGTGGAGCGGCCGGCGGAGGGTGCCAACGCGATCCAGGGCCGGTTCTCGGCCATGTCCTATCTGGGCGACCGCAGCCACTATTTCGTCGAGGTCGACGGCCTGGATCAACGAATCTCGGTAGCCAGCCAGAACGACTTGCAGCATCTGGTGGCGGCCGGGCAACTCGACTACGGCGCCAAGATTTGGCTGACCTGGGCGCCCGCCGGCGCGGTCATCCTGGCTGACTAACCAGTTCGGAGCTGTCTAAAGAAACACGGCTGAAATCAGGCGACATGAGCGAAGAAACCCACGCCAACGATTACGATCCCAAGCTGCTTGCCATGTTGGAGTTGATCTGGGGAGAAGGCTTTCTGTCGCCCGGCGGCCCGGCCGCCGTCGACGAGATCGTCCATGACCTGGACCTGGACGGCAAGCTGGCGATCGACATCGGCAGCGGCCTGGGCGGGGTCGACATGCACCTCGCGCGCCAACATGGCGCCCGGGTGATCGGCTTGGAGATCGAGGCGCCGCTGGTTGATCTCGCCAAGGCCGCGGCCGCCGCCGCCGGCCTAGCGGACCGGATTGAATTTCGCCATTGCATGCCGGGGCCGTTGGCACTGGCGGATCGATCGGTCGACGTGGTGTTCAGCAAGGACAGCCTGATCCACGAAGCGGATAAAGCTGGAGCCTTCGCCGAGTATTTCCGCGTGCTCAAACCTGGCGGCTGGCTGGCCATGAGCGACTGGATGCGCAGCGAGCAGCCCTACAGCGAGGACATGGAATACTGGTTCGAGATGGAGGGGCTGACCTATCACATGTGGCAGCTCGATGCCTATGGAACGGCGCTTAAGGAGACAGGTTTCGTGGAGATTTCGCTCGCCGACACCTCCAGCGATTACCGCGCGCTCTGCGACCGGGAGTACGCCCTGATGGCGGGCGAACTAAAAGCCGAGATGACAGGCGTTCTGGGCAAGGAGAGTTGCGAGCATTTTCTCGAAAACTGGCGCGCCATGACCGTAGTCCTGCACAAGGGAGAACTGCGCACCGGGCGCATCCGCGCCCGCAAGCCCAAACCGGAGAACCGCCGCGCCGGTAGCGAGAGCAAGAGGCCATGAAGCGAGATCCCCGTTACGACATCCTGTTCGAGCCGGTGCGGATAGGCCCGGTGACCGCCAAGAATCGCTTCTACCAGGTCCCGCACTGCAACGGCATGGGGTTCAACTGGCCCCAGACCCACGCCAAGATGCGCGAAATGAAGGCCGAAGGCGGCTGGGCCGTGGTCTGCACCGAGGAATGCATGATCCACCCCTCGTCGGACTATTCGCCGGAGCCGCAAGCGCGACTCTGGGACGACCGCGACGTCAAGTATCTGGCACTGATGGTCGAGGGAGTGCATCGGCACGGGGCCCTCGCCGGCGTGCAGCTGGCGCATAACGGCGTCGGCGCTCAGAATCATTTCACGCGGCTCAAGGCGCTGGGCCCGTCGCCCCAGGCGGGGATTATCGGCGTGCCCGCCCAGACGCGCGGCATGGACAAGGCCGACATCCGCGAGTTCCGCCGCTGGCACCGTAAGGCGGCCCTGCGTGCCAAGCAGGCCGAGGCGGATATCGTTTACGTCTATGCGGGGCACGACTCGACTCTCCTGATGCATTTTCTTCAACCCCGGCGCAACCAACGCAGCGACGAATACGGCGGCTCGCTTGAAAACCGGGTGCGGCTTTTCCGCGAGGTTCTCGAGGAAACCAAGGATGCGGTCGGCGACCGTTGCGGTGTTGCCGTCCGCGTGGCGGTCGATGAATTAATGGGTACGGACGGCATCGCCGCCGACGGCGAGGGACGAGAAATCGTCGAAATGCTCGCCGAGCTTCCGGACCTGTGGGACGTCAACGTGAGTAACTGGCCGAACGATTCGGTGGCCTCGCGCTTTGGCGAGGAAGGGGCCCAGGAATCGTACGTCTCCTTCGTCAAACAGGTGACGAGCAAGCCCGTGGTCGGGGTTGGCCGCTTCACCTCGCCGGATACCATGGTCAGCCAGATCGGGCGCGGGGTGCTGGATATGATCGGCGCGGCGCGGCCCTCGATCGCCGATCCCTTCCTGCCCAAGAAGATCGAGGAAGGCCGGATCGATGAGATCCGTGAATGCATCGGCTGCAATATATGCGTTTCCGGGCAACTCAACTTCACGCCCATGCGCTGCACTCAGAACCCCACGACCGGCGAGGAATGGCGTCGGGGCTGGCACCCGGAACGCATCCCGCCCAAAGGCTCGGGCGCCAGGGTCCTGGTCGTCGGCGCCGGGCCCTCGGGGCTCGAGGCGGCACGGGCGTTGGGCCAGCGCGGCTATGCCGTGACCCTCGCGGAGGCGGGGAAAGAGCTTGGCGGCCGCGTGATCCAGGAAAGCCGCCTGCCCGGGCTCGGCGCCTGGGCGCGGGTGCGTGATTGGCGCATCGGCCGCATCCGGGAGATTGCCAACGTCGAGGTCTACCTGGACAGCGCGCTTACGGCCGATCAGGTCCTGGACTTCGGCTTTGACCATGTGCTGGTCGCGACGGGAGCGACTTGGCGTAAGGACGGCGTGGGCGTTAACAACGCCCGGCAAATCGCGATATCCGATCATGCCCGCGTCTATGGGCCCCAGGATGTGTTCGCCGGCGTCGAGATCGCCGGTCCCATCGTGGTGTTCGACGACGACAATTTCTATCTCGGCGGCCTGATCGCGGAGAAGCTGCGCAACGAGGGCCACGAAGTGACGCTGGTCACGACGGAATCCGTGGTCTCGGCCTGGACAGTCCACACCATGGAGCAACACCGCATTCAAAGCCGGACCATGGAGCTGGGCGTCGAAGTGATAGCCAGCCACAACCTCACCCACATCGATGCCGCCGAGGCCGAACTTGCCTGCCTTTATACGCAGCGCCGCCGAACAATCCCGGCGGCCGCAGTCGTCATGGTCACATCGCGCCACCCGAACAACGCGCTCTATCTGGCCTTGACCTCGGACGAAGACAAGTTGAGCAAGGCAGGCATCGCGTCGGTTCGGGCAATCGGAGACTGCGATGCGCCCGCCACAATCGCCGCGGCGGTCCACGACGGCCACCGGGCGGCGCGGGAGCTGGACGAAATTCCGGCCGATCCCGACCTGCCATTCCGGCGCGAGCATATTCTTCTCGATTCACCAACCTGAAGACGGGAAGCGCACCCGCTGACGGAGAGCGCCGCAAGAACAGGGAGATGAGCGTGGAAAAAATATCTGTCATTCGCTTGAATCGGGATGGCCCTCAAGGAACGGGTCTCACGTTCTGGGGCCATTTGGAGAACGAAAACGTCATCGAGGGCAATCCGACCGAAACCGGGCACAACTACTTCACCGATGTCACCGGGCAACTCACGGCCGGTGTTTGGGAGTGCACGCCCTGCACCTCGCGGATCGACAGCTATCCGGTCGATGAGTTCTGTATCATCCTGAGCGGAACGGTCGTCGTGACCGATGGGGATGGCCACGCGGAGACGTTCAAGCCAGGCGACAGTTTCGTGATCCCCAAGGGCCTGAAGTGCACCTGGCACATGCCGGAGACCACGCGGAAGTATTATGTCATCTTCGATAGCAAGACAGCGGAGGCATAGGCTCATGCCGCGCGACCCACGATACGATGTCTTGTTCGAGCCGGTGAGCATTGGCCCCGTCACGGCGAAAAACCGTTTCTATCAGGTGCCCCATTGCACTGGGCTCGGCTGGCTCCGGCCCCAAATGCTGGCGTCGTTGCGCGGTATGAAAGCCGAAGGCGGTTGGGGCGTGGTTTGCACTGAGTACTGCTCGATTCATCCGGCGTCCGACGACCTGCCCTACCCTTCCGCGAGCTTATGGGACGGCACCGACATCAAGGCCCATGCGCTTATGGTCGATAAGGTGCATGAGCACGGGGCCCTGGCCGGGGTTGAGCTCTGGTATGGCGGGGCGCGCACGGCCAATTTGTTCAGCCGCGAAGTCTCAATGGACGTGGCCAGCATACCCAATTTAGTGGGCGATCCCTACCAGACGCGGGCCATGGACAAGGAAGATATACGCGAGCTCCGGCGTTGGCACCGGGAAGCGGCGAAACGCGCCAAGCAGGCTGGATTCGACATCGTCTATGTCTACGCGACGCATGATTATTTGCTCTCGCGTTTTCTGTCGGCGCGAACCAACACGCGAACCGACGAATACGGCGGCAGTTTGGAGAACAGGGTTCGGCTGCTCCGCGAGATCATCGAAGATACCAAGGACGCGGTTGGCGGCACCTGCGCGATCGCTGTTCGATTCTCGGTGGACGAAGGCGGTGGTGCGGACGGCGTTCCCGTGCAGACGGAACGGCGTGAAATGTTCGAAGCCCTGGCCGAGCTTCCAGACCTCTGGGATATCAACATCGCCGATTATTCATACGAGATGGGGGTGTCGCGCTTCGTCAAGGAGGGCGCGCTCGAACCCTACATGGCGTTCGTCAAGTCGGTCACCTCGAAACCCGTAGTAACGGTCGGCCGCTTCACCTCGCCGGACACCATGGTCAGCCAAGTCAGGCGCGGTGTCGTCGATTTCATTGGCGCGGCGCGGCCATCCATCGCCGATCCCTTCCTGCCAAAAAAGATCGAAGAAGGCCGCCTGGAGGACATCCGCGAGTGCATCGGCTGTAATATCTGCTACGCGGGCGACGGCAAGAGTGTGCCCATCGCCTGCACGCAAAACCCCACCATGAGCGAGGAATGGCGGCGCGGTTGGCATCCGGAAAAGATTGCGGCGAAGGGGTCGGATTCGAAGATTCTCATTGTCGGCGCCGGGCCGGCGGGCCTCGAAGCGGCCCGCGCCCTTGGCCAGCGGGGCTATTCGGTGACCTTGGCCGAGGCTAGCCGTGAGCTCGGCGGCCGGGTCAGCAAGGAATCGCGGCTACCCGGCCTCACCGAGTGGGCGCGTGTTCGCGACTACCGCGTCCAGCAGATAGAGCGCATGCCCAATGTCGATATCTACCGCGAGAGCAAGCTTGGCGCGGAAGACGTGCTTGCCGTCGGGGCCGATCATGTGGCGATCGCGACCGGGGCCACATGGCGGCGCGACGGCTTTGGCCGCTCCCACCTGGAGGGCATCTCCAACCTTGGTCCAGCGGAGCAGGTCTTTACCCCGGACGACATCATGGCCGGACTCCTTCCCGAGGGCCGGGTGCTTTTGTACGACGACGATCACTACTACATGGGCGCCGTTCTGGCGGAGCGGATATGCGCTGAGGGGATGCCGGTGACCTTGGTGACGCCCGCGGACAAAGCCGCGGCCTGGAGCGCCTTTACCGCTGAGCAGCCGCGCACCCAGCGCCGGCTGTTGGAACTTGGGGTCGAGATCGTTACCGCGCACACGCTTTCGGCTTTCAATGGCCGGGAGGCGGTATTGACCTGTGCCTATAGCGGACGCACGCGGCGGATCGAGGCCAAGGCCGCCGTCATGGTAACCGCGCGCGAACCCAATGAAGCGCTGTACCGCACGTTGAAGACGCGTATCGAGGCCGGCGTTGGCGATGTGCCGAGCTCGCTGTCCCGGGTGGGCGATTGCGGGGCGCCGGCGATTATCGCCGCCGCCATCTTCTCCGGCCACCGCTATGCCCGTGAACTCGATACCGCCGCCGATCCTGGCAAGATCGCGTTCCGGCATGAGCGCGTGACGGTATAGCGGCCCGCATGCGGAGTATGATGCAGTGACGAACAACGCGCTCTATCTGGAAACTCTCCTCAAGTACTATGAGGACGAGGTCATGGGGGAAGCCTATTTCCACAGGCTGGCAGATCATATCGGCGGAACGGCGGAGCGCGAAAAATTCGCCCTGCTGGCCGAGGTCGAGCGCCGTGCCGCCGACGTGGTTCGTCCCCTTTTAGAGAAACACGGCCTGACACCGAGGGATAAGTCGATTCTCAAAGTCCTGGGCGAGGCCGATGTCGAGCGGCATCGGCATTTTAGCTGGATGGAGATGATGGCGTATATGGCCGGCAGGTACCCGGCATACCTCGATGAGTTCGAGGCGTTGGAACGCCTGGCGCCGAAAGACGATATGCCCGCCCTTAAGTTGCTGACGCGTCATGAGGTCGTGGCGATTGATTTCGCCAACAAGGAGATAACGGGCGACCCGGACAGCCTGGCATCGATTCGAGAATACCTCGCTGGGATGGAGTCAGGCTAGGTCACATACCCATAAAGGGGATTCCATTTCGGCGCGCGATGTGATTCAAGCTTCCTTGAAGGGAGATTATCATGGCGCGTTTCGATTTGACGGATTTCGAGTGGTCTGTGATCCAGCCATTATTGCCGAACAAGC
>JAJFGJ010000033.1 GCA_021776175.1 Kiloniellaceae bacterium
GGCTTGTTCGGCAATAATGGCTGGATCACAGACCACTCGAAATCCGTCAAATCGAAACGCGCCATGATAATCTCCCTTCAAGGAAGCTTGAATCACATCGCGCGCCGAAATGGAATCCCCTTTATGGGTATGTGACCTAGACGAACGCATTGCCTTGGAAAGCGCAGTCCGAGGTGCGGCTGCCATGGATTGCCGGAGCCTGTCCTCGGGCCAGGACCCGAGGATCAAGCCCGGTAATGACTAGGGGGTGGGTTGTGCGTGGTCCTCTGCGAAAGCGGTGGCATAGCCCTGCGGACTTCCGCCTTCAATTGCCGCGCGCAGGCTCGCATCCCAATGTGTTCTCCGTTGATCTTGCCGATCCCTTTGAGTTGCGTGAACTGCGCGGACTAGTTGCGCATTCGCGCCCTAATTTCAAAGAAGATCGCCAATTTTGGCAAAAATAGTTGATAAAATCCGCAATCGTACTTGCGGGCCCAGTTTTGTTCCTGTAATGTCCACCTTCATCGAAGACGGAGGGTGTTTCCATGACGGGTGAGAAGGCCAATTTTGACGAGGCGGCGATGGAGCGCGCTGTAAGCAAGCACGAGAGATCAACTATTGTTTTTCCGTATCATGATTTGGAAACGGCTGAGGCGGTGGCTCGTGCAGTGTATGCTCGGAATGGTTTGGGGTCTTGCGATCTCGACGAGCTGGCTGCCGAAATGGGTCAAACAATCAGCGGTTCGTTCCGACTGAAGACGGCGTCGGCCAAAATATTTGACTTCGTGGACAAGGATGGTCGAAGCGCTTTTCGATTGACACAGCTTGGTCAACGTTTGGTGTCTCCTGACAGCGAA
This sequence comes from Kiloniellaceae bacterium, assembly GCA_021776175.1. Classification (GTDB taxonomy): domain Bacteria; phylum Pseudomonadota; class Alphaproteobacteria; order Kiloniellales; family J153; genus JAJFGN01. The sequence continues at coordinate 837 of JAJFGJ010000033.1, forward strand.
GCAGCGGCCCGCGCGGACGCATTCCTATCTGTTCCTCTCTATAGGTCTGTTTATGAGAAGTACAAAGGACATCTACTTCCGCCAGCGAAGGCGCTTGAACGCGAGATGCAAGCCTTTGGTGTGTCGTCTAAGCAGACGGACAGGGCCCGTCAGGCCTTCGAGCGGTCTGCTAGGCAAGCAAACTTCTTTGATGCGGGGGATGATAGACTCGTTCGACCTCGTTTGGACACGTCGGCCGTGGCGAACCCTGATACCCTAGATCAGGCATCAGCAAACGAAGCCGAACCACGGCGTGATGAAGATACAAGATGGCCCAGAAATGGCGGTGGTGGGAGTAGTCAATATCATCCCTTTATCCAGGGCCTGCTTCAAACTCTTCCAGAACCTGAAACCGTGTGGACAGTCGAAGGCCGAGCAGCTTGGCTTCGAGCCGCCGCGAATTGTTTCAATTTGATCTACAAGGGCGAAGGTACAGTTACTGTCCATGCTGAACCGCAGAAAACAAAGAATGCAGATACGGCATAAGGTTTGGGCCACGAAGGCAGTAACCTCCGTGGCCCAATAAGTTTCTGACGCTCTACGCGAACGGTTTGGTGATCGGACCGCGTAGGGCTCAACCCCCAGGAAGAAAGGAGGTTGTGGTGCGATGGCTTCGGCCCGTTAAGTTAGATTAACCAAAGCCCCGCCGGTTAACGCGGCATAAGCAGCGGTGTCCCGGCGGGCATCTTTCTACCATATTTGGATTAACAGCTTCAAGATAGGTGCTGAAATGCCTAAGAAACAATCGTCTAGCAAGGTTTCGACTCTCGCCGGCAAGGTGCTCTCTGGTGGCAAGAAGCCGACAATCACCGAGTCGAAGAAGCTTGCGGCCTCGGTTCTGTCCCAAGATGAGAAAAAGGGACAGGGGACGGGGAAGAAGTAGCGATATCGGGCTCAATAAGCTCGATAACGTGCAATATGCAGCGCGTAGGTATGCAGACGATACCTGAAGCTTGCGCGCTGCATTCTTCCATCAACTCGCCCATGTCCGGTGATAAGGGAGTTGAGATCGTTCGCCACCCTTCACCCCTTCGTCACCCTTGGGCTTGACCCGAGGGTCCATGGAAAAGCCGGTCTCGAACCGCGATGAGTTTCCGAGCTGCTTCGATAAGAAGAATTACCACGAAGACACAAAGGCACTAAGAAGCCGCGAAGGAAGATTTTCCAAACATCTTCACTCCTTCGTGCCTTTGTGTCTTCGTGGTGAATTAATTTCTAAGCGCCTGTGACCAACGCATCGCCCTGGAAAGCGCAGTCCGAGGTGCGGCCACCATGGATTGCCGGAGCCTGTCCTTGGGCCACGACCCGAGGATCAAGCCCGGCAATGACTAGGGGGTGGGGTGTGCGTGGTCCGCATCGAATGCCGCCGCGAAATCGTCCAAGCTTCCCTCCTCAATCGCCGCACGCAGCCCCGCCATCAAGGCCTGATAGTAATGCAAATTGTGCCGGGTCAGCAGAATCGGCCCGAGCATCTCGTCGGCGCGGAACAGGTGGTGGATGTAGGCGCGGGTGTGCTTGGCGCAGGTTGGGCAGGGGCATTCGGGGTCGACGGGGCCAGTGTCTTCCTTGTGGCGGGCGTTGCGCATGTTGAGGGTGCCTTGGCGGGTGAAGGCTTGGCCGGTGCGCCCGCTGCGCGTCGGTAAAACACAATCGAACATGTCGATGCCGCGCGTCACTGCACCGACGATATCGTCCGGCTTGCCTACGCCCATGAGGTAGCGTGGGCGGTCTTGGGGCAGGGCGGGCACGGTGTCTTCGAGGACTCGGAACATGATTTCCTGGCCCTCGCCGACCGCCAGGCCGCCGACCGCATAACCCTCGAAACCGATCTCGGTCAGAGCCGCCGCGGACTCCCGCCTTAGGGCCGGGTAGACGCCGCCCTGCACGATGCCGAAGAGGCCATAGCCGGGGCGGGGATCGAAAGCCGCGCGGCAACGCGCCGCCCAGCGCATGGAGCGGCGCATGGACTCGGCGGCGGCTTCTTCGCTCGCCGGGAAGGGCGTGCATTCGTCCAGGACCATGGAGATGTCGGCGTCGAGCAGGTGTTGAATCTCCACCGCGCGTTCGGGCGTCAGGGCATGGCGCGCGCCGTCCAGGTGCGAGCGGAAGGTCACGCCGTCCTCGTCGATCTTGCGCAGATCCGAGAGCGACATGACTTGATAGCCGCCGGAATCGGTCAGGATCGGCTTTCGCCAATTCATGAAATCGTGCAGGCCGCCCAGGCGCGCGATGCGCTCCGCCCCCGGCCTCAGCATGAGGTGATAGGTGTTGCCGAGGATGATCTGGGCGCCCGTGGCCTCGACCGCCTCCACCGTCATGCCCTTGACCGTGGCGGCGGTGCCGACCGGCATGAAGGCGGGGGTGTCGATGACTCCGTGGGCGGTGGTCACGCGCCCGCGCCGCGCCGCGCCGTCGGTGCCTAGAAGTTCGAATCCGAAGGCGCTCATGCCGGCTCCGCCCGCCGCAGAAGACAGCCGTCGCCGTAGGAGTAAAAGCGGTAGCCGCTTTCAATGGCATGGGCGTAGGCGCGCTTCATGCGCGCCGTCCCGGCGAAGGCGCAGACCAGCATGAAGAGGGTTGAGCGGGGCAGGTGAAAATTGGTCAACATGAGATCGGCGGTCCGAAAGCGGTGGCCCGGCAAAATAAAGATATCGGTACTGCCGGTGAAAGGTTGAATCCGGCCGTCCTCGTCCGCCGCCGCTTCGAGCAGGCGCAGGACCGTGGACCCCACGGCGACGATACGCCCTCCCGCCGCGCGGGCTTGTTCGATCGCCGTCGCGGTTTCTACCGTGATCTCGCCGCGTTCCGCGTGCATGCGATGATCGCGCGGGTCCTCCGCCGTCACCGGCAAGAAAGTCCCTGCCCCAACGTGAAGCGTGAGGGTGGCGCGTTTAACCCCCCGCGCGTCGAGAGCGCGCAAGAGAGCGGGCGTGAAATGCAGGCTGGCCGTGGGCGCCGCGACCGCGCCGTCGCGCGCGGCGAACAGGGTCTGGTAGTCGGCCTTGTCGCGCGCATCGCCGCCGCGCTCGCGCCGGATATAGGGCGGCAGGGGCATGGCGCCATGTTGTTCCAAAGCCGTGCGCAGTTCGGCGGCGGTGAGATCGAAGCTCAGGGTTACTTCCCCGGCCTCGCCCTTGGCCGCGACTAGGGCCGAGAAACTGGGCGCGAAGTCGATGCGCTCCCCCAGGCGCAGCTTGCGCGCCGGCCGCGCGAGGGCGCGCCAGGCCGTGCCGGGAACATCCGGAGAGGGTTCCATCAAGGTCGCCTCGACCCGTGCCTCGCCCCGGCGCCCGAACAGGCGGGCCGGAATCACGCGGGTGTCGTTGACCACCAGGATATCGTCGGGGCGCAGGAGGGTGGGCAGGTCGCGCACCCAGCGGTCCTCGAGCGCGCGGTCCACGCACAACAGGCGCGCCGCGTCGCGCGGTTCCGCCGGGGTCTGCGCGATGGCGCCGCGCGGCAGATCGAAATCGAAATCCTCGGTTTGCATATAGGGAACGGAAACCTCGGGTTCTGGCTTGAAATGAAGTGTCTTCTATCGATGACTTGGTAGCACCCTGACGCCAGCGCGACCTATGCTTTAGAGGGCGTTATTTCCGTCAAGGGCGTTTAGTAAGAGATTCACCACCAAGACACAAAGGCACGAAGGAGTCGCGAAGATATGAAAAAAGTCTGCTTCGCGGCTTCTTAGTGTCCCTCGGGTCCACGCCACGCGCGGCCCAAGGACATGCTTTGTGCCTTGGTGGTAGTATGACTTCTCTATACAGCCGCGCTAAGCCGGGGGCGGGTCGTCGCGCACGTCGTGGCGCAGGCCGAAGCTCAAGCGTTCCGCCGCGATATCTTCGACATAGTGGAAGGGGCGCGCGCGGCTGCCGTCGAAGCCGGGCGCGCGCATGAGCACCGCGCTGCCGACCGGCGCCGGGATCTCGCGCGGCTCCCGCCCGTCGCGCGCGGCGCAGATAAAAAAACGCGCCGACCCGCACAGCGGAACGATAATGACCAGATCCTCGTAGCGCAGATGGTCGCGGTGCGGCGAGATACCGGCGCACCCGGCGGCGTAGCGCTGCACAATGAGATCGTTGAGGAGCGGCGGGGCGCTGAATAGGGGGGCTGGGATTAAATCGAGGGCCTGGGCCAGGAGCCGTTCCAAGTCCGCCGCCACCTCATGGAAGGGACTGCCGGGCGGGATCGAATAGCACAAGTCGAAGTCCTGATAGACCGCCTTATCGCCCTCCCCAATGACCGGCTTGGCTTGGCGAAAGGGCAGGCGCCCCGCCGCCTCGACCAGGCCACGGCAGGCCTGGGGGCCGAGCAGGGGCAGGGACACCGCGTCTTCGCGCGCCAGGCGGGTCAAGGCCCCGGCCATGTCGCCGGCGCCGCACTCAAAACCCATACCGATGTCCGTGGTGGCGACGTTCATGGCCGCATCATGGTCTAAGGATGCGGGCCTGTCACTCGCTGTCGGGAGAGGGGTCCAGGCGCTTGCCGCCGCGCCAATCCCAGGGTGCCACGAAGGCGCCTTTCCACATGCCGCGCTTCTTCGCCCGAGCATCTTTCTCCAGCCGGACATAGCGCGCGGTTATGGTTCGATCGGCCAGGGCCCAGCCGGTATAGGCCATGCCCTCCGAGAGGTCGTAGCCCCCGGCGGTGCAGCGGGCGACGTCGCCGGGCGGTTCGGCGTCGCTGACCTCCGCCCGCTCGAGGAGTTCGCACGCGACCGGGGTGCCGGCGGTCAAATCCATCAGGGCGCTGCGCGAAATCTCGCCGCAGTCGTAGGCCTGGCCCTTGACGGCGCAGGTCTGGCCCAACTCCGGCGCATCGATGCCGTGGAGGCGCAGGATGCGGCCATGGAGCGAAATCGTGTCGCCGTCGACCACGCTTGGCATGCCCTGCAAGCCATTGGCGGCCTGGGAGGGGCCGCTCGGGGCGGCCGCCAGGACAGCGAGGGCGGTGCCTAGGAAGAGACTGAGAATATTCCGCATGATATCTCCAGCGCGGGCGCGAAGCCTAAATCGAATCCCGAGGGTCTGGCTGTTCGCCTCCCGGGCTGCACGGCGGCGGCGCGGTCAATTTCGAGCAGTAGAGCTTATGCAAGGTTTGCAGAATGCTTTCAACCTCACCGGGCATGATCGAATAATAGACCGACTGGGCGTTGCGCCGGGTTTTGACCAGCCCATCGCGGCGCAGCCTGGCCAAATGCTGGGACAGCGCCGACTGGCTAAGGCCGACCATGGCGCAAAGCTCTCCCACGGCGCGCTCACCCTCCGACAAGTAGCAAAGAATCAACAAGCGCCGCTTGTTGCTCATGGCCTTAAGCACGGCCGAGGCCCGCTCGACCGAATGTTGAACATCGCCATATGGCATGGCTCATAGTGTGGCTAGGCGGGTGCCGAGGTCAAGTCCTTGTATGTGCGCCTCCAGTGCGAGCGCCGGGTCCATCGTGCGGGCCGTGGGTTTTCGTGGATTGTTTACTCGCCCGCCGCCGGCTCCGTCTGGGCCGGCACGAAGGGGCCTCGGCGGGTTTTGTCGTGGGTGCGGCCCTCCAACGTGCCGACCAACATGGTCAGCATGGGTGGGATCAGCAACAGCGTCAGCACCGCCGACATGGACAGACCGCCGACCACCACGGAACCCAGGCCCCGGTAAAGTTCGGACCCGGCGCCGGGAAACAAAACCAGCGGCAACATGCCGACGACGCTGGTGAGGGTGGACATGAAGATCGGCCGGATACGGTTCCGGGTCGCCTCGAGAATGGCGTCCTGGACCGCCATGCCTTCCACGCGCAGGTGATGCAAGGTCTGATGCACCAGCAGGATCGCGTTGTTCACGACGATGCCGATCAGGATGACGAAGCCAAGCAGCGTCAACATGTCCAGCGGCTGAAACACATAAAGGTTCAGAATCGCCAAGCCGGCGACACCGCCGGCCGCCGCCACCGGCACCGAAAGCAGAATGATCAAGGGGTAGATAAAGCTCTCGAACAGAACCGCCATGACCAGGTAGACAATGGCGATGGCGAGCATGAGTTCGACCACCATGGCGTTCCAGGTCTGGGTCAGCTTGTCGGCGGTGCCCGACATGCCGATGCGAACGCTGCCCGGCAGTCCCTCTTGGCGCAGCGGCTGAATGACTTCCTCGCGCAGGGTGTCGAGCGCGTCCTCGAGCGCGACGCCGGGGGCGGGGCGAATTTGCAGGGTCACGGTGCGGAACCGCTCGCGGTGACGAATTTCGGTCGGGCCCGCGGTCAGGACGATGTCGGCGAGCGAGCCGGCGGGCACGATCCGGCCGCTGGCGGTGACCACCGGCAGATTGGCGATTCCCTGGGTCTGGGTCACGTTCCGGTCGGGGCCCTGAATCACCAAATCGATGCGTTCGCTGCCCGCCGTTACCTCGGCGACACGCAGGCCGTCGTTGAAAGCATCGATGGTTTCGGCCAGTTCGCGCGCCGTGACGCCGTTGTCGTTCAGCCGTGTACGGTTGGGAATCACGCGGACCTCGGGGGCGCCCAGCTCCAAACCAGGATTGGGGCGGAATTGGTTGCCTTCGCTAAGAGGTAGGACCTGTACGATCTTGGCCGCGGCCTTGCCGGCGACCTCAAGGATCTCGTCCAAATCGTGACCCATGATATCGAGATCGATCTTGCGCCCGCCGCCAATGCCGCGGCCGAAGATCGAGGGTTGATTGATGAAACCGAATGTTCCCGGTTCGCGGAACACGGGCTTCCGCAGGACCGGAATCAATTCACCGACCCGCTGCGAATCGACCGAGATGGCGCCTAAAAAGGTCCGGGCGCGGGATGCCACGAAAAAGAAGCGCTCGATCTTCGGCGGTTCGCCCGGCTTGGATTCGCGCCCCGAGACCGAGGCCCAATGGGGCTTGATCTCGCTTTCGATCTGCTCGGCGATCCCGGTCATGGTGGTCAGGTTGTAGCCGGGCGGCGGAATGATGACGCCGAAGACCAGGTTGCGGTTGCCCTCCGGCAAGTATTCCAGCTTGGGCAGGTAGTGCCACGAGCCCACGGCGGCGGCGAGCGTAACGGCCGCGACAACGCCAAAGGCCAGGACGCGGCTGCGCACGACCGCCTGGATGAATCCCATGACCACGGCGATGAAACCGCGTGCGAGGTGATCGACGCCGGGCAACTTTTGTCGCTGGATCTGGTTTTTAGCGCCCTTGGCCTGGCCGAACTCGAACACCTTCTTGGAAAGCGCCGGGATCACGGTGATCGACGCCACCAGCGACAAAAGGACCGAGACCGATATGGCGACCGCGATGTCGCGGAACAGCTGGCCGATTTCCAGCTGCATGACCAGGATCGGAATAAACACCATGACCGTGGTCAGGGCCGAGACCAGGACCGCGCCCCAGACCTCTTTCGCGCCCCGGTAGGCGGCTTCCTTCGCGCTCCGGCCCAGTTCCCGGTGCCGGTAGATGTTTTCCAGAACCACGATCGCGGCGTCGACCACCATGCCGACCGAAAACGCTAAACCGGCCAAGGAAATGACGTTGATCGACCGGCCCAAGGCCGCCATGGCCACGAAGGCGCCGATCACCGATACCGGGATCGCGATGGAGATGATCAGGGTCGCGCGCGGGGAACGCAGGAACAGCAACAGAATCGCGATTGCCAGCGATCCGCCGATGTAGATGTTTTGCTTAACCAGATCGATGGACGAGTTGATGTACACGGTCTCGTCGTAAACCTGCTGCAGAGTCAGGCCGGCCGCCGGAAGAGGGCCGTTGTTCAGGTCGCGGACCGCCTCCCTGACACCGCCCATTACCTCGATCACATTGGCGCCGGTTTCGCGCTGCGCGTTGAAGGCTATGGAGGCCTTGCCGAGTTGGCGTATGGTCGCGGTCGGGTCCCGATAACCCAGGGCGACCTTGGCCACGTTGCCCAGGGTGACGCGGGCCAGGCCGCCGCCCGCGGCGCCGCCATAGGTGCGCAGAACGACATCGCGAACCGCGTCCAGGGAGTTGAGCTGACCCTCCGTGCGCACGACATAGCGGCGCTTACCTTCGGCCACGTCGCCGGCGGACATGGAGACGTTGGCGGCGCGCAGGGTGGCGACGACATGGCTCAGTGTCAGGCCGTATCGGGCCAACAGCGGCGGATCGATCGTGATCTGGATCTCACGCTCGCTGCCGCCGAAGACGTTGACGCGGCTAATCCCCGGTACCCGCTCGATCCTATCCTTGACCACATCCTCGATGAAGTCGCCGAACTCGTGAATCGGGCGCTCGTTACCCTCGGCCCGGTTGACGATGAACCAGGCGATCGGGCTGTCTTCGCTGCCCGCGGTATCCAGGGTCGGTTCGTTCGCCTCGTCCGGGTATCCGTTGACCCGGTCGAGCCGGTTCGAAACCAGCAGCAAGGCGCGGTCCATGTTGGTGCTGATATCGAATTCCAAGGTCAGGCGCGACCGCCCAGGTTCGGCCTTGCCGGTGATTTCCTGCAGGCCTTCCAGACCCGCCATTTCTTCTTCTTGCCGATTGAGGATTTCCCGCTCGACTTCCGCCGGCGCGGCGCCCGGCCAGGTGGTGGTCACGGTTATCACCGGCCTGTTTACGTCGGGCGCCAATTGAATGGGGATCATCTGCAACGCCACGATGCCGAACAGAATCACCATCAAGACGGCGGCGATAACCGCGATCGGCCGTTCGATCGAAAGGCGGATGAGGTTCACGACGATTCCCCGGCGATGCGCAGTTTGTCGCCGGGCCTTAGGCGCTCGTTGCCGCGCACGACGGCCTGATCGCCAGCGCTCAGGCCCTCGAGAACCTCGAAGCGGCCGCCGACCGCCGCGCCCAGGATAACTGTCCGCGCCAGCGCCTCGCCATCGGCCGCCACATAGACCATGTTCTGGTCGCGCTGAATGATGATCGCGTCTTTATGAACCGTCAGAATTTGCCGCTCGGAGCCGATGGGAACTTCTATGGTCACGCTCTGGTCGTGCGCCAGACTGCGGCGGGTCTGTCCGATGTTCGGGACCAGGCGGACCGTGCGGGTCCGGGTTAGCGGGTTTTCCGATGGCAATATGGCGCGCACGACCGCGGTGTGCCGGGTGCCGTCGTCCAGCGCCACGCCGACTTCGATCCCCGGTTCCAGGCCCGCCAGGTTTTGGAACGGAACCTCGGCTTCAAGTTCCAGGAGTTGATCCCCGATCATGCGAAGCATGGGGGCGCCGCCTTGGACATAGGCGCCGGCCTCGCTCAGGCGCTCGGTCACCACGCCGGCGTAGGGCGCCTTGACGAGCGCGTCGCTCAGGTTGATTTCAGCCAGGGCGAGATCGGCCCTGGCGCTGGCGATAGCGGAATCCGCCTGCCGCACCCCGGCCTCGGCGCGCGCGACCTGCTGGCGGCGCTCGTCGTAGCGGGCCTGGTTGAACGCGGCCGATTTGCGCAAGCCCTCCATGCGCTTGAAGTCCTGCTTGGCCAAGGCGACCTGGGCCAGTTCCTTGCCCCGCTCCGCGCGCGCCTCGGCCAGGCCGCCGGCGGCGATATCGCGCCGCGCCTTCAAGACGGCCCGGTCCAGTTCAGCCACCACTTGCCCGGCCTCGACCCGGTCGCCGACTTCGACCCTGAAGGTCTTCACCGGGCCCCCGATCCGCGCCGCGACGACGCCCAGTCTTTGCGCGACGATACGCCCGATGACCGGGACCGACTGATTCAGCGGCACTAGACGGACTTCGTCCACGTGCACCACGGCCGCGGGCGCCTGCGCCCCGGCGGGGTTCCATATCCCGGCGAGGCTCAAGACGGCCACGGCCAGAGCCATGGCGCCGCGCGAAATGGATGAGGTTGGGAAGTGGGTGCTCAGGGCCGCCTCCAGGCAATAAAAGACTGTTCCCAGGCTGTGCCGGGCGCAATCCCTTGAGATGTGGCGCTCAGCCTAGCACAAGTCAATGGCCATAAGGCATTAGAATACAGGTACAATTTGATCGAAGGTTCCCGCCCCGGTAAATGAGGGGAGAAATCCCGGTGGTGTTCGTGACGCTACCCATCTAACACTAGGCGTATTGAAAGGACGGCGCGATGACGACTCTGCTTTATTCTCATACCGCTTGTTTCGGGCACGATCCAGGCTCCGGGCATCCGGAATGCCCGGCGCGGCTGAAGGCCGTGCTCGACGCCCTGGAGGCTCCCGAATTCGCGGCCTTGGAGCGGCGCGAGGCGCCGGAGGCTTCGCGCGAGCAGTTGATCCGGGTTCATCCCGCCGGCTATGTCGATCGGGTATTGAGCGCGATTCCCGAGCACGGCTATGCCAGTCTGGACGCCGACACCATCGCGTCCCCCGGATCGGGCGAGGCGGCCTTGCGCGCCTCGGGCGCGGTCTGCGCCGCCGTCGATGCCGTGGCGCGCGGCGAGGCCGATAACGCTTTCTGCGCCGTGCGCCCCCCCGGCCACCATGCGGAACCGGACCGCGCCATGGGCTTTTGCCTCTTCAACGGCGTCGCCGCCGGTGCCTTGCAGGCGCGCGCGGTCCATGGCTTGCAACGGGCCGCCGTGGTCGATTTCGATGTCCATCACGGCAATGGCACCCAGGCGGCATTTTGGGACGACAAGGACCTTTTCTATGGCTCGACCCACCAGATGCCGCTTTATCCCGGCACCGGCGACCGGGTCGAGCGTGGCCGCTATACCAATATCGTCAACGCGCCCCTGGCCCCCATGTCCGGTTCCGAGGAGTTCCAGCAGGCGGCGCGCGATATTATCTTTCCGGCCCTGATGGAGTTCAGGCCGGAGTTTATTTTGATCTCGGCCGGCTTCGACGCCCACGCGGACGATCCCTTGGCCGGCTTGCGCCTCCATGAACAGGATTATGCCTGGATGACCGGCGAACTCGCCGCCATCGCCGCGCAAGTTTGCCATGGCCGCGTGGTTTCGGTGCTGGAAGGCGGATACGACCTCGACGCCTTAGCGCGAAGCGCCGCCGCGCATGTCCGCGCCCTCATGGCGGCCTGAGCCTCGCGCGCCTTGGCAAGCGCTTGCCGAGGCGGTATCGCTCTAGAGTACCCGAAACGACAGCAACAAGAGACTTCGCCATGGCCAAACCAGATCGGCACGCCGATATCGCGAAAATGAGCTTTGAGGACGCCTTGGAGGAGTTGAAAAAGATTGTGGCGCGGCTGGAAACCGGGGAGGGAAAGCTGGACGAGGCGGTCGATGCCTACGAACGCGGCGCCAAGTTGAAACAGCATTGCGAGGCGAAATTGCGCGAGGCGCAGGAAAAAATCGAGAAAATCACCCTGACCGGCCCCGGCGGCACGCCCGAAGCCGAAGCCTTTGATGCCTAGCGGGGACGCCGCGAGCCAACTCTCCAGCGTCCTGGCGCGCCGGGCCGAGGCGGTTACCCGCCGCCTGGATGCCTTGCTGGCGCCGGTTGGCGGGCCGCGCGGGCGGGTGGTCGAGGCCATGCGCTACAGCGCGCTGGCGGGCGGTAAGCGGCTGCGGCCGTTCCTGGTCATGGAAAGCGCCAGCTTATTCGATGTCGATCCCGAACATGCCCTGCACTGCGCGGCGGCGGTCGAGATGATCCATTGCTACAGCCTCATCCACGACGACTTGCCGGCCATGGACGACAGCGACCTGCGCCGGGGCCGGGCCACGGCGCACAAGGAATTCGACGAGGCGACCGCCATTCTGGCCGGCGACGGCCTGCTGACCGAGGCTTTCGCGGTCCTGGCCTCTCCACGCTGCCACCCCGACCCGTCGATCCGGTCCGATTTGATCGCCGGCCTGGCCCAAGCCTCCGGCGCCGCCGGGATGGTGGGCGGCCAGATGATCGATATCGCGCCGGGCCGCGATGCCCTCGACCTGGCCGGCATCACCAACCTCCAGGCGTTGAAAACCGGCGCTTTGATCACATTTGCGTGTGAAGCGGGCGCGATTCTGGGCCGCGCCGATGACAAGGCGGGCCGTGCTCTGCGATTATATGCCCGGGATTTGGGCTTGGCCTTTCAGATCGTCGACGACTTGCTGGATTCCCAGAGCACGCCGGAAGAACTGGGCAAACCGACCGGGCAGGACGAGGCCGCGGGCAAGGCGACATTCGTGGGTCTCCTGGGTGTCGAGGGCGCCCGCGCCAAGGCGCGGACTTTGGTCGAGGAGGCCTGCGGGCATCTTGCAATTTTTTCGCAAAAGGCGATGCTTCTGGAGGCGACAGCCCAATTCGTGCTAGAGCGCAGGACGTGATCCCCGTATTTAACTGCCGCCGGCACGCCTGAAAGAACAAGACGCGCTACCGGAAAGAGAGATGACCCGTGACCAAGCCAGGACATAACAGCAAGACGCCGCTACTCGACGGCGTTGAATTGCCCGCGGATTTGCGCGCTTTGGAAGAAGACGACCTGCACCAGCTGGCGGACGAGCTTCGCCAAGAGGTGGTGGACGCGGTGTCGGTCACCGGCGGCCATCTGGGCGCCGGACTTGGCGTGGTGGAACTGACGGTCGCCCTGCATTACGTCTTCGATACGCCGCGCGACAAGCTGATATGGGATGTCGGCCATCAATGCTATCCCCATAAGATTCTGACCGGGCGGCGCGATAAAATCCGCACCCTGCGCCAGGGCGGCGGCATCTCCGGGTTCACCAGCCGCAAGGAGAGCGAATACGACCCCTTCGGCGCCGCCCATGCCGCCACGTCGATTTCGGCCGGACTCGGCTACTCGGTTGGGCGCGACCTGGCGCAGCGGGACAACAATGTGATCGCGGTGATCGGCGACGGTTCCATGACCGCGGGCATGGCCTACGAGGCCATGAACAACGCCGGCGCGATGGATAGCCGCCTGATCGTGATCCTCAACGACAACGATATGTCGATCGCGCCGCCGGTCGGGGCGCTTAGCGCGCATTTGTCGCAGCTTCTTTCCTCTCAGCCCTACCAGTCCGTGCGCCACCTGGCCAAGGTGGTGGCCAAGAAATTCCCGCGCTCCCTCAGCACGGCGGCGAAGCGGGCGGAGGAATACGCCCGCGGCTTCCTGACCGGCGGAACCTTGTTCGAGGAGCTGGGATTCTTTTACGTCGGTCCCATCGACGGCCATAACCTGGATCATCTGCTGCCGGTGCTGCGCAATGTGCGCGACAGCGACTACGAAGGGCCGGTTCTGGTCCACGTCGTGACCAAGAAGGGCAAGGGTTACGAGCCCGCCGAATCGGCCGCCGATAAATATCACGGCGTCGCCAAGTTCGATGTCGTGACCGGCAAGCAGGCCAAGCCGACGCCCAAGGCGCCCGCCTATCAGAACGTCTTCGCCGCCGGCTTGATCGCCGAGGCGGAGCATGACGAAACCATCGTGGCGGTCAATGCCGCCATGCCCTCGGGCACCGGGCTCAACCTCTTCGCGGATCGCTTTCCCGACCGCTGTTTCGATGTCGGCATCGCCGAGCAGCACGCGGTGACCTTCTGCGCCGGCATGGCGTGCGAGGGGATGAAGCCTTTCGCGGCGATCTATTCGACCTTTTTGCAGCGCGGCTACGATCAGGTCATCCACGATGTCGCGATTCAAAGCCTGCCGGTGCGCTTCGCCATCGACCGGGCCGGCATGGTCGGCGCCGACGGCATGACCCATCAAGGGACCTTCGATATCGCCTATCTGGGCTGCTTGCCCGGCTTCGTGCTCATGGCGCCTTCCGACGAGGCGGAACTCATGCACATGGTGGCGACGGCGGTTCAGATCGACGACCGGCCCAGCGCCTTCCGCTATCCGCGCGGCGAGGCGACCGGAATCGAGATGCCGGCACGCGGCACGGCGCTGGAAATCGGCAAGGGCCGGATCGTGCGCGAAGGATCCAAGGTCGCGATCCTGTCCTACGGCACGCGCCTGGCCGAGGCCCTGCGCGCCGCCGATGAATTGGGCGCGCGCGGCCTTTCGACCACGGTCGCGGACGCCCGTTTCGCCAAGCCCCTGGACCACGATCTCGTGCGCCGGCTTGCCAGGGAGCATGAAGTCCTCATCACGGTGGAGGAGGGCTCGGTGGGGGGCTTCGCGACCTTCGTCATGCAGTTCATGGCCGAGAACGGCCTGCTCGACAATGGCTTGAAATTCCGGCCCATCACGATCCCCGATACCTGGTTCGATCATGACAAGCCCGAAAATCAGATCGAGGCCGCGGGCCTGAACGCGAAACATATTGTGGCGGCGGCGCTTCAAGCCTTGGGCCAGGCGCAGGTGGAGTCGCCAGCGCGGGCGTGACCGGCCGCTTGGCGCGCCTCGACGCCGAACTCGATTCTCCTTGGATCGAGTGGTGGCGGGAATTGAGGGCGACACTCGCCCTCTCGGGTCCGCTGGTATTCTCCCAACTCGCCTCGATTGCGATCACGGCCACGGACGTCGTGATGATGGGCTGGCTGGGGCCGAGTTTTCTGGCCGCCGGCGCGCTCGCCTCGTCGCTATTTTTTCCGCTGCATCACTTTGGCGCCGGTGTCGTTTCCGCGGTGATGCCCATGGCCGCGCAGGCCGCGGGCGCGCGCGACTTCCGCGGTGTCCGCCGTTCGGTGCGCCAGGGGCTTTGGGTCGCCTTGATTCTGGCGCTCGTTTTCGCGGCCTTTCTGTGGCATTCGCGGGCGATACTGATCGCCCTGGGACAAACCGAGGCCATGGCGGACCTGGCCGAACTATACCTGGAAGTGATCCTCTGGAGTTTCGCGCCGATTTTTTGGTTCATGGTCCTGCGCTGCCTGGTTACCGTCCATGCCCGGGCGCGCGCGATCGCGATTGTCACCTTTCTGGCGGTGGGGCTGAACGGGCTCGGCAACTATGCCCTCATGTTCGGCCACTTCGGGTTTCCGCGCCTGGAGTTGGCCGGTGCGGCGATCAGCAGCGTAGTCGTGGAATCTTTCATGTGCCTGGCGTTATTGATCTACATTTCCTGGCATCGTGAGTTTCGCCGCTACACCCTGCTGATCCGATTGTGGCGGGCCGACTGGCCACGGTTCTTGGAGATCCTTCGCTTGGGAATGCCCATGGGCCTTGCCGCCTTGGCGGAAACCACGATGTTCGCCGCCGCCGCCATTTTGATAGGTTGGCTCGGCACGGCGGAGTTGGCGGCCCATGCCGTGGCCCTGCAATGCGCGGCGACCGCCTTCATGATTTCCCTGGGAATCAGCCTGGCGGTCACCACGCGGGTCGGCCTGGCCGCCGGCGCCGGCGACCGTGCCGGGGTCGGCCGCGCCGGTTGGATCGGCTTCGGGCTTGGCGTGGTTTTCATGTCTATCTCGGCCTGCGTGTTCTGGTTCGCCGCGCCGTTCCTGGTAGGGCTTTTTCTGGATTCGACGATACCCGCGAATTTGCCGGTGATCGAGCTGGCGGTATCTTATCTTGCAGTCGCGGCCGTGTTTCAGCTCGTCGACGGTACGCAGGTGGTTTGCGTCGGCGCCCTGCGTGGCTTGAAAGACACAAAGGTGCCCATGGTATTCGCGCTTGCCGGTTATTGGTGCGCGGGCTTACCCCTGGCCTATATTTTGGGATTCCCGCTAGGATGGCGGGGAGAGGGCGTGTGGAGTGGACTGGCCATCGGTTTGGCGGTCGTCGCCGTCTCTGCGGTGTGGCGCTTTCATCGACGCGAACGTTGGATGCCCGCTTCGGCGCCGACGTAAGGGGATGTTCAAAGTGTCCGCCAAGAAACTCTCTAAATCCCGCGCCGATGTCGCCCTGCTTGAGCGCGGCCTGGCCGAGAGCCGGGCGCGGGCTCAGGCGCTCATCATGGCCGGCGCGGTATTCTCCGGCGAGACTCGTATAGAAAAGGCGGGCCAGACGGTCGTCGCCGATACGCCGCTGGAGGTGCGCGGCGCCGATCACCCCTGGGTCGGGCGCGGCGGCTTGAAGCTGGAAAAAGCGCTCGACCATTTCGGGATCGATCCGGCGGGGCTGGTGTGCCTCGATATCGGGGCCTCGACCGGCGGTTTCACAGACGTCTTGCTGACTCGCGGGGCGGCCAAGGTTCACGCGGTCGATGTGGGTCATGGGCAACTGGCCTGGAAGCTGCGCCAGGATCCCCGCGTCGCGGTCTTGGAGCGGGTCAACGCCCGTCACCTGACGGTTGAGCAAGTGCCCGATCCCATCAACCTTGTTGTCTGCGATGCCAGCTTTATCGGCCTGGAAACGGTGCTGCCCGCGCCCCTGGCCTTGGCCGCGCCGGGGGCCCATGTGGTCGCGCTGATCAAGCCGCAGTTCGAGGCCGGCAAGGACAAGATCGGCAAGGGCGGCATCGTGCGCGATCCGGCTTTGCACCAAGAAGTCTGCGACCGTGTCGAGGCTTGGTTGAACGATCTCGAAGGCTGGCGTGTTCTCGGTATCGTCGAAAGCCCGATCCAGGGCGCCGAGGGCAACAAGGAATTCCTGATCGCCGGCGTTCTGGAAGGCTAGGACATTGGAGGCCTTGGCATGGGACGCGATCGGACTGGTGGTGGGCGTTGCCTTGGTGGCCGGCTTTGTCACGGGTTTCGCCGGCTTTGGCACCGCCCTGGTCGCGGCCGGGTTGTGGCTCCATGTCTTACCTCCCCATGTGGTGCCGCCGCTGGTCGCGGTTTGCGCTGCGGCGGGACAAGCGATGGGGGTTCTGCATGTGCGCCGTGCTTTCAGGTGGGATCGTGCCTGGCCTTATTTAGGCGGCGCCTTCTTTGGGGTCCCGCTCGGCGTCATGGCGCTGGACCGGGCCTCGCCCGATGCCTTGCTGATCGTTGTGGGCGCCTTTCTGATCTTCTACACCCTGGCTCAAGTTGTCGGACTTGGCCGCCTGCGCATCGGGCCTTGGGGCGGCCGCAAGGCGGATGGCCTGATCGGCCTGGGCGGGGGCATCCTGGGCGGTTTCGCCGGGCTGTCGGGACCGCTGCCCTTGATCTGGCTGCAATTGCGCGGCGGCCCGTCGGAGTCCCAGCGCGCGACCTATCAACCTTTCAATCTGGTGGTTCTGACCGCGGCCAGCCTGGCCATGGCGGTCGCCGGCCGCATCGACGGCGAGGTCCTGACGTTCCTGGCCCTGTGCCTGCCGGCCTCGATCGCCGGCGCCTGGGTTGGGGCGCGATGCTACCGCTTGGTCGATGAGGCCATGTTCCGGGCCGTGGTCCTTGGCCTCTTGAGCGTTTCGGGCGTGGCCCTGCTGATCCGGACCCTCGCTTAATTAAGCCAAGCGCCTAGTTCTTGGTGGTCCTCAAGGTGGAAATCACGCGCAGGGCGTCCTGGCTGAGCCGCTGCGCTTCGAGCATCACCGCCTCGTCGGAGGCGGTGTCGACCACGGCACTATAGAATGCGAAGGCGCGCTCGCCCTGTGCCAGGGCAAGGCGGGTTTCCCTGGAGAGTGTCTCTTCATCTCCATCCTTGCCTGGTGTTTCAAACCCGGCAAGCGCGGCGGCGGCCGCCGCGGCCTTGGCGAGGTGGTCTGAAATCCGCCGTTCCATGGCCGCCGCGGCGGCCAGGAGATCGGCCAAGGAGTCTACGTGCCTGGGGTTTGGCGCGCGCGCGGTTCCTCCGGCGGCGCGGCGCGCGTGATAAGCCCGCCGTCGGCGCCGGCGCAATCGCGCCGCCTGGGCCAGTTCTTCCTTGGCCAGCCACTCGGCCAGCACGCGCATGGCATCGCCGCCCGCCGTCGCCGTGACATAGCTGTAGAAGCGGAAAGCCTGCTCGGCGTTGCGGACCGCGAACGCCAGGGCCTTGTACGGGGTCGACAGATGGGGGTTTAGCGCCTCTTCGTCGTGGCCGTCAGCGTCTTCGGTCCCGGCCCAGGCGGCGGGACCGGCATGAACCGCGCCCTCGCGCGGGCGCGCGCCCCGGTCCAGGATTGCCTGCTCCAGCGCTTTCTGATCGCGCGCGAGCTGCTCGAACGCCGCCGCCAGCTCGCGCTGGCCGTGGCGCTCCATCTCCTCGGCCAGCGCCGTATAGCGGCCGGCCGCGCCAGCGCACGAAGCCAAGGCGGTGGCCCCTAATTCCTCGACTGTCGCTGGCTCGGGCCAGGTCCTGGACAAGGTGTGCGGGCGTGTCGGCATCGGGTAACGGATACGCGCCTCCATGCTAAGGGCCGTTCGCCGAAAGTAGCCCTCGAAGAGCGGGCGCGAGTTGATTTAGGTCAAGGACCTAGGCCCGGAAATAGGCCCTATATCGCCGCGAGAGAGGGAGCCGGCCGGAGTTAACGTGGCGCGATAACGCGCGGGCAACATCGAAGGCTACGGAGCCCCTTCCGGGCGGAGAGTTGAATCGATGATCGAATGCGGCCGCGCCGTTTCGCGCGTGTTTTCTCTGCTTATCGTTCTGGGATGCGTTCTGACCGTTATACCGGCCCTGGCGGCGGGGAAAGCGGGCGGAAAGCTTGATCGATTCTTAAAAGATATTCAGCCGGGGGAGATTTTTCCCGGCGCCGACCGGCTTGAACGCCTTGAGGGCGAAGCGCCGGTGGCCCGCGCCTATGCCGGCGAGCGCGCCCTTGGCTATGTATTCCTCAATTCCGATTTCGCGAACTCGGTGGGCTACTCGGGCAGGCCGATCCGCGTTCTTCTGGCGCTTGACGAGACCGCGGTCATCGTCGGCGCGAAACTGGTCGAACATCACGAACCCATCGTTTTGGTCGGGATTCCTGAACGCAAGATCGTGACCGTGATCGACGGTTATACCGGCCTGGACGTCGCGGCCCTGGTACGGGCGCGGGATAGGGATCGCAAGATCGATATCGTCAGCGGCGCCACGGTCACCGTCATGGTGATCGACGACAGTATCGTGCGCGCCGCGATCGAGGTGGCGCGAACCTATCGCCTGGGCGGTCTGGCGCCGCGGCCGAAGGATAAGGCCGGGCCGAAGGCGGTTCTCGATCCGGGCAAGGGGAAGATAGAGGACTGGGAGGGGCTGCTGGGCGACGGCTCCGTCCGGCGGTTGAAGATGACCATAGGTGAGATCAATCGCGCCTTCGCGGATTCCGGCGACGCCATCGCCGCCCAGCGCCCGGAACCCGGCGCCGAGGGTGACGCCTTCCTTGAGATTTACACCGCCCTGGTTTCCATTCCGGCGGTCGGGCGCAGTCTTCTGGGGGAGCGGGAGTTCAAAAACCTGGAAGCGAAACTGGCGCCCGGCCAGCACGCGATCCTGGTGGCCGGAAGAGGGCGCTATTCGTTCAAGGGGTCGAGCTATGTGCGCGGCGGTATATTCGACCGCTTCCAATTGATCCAGGGCGACCGCTCGATCCGGTTTCGCGACCGCGACCACAAGCGCCTGGCCAAGCTGGTCGCCGGGGGCGCGCCGGAGGTCAAGGAGGCCGACCTTTTCCGGATACCGGCGGGGATCGAATTCGACCCGGCCGCGCCCTGGCGCTTGAAGCTGTTGGTGCCGCGGGCGACGGGCCCGACCAAGAAGGCATTTCTTACCTTCGATCTGGGCTACAACCCGCCGCCGAAATTCTTGAGGATCGAGGCGCCGCCGGCGACCAAGGAGTCCGGCGCCGCGCCCGAGGCAGCCGGCGAGGCGGAGGGGCCGCCCCTATGGCAGCGGCTGTGGCGCGATAAAATCTGGGAAATCGCGATTCTGCTCGCCGCCCTGGTGGTGCTCAACGTCATTTTCTTCTTTCAGAACTGGCTGGTGGTGCACGACCTCCTGACCGACCGGATTCGGATCGGATACCTCCTGTTCACGCTGTTCGGGTTGGGTTTCTACGCCAATGCGCAGTTGTCGGTGGTCAACGTCATGACCTTTTTGAATTCCCTGCTCACGGAATTCTCTTGGGACTACTTCCTGGTCGACCCGCTCATTTTTATTCTGTGGTCGGCGGTGGCGGCCTCGCTGCTGTTCTGGGGGCGCGGCGCGTTCTGTGGCTGGCTGTGCCCCTTCGGCGCGATGCAGGAGCTACTGAACCGCGC
The DNA here is from genome assembly GCA_021776175.1 of Kiloniellaceae bacterium. GTDB lineage: Bacteria > Pseudomonadota > Alphaproteobacteria > Kiloniellales > J153 > JAJFGN01. The sequence goes on from JAJFGJ010000033.1 coordinate 20,713, forward strand.
CGCCAAGGCAATGAAGGTGCCGCAGGTTTCGGTTCCCTGGGGACTGCACGAGCGGCTGTGGCCGTTGAAGTACATGATCTTCCTGGCTCTGTTTGGAATGTCCCTGTACTCGCTCGCCTGGGCCGAGCGGCTGGCGGAGGTGGAGCCCTTCAAGACCGCCATCGTTCTCAAGTTCATGCGTGAGTGGCCTTATGTCCTGTTCGCCGTTTCGTTGCTGGCGGCGGGGCTTTTTATCGAGAGATTCTATTGCCGCTACCTGTGTCCGCTGGGAGCGGCGCTGGCCATACCCGGCCGGATGCGCATGTTCGATTGGCTGAAACGCTACCGGGAATGCGGCTCGCCCTGCCAGCGCTGCGCCAAGGGGTGCATGGTTCAGGCGATCCACCCCGAAGGGCACATCAATCCCAACGAGTGCCTCTACTGCCTGCATTGCCAACGGCTTTACTACGACGGCCACCGCTGTCCGGTGGTGATTCAGCGCCGCCTGAAACACGAGCGGCGGGTCGCGATGGCTTCCAAGAACCTGCCATCGGCAAAAGGTGGAAAGACCGGAAAGAGCGCGAAGACCGGCCAGGAGAAAGGACTGGCCGGCTTCATAACCGATTGAAATCCAAACCCCGCCAAGGGGCGGGAAACGCGCTAACAAATGGAGAGCGAAAATGTTCAAGGCGAAAACTAACAACAAGGGTTTCTCAAGACGGGACCTGCTGTCCGGCTCCGCCAAGGCCGCCACCCTGGCCGGCCTGAGCGGCGCCGCGGTGGCGACGGGAGCCGCTGGTTTTGCCGGTGGCAGCGCCCTGACGGCGAAACAAGCCAAGGCCGCCGAATCCGGAGAGGCATTCGTCGGTCCGGGCGATCTCGATGAGTACTACGGGTTCTGGAGCGGCGGGCAGTCCGGCGAGGTCCGCATCTATGGCATCCCCTCCATGCGCGAGCTGATGCGCATTCCGGTGTTCAATCGTTGCAGCGCGACCGGATGGGGGCAGACCAACGAGAGCCGGAAGATCATGACCGACGGAATGCTGCCCGCGACCAAGGAGTATCTGTCCAACCGTGGCGGCGTTTGGCACAACGGGGACACCCATCATCCTCATATGTCCTTCACCGACGGGACCTATGACGGGCGCTATCTTTTCGTCAACGATAAGGCGAACACCCGTGTCGCCCGCATCGACTGCAGTACGATGAAGTGCGACAAGATGATCGAAATCCCCAACGCCGCCGACATTCACGGACTGCGGCCGCAGAAATATCCGCGCACCGGCTATGTCTTCGCCAATGGCGAGCACCGGGTTCCGATTCCCAATGACGGCTCGATCCTGGACGAACCGGAAAAGTACCATTCGATCTTCTCCGCCATTGACGGCGATTCCATGACCATTGCCTGGCAGGTCATGGTCGATGGCAACCTGGACAACTGCGATGCCGACTATCAGGGACTCTATGCTTTTTCGACCTGCTATAACTCGGAAGAGGGCGTGACCCTGTCTGAAATGACCTCCGCCGAACAAGACTGGGTGGTCATATTCGATATCAAGCGCATCGAGGCGGCGGTCAAGAACGGCGACTTCAAGACCATCGCCGGCGTTCCCGTCATCGATGGCCGTAAGGGGTCCAAGTACACCCGCTATGTGCCGATCTCGACCAGCCCCCACGGTTGCAACACCGCGCCCGACGGCCGCCATGTGATGATCGCCGGCAAGTTGTCGCCGACCGTCTCTGTCATCGACGTGACCCTGCTGCCCGGCCTTTTCGACGACAAGATCGAGCCGCGCGGCTGCATCGTGGCCGAGCCGGAACTGGGCCTGGGCCCGCTCCACACCGCCTTCGATGGAAAGGGCAATGCCTATACCACGCTGTTCCTGGACAGCCAGGTGTGCAAGTGGAGCGTCGACAAGGCGATTCAGGCCTTCAAGGGCGAGAACGTGAACCCGATCCTCGAGAAGATCGACGTTCAGTACCAGCCGGGGCACAACCACTCCTCCATGGGCGAGACCAAGGAGGCGGACGGAAAATGGCTGGTTTCGCTGAATAAGTTCTCCAAGGACCGCTTCATCAACGTTGGCCCCCTGAAGCCGGAGAACGACCAGTTGATCGACCTCTCCGGGGACGGCATGAAGCTCGTCCATGACGGCGCCAGCTTCGCCGAACCGCACGACTGCATCATCGTCAAGGCATCGGCGGTGAACCCGAAGGCGGTCTGGGACCGCGACGATCCCACTTGGGCAGATGCCGCCGCTATGGCCAAGAAAGACGGTGTCGACCTTGAAGATGTGGCGGAGGTGATCCGCGACGGCAACAAGGTGCGGGTCTACATGACCTCAATCGCGCCGGAGTTCAGCTTGGAGAAGTTCACCGTCAAGCAGGGCGATGAGGTGACGGTCATCATCACCAACATGGATGACGTCGACGACCTGGCTCACGGCTTCACCTTGGGGAATTACGGCATCGCCATGGAGGTGGCGGCCCAGGCGACAGCCTCGGTCACCTTCACGGCCGACCGTCCCGGTGTCCACTGGTTCTATTGCCAGTGGTTCTGTCATGCCCTGCACATGGAGATGCGCGGGCGCATGCTGGTCGAGCCGCGAGCGAGCTAAGTGTCCTCGCGGTATAAACTTCGAGGCCGGGTTCCGGCGGTCCGGGTATTTTGGACCGCCGGAATTCTCGCCCTCGCCCTAGTCTTTACGCGCCCCGGCGCGGCGGCGGTGCTGGACGTGGCGCCAAGTGGCGGCAGCCTGGCTCAGGCTATCGCCACCGCCGCGCCGGGCGATGTTCTGCGTCTTCGTCCGGGACGCTACCGGGGGCCGGTGATGCTCGACCGCGCGGTCACGGTCCTGGGTTCTCCCGGCACGGTGATCGACGGGGGCGGGAAGGGCCGCGTCATGACGATCGCCGCCCCCGGCGTTGTCGTGCGCGGCCTGACCATCGTTAATTCCGGCGATAGCCTGGCCGAGGAGGATAGCGGTATCTTCGTGACCCGCGAAGGCGACGGCGCGGTGATCGAGAACAATCGCCTGGAACGCAATCTAATCGGCGTCTACCTCAAGGGCCCCGAGAGGGCGCGGGTTTTGGGCAACACCATTATCGGCCGCCGCGACCTTCGCATGAACGAGCGGGGTAACGGCATACAGATTTGGAACGCGCCCGGTTCGGTGGCCGAAGGAAACGACATTCGCCATGGGCGCGATGGAATTTTCGTCACTACCAGCAAGGACAATGTATTTAGCGGCAACCGCATTCGGGATCTGCGTATCGCCGTCCACTACATGTATACGAACCGCAGCGAAGTCAGCGGCAATGTCTCGACCGGCAATCACGTCGGTTACGCCATCATGTATTCGCGCGCCGTGACGGTGCGCGGAAACGCATCGCACGGCGACCGGGATCGCGGCTTGTTCCTGAACTACACCAACGGATCGCGGTTCGAGGGGAACGATGTGCGCGGCGCCGAAAAATGCGTGTTCGTCTATAATGCCAACAAGAATATCTTTCGCGGCAACGGGTTCCGGGAGTGCGGCATCGGAATCCACTTCACCGCCGGTTCGGAGCGTAATGAGATATCGGAAAACGCCTTCGTGAACAATCGAACCCAAGTGAAATATGTCGGGACCCGGCAGATCGAATGGTCGCATCGTGGCCGAGGCAATTATTGGAGCGACAACGCCACCTTCGACCTCGATGGCGATGGCATCGCGGACCGGCCTTACCGCCCGAACGGCATGTTCGACCGCGTGGTCTGGCGCACGCCCGTGGCTAAGCTGCTGATCAACAGTCCGGCGGTTCAGGTTCTAGGTTGGGCTCAGACCCAATTCCCAGCCCTTCATCCCGGCGGCGTCACCGACAGCGCACCGCTGATGCGGCCGCCGGCGGCCGCGCGGCCAGGGGAGGGTTGAAGCGTGAGCGCCATGACACCCCCCGTCATCGCCCTGCGGGCGGTTTCCAAGCGTTACGGCGCCAAGGAGGTGCTGCACGGCGTCGACTTCGGTATCGAGGCCGGCGAATGCGTGGCTTTGATTGGACATAACGGGGCCGGCAAGACCACGCTTCTCAAGCTCTTGCTGGGTTTGACGCGGCCCAGCGGCGGGTCGGTCCGGGTCGAGGGCCAAGATCCGGTGTCGGCACGCTCCGCCGCCGCGCGCCGGGGTATCGGTTACCTGCCCGAAAGCGTCGCCTTCCACGACGCCATGACCGGGCTGGAAGTGCTGAGATTCTACGCCCGGCTCAAGGGCGAACCGCTTGGGGCCTGCGGCGGCCTTCTGGAGCGGGTCGGGCTGAACGAAGCCGTGGCGCGGCGGGTCGGAACCTATTCCAAGGGCATGCGTCAACGTCTCGGGCTGGCCCAGGCGCTTCTGGGCGAACCGCGGCTTTTGTTCCTGGACGAGCCGACGACGGGCCTCGACCCTTCGCTGCGCCGGCGGTTTTACGAGCTGATCCAGGAAATCAGGGGCCGGGGCGCGACGGTGCTTTTGTCCTCTCATGCCTTGAGCGAGATCGAGGGCAGCGCCAATCGCACCGCGATCATGAGAGAGGGCCGGCTGGTGGCTTTCGGCACGCTGGCCGAACTTCGGCTGGCGGCGAAGTTGCCGGTGCGCATTCGGGTCGCGGTCCGGCCGGGCATGGCGGCCTCCATCGCCCAGGATATCGGCGCCAAGGTGAATCTGCTTAAGGTCAACGATACCATGGTCGATCTGACCTGCGGTGCCGGCGACAAGATGGATGTGGTGCGCCGGATCGCCGCCTTGGGCGGGCCGGTCACGGATGTGGACATCGCGCCGCCCAATCTGGACGAGGTCTATGCCCATTTCGTGGGCGAGGGGAGGCCGCTATGAAGGTGCTTTGGTGTCTCGCCGGCAAGGAAATCCGCGATGGCATGCGCAATCGCTGGATCGCCGCGGCCATCGCGATCTTGGCCGCCTTGGCTATCAGCCTTTCTCTTCTGGGTTCGGCGCCGGTTGGCGAGGTGAAAGCGAGCACGCTCAGCGTTACCGTGGCGAGCCTTTCGAGTCTCAGCGTGTATCTGATTCCCTTGATCGCGCTGATGCTGTCCTACGATGCCCTGGTCGGGGAGTTCGAGCGCGGCACCATGCAGCTTCTGCTGACCTATCCCGTGGCCCGGTGGCAGGTCATCCTGGGCAAGTTTCTCGGTCATGTGGCGATCCTCGTCCTCGCCATCGCCGTGGGTTACGGCGCCGCCGGCCTGGCCGTTGCCTTGGGCGGCGGCGCCGATCCGCAAGGGGCGCGCGCGTTTCTGTTCCTGATCGGAAGCTCGGCCTTGCTCGGCGCCGTTTTCATCGCCCTGGGATACCTTTTAAGCGCCGTGGTGCGCGAGCGCGCGACCGCCGCCGGCCTGGCGGTGGCGCTTTGGCTCGGCCTTGTCGTCCTCTACGATCTGGCCCTGCTGGGGGTCTTGATCGCGGACCGGGGGCAGATGGTGAGTCAGGCCATGGCCTCGGCCCTCATGGCGGTCAATCCGACGGATCTATACCGGGTGTTCAATCTGACGAGTTTCGACGGCGTGGCCGCGGCCGCCGGCATGCTGGGTGCCGAGGGAGGACTTGGTCCCTTGTTATCGCTGGCGGTTCTGGGCGGCTGGGTCATCGTCCCCCTGGGCGCCACCATGGCCGTCTTTCAACGCCGGGAGCTATAGAGCCGCCATGCGTATCCCGATCGTTCTGAGCGCGGTGCTGTTGCTCGGCGGGTGCGGCGAGGATCCAGTCGCGGAAGCGCCGCCGCCCCAAGCACTCACCCGCGAGGCGATCGGCTACTACTGCAATATGATCGTCGCCGATCATACCGGGCCCAAGGGACAGATCTTCCTTACCGGCCGTGACGAGCCCTTGTGGTTTACCTCGGTGCGCGATGCCGTCGCCTTCACCATGCTGCCGGGGGAGCCTAAGAATATCGCCGCCGTCTATGTGAACGATATCGGGCAGGCAAGCTGGCCGGTAGCGGTGCCGGGCGATTGGATCGAAGCGCGGACGGCCTGGTATGCCATAGGCGCGGATGTTCTAGGCGGCATGGGCGCCCCCGAGGCCGTGGCCTTCGCGCGCCGCGACGATGCCGAGGCTTTCGTGAAAAAACACGGCGGCGCGGTCGTGGCCTTCGGCGACATTCCCGAGGACGCGATCCTGGCTTCCGGCGGCGAGCCCCACATCAGCGTGGGAGGCCATGAAATGGATGAGTCGGAGATGACCATGCCAAAGATGAAGGCCAAGCCATGACCGGGCCAAGCAGCCCCGGCCGCAGGCGGGTTCTGCGCCTTGTCGCCGCTGTTGGCGGCTTGGCCATGGCGCCCGGTTTAAGGGCCACGGCGGCTCAGCCGCCCGAACCACAGGTCTGGCGCGGCATCGCCCTCGGTGCGGAGGCTTCGATCGCGCTTTACCACCCCGACGCCGCGCGGGCGCGCCGGCTGATTGGCCGCTGCGTCGCCGAGCTTCGGCGCCTGGAGGCGATTTTCAGCCTTTACCGGTTCGACTCCGCCCTCTCGATCCTGAACCGGCAGGGCTTTTTGGACGCACCACCGCTCGATCTCGTGCGCCTTCTCGCCCATGCGCGAAGCCTGAGCGAGGCCACCGACGGCGCCTTCGATGTCACGGTGCAACCGCTATGGACACTCTACGCGGCCCACTTCCGCGAGGCCCATGCCGATCCCGCCGGCCCGCGTCCCGAGGCCATCGCCGCCGCGCTTGAGCGGATCGGCCATGGCGCGCTCGCGGTGGATTCCGGGCGGATCGCTTTCGAGAAGCCGGATATGGCGGTCACGCTCAATGGGATCGCCCAAGGCTATATCACCGACCGCGTGGCGGACCTGCTTCGCGCCGGGGGAGTCGAAAATGTTCTCGTCGATCTGGGCGAGGCCCGGGCCCTGGGCCGTCACCATGATGGGCGACCCTGGAAGGCCGGCCTGGCCGATCCCTTAGCGCCGGAGCAAATCGCCCGCGTGGTGGAGCTTGCCGACATGGCGCTGGCGACCTCGGCGGGTTATGGCAGCCGCTTCGATTCGCGTGGGCGCCACCACCACCTCTTCGATCCCGCGACCGGCCGTAGCGCCGGGCGCTACCTGAGTGTGTCGGTCCTGGCGCCGAGCGCCACGGTGGCGGACGCCCTATCCACCGGCCTCGTGAACGTGACGCTGGAGCGGGCGGAGGCCGTGATGGCGAAGCTCGGTCCGCTCAAGGCCATTTTTACCCTTGGAAACGGGGAAACGGCGGCTTTGCCACGGCGAGCGGATTCGGCCGCGAGGCCCCCTACGCGCGTCACGTCGCCAGGGGCAGGTTGAGTTCCTCCCGGGCCTGGCGCCAGGTCGCGACCGGGCGTTCGTATTTCTCGCACAGTTCAACCACGCGCCGCACCAGCGCCGCGTTCGAGGGCGCGAGCGTGTCCGCGTCCAGGCGGACGTTGTCTTCAAGGCCGGTACGCGCGTGCCCGCCCAATTCGATCGACCATTCATTCAGCGTGAACTGATGGCGGCCGATCCCGGCGCCGCACCAGCTCGCGCCCGGTGCTATCCGGCGCACGGTCTCGACATAATGTTCAAAGGAGTGGCGGTCGGCGGGCATGGCGTTTTTAATGCCCATCACGAATTGAACGTAGAGCGGCCCCTGCAGCCGGCCGTCCTTTTCCATCGCCACCGCCTGATACAGATGACTTAGATCGAACACCTCGATCTCCGGCTTGATTCCGAGGCGCAGCATCTCCGACGCCAGCCAATCGACCAGATCGGGCGGATTTTCATAGACGCGGGTCGGGAAATTGTTGGACCCCACGGCCAGCGAGGCCATGTCGGGCCGCAGCGGCAGCATCGCGCCCCGCGCCTGGCCGGCGCCGGACCGCCCGCCGGTCGATAATTGGACGATGAGGCCGGGGCAATGCTTGCGCAAGCCCTCGAGCAGCCGGCCGTATTTATCCGGATCGACGCTCGGGGTCTGATCGTCGTTGCGGACGTGGCAATGGGCGATAGCGGCGCCGGCCTCGAAGGCCTCATGGGTGCTTTCAATCTGCTCCGCGATGGTAATCGGAACCGCCGGGTTATTGTCTTTGGTCGGGACGGAACCCGTTATGGCGACACATATGATGCAGGGATCTGGCAAGGGGGCCTCCTGGTTATGGGAAAATGGTCTAAGCCGCTTCTAACTCTTAAGCTATTTTGATCGGTGACCGGCGATGATATCCTTTTTTCCCGCATCCGATACCGGGGATTGAAGGCACCGATGGAATTCCGGCGAAAGGCGCCTGTTGGCCATGCTTGAAGGATCCGAGCCGCTGGCTTTAAAGATCGGCATGGTCTCGCACGCCTTTGGGGAGCGCAAGGCGCTCGACAATGTGAGTTGCGCCATCGCTCCGTCGCGCCATTGCGTTCTGCTCGGGCTGAACGGCGCCGGCAAGACCACGCTGTTCTCGCTGATCACCCGGCTCTACGACAATACCTCGGGCGCTATTGAGGTTTTCGGTCACGACGTGCGGCGCCAGCCGCAACTAGCGCTGCGCCAGCTCGGCGTGGTTTTTCAACAGCGCACCCTGGATCTCGACCTCTCGGTCTTACAGAATTTGATCTATCATGGCGCCCTGCACGGCATCCCACCGGCGCGTGCGAAACGCCGTGCCGAGGAGGAATTGGAACGCCTCGGCTTGGCGGCGCGGGCGGGCGAACGGGTGCGCAAGCTTTCGGGCGGGCAAATGCGCCGCGTCGAGATCGCCCGCGCGCTTCTGCACCGGCCGCGGCTGCTGTTGTTGGACGAGCCCACGGTGGGGCTCGACATCGATTCGCGCCAGAGCATCCTGGACCACGTGCGGCAATTGTGCCGGGACCAGGGCCTGGCCGTCCTCTGGGCCACCCATCTGATCGACGAGGTTCAGCCGCAATCCCAGGTTATCGTCCTCCATCGCGGCCGCGTTCTGGCCGAGGGCCCGCGCGAGCGGGTGGTGGCCGAGGCGGGGGCGGGCGATATTCGCGAGGCTTTCTCGCGCCTGACACGCGCCGACGACGCCAAGGGTGGCGCCAAGGACGGAGATAGAGCGGCATGAGCGAGGCGGCGCCGGTCCGCGACCCCCGGCCCCTGGGTCCCGCCGCGTATCTTCTGTGCCTGCGCGGGATCGTGTGGCGGGAGGCGCTGCGGTTCCTGCAACAGCACGCGCGCTTCGTCGCCGCCCTGGTGCGTCCGTTGATCTGGCTGTTCGTCTTCGCCGCCGGCTTTCGCGCGGTGCTCGGCGTGTCGATCGTTCCGCCTTACGAGACCTATATACTCTACGAGGTCTATATCGCCCCGGGCCTGGTGGCGATGGTTCAGCTTTTCAACGGGATGCAGTCGTCGTTGTCCATGGTCTACGACCGGGAAATGGGCACTATGCGCACCCTTCTGATCAGCCCGTTCCCGCGCGGTTTCCTTCTGATCTCGAAGCTCCTGGCCGGGGTCGCCATATCGCTGCTCCAGGTCTACGTATTTCTCGCCATCGCCTGGTTCTGGGACGTGCGGCCGCCGCTTATCGGCTATGCCGCCGTGCTGCCGGCGCTTGTGCTCTCGGGCCTGATGCTGGGGGCGCTCGGCATGTTGCTGTCGTCCATGATCAAGCAGCTTGAGAACTTCGCCGGGGTCATGAACTTCGTTATTTTTCCGATGTTCTTCGCCTCTTCGGCGCTCTATCCCCTATGGCGCATGAACGAGGCCAGCCCCTTGTTGTACAAGATCTGCGTCCTCAACCCCTTTACCTACGCCGTGGAATTGATCCGCTTCGCGCTTTACGGGCAAATCTCTTGGCCGGCCCTGGCGGTGGTGGCCGGATGCGGTGCCGTGTTCCTGATCGCGGCGATAATGGCCTACAGCCCCTCCAAGGGGCTCATCGCGCGGCGCGGCGGGCCCGGCGGGTGAAGATCACGAACCATCCCCCATCGCCGCTTCGGCCAGCCAGCGGGCGGTACGGAGCAGGCGGGCGTCGTCGCCCTTGGGGCCGACCAGTTGCACGCCGATGGGCATGCCGTCGGAGCCCTGAAGCAGCGGCAGGCTGATCGCCGGCACGCCGCAGAAGGTCCAGGGGGTTGAAAATATCGGATTGCCGGTCGCTTCGAGGCCCAGGGGCGCTTGTCCGGTGGAGGCCGGGGTGACGATCGCGTCGTATTCATCGAAGATATCGGATAACAGGCGGTTCAACCCCTCGCGCGTGGTCGCCGCCTGGTTGTAATCGACCGCCAGCACCTTTTGCCCCTGCTCGATCATATCGACCATGACCGGGCTCAGCTTGTCTTTGCCGTTCTTGTATTCACGGTGATAGTTCATGGCCTGATCGGCGTTCATGACGGTCTTGAGCCAGCCGTAAACTTGCTCGAAGGGCTCGCCGAGGTTCAGGGATTCGGGGCTAATTCCAAGGTGATCCAGCAGTTCGGGAAAGGCTTCCTTGGAATCCTCGTCGGCGAATTCATCCCAGGCCGGCGTGGCGGCGAAGGCCAGGCGGGGGGGTAACGGCGGTTCCTCGGCAAGGGTTTCCACCAACCGCGGCGCGGCATGGGGACGGGTATCGGGATCCTGGGGATCGTGCGCGATCAGCACCTCGGCCATCAGCGCCGCATCCTCCAGCGAGCGGGCGAATACTCCGACCTGATCCAGGAAGCGGGACTGGAGCAGCACGCCATGGCGGGAGATCAAACCGTGGCTCGGCTTATAGCCGTAAATGCCGCAGAAGGACGCCGGCCGGATCATGGAGCCATTGGTCTGCGATCCGGTGGCCAGGGGCACCATGCAGGAAGCCACCGCCGCCGCCGAGCCGCTCGATGAGCCGCCGGGGGTACGCTTGGGATCGTGGGGGTTGGCGGTCTTGCCCGGGTGAAACACCGCCAGTTCGGTGGTCACGGTCTTGCCCATGACGATGGCGCCGGCCTGGCGCAGCAGCGCCACCACGGTGGAATCCTTGCTTGGCCGGCGGCCGGCGTGAAGGACGGTGCCGTTTTCGGTCGGCATATCCTGGGTATCGAAGATGTCCTTGATACCCACCGGCACCCCGTGCAGCGGGCCCAGGCTTTCCCCCGCCTGGCGCCGATTCTGGGCCGCCTCGGCCTGGGCCAGGGCATATTCCTTGTCTAGATGGGTCCAGGCGCCGACGGTGTCTTCGATTTCCTCGATACGATCGAGGCACGATTGAACCAGTTCTTGCGAAGTCAATTCGCCATCGCGAATACGGCGCGCGGCCTCGGTGGCGGTCAGTCCCGCCGGCGTGGAGTCTGTCGACATAATTTTCAATCCACTGGTGTGGAGGTTGGAAGCCGCCCGCGGTCGGGGCGCGGCTCAGCTCAGGCTATTTCCGGCGCCAGCACGAATCCCAATAGTCATAAACGACCAGGGACAGAACGCTCAAACAGATTACCCAAAATGGCAACCCGCCCCAAAATCCGGCGAAACCGGAAGAGATGCTTTCCGCCAGGCCAAGAACGAAGACGGAGATAATCACCGCCCCAATCAATCCGGAAATCTTATCGACCATATCAGCGGACCTTACAGTTTCTCTCTGCCAATCAAGGAATATATTTGCCAAACAAGACGTCGGGCAGCCACAGGGCAATGCCTGGGAACTGGTACATCAGGACCATGACACCGATGACGATGGCGAGATAAGGCATGATGCCCTTGAATATCTCCATCAGTTCGATTGCTTTGCCCAGCACCCCCTTCAGGTAATAGGCAGACATGGCCATGGGTGGCGTGAGGAACGAGGTTTGCAGATTCAACGCCACCAGCATGGCGAAGAAATAGGGGTTGATCTCGAACACCGGCAGCATGGGCAGGAAGATCGGCACGAAAATAATCAGAATTTCCGACCATTCCAGCGGCCAGCCGAGAATGAAGATGATGATCTGAACCATGACCAGGAACTGCCATGGTTCGAGATTAAAGCCGAGAACGAAGTGCTCGATGATCTCGTGCCCGCCGAGGTAGGAAAAGACCGACGCGAAGGTCCAGGATCCGACAAACAGCCAGCAGACCATGGCGGTCGCCTTGGCCGTCAGGTAAACGGATTGCTTGAGCATTTCCCAGGTGAGCGATCGATACATGGCCGCCAGGACAAGTCCGCCCAGGGCGCCCATGGCGGCTGCCTCGGCCGGCGTCGCCAGGCCGCCCAGAATCGACCCCAGCACCAGCATGATAAGCGCGGTCAGGGGCACGAAGGACGTCAGCAGCTCGAAATAAATGACGCGCTTTGGCGGCACATCCTCGTCGCGCGGCTTGGGCGCGATCGACGGGTTCATGAAAACCCGGATGATGACATAAACGATGTATGAACCGGCCAGGATGAACCCCGGCAACACCGCCGCCGCGTAAAGCCGCAAGGGCGACAACTCGGCGATGGCCGCATAGACGATCAGCATGATCGAGGGCGGGATCAAGATCCCAAGGGTGCCGCCGGAACAAATAACGCCGGCGGCGAAACTTTTATCGTAGTTGGCCCGGACCATGGCCGGGTACGCCAAGAGGCCCATCAGGGTCACCACCGCGCCGACGATACCGCTGGCGGTGGAAAACACGGCGCAGGTAATCAAGGCCGCGATGGCCATGGACCCCGGCAAATTACGCGCCGCCATCTGCAAGGCGTAAAACAGCTTGTTGACGATATTCGCCCGTTCAACCACGTAACCCATGAACAGAAACAGCGGGATGGCGACCAAGGTGTCGTTCTCCATCACCGAATAGGTGTTCTGGTTCAGCAGGTAGAAAATCTTGTTGTTGAAGACATCGGCGACCGTCTCGATGCTGCCCGCCTCGTAATAGGCGTAGTAGCCAAAGCCAACGCCCATGGCGAGCAGCGTGAAGGCAACCGGGAACCCCAGCAGCACCATCACGATGAACAGGGACAGCATTAAGATCGCGACTTCGGGGTTCGTCATCCTACCGAGATTTCCGTCTGTATATAGTGAATAAGCAAAAAGGGTTTAGCTGGCCTCGAACTTAGAAGCCTGATCTTTCAACATATCTTCGGTTTCGCGCGCATCTTCCATGCGCGGCAGCCATTTGTTCGTCTTCATGGCCAAAATGCACCGCATGCATTCCGAAATGCCTTGAATGATGAGCAATCCCCCGGCCAAGGGGATCAGGGTCTTGAAGAAATAAATCTGAATTCGGGCCGGGCTGTTCCAACTGACTTCCTGATAACGCCAGGAGTCGGAAGCGATTTCCATGCCATACCAGACCAGGGCGAACATGCCGGGGAAAAAGAACACAATGTACAAAAGAAAATCGACGCGTGCTTGCCAGCGTATGGGAACCAGCCGGTAAATCACATCCGCGCGTACATGGGTGTCCTGGGCCAGGGCGTAAGGCCCCGCCATCAAAAACAGCGCGCCATACATCTGCACCATCATGTCGAAGACCCACACCGTGGGGGCATTGAGGACATAACGGACGAAAACTTCATAAGACACGGAAAACGTCAAAATCAGGATGCACCAACCGAATGCACGCCCGATCCAGATGTTCAAACTTTCGATGGAATGAATAATGGCGATCAAGGCTTTGTCTCCAGCCACACGGGCCGTAGGTAATGCGGACAGGCAGTTGAGGGACAGCCTGATTGGCTGCCCCTCACCGAAGTATCGTCTTTAGCTTTCAGTTTCGCCGGTACGGCTTACCGGATCAACCGAAGTAGTGCTTGTAGGCGATGCCGTAGTCGGGCTGGTTCAGAAGCAGATAGTCCATGACCTTCTTGGCATAGGTTTTCTGCGATTTCACCACCTTGGCGAAGAACGGATCTTCACTGGAGATCCGGTTGACAACGGTATCCCACGCCTCCAACTGGGCTTTCATGATGGAATCGGGGGTGCGGTATACGTTGACGCCATGATCGCCCTTCAGCTTGACCAGATCATCGGCATAACGAAGGGTGTTGTGCCAATAGAAGTTCGAGTTCTCGGCCTCGGAAGCATAGCGCAGGATGTTCTGATGTTCCGTGGACAGGGAATCGAACTTCTTCTTATTGAAGGTCACCTCGAAGCATTCCTGGGACTGATGGAAACTGGCCAGGTGATAGTGCTTGGAGACGTCCTGCATGCCGAAGTCTTTGTCCGAAGTCGGATTGTTGAACTCGGCCGCGTCGATCAGGCCGCTCTTCATGGCCGGCTGAATTTCACCGCCTGGAAGCTGCACGACGGACAAGCCCATTTCCAGCATGACGTCGGCCGCCAGGCCAACGGTGCGGTACTTCAGGCCCTTCATCTGGGATGCGTCCGTGACGTGCTCCTTGAACCAGCCAAGGGGCTGCGCCGGCATCGGGCTGTTGAAGAAGCTGACCAAGTTCAGGCCGAGACTGCCCATAAGTTCGTTGAACAGGTCCACGCCGCCGCCGTAATGGATCCAGCCAAGCATTTCCTGCGCCGACCAGCCGAAGCAGGGGCCGGTTCCGAACAGGGACGCCGCCTTGGATTTGGAATACCAGTAGGCGGGGACGTAATGGGCGCCGTCCAGCACGCCGCGGTGAACCGCGTCTTGCATCTGGCTGGTCTTGACCACCGAGTTCACCGACAGCAGGTCGATCTTCAGACCCTTGCCGGCCATGGCGTTCACGCGATCGACATAGCTTTTGGCGTTTTCAAGGAAAATGCCGCCGCCCCAGGCCGCCTGAACCTTCAGGACCGTCGGCGCGGCCGTGGCGATGTTGGGCATGGCCACCGCCGCCGCGCCACCGGCGGCTACCGCGGCGCCGGCCTTCAGGAACGTGCGCCGCGACTTGACCTTATCGGCTTTAACGATCTTGGTTTTTGACTTCTGCATGGTTACTCCTCCCAGTGGTGTTTGCGTATCCGGCGATATGCCCGACACCGGTGGTAATCAAGAGCGCCTATTTTGTCGACGCACATGAACGTGACTGTTCCATATCTGTATCGATCGCCTATCCCTGCGGGGATTGTTGTTTTTCTTGAGCCCATAAATCAATACTGTACCGGGCAATTGCCTTTGATCCCGGGATAGTCAGCTAAAATAAATATATTCGCAAGGATTTCCCGACCTTCCGAGGAATTCGGCGGCGGCCATTGGTGTTCGAATAGCGGAGTCAAACTGGTTTAATTTATAGACCATTACTGATCCGCTATTGGTAAGTTTTTGCAGAATAAAGAATAATCGCACCTTCGCGCCGCACTGGCTAGCAGCCTCCTGCCTCTAACTTGCGCCAATGACTTGCCCATGGGGGCCTCTGCAAAATTTGAGCCGAGCGCGGCCTCGTCCTTCGACAGGCTCAGGATGAGGCCGCTGTGACTGACTTTTCCTCATCCTGAGCCTGTCGAAGGACGGGGAAAAGTCCGTTTCGCGGAAATCTCCCATGGAGGTGCGGCCGGCCGGGTATTGGAGCCGGAATCGAAGGGCTTCAAGAGCGGCGGCGGCTGAAAGCGGCCATCCGTTGAAGCGTCCACGGCGGCGGCCTCGCCACGCCTCTCGCCGGGGCTTGGCACCACCGAGAAGCGTCAGAAGAGCCCGTGCTGGGACTTCTTGATGGACTTATGTTCCTGGAGCAGGGCGGTGACCTCCGGGTGGTTGGCGGCGGCCGCGATGGTGTGGGCTTGCTCGCGCTTTTTGTTCCGGATGACCGGATCGGCCCTGGCCCCGAGCAACACCCTGACGGCCTGGAGACGGCCCTCTTGCGCGGCAAGCATCAACGCCGTGTTCCCGTTGGCGTTCTTGGCATCCACGTGGACACCGGCCGCCGCCAGGTTCTCCACGATCTCCGCGTGACGATCTGGCGGTGCTGGGGCTTCGCTATTCCGACCTCGACACATCGAACCGCTATAGGATCGATCTCAACACACGCTATCCCGTGGATCGAAAGTTCCGCGTCAATCCCCGCCTGCGCACCGACTACCGGGACAATAAGGATAACGATGGCAGCCGCATCTCGGTGCGGCCGTCGATCCGCCTCGACTATTATTGGAATCGCGAATTTTCCCTTGAGTTCGATCTCGGCGGAGAATGGAGCCGTAACAAGAGTAACGGCGTGTCCGACGACACCATCGATCTATTCGCCATCCTGGGATACCGCGTGGATTTCTAGGAATCGTTACTTCGCGTGATGGGAATAGGATCGCGCGCGATGGGAATAGGAACCTCGATAACGTGAATCTCAACAGGGTATTGCGATTGAGTGAAGCAGGATGACGGAGATTAAATTCCCTCGAGCATCTTTGCCGCTCACGAAGAACTCACGAAGCGCTCACGGAAAGCTCATAAAAAACTCACGTATTCGCGATTCGACAAAACCTACCCATGGTCTTACACGGAATATCAAGGGGGTCATGCTGGCTGTGGAGGGTCGTGAAGCGATAGACGCGGGGTATGCGGTTTTCAGACCAAGGCTGTAAGGCAAAGCGTTTCCTCGTTGGGACGGGAATCCAAAGATTCTTAAACCACCAAGTTGTTTTTGGTTTCCGTTTTTTCAAAGAGGGCACCCTTGGTCCGCCGAACCTAATATGCGTCTACATCCATAGAGAGGCGAAGATTGAGAATGAGAAAGCAACTACTTCTTGGCACAACGGCTCTGCTCGCCGGCGCCGTGGCCATGCCGAACTTCGCTTCGGCGGAAGACCCTCTGCGCTTGCAGGTTCGGGGCTTTAAGAACGAGTTCTTCGGTATCGGCGACGTCGACATCGACAACGGCCCACCCATGAACGCCACCGGCGAGTTCAGCGACGGTGAAATCCAGTTCACGGGCTCGACGGCTCTCGACAACGGCCTGACCGTTGGCGTGCATGTCGAACTGGAAGCCGACGCGCGCGGCGACCAGATCGACGAAGCTTATGCCTTTGTCGAAGGCGGTTTCGGTAAGATCGTGGTCGGCGGTGAAAACCTGGCCAACTACAACACCTTCTGGGGTGTGACGGCGCCGTCCGTGGGTGTCCCGATCAACTCCGGTTGGATCACCACTTTCGTGCCGCCGCCGGCCGGTCATGAGCTCAGCTTCCGTTCGACGATCACGACCACGAACGTCGATATCGGTAACGACGAAAACTCGATCAGCTATTACTCGCCGCGTTTCGCGGGCTTCCAGTTCACGGGCGGTTACGCGCCGACCGTGACCGACAGCGGCGAAGGCAAGACCTTCACCGGCTTCGAAGCCAACGAGAACACCGAGTACCACAACGCCTTCGGCGTCGGCTTGAACTTCAAGGAAAGCTTCAACGGTGTCAGCCTCAAGTTCGCGGGCGGCTACAACCGTATCGAGGCGCCGAACGAAGTCGAGGCCCTTGGCGGTGACGACGTCCAGCAGTTGAAGGTTGGCGTCAACATCGGCGTTGCCGGGTTCTCTGTCGGCGGTTCCTACGCCAACGAGTTCGACGGCAAAATCATCACCGACGGCGCCGGCGGTATCAAGCGGAGTGAGGAAGGGCAATCCTGGGACGTCGGCGCGAGCTATTCGACCGGCCCCTGGGGCGTTAGCGCGACCTACTTCCACGGCGAATGGGAAGGCGACGTTGGCAACGGCGACGAGGAAGTCGACTCGATTGTCGGTGCCGTGTCCTACGCTCTCGGGCCGGGGATCAAGACTTCGTTATCCGTCATGTACGGCGCACTCGAAGACGACGCGACCGGCGACGAAGGCACGGCGACCATGGGCATCATTGGCCTGGCCGTCAGCTTCTAGACTACAGCTTCTTCGCGACTCCGAGGGGCGGCTTGGCCGCCCCTTTTTTTTTGCCCGCGCGGTAGTCCGCTTTTTGAGCCCAACCACCGGGCGGGGGACCTTCGCCCCAGCACAGTCGATGACCTAACGGGTGGCGGTGGCGCCGGGTATTGCGTTACCTTCGCGCCATGAAAATATTCCTTAGTACTGAGCATGCCCGGCACTACCCGCGAAACTTCCTGGTCAACGGTGTGCAAAAGCCAAATCCAGAAACCCCGGAGCGGGCGGAGGCTTTACTGACGGCGGCTCTGGCCGCTGGCCATGAAGCGGTGGAGCCGCCCGCCGATATGGGACTTGGATCTATCGCGGCGGTGCATACGCCGGAGTATCTCTCATTCCTGGAGCGCATCTTCGAACGTTGGCAGCGGATCGAGGGCGCCTCGCCGGAAGTCGTGCCCAATATCCACCCCAACGGACGCCGGGGCGGATATCCCGACTCGGCGGTCGGCCAGGCCGGATACCACATGGCCGATACCGCCTGCCCGATTTCGCAAGGAACTTGGCCCGCCGCAGTGGCCAGCGCCCAGGCCGCCGTGGCCGCTACCCGCGAGGTGTTGAATGGAACGGGGGCAGCCTATGCCCTGTGCCGGCCGCCGGGGCACCATGCCTTCGCCGACACGGCGGGCGGCTTTTGCTACCTGAACAATAGCGCCATCGCGGCACAGGAACTACGCGCGGGCCACGGCCGCGTCGCGATCCTGGATATCGACCTGCACCACGGCAACGGCACCCAGGGAATTTTTTATGGGCGCGGCGACGTGCTGACCGTTTCGCTGCACGCCGACCCGGCGCGATTTTATCCCTTCTTCTGGGGTCACGCCCATGAACGCGGGGAGGGCGCGGGGCTGGGCTACAACTTCAACCTACCCCTGGCGCGCGGGACCGGGGACGATGGCTTCCTTCAGGCGCTCGAACATGCCCTGCGCCGAATCCGCGCCTTTTCCCCCGGCGCGCTCGTCGTTGCTCTGGGGCTGGATGCGCACAAGGACGATCCCCTGGCCGGCCTGGCGCTCAGCACCGCCGGGTTCGAAGTTATCGGGGCCGCCATCGCGGGCCTTGGCGTGCCCAGTGTCCTGGTTCAGGAAGGCGGCTATCTGACCGAAGCGCTGGGCGCGAACCTGGCCGCTTTCCTGCGCGGTTTCGAGGCGGCGCGGACATAACCCATGGCGGACTTAAAAGTAAGACTGGCCAGCGCGGCGGACGCCCCGGTTGTCTTGGGCATGATTCAGGGTCTTGCCCACTATCTCGGCCAGGGGGATGCCTTCACCGCCACCCTGGACGACGTTTTGCGCGACGGTTTCGGCCCGGCGCGGCATTACGAGACGGTTCTGGCGGAGGTCGGCGCGCGGCCGGCGGGGCTGGCCATATATTTTCCCATGTATTCCTCCTTCAGGGGCCGCCCGTGTCTTTTCCTAGATAGTCTTTACGTCGAAGACTGGGCGCGGGGCCTGAAAGCCGGGCGCGCGCTCATGGCCCACGTCTATGGCGCCGCCAAGGCGCGGGACTGCTGCCGGATCGAACTCAAGGTGGCCGCCAATAGCCCGGCGCGCGGATTTTACGAATCCCTCGGCATGGCGCCCTGCCCGGACCGCCCCTACATCGTTCAGGCGGAGGCCTTCAGCCGCCTGATCGATGAAACAAGCGCCGGGCAATAATCTATTTCTGGAACAACCGCCATCTCGGCACCAGTGGATCAAGCCCGGAAAGGACTCGGTGAGACGGGGGGGGGGCTAACTTGAAACGCTGTCGGCGCTGGAAAGAGATGACAGAGTCACCACGAAGGCGCGAAGACGCGAAGAAGCACAAAAGGAATCTACTTCGTGGCTTCTTAGTGTCTTCGCGCCTTCGTGGTGAAAACATACTGCGCCCTTGGGCCTTCGCCCAGCCGTCACCCTTGGGCTTGATCCGAGGGTCCATCGGCGAGCGAGACTCGCAACCACGATGGATTGCCGGGGCGCGCGATGAGAAGTAGAATTACCACGAAGACACAAAGACACTAAGGAGCCGCGAAGTAAGATTTTTTTTGCTTCTTTGCGCCCCACGGGTCCGCGCCACGCGCGGCCCAAGGACATGCTTTGTGTCTTTGTGTCTTCGTGGTGAATTAATTTCTAAGCGCCCGCGACGAACGCATCGCCCTGGAAAGCGCGGTCCGAGGTGCGGTCACGATGGATTACCGGAGCCTGTCCTCGGGCCACGACCCGAGGATCGAGCCCGGCAATGACGATATTAAGAAGGAAACGCGCTAACCCACCACCGTCATCCCGGACTCGATCCGGGATCTTCGCCCAGCCGTAAGGAAAGATACCGGATCGAGTCCGGGATGACGGCGTAGTGGGTGATTCCCTAGGCACACGATCGAGATATTTCCTAAAAATGGGCTTCCATCCGAGGACTGATCTCTAAAACCAGGCCATCGGATGGTTGCAAAGGGGATACGGTTCCCTCGACGGTGGTGCGGGGGTATGATCTCCGCAACCCTGGAGATCATCTGGGTAATGTTGGATGAAACAGAGGATACCGATTCATGGACATTTCACCGGACAAGCAAAACATCAACAGCATTTTCTCGGGAACCACATATTTCATCGACTTCTATCAGCGTGACTATAAGTGGAGTGAAGAACCGGTCAGGCGATTGATCGATGATATATTCTACGGATTTGAGGAATCGTACAAAACGAACAACGCATTGGACGCTAAGATCGAAAACGTAACTGCTAAATATCCTTGGTATTATTTGAGCACCTTTGTCACAAACACGATTGCCGGTCGCGTATATGTCGTTGACGGCCAGCAGCGATTAACAACCCTGACTCTCATCCTCATCAAACTGCACCATATGGGCAATGCGCTCGGATCCGGTCTCGTCGATTGGATAAGGAGCAAAATTGCTGGCCAAGCAGGCTTCGAGAAACAGTTCTGGATGAACCATGAACTCCATCTGGAGGCGCTAAACGCTCTCTATGATGAAAAGGATAAAATACCGACCGACAGCGGGATAACTGCGGAAAACATGCATCAAAACTACGATTCAATCGACTCAATTTTAGAGCAAAAACTCGACAGCAAGCACAAGTACGAGACATTTGTGTTCTACTTTCTGCATCGCCTTGTTCTGATCAACCTGTCCGTAGAACAAACGGACGTGCCAATGGTTTTTGAGGTGATCAATGACCGTGGAGTAAAGCTCCGACCATACGAAATACTCAAGGGCAAACTGCTCGGTCAAATTGACAAGATCGAATTGGATGAGGGCAACTACAATGCTCTTTGGGAGGAGTGTGTTTCCCGCGTTAATCGCTTTAAATCCGAAGAGATAGATACGTTCTTTGTCTACCTTCTAAAGGCAAAATACGCGGAGACAAGAGCGACAGGTCAGCGGTTTGACAACGACTACCACCGTGAAATATTCAAATCTGATGTGAACGAGAAGCTCAAGCTGGATCACAATCCTGTTGCTGTTAAGGCCTTTCTGAACGGGGCGTTCCGATATTATTCGAAGCTTTATGCGAAGATCTGGGAATACACACACGACCGCCAAGTTGGTTATGAGCATCTGTATTTCAATCGCCTGAACGAGATGGATAGTCAATTTATGCTAATCCTCTCCGCATGTGAAGTGGATGATCCCGAGGAAGACGAAAAGATCAGACTAGTTGCTCAAAATGTTGACCGATTATTTTCTTTTCTAAGATTGCAGAGGGCGTATGACAGTAACGATTTCAATGATGCCGTCTTTGAGATCTCATATGAGATTCGAGAGAGAGGGAAGGAAGAAATAAACTCCGCTTTTTATCAAACTTTGCGAAATATTTTAAAAGAACGGCGCAGCGTCGATGTGTCTGAGGTTTTTGAATATGCACAATTCAAAAACACCTCATTAAATGATATTCCTGCACGATTTACCCGTTACTTTTTCGCTCGCATTGATGAGTTTATTGCTGATAAAACGAACACAGCGATAAAGCATCCAATTAATGATCTTGTCTTGAAGACGGGCGCTGTAAATGGATTTCATATTGAGCACATTCTCTCACACAACGATGAGTCTCTAAATATTTATGGGGGTGATGAGGAGCTCTTTGAGGTTGATAGAAATCGACTCGGCGCAGTCCTTCTGCTAAAGGGTAAAGACAACATTTCAAGCGGAAATGAAAAATACAAATCCAAGTTGATGTCCTATGCAAACACACTGCACTGGAACGAGACGCTTCGTGCTGATAGCTATAAAGCAAAGAAAGATTTTAAGAATCTTATCAATGACTATGATCTACAATTTCAGCACCTTGAAAGTTTCGGAGCAGAACAGGTCGAAAGTCGACAAAAACTACTTTTCAATATCGCAAAAATTATCTGGAAGGAGCACTCCTTGGAAGCGGCGCCGGATGATATTGAGCAGCCGAGATCGATTGGTCCATTGTGATTGTTTATTCATGATCGGCCTTGGGTCGATCTTTATAATGGCTTCTGGTTGGCGACCTGTATTTTGCTTCTGTCGCTGTAGCCAAGACCGATGTCCAATTCGACCACGATTCGAGAACATCTCCGCTCGCTCACCGAGCGTCCACTCAGTTCAGGCCCAGCGCCTTAAGCGCCGCCCGCTTCACCTCACCGTAGAAGATCGGATCAACGTTCTCTAAGATTTCGGCACTGACATCGAAAAAGCTGCGCTTGTTCTCGATGGGGATCAGTGCCCGCTTGGCGCCGATGTCTATGGCTACTTGGAGGGGCTCCGTCAACGAGCGGACCTTCTTGATGCTACCTTGAATGCCCATGTCTCCCAACACTTAGATGCTAGGCCGCGGCGAGGCTTTTCGCAGCGCTGAGAACACTGCGACCAGGAAAGCCACGCCGACCTCGGCCTCAACCTTGTTGCCAATTAGGTCGATGACTTCGACGTGGAAATCGACAGTATCTAGCTTGCGGGTAATACCGATTGAATCAGGCCGCACCGAAGATCCCGGGTCAAGACTGGCAATGACGGCGTGAGTAGGTATTTGCCTGGGCACAGGACCAAGATATTTCATAAAAATGCCATTGCCGTACCGCTTACGGTGCCGTCAAAATACGGTGTTAGCGGCGGGCGCTTGTCCCGGCTTCGTTGAGGGGGATAAGGGTTTGGAAGGGTTCCTGGCGCTCGGTTTTCTGATCGGGATGCAGCACGCGCTGGAGGCCGATCACCTGGCGGCGGTCGGCGCGCTTGCCTTTGGCGAGTCCAAGTCGAAACGCGGCCTGGCCCTGCGCGGCGCGGCTTGGGGCCTTGGCCATAGCATCACGCTGTTCGCGATCTGCGCCGTGGTGATCCTCATGGGGCTGACCCTGACCGACCGGATCGCCGCCGTTCTGGAGTTCGGTGTCGGCGCGATGCTGGTGTTGCTCGGCTTCGATGTCCTGCGCCGCATGCGGGCGCGGCGGATACATTTTCATGCCCATGTCCATGGCCAAGGTCGCCCGCACCTTCATGCCCACAGTCACGCGGGCGCGAAGACGCCCCATGGCCGCGATCCCCACAATCATCGCCATCCAGTGGGTTTTCCCGTGCGCGCCTTGATGATCGGCCTGGTTCACGGCGCCGCCGGTTCCGCCGGCCTGCTGGCCCTGGCGGTCGCGGCGACGCGGGAGCCCTGGACGGCGGTCGGCTATGTGGCGGTGTTCGGGCTTGGATCGATCCTGGGCATGACGGTGCTGACCCTGGTCGCGGCCTGGCCCCTGGGTGCGGCGGAACGCCACGCCAAGTGGATTCACAACGGCCTGTCGCTCGGCGCCGCCGCCCTCGCGGTCGTGCTGGGCATGGACGTCATGGCGCAAACGGCGGGAACCGCCTGGGGCATGACGGCGGGATCCGCCTGGGGAATTTTGTAAAATCCAGGCCGTGCCGAAATCGGTTGTGGCGGCCTTGTGGTCGGCGCCCTGGCGCTGTTAAACCAAGCTACATCGTGGTCAGGGAAGAACGCTATGCGATATGAAACGCCAGAGACGGCGAAGGCGGCGGCCAAGCTGCTTTTGGGGGCCAAGGGGCCGGCGAAAATCTTGGCCGGCGGGACCGATCTTCTGGTCCAGCTTCGCTCCGGCATGAAGCCGCCGGGATTGGTTGTCGATATCAAACACATCCCCGCTATGTGTGCGATCAAGAAGGAACGCGGCGGCTTTCGCATCGGCGCGGCGGTGCCCAGCGCCGAGATGGGGGAGCACGCGGGCCTGGGCAAGGCCTGGCCCGGCGTGGTCGAGGCCGCCGGCCTTATCGGTTCGACCCAGGTTCAGGGCCGGGCGACGGTCGCGGGCAACCTCTGCAACGCCTCCCCGGCGGCGGACAGCGTCCCCGCCATGGTCGCGGCCGGGGCCGTCGCCCGCATTGTGGGACCCAGAAAGCGCCGTGATATTCCAGTCGAGAAAATCGCCACAGGCCCCGGAAAAACCTCGCTAAAAAAGGGTGAGCTGGTGGAATCCATCTTCCTGCCCAAGCGCCCGCCGCGCTCCGGCGATGCTTATCTGCGCTTCATTCCACGCACCGAGATGGATATCGCCGCGGCCAGCGCCGGGGTCAGCCTGACCCTCGACCGCAAGGGGGTGTGCATCGATGCCCGCGTGGCCCTGGGCGCGGTCGGCCCGCGTGTGATCCTGGTCAAGCGGGCGGCCAAGGCGCTGATCGGCACGCGGCTCGAGGACGTCATGGGGGTCTTGGCTGAGTTCGGTGACGCCCTATCGGACTATCAAAATATATGTGCCGCCGCCGCGCGGCCAATCGACGACAAGCGCGGGACCAAGGAATTCAGGACCCATGTAGTGGGTGTCCTGGCGCGCCGCGCCGCGCTCATCGCTTATCAGCGGGCAGGAGGTAAGTAATGTCCAGTGTTGCCGTTTCCACGACCGTCAACGGCGATGCCGTGGAGGTTCTGTGCGATACCGATGAGACCTTGCTCGACGTTCTGCGCGACCGGCTCGACATGACCGGCACGAAAGAGGGCTGCGGGACCGGCGATTGCGGCGCCTGTTCGGTCATGCTCGACGGCCGCCTGGTGTGTTCCTGCCTGGTCCTGGGCGTCGAGGCCGAGGGCCGCGAGGTCGAAACCATCGAGGGCATGGCCGAGGGCGAAAAGCTGCACCCCTTGCAGCAAAAGTTCCTGGAGCACGCCGCCTTGCAGTGCGGCGTCTGCACGCCGGGGTTCCTGGTCGCCGCCAAGGCCCTGCTGGAGGTCAACGACGACCCGAGCGAGAGCGAAGTGCGCTACTGGCTGGCCGGAAACCTGTGCCGCTGCACGGGATACGACAAGATCGTGCGGGCCGTGCTGGATACGGCCAAAGACATGCGGAGTGCGTGAGCCATGACCGACCGGGGCGCCACCATGACCAAGCGTAAATTCAAAGTTGTCGGCACGAGGCCCCTGCGCCCGGACGGCGTCGACAAGGTGACGGGCCGGGCCCGCTTCGGCGCCGATATAAGCGCGCCGGGCATGTTGCACGCCCTAATTCTGCGCTCCCCCCACGCCCATGCGCGGATCAAGTCGATCGACACCTCGCGGGCGGTAAAGCTGCCCGGCGTGAAGGCGGTGGTGACCCGCGACGATTTCAAGCTGCCCCAGCGCGAAGACCTGGTGGACATTTGCCGCAACGTCATGGCGCGGGAAAAGGCGCTCTACGACGGCCACGCGGTCGCCGCGGTCGCGGCGGTGTCCAAGGCGGTGGCGCGCGAGGCACTAAAGCGCATCAAGGTCGAGTACAAGGTCCTTCCCCACGTGACCGACGTGGATGCGGCCATGAAGCCCCGGGCGCCGATCCTGCATCGGGGCCTGCGCACCCAGGGGGTCGAGCCCAAGCCCGACAAAGCTTCCAACGTCGCCGAACGCCATGAGTTCGGCCACGGCGATGTGGAAAAAGGCTTCGCCGAGGCCGATATCGTCATCGAACGCAGCTTCAAGACCGAGGCCACGCACCAGGGCTATATCGAGCCCCACGCCTGCCTCGCCAGCATGGGAACGGACGGGCAGGGCGATCTTTGGTGCTGCACCCAGGGTCATTTCATGGTCCGCAACGTCTGCGCCGGCCTGCTGGGCATGGAGGTATCGCGGCTGCGCGTCACGGCCTCGGAGATCGGCGGCGGCTTCGGCGGCAAGACCACGGTCTTTATCGAGCCGGTCGCCTTGGCGCTGTCGCGCAAGGCCGGGCGTCCGGTCAAGCTGGTCATGTCGCGCGACGAGGTTTTCCGCGCCAGCGGCCCCACGTCCAGTTCCAGCACCGACGTCAAGATCGGCATGGACAAGAACGGTCGCATCACGGCGGCCGAGGCTGTTCTACGCTATCAAGGCGGCGCCTTTCCCGGTTCCCCGGTTCAATTCGGGGCCATGACGGCGTTCGCTTGCTACGACTTGGCGAATGTTAGGACAGTCGGCTACGACGTCGTGACCAATCGCCCCAAGCAGGCCGCTTACCGGGCGCCGGGCGCGCCCATGGCGGCCTTCGCCATCGAAAGCGTGATCGACGAACTGGCCAAGAAGATCGGCATGGACCCCTTGGAATTCCGCCTGCTCAACGCGGCGCGCCAAGGCACCAAGTCGTCCTACGGCCCGACCTTCGGCCCCATCGGCCTGGAAGCCACCCTGAAGGAATCGAAAAGCCATCCCCATCACCTGGCGCCCTTGGGGCCGAACCAGGGCCGGGGCGTGGCGTGCGGATTCTGGTTCAACTTCGGCGGCCAGACCTGCGTCTCCCTGAATATCAGCGAAGACGGCACGGTATGTCTTTCCGAGGGCAACCCGGACATCGGCGGCTCGCGCGCCTCCATGTGCCTCATGGCGGCGGAGGAACTGGGCGTGCCTTACGAGAAGGTGCGCACCATCATCGCCGACACCTCCGCCCTCGGTTATAACGAGGTCACCGACGGTAGCCGCGTGACCTTCGCCGTCGGCATGGCGACCATCAAGGCGGCGCGCCAGGCGATCGAGATCATGTGCGCGCGCGCCGCTAAAATCTGGGATATCCCGGTCGAGGCCGTGGTCTGGGAAGACGGCTACGCCAAGCCGGCCGGGGCCAACGCCGGAACTTTCGAGCCCATGTCCCTGGCCGAGATCGCGGAGTCGGCCGCGTCCACCGGCGGCCCCATCGCCGGCCACAGCGAGGCCGATGCCGACGGCGCCGGGGTCAGCTTCGCCACCCACATGGTCGATGTCGAAGTCGATCCCGACACCGGCAAGGTGACGGTTCTGCGCTACACGGTATTTCAGGACGCCGGCAAGGCCGTGCATCCGGCCTATGTGGAAGGCCAGTTCCAGGGCGGCGCGGCGCAAGGCGTCGGCTGGGCGATCAACGAGGAATACATCTATGGCGAGGACGGCCGCCTGCAAAACGCCGGCTTCCTGGATTACCGCATCCCCGTCGCCCCGGACCTGCCCATGATCGATACGGTCATTCTGGAAATTCCCAATCCCGGCCATCCCTACGGCGTGCGCGGGGTGGGGGAGACCTCCATCGTGCCGCCCCTGGCGGCGATCGCCAACGCGGTCTCGGCGGCGGCGGGCGTGCGCCTCACCCACCTGCCCATGTCGCCGCCGCGCGTGCTCAAGGCGATGATGGAGAACGAGGCGTAATGCCATGGTCAAGGCGGTGCTCTGGGGCTCGCTAAAGCAAGCCGCCGAGGGGCAGGCGGAGGTTGAGTTGGAGGCCAAGAACGTGCGCGACCTGCTCGACCGCCTGAAGGAACGCTACCCCAAGCTAAAGCCGGATTTGGATCGCGGCGTCTCGGTCTCCATCGACGGGGTGATTTTCCGCGACGCCTGGTTCGCGCCCATCGAACCCGATAGCGAAGTCTACATCCTGCCCCGCCTCGCGGGCGGATAGGGCGGTGCTTGCTTCGCGCCGCCCCATGGTTGTATTCCTCCGCCGTTGACACTCTCGCACCGTCGCGGTAGTCCCGTAATAATACAGTAATAATTGGCCCAAAAGGTATGTCGACAGGCAATAACAGGGCTATTTTCGCCCTCGTCGCGATCATGACGGTGGTGGGTCTGGTCATAGGTGGGGCCGCGATCCTGGTCCTCTACGACACGGCCTTCGAGGAGAGACGTGAAGATCTCAGGCAGTTGGCGCAGAGCCAGGCCCGCTTGATAGAGGCCGTGGCGCACTACGATGAGGTCCACAGCCGCGATTATCCCGGAGGCTCCTTTCGCGCCACTTTCGCGCAAATCGAGGACGCCCACGAGCGCTACAAGGGGTTCGAGGAAACCGGCGAGTTCGTCATGGCCCGGCGCGAGGGCGATGAGATCGTGTTCCTGCTGAGGCATCACCATGGAGGCCTCGACATACCAAAGCCGGTTGCCTTGGACTCGCCGCATGCCGAGCCCATGCGGCGGGCGCTCGACGGCAAGTCGGGGACGGTGGTCGGGCTCGACTTTGAAGGGGTCACGGTCCTGGCGGCTTACGAGCCGGTTGCCGTTCTAAATCTGGGCATCGTCGCCAAGATCGACGTGGCGGAAATCCGCGAGCCCTTCGTGACGGCCGGGGCCATGGTATTCGCGATCGGTTTCGCCATCATCGCCGCGGGCGCGGCGCTCTTCTTTCGCATCGGCAACCCCATGGTCCGGCGCATCGTGGAAAGCGAGGATCGACTGCGCCGGTCCGTCCTAGATGCGCCGATCCCGATCATCATGCACGCCGAGGGCGGCGAGATCATGATGGTCAGCAACAAATGGACCGAGTTGACCGGCTATTCCCCTGGTGAAATACCCAGCATCCACGACTGGACCGAGAAAGCCTACGGCGCCGACAAAGAGCATATGCGAGAGCTTATCGGCCGGCTTTACAAAATCGAGGAGCCATACGAACACGAGGCGCACATCGTCACGGCCTGGGGCGAAAAGCGGACATGGGACGTTCGCACCGCTCCTCTCGGCATACTCCCCGATGGACGGCGTTTCGTTATCTCCATGGCCATGGACGTAACCGAGCGCCAGGCGGCGGAGGCGGCCATGATGGAGGCCATGGAGGAGGCGGAAAAAGCCAACTTGGCCAAGTCGGAATTTCTGGCCAGCATGAGCCATGAACTGCGAACGCCCTTGAACGCCGTTCTCGGGTTTGCTCAGGTCTTGCAGTACGATCCCGAAAACCCGCTGTCGCCGGCCCAGAATACCCACGTGGAGAGCATCCTCGAGGGAGGAAGTTACCTTCTCAAGCTCGTCAACGATATTCTCGATCTGGCTAAAATTGAATCCGACCAAGCCTCCATTCTCTTGACGAAAGTCGCCGCGCGGGAAGTCGTCTCGGACTGTGTTTCCTTGATGGCGCCCCTTGGGGAAAAGCGAAACATAAAGATCGTCGATCGCTTGGGTTCCGGCCTATCCACCCATATCCGTACCGATCGAACGAGGTTGAAACAGGTCATGATCAACCTCCTTTCCAATGCCGTTAAATTCAATAGGGACGGGGGAACCGTGACAGTGGATGGGCGCGAGACAGACGACGGTTTCCTGCGCATATCCGTGACGGACACAGGTATTGGCCTTGCCAAGGAAGATGCCGGGAGAGCTTTCCAGATGTTTCATCGCGTTGGCGCGAACTCCTTGGTCGCGCGCGAAGGCACGGGCATGGGACTGACGGTATCCAGGGTGCTTGTGGAACGAATGGCGGGACGGATCGGCGTTGAAAGCGAGCTAGGAGTGGGCAGCGCCTTTTGGGTCGAACTACCCCTGGCTACCAATGAAAATATTCTCATCTGGTCCGACAATTTGCGCGTCGGCGTCGATGCCATAGACAAGGATCATCAGATTATTATTAATTTGTTGAATAAACTTACTCACCGGTTCGTCGGCGATGCCGATTTGGACAAGGTCATAGAGGATATGGAGGATTACACCCGTTACCACTTCCAGCGGGAGGAAGCGATAATGGAGGTTTGCGAATATCCCATCTTGAATGAACACCGTGTCCGTCACCGGAAACTAAACGCCGAGGTGAGCGATCTGGCCAATAAATGGCGGAACGATCGCGGCCCGGAAACTCTTCACGTTCTTTGCAGGTTTCTGCGTAAATGGTGGATGGGTCACATTTTGAAAGTGGATACCGAAATTGCCCAATACGCGGACGGGAAAGAAGAAAAAATTCAGGAAGCCTTGGAGAAACTCGAATTAGCTAACAGAAAACGCCCCCGCTGAGATAAGCGATCGATCCGTTAACAGGGGTTTGATAATGTCGAAGACCATTCTCATCGTCGAAGACAATGATTTAAACATGAGTCTGTTCGATGAAATTCTTAAAATCGATGGCTATAACACCATCCATTCTATTGATGGCAACGATGTTCTGGAGATCGCGCGCGATCGACTTCCGGACCTGATCGTAATGGACATTCAACTGCCGGGACGCTCGGGGCTTGACCTGGCCAAGGAGTTGAAGTCCGACGGGAAACTCAAGCATATTCCCATCATCGCGGTTACGGCTTTCGTCATGAGGGGCGATGAAAATAGAATTCTAGAGGCAGGGTGCGACGGCTACCTCGCCAAGCCGATCACGGTTCCCGTATTCCTCGATATGGTGGCAAAGCACCTGCACTGACCGGCACCGGAATTTATCCTGAGCTACAGTCAAGCTACACCGCCCTACGCCGCCCTGAAAAACAGGACCATCGCGGCGCTTACCACGACTCCGATTCCGGCGGCGCCGACTAGGGTCACGGCGGCCCAAAAAAGGCGCGGCTGCGTGGCCCGCTCGATGACGCTGAACTGTACGCGGATCTCTCCCTTCGATACGCCGTCGAAGACCATGGCGAAGGCAAAACCGCCGAGGGACGCGACACTCAATCCGCCCCAAATTTTCCGCGCGGTAGTGTCCTCGACGGCGGCCATGAGCAGCCCGAACGCAACGAACAAGCTGGCGAAAACCCACATCAGGCGATTGAGAGTCATGGCCCCGCATCCTTTAAGAAAGGCTGGCGCAGTTTGAACGTCCCGCCATCGCCATGGGCCTAATTAAATACCGAACAACACCATATGGAAAAGCCGATCTCGGGCCCCGATGGATTGCCGGATCGTGTCCACTGGTGTCCGGTTTAAATTAAGCAGGCGCGAAACCCCTCTCCCGCCGGGAGAGGGAGGGGCCCGCGAAGCGGGAGGGTGAGGGGGCTTGGTCCCCGGTGTGTGTAAATCCCGCGAGTTTCGCGATTACCCGCCCTCGGCGGTGTAAGAAAACAAAAGCCCCTCACCCTAACCCTCTCCCGCTGGAGGTCTCTGTGAAACTGGGACCGAGCGCGGCCTCGTCCTTCGACAAGCTCAGGATGAGGCCGCTGTGGCTGACCTTTCGTGTCGAAGCAGGGTTATTCCTGCTTTGGCGGTTCCAAAGATTCGCCCTTTGCCCATCGAATAATCGAGAGGGCTGTTTCCTTGCCAAGCTCTTCCATTATCTCATCCATGTCGAGCATATCGAAACCGCCGATTCCCGCGCCTCCGGAGTAAGCCTTGCGGCTTTCGAATCGGGCTAAAATCGTGCCTTGCGCGTCGTGGATCGAGAACAAGCCTGCCGCTTTCGCCCGTCCCGCTCCGAACCCGATAATGAAGCGAAGAGCTTTACTGCCTTTTTCGATCTCGGATACCTGACCCGATATAACGATCGCATCCTCAGGCACAGCCTCGGGAGTAGGGTCGAAGACCTCGGCGAACTTCTCGTCTTCCCGAAGCTTCTCGGCGATACCTTTACGCAGATAAGGAAGCTGGGTTTCCCAGAGTTCGTCATCGGCACCGATGTCGCCTATCACGACTTTGTCGTAATCGCGGCTCGGCGCATTCACGACCTCTGGCGTTATGGTCGTCGTGGTGCACGACGCAAGAAATACGCCCACAGCAAATAAAAAAACAGCTTTGCCACAGGCCCGCTGCACGCGAGAGCAACCGTTCCTCATTTGATATCTCCTCGCCGTTTTCGGGAGTGAATACCGCTGCTTCGCCAAGACTGCTCCTATCCAGTAGCCGACGGCAAGGGTCAAATTCTAGGTTAGGCTAAGACCGGAGCTCTGCACCGGGTAAGTCTTCCGATGGCGGCGGCGAAGGGATACACTCGCTTTGGATTTGAAAGCACTATCGGGAGAGGCTCGGCACTTATGTCGATGATTGACGTACCCACGGCCACCAAGGGCCATAACAAAATTACCGATGCCTTGGCGGAGGCGCGGGAGCGGTTTATCGCCGCCAATCCGAAAAGCCGGGGGCGCTGGGAAAACGCCCGCGCCGTCATGCCGGGGGGTAACACCCGCACGGTGCTGCATTACGATCCTTTTCCGCTCACCATGGTCAAGGGCGAGGGGGCCTATCTCACCGACTTGGACGGCCACGGCTACACGGATTTTCTGAACGAATATTCCGCCGGGCTCTACGGCCATTCCAATCCGGTCATTCTAGCTGCCATTAAGAAGGCCCTGGACGGGGGCATTGTGCTCGGCGCGCCCAACCAATGGGAGGTCAAGCTGGCCGAGCTGGTCACGGCGCGCTTTCCCTCCATCGATCAAGTGCGTTTCACCAACTCGGGCACGGAAGCCAATCTCATGGCGCTTGGCGCGGCGCGGGCCTTCACCAAGCGCGACAAGATCATGGTCTTCGACGGGGCCTACCACGGCGGGGTGTTGTATTTCGCCCACCGCGGCATGCCGGTGAATGTGCCCTTCGATGTGGTCTATGGGACTTTCAATTCGACCGAGGAGTCGCTCGCGGTTCTGAACGCCCACGCCCATGAACTGGCGGCGGTTATTGTCGAGCCCATGGTGGGCGGCGGCGGCTGCCTGCCCGCCGACCGGGAATTTCTCGACGCCTTGCGGGGGGCGGCGAAGCGCCACGGCATCGTTCTGATCTTCGACGAGGTCATGACCTCGCGTTCCTCCGCCGGCGGTTTGCAGCAGCGCCTGGGCGTGATCCCCGACATGACAACCCTGGGAAAATACCTGGGCGGCGGGTCGAGCTTCGGCGCCTTTGGCGGGCGAAGCGACATCATGGCCCAGTTCGATCCGACCGCGCCCGGGGCCATGCCCCACGCGGGGACCTTCAACAACAATGTCATGTCCATGGCGGCGGGCTATGCCGGCTTGAGCGAGATCTTCACGGCGGCGGAGGCCGATTCCCTTTATGACCGGGGCGAAGCCTTCAAGGCGCGCCTGAACGCCATCATCGCGGCCTGTGGCGTTGAGATGCAGATCACCGGCTCGGGCTCCATCCTCGGCCTCCATTGCGTAACGCACCCCATCCGCGCGCCCCACGACATCAAGGACGCCCGGCCGGACATAAAGACGCTGATCCATTTGGAGATGATGATGCGCGGTTTCAGCTACGCGCAAAGGGGCTACATGACCCTGTCCTTGGCCATGACGGATCAAGATCTGGATGGCTTCGCCACGGCCTTCGAGGACGTGCTGCGCCAGCATGGGGATATTCTGTGAATGCGCGACATGACGATGCGCGAATTATACGAAAAGCATAAATTCTCATACGAATTAATACGCGCCCAAGCCCGTCCCCGGGCGCCTGCTAATTCCCTGCTCGGCAGGGAATAACAGGGAAAGGCGCAAGCGCTTCTCCCGGCCCCCGGAATCGCAACTCCAATCATCGGCATAACCTATATCTTCTGTATATAGTTTGTATTGGATCGATAGGTCGCGGGGCGCCAATATGCCTGCGATCGCGGGTGACCGCGGCTTTTCCGGTTGCCTCTCCGGGCACCCCTGGCCAGTCAAAATGAAAGACAGATAGACATGCGATTCACTCATGAGCGCGAGTTCACCTACACCCGTTCCTACCGTGGTCCCATTCGCTGCGTGATCTTCGATTGGGCCGGAACGACCATGGATTTCGGGTGCATGGCCCCGGCCGTGGTCTTCCGCCAGGTCTTCGAGCAGGAGGGCGTGCCCATTACCCTCGAAGAAGCCCGCATCCCCATGGGCGCTCATAAGAAGGTCCACATCGGCCTGATCTGCGAGATCCCGAGCGTGCGCCGCCGCTGGGTCGAAAAGCACGGCAGCGAGCCGACCGAGGGCGACGTGGTCCGCATGTTCGAAAATTTCGTGCCCATGCAGGAAGCCTGTCTGTCCGACTACTCGCAACTGATTCCCGGCACTCTCGAAGTGGTGGGCGAATGCCGCAAGCGCGGCTACAAGATCGGCTCCACCTCGGGCTATCTGCCGGGCATGTTGGAGATCAACCAGCGCGACGGCAAGAAGCAGGGCTACGATCCCGACGCCACCTTCGGCGCCGCCGACGTGCCGCGCGGCCGTCCCTTCGGTCACATGGTGCTGCGCAATATCCTGGCGCTCGACATCTCGCCGGTGCAGTCCGTGGTTAAGGTCGACGATACCCTGACCGGGATCGAAGAAGGCCTCAACGCCGGTTGCTGGGGCATCGGCCTCGCCATTTCCGGTAACGAGGTCGGGGTTCAGCTCGACGAGTGGAACGCCTTCTCCGAGGAAGTGAAGCAGAAGCACCGGGACCGCATCTACCCGACCATGTACCAGCGCGGGGCCCACTACGTCGTCGACAGCATCGCCGATCTCATGCCCTGCCTCGACGATATCGAGGCCCGCATGAAGCGCGGGGAAAAGCCCTAAAGAAGTACCGCCGTCATCCCGGACTACGATCCGGGATCTTCTGGCGAGGGCCGGATACGCTGCGTCGCAAAGATCCCGGATCAAGTCCGGGATGACGATCTTTTGTTTAAGGGCCGGTCCTAAACTTTAGGTATTCGCTGGCTCTCGCCTCATGAGGGCGAGGGCCAGCAGGCCACCCAGGGCGCTCAAGACCGCCATGACGTAAAAGGCGCCGCCGGCGAATTCGCCGTAGAGCCAGCCGGCGGCCAGCATCGCCAGGCCGATCGCGACCCCGCCCGCGATGGCGGAGTAGACGGCCTGCGCGCTGGCCGCCAAATCGGGCGGCGCGTTGCGGGCCAAGAAATACATCGCCCCCAGATGCGCCGCGCCAAAGGTGGCGGCATGGAGAATCTGCGCCGCCGCCAGGGCCGGCAAGGCCGTGGTGCCGCCGAGCACCGACCAGCGCACGACACCGCCGAACCCGGCCAAGGCCAGAAGCCCAAAGGGGCCGAGGCGGGCCACGATCCGGGCGCTGAAGGCGAACAGAATCACTTCCGCGATCACACCCAAGGCCCAGAGCCAGCCAACCGCCGCCGGGCTGAGGCCGGCGGCGCGCCAATGCAAGGCGGAGAAACCGTAGTAGACCGCGTGACTGGCGCCGAGCAGACTCGCCGTGCCCAGGAATAAGAGAAAGCGCCGGTTCTTGAAGAGGCCCCAGAGCCCGCGCCCCGGACCTGGCGTGACGGCCCGTGCCGAGCCCGGGAAGATCATCGCGGCCAGGACGTTGAGACCCAGGGCACCGAGAATGAGAGGCAGGATCAAGTCGGGACCGCGCCCGGTCAGCAGCCATCCGGCACCTATCGTCCCTAAGATAAAAGTCAGCGAGCCCCACAGGCGCACGCGCCCGTAATCGAGCCTCCCGGCATTGGCCGCCGCCATGGTCTGGGTCTCGGTCAGGGGGATCAGGACCGGGTGAAAGACGTTGACCAGGACCATGACCGCCAGGATCGGCCAGAATCCCTCGGCCACGAAAAAGGCGGAGAAAAAGAGCAATGTCATGGCCGCGCAGGCGACCAGGGTCGCCTTGGCCCGGCCGCTACGGTCCGCGACCTGCGCCATGGCCGGGCTGCTGAATACCTTGACCCAGGTGCCCATGGCCAGCAGCAGGCCTATCTCGCCGGCGCCGAAACCGCGCGACGACAACCACACCGGCCAGAACGGCATATAGATTCCGATGGTCAGAAAGACGGCGCCATACATGGCCGCGTAACGCGAACCAAGGGCGAAGGATTTGGGCGGGTGAGTCGGCATCCGTTCCCTATAACGCGCGAGCCCGCGCTGGGCCAGCACGGCGCCCCGAGCCGCGCGCCCCTAGGGGACCGAGAGGAAATATACTCCCTCCCCCCTTGCGGGGGAGGGTTGGGGTTGGGGGAAGCGGGTCAGCGCGTCACGCGACTCACTTCTTGATTTTTTGCCGCCTCGCGACAGCGCAAGAATAGTACAGGGAGTCTCTTGACGTGCGGACGCACTACCCCCCACCCTAGCCCTCCCCCGCAAGGGGGGAGGGGATTTTTTCTCTCGGCTTAGTCCGTAGGAGCGCGCACATGAATGACGATCAAGCGGGCCTGGGCGAATACGATTATGTCGTCGTCGGCGCGGGCTCGGCGGGCTGCGTGCTGGCCAACCGGCTCTCGGCCGATCCGGATCAGCGCGTGCTGCTGCTGGAGGCGGGGGGGCGCGACAATTACATCTGGATTCACATACCCATCGGTTACCTCTACACCCAGAACAACAAGCGCACCGATTGGTGCTTCAAGACCGAGGCCGAGGCCGGCCTGAACGGCCGCGCGCTCAACTATCCCCGGGGCCGGGTGCTAGGCGGCTGTTCCTCCATCAACGGCATGATCTATATGCGCGGCCAGGCCCGCGACTACGACCGATGGCGCCAGCTTGGCAATAGTGGCTGGTCTTGGGACGACGTCGTGCCCTATTTCAAGCGCTCGGAAGATTTCCACGAGGGCGCCGACGCGCACCACGGCGCCGAGGGCGAATGGCGGGTCGAGGGGCAGCGGCTGTCCTGGGAAATTCTCGACGCCTTTCGCGAGGCCGCCGCCGAGACCGGCATCCCCAAGACCGAAGACTTCAACCGCGGCGATAACGAGGGCTGCGGCTACTTTCACGTCAACCAGCGTAGCGGCTTCCGCTGGAATACGTCGCAGGCGTTTCTGCGGCCGGTGCGCGGGCGCTCCAACTTGACCGTTCTAACCGGCGCGCAGGCCCGCAAGCTGCGCTTCGAGGGCCGGAAGGTTACCGGTGTCGAGCTTCGTCACAACGGTGTGGAGACCACGGTCCGGGCGCGCCGGGAAGTCATCTTGGCGGCGGGCGCCCTCGGGTCGCCTCAGTTGCTTCAGCTCTCGGGTATTGGGCCGGGCTCTTTGCTGCGCGGTTTCGGGATTCCGGTCCGCCATGACGTGCCCGGCGTGGGAGAGAATTTGCAGGATCACCTGCAGCTTCGCACCGCCTTTAAGGTTCAAGGCGTCAAGACCATGAACGAGCGGGCGAATTCCTGGCTCGGCCGCGCCGGCATGGGGCTGGAGTACCTGCTGTTCCGGCGCGGACCCTTGACCATGGCGCCCAGCCAGCTCGGCGCCTTCGCCAAGTCGGACAGCGCCCGCGAAACTCCCGATCTCGAATACCACGTGCAGCCCCTGTCCCTGCCCAAATTCGGGGAGCCCTTGGACGCCTTTCCCGCCATCACCGCCTCGGTCTGCAACTTGCGGCCGGAAAGCCGCGGCCATATTCGGATCAAGAGCCCGGACCCATTCGACGCACCTGCCATAACCCCGAACTACCTCTCGACCCCCGGCGACCGGAAAGTCGCGGCGGCGGCGATACGCCTGACCCGGCAAATCATGGCGGCGCCGGCCTTGGCCAAGTACCGGCCCGAGGAATTCCGCCCCGGCATGGAAGCGCAAAGCGAGGAAGACCTGGCCAAGGCGGCCGGCGATATCGGGACCACCATCTTTCACCCCATCGGCACGGCCAAGATGGGCCAGGACGACATGGCCGTGGTCGACGAACGGCTGCGCGTGCGCGGCATGGAGGGATTGCGAGTCGTCGACGCCTCGGTCATGCCTTCCATCACCTCGGGCAACACCAACGCGCCGACCATCATGATCGCGGAAAAAGGCAGCGCCATGATCCGCGAGGACCGGCGGGCGTGACCGGGCAGGGGGGCGGGCGCGCCGAGGCCGCTGCCGATCTTTTGCTCAAGGCCCGCCGGGCGGGACCAATTGAGAGTCTGCCGGAATCATGCCGGCCGCGCGATGTGGCGGAATCCTACGCCATACAAGACGCCGTGGCCGCGAGCCTCGGCCCCATCGAAGGCTGGAAAGTGGGGGCCGGCGGGCCAGAGGAAACGCCGGCTTGCGCGCCCCTGCTGGCGGGAAGCATCTTGGCGTCGCCGACCCGCCTAGACCCTGCCCACTATAGCTTACGCGGCATGGAGGCGGAGATCGCCTTCCGTTTCGCCAGCGGCCTCCCGCCCCGGGAGAATGAATACTCCCGAAGCGAAGTGATCGAGGCGATCGAGTCTGCCTTTGTCGCCATAGAGGTCTGCGAGTGCCGGTTCCGCGACCGTTCGGTTCTCGATCCGCTGAGCAAGTTGGCCGACAACAGCTTGAACGCGGCCTTGGTGATTGGCGCACCCTGGAACGGCTGGCCCGATCTCGCGATCGACCGCCAATCGGTGCGTCTTAGCTTCGATGACAGCGTGGTGGCCGAGAAATTCGGCGGCAATACGTCGGGGAATCTGATCCGGCTGCTGGTTTGGCTGGCCAACCATCTGAACCGGCGCGGCCAGGGTATTCAGCGCGGACAGGTTGTCACGACCGGGTCCTGGACCGGGCTGATCCCGGCCGGCCCGGCGCGGCGGATCGCCGCCGAGTTCAAGGATATTGGAATTTCAATTGTAGCGTTTTAGGACACATAGCCATTAAACCGTCATCCCGGATCAAGTCCGGGATGACGATTTTACGTTTATGGGTCGGTGGCTTAGAGCCTGCTTGCCTCACCCCGCCGGCTCTTCCGCCTCGACACGGCGAATGAGGAAAACGAAGACCGGGCCTTCTTGACTGGCCTCCACGAGTTCGTGGCCGCTGGTCAGGCAATACGCCTTGAAATCGATGACCGACGCCGGGTCTGTCGCCAGGACCCGCAGGAGCCCGCCGGCCGGCACGCTCTTCAAGGCCTTGCGTGCCTTAAGCACCGGCAGGGGGCAAGAGAGGCCCTTGGTATCGAGGACGGTTTCGTCCATTTCGCTCCATCCGCCGCCGTGAAATGGGTCGGTCTCAACGAGGCTTGGTCTTACTTGGGCCGGCGCGCCATGACAAGGGAGGGGAGAGGTCGAAGCCGTTGCTTCGTTTTCCATCTTGATCGGCGGAAAAATTTTTGATCAAATGATAAAAAATTGAGGAACGAATAGCCGGACCGTGGGAGGAGATAGGACTATGGGGACAAGCGGCGCCAAACGCGATGTTGCTTCTGGCCGCCTGCCAGCGCGGCAATACGAAGAGAACTTCGCGGACTTGCATCCGCCCCTCGGCCGCCACCCGGCCATGGTCGAGGCCGACCGCTGCTATTTCTGCCATGACGCCCCCTGCGTCGAGGCTTGTCCGACCGATATCGACATTCCCATGTTCATTCGCCAGATATCGACCGGCAATCCCATGGGCGCGGCGGAAACGATCCTGAAGCAAAACATCATGGGCGGCATGTGCGCCCGGGTCTGTCCGACGGAGACCCTGTGCGAGGAAGTCTGCGTGCGCGAGACCGCCGAGGGTAAACCGGTCAAGATCGGCATGTTGCAGCGCCACGCGACCGATGTCTTATTCGCGGACGGCAAGCAGATATTCACCCGCGCGCCGGCCAGCGGAAAGCGCGTGGCGGTCGTCGGCGCGGGACCGGCGGGGCTGTCCTGCGCCCATCGCCTGGCGGTGCTGGGCCACTCGGTCACGGTATTCGATGCACGCGAAAAACCGGGTGGACTCAATGAGTACGGGATCGCGGCTTATAAATCGCTTGAAGATTTCGCGCAGCACGAAGCGGCCTATATCCTGTCCTTGGGCGGGATCGAGGTGGTGACCGGCAAGCGCCTGGGGTCCGACTTGAGCCTGGAGCGGCTGCGCGGCGATTACGACGCGGTTTTCCTGGGCGTCGGTCTGGGCACGGTCCGGGATTTGGGTTTGGAGGGCGAGGATTTGGAGGGTGTGATCGACGCCGTGGATTATATTTCCGATCTGCGCCAGGCCGGGGACCTTTCAAGCCTGCCGGTGGGCCGCGAGGTGGTCGTCATCGGCGGCGGCATGACCGCGATCGATATCGCGGTGCAGAGCAAGCTGCTGGGTGCCGAGGAGGTGACGCTCGTCTACCGCCGCGGCCAGGAACAGATGAATGCCAGCGGCTTCGAACAGGACCTGGCGCAAACCAGCGGCGTGAAAATCACCCATTTCGCCCAGCCGGCGCGTCTGATCGGCGAGGACGGGGCGGTGCGCGGCATAGAGTTCGAGCGGACCCGCCTGGGCGGCCATGGCCGTCTGGAGGGCACCGGGGAAACCTTCACCCTGGCCGCCGATGTGGTTTTCAAGGCGATTGGGCAGATTTTCGTGCCCGGCGGCATGGCCAACGGCGGCGACGGGGTGAGGCTGGAGGACGGACGGATCGCGGTCGATGGCGAAGGCCGGACCTCGCTCGGCGATGTTTGGGCGGGCGGCGATTGCGTGGCCGGGGGACAGGATCTCACCGTCGCCGCCGTCCAAGACGGCAAGGCCGCGGCGATATCCATGGACCGCGCCTTGCGCGCGCAAAGCCCCACCCGATCCCGAGACACTGGAGGATAATGTAATGACCGATCTTCGCAGCGACTTCGTGGGGATCAAGTCGCCGAACCCCTTTTGGCTGGCCTCGGCGCCGCCCACCGACAAGGAATACAACGTGGTGCGCGCCTTCAAGGCCGGCTGGGGCGGTGTGGTGTGGAAGACCCTGGGCGAGGACCCGCCCATCGTCAACGTCAATGGTCCGCGCTACGGCGCGATCCATGGTCCCGACCGGCGCATGCTGGGATTCAATAATATCGAGTTGATTACCGACCGGCCGCTGGACCTCAATCTGCGCGAGATCAAGAAGGTCAAGCGCGAATGGCCGGACCGGGCCCTGGTGGTCTCGCTCATGGTGCCCTGCGAGGAAGGCGCCTGGAAGCGCATCCTGCCCTTGGTCGAGGATACCGGGGCCGACGGCATCGAGTTGAACTTCGGTTGCCCCCACGGTATGTCGGAGCGCGGCATGGGCGCGGCCGTCGGCCAGGTGCCGGAATACGTCGGCATGGTCGCGCGCTGGTGCAAGCAGAACACGCGCATGCCGGTCATCGTCAAGCTGACCCCCAACATCACCGACGTGCGCAATCCGGCGCGCGCGGCCAAGGAGGCCGGCGCCGACGCGGTGTCCCTGATCAACACCATCAATTCCATCGCCGGAATCGACCTCGACACCATGGCGCCGGACCCGGCGACCGACGGCAAGGGTACTCATGGCGGCTATTGCGGACCGGCGGTCAAGCCCATCGCTCTCAGCATGATATCGGAGATCGCCCGCGATCCGGAGACCCAGGGCCTGCCTATCTCCGGCATCGGCGGGATCTCGAACTGGCGCGACGCGGCCGAGTTCATGGCCCTCGGCTCCGGCACGGTGCAGGTGTGCACCGCCGCCATGGCATATGGATTTCGCATCGTCGAGGACATGACCGAAGGCCTGAAGAATTGGATGGGCGAGAAGGGCTATACGCGCCTCGACGATTTCGTCGGCAAGGCCGTGCCGAGCGTGACCGACTGGCAGTATCTGAACTTGAACTACATCGTGAAGGCGCGGATCGACCAGGACCTCTGCATCAAGTGCGGGCGTTGTCATATCGCTTGCGAAGACACCTCGCATCAGGCGATCACGCAGACCAAGGACGGCCAGCGCTATTTCGAGGTCGACGATACGGAGTGCGTCGGCTGCAACCTGTGTGTCAGCGTCTGCCCGGTCGAGGGCTGCATGACCCTGGAGCGCCTGACCGAAGGCGCCGATCCCCGCACCGGAAAACCGATCGACCCGGACTACGCCAACTGGACCACCCATCCCAACAATCCCAACCGCGTTGCGGCGGAGTGACGTTGCGGCGGTGTCCAATGTATTGAGCACCGGGCGCGCCCACGGCGCCCTGTTGCTTTACGCCTTTTTGATCAGCACGTCGTTTCCGCTCGGCCGGGTCGTGGCGCTGGCGGTCGACCCGGTCGCCGCGACATTCTTGCGCTTCGCCCTCGGGGCCTCGGCATTCGGCGCGGTGCTCGCCTGGCGTGGCGGCGGGCTCGGCCGGCCCAAGCCGCGCGCGCTGCTGCGCTATGGAATCGTCGTGCTTCCCATGGTGATATTCCTGACCGCCATGTTCGAGGCCTTGCGCTGGGTCGATCCCTTGAGCGCCGGGGCGATCTTCACCCTGGTGCCCTTGATCAGTGCCGGCTACGCCCTGTTGTTTTTGCGCCAGCGCTTGTCCGGCCCCCTGGCGCTTTTAATTTGCTTTGGCGCCTTCGGCGCCCTGTGGGTCTTGTTTCGCGGTTCCCTGGATCGTCTCTTTGGGCTCGATTTCGGTTGGGGCGAGGGCATCTTCTTTTTCGGCTGCCTGGCCTTCGCGGCCTACCCGGTGGCGGTGAAACGGCTTCATGGCGGCGACCCGATTCCACGCCTGACCTTTTGGAGCCTGGTCATGGGCACGGTCATGCTCGGTGTCGTGGGTGCGCCGCGAATTTGGGCCACCGATTGGTTCGCGGTTTCGCGCGAAGTTTACCTGGCCATCGCCTTCCTGGGCGTCGTCAACACGGCCTTTACCTTTTATCTGGCGAAATCGGCGAGCGTTGTGCTCAGCCCGGCCAAGGTCATGGCCTATACGTTTTTGATTCCGGGCCTAGTGGCCTTATTGCAAGGCGCCTTCGGTCATGCATGGCCGGAGCCTTCGGTCTTCGTCGGCGTGGCGATTACCATCCTCGCCATGTTGGCGATGCTGAAAGTGGAATAGGGGCGGGTCTGGCAAAAAAAAGGGGTGGCGTATCGAGGTTTCTAATGGTTGTGCGTGACTGGATGCCGTGAGGCGGTGCGGTTGGTCATGGTGTCCGAGAGCGGAATAACGTCGCCCGGCTGGCAAGGATTGCAGCCGACGAAGGCATGATCGGTCACGGTGGCAAGATGGGCGCGCGTTTTTGCCTCATTCTCCGACTCGTCCAGCTCTTCCGTGATTAAAGCACCGAGTTTATGCACTTTGCACCGGAGCAAGCTTGTGACGCTCTCCAGCAGCCCTAGTCTTTCTTCCAATGCCCTGGTCCTTTCTCGTGTTTTCCATGTTCTTAGAACAGCCGGTGCTCATGTGCATTGATGCAAGTCAAGTTTTCCGATCCGGCAACCGGATCAAACCCGGTAATGACATGAAGGTAGCCGTTCGTTTTAAGTTTCCGGGCACGGCAACAATCTGACCGCGTATATTTTCGGTTAGGGTGGCGAAAACGGAATCCGCGTAAGTCGGGGATCCGTAAGTTTCTGATTCCAGGCCTTATCGCCTGCTGCAAGGCGACTTCGGTCAGGCGTGGCCGGAGCCTTCGGTCTTCGCCGGCGTGGCGATCACCACCCTCGCCATGTTGGCGATGCTGAAAGTGGAGTAGGGGCATGGCCGGTAAAGATGGCGGCAATTCGTTTGGAGCGCGTGGGGTGGATTCACGTACGAAAAATGTGGACTTATCACTATTTTACTTGATAATTATATGAGGACAAATAAATTGAGTTTATAATGATTATTCAAAGTAAATGGGTTGAACCTTTATTGAACATACGGTTGTGGATTCCTCCGGCTGTCATGGCCATTTTTCTGGTGGTTATCTCCCAGTACAACTATTTAACGTTCCACACGCTGGCCGAATTATTCGCGATCGTGATTTCCTTCTTAGTATTTGCGTTTGCCTGGTCCACGCGTGGATTTTCCACAAATAATTTTCTGCTCTTTCTGGCCTGCGGCTATTTCTGGATAGGGTCGCTCGATCTGATGCACACCCTTGTCTACAAAGAGATGAACGTCTTTGTGGAGGGAAGCGGTAATTTGTCGGTGCAGTTCTGGATCGGCACCCGCTACTCGGAAGCGCTGTTGCTGCTCGCAGCTCCCTTCGCCGCGGCAAGAAAACAAAACGGGCATCTTCTGATCGTCGTTTTTGGGGCCGTTGCCGTTGGGCTAACGGCTTTGATTTTCTCGGGACATTTTCCCATTGGTTTTGTGGAGGGGACCGGCCTTACGGATTTTAAAATATACAGCGAATACCTGATCGATCTTATTCTAGTGCTCGCGCTAATTGCCGTACTCCGTCTAGATGGAATCCTATCGGTGGAGGAGAAAGCCCTCATTTCCGTTGCCATCGTCATGACAATGTGCGCTGAACTGGCGTTTACCTTCTATGTCGATGTCGATGGGACTTTCAACCTGGCGGGACACATCTTCAAGATTTTTTCGTTCTGGATGATTTTCCAGGCGATTGTCATTTCAAATTTAAAAAAACCATATGCCGAACTGCTGGAGGCCAAGGAAGTCGCCGAGAAAGCGAACGAGGCGAAGTCCGACTTTCTTTCCAGCATGAGCCATGAATTCAGGACCCCCCTAAATGCCATTCTGGGCTATGCCCAGATATTGCAGATCGATCCCAAGGCTCCTCTTTCTCCGGCCCAGAATGAGCATGTCGAGAGCATCCTGTCGGGGAGCAATCGGCTACTCAGACTCGTCAACGAGCTTCTCGATCTGACCGGGAACGGAGCGAACTATCTCGACCTTACCATTGAGGAGATCGACTGCCGCGACGTTATCGCGGATTGCACGGCCCTGATCGCGCCTCTTGCGGAGTCGCGAAACGTAAAGATTGTCGCTGATCCAGGCATCGAGCCATCGGCCCTTCTTCGCACTGACCGGTCGCGGTTCAAACAGGTTCTCATCAACCTCCTCACCAATGCGGTCAGATTCAACAAGGATGGCGGAACGGTGACCGTGAAATACCAGGAGGTAGATAACGGTTTCCTTCGCATTTCCGTGAAAGATACTGGTATCGGCATATCCAAAGAGGACCGCCCCAGAGTATTTCAGATATTCCACCGCATTGGCGCGGATGCGACGAAAGCAAGGGCAGGCGCGGGTATCGGCCTGAATGTGGCCAAACTCCTGGTGGAACGCATGGCGGGGCGAATTGGGTTCGAGAGCGAGGAAGGCGCCGGCAGTACGTTCTGGATCGAGCTGCCCTTGGCCTCGAACGAAGATGTGCTCATTTGGACCGACACCATGAATATCGGCATCGATGCCATCGACAGGGATCATCAGGTTCTCGTTTCGCTGCTGAACAAGGTATCGCA
Organism: Kiloniellaceae bacterium; assembly: GCA_021776175.1. Classification (GTDB taxonomy): domain Bacteria; phylum Pseudomonadota; class Alphaproteobacteria; order Kiloniellales; family J153; genus JAJFGN01. The sequence continues at coordinate 65,366 of JAJFGJ010000033.1, forward strand.
CGAGAACCTAGACGGTGCGGCGATTGACACGATCCTCGACGAATTGATTGTCTATACCGATCATCACTTCCAGCGGGAGGAAGCGATCATGGGGATCTGCGGTTATCCGGATCTGGAGGAGCATCGCGGTTGTCACCGGGATATCGCCGTCCAAGTCGGTGATCTGGCTGAAACGTGGCGCGAGAGCCACGATCCAGAGCTTCTTAAGCACTTACGTACGCTTATGAAGGATTGGTTCTTCGATCACGTCATCAACACCGATGCCAAGATGTCTCGTTACGCCACTGGGAAGGGCCGAGACATTCGCAAAGCGCTAGGTGATCTTAAATAGGGTAATGACGCTGCCCACTAAAGTCCCGGATGGATCATGGTGAGAAGTTAGCGTTCACAATGAGGGCGCCTGACCGGAACCTTCGGTCTTCGTCGGCGTGGCGATCACCATCCACGCCATGTTGGCGATACTGAAAGTGAAATAGGGGCGGTCCCGATAAGCGATGCCGGGGTCCAGCCTACGGCGAAAACTCAGACTTCACGCGATGATTCGATCATAGGTGTTTGCCAGACCGGTATTGAATTTCTCACTGACACTCGGCTACGATCAAATGTTGAATAGTTGGAACGTACCATAGCCTGTGGGAGGGCAGAGAATGGCCTACGTTGATTGGAAAATAAAAACGAAGCAAATCGGAACCTGCAGTTGCGATTACGGGTGTCCATGTGAATCCATGGCGCCGCCAACACGCACCCCGTGCGAGGGGGTCATGGCGATGGAGATTACCGAAGGATACTTTGGCGACGTCCGTCTCGATGGCCTAAGGGCGGCGGGGGCCTACCGATGGCCGGGACCTGTTCATGAAGGCAAAGGCACTTGGTGGAGCATTATGGACAAGGCGGCTACGCCAGAGCAGGTCGAAGCCCTATTCAAAATCATGGGCGGCGAGGAACAAGAGCCGACAACCAGCTTTGCGATATACGGATCGACGATCGAGAACGAGCCGGAACCGATATTCGCTGATATCGAGTTCGAATTCGACCTCGATGACCGGAAAGGGCGTTTTTTAGTCTCCGGCATACTGGAGGCCGAAGTCGAACCGATCAGGAATCTGGTGACAGGCGCACCGCACTTCGTGTCGTTACACCTCTACGACGGGTTCGAATTTCGCCAGGGCGAGATGGCGAGCGCGACGTTTTGGAGCAAGGGTGAGCTTGAGCAGAATCACCGCAAGCGCTATGGCGTGCTAACCTATGTCACTTATGGTCCTTACGGAATCATCGATGATGAGAGCCTGCCGAAGCGGCGTGCCTGAATGATACGTAGCTAAGGAGTTGCTAGGGAACAGACGGCGGCAATCCGGCTATTACGTTCGCGCTAAAGGGGCTGGGTTTAAGATGATATCTGCGACCCTCGATCTTCAAAAACTGTTGCGGCACGATAATGCCATCGTGATCGTGTGCCTGACATTGGCGATCGGGTTTTCCTGGCTTTACATACTGGCCGGCGCGGGCATGCCAATGGACATGTCCGGAATGATGATGGCCCGGCTTGACTGGGATGTTGGCTACTCCCTCCTCATGTTTTTCATGTGGTGGATTATGATGGTCGCGATGATGCTGCCGAGCGCGGCCCCCATGATTCTGTTGTTCGCCTTCCTGAACCGCAAGAGCGCCAAAGGAACCTCTCATAATATTGCGGCCTTCATCGCGGCATATGTCTTCGTGTGGGGCGGCTTCAGCGTCGTTGCGGTGGCCCTGCAATGGGGTTTGGAGGAATCGGCCTTGCTGTCGCCCACCATGATCTCGGCGGATCTCATTTTCGGTGGCGTCTTACTGATCGCGTCGGGGGTTTGGCAACTTACCCCGCTCAAACACGCCTGCTTGCGCCACTGCCGCGCGCCTATCCAGTTCTTTGCCCAGGGTTGGCGCAAAGGAGCGGGCGGTGCTTTCCGTATGGGGTTGGAGCACGGCGCTTACTGCTTGGGCTGTTGCTGGGTATTGATGGCTCTTCTGTTCTATGGCGGCGTGATGAACTTTTGGTGGATTGCCGGACTCGCACTCTATGTCCTGATTGAGAAGATCACTCCGGCTGGCCATTGGGTTGGCCGCGGAACCGGTGTCTTGCTTATCGTTTGGGGACTCGGAGTAATCTATCCAGCGATCTGAAGTTTGGAGCTCTTCTGAACGACCGGATTTGAAAATTCGGAAAGCCGCCGTGGGAGAATGGTTTCACGAGCAGCGGCAACCGGGTATTCCCGCCAACAAATTTATGGTTACATGGGTGATATCTGTTCAAGCGGGGACTGTTTAATGACAACCACCGTATCCGGATATCTAAAACCCATTGCCGGTCTTGCCGCCACGGTTTTTTTCCTTACCGTCAGCGCGGGGAGTGTGGGCGCCGGCCCCTATGACAAGTATTACGATCCGTTCAAGAAGCAGGTTTGCGGGCTGGCCATGAATCTGGGTTTGGTGGCGTCGCGGGAGTTTTTCTTCGGCCGGGCGTTTTCGACCGGCGAGCCGCCGCCCGATCAAGTGACCGCCATCGCCGCCAATGTGGGCAACGCGATCGCCTTCACCGGGGAGGCGGAAAGCTTGATCGGAGACTTGCAGCCGCAAGGCAGATCGCAATCGATCCACCAATTCACGACTATATTGTCGGGGTATATGGGCAAGCGCGGATCGATGAATTACAAGCAGCGCGAAAGCACCATAGCCAATCTGGCCAGCCGCTACCGGCAATCGCTGGAATGGACCTACAATTCCAGCCGCCCCGATAGTTTCCAATACCGGTCGAACTGCGCCAGTCATTTGTTCCACGCGTGCTACGAGTTTGGATATGCGGCCACCGCCGCCGCGGTCGGAGATGGCAGCAATCAGAACGGACGAGTCGGCGCCATGCGGGCCGCGATCCGCTCGGGCATGTCCCTCGCCTACGATCGCGAAAGGCAGTCCAATGCCAAGCAAGTTTGCTGCAACATGGGATCGGAAGCCGATTGGGCGCCGATACTTGCCATGACCGGTAACAGTCCGCATTCGCTGTTCGTAGCCAATACGCCGATAATGCCAGCCATCGCGGCTTCGATTCCGCCCGCGCAATGCACCGCCGGTCAATACAAGTGCGGCGGCGTTTTAGGAAGCTGGGCCTGGCCCAAGGGAACCGCCACATTCTCCGGCGGCCCGACCGGCGGCCACGCCAGCGCGGTGGGCAGCCCACATGTCAGCCAAGGCACGTGGTCGTGCGTTGGTCCGGAGACCGTGCGCATCACCTGGAACAACGGTAAATTCGTCGATACCATGACCCGTTCGGGAAACGTGCTGTCCGGCTCGAACCAGAATGGATTCAGATTCAAATCTGCCCGGGTGGCGCAGCCGGGGTCCACGGGCGGCGAAACCCGCCATGCGGGATGCGGCGGCGTCTTGGGAAGCTGGGCCTGGCCCAAGGGAACCGCCATATTCTCCGGCGGCCCGACCGGCGGCCGCGCCAGCGCGGTGGGCAACCCACATGTCAGCCAAGGCACCTGGTCGTGCGTTGGTCCGGAGACCGTGCGCATCACCTGGAACAACGGTAAATTCATCGACACCATGACCCGCACGGGAAACGTGTTGTCCGGCTCGAACCAAACCGGTTTCAGATTCAGTTCTTCCCGGGTGTCGCAGTCAACGCCCAGTGGTGGCGAAACTTGCGAGTGGCGTGCCGGAGATATGATTTACCCGGCCGCATGCATCTGTACGGACGCCCAAGGCGTGACCACCACTGCCCATCGCGCGCGCTGCGGTAAATAGCAGTTGTAAGTGGAGAGCCAGACGGGTTGCGTTCGCAAACAGCGCGGCCATTCCATGGCCGGCGCGACGCCGCCCTAAGCCTTCCCGCGCGGCAGCAGGCCGTCCAGGATGATCTTGCACAGGGAATCTTCGATGCGCTCGAACTCGCCCTTGCTCAGGGACTCGCGTCCCATGACCGCCGTGACTTGGGGGGTGAAGTCGGCGTAGTGCTGGGTCGCGGCCCAGATCAGGAAGATCAGGTGATAGGGATCGACTGCCGCCAAGCGGCCGGTGTCGATCCAGTGCCGTATGACCTTGGCCTTGCGCTCGACCAGGGTGCGCAGGTCCTCGCCAAGATAGCGTTCGAGAACCGGGGCGCCTTGCAGGATTTCGGTGGCGAAGATGCGCGAGGCCGTCGGGTTCTCGCGCGAGAAGTGGAGTTTTCTGGAAATGTAATGGCGCAGCTCCTGGGCCGGGTCGCCGTCCGGGTCGAGGTCCTTCAAGGGCGCCAGCCAGATATCGAGCGTGCGCATCAGGACCGCGAGGTAAAGGTCGCTCTTGCGCTTGAAGTAATAGTGGACATTGGGTTTGGACATCTTGGCCCGCGCGGCGATCCGGTCGACGGTCGCGCCGCCAAAGCCGTGCTCGGCGAAAACGGTCTGCGCGGCGTCCAGGATGCGGGCCTCGTTGCGGGCCTGAATCCGGGTCTTGGAGTTTTTAGGCGAATCGCCGCGGCGCGGGTTCGACATGCTATTTCCCTGGCGAAACGGCCCTATTCATGGATACCTCCTTGACCGGATTGGTATCCCTACCGTAAAAATTATTTGACCGTTTGGTCAGGATCAACATGAAGCGACGAGGGCGGTCCTGTCAACTGGTGGAGACGTTGCTGAGAGAGGGCCTGGATCAACGAGGTGCGTGCTTCGACAGGCTCAGCATGAGGATTTTTCTTTATGCCATGTAAGATTATCCTCATGCTGAGCTTGCCGAAGGACGCACAGGATTTCTTGCAGCGATAAGTTCTTGAACGCTGACGGCACGCGGGGCAACAACCGCGCGATAACAAACGACGGGAGGACACCATGAGCGAGCCCAAGAACCTATCCATCGACGGCAAGCGGTTGTGGGACAGCTTGATGGATATGGCCAAGATCGGCGCCACCGAGAAGGGCGGCTGCTGCCGCCTGGCCCTGACCGATTTGGACAAGCGGAGCCGCGATCTCTTCGTGCGCTGGTGCGAGGACGCCGGCTGCACCACACGGGTCGACAAGATGGGCAACATCTTCGCCCGGCGCGCGGGCCGGAATAACGACTTGGCCCCGGTCATTACCGGCAGTCATCTCGATACCCAGCCGACCGGGGGCCGCTTCGATGGCGTTTACGGGGTTCTGGCCGGGCTCGAGGTCGTGCGCAGCTTGAACGACTTGGGGCTGGAGACCGAGCGGCCGATCGAGGTCGCGGTTTGGACCAACGAGGAAGGATCGCGTTTCGCCCCGGCCATGGTCGCCTCGGGGGTCTTCGGCGGCGTCTTCGACCTGGAATACGGTTTGTCGCGCGCCGATGCGGACGGCAAGACCATGGGCGAGGAATTGGCGCGTATCGGCTACGCCGGCGAGGACGAAGTCGGCAAGCGCGACGTCCATGCCTATTTCGAAACCCATATCGAACAAGGTCCGATCCTAGAGGCGGAAGATAAGCCCATTGGAATCGTGACCGACGCCCAGGGGCAACGCTGGTACGAGTTAACCCTGACCGGCGTCGAATCCCACGCCGGGCCGACGCCCATGGCGCGGCGTAAGGACGCCCTGCTGGGCGCGGCGCGGGTCGTGGAGCTGGTCAACCGCACCGGCCTGGATAACGCGCCGGTGGCCTGCGCCACGGTCGGCATGCTCAACGTTCACCCGAATTCGCGTAATGTCATCCCCGGACAGATTTTCCTGACCATCGACTTCCGCCACCCCGACGACGAGGTTCTGGCCAAGATGGACGCCACCATGCGGGCCGGGGTCGAGAAAATTTGCGCCGACATCGGTCTGGAATTGGAACTGGAGCAGATTTTCTACTACGCGCCGATCCACTTCGACGATGCTTGCATCGATGCGGTGCGAAAGGGGGCGGAGGAGTGCGGCTACCCCATGCGCGATATCGTCTCGGGCGCCGGTCACGACGCTTGCTACATGGCCAATGTCGCGCCGACCTCCATGATCTTCATCCCCTGCGTCGACGGGATCAGCCACAACGAGGTCGAGGACGCCAAGCCCGAATGGATCACGGCCGGCGGCGAGGTCCTCTTGCGGGCCGTGCTTGACAAGGCGGGGCACGCTGTCTGAGGTACGGGGAAGCACAATGATGCCGCCCTCCATGCAATCCGATCCGGTATCGGAGTCCGTGGCGGCCGCGGCGAACCGGGATCGCGAAAGTGTCGTGCGGGCGCGCGATTTGTCGCTGACCTTCGAAACCGCGGATGGGCCGGTGTTCGCCCTATCGGGCGTCGATCTGGAGATCGATCGGGGCGAATTCGTCTCCTTTATCGGGCCATCGGGTTGCGGCAAGACCACGCTGTTGCGGGCGATCGCCGATCTTGAGCAACCGACCGGCGGAACCTTGGCGGTCAACGGTGTGCCCCCGCGCGAGGCGCGGCTCAATCGCAGCTATGGCTATGTGTTTCAGGCGCCGGCCCTTTATCCCTGGCGCACCATCGAGCGCAACGTGACCCTGCCGCTTGAGATCATGGGAATGTCCGCGAATGAGCGGCGGGCGAAGGCGGGTGAATATCTCGACCTTGTAAATTTGGGCGGCTTCGAAAAGAAATACCCCTGGCAGCTTTCGGGCGGCATGCAGCAGCGCGCCTCCATCGCCCGCGCGCTATGCTTCGACCCGGACCTGCTTTTGATGGACGAGCCCTTTGGGGCGCTCGATGAGATCGTCCGCGACCATCTGAACGAGCAGTTGCTGCGCCTCTGGGCGAAAACCCAAAAGACCGTGGTTTTCGTCACCCACTCGATTCCCGAAGCGGTGTTCCTATCCACGAAAATTGTCGTCATGTCGCCCCGTCCGGGGCGGATCATCGACGTGATCCCGACCGATTTCCCGCGCGATAGGACGCTCGACGCACGCGAAAGCCCGGAGTTTCTGGAGATCGCGCACCGGGTGCGCGAGGGCTTGCGCGCGGGGCACAGCTATGACGATTGAGGCGGACGCGGGGTCGGCGCCGGTCCCAGGTTTGGTCTCGCGCCTTTTTGCCGGACACCTGGGCCCCATAACCGTTGTCGTCCTGGCGATCGTTGTCATTTGGTACGCGGGGGCGGTGTACATGAACGCCCCGCGCCAGATCGAAGTTTTCAATCGCGCCCAGACCGATTGGGGCGCGGCGGACTTGATCGAGGGCACCCTGGCGCAAGACCGCCCGATATTGCCGGCGCCGCATCAAATCCTGGTCGAGATGAAGAAGACCATCATCGACAAGAAAATTACCTCGAAGCGCAGCTTGGTTTTTCACGCCTGGGTGACGCTGTCCTCGACCCTGCTTGGCTTCGTTGCCGGCGCCGTGTTGGGCATATTGCTGGCGGTTGGGATCGTCCATGTCGGCGCGCTTGAAAAAAGTCTCATGCCCTGGATCATATCGTCCCAGACGATTCCGATACTGGCCATCGCGCCCATGGTCGTGGTCGTTCTCGGCGCGATAGGATTGAAGGGCCTGGTGCCCAAGGCGATCATCTCCGCCTATCTGTGCTTTTTCCCCGTGACCATCGGCATGGTCAAGGGCCTGCGTTCGCCCGATCTTCTGCAAATGGATCTCTTGCGGACCTATAGCGCGAGCTCCTGGCAAACCTTTTGGAAACTGCGCTGGCCGGCCTCGGTTCCCTTCCTCTTCACCAGCCTGAAAGTCGCCGTCGCTATTTCCCTGGTCGGCGCGATTGTCGGCGAGTTGCCGACCGGCGCCCAGGGCGGCTTGGGCGCGCGCCTGCTCGCCGGGTCGTACTACGGTCAGACGATTCAGATTTGGTCCGCGCTTTTCACCGCCGCGGCGCTGGCCGCCTCGCTGGTCGCTCTTGTTGGCGTTATCGAGCGCCTGGCCGTCCGCGCCATGGGTGGGCGGCGATGAGATTGGCGTTCAATCCCTGGATGGCCGCCAGTGCCGTCTTGGCGGTGACGGCCTTGCTGTTCCCGCTGGGCGCCGGCGAGATACCCCTGGCTTGGTTCGACCTGCCGGGGTTGTCGGTGTTCGTGCTTGCCTTCGCGGCCGCGTGCGCCTGGCTGGCGCGTGGGAAGATCCGGGGCCTGCCCCTGGGCCTGATCCTGCTTGGGGCCGTGTTTATCGGCGGCGCGGCGGCCCTGTACTTGCTTTACCGGGCCGGCGCCGGCGGCGAGGCACGGCTTGGGTTCTGGCTGTTCGTGTTCGCGCTCTGGGCCGCCGCCTGGTGTGGACTGGACGCCATCGCCGGTTTCGCAAGTTTGAATCGCCTGGCTCAGCGCGGCGTGGATCTTCTGGTGCCGCTGTTATTCGGATGTTGGCTGGTTTTTCTTTGGGAGGCCGTGACGGTCGGATTCGGCGTGCCGCAAGTGCTGTTACCCTCGCCCAGCATGATCGCCGTGCGCCTGGCGGGGTCTCTCGACATTCTAGCGGCGGACTTTCATCAGACCTTCGTCAAGGCGGTTATCAGCGGTTTCGCGATCGGCTGCGGCAGCGGTTTCGCGGCCGCGATCCTGGTCGACCGGGTGCCGTTTCTGAAGCGCGGCCTTTTGCCCCTTGGCAACTTGGTGAGCGCGCTGCCCATCGTCGGCATGGCGCCCATCATGGTCATGTGGTTCGGTTTCGATTGGCAGTCCAAGGCCGCGGTGGTCGTCATCATGACCTTCTTTCCCATGCTCGTGAACACGCTCACCGGCTTGAACGCCGCCGGGGCGCTGGAACGCGACCTGATGCGCTCTTACGGCGCCAAGTATTGGCAGACCTTGATACTGCTGCGCCTGCCGGCGGCCATGCCCTTTATCTTCAACGCGCTGAAGATCAACTCGACCCTGGCCATGATTGGGGCCATTGTAGCCGAGTTCTTCGGCACTCCGATCGTGGGCATGGGCTTTAGGATTTCGACCGAGGTCGGGCGTTTGAACGTCGACATGGTGTGGGCGGAAATCGTTATGGCGGCCTTGGCCGGTTCCGCCTTCTATGGCGCCATGGCGCTATGCGAACGGGCCGTGACCTTTTGGCACCCATCTTACAGGCAACGACGATAAGATTAATTCGATCATGAAAAAATAACGGGAGGTAACAATGAAACGCGTTTCAATTCTAATGGCGGCCGCCGCGGTGCTGGCCACGGCGACAGCGGCACAAGCGGCGGAGCAAGTGAACCTGCAACTCAAGTGGGTCACCCAGGCGCAATTCGCGGGCTACTACGTGGCCAAGGAAAAGGGCTTTTACAGCGACGCCGGGCTCGACGTCACCATTAACCCCGGCGGGCCCGACATCGCGCCGCCCCAGGTGATCGCCGGTGGTGGCGCCGACGTTATCATCGATTGGATGCCCTCGGCCCTGGCGTCGCGCGAAAAGGGCGTGCCCCTGGTCAATATCGCGCAGCCCTTCAAGCGTTCGGGCATGATGCTGACGTGCCGCAAGGAGACCGGAATCGCCAGCCCGGCCGACTTCAAGGGCAAGACCCTGGGGGTCTGGTTCTTCGGCAACGAATATCCTTTCCTTAGCTGGATGTCGCGCCTGGGCATGTCGACCAAAGGCGGCGCCGGCGGCGTGACCGTGTTGAAGCAGGGCTTCAACGTCGATCCCCTGTTGCAGAAGCAGGCCGATTGCGTGTCCACCATGACCTACAATGAATACTGGCAAGTCATCGATGCCGGCATTCCGGCCGGCGAGTTGGTGGTCTTCAAATACGAGGACGAGGGCGTCGCGACCCTGGAAGACGGTCTCTACGTACTGGAGAAGCGGCTGAAGGATCCCAAGTTCGTCGACACCATGGCCCGCTTCGTTTCGGCCAGCATGAAGGGTTGGGCCTGGTCGCGCGCGAACCCCAAGGCCGCGGCCTTGATCGTGCTGGAAAACGACGAGACCGGCGCCCAGACGGAGAAGCATCAGGTCCGCATGATGGGTGAGATCAACAAGCTGACCGCCGGTTCCGACGGCACGCTCGATCCCAAGGACTTCGATCGGACCGTGCAGACCCTGTTGTCGGGCGGGTCCGATCCGGTCATCACCAAGGCCCCGCAAGGCGCCTGGACTCATGCCGTGACCGATAAAGCCAAGGGCATGTGACGCGAAGCCGGGTGGGCCGGATCGCCCGCTGGGCGGTCCGGCCCTCCATTCCGCGATACCTACAGACGTTCGATAGAAAGGGAAGAACAATGGCGGTCTTGATTCGGGGCGGTACGGTGGTGAACGCGGACATGTCTCAGCGCGCGGATGTTCTGACCCAAGGCGGCAAGATCGCCGCCCTGGGCACCGATCTCGAGGCGCCCTCGGGCACCGAGGTGGTCGATGCCGGCGGTTGTTATGTCCTGCCCGGCGGGATCGATCCGCATACTCACATGGAACTGCCCTTCATGGGCACGGTCGCGTCCGAGGATTTCTTTTCCGGCACCACTGCCGGCGCGGTAGGCGGCACCACCATGATTATCGACTTCGTGATCCCCAGCCCCCAGCAGGACGTCATGGAGGCCTATAAGACCTGGCGCGGCTGGGCCGAAAAGGCGGCGACCGATTACAGCTTTCATGTCGCCATAACCTGGTGGGACGACAGCGTCCGTGAGGCCATGGGGACCTTGACCCGGGACTACGGCGTCAACAGCTTCAAGCACTTCATGGCCTACAAGGGCGCGATCATGGCCGATGACGAAATTCTGGTGAATTCCTTCACCCGCGCCCGGGAACTCGGCGCGATCTGCACGGTCCATGCCGAGAACGGCGATCTGGTCGCGCACTTGCAGCAGGAGCTTCTGAAACAAGGCATCACCGGGCCGGAAGGCCATCCGCAGTCGCGCCCGGCGGAGGTGGAGGGCGAGGCCGCGAACCGCGCCATTCGTATCGCGCAAGCGCTAAACGTGCCGCTTTACGTCGTGCACAACTCCTGCATCGAGTCCCTGGAGGCGATCACACGCGCCCGCAACGACGGTCAGCGCGTCTTCGGCGAGGTTCTGGCCGGGCATCTGCTGGTCGACGATTCGGTCTATCGTCACCCCGATTGGGATACCGCGGCGGCTCACGTCATGAGCCCGCCGTTCCGGCCCAAAAAGCATCAGGAAGCCCTGTGGCGCGGCTTGCAAGCTGGGATGCTGCAAACCACGGCGACCGATCATTGCTGCTTCTGCGCGCCGCAAAAGCGCATGGGGCACAACAACTTCACGCAGATTCCCAATGGCACCGGCGGGGTCGAGGACCGCATGAACGTACTCTGGCACCATGGCGTCAATAGCGGCCGCCTGACCATGAATGAATTCGTCGGCATCACCTCGGCCAATGCCGCCAAGATCTTCAATATCTATCCGCGCAAGGGCTCGGTTTCGGTCGGCGCCGATGCCGACATCGCGGTCTGGGACCCTGAGAAGGAACACACCATCTCGAAAGAGACCCACCATCAGAACGTCGATTACAATATCTTCGAGGGCATGACGGTGAAGGGTATCAACACGCTGACCGTTAGTCAGGGCAAGATCGTTTACCGGGACGGCGAGGTCCGAACCGAACGCGGCGTGGGGCGTTATATCGAGCGGCCGACCTTCGCGCCCTACTACGATGCCGTAAAACGCTCGGCGGAGGCCCACGCCCCCACGGCGGTCGAACGCATGTAGGCTAGGAGCTTGGGGCCGTCTTGGGGCGGCCCCGGCGGCGGCCCTTGGATCGGGTCGGGGTCTCGGCGTGGGGGTGGGCATGTTGCGCGTGACCGCCCTGGGAGACTTGGCCGAATTTTTCGACGATGTCTTCGATGCTGGGCTTTGGCCCCGCCACGTAACCGTCCAGCGCCGCCCGCATATTGGCGACGTGCTCCGGGCTGGTCCCGCAACAGCCGCCGATAATGCGCGCGCCGATATCGACGGCGGCGCGGGCATATTCGCCCATGAGTTCCGGCGAGCCCTGGTATTTAATCGCGCCGTCGATCCATTCGGGAACGCCGCAGTTGCTCTTGGCGACGAGAATGTCATTGGCACCGGCCGCCTCTTTCATATTCGCCAGGGCGACGAGCAATTCAGCCGGGCCGATACCGCAGTTGCCGCCGTATCCCATGGGCTTGGGATCCAGGCTTTGAGCCAGCCCGGCGACCTGGGCCGGGGTGATCCCCATCATGGTCCGGCCATTGGTGTCGAAGCTGAGCGTGCACAGGACAGGCAGGCCGGTCTTGGCCGCGCCGGCCACGGCGGCGGTCATCTCCTCGACCGAGGAAATCGTCTCGATCCACAGGAGATCGACCCCGCCTTCGGCTAGGGCCAGGGCCTGCTCGGCAAAGGCGTCGGTGGCGGCTTCCAGGCTCAAGGGGCCCAGGGGCTCGAAAAGATCTCCGGTCGGCCCCATGGACCCGGCGACGGCCACGGGCCGCCCCGCGCCATCGGCCACCGCGCGGGCGAGCTGGGCGCCCGCGCGATTGATTTCCGCGACCCGGTCCTGAGATTTGTGAAGTTTCAGCCGGTTACGGGTGCCGCCGAAGGTATTGGTCAAGATGATGTCCGACCCGGCCTCGACGAAGGCCCGGTGCAGATTCCGCACCTTGGCGGGTTCCTCCAGGTTCCAAAGCTCCGGCGCGTCGCCAGTTTGCAGTCCAGCGGCGAAGAAATTGGTGCCCGTGGCGCCGTCGGCCAAAAGGACCTCGCGCCCAGCCAGAAGCTCTATGAATCGGTTGGACATTTTCTGCCGGACATCCTCAATCAAAGATATTACCCAGGGACTAAGACGCCGCTCCTTCGAAATGAAAGACCGCCGCCCAAATGGGCGGCGGCTTTATCTTTTTGCCGTAAGCCGCGGACACCGTAACGCCCTGGCGCGCGGTGGACCTATGCGCTACGGGCCTTTACGCAGCCGGCGGCGCGCTTCAGGTTCATGGCCGGGCGGAACCGAAGCTTCTTGGACGCCTTGATCCTGATGGCCTCGCCGGTCTGCGGATTGCGGCCCTTGCGGGCGGCGCGCTTGGCGATGGTGAAGGTGCCCAGGGTTCCGATGGTTACCTTGCCTTCGTTCCTTTTGGCTTTCTTCAGGCTGGACTCGATTTCGCCGAGCACCAGTTCCATCATGCGTTTGGCTTCGGCCTTGCTCACCTTGCCCTTGGTCGCGATCTGTTCGATGAATGCGGTCTTACTCATGATAAGGTCCCCCTTCGATTGTGGATGCACAATATGTAGTGCATCCGGCGTGAAAATTGAAAGTGAGAATTATGTGTTTTCCAGGCCTGGCGCGAAAAAACGCGCGCTTGGAGCCCGCCGGACACCTTATGGTGCCGTGAATTGGGTCTTTTGAGCGTCAAGAGAGGCCGGAGAGGGTCAAAATCGCTTCCGAGTCGCGGGCCTGCCCGGCACGGGGGTACCATCGTTTTCCAGTGCCGTAGAGCATCGTATAAATATAGAAAATACTTATTTTAGAAGATATTATGTAAATACTTTAATGACTCCGTAATAATGCTTGAAAAATCATTACTATTATGACTCTGGAATAATAACAAGATATATATTTCAGAGAGTTACTGAAGCCTAATGCCATTTTTCTTGACGCCCCCGAGCTTGGCCCGAGGAGTTCTCGACGAGCGAGTCTCCGGCTTCAATGAATTCTCGAGTCAGGCCTCATTTATCCTTAAAGAGTCAGCCGTATCATCTCCCCGCTTGTAAATTCCATGACAACGGGCGGCGCTCGAAAGGTGGATGTCAGATGAGCTTCCTGCGATTCCTACATAGGGGTAGATTTCGGCTCGGTTCCACGGCCGGCGGCGACGGCAGTCCAGCCTCGGGGTATCGCAAGAGTATCAAGGTTCCATTGCCGATCTTGTTCTTCCTGTTGATGATGCTCGTGATCATCGCCGTTTTCGATATTCTGAGCCAGTCACAAGACGTTCACCAATTAGCGAACCGGCGCATCGCGAAGGTTGTCTTAGATAGCACCCTCAAGGATGTGCGCATAAGCCTCAACGGATACGCCGCGCGGCTGGCGTTGCAGGGGGGCGAATTGAACGTGGACTTGAGCAGACTATTCCTAGAATCGACTTCGACGACATCGCCACTCGTCTCGCGACACACCCTATTGCTTTACATGAATGAAGCCGGGCAGGTCATAAACGGATACTTGGGATCCGAACAGCTTGACAGTCATAGCTTTGACGAACTGTCGGCCGGGATTCAAAATCCGCGGGCACTGTTTCCGGACGCCGATGGCTCAACCGGGATGCTGCAATTGCTGATGGCGGATAATGTCGATTATGTGATTTCAGATTTGACCGTGCTGACGGGCAAGCAAACAGCCGATGGGCCATCTCATATTATGATCGGGTTGCCCGTGGAAGAATTCATGCTCGGCAAACTACGCAATTACGAAATTTTCTCCGAAGATTTCCTGAGCCAATATCACAAGTCGGGAAAGCTGGACAGCATTGAGAACATTGCTTATCTCATCGCCGAGCTTCAGAACGAGGAATACAAAGAATTTCATATCGACGCTGTCGCTCAGATCATCATCGTGCTGGTCGCGTTCATAATCTGCGTGATGATTGGCCAGCATATCGACGAAAAGAACATGGCCCTCGAAGAATCGCATTCGGATATTTCCAAGCGGGAAAAAGAGGCGCAGCGGCTACGTAAAATGGCCGAAATGGCCAGCGAAGCGAAAAGCCGCTTCATCTCCATTATGAGTCATGAGCTTCGAACGCCGTTGAATGCGGTCCTCGGATATTCCGAACTGATTATGAATGAAACCTTCGGCAAACTCGACGGCGCGCAGCGGCATTACAAAGACCATGCTGAAAACATTCATGCCGGTGGCACGCGGCTGCTCAATCAAATTTCCCAAGTCTTGGACTTTTCGGCTTTGGAGTTGGGCGAAATCGAATTGACCAGGCAAAGCGTTGCCCTGGATCTAATTCTCGCGGAGGTGTGTGAAAAATACGAGGATCGGTTGTCGGCGCGCGATCTCAAGCTTGAAACGGATATCGCGCCCAACCTGCCGCGGCTTCTGGCCGATCGCGATAAGATCGCCGACCTGTTTCGTCATATAATCTCGAATGCGGTCAAATTCTCGAATGCTGGCGGAACCGTGCGGATCGGCGCCCAGGTTAAAGAGGACAAATTCATCGAAGTTCGCGTGCAAGACAACGGTGGGGGAATGGATTCCGGCCAAATCGAGGCGATGTGCCATCCTTTCTCTCAGGTTCAAGGCGCATATGCCCGGAGCCATCAGGGCATCGGTCTCGGTTTAACGTTGGCGAAGGCATATGCCGACTTGCATGGAGCCGTCCTATCGATCGAAAGCGAACCCGATGCCGGTACCCAGGTGACGATATCGTTCCCGCCCGAGTTGGCGATTGGGAACCGTCTCCATGAAAGCCCGCGACGCCCCGATACTGGCGACACCTCCCTCGCGTTCTCTCGATAGGCGAAGCGCGGCCGATACCGGTCCCCGGGTTTTGTAACCCAGCCGCCATGTTTCGAAACGCCGCGCCTCATGCCGAGCCGCGCGCCTCTCCTTCGAGACGAGGCTTCGCCTCTCCTCAGGATGAGGCGCGGGGTAAGAAGGACGCGGCTCCCCGGTATGAGGGGATATCTCGATATAGAACGCCCGCCTTATCCCGAGGAGCGTTCGAAGAACGCGCGCCCCACCTCATCCTGAGGAGCGTTCGAAGAAGGTGTCTCGAAGGATCGGCCCTGAGTCTCGGCATTCGAGGTTTGGCGTCAGGCCCGTAAACGCTCGTTCCGGGGATCGTAGGGTGAGTCCTCGACGACCCGGGCGTTGTGGCTGTTTCCTAGAATTTCGATCTCGACCTCGGTGCCGATCTCGGCCAGATCCGGTTTCAGGAAGCCGAGCGCCAGGCTCTTGCCCAGGCGCCAGCCATAGCCGCCGGCGGTCGCCCGCCCGACCATCTCGCCGCCCTTGTACAGGGGCTCGTTGCCGATCGCGTCGGCGTCGGTGACGCCCTCGACCTCCAGGGTCACGAAGGCGTTCTGGAACCCCCGCTGTTGCCAGGCGACCAGGGCGTCGCGGCCGATGAAATCGCCCTTGTTCGGGTGCACGAAGCGCTGCAGTCCCGATTCAAGGGCGGCGTACTCGATCGACAGCTCGGTCCCCACCAGGCGGTAGGATTTTTCCAGGCGCAGGCTGTTCATGGCCCGGATGCCGAAGGGTTTCAGACCCAGATCGCCACCGGCGTTCATGAGCGCGTCGAAGATGTGATTTTGCATGACCAGGGGGTGATGAATTTCCCAGCCCAGCTCGCCGACGAAATTAACCCGCACCAGGCGGCAGGGCGCGACGCCGACATCGGCGAAGCGGCTGGTCAACCAGGGGAAGGCGGCGGTGGAGAAATCGGCGTTACTCACCCGTTCCATGAGCGTGCGCGATTTAGGCCCGGCCACGACCAGGACACCGTTCTGCGTGGTAATCTTGTCCAGGCGCACGCTGCCGTCGTCCGGCGCCTGTTTGCACAGGTAATCCCAGTCGAAGCGCTCCATGGCCCCGGCCGACACTAGGTAGAAGTTTTGCGGCCCGTCGCGCACGACGGTAAACTCGGAGCGCACCCCGCCGAGCTTGTTGAGGGCATGGCACAGACCGACCCGGCCGATGGCCTTGGGCAGGCGGTTGGCGAGCAGCCGGTCGAGATAGGCTTCCGCGCCCGGCCCGGAGACCTGGAATTTGGAGAACGCGGTCATGTCGAGCAGGCCGACGTTCTCGGCCACGTTTTTGCATTCGTTACCCACATGCTCGAAGTAGTTGGTGCGCCGGAACGACCAGTCGTCTTTCGCCGCCACGCCCTCGGGCGCGAACCAGTTGGGCCGCTCCCAGCCGTATAGCTGTCCGAACACGGCGCCCAGGTCCTTCATGCGGTCGTAGCAGGGCGCGGTTTTGAGCGGCCGCGCGGCCGCGCGTTCCTCGTCGTGGTAGTGAATGACGAAGACGTTTTCGTAGGCTTCCTCGTTCTTGGTCTTGAGGTAGGCCTTGCCGGCATAGTCGCCGTAGCGGCGCGGATCGACGCCCAGCATGTCGATGCTGGGTTGACCCTCGACGATCCATTCGGCGAGCTGCCAGCCGGCGCCGCCGGCCGCGGTCACGCCGAAACTGTGACCCTCGTTGATCCAGAAATTGGGCAGGCCCCAGGCTGGACCGATCAGCGGGCTGCCGTCGGGGGTATAGGAGATGGGGCCGTTGATGACCTCCTTGACGCCAACTTCGGCGAAGAGCGGCACGCGGGCGATGGCGGCCTCGATGTGCGGTTCCAGGCGCTCCAGATCGCCGGGGAAGAGGTCCTTTTCGAAGGTCGGCGGCACGCCGTCGACGAAACACGCCGGGGCGCCCTTTTCGTAGGGGCCGAGGATCAGGCCCTGACGTTCCTCGCGCAGATAGTAGGAGGCGTCGGATTCGCGTAAGACCGGCATCTCACGCTCGCCGTTTTTCCTGCGCTCCTGCAGCAAGGGATGCGGCTCGGTAACGATGTATTGATGCTCGACCGGGATCGCCGGAATGTCGAGGCCGACCATGCGCCCGGTCTGGCGCGCATAGTTGCCGGTCGCCGACACCACATGTTCGCAGGTAATGTCGCCTTTATCGGTCTTGACCAGCCATTCGCCGCCCGGCGTCCGTTCGATCCCGGTGACCGGAGTGTGCTGATAGATCGTCGCGCCCATGTCGCGCGCCCCCTTGGCCATGGCCATGGTCACGTCGGCCGACTGAATATAGCCGTCATCGGGGTGCAGGATCGCGCCGACCAGATCGCCAGTCTCGCAGAAGGGCACCAGGTCCTTGATATCCTTGGGGGTCAGGAACTCCACGTTGACGCCGATTGTGCGCGCGGTTCCGGCATAGTGGCGGTATTCGTCCATGCGCGCGCGGTTGGTCGCCAGGCGCAGGTTGCCGCACACGTTGAAGCCGACCGGCTGGCCGGTTTCTTCCTCCAGGGTCTTGTAGAGCTTGACCGAGTACTTATGGATCTGGCCGACGCTATAGCTCATGTTGAACAGCGGCAGAAGGCCGGCAGCATGCCAGGTCGACCCGGCCGTCAGCTCGGTGCGCTCCAGGAGGACAACGTCGCTCCAGCCCTTCTTGGCCAGGTGGTACAGGGTGCCCACCCCGACCACGCCACCCCCGATTACCACCACGCGCGCGTGCGTTTTCATTCTTGCGTCTCCTTAACCCTGCAATCCTTGGTATTACTCCGAAATTGGCCGATAGGATATAGGGCTTCCAGGCGGATTGCGACGCGGGCGAGCGCGATTCCGACACCAGGGCACGGGAAAGGGGTCAGGGCATGGAAAAGGGTTTACGGCTATGGATTGCAAATATCCCCGTGCGGTCCAAGATGACCCCTACCGCACAGAGAATAAGGGATAGGGCCGATGATCAAGGGGCTGCACCACAACGCCTATCGTTGCCGGGACTCGGAACAGACGCGCCGTTTCTACGAGGATTTCCTCGGCTTGCCGCTGGCCGATGCTTTCGAGATCGGGGAAACCAAAACCGGCCGCCAGACCGCCGCGCTGCACAGTTTCTATCGCCTGGGCGACGGGTCGTTCCTGGCTTTTTTCGAGGTCCCGGACATGCCGTTCGAGTTCAAGGATCAGCACGACTACGACCTGCATATCGCGCTTGAGGTCGATATGGAGACGCTTCGCCATATGCTCGAAAAGGGCAAGGCCGAGGGCATGGAAACACGCGGTATCTCCGACCACGGCTTTATCCGCTCGATCTATTTCAGGGACCCGAATGGCTACGTGATCGAACTGGCGGCGCCCACGGAAACGGCCGCGGATTACGCCGCGCGGGCCGGAACCAAGGCGCATGCCGTCCTGGCGCACTGGCAGAATACTAAGTAGCGGCACCCCGCGCGCGCCGCTTATCAGCGAGTCACTGTCGCGGGAACGAAAGAGTAGGGGCGGCGGCGGACCGAATACTGAGGTTTGTTAAAGGACCCGCATGGAGTGCTGAGATGAAAGATACGGCGCCGGACGCCAAGGCAGAGGCCGATTCGGGTGCCGGAACCCGGCGCGGCCGGCGCGGGGGAGGCGGGGCGGAGGCCCGGCGCGCGGCGCGGAGCGGCGGCGGCATTACGGCGCTACGCTACATCACCCGCAAGATCCCGGTTTATGAGGTTTTGAATGAAGAGGGGCTCGAGCTAATCGAGCGCAACGCCGATACGATTCTAGAAGAAATCGGGATTGAGTTTAGCGACGACACGGAGGCGCTGGCGCTGTGGCGGGACGCGGGCGCCGACGTCAAGGGCGAGCGGGTCCGCTTTCCGCGCGGTTTGTGCCGTAAATTGATCGAGACCGTGCCCAGCGAGTTTACCCAACACGCCCGCAACCCCGAGCGCAGCGTCCAGATCGGCAGCGATAATCTGGTCTTCGCGCCGGTTTACGGCCCGCCTTTCGTGAGCGATCTGGACCAGGGCCGACGCTACGCGACGATTGAGGATTTCCGGAATTTCGTCAAGCTGACCTACTCCCTGCCGGCCCTGCATCATTCTGGCGGCACGGTGTGCGAACCGGTCGATGTCCCGGTCAACAAGCGTCATCTCGACATGGTTTATAGCCATATCCGCTATTCCGATAAGCCCTTCATGGGCTCGGTCACGGCGCCCGAGCGGGCGGAGGACAGCGTGGCCCTGGCCAAGCTGGTCTTCGGCGACGACTTCGTCGAGAACAACACGGTGATGATCAATTTGATCAACGCCAATTCGCCCATGACCTTCGATGAGACCATGTTGGGCGCGCTCAAGGTCTACGCCCGCCACAATCAGGCCTGTATCGTGACCCCCTTCATCCTGGCGGGGGCCATGTCGCCGGTCACGCCGGCCGGCACCTTGGCCCAAACCCTGGCCGAGGCCATGGCCGGGCTGGCCTTTACCCAGATCGTGCGGCCCGGCGCGCCCGCCGTGTTCGGTTGTTTTGCCTCTTCCATCTCCATGCAGTCCGGCGCCCCGACTTTCGGCACCCCGGAACCGGCGCTGGTGTTGTACGGCGCGGCGGCCCTGGCGCGCAGGCTCGGCGTGCCCTTCCGCTCCGGCGGGTCGCTTTGCGGGTCCAAGGCGGCCGATGCCCAGGCGGCCTTCGAAAGTGCGCAGACCTTGTTGCCGACGGTGTTGGGCGGCGTCAATTTCGTACTCCACGCCGCCGGCTGGCTGGAGGGCGGGCTGGCCTCGTCCTACGAGAAGCTGGTCATGGACGCCGATCAACTCGGCATGATGCAGAAACTCTGCGAGGGCTACGATCTGAGTGATAACGGCCAGGCTCTGGATGCCATACGCGAGGTCGGGCCGGGCAGTCATTTTCTCGGCTGCGCCCATACCCAAGCCAACTTCGAAACCGCCTTTTTCCGCTCCAACGTCGCCGACAACAACAGCTTCGAGCAGTGGGAAGCCGAAGGCGGCCAGGACACCAGCCGCCGCGCCAACACTTTGTGGAAGAAGATCCTGGCCAGCTACGAAGCTCCAGCGCTCGATCCCGGCATCGACGAGGCCTTGCAGGCCTACATCCGGAACAAGAAGGACTCCATGCCCGACGCCTTTACCTGAGCGGGTGAGGGAAGGCTTGGATCAACGCTGGGGCTGTGGCGATATTGCGTTTGCCCTAGGATTCCCGCGCGCCTCTGATAGGGTGCGCCCGTCTGGACCGCCGGGTTAGCACAGTGGTAGTGCAGCGGTTTTGTAAACCGAAGGTCGGGAGTTCGAATCTCTCACCCGGCACCAGATATCGTTACTCATCCTCTTCGCAGGGCCAGGCGGCGGGTCTTTGAAGGTGGCTCGGAAGCTTGGTCTTGTCGTCGCCGCAGGCGATTTCGATCTGCAGTTGGGTCAGGCCTTGGGTCCGCGAAAGATCGGTGCCCTCGAAGTGGGTTCGCAGCATGTAGGCGCCGTCAAACTTCACCCCGGCCAGATTCGCGCCGTTGAAAACGACGCGTGCGATATAGGCATGGCGCAAACTGACCCCGTCCAGGTTCGCCCCCCTAAACACGGCGCGGCCGAGTTCGGCCTTGGTCATGTCGGCGCCCGAAAGGTTCGCGCCGGCTAGATTTGCCCGCGACAGTTCCGCCTTGCCGAGCTTGACGCCGGTTAAATTAGCGGTTTCGAAGTCGGTGCGGTCTCCCAGAGCCTTGGTCATGTCGGCGCCCGAAAGGTTCGCGCCGCTCAGATAGGCGGCCCTGAGGTTCGCCCGGATAAGGGTCGCTCCGGCCAGGTTCGCGCCCCTAAGGTCGCTACCGCTCAAATCGGTCCATTTCAGGATGGCGCCGCTCAGATCGGCCCCACGCAGAATCAGGCGCTCTTTCTCGCACTTGGTCCAGTCGACACCCGGCTTCGGCTGGTCCACGCAGTCGGCGCGCGCGGCGGGCGTTTCCAGGGCCAAGGCCAGGAGCGCCAGCCCCAGGAGCAGCGGAATATGGCGGAATTTCGGAACCTGCATGACTCGACCTTTGTCAGTCGGAAGGCGGGAGTTCGGATCTTTCATCCGGCACCGGATCTTTCCTAGACGCTCACAGCGCCATGACGCCGACCAGGTGCTTGGCAATATCGTGGACCGGCACCTTGGTCAGGTCTTTATTGAGTTCGCCCGTGATCTTGGCGGCGAGCGGCCCGGATATCCGGGCGCGCAACGTGCCCAAGGCCGTGGGCGGGGCCACGATGACCAGGCGGTCGAAGGACTTTTTTTCGCTGGCTTTTTCGATATAGGCAATAACCTCTCGCAGGAAATTGATCTGTTCGTGTTCGTGGGGGTCGCTCGCTTGGGCCATGGCGTGGCGTCCGGGGCCGGCGGTATCGAAGGTCCGGCCCGGCCGATCCGAGGCGATATCGCGGCTTAGCGCCGTACTGCCCTCGAATTCCTTGACGATTTCGCGCTCGATCCCGTTTCCGGGGCCCTGATTTCGAATAATCCGCGCCCGGGAACCATCCGCCACCAACACCCACGTCGTTACCTTCTTCATGCCGATCTCCTGGATGCCGTTAAACCCATCAAGTGTCACATGTTCGCCGTTAACATAATATGCAAGCGGTGGTTTTGGCCTTGATACATCTCATGGCCATGATTGGCGCGGTGGCCCAATCTTGCTTGCCAGGCCGAACCGCCGTGAACGTGAGGGGAAGTGACCGCCATGGCCAAGGAACCGCGCTTGAATCGGGTTCTGTCGTTACCGATTCTGGTGCTCTATGGCCTGGGCACGACGATTGGTGCCGGGATTTATGCTCTAATCGGCGAGGTGGCGGCGACCGCCGGGGCCTATGCGCCGGTGTCGTTCCTGGTTGCCGCTCTTCTGGCTGGTTTGTCGGGCCTAAGCTTCGCGGAGCTTGGCGCCCGCTTTCCAACCAGCGCGGGCGAGGCGCGCTATGTGCGCGAGGGATTGGATTCGGCCAGCTTGGCGTTGATCGTCGGTATGATGGTAATCGCCTCGGGCGTGGTGTCCGCAGCCGCCGTGCTGAACGGTTTTACCGGGTATTTCATGGAACTGACGGGGGCGCCGCGGTCCGTGAGCGTGATTGGGGTCGTCTTGACGCTCGGCGCGCTTGCCGCCTGGGGTATCGGACAATCCGTCAACGTGGCGGCGTTCTTGACCCTGGTCGAGGCCGGCGGTTTGATCCTGGTTATCTGGGCTGGGCAGGGCGGATTATTCGATCCACCGCCCAGCTTCGGCGATCTCGTACCGCCCTTCGAGTTGGCCGCCTGGAGCGGTATCTTCGTGGGCAGCTTCCTGGCCTTCTTCGCCTTCGTCGGCTTCGAGGACATGGTCAACGTGGCGGAGGAGGTGAAGGATGTTACCCGCGTTATGCCGCGCGCCATCGTCATCACCCTAAGTGTGACCCTGGTGCTTTACGTGGTTGTCGCGCTGGTCGCGGTGCGCAGCGTGCCCGTGGCCGAGCTGGCCGCCAGTAAAGCTCCCCTGGCACTGGTATTCGAGCGCTCGACCGGTTGGTCTCCCGTGCCGATCAGCCTTGTCGCGGTCATGGCCACGGTAAACGGGGCGCTGATCCAGATCGTCATGGCCACGCGGGTCCTCTACGGCCTGGCCGGCCAGGGTCAGTTGCCGGCTGCGTTCGGACGGGTTCATGCCCGGACACGCACCCCGATCCTCTCCACGATCACGGTGACCGGCGCCGTCCTGATACTGGCCTTGGCTTTTCGCACCGCGCCCTTGGCGCAGGCGACCTCGTTTATTGTCTTGATTATCTTCGCGCTGGTGAACCTGGCGCTGTGGCGCATCAAACGGCATCGGCCTGCGGCTCCCGGGGCGCCCGACCTGCCGATTTGGGTCCCGATCCTCGGCTTTCACGTCAGCGCCGCCTTCGCCGGTGCCGAACTGGTGCATTTGATTCTGGATTGAGAGAAAGTTTCGCTGCCGTTCGCGTTCAGCTAGGAAGTTTCCCATCCAGGGTCGCGACCGGACCATAGAGATCTGGGCGGCGGTCGCGGAATAGGCCCCAGGCGGCGCGGGCCGCGCGGATTTCTTCAAGATCGAAGCTGGCGGTTATGACCGCCTGGGCATCGCGCGGGGCCTCGGCGACCTTGGCCCCGGCCGGGTCGGCGATGAAGGAGGAACCGTGGAAGGTTAGGGCGCAGCTCTCGCCCTCTTCTTGGCCGATCCGGTTGCTGGCGACCAGGGGCATGAGGTTGGCGGCGGCATGGCCTTGCATGGTGCGCTGCCAGTGGTCCTTGCTATCGATCGTGGCGTCCTGCGGTTCGCTGCCGATCGCGGTCGGGTAGAACAAAATCTCGGCGCCTTGCAGGGCCATGGCGCGGGCGGCCTCCGGGAACCACTGATCCCAGCAGATGGCGGCGCCGATGGCGCCATAGCGGGTGCGGAAAACCTTGAATCCGGTGTCGCCAGGATTGAAGTAGAACTTTTCCTGATAACCGGGACCGTCGGGAATATGGCTCTTGCGGTAGAGGCCGAGGTTGGCCCCGTCGGCGTCGAGGACCACGAGCGAGTTGTAGTAGGCATTGTTGGCCCGTTCGAAAAAGCTCACCGGCAGAACCACCTTCAACTCGGCGGCAAGGGCGCTCAGACGCGCGATGACAGGATGGTCCTGGACCTCATGGGCTAGGGCGAAGTGCTCCTTCTTCTGGTCCTTGCAGAAGTACGGAGTCTCGAAAAGCTCCTGGATCAAAACCATTCGCGCGCCTCGACCCGCCGCCTCGCGCACCAGGGATTCGGCCCGCGCCACGTTGGCGGCGCGGTCCCAGGTGCAGGCCATCTGCGTGGCGGCGACGGTGACTTCGCTCATGGCGCGGGCTCCGGTTAAATGACGCCCAGGTCCTCGGCGGTTCGATCGAGCGACTTGCGCAGGATGCCGATCAGCGTGTCGAGTTCCTGTTTGGAGATGGTGAGGGGCGGGGAAAGCACCATGCAATCCCTAACGGCGCGCATGACCCCGCCATTCGCGAAACAATGGTCGCGGCAGATCGTGCCGGCCTTGCCCGGCTTGTCGAAGTGGGTGCGCGTGGCCTTGTCCTTGACCATCTCGACCGCGCCGAGCAGGCCGAGCGAGCGGACCTCGCCGACGAGGGGGTGGTCGCGCAAGCCGTCCAGCAGCGCCGCGAGGTGGGGGCCGGTCTCCTCGCGGGTGCGTTCGACCAGGTTCTCGCGTTCCATGATCTCGATATTCTTGAGCGCGACGGCGCAGCACACGGGATGCCCCGAATAGGTATAGCCGTGATAAAACTCACCGCCCTTGTCGTGGAGCGTTTTGGCGACCCGGTCGCCGACCATGACCGCCGACAACGGCAGATAGCCCGAGGTGATCCCCTTGGCCAGAGTCATGAAATCCGGCTCGATCCCGTAATAGCCGCTGCCGAACCACTCTCCGGTGCGGCCGAAGCCGCAAATCACCTCGTCGGCGATCAGCAGGATATCGTGCTTGCGGCAGATCCTTTGAATTTCGGGCCAGTAGGTCTCCGGCGGGACGATGACCGCGCCGGCGCCTTGAATCGGCTCGCCGATGAAGGCCGCGACATTGTCGGCACCGAGTTCGAGGATCTTGTCCTCGAGCGCCTGTGCCGCCTCGATGCCAAAGTCCTCGGGCGTTTGATCGCCGCCGTAGTCGTACCAATAGGGCGGCATGATGTGTTCGAATCCCGGCAGCGGCAGATCGGCCTGGCCGTGCATGGCGCTCATGCCGCACAGGCTGACCGCCGCCATGGTGCTGCCGTGGTAGGCGTATTCCCGGCTGATGAAGGTTTTTTTGCCCGGCTTGCCCTCCAGATTCCAGAAATGGCGCACGGCGCGCACGATGGTGTCGTTCGCATCGGAGCCCGAGACGCCGTAGAAGACCCGGCTCAAGCCCTTGGGCGTGAGCTCCGCCAGGCGTTCGGACAGTTCGATCGAACTCGGCGTCGCGGTCCCGAAGAAGGTGTTGTAGTACGGCAGCTCCAGCATCTGCTCATAGGCCACCTTGGCCAGTTCCTCGCGGCCGTATCCGACATTGACGCACCAAAGCCCGGCCATGCCGTCGATCAGGTTTTGGCCTTCCGAATCGGTCAGGGTAACGCCCCGCGCGGAGGTGATGACGCGCGACCCGCCGGCCGCGGCCAGTTCTCGATGATCGGTGAAGGGGTGCAGATGGTGCGCGGCATCGACTTGCCGCCAGTGGGCGGTGGTATTGCGAATTGGGGTGCTGTTCATGACTGGGTTTCCTTGCGGTGATCGGCGTTCAGGGAAAACGCGGGCGCGCTAGCCCACCGTGCCCAGCCCCTAGGGGTTGAAGCCGATCCGTGCGCAGAGAACCATCAACTCGGCATATGCCGTTTGCCGGGGTTCGCCGTAATTCGTAGCGGTCATAGCAGGCCAGCCTAACTCAAATGGCGATCTAAAACCATCGCACCAAGCATGGCGGCGGTTAGGTTAACGCTTCGTCATACATTGAGCAAAAGGTGCTCGCGCTCCCAGGACGAGATCACCTGCTGGTAGGCGTCTAGTTCGGTCTCCTTCACCAGGCTTACCGCCTGTACGAACTTTTCGCCCAGCACATCCTTGATCGGACGGCTGGCGTTGAACCTGTGCAGGGCATCGTAAAGCGTGCGCGGCAAGGTATGGGCCAGCCGGTAGGCGCTGCCCTCGACCGGGGCGCGGGGGTCCAGCTTTTCGACCATGCCCAGGTAGCCGCAGGCGAGCGAGGCGGCCAGGGCCAGATAGGGGTTGGCGTCGGCGCCGGCCAAGCGGTTTTCGACCCGCCGCGATTGGGGCTCGCAATGGGGCACGCGCAAGCCGACCGTGCGGTTGTCATAGCCCCAATGGGTGTTGATCGGGGCGTCCGAATCGCGAATCAGGCGGCGATAGGAATTCACGTTCGGCGCGATCAGGGGCATGACCGCGGCCAGGTGCTTTTGCAGGCCCCCGATATGGTGATGGAACAGCTTTGAATCCTTGCCGTTCTTGTTCGCGAACAGATTCCGGCCGGTCTTGGCGTCGAGCATGCTTTGATGAAGGTGCATGGAACTGCCCGGCTGGCCCTGCATGGGCTTGGCCATGAAGGTGGCGTAGACCTTGTGGCGCAAGCCCGCCTCGCGAACCGTGCGCTTGAAAAGGAAGGCTTGATCGGCCAGGTCCAAGGGGTGGCCATGGTTGAAGTTCATCTCCATCTGCGCCGCCCCGGCTTCGTGGGTCAGGGTGTCGATGTTGATGTTCTGGGCCTCGCAGAAATCGTAAACGTCCTCGAACAGCGGGTCGAATTCGTTGACCGCATCCACGCCATAGGCCTGGCGCGAGGTCTCGCGGCGGCCGGAGCGTCCAACCGGCGGGATCAGGGGGGAGTCCGGGTCGCTATTCACGTCGACCAGGTAAAATTCCAGCTCGGGCGCGACTTCCGGGCGCCATCCGCGTTTCTCGAACAGGGCGATGACTTGCGTGAGGACGTTGCGGGCCGAAATCTCGACCGGCTTGCCATCGAAATGATAGGCGTCGCAGATGATTTGCGCGGTCGGCTCCGGGTACCAGGGGACGAAGCGAATCGTCCTTTCGTCGGGGACCAGGTAGACATCCTGGACGGCGGGGCTGGTGACCACACCCTCGTCGGGATAGTCGCCGGTGACCGTCTGGACGAACACGCCCTCGGGGATGCGTAAATTCTTGCGCGCCATGCCCTCCAGAAAGCGCTGCGCCGGCAAGATCTTGCCGCGCGCGATGCCGGCCATGTCCGGGACCAGAATCTCTACCTCGTCGATCTTGTTTTCTTTGAGGAATTCTTCGATCGAACCCATTGGAAACCCATTTGCCGTTTACCGCTCGGGCCGCCAACCCGCTCTAGCATGGGCCATGGCGCTCAGACAAGGCACCGCCCCTTTCCCGAGCGGGATTGAAGGGGTGGGGATCGATCTGCTAGCTCTTGTCTATGGCGAGTGAGGCACACGAAGATTCCTATTACGCCGCGAGCGCGAACGATCATCCCGATTATCCTGGGCTGGACGGCGATACCGGCGCTCAGGTCTGTGTGATCGGAGGGGGCTATACCGGCTTGTCGGCCGCGCTCAATTTGGCCGAGCGGGGTTTTAGCGTCGTGGTTCTCGAAGCCCGGAGAGTTGGGTGGGGCGCCTCGGGCCGCAACGGCGGTCAAATCTGTACCGGTTACTCCTCGGGGAACGAAAAGATCGAGACCTGGCTCGGCCGCGACGACGCGCGCAAGCTTTTCGAGCTAAGCGAGGAAGGCAAGGCGATCATTCGCGAGCGGGTCGCTCGGCACGGGATCGATTGCGACCTGACCTGGGGTTATTTTCACGGCGCGGGCAAGCGGCGGCAGCTGAACGATTTGCGGGCGGATCGCGAATCCCTGGCGCGCGATTACGGCTACCCGCATACGCGGCTGGTCGAAAACCCCCAGGAGGTGGGGGAATTTATCGAGACTCCGGCCTACCTGGGCGGTCTCTACGACAGCGGCGCGGGGCATTTGCATCCGCTCAATTATTGTCTTGGCCTGGCGCGGGCGGCGGTTGCCGCCGGGGTCCGGATATTCGAGGGCACCGCGGCCTTGGCGATCGAGAAGGGGGTCAAGGTCCGCGTTCGGACGCCGCGCGGGCAGGTGAGCGCCGATTTCCTGGTTCTAGCCGGGAACGCCTATTTGGACCGGCTGGAGCCGGAGGTGCAGTCCAAGATCATGCCCGTGGGGACCTACATCGCGGCGACCGAGCCGCTCGAGGAGAATCGTGCCGAATCACTGATAAAGAACGATATTGCCGTGGCCGACTGCAATTTCGTGCTGAATTATTTCCGCCTGTCGCGGGACCGCCGCCTGCTGTTCGGCGGCCGGGTCAGTTATTCGGCCCTGATGCCGCCGAACCTGCCGAACGCCATGCGGCGCAAGATGCTGCAGGTCTTCCCAAGCCTGGCGGACGTGCGGTTCGACTACACCTGGGGCGGTTTCGTGGCCATCACCATGGAGCGCACGCCTCATCTGGGCCGGCTTGGCGGCAATATTTATTTCGCCCAGGGTTTTTCCGGCCAAGGCGTCGCTTTCACCGGGGTCGCGGGCAAGATTCTGGCCGAGGCCATAGCGGGACAGGCTGGACGGCTCGACCTGCTGGCGCGCCTTCCTCATACGACGTTTCCGGGCGGGCGCCTGTTCCGGACCCCCACATTGGCCTTGGCTATGCTGTGGTTTCGCTTGCGGGATATGCTGTAAGTAGCAGAATTATCGCGATGTTATCGCGTACAACGCGACCGCGGCGGCGTTCGAGACGTTGAGCGATTCGATTGGCGGGCGGGTCGGCAGCCGGGCGATCAGGTCGCAATGTTCGCGGGTCAGGCGGCGCAAACCGGGTCCCTCGGCGCCCAGAACCAGGGCCAGCGGCCCGCCGGGATCGGCGTCCGCCAGGGTGCGTTCCGCCTCGCCGGCCAGGCCCAGGCTCCAAAACCCGGCTTGCTTCATCTCTTCCAGGGCCCGGACCAAGTTGGTGACGCCGACATAGGGGACGATCTCCAGCGCTCCGGATGCCGCCTTGGCCAGGGTTCCCGATTCGGGGGCGGCGTGGCGCCCGGGGGTGACGACCGCCGCCACGCCGAAGGCGGCTGCCGAACGCAGTATGGCGCCGACGTTGTGCGGGTCCGTCACCTGATCGAGAACCAGGATGACGGGCCGGACCGCCGCCGCTGGAACCTGTGGCCGAGCCGTGGCGGGGATCAGGATATCCGCCAAATCCGGCTGTTCTAGCGGCTCCGCGAGCAGGGCCAGGCCCTGGTGAACGGAATCGGCGGTCAGCTTTTGCTCGATTTGTTCGCGCTTGACCTTTTCGGGGGCGGTCTGGGCGTCGCCGAGGAGCGGCCGGAGTCGCGTTCCGTGGCGTTGCTCCGCCTCCGGTGTCAGCAATAGGCGGAGGCGTTTCCGGCTCGGATTCGCCAGAGCCGCCAGGACGGCATGAGCGCCAAACAACCAAATTGGGCCGCCGGGCCGGGGCCTGGCCGGTGAGATGCGGCTTCTATTTGGTGCTTTGGGGGGCTTGCGCTTGGTCATGACTGTCCTTTAATATCACTCATAGGCGGGTGGGTTCCGCAAGTATCTCTTTCAGCCAGGCTGGGTGCCGGGCTGCGAGTGATGCTGTCCGTTCCTAAAGAGTTGACAGGCCGAACGAAATCAACATATTTCGCATCTCCGTCGCATCGCGCCGCGCGAGGTCGGGAGGGGTGCCCGAGTGGTTAAAGGGGACGGGCTGTAAACCCGTTGGCTTAGCCTACGTTGGTTCGAATCCAACCCCCTCCACCAAGGCCCCCGTCAGGACCTTGAGTGCTGGCGAAAAGTGGCGAGGTGATGCGGGTGTAGCTCAGAGGTAACGCGGGTGTAGCTCAATGGTAGAGCTCCAGCCTTCCAAGCTGGCTACGCGGGTTCGATTCCCGCCACCCGCTCCAGGTGGTAGGTAAAATTCGGGGGCGCGCGGCCGTCGCGGGCCAAATGCAGATAGGCCAGGTTAGAAATAGGGACTAGGCGATATGGCAAAGGCAAAATTTGAGCGGACGAAGCCGCATTGCAACGTTGGCACGATAGGTCACGTTGACCACGGTAAGACGACGCTGACGGCTGCGATCACGAAGGTATTGGCGGAGTCGACGGGCGGTGCGACGTTCACGGCC
>JAJFGJ010000034.1 GCA_021776175.1 Kiloniellaceae bacterium
TCATCGTCGACTACGATCCCAAGGGCCAGAATTGGACCACCTACACCCGCGACATGGCGGTCATCGGCAAGTTCAATCTGGCCGAGAAGGGCGTCGGCGCGGCCGTCGCGGCGGTCAAGGGCGGGACCGCCTGGATCGTCGCCCGCCATGCCCGCAAGGGCGTCGATCAGGTCGCCGGATATGCGCACAGCTCGGGCGCCTATGACTATCCGGGCATGGGCTGGTCGGTTTTGGCCCGGTCCTCGACCGCGGACGGTTTCGCCATCGTCGACCGGGTCAAGATGTTGATGATCGGGGGAATCGCTATCTCCATGGCCCTAATCCTGCTGCTGGGCATTTTCATGGGGACCGCCGCCGCGCACCCGATCCGCGCCATAGCGGGGGCCATGGACCAGATCCGCGAGGGCGACACCAACGTCGATCTTGAGTCCAAGTCGACAGACGAGATCGGTCAGATGTACACCTCGCTCAAGGCCCTGCGGGACGAGGTCGCCAAGGCCTTTCAGCTCGGCCAGATGGTCGAAAACATGCCGGTCGGCGTCATGACCTGCGATCTTTCGACCTTGGAGATCAATTATCTCAACAAGTTTTCGCGCGAAACCCTGGCGTCTCTCGAGGAGTACCTGCCGGTCAAGGCCGATCAGCTCATGGGCCAAAACATCGATATCTTCCACAAGAACCCGTCGCACCAGCGCGCCATTGTGGGCGACCCCGGCAATCTGCCACATCACGGGCGCATCACGCTCGGTTCGGATACTCTGGACCTTCTCGTCAGCCCAATTCTGGACCACGATGGGCAGTATACCGGGCCCATGCTGACCTGGAGTGTGGTTACCGAAAACGTTCGCCTGGCCGACGACTTCGAAGCCAGCGTGGGAAATATCGTCGAGGCGGTCTCAGCGGCTTCGACGGAAATGCAATCGACCGCGCAGGCCATGTCGGCGACGGCCGAGGAAACCAATCGACAGGCGACGGCGGTGGCGGCGGCGTCCGAAGAAGCCTCCACCAATGTGCAGACCGTGGCCAGCGCGGCGGAAGAGCTGTCGAGTTCGATCTCGGAAATCAGCCGTCAAGTTGCTGAGTCCTCGCGCAGTACCACTCAAGCGTCCGAGCAGGCGCGCAAGACCAATGTGCAGGTCGAAAAACTATCGGATGCCGCGCAAAAGATCGGCGAAGTCGTCAACCTGATCTCGGACATCGCCGCGCAAACCAACCTGCTGGCGCTCAACGCCACCATCGAGGCGGCGCGCGCCGGCGAGGCGGGCAAGGGCTTCGCGGTCGTGGCCTCCGAGGTCAAGTCCCTGGCCAATCAAACCGCCAAGGCGACCGAGGATATTTCGCACCAAATTAGCGCGATCCAGGGTGCGACGGGCGATGCGGTGGGGGCGATCCGGGAAATCAGCTCAACCATCGAATCTGTCAACGAGATTGCTTCCGCCATCGCGTCCGCGGTCGAGGAACAAGGCGCGGCGACACAGGAGATCGCCCAGAACGTTCAGCAAGCCGCGGCGGGTACGGACGAGGTTTCCAGCAATATCACCGGCGTCACCCAAGCCGCCAGCGAGACCGGAAGCGCGTCTCAGGAGGTTCTCGAAGCATCCACGGAACTCTCCCAACAGTCCGAGAAAATGCGCACACATGTCGACAACTTCCTGATCAAAGTCCGTGCCATGTGACGGTCGGCGGCGGTGCACAAAGGGTGGGTGGCCAAGGGTCCCATGGTCAAGAACTCAGCGACCGGAAGTCATAGCACCCAATTAGCCAGCAACGGAATGACGAGTATCGATGAATGTGCGATAGAGACGAACCGTATAAATCCGACGGCCAGAGCGAATCCGCAGTTCAGCGTAGTGAGCAGAAATTCCGAGCTATCTTCGAGGCCGTCGCCGACGCGGTTATCATGATCGACGAGAAGGGAATCGTCCAATCGTTCAACCCTGGCGCCGAAAAAACATTCGGCTACCGCGCCGAAGATGTGGTCGGGCGGAACGTCGAGATCCTGATGCCGGAGGAGTTCGCACAAGATCACGATGTCCATGTCGCCAGATATATCAAAACCGATGCTTCTTCTGTTATCGGCGCGCGGCGGAACCTCCTAGGTCTGCGCAAAGATGGGACCACCTTTCCCATGGACCTGACGGTCACCGAAGCGAGTATTGCGGGCCAGCGTATGTTCACTGGGATTGCCCGTGACATCACCGACTGGAAGCAGATCCAAACGGAGATCATCGAGGCCAAGAAACAGGCCGAGTTCGCCAATCGCGCCAAGTCGCAATTCCTCGCCAACATGAGCCATGAGCTGCGTACACCCCTGAACGCCATCCTCGGTTTCTCGGAAATAATTCACAGCCAAGCATTCGGTCCCGTCGTCAACCCAAAATACCTTGAGTATGCGATGTTTATACACCAATCAGGCAAACAGTTGCTCGCGCTCACAAACGATATACTGGACCTCTCTAAGATCGAGGCGGGCAAGGCCGTGCTCCATGAGGAAGTCGTTAACGTTGCCAAGGCCGCCGGATCATGCCTGCTCTTGGTGAAGGGGCGTGCCAAGGATACCGGTGTGAATCTGAAAGCAGATATCGCGGACAGCCTCCCACTTCTGTACGCTGACGAGCGCAAGCTTAAGCAGATTCTGATCAACCTCCTGTCCAACGCGATAAAGTTCACGCTGCCTGGCGGCCAGGTCACGATTAGAGCCAGGCCCCACTCGGACGACGGTTTTGTATTTCAAGTTTCAGACACGGGTATAGGCATTGCGCTCGAAGACATTCCTAAAGCGCTGGCGCCATTCAGCCAGATCGACAGCATGTTCAGCCGCAAACACAACGGGACCGGCCTTGGCTTACCGCTAACCAAGTCGCTCACTGAATTGCACGGCGGATCCTTGGATCTACAAAGTGAGGTCGGGGTCGGAACAACGGTTACTGTGCGTTTCCCTGCCGCGCGGGTCTTTGAGGTCCCCCCAGAGAACAGGTCAGGTCTCTAAGGTGTATTCCACCGGCGAGCTCTCGAAACAGGCGGAACAGTTGAATGAAAAAGTAGATCGTTTTGTCAGCGAGATATAGAAAGCGGCTTCGGCGCATGTCCACGCCAGGCAAGCGCTAGGGACCTGCCTGCTCAGCGATAAGAAAACCTAGAAAAAGTAGTTCATAGGTAACCGCTGGATTGACGGCTCATGAATCGCTGTCCCAAGGGGCCTGACCTGAGCCCCCGGCTCTAAGAGAGGGGCGGCGTGGTGTCTGTAACGCATTGATACTTATCGTATTATTACAATACTGCCTTCGAAGGCAATTTACCGAGATAACATGTGTTCACAATATATTTATAACACCCGCATTATTATTGTGACTATTTCGTTGGCGCTGATGTTGGCCTAGAGCAAGAATCCCACCGGTGTTTCCGGCGGCCAAAGCAGCGATCCCAACAGAACGAGTATGAGAAAAGGAACCCTTCAATGGCGGAGCTATATGGGAATCCAATGCTCACCGGGGTCGAGAAAACTTTCGATACCGATGAAATCATAGTTAGCAAAACCGACCTGACAGGCAAGCTTACCTACGGAAACAGAACATTCTTAAAGCTCGCTGGATACAGCGAAAAAGAATGCATCGGGACGCAACACAATATTATCCGGCACCCTGAGATGCCACGGTGTGTGTTCGAGCTGCTTTGGGAGACCATTAAATCCGGGAATGAAATATTCGCTTACGTGATCAATCGATCGAGAAATGGCGATTCATACTGGGTATTCGCCCACGTGACACCGAGTTACGACGGGTCCGGAAATACGGTTGGATATCACTCCAACCGGCGCGTTCCCAATAAGCAGGTAGTCACTCAACACATCGTCCCGCTTTATAAGAAATTGTTGGATGTGGAAAAGTCCAATTCCAATCCAAAGGCGGGCTTGGAAGCCGCATTCGGCGCGGTCAAGGATTTGCTCAATGAGAGCAAGGTCAATTTCAATCAGTTCATGTTCTCACTTGGAGTTTAGATTATGTTTTCAGGGAACCATGACCAGCAGATCTGCGATGCTCTGGTTGCCATCAAGAAGGTGGCTGCGGGAGATTTCGAATCCCGGATACATAACATTACCGTGTCGGGAGAGCTTGGCGAACTTCTGCACACGATCAATGATCTGGTTGATCGCTGCGATTCTTATGTTCGCGAGTCCGCAGCCTGTATGGATCGTGTCAGCGATAATCAGTATTATCGAAAAATTATTGAAGTAAGCATGCAAGGCTCATTCCTGAATGCGGCTGTTACCGTCAACAAGGCTCTGCAGGCGATGCAGAAGAAAGTCGATGACTTTTCGAATGTGGCGGTGAAGTTCGAATCGGAAATTTATAACGTGGTCGAGACGGTATCTTCCGCATCCACGGAGTTGCAGGCCTCGGCCAATTCCATGGGAAGCGTGGCGGAAAGCACGGCGGAGAAATCCACCGCGGTCGCCGCCGCCGCTGAGGAAGCCTCGACAAATGTGCAGACTGTTTCCGCGGCTTCTGAAGAGCTTACAGCATCGATTAATGAAATTTCTCAACAGGTTTCCAATGCGAGCAGCGTGGCGAAAGAAGCCGCCGATACTTCGGCCAATGTGGCCAATCAGGCGGGCCGGCTGAAAGAGAGTTCTGAAAGCATTCAATCCGTTGTGGAACTGATCACGAAGATTGCCAATCAAACTAACTTGCTGGCGCTAAACGCCACTATTGAGGCAGCGCGGGCCGGCGAGGCAGGAAAGGGGTTCGCCGTGGTCGCCGGAGAGGTTAAAAACCTGGCGGCGCAAACCAGCAAGGCAACCGAAGACATACAGAACTTTGTTCAGGAAATTCAGCTCGCCACGAAGACGACCGTAACAGGCATCCAGGACATTTCCGAGAAAGTGGGGAGTATCTCACAGGCTAACTCGGCTGTCGCGGCAGCAGTGGAAGAGCAATCAGCCGCGACTCAGGAGATCGCCAGAAATATCGAACAAGCTTCCGCCGGCACCGCAGAAGTGACCACGAACATTGCCGATGTCTCCCAGGGGGCGGGGGAAACAGGCCATGCGGCAGGCGAGGTCGCAACGGCGTCAAACGAACTTTCTCAGCAATCGGAATTGTTACGCCAGACTGTCGACGTATTCCTGGAAGACATAAAGAAGGTCGTGTAGCAACACCAAGCTCCATGCGATGAATAGGAGAGTTCGATCAAGTCTCACGCATCCTGGTTATGGTTATGGCGAAGTGTGGTCTGATCTGGGCCCCGCGAACTCATCCAAGTATCTGCAAAATCCCGCCAGCTTATCCTGGTGGGATTTTGTTTGGGCGCAAGACGCTAGATGAAGGTCCCTTGACCTTCCTGTAAGCGATGGGGTGGATGCCTTCTCTGTAGCGGTTTTTCAACACCGCAACCTTGGCACATTGATGCCGTCGGGGGCCGCCCACTGAATGCTTGCGTTGCCATTCCTTGTCCGTTCGCTCGACATATTCTTGGACCAATCTAACCGCTTGGTTCTTATTGAGCGGTAACGGCCTGCCTTCCTCAGCTACTTCGAAAATAGCATCCCAGATTACGTTCTCACAGTTCCGGCGCTTTTGGGCGACCTCAAGATCGGTCGTGTCGAGCGAATAGCGGATCAGCCCTGTCTTCGTGCTGCGGTCATCCTGAATCAACCCGACGAGGTCCTTCGGCAGGCGGCGATTGTAGCGCCACCACCCATCTATCTGAATGAGGTATCTCTTGTCAGCCACCTTGTTCATCTCCCAATTGTGTATCACCAATGTGTACCGCTAGGGAGTCTTAAGGCGTTGATATGTTAGGAAACTTAGGGTTTAATCCCCTAATCCAGGTATTTGGTGGAGCCGAGGAGGATCGAACTCCTGACCTTCGCATTGCGAACGCGACGCTCTCCCATCTGAGCTACGGCCCCATTGTCGCCAAAAACCCGGAAATCCATCGCGGCATGAATAGCGCGCGGCGGCCCGATCAGGCGGGCGGATAATGAGAATATGCGACGCCCTGTGTCAAGCGCGTCTAGAGCCGCCTGGCCCACACGCGAAGAGGCCCGAGGCGGCCAAATTAGCGCCACATGCCCGGCCCTCCCATAGGCGCCGTGCGGCTTGTCTCGCTAAGCCCGCACCGCTAGGCTAGCCGCCGTTTCGACGGGGCGCCAACCGTCCGCGCTCCACCTCATTCCAATAGGCTATGCGATGATCATTCTGGGCCCGGTTTTAAGCATTCTGAATATCGCCATCGATCTTTACATTTGGGCGGTTATCATCTCGGCGATACTCTCCTGGCTGGTCCAATTCGGCGTTGTGAATACGGGCAATCAATTCGTTTCCATGGTCGGGGAATTCCTTTGGCGCGTGACCGAGCCGGCGCTGCGCCCGATCCGGCGGGTGGTGCCTAACTTGGGCGGGATCGATATCTCGCCGGTGATACTGATCCTGTTACTGATCTTCGTGCAAATGGTGATCGGCAACATTCATGTGTCCATGATGCGTGCCAGCTACTGACCCCCTAGACCCGCCGCCGTTCAAAGCGACGACAGGCGGTGTGCGCGTGACGCTGCGGGTTCAACCGGGCGCTGGCCGCGATGGCATCGATGGAATCGCCCTTGGCGCCGAGGGATCGCCGGTTTTAAAACTTCGTGTGACCGCGCCGCCCGAGGGCGGCAAGGCCAATGCCGCCGTCATCAAGGTCTTGGCCAAGGCCTGGAAGGTGCCGAAAGGCAGTATCGAAATCGCCGCCGGGGCAAGTGGCCGGAACAAGGCCGTGTTTGTCGCCGGCGATCCCTCGGTATTGATGGGTCGATTGCGCGAATGGCTGACCGGGATCAAGGTTTTGTGAGTTGCCCGGCCAGGGAAATCCTAGAAGAAATCGACGATGTTTTGACAAAAGGAAATAGTTGAATGGCCGAGGGTAAAATTATCGATGGTAAGGCGTTCGCGGCCGGATTGCGCGAGCGGATCGGGCGCGAGACGGCGCGGCTCAAGGCCGAGCACGATGTGATCCCCGGCTTGGCCGTGGTCCTGGTCGGCGAGAACCCGGCCAGCCAGGTTTACGTTCGCAACAAGGCGCGCCAGACCGCCGAGGCCGGCATGCGCTCCTTCGAGCACAAGTTGCCGCCCGAGACCGGTCAAGATGAGCTCTTGGCCCTGGTCGAAAAGCTAAACAACGACCCCGCCGTGAACGGGATCCTGGTTCAGTTACCCCTGCCCGACCAGATTTCGGAACAGGCGGTGATCGACGCCATCGACCCGGATAAGGATGTCGACGGCTTTCACATCTTGAATGTCGGGCGGCTTTCGACCGGCGGGACCGGCGCCAGCGCGCCTTTGGTGCCTTGCACGCCGCTTGGCTGCATGATGATGCTGAAGGACCGCCTCGGCAGCCTGTCCGGCCTCAACGCCGTTGTGATCGGCCGTTCCAACATCGTCGGCAAACCCATGGCGCAGCTTCTTATAAAGGAAAGCTGCACGGTGACCGTGGCCCACTCGCGCACTCGCGACTTGCCCGCGGTGGCGCGCGGTGCCGATATTCTGGTCGCCGCCGTCGGACGGCCGGGGATGATCAAGGCGGATTGGATCAAACCCGGCGCCACCGTGATCGATGTCGGCATCAACCGGGTCCCGGTGGAAGATGGGGGAGAAAGCGGCAAGACGCGCATCGTGGGCGATGTCGATACCCAAGCCGCCATGGCGGTCGCCGGCGCGATCACCCCGGTACCGGGCGGCGTGGGTCCCATGACCATCGCCTGCCTGTTGGCCAACACCCTGACCGCCGCCTGCCGCCAAGAGGGAATCGAGCCCCCGGCGCTGTGAAACGCCAGGGATGGGCGCTCCGGGTTAGGATCCCTGGGTGGCCGAAGGTTTCGACGCCAGGGCTTGCGCCAAGCGGCGATGCCGGCCGCCCAGGATAAGAAGCAGATACCACCCCAGTCCGAGCAACTCGTAGAGGGCGTATTTAATCCAGTCTCCAAGCCGGGCTTCGCGCCAGGGCCAAGCTGCGGCGCTGCCGCGCGCCCGGATTCCGGCAGCGCGAAACGCCATGAGCGCGCGCGGCAAGTGGAGGGAGTCGGTCACGATCAACGCCGTGCGCCAACCCTCCGCCTGCATGATCCGGGCCGAGTGTATGGCGTTCTCCAGGGTCGAAAGCGAATCACGCTCCAGGACCAGCCGCGCGCGCGGCACCTTGGCGGCAAGGGCGAGATCGCGCATCGTGTCGGCTTCGGGCCGGGGGCGCCCGCCGCCGCCACTAAGCAGAATTCGCTCGGCCATGCCGTCTGTGAATAGCCGAACGCCGTGGGCCGTGCGCCGCCCCATGGCGTCCGCCGGTCCACCCAAAATAATAATGACGTCGAAACGCACGCCGTGCCCGGCCATTACAGCGCCGCCACGGCGCCGTCGAGCCGCGCGAGATGCGCGTCTTTTTCCGTGCGGCTTAGGAATGCGGCCTCGAAAGAGTTGCGTGCCAGGGTGGCTATTTCATCGCGCGTAAGGCCCAGGGCTTCCTGCATGGCGATGTAGTTGTCGTTGACGTAGCCGCCGAAATACGCCGGGTCGTCTGAGTTGACCGTCGCCACCAAGCCCTTGTCGAGCATGGTCTTCAGGGGGTGTGCCTTGGCCTCGTCGACCACGCGCAAGCGCAGGTTGGAGAGCGGACAGACGGTCAGGGGCACGCGGTCGCGCACCAGGCGCGCGATCAGGCCTTCGTCGTCCAGGGCCCGGTTGCCGTGGTCGATGCGCGCCACGCGCAAGAGGTCCAAGGCCTCGCGCACATAATCGGCCGGCCCTTCCTCGCCCGCATGGGCGACGCACAGGAAGCCCTCGCCGCGGGCGCGGGCGAAGACCCGTTCGAACTTCGACGGCGGATGGCCCACCTCGGCGGAATCGAGGCCGACGCCGGCGATGCGGTTCTTGTGCGCCAGGGCGCGATCGAGTGTCCGCTCGGCGTCGGATTCCGGCAAGTCGCGCAAGAAACACATGATGAGCTTGCTGCTTAGTCCAAGCTCGCGCTCACCCCTCTCCAGGGCATGCCAGATTCCGTCGAGGGCGGTTTCGAAGGAAACACCGCGCTGAGTGTGGCCCTGAGGATCGAAAAAGATCTCCGCGTGGCGCACGTTATCGGCGCGTGCCCGTTCCAAATAAGCCCAGGTCAGGTCGGTGAAATCTTGTTCTTGCCGCAGGACCGACATGCCCTGGTAGTAGAGGTTTAGAAAATCCCGCAGGTCGGAAAAATCATAGGCCGCCTTCAAGGCGCCGACCGAATCGTAAGGCAAGTCGATCCCATTTCGCTTGGCGATCGCGAACATCAACTCGGGCTCGAAAGTGCCCTCGATATGTAGGTGCAGTTCGGCCTTGGGCAGGCCGGCGATGAAGGATCTCATGAGTGTCCCCCTGGTGGCCGCGGCATTCAAACTATATGGGGTTTTCGGGCCGCGGCCAAAAGACCCTTGCGCCCGCGTCGCCGCCCATGGGACCAAGGGCGCCATGGCGGAGAAAGTCGAAATCCTGCACGACGAGGCGGAGATCGCCGCGCGGGTCGGGGCCCTGGCGGGCGAGATCGACAGGACCATTCCCGGCGACTTCACCATTGTTGGTATTTTGAAGGGGTGTTTCGTCTTCGTGGCCGATCTGGTGCGCGACCTAGACGCCCTGGACCGCCGGCCGCGCGTCGACTTCATCCGTCTCAGCAGTTATGGCACGGCCCGGCGGAGCGCCGGCGAGGTGCGCTTGGCCGCCCCCGCCCCCGCCGGTATCGCGGGACACAAGGTCCTTTTGGTTGACGATATCGTGGATACCGGGCGCACGCTGGTCTATGCGCGCGAGCTTATGCAGGCCCAGGGCGCCGAGGATGTCTGGACCTGCGCTCTGATAGATAAGCCGAGCCGGCGGGAGGTCGCCTTCACCGCCGATTTCACCGGCTTCGAAGTGCCCGACATCTTCGTCGTCGGCTATGGCATCGACTACGCCGAGGACTATCGCCACCTGCGCCACATCGGCAAGATCGTGTGATGGCTCAAGCCTCGCCGTTCGCCGCGGCGAGGCGGATGACGCCCTTGATCGGGGCGTGGGGATCGGCGGCCTTACCCTTGCGCAGGATGACGATCCGGCCCTGGCGCGCCAGGCTCAGGGCCTGCTGCTTGACCGGCTTGAGATAGCGCCGCCAGGCGTCGGGCGGGTCGCTAGGTTTGGCCCGCGCTTCGGCGAGGGCGCGCGCGACCGCCTCGGGCGCGATCGACTTTCCCGGCGGCAAGGCGGCGATGAGCGATAGGATCGCCTCGACAGCCGGGTCGCCCTTCCCCGGCGCGGCGGCCGTATCGTTGGTAATTGGCGCGTCGTTATCGTCTGTTGTCATGAAGGCGTCATAGCACGAAACCCGGCCGCGCACTCAAGCAAAGCATGCAATCCCCCTCCCCATCCCGTTCAAAAAACTGGACGGGCTTATACTCAGTCAGGATAATCGACCACACATGTTGACCGGTACTCTAGATTCGCTGATCGCCGCGACGGCCGTGTTCGTGGCCGGGCATTTTATCTTGTCCAGCCGCCCCTTGCGCCATCCCTTGCGGCGGGTCCTGGGCGAGCGCCTTTTCCTGGCCGTGTATTCGATCGCGGCGGCGGCCGCCTTTATCTGGATGCTCTCCGCCTATGGCGCCGCGCCGGGCCTGGCGGTGTGGGCGCCGCCGCCCGCGCTGCGCTTGGTCCCGCTCGTCCTCATGCCGCTGGCCTGCGTCTTGGTGGTCGGCGGCACGACCACGCGCAGTCTGACGACCGTCGGCGGTGTCCAGGCCGCCGGCGCCGGAGGGCCCGGCAGCGCCGCCCCCGGCATGATCGGCATTACCCGTCACCCGGCCCTTTGGGGTTTCACGCTTTGGGCCGTGTCGCACCTGGCCGTGCGCGGCGATGCCGCCAACATGATTCTCATGGCCGGCATCCTGGCGCTCTCCCTGGGCGGCATGGTCCATATCGACCTGCGCCGCGAGGAATCTTTGGGCAGTGCCTGGGGCCCAACCAAAATGACCACCAGCGTCCTCCCCTTCGCCGCGATTCTCAGCCGCCGCACATCGCTGGATTGGAAGGGCATCGGCTGGCCGCGCCTGCTCGGCGGTCTGGCCCTCTACGCCGCCCTGCTCTTCGCCCACCCCTGGATCGCGGGAGTCACGCTGGTGCCGGGCTAGGCGTGGCTGTTGACTCCTCGGAGAGGTTGGAATTAATAATAATTCCAATGCGTTAAGCCAAAGACAACAACTAAGATCAAAGGCTTGATCTTAGTTGTGTGGGGATCTATATTAAGATTACAGCATTGATCTTAATGTGAAGCCATGCTCCAAATAACTGATATTGAAATAAAAAAACGCCTCGCTTTCGATAACCCCTGGTGGGAAAAAGGCGGGATCGACACTGAGGTCCAAGGCTGGCCCCGGCGAGCCTATTTCGACGGATTCATGCGCTTGGTTGAGCAAACGGCGGTCAACCGTGCCGTGGTCCTTATGGGACCGCGTAGGGTAGGCAAGACCATCATGCTGACCCATGCCATCCAGAAACTCATTGACGATGGGGTCGAGGCCAATCGCATTTTTTACGTCGCGGTCGATACCCCAACCTACACCGGTATCTCTCTAGAACAGTTGCTGCGTTGGTTCATGGAGATGCACGGCCATGAGCGGGCCGACCGCCTGTTCGTGATCTACGACGAAATTCAATATCACCCGGATTGGGAGCGGCATCTGAAGTCGCTGGTCGATTCTTTTCCGGCCATGCGTTTTATCGCCTCTGGTTCGGCGGCCGCCGCACTCAAGGTAAAAAGTAACGAATCCGGCGCTGGCCGTTTCACCGACTTCCTCTTACCGCCATTGAATTTCGCTGAGTTCTTGAGATTCACCGGACAGGAAGGAGTAGACAAGGCAATCGACCTTGCAACCATGGAGTGCGACCTCGACCAATTAAACGAGGCGTTTGTCGACTATGTCAATTTCGGTGCATTCCCAGAGGCTGTGCTGAAACCAGATGTGCGCGCATCGATGGATCGGTTCGTCGCCAACGACATTGTCGACAAAGTGCTATTGCGTGATTTGCCAAGCCTATATGGGATCGCCGATACGCAGGAACTAAAGCGCTTTTTTACGGTGCTTGCATACAACACAAGTATGGAGGTCTCATTCGAGGGGTTGGCACAAGCTTCGGGAGTTGCCAAGAATACAATACGGAAGTACCTAGATTACCTCGAAGCAGCATTTCTCATCCATCGCTTACGCCGTGTTGATCAAAATGCCAGACGGTTTAAACGCGTAACTCACTTCAAGGTGTATCTAACCAACCCATGCATACGTGCCGCACTTTTCGGCCCCGTGAATTCAAAAAGCAAAGTAATGGGGCTGATGGCAGAGACCGCATATTTCTGTCAAATCGCACCATCAATACTATCGAAGATAACATATTACGCACGATGGGTCGGTGGAGAGGTCGATCTTGTTGAATTGAATCTTGTAAATCAGAGACCAGAGCAAGTGGGTGAAATCAAGTGGTCAGACCGACCTGCTCAAAAGCCCGCCAAAGAACTGAAATCACTCATCGCTTTTTGCAAAAAGAACAAACTCTCGTCTGCAGAGATATATACTAAGTCCGCCCGAGCTGTATTCATGTGCGACGGCATAGCACTGAATATGATGCCTGTCAGTGAAGCGTCCTGGCTGAAAGCCAGAGTTTGGATCGGCGAATTAATCGCAGAAGGTCGAGACCCTAGGACTCTCGACCCTCTCGTAACTGAGACGCAATCGCCGAACGAAAAAACCTGAGTTTTTAATTTGTGCTACACTGAAGCGCCAGCTTCATGCCTTCGTGGCTGGCGGCGAAGCCCAGCGACTCGTAGAAGCGGTGCGCCTCGGCGCGTGCTTTATCCGTGGTTAGTTGGACCAGTCCGCAGTTCTTTTCCCTGGCCCGCGCGATGGCCCATTCGAAGAGCCGCCGCCCTAAGCCCAGGCCGCGCAAGGACGAGGCCACGCGCACGGATTCGATTTGGGCGCGCGTGGCGCCCTGGCGCGATAGGCCGGGTATGAAGGTCAACTGCAGGCAGCCGACGATTATCCCGTCTTGCTCCATCACCGCGAATTCGTTGTTGGGGTCGCGCTCAATCGCGGCGAAAGCCACCGTGTAGCAATCCGCGAGAGGCCCGTCGGAGTTCTCGCGGCTCCGGCCAAGGTCATCGTCGGTGAGCAGGCGCACGATGTCGGAAAGGTCCGCCCGCACCGCCAGGCGGATGATCGGATCGCTTTGCATTGGTTCCTGTTTTCAGCCGTCCTGTTGCCGCCCCAGCAGGCGCAAGCGCAGGGCATTGAGCTTGATGAATCCTTCCGCGTCGCGCTGGTCGTAGACCGTATCTTCCTCGAAGGTCACGTGCGCCTCGCTATAGAGAGAGTGCGGCGATTTGCGCCCCTCCACCACGACGTTGCCCTTGTAGAGTTTCAGGCGCACCGTGCCGGTCACTTTCTCCTGACTGCGGTCGATCAGGGCTTGGAGCATTTCGCGCTCGGGCGAGAACCAGAAGCCGTTGTAGATCAGCTCCGCGTAGCGCGGCATGATCTCGTCTTTCAGGTGCGCGGCGCCCCGGTCAAGGGTGAGGGATTCCATGGCCCGGTGCGCGGCGAGCAGCACGGTGCCGCCCGGCGTTTCGTAGATGCCCCGGCTTTTCATGCCGACAAAACGGTTTTCGACCAGATCCAGGCGCCCGATGCCGTTGGCGCCGCCCAACTCGTTCAAGCGCGTCAGCAAGTCCGCGGGCGACAAGGCCTCGCCGTCGATGGCGACCGGATCGCCGCGTTCAAAAGAAACCTCGATCGTGGTCGGCGTGTCGGGAGCGGCCTCGGGCGACACGCTACGCGAATAGACGTATTCCCCGGGCGCGACCCAGGGGTCTTCGAGCACCTTACCCTCGGCCGAGATGTGCAGGAGGTTGGCATCGACCGAGAACGGCGCCTCGCCGCGCTTGTCCTTGGCGATTGGGATCTGATGCTTCTCGGCGAAGTCGATCAGTTTGGTGCGGCTGTTCAGATCCCACTCACGCCAGGGTGCGATCACCTTGATGCCGGGATTGAGCGCGTAGTAGCCGAGCTCGAAACGGACCTGGTCGTTGCCCTTGCCCGTGGCCCCATGGCACACGGCGTCGGCGCCGGTTTCCCGGGCGATCTCGATCTGGCGCTTGGCGATCAGCGGCCGGGCGATCGAGGTGCCGAGCAGATACACCCCCTCGTAGAGCGCGTTGGCGCGGAACATGGGAAAGACATAATCGCGCACGAAGGTCTCGCGCATGTCTTCGATGAAAATCTGCTTC
This sequence comes from Kiloniellaceae bacterium, assembly GCA_021776175.1. Taxonomy (GTDB): domain Bacteria; phylum Pseudomonadota; class Alphaproteobacteria; order Kiloniellales; family J153; genus JAJFGN01. The sequence goes on from JAJFGJ010000034.1 coordinate 14,317, forward strand.
ACGCCCGCCATCTCGGCTTTACGCCGGGCCGGTTCCAAGTCCTCGCCTTGGCCTAAATCGGCGGTGAAAGTCACGACTTCGCAGTCATAGGCCTCCTGCAGCCATTTCAGGATGACCGAGGTGTCGAGACCGCCCGAGTAGGCCAGCACGACCTTTTTTATGTCGCTCATGGAAAGCCCTTTGTTCTTGGTTAAGCCGTAACCTCGGCCGCCGATGCTTCGCGGTCGCTCTTCTTTAGGCGCTGGCCGGCGCTTTTTAGCTGGCCGCAGGCGGCCAGGATATCGCGTCCGCGCGGCGCGCGTATCGGGGCCGAGACCCCGGCCGCGGCCAATATGTCGGAAAAGGCCGCGATGTCCGTGGCCTTGGAACATTCGTAAGCCACACCGGGCCAGGCGTTGAACGGGATCAAGTTGACCTTGGCCGGGATATCCTTGAGCAGACCGGCTAGGGCGCGCGCGTCCTCGGCGCTGTCGTTGATGCCGCGCAGCATGACGTACTCGAAGGTAATGCGCCGGGCGTTGTGGGTGCCCGGATAGGCGCGGCAGGCATCGAGCAACGCCGCGATCGGGTATTTCTTGTTCAAGGGCACGATGACGTCGCGCACCTCGTCGCGCACGGCGTGCAGCGACACCGCCAGGTTGACGCCCAGCTCGGCGCCGCAGCGCGCCATCATGGGCACGACGCCGGAGGTCGAGAGGGTGATCTTGCGCCGGGAGAAGGACAGGCCCTCCGGGTCCATGGCGATCTTCATGGCCTGGGCGACGTTGTCGAAGTTGTACAAGGGTTCGCCCATGCCCATGAGCACGATATTGGTGATCTTGCGGTCGGCGCTGGAGGCCGGCCACTCGCCGACCTCGTCGCGCGCCAGCATGATCTGGCTCACGATCTCCGCTGTTGAAAGGTTGCGCACCAGGCGTTGGGTGCCGGTGTGGCAAAAGCGGCAGGTCAGGGTGCAGCCGACCTGGCTCGAAATACACAAGGTGCCACGCTCTTCCTGGGGGATGAAGACGGTCTCGACCTCTTGCCCGTCGGCAAAGCGCAGGAGCCATTTACGGGTCCCGTCCGAGGAAACCTGCGCCGAGGCGACCTCAGGCCGGCCGATCGTGAAGTTCGCCGCCAGCAGGGCGCGGAATGGCTTGGACAGCGAGGTCATGGCCTCGAATCCGGTCGCGCCCCGGTGATAGACCCAATGCCACAACTGGCGGGCCCGGAAATCCGGCTCGCCCAGGGCGCGCACGGCGTCCTCCATTTCGGCGCGCGACATGCCGATCAGGTTTTTGGCTCCCCCGGCCAAGGGGGCGGGGGGCGCGAAATGCTGGGTGTGGGCGGTTCCGCTCATGGGGATTAGATAAGCCGTGGCGAGGGGCCGGGCAAGCTCAGGAGGCTCATCGCGCCTTCTCTTCCGGCGATTATCTCTGGCGCTAAATTAGAGACCGCAGGCCTTGTTGATGGCCTTATAGGCCTTGGTGAAGCCGTTAAGGGAGTAACTGTCGACGGTCTTGGTCCCGCGCGAAGACACGCCTCTCACGACCATGCCGCGTCCCTTGATCATGGCCGCGACCAGCGCCGCGTCCGCTTCCTTGTCGGGCGCCCAGGCACCGTCGCCCTGAGTGAATAGCTTGAAGGCCTCGTCCCCGATAGAGACCTCGACCGAGGAATCTTTCTTGTAGGTGTAGCCGGCGATAAAGCTGACTTCGTCACGCCGGCTTTCGCTTGGCCTGTGGGTGACGATCGAGAACGCGTCGCCGCGTTTTTTGTACTTCCCTTCGGCCTTCTTGGGCTCGCTCGCGACGTAGCAGGCGATGTTGCCGTTTTCCGTGAATTGATAGGCGTTCCAATCCTCGAAGTCGCCCAAACGCTGGATGCCTTGGCTGGCGACGGGTTGGTTCCAAGCCAGGAAGCCCGCGAAAACCATCGCGGTTGTGAGTGAAAGGGTTAAACGAAATACAAATTTCACGGCGATAAAGTCTCCGGCTTTCTAGCGATATGCGATTGAAACTCGCGGCTTTGGTATGCAGCCGGAGCGTCACATATCTCTTTTTGTTTTCAGGACCCGCTAACTGCTGAGTTACCCTAATCTTCCGGGGCAGGAAACGTATCGTTCAATTCAAAGTCTTGTTCTGGGCAACCGCCGCCCGCCGGTCAAGCCTCCCCTTGCTGGCGGCGGATGATCTGCCGGCCGCGGACATGCCGGGGCGGGGCATCCGCGGGACTGCGCGGGTTGACCGGCCGACGCGCGAATTTGCCTCGGCTGAGTTGGCGATCGTACATCAAGACGGCCCCGGCGACGCCTAGATTGATACAGAATTTTGTCGGGATCTTGACGAAATGGTCGCAACGCGCCGTCATCGCGGGCGATAAGGAGCCACGTTCCGGCCCCAGGACATAGGCCGCGGCGCTGGGGTGATAAAAGCTTGGCAGATCGATGGCATCGGGCGTGAACTCGACCCCGACCAGGGCGCAGCCGCGCGGCAACACCAATTCCCCCACGGTGTCGTAGGTATAAAGCGGCAAGTGATTGGGCGAGTCGGAGGTGTCCGCATGGCGCGCCTCGCGCGTCGAGACAGCCGGTGCGACGACGAAGAAAAAGCTCGCGCCGAAAGCATGGGCGGAACGCATAAGATTGCCCAAATTCATGGGCTTGCTGATGCCTTCGACCCCAATGGCGAAAAAACCTCGCATGGCGGGGAAACTTGCATGGCCCCACCGTGCGGTGCAAGCTTGTTAGCGGTGGCGCGGGTTCCATGAAGAGCCCGCGCTGGCGATTTGGAGACGATTTCTTGACTCAAGTTCATATCGACGCGGCCGAAGAAAAACCGCTTGCGGCTTCCAATCCGGTTATGGCCGAAGTCACGCGCGGAAGCAGGGTGGAAAGCTGGCACCGGGCGTCCCTGGCCGTGGTCGATGCGGCGGGCCATGTGGTGCTGAGCGCCGGCGATTACGAAGCCCCGGTTTACGGCCGCTCCGCGATCAAGCCCTTGCAGGCTTTGCCCCTAATTGAATCCGGCGCGGCCGAGGCTTTCGATCTATCCGATGCCGAGATCGCCTTGGCCTGCGCCAGTCACAGCGGCGAGGCGCGCCATGTCGATACTGTCGCCGCCTGGCTGGAAAAAATCGGGTGCACCCCCGCCGATCTGGAATGCGGCGCGCATCTGCCCACCAACGAGGCAGCGATGATCTCCTTGTTGCGCGGCGGGGCGGAGCCAAGCGCCGTGCACAACAATTGCTCTGGCAAGCACACCGGGTTCTTGACCTTCGCGCGCCATGCGGGCGTGGCGGCCAAGGGCTATATCCGCTTCGATCATCCGGTGCAGCAGCGCGTGCTAGGGGTGCTGGAATCCATGACCGGCCTGGATCTTTCCCGGGCCGCGCGCGGCATAGATGGCTGCGGTATTCCGGTGATCGCGATACCGCTCGGCAACATGGCGCTCGCCATGGCACGCTTGGCCGACCCCAGCGATCAGCCGGAGGCGCGACAGGCGGCTTGCGCGCGCATCGTGCGTGCCATGGCGGCAGAGCCCTTTCTGGTCGCGGGCAGCGATCGCTATTGCACACGGGCCATGAAGATTCTCAAGGGCCGCGCCGTCATCAAGACCGGCGCCGAGGGTGTGTATTGCGGCGCCTTGCCGGGTGAGGGGCTTGGCTTCGCTCTCAAGGTCGACGATGGCGCGGGCCGCGCCGCGGAGGCGGTCGCCGGTCAGCTACTAAAGCGGTTGGGCCTGATTAGCGACGACGAGGCCAAGCTCTTGGCGCGGACGCTGCGCAATCGCGCGGGCACGGCGGTTGGAGAGGTTCGCCCGGTAAGCGCACTACCCGATTGAGCGCAAGTAAACCGGCAGGTCGAGCGACGGCGGCTCCGCGCCCGCGTCCTTAAGCAGGGCGTGAACCTGACCGCGATGATGGGTCTCATGATTGAACACGGTCGCCAGGATTTGCCAGACTGGCATGGTCCAGGGCTTGCCCCTGGTGTCGCGAAAGGCGCAATCGGCGGCCAGCGCCGCCTCTCCTAGGGCGTCGACCTGGGCGACGATGCGGGCATCCTCCGCCTCGCGGGCCACGCGCAGTTCGACGAGGTCGTCGTGCAGGACCTGGTCCAGCTTGAGGTCGCTGGGGCTTATCCCATTCAGGCGCGGGAACCAGAGGTAATCGACGACCAAGAGGTGGTTCAAGGTTTTGAGAATCGAACCGAAGTAGGCGGCGGCGCGATCCTTGCGGCATTCGGCCCCGCTTAAGAGGGCGGCGGCGTCGTACACGGTACGATTCGCCCAGGCGTTATAGCCTGCCAAGGTTTGAAATTGCGTAGCTAACATGATGCTGTTCCTAAACTGTGCGGTTAAAGCGGCTTGGAGAGGATCGGCTCCAGACGATCCAGGGCTTCTGACAGGCGTGCGGTGGAGCTCGCGAAGCACAGCCGCATGTGGCCTTCCCCACCGGGTCCGAAGGCCGAGCCCGGTGCTAGGCCGATGTTGGTTTCCTCGAGGATTTGCTTGGCGTAGGCGAGGCTGTCGCTCAAGCCTTCAACCCCGAAAAAAGCATAGAACGCACCCATGGGCCTGGCGATGCGCACGCGCGGCAGGGCGGACAGGCGCTGGAACACGAGCTCGCCACCGCGCCGGCAGCGCTCGACCGTTTCATGCACGTAGTCCTCGCCGTCGCGAATAGCGGTCAGGCAAGCGTATTGCTGGAAATGCGGCGCGCCCGAGGTGTTGAATTCGATCAGGCGGCCGAGGGTTTCGATAAAAGACGGCGGCGTGATCAACCAACCCATGCGCCAACCGGTCATGGCCCAGGCCTTGGAAAAACTGTTGACCACGATCAGTGGATCCTCGGGTTCGCTGATTTCCAGGAACGAGGGTGCCGCCCTGCGGCCGGTTTCCTGGCCGTCGAAAATGAAACGCGCGTAGACCTCGTCGGCGATCATCCAGATACCCTTGTCCCGGCACATCTCGAGGACCGTATGCTGTTCCTCCCTGCTCATGATCCAACCCGTGGGATTGCCGGGCGAGGCGATGAAGATCGCGCGCGTGCGTTCGTCGAGCGCTCCGGCCAGGCGGTCGAGGTCGAGTTTGAAACCGCCGTCCGGCAGGCCGTCCAGTTGGACCGCGCGGACCACCCCGCCGGCGATCTGGATCGCCGACATGATGTTGGGCCACACCGGGGTCACCACGACCACGTTATCGCCGGCGCCAACCATGGCTTGCAGGACCATCATGATGCCGCTCATGCCCGAACAGGTGAGCGACACCCGCTCCGCCGCGCAGTCGATATCGTAAAGCTCGCTCGTGTATGCGGCGATCGCCTCGCGCAACTCGGGTATGCCGTGCTTATGGGTATAGAAGGTTTTGCCGGCTTTCATGGCGTCGCTCGCGGCATCGCAGATGAAGGCCGGCGTCGGTTGGTCTCCCTCGCCGACCCACAACGCGATTAGGTCTTTCCGCCCAAAGCCAAGATCGAAAACTTGCTGAATGCGCGAAGTTTCAAGGCTCGCGATCTCGGGGCGCAGGGGGGCGGGCAACTCGTTCATGTACGCAACTCCGGTAATCCCATGTAAAGATCCAGCGCTTGCGGATTGGCGAGCGCTTCCTTGTTTTTAATCGGCCGTCCGTGAATCACGTCGCGCACCGCGAGTTCCACGATCTTGCCGCTTTTCGTGCGCGGGATGTCGGAAACCTGAATTACCTTGGCCGGCACGTGACGGGGCGTGCAACCCTGGCGAATGCGGGTCTTGATGTGCTTGATCAAGCCCTCGTGCAAGGTCGCGCCGGGCGCCATGCGCACGAAAAGAACGACCCGCGTATCGCCGTCCCATTCCTGGCCGATCACGATGGCCTCCTCGATTTCCGGCAAGCCTTCGACCTGACGGTAAATTTCAGCGGTTCCTATGCGCACGCCGCCGGGGTTCAGCGTCGCGTCGGAGCGGCCATATACGATAATGCCGTTATGCTCGCTCAGTTCCACGTAGTCGCCGTGACGCCAGATATTGGGATAGGTATCGAAATAGGCGGCGCGGTAGCGCGCATCTCCCGGATCGTCCCAAAAGCAAACCGGCATGGAAGGAAACGGTCGGGTGCAAACCAGTTCGCCCTTTTGCCCGCGCACCGGTTTGCCCCGATCGTCGAAGACCTCGACCGCCATGGCCAGACATCGCTTTTGGATTTCACCGCGCCACACCGGACCAATCGGATCGCCGCCCATGAAGCAAGCGACGATGTCCGTCCCGCCGGCGATCGAGGACAGGCAGAGGTCCCGCTTCACATGCTCATAAACGTAATCGAAACTCTCCGGCACCAGGGGCGAGCCGGTCGATGTCAAGGTGCGCAGGACAGGAAGATCGTGGCTCGACGCGATATCGAGTTCGGCGTTCTTCATCGCGTCGATGTATTTCGCCGAGGTGCCGAACAAAGTGAAGTTTTCCTCCGCCGCGTAGTTCCACAGGATGTTGCCGTCGGGATAAAACGGCGAGCCATCGTAAAGCATCAAAGCCGCCTCGCTGGCCAAGGCGGTGATCAACCAGTTCCACATCATCCAGCCGCAGGTGGTGAAATAGAACACGCGGTCGTCTGGTTTCACATCGCACAACAGGCGATGTTCCTTTAGGTGTTGAAGCAAGGTGCCGCCCTGGCCATGGACGATGCACTTGGGCTTACCCGTGGTGCCGGAGGAATACATGATGTAGAGCGGCGCGTTGAAGGCGATGCGCTGGAACGCGATCTCTCCGGCCGTATACGGGGCGATGAACTTTTCCAGCGTGACGGCGCGTTCAATATTGGACACATCGGGCGTGCCGCCGATGTAGGGGACGACCACGATGCGCGTCAAGCTGGGCAGCTGGCTCGCGAATTCGCGGACCCGGGCCAGGGAATCGTGGCCCCTGCCGTTGTAGAAATAGCCGTCGGGGCAGAACAGAACTTTGGGCTCTATTTGGCCGAAGCGGTCGAGCACGCCTTGGACGCCGAAATCGGGCGAGCACGACGACCAGATCGCGCCCAGCGCGTTGGTGGCCAGGGCGGCCATGACGGTTTCGGGCAAGTTGGGCATGAAGCCGGCGACCCGGTCGCCCTCGCCAACGCCCGCCACCGCCAGGGCTTGAGTCAGGCGCGACACCCCGTCGTATAGTTCCCGGTGGGTCAGGCGCCGGCGCACCTGGTCCTCGCCCCAAAAGACAATGGCGTCGCTATCGTCGCGGCGGCGCAGGAGATTCTCGGCGAAGTTCAATTTCGCGTCGGGGAAAAACCGCGCCCCCGGCATCTTGCCGCCCTCGATCAGAACCCGCTCGCCGCGCGTCTGTGCGATCACGCCGCAGAAGTCCCAAAGCGACTCCCAGAACTTCTCGATCTCCGCGATAGACCAGTCGTAGAGCGTGTCGTAATCGCCAGGGTCCGTGCCCCAATCGGCCTTCACCTGGGACATGAAGGCGGTTAATTGGGTTTCCGCGATACGCGCGCGGGAGGGCTGCCATAGGGGCTGTGTCGATGGTGTGATCATGTCTTGGCTCCGTCGCGTGGTCTCGCCCGAACACCCCCAATATCGAAGGCCTAGCTGGCAAGGCCGCGAGTATGGCCGAGCGCGCTTGCCCACTCCACCCCCATGCGTGAACATTCCCGCATGGCAGGGTTGAGCGGATACCGTCTGGTCGCGCCCGCCTCGCGGGCGTAAGTTTTAAACACATGACCAGCGACAGCGGCATGGCCGCACGCCTCGACCGCATCCCGGCGCCGATTCAAGGCGCCCTTTATATGATCTTCGCCTCGGCGTGCTTCGCCGTGATGAACGCGCTCATCCGCTTGGCGGCGGTGGAGCTTGAGCCCCTGCAAATCGCGTTTCTACGCAATTTCTTCGCCCTCTCCTTCATGATGCCCTGGCTCTTGCGGGTCGGCCTCAAGGGTTTGGCGACCGAGCGTCTGAATTTTCATATCTGGCGCGGCGTTATCGGCTTCGTCGCCATGGTGTGCTGGTTCACCTCGGTCGCGCGCCTGCCCTTGAGCGAGGCCGTGGCCCTCAACTTCACGGTGCCGCTGTTCGCGACCGTCGCGGCGGCCGTGTTCCTGAAAGAGATCGTGCGCGCCCGGCGCTGGAGCGCGACCGCCGCCGGCTTCCTGGGGGTGCTCGTCATTCTGCGCCCGGGGTTCACGGAATTTACCCCGCTCATGGCCCTGCCCATAATCGCGGCGGCCTTCATGGCCTGTTCAATTACCTTAGTTAAGCGTTTGTCCGATACCGAGGGCGTTGCCGCGATCGTGCTCTATCAGAACCTGGTGCTGACGATCATTTCCATCGTGCCGGCGCTATTGGTGTGGCGCTGGCCCAGCGGTTCGGTCTGGATCTACGTGGTCGGCGTGGGCTTCGTGGCGACCCTTGCACACCTGTCCTTGACCCGCGCCTATACCAAGGCCGATGCCTCTGCGATCATTCCCTTCGATTACGCGCGCCTGCCCTTTGTCGCGCTGCTGGCGTACTTTTTGTTTGGAGAAACCGCCGATGTCTGGACCTGGGCCGGGGCCGGAGTGATCGCCGCCTCCTCGGTCTATATCGCCAGGCGCGAGGCCGTCGTCGCGCGCGAGGACCGGCGCCGCGCCAGCCGCGCCGCCGGCGAATCCGCCAAGGCGCGGCCGTGAGATATTAGCCGCGTAGCTTGGACAGGGCCTGGCGGGCCTTCTCGCGGTGCTCGCCGGTGACGTGCTTAGAGATGGTCTGGTAAGCGATGTAGAAGACGGTCGCGTCGTCGGTAAAGCCCAGGCCAGTTAGAAAATCGGGAATAACGTCGAGCGGGATCACGAAGTAGGCCAAGGCCCCCATGATCACGGCCTTGACCTGAATCGGCGTCGCCCGATCGCGGGCGCAATAGTAGGCCGCGATCGCGTCCTCGACGAAGGGGACATGGCTGGCGACTCTTTGAACTTTGCGCCAGAACCCGCCCTCGACTTCCTCCCGGTCGCGCTCGAAGCGCTCGGGGTCATAGGGTGTCAGGGCTTGGCCGGCGGCCTCGGAAGTTTCCGCGTGCTTGTCGCCATCGTGCATGGCCTTGGATATGGGACGATCCGGCGCCGGGCGCAACGCGAAAGGCGTAGCCTGTAAACCGGCGGAATTCCGCCCTCGCCAGCGCCGGGGCGGTCTGCTATAGAGCCCGCCGATTTCATAAGTCCGCGAAGGGAGACCAGGGCCATGGATGTGCGAGGACATGGGGCGATCGTAACCGGAGGCGGTTCCGGGCTGGGCGCTGCGACGGCGCGCGCCTTGGCCGGCGCCGGGGCCAAGGTTTGCGTGCTGGACATCAACGCCGAGGCCGTGGCCGCGCTCGCCGAGGAAATCGGTGGCTTGGGCCTGGTTTGCGACGTGGCCAGCGCCGAGGCGGCGGAAGCCGCGGTCGCTCAGGCCCGCGAGGCCCATGGGCCGTGCCGGATCCTGGTCAATTGCGCCGGGATCGCGCCGGCCAAGCGCATCGTCGGCCGTAACGGCCCCATGGCGCTGGCCGATTTCGAACAAGTCATCCGCATCAACCTGATCGGCAGCTTCAACCTGCTGCGCCTGGCCGCCGCCGACATGGCCGGGGCGGAGGCGTTGGAGGACGGCGAGCGCGGGGTCGTGGTCTCGACCTCCTCGGTCGCGGCGGTCGAGGGCCAGCTCGGCCAGGCGGCCTATGCCGCCTCCAAGGCTGGGATCATCGGCATGATGCTGCCCGCGGCGCGCGAGTTCGCCAAGACCGGGATCCGGGTTATGACCGTCGCGCCGGGCCTGATCGGCACGCCCTTGCTCTTGAACATGCCGCAAGAGGTGCAGGACAACTTGGCCGGCCAGGTGCCTTTCCCGCATCGCTTTGGCACGCCGGAGGAGTTCGCGGGCCTGATTATGCACATCGTCGAGAACCGCATGCTCAACGGCGATGTCATCCGCCTGGACGGCGCCATGCGCATGCAATGACCGTTACGGCGTGTTCCAGGTGAAAATTGCGGCCTTAACCTCGGATTCCGGCCGAATTGTCTTGTCTTAGGCGTTGAAGCGGCCGGTTGCGTGGGCCATCTTGGCTTTGTACCGCCCGATTCGCGAACATCGCGGCACCCGGCGGTGCCGGGAGCGGTTAGTGAGGACCGATGGCGCATCTGCACGACGTTGGGCGATTTACCATGCCGCCGGGCTTGTCCGACATGGAGGCCTATGCGCGCGAGGCCTTCGCCACGATTCCAGACGAGCTGCGCCAGCACTTGGGCGACGTCGTGGTTCAGGTCGAGGATTTTCCCGACGACGATACTCTCGAGGAAATGGACTGCGAAACACCCTTCGACTTGCTCGGCCTCTACCGTGGCGTGGACTTGGCGCGCAAGAGCGCGCAGGACATGCCTGAGGATATCGATACGGTCCACCTCTACCGGCGGCCGATCCTCGATTACTGGTGCGAGTCCGGCGAGGACCTCGTCGATGTCGTGCGCCATGTCCTGATCCACGAAATAGGCCATCATCTCGGCCTGTCCGACGAGGACATGGATCGCATCGAGGCGAGCGCCTAGACCGATCTGTCTATACAGACTGGTCTGTAGCCCATCAATTAATCTTCCCTGGCCACGAAGTCGAGTGATTGCCGTGCCGTGCGCAAACCGAAACGGCGCTTTATCGGGAATGCCAGGAGGCGGTTTGCCCCCGCGAGGAGATCGCTGCGCCCCGGTATTTGCGGCGCTACGAGAAATTCTTCGCGCGCCGCCATGAAGGTTTTGAGCTGGTGCGCGGCCACGATGTATTCGAACTGCCCGTGGTCCAAAAGGCGGTTAGTTGTTGCCTCGAAAAACGCCTCTGGATCCTCGACTTGCCACGGCCGGGTGTCGAGATTCTTATCGACGTAGGCCGCATTGCGCCCAAGGAAGCAGGCCATCTGCAACAAGCCATGCGGCCAAAGCGCCGGTGTGCGGCCACACAGGTGGCGCACGGCGTTTGCAAATGTGATGGCGTGGGTGAAATCAAGCCAGCCGACATTCTCGGAAACCGGCCCGTCATTACGCGCCTCAACAGCCCGGTCGAAATGAAGCAAGTTCCAAGCGGCGGCCCCCAACAGGGCGTCATAGAGTCCTTGAGGATTGCCAGCGAAATCAAGGCAACGTTCCAGAGCTTTACGAACACCTAGACCAATGAAATCGGCCGGCATGGGCTCCTGGCCCCTATCGTGCGATCTTTCCGCTTCCGGCCATGCACGCAGAACCCGCGCGTAGTCTTTGAATTCGGGGATCAAGTCTTCGCGGGAGGCAAAAATGAGCGAGCGCACCAGCGCCAGCAACAAGTGTTCTGTCACCTCCGGTCCCAGACATTCGATCAGCTGCCCGGTTTTGAGGGTGTAGATCGCGGAATGACCAAAGTCGGCGTAGTGCGCCAGAGTTGCGCGTGCCAAGACACCCTCTATATCGCTATAGCTCAAGCCAGTAGCCAAGGCGCCACGGACTTGGGCGCAGGCCACCGCCTCATCCTCGGCCTCTATCGCCGATACCAGGGTATCCGGGTCGTAGTCCGCTTGGCCTTGCGGATAGGGGAATCTCGGTTGGCGCAGGCTGTCCCAGGCCATATGGCCTACGGCCTCAACCAGGGTGGATAAACTCAGTACAGGGTCACCGGCCGCCTTCTCGGCGCGTAAGGCCAGCCAATCTGCGCTGGTGGCATAAGCATGTGTTGTGCCGAATTCGAGGTGGTCGTGAGTCCAGCCGATTGTGGCGCGTATAGCATCCAGGGGATCGCGTCCGGCGCGCGTCAGGCGGGCAATCTCGCGCGCCATACGGTCGACTTCGTGATCGGGAAAGGAGTCTGCAAGTGCGGCCAGCGCCGCCACCGCCCGCTCTGCCGCCGGGGGGTCGCTCGGGTCCAGCCATAGCTTGCCGTCCACAACCCGCACCGGGTAGCGACGCAGGCGGTCGCCCCCAACCAAGGTCTCGCCGCTCTCTAAATCGAATTTCCAATTGTGCCAGTTGCAGGTCAGGAGGCAGGTGCCCTGATCGCTCTCGCTCAACACGCCTTCGCTTAGGGGAAAACCTTCATGTGGGCACCGGTTGTTGCAGGCGTGCACGGTCTCGCCTCGTAAGAAGATAACGATCTGTTTGCGCCCGTGTTTGACGACCAAGCGCCCGTGCGTGCGCAGAGTCTCCAAATCCGCAATAGGAACGAAGGGGCCCTCGTCTGACATTCCCTTGGGCATTAATCTCGCTCCTCATGGTTTATAAAGAATATCCTTTAGAAACATAATGGCGGCCAAGAACTTATGAAAGAAAATTCTTTATAAAGTCCTTGCGGCCAAAAATTATCTAAGCGAGCATCCCTCCCATGGTTGAAACAATCAACAAACCTAAAACCGGCAACACGCGCCGCTCCCTGCTCGACAGTCTAAAACGCAAAGGGGGTCAGGAGGCCGGTGCACTGGCGAAACATCTAGGAGTTACCGCTATGGCGGTGCGTCAGCATCTCTATGCTTTGGAAGCCGAGGGCATAGTTGCGGTGACGCAAGAGCCGCGCCCGCTTGGCCGCCCGGTCAAGCTCTGGGCTCTGACACCAAGCGCGGAGCCTTTTTTCCCCGACGGTCACTCAGACCTGACGCTGGGTTTGTTAGATGCCATGACGGCTACGTTCGGGACACGCGGTTTAGACAAGCTTCTGGCTGTACGCACGGTTGCGCAAGCCGAAGCCTATAGGGCGCGCATCAAGCCGCAAGAATCACTGAAGCGTCGCTTACAGGCTCTGGCAAAAATTCGTAGCGAAGAGGGTTACATGGCCGAAGTGCGCACCGCAGGTCGCGGTGAATACTTGCTAATCGAAAATCATTGTCCGGTCTGTGCCGCCGCCCGTGCCTGCCGGAGCTTGTGCCGGGGGGAGCTTGAGTTGTTCCGTGGAGTACTGGGGCCTGGTGTGGAGGTGGAACGGATCGATCACATCTTGACCGGCGCCCGGCGCTGCAGCTACCGCGTGCGGCGCGCCAAGGAAGTTCGAGCGAAGGAGCGCACGTCTTGAAACCCAAACATCCGAACATCCTTATTTTTATGAGTGACAATCAGCCGGCGGAGCTGCTGGGCTGCTATGGCAACGATGAAATTCATACCCCGCATCTCGACCGCTTGGCGGGAGGTGGAATACGCTTCGACAACGCGTTTTGCGTGAACGCCATGTGCTCGCCTTGCCGGGCGTCGGTGCTGACAGGATTGATGCCCTCGCAACATGGTATCCATACCTGGCTCGACGATGGGGTTATGGATTCTTGGCCGGATAAATGGAATGCCATCGGGGAATTCAGGTCTTTCCCCACCGTCCTCAAGGAAAATGGCTATCTGACCGCCTTGATCGGAAAATATCATCTGGGTGTGCCATTCGAGCCTCAGAACGGCTTCGACCACTGGATCACCTTTCCGCACGGACACACGATGGATTTCCACAACACCACCATCATCGATGGCGATGAAAGGTATGTTTTCGAAGGCCACAGTGTCGATTACTTCACCCAGAAATCGGTCGAGTTCCTCGATGCCTACGACCGCAAGGCGGGGGCGCCGTTCTTTTTGTTCGTGCCCTACAACGGGCCGTACGGCCACTGGCCTGCGGTTAAGGGGCCGGCCGATAACCGCTTCGCGCATCTCTATGACGAAACCGAGATGCACTCCGTGCCGCGCGAAGGGCTGAGCAAGGAAACCATCGACCGCTTTATGCGCCGCACCCACGAATACACCCGCGAGGAAAACTACGCCTATCACTTGAGAATACCGAACGACCTGGAGACTCTGCGCAATTATTTCTCGCAGATGAGCATGGTCGACGACGGCGTTGGACGAATCCATGACGCGCTTCGCCGCAACGATCTAAGCCAAGACACCCTCGTCGTCTACACGGCGGACCACGGCTATTCTCTCGGCCACAACGGTTTTTGGGGGCACGGCCAATCGACCTGGCCGTCCAATATGCATCACGCCGCCTTCAACATTCCGCTCATTGTCGCGCGTCATGAGCATATCGAAGCGTCTCAGGTTCGTGGCGACCTCGCCAGCCAACTCGATCTCTTCGCCACACTCCTCGACTACATCGGGCTCGACGCTAAGAACCTGAATGGCCGATCGGATTCGCGCAGCTTCGCGCCCTTGCTGAACGGCAAACCCTGTACTTGGCGCGACGCGGTCTTCATGGAACAAGAAGAAACGCGGGCGATCAGGACCGCGCGATGGCTGTACATGATGCGCTTTAAGGGCAGCGCGGAGCATCCTCTGAAAGACGAGATGTACGACCTGTCGAACGACCCCAAGGAAAGAAAGAACCTGGCCAAGGATCCAAGTTATGCGGAAATCGCGTCCGAACTTTCACAAAGGATCACCGCGTTTTTCGACACACATAGCGACCCACGTTACGATCTATGGAAGGGCGGAACGGCCAAGTCGAACTCCGACGCGCCATGGTTGTGGAAAGAGGCCTGGGGAGACGACTGGGAGCCCAATTTCGGTGGCAGCCTTGGGGACTAAGTATAGCGGGTCACGCTGGCGATGGAGTAGGTCCATCGTGTCGTGGCACGTCCTCACAATCGCGTGAGGTGAAGCGGCCTTACCGCTGAAAGGGGCTCGGCCCGGCGCGTGTGACACTAGCCGCCGCACCTCGCGGCCGGCGCATCAACCGACGCTTAATAAAGGTGTCTCAAATTGAGGCTCGGTTGTGGCGATGTGGGGCCTGGAAGATGAAAGACACGGCGATATGAGCGTCATTCGAGGCACGGCGCTGATCTTTCTTCTGTTCGCGGTGCTTTCGAGTTTCATGGCTTATCGGGCGCAGGATGCCGTCACCGATAGCCATGACCTGCGGGAGGCATCCGGACGCGTCGTGTTCGCGCGTAGCGACTTCAACATCTCCGGCAGCCGGTACAAGGTGACGTCTCGCAAGCGGCGTTTTCGTATTGACGGTGTACCCTACATTTTCATCTACTCCAGCGGCTTGCCAAAATTTGACCAAGTTGTGGATGCTGTGACGCAAGGGCGTATGGTCACGGTCCTGTACGGTAATTGTCATGGGGCCGCCAAAAAGCCCCGCTGTGAAGTGATGCAGGTGTCGCAAGCAGGGGTGGAGGTTGTGACCCTGCGAGAGGTTCTCGACCATTTGTCCGACGATTTCGTTCTCTGGACGGTTCTTGCGGTCGTGTGCGTCTTGGCTTCGCTAAGCATATTCTGGGCTTGTGTGCGCGCCCAGGCCGCCGCGGCGAACCCTGGGGCCTCTCGCCGTTAGGCGCGACCTAGACTTAGCAGTGCGCTCACACGCTCGCGTAACACCGGAAGCAAATCCGATTCGAACCAGGGGTTCTTTTTCAGCCACCCCGTGTTGCGCCAGCTTGGGTGCGGCAGGGGCAGGGTAGCAGGGCCGTAGCTGGCCCAAGCGCGCACCGTTTCGCGCAAAGTTTTTTTGCGCTCCTTACCCAGATAGTGATTCTGCGCGTACTGGCCGATGAGGAGCGTGAGCTCAATGTTCGGCAAAGCGGCCAAGATCGGCGGGTGCCAAGCCGGCGCGCATTCAGGCCGCGGCGGTTTGTCGCCGCCGCGCGGGACGACGCCGGGATAGCAAAAGCCCATGGGCACGATGGCGACCCGCGCTTCGTCGTAAAAACTATCGCGATCGATCCCAAGCCAGTCGCGCAAGCGATCGCCGGAGCGGTCGTCCCACGGCACGCCGGATTCATGCACCCGCGTGCCCGGCGCTTGACCGATGAGCAGCAGGCGCGCGGCCGCCTTGGCCCGCACGACGGGCCGGGGGCCAAGCGGTAAATGGGCCGCGCACAGAGTGCAGGCCCGCGCCGCGCGCAGAGTCTCGGCAAGCTTCGCCTCGCTCATCCTCCGTCCTCCAACAAGCGGGTGACGAAGGCCGGGACGATCTCGCTCGCGCGGCCGTAGGCGCGCTCGGCGAATGAGCTATGACCCTGCGAAGGTTCCAGGTTCAACTCGACCGTGTGGCCGTGGCCCGCGCCGCGTACTTCCTCCACGAAGCCGGCGGCGGGATAGACGTTGCCCGAAGTGCCAATGGACAGGAAAAGATCGCAGGCCGCGAGCGCACGGTAGATTCTCTCCATCTCGTAAGGCATCTCGCCAAACCACACGACGTTGACGCGCAAGGACCCCGCGCGGCCGCAAGCCGGGCATTGGCTGGCCGCGTCCATGTCGTGGCGCCAGGGGCTGATGCCACGGCACAGCGTGCACAGGGCCGTCAAGATTTCACCGTGCATGTGGATCAGATTGCGCGCGCCCGCGCGTTCGTGCAGGTCGTCGATATTTTGCGTGACCAGCAGGACCTCTCCGGGCCATTCGGCCTCCAGATGCGCCAAGGCGGCATGAGCCGGGTTAGGCGCCACGTTCGCGGACAGCAGGCCTTGTCGGCGGGCGTTATAGAAAGCGTGCACACGCTGCGGGTCGCGCGCGAAGGCGTCCGGCGTCGCCACGTCCTCGACCCGCACGCGCGCCCAAATGCCGCCGGGATCGCGAAAGGTCTCCAGGCCCGATTCCTTGGAGATTCCGGCGCCGGTCAGGATGACAATCCGGCCGGCCTTGGACAGGGGCTTGTTCGCGCGTATCATGTCGCGCAGATACTAGCGCAGCCAGCGGGGGAGGGATAACCGGCAATGGCGAAGGCGCGCGTTCTTTTCGTTTGCACGGGAAACATTTGCCGCTCGCCGACCGCGGAAGCGGTCATGAGAAAAATCGTCACCGATGCCGGCTTGCGTGACCGGATCGAGTGCGATTCCGCGGGGATGGGCGATTGGCATGCCGGCAGGGCGCCCGATCCGCGCGCCGTCCGGGCCGCGTCCCTGCGCGGCTACGATATGGTCGAAATCAGGGCGCGGAAACTGAGCCGTCCGGACTTCGCGGATTTCGACCTGGTGATCGGCATGGACGGCGGCCATATCGAGGAGCTGAAAAAATTGCGCCCTTGCAAGGCCAGGGGCCAGGTCGCCTTGTTCCTCTCATTCTCGCCGGACATCGCGTCGTCGGATGGCGCGGATGTTCCCGATCCCTATAACGGCAGCGAATCGGACTTTGAATACGCGCTCGATTTGATCGAACGAGGAATCTCCAGCCTGTTTGCCGCGCTCAAGAGAGATTATCTTTAGGGGGATGGGGCAAAAAATGAGCCCCGCGCACAGCGCGGGGCCAGTTTGAGGCAGGAGTAGCAATGAGAGCGGAAGGGGCCCGGTGCCTTGGCTGCTTAGGCCCCTTAGTCTCTATCCACAAATAGCGTTCAAATCGCCAATCTGAAGTGATGGCCGTCACGCCCGATGCGATACAGCCACGATGAAGGATGTTTCGCTTGATTCTAAGTCTAGATATATCCGAGATCCTGGAACGGTTTCCCGATTTCCGGGTTGCCGTGGCTGTGGCGGGCGATTTGACGATCCGGCCGGATGCGGGCCCGGCTCTCAAATCCGCCGTGGCCGCCATCGAGGCCGAAGTGGCGGCGCTGGTATCCGCGCGCTCCCTGGCGGAAATCGGCGAACTTCAGGCCTGGCGCGCCGCTTACAAGGCCTTCGGCGTGAAGAAGACCAGTTACCGCAGCTCGGCCGAGCGCTTACTGAAGCAGGTTCAGCAGGGACGCAGCCTGCCCCGGATCAACTCCCTGGTCGATTCCTACAATGCCATTTCCGCGCGCCACCGGATGCCGATCGGCGCTGACGATCTGGCCAAGGTCGCCGGTCCTCTGGCTTTTCGATACGCGCGGCCTGGCGACGACTTTTTCGCGCTGGGCGCAAAGCCGCCGGTGGATGACCCGCCAAAACCGGGCGAGGTCGTCTACGCGGACGCCGAAAAGCTCCTCTGCCGACGCTGGAACTGGTATCAGGACGGGCGCAGCGCGACCAGCGCGGCGACGCGCGACGCGGTTCTAACGGTCCAGTGTCTCGGCGGCGTGGACCAATTGGAGCCGGCGGCGGAAGACTTGTGCGCTTGGTTGCGGGAATACTGCGGTGCCCGCACGGCCTGGGCCGTGGCCCATGCCGGGGCGCCGCGCATCGATGTTGCCACTGTTTAGAATGCCCGGCGGGCGGTTCGGCCCCGTTTTTCCATGTACTGCTGATGGAAATCCTCGGCCAGGTAGTAGGGCCCGGCCGGAATGATTTCGGTCACGATTGGCCCGCTGTGCGCGCCGCTTTCGGCCAGTTTGGCCAAGGAAGCGCGGGCCTCGCGGTCCTGGTCCGGCGAGTGGGTGAAAATCGCCGAGCGGTACTGGGCGCCGATATCCGGCCCCTGGCCGTTCAGCTGGGTCGGATCATGGGAGGCCCAGAACATATTGAGCAGCTGTTTGTATCCGATCTTGCTGGGGTCGAACGAGACGCGCACCGCCTCCGCGTGACCGGTATCGCCGCCGCAAACGCGTTCGTATCCCGGATCCGCGACGTCCCCGCCGGTGTATCCAACACTGGTCTCGATCACCCCGGGCAAACGCCGGAAAGCCGCCTCGATGCCCCAAAAGCAGCCGGCGGCGAAGGTCGCCATTTCCATATGACTTTCTCCCAGAGAGTATTTTGAGAATTGAAATATAACGATGATGCCGCGCGATTTCTACCGGCGCGCAACCTCAAACCTCCGATCCGCCTGGTTCCGTGACCCCGGCCGGGTCCCGGACCAGGGGATACCGGGCCTCGGCCCGGTAGATGGCGCCGCCCTGACTCAGGAAGCTCGAAAACAGAACGAAATCCTCGACCGCGAAAGGCGCGGCGCGAAATAAGGCATGGCGGGATATGAAATCGGCGTGCCGCTCACCCGTTTTGGCCTTGAAGCGGCCCAAGGTGACGTGGGGCCGGAATTTTGAACTACTTTGGGCAATATCCGCATGCCGTGGTGCTTGCGCGACTTTCGCTTGCAGGCGTTTGAGCGTTTCGCACGGGTCGATTCCGACCCAAATACTACGCAATTTGGTTTCGGTTCCGAAATAGCCAAGCCCGGCCAGAGAGAGGGAAAAGCGCGGCCCCCTTATGGCCGCTAACGCGGCATCCAGGTCCTGGGCCTGCCGGCGGTCCACCTCACCGATAAAACACAGCGTGAGATGCAGGTTCTCGGGAGCGACCCAGCGCGCGCCGGGGAGCCCATGTTGCAGCGCCGCCAGGCGTTGGCGAAGCTCTTC
Source organism: Kiloniellaceae bacterium (assembly GCA_021776175.1). GTDB lineage: Bacteria > Pseudomonadota > Alphaproteobacteria > Kiloniellales > J153 > JAJFGN01. The sequence continues at coordinate 33,406 of JAJFGJ010000034.1, forward strand.
CGGCAAGGCGATGGCAACGAACAACCGCATGGCAACGATCCTTGGAATGGGATCAGCTGAACACCGCCAACACGCCTGTGTAGCCGTATAGGCGGTCGTTGGAAATCTCGCCGTTGGCGAAGAAGCCGGCCAAGGGAAGATCGCCCAACTCGCTTTGAACCAGTTTGAGTTCCTCCGAGCGCTCACCGAAGAGATTGCGCCCGCGCGCGATGCAAGAGAAATAAAGCGCTGCCTTGGGCCCCTTGCCGGCGCGCCGCTTCACATCTTTCAGCATGCGGCGAAGATCGGCTCGCGCGGAGTCATGGTCGCGCCGGCAAAAAACCACGCGGCGGCCGGGCTCCACGGGTTCCCCGACCTGGATCCAACCTTGCCCCATATCGATGCCGGTCAGATTCCGTACCAGGTAATCGCCGGTGTCGCTGCCGGCGATCGGAAATCCGGCGAAGATGTACCCGGCGACCCGGCGCAGGTCATGGGCGAGCAGATCCCCTATATCTTCCTTGAACACCTCGAGCGCCGGGCGGCCATCAAGCTCGACGATGGCATCGCCCTCGGTGGCGGTGATGGTGCGTGTCTCGCCAATCGGGGTACAGCCCTGGGTTAGGCCGACTACGGCGCGCACCCCCGGATCGAACAGCACGCCCGATAAGCCGCCTTCGGTGACCGCGCCCGCGATTTGGGGGAGACCGCCGCGTGAGGCGCTGAGCCCGCCGACCAGGAAGCATGAGGTGACAGAGTTGAACGCGCTTAGAATTTCATCCAAGGCCCGGGTGCGGGGATCGCCGTGCGCAACCCCGAAGACCGGGCCGTGCGCGGCCAACCAGGCGTTGTGATCGTTCTTGAACGCGGCCAGACCGCCGTCGTCCGCGCCGCCGCCCAGGGGCGCGAAAACCCGAAAAGATTTTTCCGGCAGGGCGGCGATCAGAACCGCGGCCGCCGGGCGGTCGTAAATCTCGACCCCGGTCGCCGCGATCCCCAGGCCAACGCTGCCGACCCAATCCTTGACCCCGGTTTTGCCACGCAAGAAAGCCAGCAGGCTGCTCAAGTCGTCCGCCAGGATATCGGTCGCGTACAGGAACCCCAAGTTCGCGCCCGGCGGCAACTCGCCCAAATCGTCTAGGCAAGCCTTGGCGCAGGAGGCCCAATCGGACCCGACTCCGAGTCCGCTAAGGTATCGGGGCTCGGCGAGGCGCGATTCAGTCATCGCCGCGCGCCAGGGCGATCAAATCCATGACTTGCGGTGTGATGCGTTCCACGAGGACTTTCACGCCGGCCGGATTGGGATGGATGCCGTCGGCTTGGTTCAGGCTTGGGTCCAAAGCAATTCCATCGAGAAAAAACGGATACAGCAAGGTCCCGTGTTTCTTTGCCAGGCGCGGGAACACGCTGTCGAATTCCTGGGTGTATTCCGCCCCCAGGTTGCGCGGGGCCAACATGCCGGCCAGCAAGACCGGCAGCTTCTCGGCCGCAAGCCGGGTTAGTATGGCGTCGAGATTGTCGTATGTTTGAGCGGGATCGAGCCCGCGCAGACCGTCGTTCGCGCCCAGCTCGACCAGAACGGCGTCGGGTTTGTCGGCGAGGGCCCAGTCCAGGCGCGAGCGCCCGCCCGCCGTGGTATCGCCGGAATTCCCGCCGTTAATAACCAGCACGTCGAAGCCGCGCGCCCGCAAGGCGGATTCAAGTTGTTCCGGGAATGTGGCACCGGCATCCAGTCCGTAACCGTAGGTCAGGCTATCGCCGAAGGCGAGCAGCCTGACCGGCGCCGCGCTTGCCGCTGGAGATCCGGAAACGACCGTGGCCGCTATAAGGAGGGTGGCAAGCCCAAGAATTTTAAGATGGTCCGATCCAGGAAATATCATCGCTTCACAGGTACGGCGCTTGGCCCGAGAATTCAAGCGAACGAAGGGCCGCGCCGCTCTCATTGACAGGCGGCGGCTAAGCGCCATATCCCAAAGGTCCCCACGTCCAGTATTCTCACCCCATGAAATCGGAATCGAACCGCATGGAGCCTAGCCGATGATCGACTTGGCCGACGTCGTCTTGACTTTGCCCTCCTCGGCCGGGCCGGTGCATATCCTGCGCGGTTTGAGCTTGCGCGTCCATGCCGGCCAGTCGGTCAGCGTGGTCGGCCCCTCCGGCTCCGGCAAATCCTCAATGATGATGATCGTGGCGGGCCTGGAGCGTGCCAGCGCCGGCCGCGTCGCGGTCGGGGGACAAGACCTGGCCGGTCTGAGCGAGGACGATTTGGCGCGCTTTCGCCGCGAAACCCTGGGCATCGTGTTTCAAGATTTTCATCTGGTTCCGACCATGACGGCACTGGAGAACGTGGCCATTCCGCTGGAATTGGCTGGCCGCGAGGATGCCTTCGACCGGGCCGGGGACGCCTTGCGCTCGGTTGGCCTGGGCCATCGCCTGCAACACTATCCCGGTCAGCTTTCGGGCGGCGAACAGCAACGCACCGCCTTGGCCCGCGCGGTTGCCGCGGCGCCCAAACTGATTCTGGCGGACGAACCGACCGGAAACCTGGACGGCGATACCGGGGCTCAGGTGATCGACCTCTTGTTCGATCTGCGCGCCCGGCACGGCAGCACGCTGTTGCTGATCACCCATGACCCGAACCTGGCTTCGCGCTGCGAGCGCGTGGTTAGCCTGCGCGATGGGACGATCGAGCCCGACATGGCCGCCGGCCAGGCGGCGTCCGTTGTCCTGGCCCGTCCGGCGCAGTGACGGCCGGGCCCGCCGTTTCCTCTCCCGAGGGCGCCGATTGGCGCCTGGCGTTGCGTCTGGCGCGGCGCGAGTTGCGCGGCGGACTGCGAGGTTTCGGTGTCTTCCTGGCTTGTCTGGCCTTGGGTGTCGCCGCCATTGCGGTGGTCGGGACCGTGTCCGGAGGTGTCCTCGACGCCTTGCGAGATGACGGCCGGCGTATTCTGGGCGGCGACATGGATCTGCGGCTGGCGCAACGCCCCGCCAGCGAGGAGCAGCTCACGTGGCTGCGCGCCCGCGCGGAGGTGTCGCGCACGGCCGACATGCGCGCCATGGCTCGCGTGCCCGGGCCCAAAGGCCAGCGCGCCCTGGTCGAGTTGCGCGGACTCGATGGGTTGTATCCGCTGTACGGATCCGTCGGTCTGGACCCGGTCCAGAACCTCAAGCCGGCCCTGTCCCTGCGCGACGGCGCTTGGGGCGCGGTCGCCGAACCCGCCTTGATGCGCCGCCTCGGTGTCGAGGTGGGCGATGCCTTGCGTATCGGCGAGGTCGACTATGTCTTGCGCGCGGCCCTGACCTTCGAGCCGGACCGCGCGGCACGGATCGTCTCCTTCGGGCCCCATGTCCTGGTCACGCAGGAGAGTCTGCTGGAGACCGGTCTGATCCAGCCGGGCAGTTTGGTCCACTACCATTACCGCCTGCGCCTGCCCGCGGGAGCCGGCACCGCCGCCTTTCGCGCCGCGCTGAACGACGCCTTCCCCGAAGCCGGCTGGCGCATCCGGGGACCCGATGAAGCGGCGCCCGGCGTGACCCTTTTCGTCGAACGGCTGGCGCTCTACCTGACGCTGGTTGGATTGACCGCTTTGCTGGTCGGGGGTCTGGGGGTCGCTAACGCGGTCAATGCCTATCTGGAGGGCCGCGCCGCTACCATCGCCACGCTAAAATGCTTGGGCGCGCCGGGCGCGCTTATTTTTCGCGTCTATATGGCCCAGATCATGTCGCTCGCTCTGTTCGGTATCGCGATCGGATTGGTTGCGGGCGCGAGCCTGCCTTTCGCCGCCGCCGGATTGCTAAGCGAGATGTTTGGCTGGGAGGTGGACATGGGCATACAGCCCTTGGCTTTGGCCATGGCCGCGGTCTTCGGATTTTTGACCGCCTTCGCCTTCTCGCTGTGGCCGCTGGCGCGGGCGCGTTGGGTTCCGGGCGCTAACTTGTTCCGCGATACTGTGGCGCCGTTTCCCACGCCGCCCTGGCGGGCCGAGCGCCGCACCCTGACGGCCATTATTTTGGCCGGGACCGCTTTGGCCGGACTTGCCGTCGCCAGCGCCGCCGATCCCTGGCTCGGCCTGTATTTCGTCTTGGGCGCGGCCGGCACCTTAGCGGTGTTCCAGCTTGCCGGTCAGGCCATGGTCTCCTTGGCCCGGCGCATGCCACGCCCGCGCCACACCGGGCTGCGCCTCGCGCTCGCCAACCTGCACCGCCCAGGGGCGCCCACGGGCAGCGTGGTCGCCTCCCTGGGTCTGGGCTTGACGGTTCTGGTCGCCATCGCGCTGGTCGAGGCTAATTTGGCGCGCCAATTGCGCGACGAGCTGCCGGTCAACGCGCCGGGATTCTATTTCATCGACATTCAGCCCCACCAGATCGACGATTTCGCGAACATGGCAACCGAGCTTCCCGGCGCGCGGGATTTTCGCCGGGTTCCCATGTTGCGCGGGCGCATCGTGGCGGTGAACGGCACACCGAGCGAGCTCTTGAAAATACCGCCCGACATCGCCTGGGTTTTTCGCGGCGACCGGGGCCTCACCTGGTCGGCGGAGCCGCCCGGCGATTCACCGCTTGTGGCCGGGGATTGGTGGCCGCCGGACTACCAGGGGCCGCCGCTGGTGTCGCTTGACGCCGAAGTCGGCCGCTTGATGAACATCGGCCCGGGCGACCGTCTGTCCATCAATCTTCTGGGCCGCGAGGTCGAGGTCGAGATCGCCAACCTGCGGGTCATCGATTGGTCGCGGCTAAGCATCAACTTCGTCATGGTCTTTTCACCCGGCCTCTTGGAGGCCGCGCCGCAAACCTTCATCGCCACTCTGCGCGCCGAGGACGGCGCCGAGGACGCGATCGAGCGCGCCGTGACAGATCGCTTCGCCAATGTCTCCTCGATCCGGGTCAAGGACGTGCTGGCCATGGTGACGGTCATGCTGGGCCATATCTCGATCGCGCTGCGCGTTGCCGGGGCGGTGGCCCTGGCCGCCGGTATTCTGGTCCTGGGCGGTGCGGTCGCGGCCGGCCATCGACGGCGCATCTACGACGCCGTGGTGCTCAAGGTCCTGGGCGCCCGGCGCCGCGATATCGCGCGCGCCTTCATGGTCGAATACGGACTGCTGGGTGGGGTCACGGCCCTGATCGCGGCCGCCATCGGCAGCTTGGCCGGGTTCCTGATCCTGACCGAGCTCATGCACATGCCCTTTACCTTCCTGCCCGGGCCGGTGATCGCGACCGCGCTGGGCGCCGCGCTCATTACCATGATCTTCGGTTTCGCCGGCACATGGCGGGCCCTGGGCCAAAAAGCAGCCCCCCTCCTGCGCAATCATTGACCCCGCGCAGACGTTTTTGGGATTTTATGGTTAATGTCCAGGACATTTTCTCATGATCTGTGCGAGAATCTATTGATTCTAAATCTTTCAGGGCCAATATTAGGCCTAGATTTTCCCAACGGAATGACGAGGTTATCCATGGCATCCGGTCCAGTCCGCAGAGTTATGACCCCAACCCAGGCCGAAGCGGCGCAAGTCGATGTCGGCCTGCGCAGCTACATGCTGCGGGTTTACAACTACATGAGCGTGGCCTTGGCGTTGACGGGGGCGGTGGCGTTCTTCGTCTCGACCAGCCCGGCGATGTTGCAGGCTATTTTCGGCACGCCCCTGCAGTGGGTCGTCATGCTGGCGCCCCTTGGCATGGTTTTCTTTCTTTCCGCCCGCATGCACAAAATGAAGGTCGGTACGGCGCAGGCTTGGTTCTGGGCCTTCGCCGCCGCCATGGGCTTGTCCCTGGCCTCGATCTTCGTGATCTACACGGGCACTTCGGTGGCGCGGGTGTTCTTCATCACCGCCGGCGCCTTCGCGGGCCTGTCCTTGATCGGCTACACGACCAAGAAAGACCTGTCGGGGATGCGGACATTCCTGTTCATGGGCGTGATCGGCCTGGTCCTGGCGATGATCGTGAACATGTTTCTCGGCTCAAGCGGGCTGCAGCTCATCATCTCGGTGGTCGGCGTGCTGATCTTCGCCGGCTTGACCGCCTACGACACGCAACAGATCAAGCTGGCCTACTATGAAGGCGACAGCGGCGAGGTCGGCGAGAAAAAGGCGATCATGGGCGCCCTGAAGCTCTATCTCGACTTCCTCAACATGTTCATCTTCCTCATGCACATATTGGGTGTCGCGCGCGACTAACGCGCCTCGCCAGACACGACCGAAAAGGTCCGGGAGGCAGCTTCCGGGCCTTTTCTTATGCCGTGCGTCCGCCGTCGACCGGCAGGCAGACACCGGTCAGGAACACCGCCTCGTCGGAAACCAGGTAAAGCGCGGCGGCGGCGATATCCTCGGGCGTCGACATGCGGCCCAGGGGGACCGTGGCGACGAAGGCGGCGCGGTTTTCCGGCGTGTCCGGCTTACCCATGAAGGTTTCCAACATGCCGGTGGCGGCGATCACCGGGCAGATGGCGTTGACCCGGATGTTATCGGGCGCCAGCTCCAAGGCCATGGCCTTAGTGATGGTGTTCACCGCGCCCTTGGACCCGTTGTACCAAACCAGACCGGGCCGGGGCCGCAAGGCGGCGGTGGAGCTGGTGTTGAGGATGCACCCGGCCCCCTGGCGCCGGAACACGGGCACCGCTTCGCGCGCCGCCAGGTAGATCGCCTTGACGTTGACGGCGTAGGTGCGGTCGAAATCTTCTTCGCTGACTTCGGTCAGGGGCTGGTTGCGGTGACTGTAACCGGCGTTGTTGACCAGGATGTCGAGCTGGCCAAAGCGGTCGACCGTGGTCTCGATCATGCTCTTGATGTTGGCGGCGTCGGCTACATCGGTCCGGATATGTGCGGCTAGCCCGCCTTTGGCGGCAATTCTCTCCGCCACGGCGCGTCCGGCTTCGTCGTCGAGGTCGGCGATCAAGACGCGGGCCCCTTCCGCCGCGAAGCGCGCGGCGATGCCGGCGCCAAAGCCGGAACCGGCCCCGGTCACGACCGCTACCTTGTTCGCCAGACGCATGTTTCCCGCTCCCGTATCCGCGTTTCATGGACGCGCGGGTATTCTACGCAAAGCAAGGGCGCGTGAAAGCCGTTACATGGCGGAGGATCAGCCCACTTGGCCGGCAAGCTCTTTAAGGCGTTGAACCAGGGCCTGGCCGCTGGTGCCGCCCGTGCCCCGGATATCCTTTTCCAGCACCGTGCTCAAGGCCCGGGCGTGGGCTAAGGCGATTTCGGCGCACCGCGGGTCGCAGCATTCGAGGTCCTTCAGCATCCGATTGAGCGACAATCCGATCTGGGTGATCAACGGATAGCCAAAACTGCTGCCCTGGCCTTTCAGGTTGTGCGCGATATCGCAGAGTTCAGCCTTTTTTCCTGGCCAAAGTCCGGCAGAATCCGCCACTTCGCCCAGACCGGCGGTGAGCGCCGCGATCTGGACACGGGCCGCGCTCCGAAAGACCTCGGCCAAGTCGTCGTCGGTGGAAGCCCTATTGTTCAAGGATAACTCCGTGGCGGCCATTATCCGAAGCCGAATGAAAGATCGCCGGCGCCGGAAACTTGAAATGCAATGATAAGTTGAATGTCTTTAACGACACCTAAACCCACGGACGTCGATATCCGCGCGCATTCTGGACAAGCTTCGCGTCGCGCCGTGCTTGCGGTAGGGTCCGAAGCAGGCAAAAAACGAAAAGGGGCTGTCATGGCGGGTTATCTAGTGGCGCAAATTCATATTGACGATCCAGCGGCCTTCGAGGCCTACCGCGAGGCGGTGCCCGCGATTATCGCGAGCTTCGGTGGCCGTTACCTCATTCGCGGTGGCAAGGCCGAGATGAAAGAAGGAACCTGGGAGGCGCCGCGCCTGATTGTGCTGGAGTTTCCAAGCACGGACAGGGCGCGAGAGTTTTACAACTCATCCGAGTATCGAAAGATATTGCCCCTGCGTCTCGCGGCCTCCAGCGGCACGGTCGCGATAGTCGAAGGTGTTTGATCGCCGCCCATTTCCGACCCGGCGGAACGCGCGATCACACGAATGTGAAATCAAAGACCATCCATGGAAGTAACGCTTTAGTATTCATTCATGGGGGCTTGATACTTTTGGCCAATGGGGCAAAAACAAACGCACGACCGGATCGCAAAACATCCGGGAGTGGTAGCCAAATTTTTCAGCGCATTTATAAGATGCCGATTATGCGGGCGCATTAGCGCCTGCGTCCTTTTGAGTATTCTGATTGTAGAAGCCATCCTATTGGTGCCTTCCTACCGGAACTACGAGCGCGATCTTCTTCTTCGTTTAGAAAAAGTCGGCCTGGCGGCGATCCAGGCGACATACCGCGGTCGTGGACAGACCTCCGACCGCGACCTTTTGAACTTCGGCGGAATGCTGATAGGCAGCGCCGGCGTTTTGGGTGGGACTCTGTACCGCTCTGATGGCACCCGAATTGGTGACTTTGGGCAAGCTCCACGTTTGTTGCCCGCGACTTTGCCAGCGAAGACAATGCGGTTTCGCCATAGTGAAGATGGCCGCTTTTACGAAGTGGTTTGGCCGAGCCAGGTGACTCAGCTGCCAATCACCGTTGTGGCGCGTCTCGACGCCAGCGCGATCGGTCTGGAGCTGCTTGCCTTCGTTTTTCGTATTATCGGCCTTATCCTCTTGATCTCGGCCTTTGTCTGCGCCGTCACTCTTTCGATCCTTGGTCATCAGGTTCTTTTGCCGGTGTTGCGCCTGCGCGACCAACTCTTGGCGGCCGAGAAGGATCCACAAAATGCCGAGCGCTACATACTCGGCGAGCGCCGTAACGATGAACTTGGCGAGGCCATGGGCGCGGTCGATCGCGTCTTCGCCCGGGTTTCGCGAATGCATCGTGAAGAGATCGCCATCATGTCGGCTGTCACGGATCAGGCGATGGATGCGATCCTGGCCTACGATGGCAACGGCAAGGTTGTTTTGGCTAATCACGCTTGCTTGAAATTGTGTGGCTATGAGAATTCGGAGGAAATGGTACGCGCGGGCGTGCCCCGCATCCGTTTTCCCGGCGCGAGCAGAGATGTATGTATTCCCGAGAGCCTTTCGGGCGGCGCCTATTCGCGCGAAGCGGTCTTAATCTCCAGGGGCAAGGCTGAAACACCGGTGTTCATCAACGCCGCCCGCCCGCAAGCGGGGTCCTACGCGGTCATCCGGTACTACGCGAGCATTACCGACATTTCCGAACGCCACGCGGCCGAGCGCCGCCTCGAAACGAAAAACCTTGAGCTCCAGGGCGCCAACCGCGCGAAATCGGAATTTCTCGCGCTCATGAGTCATGAGTTGCGCACACCGCTCAATGCGATTATCGGGTTTTCGGAGGTCATGCGTAGCGGCATATTGGGCGGGATCGGAAATCCGCGCTACGAAGAATACGTGGGTGATATCCATGACAGCGGCAAGCATCTGCTCAGCGTTATCAACGACATCCTCAACCTCTCGAAGATCGAGTCCGGCCAAATGGATCTCGAGAACGCCGTAATAGATATTGCCGAGCTTGTTGATTCGATTCTGCCAATGGTTCGCCAGCACGCCGACTCCAAGGGACTCATTCTGAAAGTTTCGATCGCTAATCCCTTGCCGGGGCTTACCGCCGATCCCCGGGCGGTGAAACAAATACTGATCAACCTGCTATCCAATTCGATCAAATTCACCGAAACAGGCGGCGTTGTCGAAATCTCGGCCTGGCTTGAAGACGGCGCCATCGTCATGTCAATAAGCGACACGGGCGCTGGGATTCCAAAAGATCAACTGAAAGCCGTGCTTGAACCCTTCGTCCAAATCCAAAGCGCCTGGAACGCGAAACACGAAGGAACCGGTCTTGGTTTGCCGATCGTCAAGTCGCTCGTCGCCCTGCACAACGGTACCTTCACATTGGCGAGCGAAGCCGGCGCCGGCACAACCGTAACCATCCGCTTTCCCTCCGAAAGGGCCATGACGCCGCCGGACCGCAACTCCGCCGATGCGGTCACGCAGGAGAGCGCATCGGCGCGATCGATCGCCTGAGCGTCCTAAGATCGGTCAGGTAAGTTTCTCGTTTCCGCAAGCATCGACCAGGTGCAGGAAAGAGCCCATGACCGATGCGTTCCGGCATCCGATCTCGCGCGCCTCACCGCCTCCGGCCGCGGTGCAGCGAAAAAGCGGGGCCTCGCCATCTCCCGCGATGGCTTCGGCGAAGTGAAACTCGTGGCCGCGAAATCGCGTGCCGGCGGGGCCGAGCGGCCCATCTGAAATAACTTGCGCCTCCCGGTAACCGAGCCGGCGGCGCGGTTGGGCGAAGGAGGTCTCCAACGGCAGAAGCCCGGCCATGGCGTGGCGCGTGCCATCGGCGCCGATCAAGCCTTGGCCCAGGACCATGTAGCCGCCGCATTCGCCATAGACCGTGGCACCTCGTGTCGCCGCCGCGCGCAGGCCCGTCAGGAAGCGGCCGCTCGCGGCCAAACGCCCGGCGTGCAGTTCGGGGTAGCCGCCGGGGAGATAGACCGCGTCCGCCTCATTCAGCGGTGCTTCGTCCGCGAGCGGCGAGAAAAAGCTGATACACGCACCGGCCTCACGCCAAGACTCGACGACCAAGGGATAGGTGAAGGCAAAGGCCAAGTCTTGCGCTATCGCTATGTGCTGGCCCAAGGGGGGAATCGGGTTGTTCAATGGGCGCTCTTCCAGCGCGCAAGGCTTGGCCAGCGCCACCAGGGCTTCGATATCGATATGCGTTCCGGCGATATCCGCCGCGGTTTCCAGAAACGATTCCAACTCGGCATGTTCGCCCGCCTGCACCAGGCCGAGGTGGCGCTCTGGCAAGATCAACGCCTCGCGCCGGGGGACGCACCCCAGGACCGTCACGCCCAGAGGCACGCAAGCCTCGCGCAGCATGGTCTCGTGCTTGATCCCACCCACTTTGTTGAAGATCACGCCTTCGATAGCGATGTTTTCTTGGTAGGTGTTGAAGCCATGAACCAGGGCCGCGGCGGAGGCGGCCATGCCCTTGGCGTCGATCACCAGGATAACGGGCCAGCCGGTCAGGCGCGCGATCTCGGCGCTCGATCCCGTGCCTCCTGGCGCGTGCCCGGCGGCGCCGTCGAACAGGCCCATGACCCCCTCGGCGACGGTCAGTTCGGCATCCTGCCCGGCGCTTGCCGCCGCCGCCAGGGTTTGGCGGCGCATGGCCCAGGAGTCCAAGTTGAAACAGGAACGGCCGCTGGCAGCGGCATGAAAGGCGGGATCGATATAGTCGGGGCCGATCTTGGCGGAAGCGGCCTGCAAGCCGCGCCGGCGCAGGTGGCGCAGCAGCGCGAGAGTCAGGACTGTCTTGCCGCTGCCCGAGGCCGGCGCGGCGATGATCAGACCGCGCGTCATAGGCTCCGGCTCATCCGGCTTCGCGGCCCCGCCGGGTGCCGAGCGGATCGGGCGTCAGCACACGGCCATCGAGAGCGCCCAGCCAATCCAGCCCGGCACGCAATCGCACCGCGTCGCCGATTGCAATCACGCAGGGCGGTTCGATGCCCCCGGCGGCGGCCTCGGCGGCGCAGTGCCCGAGCGTGGTTTCAAGCACCCGCTGATCGCAGGTCGCTGCCTTGCTGACGATGGCGACAGCTTGATCCGCCGGGCGGCCGGCGGCGAGCAGGCGCGCGGCGATGCGATCCAGGTGCTTCAAGGCCATGTAGAGCACCAGCACCGGCGCGCCGCGCGCCAGGGCGTCCCAATCCAGGCGCTCGGGCACCGCGCCGGTCAGGTCGTGCCCGGTGATGAAGGTGACGGCGGAATTGGTGTCGCGGTGGGTCACCGGAATTCCGGCATAGGCAAGACCGCCGATACCGCTGGAGATGCCGGGGACGATCCGAAACGGCACCCCGGCCTCGACCAGGGCCAGGGCTTCCTCGCCGCCGCGCCCGAAAACCAGGGGGTCGCCGCCCTTGAGCCGCAGCACCCGTTTTCCGGCGTGCGCCAAGAGCACCAGGCGGTGGGAGATATCGGCTTGGCGCGGCGAGGGTCGGCCGCCGCGCTTGCCCGCGTATTCCAAGTCGCAGCCGGGCCGCCGCAAGGCCAGAACCTCGTCGCTGACCAGGGCGTCGTGGACGATCACATCCGCCTGGCGCATGGCGTGCAGGGCCAGCAGGGTCAGCAAGCCCGGATCGCCCGGCCCGGCCCCGGCCAGCCACACCCATCCCGGTTCCAGCTTGGGGAGATCGTTCAGCATATCGTCCATGGCCGGATCATGCTCTGGCCAAGAACGATCCGCAACTTGTAGAATCGGCGCCATGCCCGATCGGCCAAAAGGACCCTTGCGGCGCGGCTGGACCACTGGCGCCTGTGCCACCGCCGCGGCGAGCGCCGCTTATCATGCCTTGCTCGGTGGCCAATTCCCGGACCCGGTGGTCATTTCCCTGCCCAAGGGGCAGCGCCCCGCCTTCGCCTTGGCGCGCGAAGAGCTGGGCCGCGATTTTGCCAGCGCCGCCGTGGTCAAGGATGCCGGCGACGACCCCGACGTCACCCATGGCGCCCTGGTGATGGCGACGCTCCGTCGCGCCCGTCGCGGCGATGGCGTGATCTTCAAGGCGGGTCCCGGGGTCGGCACGGTGACCTTGCCGGGCCTGCCGGTGCCGCCGGGAGAACCGGCGATCAACCCGGGACCGCGCGCCATGATGCGCGCCGCCATGGTGGAAATCGCCGCCGCGCACGGCGATTCCGGCGATGTCGAAATCGAAATTTCGGTGCCCGGCGGCGAAGCCATGGCGGAAAAAACCTGGAATCCGCGCCTGGGAATATGCGGCGGGTTATCGATCCTGGGAACGACGGGAATTGTGGTGCCCTATTCCTGTTCGGCCTGGATACAGTCAATTCATAGCGGCATAGACGTGGCGCGCGCCAGCGACCTCACCCACGTCGCGGGCTGCACCGGCTCGACTTCCGAGCGCGCGGTTCAGGCGCACTACGGATTGCCGGATACGGCCATGCTTGACATGGGTGATTTCGCCGGCGGTCTGCTCAAGTACTTGCGCCGCCGTCCGTTACCCCGGCTGACCCTCGGCGGCGGCTTCGCCAAACTGTCGAAACTTGGCGCCGGGCACTTGGATTTGCACTCGGGGCGCAGCCAAGTCGACATGGACTGGCTGGCGGACCGCTTGATCGAGGCCGGCGGTGGCCAAGCCCTGGCCGCGCAAGCGCGCGCGGCGAACACCGCCAGTCAGGTCTTGGCCATGGCGCGGGTTGAAGGTATCTCCTTGGGCGATCTCATGGCCCGCTACGCCCGGATCGAGGCCTTGGATGTCTTGGGCGCCAGCAACGCCGTGGCGGTTGATGTCCTCATAATCGATCGCGAGGGCGAAATCGTGGGCCGGGCCGATGATTGACGCCAAACGCCTTTTGATCCTGGGCGGTACCGGGGAGGCGGCGGCGCTTGCCCATCGGCTTGGCCGTCTGCCGGGCCTGGACATCGTCACCTCCCTGGCGGGACGCACCCGCGCCCCGGCCGCCGTGCCGGGAGAGATGCGCAGCGGTGGTTTCGGCGGGGTCGAGGGCCTGGAATCCTACTTGGCCGAGCGGCATATGGATTTCGTGGTCGACGCGACCCACCCCTTCGCCGCGCGGATCACCGCCAACGCCGCCACCGCTTGCGCCAAGGCCGGGATCCCGCGCTTGGTTCTGACCCGGCCCCCTTGGCAGCCGCACAAGAGCGACCGCTGGGTACGGGTGGCGGATGACCGTGCCGCCGCCCAGACCTTGGCCGAACTTGGCCGGCGCGTTTTCCTGAGCATCGGGCGGCAGGATTTGACGCCCTTCGCGGGCCTGCGGGGGATATGGTTTCTGGTGCGCACGATCGATGAACCGGCGGCGCCTTTGCCCTTGGAGAACTACGAAGTGATCTTGGGTCGCGGTCCCTTCGCGGCCGAGGCCGAGGCCGCCTTGATGCGCGAGCACGGCATAGCCGTTCTCTTGAGCAAAAACAGCGGCGGACAAGCGACCTATGGCAAGATCGAAGCGGCGCGGCGCCTGGGCTTGCCCGTGGTCATGATCGACCGCCCCGCTTTGCCGGATGGATCGGTGGTGCAAAGCGTGGATGAAGCCGCGGTTTGGGTCGAGGCGCGGTGCGCGCCGCCGCCCTAAGACCCGCAACCGGAAATCCTGACGACCCAGCGTTAATAACGGTGACCTAACATGATGAAATTGGGCTCGATCTTCCTGGCCGTGTTCCTGGCGGAACTTGGCGACAAGACACAGCTGGCGACCCTGCTCTTTGCCAGCGACCGTGCGCTCAACCCCTTTTCGGTGTTCTTGGCCTCGGCTTCCGCCCTAGTGGTCTCGACCGGCCTCGCCGTCGTGGTTGGCAGCCAAGGCGCGCGCTATCTGGAAATGATCCCCCTCAAGCCAATTGCCGGGATCGGCTTCATCGCCATCGGCATCTGGATACTGGCGGAATATCTGCGCGGCGTGTGATCAGGCCTGGCGCTTGGGCCGCAACAGGTGGACGTGGCCGGGATCGTAAAGCTTGCTGTCGGTGAAATCCTCGGCCGCCAAGACCCGGCCGACCAGGATCAGCGCGGTGCGGGTGATCTTGGCGGCGCGCACCTGGGCGCGGATATCGGCCAGGGTGCCGCGCACGATCTTTTCATCGGGCCAACTGGCTCGGTAGACCACCGCCACCGGGCAATCGGCGCCGTAGTGGGGTGTCAAGGTTTCGACCACTTGGCGTAAATTTCGGACCGAGAGATGGATGGCCAGGGTCGCGCCCGAGGCGCCCAAGGTCGCCAGGTCCTCGCGGTTCGGCATGGCCGAGGCTTTCATGGCCGTGCGGGTCAGGATCACCGTTTGGCTGACATCGGGCAGCGTGAGTTCGACGCCGAGCGCGGCGGCGGCGGCGGCATAGGCGGGTACCCCTGGGGTGATGGTGTAGGGAATGGCGTGCGCGTTCAGGCGCCTGATTTGCTCGCCGATCGCGCCGTAAAGGGCGGGATCGCCAGAATGAACCCGGGCCACGTCCCAACCGCGCGCGTGCGCGGCCTCGATTTCGGCCATGATGCCGTCCAGGGTCAGGGCGGCCGTGTCCAGGACCCGCGCATCTTTTGGGGCATGGGCCACGACCTCGCGCGGGACCAAGGACCCGGCATAGAGCACCAGCGGGCAGCGCGCGATCAAATCGCGCCCGCGCAGGGTCAAGAGGTCGGCGGCGCCCGGTCCCGCGCCGATGAAATGCACGGTCATGCAGCGTCTCCCACACGGTCCTTTTTGCCCGCCTTGGCGCCGTACCCGCGCGGCGTGTAGACCCAAGTCCCGCCGTCCGTACGCGGTGTACGCCTGGTCTCGCTGGAACCGATCAAAACCAGGCTCAGCATATCGACCGCCGCGGCGTTCAGTTTCTCCAGGTCCATGACCTGGACCGCCTCGCCCGGGCGGCCCAGGTTACGCGCGACGATAACCGGCGTGTTAGGACGGCGGCGCGCGAGAAGAATGTCGCGCGCGGTGCTAAGCTGATGACGCCGGCGCCGCGACACCGGGTTATAGAGCGCGACCACGAAATCGCCCTCGGCTGCGGCGCGCAGGCGGCGTTCGATCGCCGGCCAGGGGGTCAGCAGATCGGAAAGAGAGATCGCGCAGAAATCGTGACCCAGGGGTGCCCCGGCACGTGCCGCCGCCGCTTGCAGGGCGGAAATGCCCGGTACGATCGTGGTTTCAACGCGGTGCCATTCCGGATTGTTCTCATGCTCGAGCAACTCGAACACCAAGCTGGCCATGGCGTATATCCCTGGATCGCCGGAGCATACCAGCGCGACCTCGCGGCCTCCGGCGGCCAGGTCCAGCGCCGCGCGGACCCGCGCTTCCTCGGCGCCCAAGGGAAAGTCGTGGCGCGTCTTGCCCTTGGCCAAGGGGCCGAGCAGGTCGAGGTACAGGGAATAGCCGACGACATCGTCCGCCGCACGTACGGCTGCCTCGGCCTCCGGCGCGCGCCAGGCCGGATCGCCAGGCCCCAGGCCGACAACCGCCAGGGTTCCGCGCCCCCGGCCAAAACTGTACGCGTCTAAAACCTCCGGCGCCCGGGCGATGGCGCAGGTCGCGCGCGCCGACTTCCTCTTGGGAACGATCAAGTCCCCGCGTGGACCGGCCGCGGCCAGGGCCGCGCCCTCGGCCACGCCATGACAGCCGGTTTCGCGAAATACCGTCTTGGAGGGATTTACCAAGCGGGGCGATTCTTCCTCCAGGCGCGTCGCCGTGAAGAAACGCGCCGGCACATCCAGCGCCTTGGCCAGGGCATGGACCGCCGGCTCATCGGCCTTGAGGTCGAGGGAGACCACCGCCGCGACCGCGCCCATCGCCAGGTTCGCCGCCGCCAAGGTCTCGCGGGCGAGGGCGATGACTTCCTCCGGGGACGCCCCGCGCTCGCACCCGATGCCAAGACACAACACCGCCGGATGATAAACCAAGGTGTTCGCCCCGGCCTTGTCCGCCTGTTCGGTGATCCGGATGGCGAGGTCGCCATCCTCGGCCCAGGGCAGGTTGGATGGCTCCAGCCACGGCGCCTCGCCCTCCAGCCGCACCCGCGCACCGGCCAGCAAGGCGGCGGCGAAGTCCTTGTAGGCCTCCGGATTACCGAGCCGCCAGCCGGTCGGTGGGTCGTCGAGCGCGGCCCCGAAGGAAAGATCGCCGGCGGTGGTGATCGCGGGCTCGATGTTGAGCAGGGCGGCGATCTTGCGGGCCAAATCGTTCGCGCCACGGTGCCCGCCCAGCAAGGGGACCACGGCGCTGCCGTCTTCCGCCAAGGCCAGAACCGGCGGCTCGCTGCCTTTACCGGCGAGCAAGGGGGCCAGTGTCCGGATCAAGACGCCGGCCGCGCAGATGCCCAGGATAGGCCGATGTTCGGTGAACAAGCGGCCCAGGTGTTCGCTGGCCGAGGTGAAGTGAAGCTCGGCCCGCGCGACCCGGCCGCTAAGGCCGTGAATCTCCGCGCCTGGAAACTCCTTGGCCAGGCGGGCAGCCAAATCCGCGCCGCCTTGGGTCAGGGCGAAGAAAACCGGGGCCGGTGCCGTCATCGCCAGGCCTCGCCGCGCCGGTGCAGCAAGATCATGGAGAAATACGGAGCCGCGTCCCGGTCCACCCGGTCCAGGGTGCGCACGTTCTGGTTCGCCATGGTGGCATGTTCGACATAGCGGGCGTTCTCGCTCAGATGCAGATCTTCGAGCACCCGCCGCACTTTGTCCAAATGGCGCCCGACCTTGATGATCGCCGCCGCTTCGCAGTCTTTCAGACGGGCATAAAGTTCGGCTTCGGGCAGGGGGGCCGGGACCACGGTCAAGATGTCGTTGCGCGCCGCCAGGGGCGCGCCCAGGACAGCGGCGCAGGCGGTCAGCGACGAAACGCCGGGCACGACCTCGACCGGGAAACTCTCCGCCATGCGCCCAAACAGGTACATGAAGGAGCCGTAGAAGAACGGATCCCCCTCGCACAGAACGGCGGCATCGCGGCCGGCGCGCAGATGCTCGCCCAGCTCAATCGCGGCGCGGTCGTAGACCTCTTGCGCGGGAAATCGCGCCTCGACCAGCGGCATGCGGATCGCGATCTCCACGCGCCCTTCGGGAATATGCGGGGCCACGATCCTCCGCGCCAGGCTGTCGCCGTGTTCCGGCGCCGGATAGGCGATGACCGCCACGGCTCGCAGGACCCGCAACGCCTTGAGCGTGATGAGCTCCGGATCGCCCGGCCCAATGCCGAGGCCATAGAGTTTGCCGGTCATGATTTTATCGCCCGCACCTGAGTAACCGGCATGAACGTACGCCAGCCGGTATAGGGGCCGATAGGGTGCGTACGCGATATGGCAATGCGAATCAGTTCATCGCCGTTTCGGGTGTGGAAGCCGGCCAGAACCTGTTCGCCCTCCAGAGTCACGGCATTCGCCACCAGCCGCCCGCCCGGCTTCAAGGCGCCCCAAAGGGTGTCTATTAAACCGGGGGTGCTTAGACCGCCACCCAGGAAAACAGCGTCCGGCGGGTCCAGGTTGTCGAGCGCTTCGGGCGCCTGACCATGGCGGATATCGAGGCTTGGCACGCCGAGCGCGGCAGCGTTGCCGGCCATGAGCGCGACCCGGTCAGCCTGCCGTTCAACCGCGCTGGCGCGGTTGCGCGGATGGCTGCGCATCCATTCGATCGCGACCGACCCGCATCCGGCGCCGATGTCCCACAAGTGTTGTCCCGGTGCTGGTGCCAGTGCGGCCACGGTGACCGCGCGCACCTCGCGCTTGGTCATTTGTCCGTCGTGATGAAAGGCTTCATCCGGCAAACCGGGCATGCGCGGTAAAAGCGCGGCGTCTGGCCCGGCGGCACAGGCGATGGCCAGGGTATTGAAGTCGGCGATCCCGGTTTCGCCCCATTCCCGCGCAAGGCCTTCCACCAGGCGCTCCTTGGGCCCGCCCATGTGTTCCAGCACCGTCAGGCGGCTGGCGCCATAGCCGCGCGCGGTCAGGAGCGCGGCCACCTTGGCGGGAGTATCCACGTCGTTGCTAAGCGCCAGGATACGCGCCTCGGGCTGGATCGCGGGGTGGAGCAATTCCAGGGGCCGGCCGTGAAGCGTGACGCACTCGATGGCGGCGCGTGGCCAGCCTAGCCGCGCGCAAGCCAGGCTGAAGGCTGAAGGCGCGGGAACGACGATCGTTTCGGCGGCCGGAATCCGCCGCGCCAGGGTCACGCCGATGCCGTAATCCAGAGGGTCGCCCGTGGCCAGCACGCAGACGGCTTGACCGCGCCGCGCCGCGATTTCCTCGATCAGGTCGCTCAGGGGGCGGGTCCAGGTCAGACGCTCGCGCCCATCCTCGGGCACCTTGGCCAGGTGGCGCGCGCCGCCGACCAGCACTTGCGCGCTTTCGATCAAGGCGCGGGCGGCGGCGGACAAGCCTGCCAAGCCGTCTTCGCCCAGGCCGATTATAAAGAGCCAAGGGGTCATGATGCCGCCAGGGCCAAGGCGTTGACCGCGGCGGCGGCCAGGGCGCTGCCGCCGCGGCGCCCGCGCAAGGTCACGTAGGGAATATCGGTTTGGGCGCCGATCAGAGCTTCCTTGGACTCGGCGGCACCGATGAAACCGACCGGAAAGGCCAGAATCGCGGCTGGGCGCGGCGCGCCCTCGGCTAGGATTTCAAGCAAGCGGAACAGGGCCGTGGGAGCGTTGCCGATAGCGACCACGGCGCCCTCCAAATGGGGCCGCCAAAGATCGACGGCGGCGGCGGAGCGTGTCGTTTTCATATCAGTTGCGTGTAATTTTACCGCAGGGTTTTGCAAGGGGCATATAATTTTATTGCCATGAAGTATAAACGACCGGGTGATTCCCTCGGCCACCATGCGCGCGTCGGTGATAATGGGCGCCCCCTTGGCCAGGGCCGTACGCCCGGCCTCGGCGACATCGCCGCCCCAGGCGAGATCGTTCAAGATGTCGGTCATGCCGCACGCATGGACCAGACGTACGGCCAGCTCAGTCTGGGCCGGCGCCAAGGCGGAGAGGTCGCATTCCGCGCGCACCAAATCGAAGGAGCGACGGGTGATTTCCCCAGGATCGCGAATGTAGTCGAGCATGAGCGCTCCTCGCCGGCCAAGCGCGCCAAGGCGGCTCGGGCCGGCTCCTTAGTTCAGGCTTTTGGGGCCCAGGGGATGATCGGCATGGGGATAGGGGTGATGGCCGTGATCGTGATGGTCGTGACCATGATCGTGACCATGGCCGTGGCGGTCATGATCGTGGGTGTGTTCTGTTTCGCCGCTACCCGTGCCGATGCCCTCCACGTGGTGGTGATGGCTTTCCTGGGCCAGGCCGACCTCGGCCTCGAAGCCGAGCACTTGTTCGCGGTATTTGCACATCTTGCAGTTCATATTGTTCTCGCCGCCCAGGATCTCCTCGACCCGCTCCGCGAAAGCGTCCAGAACCAGGGGGTGATCGTTGAGGTAGGGCGCCTTGACGAACTCAATTTCCGGGTGTTGGGCCGCGACCCGGTCGGTGTGCTCGTAAATTCGCTTCACCAGAATGCCGGTGAACAGGAA
The DNA here is from genome assembly GCA_021776175.1 of Kiloniellaceae bacterium. Classification (GTDB taxonomy): domain Bacteria; phylum Pseudomonadota; class Alphaproteobacteria; order Kiloniellales; family J153; genus JAJFGN01. Next base: position 53,373 of record JAJFGJ010000034.1, read on the forward strand.
ATAGGGGAACACCACGATGCGCCGATAGCCCAGCTTGGCGGCATGGCGCAGACCGGGCTCGACGAGGGGGAAGGTGACGCCGGAATAGCAGGTCTCGCCCCAGCCGAAACCAAAGCCCTCCCATAGCATGCGCATGACCTTGGCGGCGTTGGAGTTGGCGTCGGGGTCGGAGGCGCCGCGCCCAACCACCATCAGTAGCGTCTCGGCCTTGGGAACCGCGCCGCCGGCGGCGTCGAGCGCTTGGGCGATGCGATCGCCAGCGGCCCGGATCATCTTGGGGTCGATTGCCAACTCACGGCCGTAATCGATTTGGACTTCCGGGTGCTGAGCCTGGTAGGTGCTCAGAACCGAAGGGATATCGTTCTTGGCATGGCCGGCGGCGAACAACATGCCCGGCACGGCGAGGATGCGCTTGACGCCCCGTCCGCGCAGCTTATCCAGACCGTCGCGGATAATCGGCTGGGCGAATTCCAGGAAACCGCTTTCGACGTCGTAGTGGCTCAGGCGTTGGCGAATTCCGGTCGCGACCGCGTCGAACTCGCGCACCGCGTCCTCGTCGCGGCTGCCGTGGCCGCACACCATGACGCCGATTTTGTCGTTCATCGCCCATCTCCCATCACGCGGCACATCGCCTGCCACTCCAGAAAGCCGGATTATGGCGCGCGCCGCCGTTGTGGCAAGGACGGGAACATGTCTCGGTCCGACATCAAGGCGGAGTCAGGGGCCCTTCCGGCCGTGAGCCGGGAGGCGATAGTCATTGAGCGGGCTCTTATGGGTTACCGGGCGCCGCCTCGATTGAAAAGCGAGTCTCGCCGGCGCACGAGCATCGACACCAGAACCAAGCCGGCGCCGGATGCGAACAAGTGCTTCAAGGTGTGGCCGCTGACGATAGTCAGCGCCTGGAACATCTCTAGGTCCAATCCTTCGAAGAGCTTGGCGGCGCCGTAGAGCATCGCGGCCCCAAGAATGTACTTTAAGAAGTGCTCCGGCCGTTCGTATAGCCACAGCATAAGCACAATCAAGAGAATCGGCAGGAACTGCACCAGGCCATAAAGCCGCAAATCGCCCCGGCCCAGGTGCTCCGTATAATCCCAATAAAAGACGCTGAAGGCGCCGATAAGCAGAAATACAGGCAGCAACCTGATCGCCGGAATAGGGTCGATCAGCTCGGCAATGACGGCACATAGCAACGCCATGAAGGCAATCGTCATGGGCAGGCGGTCCCATAGCAGCGTCTCGTTGGATGGCCAAAGGTGATAGGTGGTGGAGCCGAACGCGATTAATGCGAATCCGGTAAAAAAGACAAAATACAAAAACAGCCGTGCTTCGTAGCCATGCCGTGTCATGGCGGCAAACGTGATTCCGGCCCCCCAGAGGCCGAAAATCAGAAACGGAAGATTGGATAGAACGTTGAGCGCGTTGGGAATTCCCAGCATGGTGCGGTCATCGGCGAACCGGTGATAGGCGAGCGGTTGTGCTACCGGCGCGACAAAGACGAATGCCGCTATCCCGCAAAGCAAGGAAATCCCAATCAGCAGCCATTCTTTCCTGTTCATCGGTCTCCACTTCTGCCATCTGGCCACGGACAGTTCGGATCGGGCGTCCCGGGCCATGGCCGGGCTTTTGGCTTGGCGGGGGTGGGGCAAGCGATTGAGAACGATGTGCGATACGCCTGGGAAAATCAATGCGCCGGAGCGGCATGTCCCTGGGGCGCATTGACCGGAGCCACCCCTGGCCCGATGCTCACCGCCATGATCTTAACCTCGTCCACCGCCGCCGCGCTCGATCCTTGGGCCATCCTGCTCCTCGCGCTCGCGCTCGATGCGGCGTTCGGCGATCCGCGCTGGCTTTACCGTGCGGTTCCGCATCCCGTTGTCTTGTGCGGCCGCGCGGTCGCGGCCCTTGAGCGGCGCTGGAACGGCCCCACCCTGGCGCGCCAGCCGCGATTCCTGCGCGGCGCCGGTTTGACGGCGCTCATGGTTCTTGGGGCCGGATGCTTGGGCTGGGCGGTCTCGGGTGCGCTAAGGGGTGTAACCGGCAACTGGGCGATCGAGGCGGCCCTGGCCAGCACGCTGATCGCCGGGCGCGGTCTCTACGACGGTGTGCGTAAGGTCGCAGCGGGACTGACTTTAGGGTTGGAGGAGGGCCGCGCCGCGGTCGGTCATGTTGTCGGGCGCGATCCGGATAGCCTGGATGGCCCCGGCGTCGCCCGCGCGGCGATCGAAAGCACGGCCGAGAATTTTTCCGACGGCGTGGTCGCACCGGTTTTCTGGTTCGCGCTTTTCGGCTTGGGGGGCCTGGCGGCCTATAAGGCGCTCAATACCCTGGACAGCATGATCGGGTACCGCTCATCGCGCTACGAGGCCTTCGGCAAGGCCGCGGCGCGCCTGGACGACGCCGCGAACTGGATTCCGGCCCGGATTAGTGGACTGCTTTTCATTGGGGCGTCGGTTTTCGTGCCTGGCGCGCGTGCCGGGCCGGCCTGGCGGGCGATGTGGCGCGATGCGCGCCGTCATGGCTCCCCCAACGCCGGTTGGCCCGAAGCGGCGCTGGCCGGCGCGCTCGGTTTCGCCTTGGGCGGCCCGCGCCACTATGGCGGGGACAGGATCGACGATCGCTGGATGGGGAACGGGCGCGAGAACTTGGGCGCGCGCGACATTAAACGCGCGTTACGGCTCTATCTCGCCGCCAACGCGCTGCTCGCCGGTGTCATCGCCCTGCCGATCCTGATCTAAGGCTCGATCAGACCTCTAAATCGACATTGTCGCCAGGGCGGTAATCGGGCTCTGGCCGTTCCGGGTTGCGCTCGGCCTCGTTTCGGCCGCGTTCGCTCTCACGGCTGGCGGTGACCGGGTGGCGGGTTTCGCTTTGGGCCGCGTCCGGCGCGCTTGGCGCGTTAGCGACCGGTGCCGAAGCGGCGCCGGGCTGACCCGGCGACGGCGGCACGAGGGGGTTTGTTACTTGCATGGCCTAAATATAAGCGTATCCGCAAACACGGTCAAGCACTATGTATTTGATATTTATAGCATAATAAGGATTAACTTGAAATAAATCCTAGCCATCGCGATGCAGTTTCCGGGCTCCGCGAACGTACCGCTTGACCTTCCAGCTACTATAAGCGTCAGGGTCAAAGGGTTCCGAGGATGAGGGATTTGACCATGTTCGCACTATCCAGGCTCGCGCGGGCCACCGTCTTGGCGCTTGCCGGCCTTCTATTGGGTCTTGGTGTCCTAGGCCTCCTATGGCCGGAGGGCGCGGAAGTGGGCGCGCCCGGCGCGAATTCGCACATCTCCCTGAGCGAAGGCGCACGCCTCTATGCCGACAACTGCGCGGCATGTCACGGCGCCAATCTCGAGGGCCAGGCCGATTGGCGCCAACGCGGTCCCGGCGGTTATCTTCCGGCGCCGCCCCACGATTTCAGCGGCCATAGCTGGCATCATCCCGACCGGCAACTCTTCACGATCACGAAGCAAGGAACCGAGGCGCTGGTGGGCGGGGATTATAAATCCAATATGGGCGGCTTCGCCGGCAAGCTCAGCGACGAGGAAATTTGGGGCATACTCAGATATATTCGTTCGCGATGGCCCGAGGACGTTCAACGCCGGCAGCAGGAAATATCGGCGCGCGCCGCCCAGTAAGTTCCGTGAGCCTTAGCCCTCAGCCTTCTGGTTCGCGTCGTGCGCCGCGAGCACGGCGGCGACCACCAGATCGTTGACGGTGGCGCCAAGGCGGACAATTTGCGCCGGGCGCGACAGGCCGATCAAAAACGGGCCGATCACGCTGCCGAGGTTCCCGGCCTGAACCAGCTTGGTTGTGATATTGGCGCTGTGCAGCGCCGGCATGATCAGCACATTCGCCGGCCCGCTCAGGCGGCAGAAGGGGAACAGCCGGCGCATGAGGTCGTGGTCGAGGGCGATGTTCGCCTGCATTTCGCCGTCGTATTCAAAATCCAAATCCATGGTATCGAGGATCTTGACCGCCTCGCGAACACGCTGCGCCTTCTCGCGCATGGGATTGCCGAAGTTGGAAAAGCTGAGCAAGGCGACGCGCGGTTCGTGGCCCATGGCGCGGGCCTGGGCCGCGCTCTGAACCGCCATGTCGGCCAGCTCTTGGGCCGTGGGCAGCTCGTGCACCGAGGTGTCGGCGACGAAGACCGAGCGCCCGTCCAGCAGCAGCGCCGTCATGCCGAACACGCGGTGCCCGGGCTTGGGATCGATTGCCTGGCGAATGTCGTCGAAGGCGACACTGAAGCTGCGGGTCAGGCCCGTCACCATGGCATCGGCTTGTCCCTTGGTGACCATGCAGGCGGCGAAGACGTTGCGGTTCTGATTGACCATGCGCTGGCAATCGCGGCGCAGCATGCCCTTGCGTTGCATGCGCTTGAACAGAAAGTCGGTGTAATCCTTGTTGTGCGCGGACAGGCGCGCGTTGTGGATCTCCAGACCGGCGCCGCTCAGTCCCAAGGCGGCCAGGGTCTTGTGCACCGTTTTCTCGCGCCCGACCAGGACCGGGATGCCGTACCCGGCCTGCTTGAACGCCATGGCGGCGCGAATGGTCGCTTCTTCCTCGCCCTCGGCGAAAGCCACCCGCTTGGGATTCTCGCGCACCTTATCGAAGATCTGCTGCAGGCTGCCCGACATTGGGTCCAGGCGCGCGGCCAGCTGGGCGGCGTAGTTATCTAGATTCTCGACCGGGCGCCGCGCGACTCCGGACTCCATCGCCGCCTTGGCGACCGCCAAGGGCACGGCGACGATCAGGCGCGGATCGAAGGGGGCTGGAATAATGTAATCCGGCCCGAAATGCAGATGGCGCCCGGAATAGGCGCGGTCGACTTCGTCCGGCACGTCTTCGCGGGCCAGCGCCGCTAGGGCCTGGGCGGCGGCGATCTTCATCTCCATGTTGATGGTCGAGGCGCGAACGTCCAGCGCTCCGCGAAATATGTAGGGGAACCCCAGGACGTTATTGATCTGATTCGGATAGTCCGAACGCCCGGTGGCCACGATGGCGTCGTCGCGCACCTCGCGCACCTCTTCGGGTGTGATTTCCGGATCCGGGTTGGCCATGGCGAAAATCATCGGGTTATCGGCCATGGCGCGCACCATCTCGCCGGTCACCGCGCCCTTGACCGATAAGCCGATGAAAACGTCCGCGCCGACCAGCGCCTCGGCCAGGGTCCGTTTGCCGGTATCGATCGCGTGGGCCGATTTCCATTGGTTCATGCCGGCGTCGCGGCCGCGATAGATAACCCCCTTGGTATCGCACAGGACAACGTGAGTCGACGCGACCCCCATGGCCTTCAGGAGCTCGGAACAAGCGATCCCGGCCGCACCCGCGCCATTGATCACGATGCGCACATCGGCCAGCTTGCGGCCGCTCAGGTGCACGGCGTTGATCAGGCCGGCGGCGGTGATGATCGCGGTGCCGTGCTGGTCGTCGTGAAACACCGGGATATCGAGCAGCTCGCGCAGACGCTCCTCGATGATGAAGCACTCCGGCGCCTTGATGTCCTCCAGGTTAATGCCGCCGAAGCCGGGGTGCAGGTAGCGCACACAGTTGACGAACTCATCGACGTCGCGAGTGTCGATGCACAGATCGATGCCGTCGATATCGGCGAAGCGCTTGAACAGCACCGCCTTGCCTTCCATGACCGGCTTGGCGCCGTGGGCGCCCAGATCGCCCAAGCCCAGGACCGCCGTGCCGTTGGATGCGATGGCGACCAGGTTACCCTTGGCGGTGTAATCGTAGGCCTTGGCCGGGTCCTTGGCGATCTCCAGGCACGGCGCGGCGACGCCCGGCGAATAGGCCAGCGTCAAGTCGCGCTGCGTGGTCAGCGGTTTGGTGGCGCGGATCTCGAACTTGCCCGGACGCCCGCTGGCATGCATCTCCAGTGCTTCGCGTTCCAGCGTATTGAGCTTGTCTTTCGCCATGTGCATCCCCTGTCTCGCGTGCGGGCGCCGAAGGCTTTGGGCCCGGCCCTCGATTTTCGACTTAATCTTGCCCCGGCCTCGCGTGTGGATGGACGTCTTGGGCGCCGTGGCTGGTCATGATGCCGTGCGCCTTGGCTTGACGTTCCTCGTCCCCGGCACGCACCCATAGCAATAATGCGCCGGATTCCAGTGCCCGGGCGAAGCTTTCGGTGTGCGGGGTCGCCTTGATGGTGCTCAAAAGCTCGGCCACGGCGGCGCCGGTAAAGCCGGCGGCGACGGCGGCGGAAATGGCGGCCCCCACCGGCCCGGTGGCGATGCCGATCAGCCCGGCGGCGGTGATCGGCCCGACGTATTTGACCTCGCCCGCGAGGCCCGCCAGCGCCTCTTGCCAGGCGTCGCCCGGCGATCCGGCGGCGCTGATCGATTCGTGGGTGTCCAGGACCGAAAGCTCGGCGCGGCCGAAGCCGGCGGCCCGCAAATCCTTGACCGCGGCCATGAAGGCTTCACGCTCGGCGAAACGCCCGACAACCTCATCCGCCTTTGGCTCTGTCGTGCCTTCCTGTTCTGTCGTCACTCGGCTCCCCCTGGTAACGGTGTTTCTTGCGTCACCGATTGTAACCGCTGTCGGCGGTCTCCCGCCAGCTTCATCGGCGCCGGGCCGCCCCGGCGGCGGCACCCTTTCGGTTCGAGGCTCGGCGCATTAAGTTGCCGCATGTCCGAACGTAGCCACGATAGGATCGGCGAAGGCGCCTCATCGGCGCCGCCCCCCGCCGCGCCGGCCCCCAAGGCTCCGCCCGGCGTGGCCACGCCCATGATGGCGCAGTATCTGGAGATCAAGCGGGCCCACGCGGAATACCTGTTGTTCTATCGCATGGGCGATTTTTACGAGATGTTCTTCGAGGACGCGAAGAACGCCGCCGCCGCGCTCGACATCGCCTTGACCAAGCGCGGGCAGCACAAAGGCGAGGATATCCCCATGTGCGGCGTGCCGGTTCATGCCGCCGACGGTTATCTCTCGCGTCTCATTAGAAAGGGCTTCAAGGTCGCCATCTGCGAACAGATGGAGGATCCGGCGGCGGCAAAAAAACGCGGCGCCAAATCGGTGGTCAAGCGCGAGGTCGTGCGCGTGGTGACGCCGGGCACCATTACCGAGGACGAGTTGCTCGATACCCGCGCGCACAATTACCTGGCCGCCCTGGCCGAGGCTGGAGGGGCGCTGGCGCTGGCCTGGCTCGATGTCTCCACCGGTGAGTTTCTGACCCAGCCGGTCGCGCCCGGCGGCCTAAGCGCGACCCTCGCGCGCCTCGACCCGGGCGAGGTTCTGGTGCCCGAGCGCCTCTTGCAAAGAGCGGAGCTTTTCGAGGTTTTCGGCGAGTGGAAGGCGGTGCTCGCGCCTCTGCCCTCGGCGCGCTTCGACAGCGATAACGCGCGCGCCCGTTTGGAGTCCGTTTACCGGGTCAAGGCCCTCGATGCCTTCGGCGAATTTTCGCGTGCCGAGTTATCCGCCGCCGGAACCCTGTTGGATTACGTGGAACTCACCCAGAAGGGCCGTCTGCCGCGCCTTGCGGCCCCGCGCCGCCTGGCCCTGGGCACGGTCATGGAAATCGATTCCGCGACCCGGCGTAACCTGGAGCTGACAGCCGCTCTAACGGGCGGGCGTAAGGGCAGCCTGCTCGAAACCCTGGACCGCACGGTCACCGGCGCCGGCGCGCGCCTGCTGGCCGCGCGCTTGGCCGCGCCCTTGACCGACCCGGCGGCGATCGCGGCGCGCCAGGATTTGCTGGCCTTTTTCGTGGCCGAGGCCGGCCCGCGCGAAAACCTGCGCGCCGTGTTGCGCCGCTGTCCCGACGTCGAGCGCGCGCTGTCGCGTCTCACTCTGGGGCGTGGCGGTCCACGGGACTTGGCCGCGGTGCGCGACGCCTTGGATCAGGCGGCGGCCGTGCAAAGCCTCCTCGGCGCCGCGCCCGAGGGCGTGCGGCCAGCGCGCTTGAGCGCCGCGCTGGGCGATTTGGGGGAGCATGCAACGCTGGTCGACCGGCTGGCCCGCGCGCTTGCCCCCGAGGTGCCGTTGCTGGCGCGCGACGGCGGTTTCATCGCCCCCGGATACGCGCCGCAACTCGATGAGCTACGGCTCCTGCGCGATGAAAGCCGGCGTTTGATCGCGGGTCTTCAGGGCGGCTACGCGAAACGAACCGGCGTGTCCTCGCTCAAGATCAAGCACAACAACGTCCTGGGCTATTTTATCGAAGTCACGCCGACCCATGCCGACAAGGTGCCGCTTGGCGACGGGGCGCCCTTCATCCATCGCCAGACCCTGGCCAGCGCGGTGCGATTCTCGACCGTGGAATTGGGCGAGCTCGAGCGCAAGATCTCCGGCGCCGCCGAGAAGGCCTTGGGGGTCGAGCTGCGGCACTTCGAGGATCTGGTCGGCGAAGTTGCCGGCCGGGCCGAGGAGATCGCCCGCGCCGCCGGCGCCCTGGCCGAGCTGGATGCCGCCGCCGCCTTGGCCGAAGTTGCGGCGCTAAATCGATGGTGCCGGCCCAAGGTCGATACTTCCACGGCTTTCGCGGTGACCGGTGGACGGCACCCGGTGGTCGAAGCGGCGCTCGCCGGCGCGCAATCCGGCGGCTTCATCGCCAATGCTTGCGACCTGGGGGCGGACAATCGCCTGTGGCTGGTCACCGGACCCAACATGGCGGGCAAGAGTACCTTCCTGCGCCAGAACGCGCTCATTGCCGTGCTTGCCCAGACCGGTGCTTACGTGCCGGCGGATTCAGCGCATCTCGGGGTCGTCGACCGCTTGTTCAGCCGCGTGGGCGCCGCCGACGACCTGGCGCGCGGGCGTTCCACTTTCATGGTCGAAATGGTCGAGGCGGCGGTCATACTGAACCAGGCGACGCCGCGATCATTGGTCATACTGGACGAGATCGGGCGCGGCACGGCGACCTTCGACGGCCTTTCCATCGCCTGGGCCTGTGTCGAACACTTGCACGAGGTGAACCGGTGCCGGGCGCTCTTCGCCACCCACTTTCACGAGCTGACCAGCCTGGCGGGCAAGCTTTCCGCCCTCGCCTGCCACACCATGCGGGTCAAGGAATGGAAAGGCGACGTGGTTTTCCTGCATGAGGTGACAGCGGGAACCGCCGATCGCTCCTACGGCATTCATGTCGCCCGCCTGGCCGGATTGCCGGGCGCCGCCGTCGCCCGCGCCCAGGAAGTCCTGGAAATTCTTGAGCGCGGCGAACAGGCCGGCGTCCTGGCCCGCCTGGCCGATGATTTGCCTTTATTTTCCGCCGCGCGGCCCGCCTCCGGGACCGCCGCCGAGGCCAGACCATCGGCCGCCGAGGGCCGCTTGGCCGAAGTCGATCCCGACGCCTTGACGCCCAAGGCGGCGCTGGAGCTGCTTTACGAACTCAAGCGGCTGGCCCGGTCCGGCTCATAGGCCCGCGCGGCGGGTGCCGCGTGACGCGGCTCGATGTCGCATAGAAGCGTCTTGAACACCGGGAATCCGGAAATCGCCTCGCTGTTATCGGGATCGGTCAGGTCGTTGACGTTGGCGTGCCGCCAGGCGGGACCGCCGAGCGGACCGCCGCCGCCCATATTGACCTCGACCGCGCCCGCGACGATGTCCGCCGTCACCCAGGCCCAGAAGGGAACCCGCCCGCGCGGAGACACCACCCAGACGGGATCGCCGTCCTCGATGCCGCGCGCTTGGGCGTCGCGCGGGTGGAGTTGGACCTGGGGCCGTGGATGTTTTTCGGCCAGCGAGGGAATGTTCAGGTGCTGGCTTCGGAACGCGAATTGGGTCCGGGCGCCGGAATTGAAGACAAGGGGAAAACGCTTTGCCAGGCCAGGCGATCCGATCGGTCCCTCGCGCGGTTCGGTGTAAACCGGCAAGGGATCGTAGCCATGGGATCCAAGCCATTGCGACGCGATTTCCATCTTGCCGCTCGGCGTCTGAAAGCCGGGCCGCCCGTCGGCGCGCAATTCTCCGCTTGCGTATTTGCGGTATCGCATTTCAGGCTCGGCGATGGGAACCCCTCGCGGATTGGCGCGCAGGTCTTCCAGTGCGACCCCCGTGCCGTCGAGCATCCGGCGCACCAATGCCTCCTCGCTTTGCGGCCAGAGGTGACCGTAGCCAAGCCGCTGGGCCAGCTCGGCGAAGATCAGGTAATCGTTGCGCGCCTCGCCTTGGGGCGCGATGACCCGGCGGCGATGCTGCAGGTATCCATCGTGGGCCATGTAGGATTCGATCTCGAACAGGGTCGTGGCCGGCAAAACGAGATCGGCGTATGCCATGTCGGCGGTGGGAAAGCGGTTAATCGCGACCAGGAAATCCAGGCCGGCCAAGGTTCGCCGCCAAAGCGCCGGGTCCGGCCACGCCGTGATCAGCGAGGCGCCGCTGACGATGAGGAGCCGCACCGGGTAAGGATCATTGCTCAGAACCGCCCGTGGAATGGCCGCCGCGTGGGCTTCGCGGCGCACCTCATGGAAAAGCGGGTAGCAATCGGCGCCGAGCGGCGGCCGGGCCTTGGCCGGCGGCTCCGTCGCTATGCGCCCCGTGCGCGTGCGTGTGGGCATCTTGAACAACTTACCGCCCGGTGTGTCGAGGTGGCCGGCGATGGCCTGAAGCGTCCAGACCGCGCGCATCGCCTGGACACCGGTATTGGAATACTCGAGCCCGGTATAAGTTAGGACGCTGCATCCCTTGGCCGTGGCAATGGCGAGCGCGAGCGCGCGTACCGTTTCGGCCGGGACGCCGGTAATCTCTTCCACGGCGCTGGGCGTGAAGCGCTGGACGTAGTTGGCGAAGGACTCGAAACCCAGGGTCCAGCGCGCGACGAAGGCCTGATCGTAGTGGCCCTCGGCGATTAGTATCCGTGCCAGGCCAAGGGCGAGCGCGCCATCTGTTCCAGGGCGAATTCCGATCCATTGCGCCCGCGTCGATTTCGCGGTTTGCGTGCGCCGATGGTCGATGACGATTATCTGGGCGCCGCGGCTGGCCGCGCGTTTCAATTGGCGCAGCCGGACCGGCGGTGAATCCGTGGCCGGATTGGCGCCCCACACCAGGATAAGATCGGCGTTGTCGAGGTCTTCCTCGATGTTGCGCATGCCCTCGCCGAACAACCCCTGGGGCGCGATCATGCCGTAGGCGGCGTAGCACAGCGACCCAACGCCGGTGGCGTTCGGCGAACCGAAGGGGAAAAGAACGCTATTGGCCGAGGATTCGATCGTTCCCGCGGGCCCGAAGGCCTCGTTCAAGCCGAACTCGAAATTACCGCGCCCGGTGTAGATGCACGCCGCCTCGGGACCGTGGCGGCCGGCAAGATCGTGAAGCGCGCGAACCCACAGATCGTAGGCCTCGTCCCAGCCGATGCGCATGAACTCGCCCTTGCCGCGCGCGCCGACCCGCTTTTTCGGGTACAAGATGCGATCCGGGGAGCAGACGATTTCCTTGGCCCGGGCGCCGCGCGGACAAACGATGCCCAGCGGGTGGTTCTTGCCCGGTGTCAGGCGCTCGATCCGGCCATGACGAAGGTGAATATCGACACCGCACCCTCCAGGGCACACACCGCAAATTCCGGTAACGGTTTCGCGGCCGCTTGCCTCGAGAGACGCAAATGCCGCGATATTTCCATCCATGTCGAAGTGCGTTCCAGGTCGATTTCACCTAAAAAACGCTACCACGGCTGGACCGGCGCGGATACGATACAACAATAGCCAAGTGTGCGCTTATGCGGCGGAAAGCTCTGTTCCGGGTGTGTCATCAACGAACTGGCGCCTTGTCCCCGCCTGTTCCGGCTCTCCGGCTAGGGCGGGTTCGCTCAAGGGCTGGCGATTGGAAAACCAAGAGTCCGTATTTCGCCGTCGATCTCGGTGAAGCTGACCTCCACGCGCCAACGTTTCGACGTCGCGAGATAGGCCGAGGGGGCCGGAATTGGCACCCGCGCCTCGACGCGTCGGCTGGTCCGGCTGGGCCCCGAGCGGGCGATGTTCCAGCCCAGGGTGAGCCGTGGTTTAATGCCGCTGGAGGAACCGCCGCTGGCTCCGATGCCGAAGATTGGCCTGGTCGTGGCGCCACCCTCGGTGGCGGAAACCGGCACCAGGGATGCCGCCGAATGTCGGATGCCCTGCGTGTCGATCAAGGTCAGTTGCTCGATCCGCCGTCCCGGCGGTACATTCGCGACTACGACATCGACCGCCTCGGCGGGGGGCGGCGACAGACGCGCCGTGACGCTCATGAGACCTTCTGGCGGCGGTTGTTCGCCGCTGCCCGCGCAGGCCGGCAGGAGAAGCAGGGCAGCAAGCGCGCCGCCGCGCCAACACTTGAAATCCATGGCGAATTGTCGCACCCGCCGCACCCCCGTGCACGCTGAAACCGGGGCCATGAACAAAAGGCCTTGCCTGGCCCCTTCCTTGAGGCACTCTGCGGAATATGGACACGCCCCCCACCACTGAAGCCGGAGTTTTGGACGCGGCGCTGGATAACGGCGGCCTGGACAGTGCTCTTAGAGATATATTGGCCGCCGGCCTAGGCGCGGACGAGTCGCGGGCGAAATTACTGGCGGCCGGAAAGCAAGTCCTGGCGGCGCGGCGCCGTGAAATCCACGCGCGTTTCGAAGCCTCCCAATCCGGACGCACCGTGGCCTTGGAGATGTGCGCCCTGGTCGATGAGGTCGTGCGCACGGTCTATGGATTCGCCAGCGATCATCTTTATCCCCTAGCCAATCCTTCGACCGGCGAGGTTCTGTCCCTGGTCGCCATCGGCGGATACGGGCGCGGAGAGCTGGCGCCGCAATCGGATATAGATCTCTTGTTCCTGCTGTCTTACAAGCTGACGCCGCGCAGCGAGCAAGTCATAGAAACGGTGCTTTATTTTTTGTGGGACCTTGATTTCAAGGTCGGTCACGCGACGCGCTCTCTCGACGATTGCGTGCGCCTGGCGCGCGGCGACGTGACGATTTGCACCAGTCTTTTGGAATCGCGGTGGATCCAAGGCGACGAGGATCTATTCCATCTCTTCAAGCGCCGGTTCCAAAGCGAGGTTGTGCGGCGCGGAGGCGCGGCGGGCTTCGTCGAGGCCAAGTTGGACGAGCGTGCCCAAAGGCACGAACGCCACGGCGGCTCGCGCTATTCGCTGGAGCCGAACATCAAGGAGGGCAAGGGCGGCCAACGCGATCTTCATACGCTTTATTGGATCGCCAAGTACCTCTATCAGGTCGACGATATTTCCAAGCTGATCGAGCGTGGCATCTTCACCCGGCGGGAAGTGCGCCGCTTCGACAAGGCGCAGGAATACCTTTGGACCTTGCGGTGCCATCTGCACTACCTGAGCGGCCGGCCTAACGAACGCCTGACCTTCGATCTGCAGGCGGCCATGGCTCCGCGCATGGGCTATACCCGCCATGCCGGCACCCAGGCGGTCGAGCGTTTCATGAAGCACTATTTTTTGATCGCCAAGGATGTCGGTAACTTGACCCGCATCTTCTGCGCCGCGCTGGAGGCGGAGCATAACCGTCGCTCACGCTTTCGCCTGCCGGCCCTAACCCGGCGGCGCAGGATCGAGGGCTTCCGCGTCGAGGGCGACCGCCTGAACGTCAAGGGGCCGGAAGTTTTCGCCGAAAAACCGATTGCCATGTTGCGCTTGTTCCGCGCCGCGCAAAAGCACGACATGGACATTCACCCCGAGGCGCTACGCTGGATCGCGCAGAATCTCAAACACATCGGCAAAGACCTGCGCGAGGACCCTGAGGCGAACCGCCTGTTCCTGGAAATAATGACTTCGCCCAAGGATGCCGAGACTACCCTGCGGCGCCTGAACGAGGCCGGTATCTTCGGCCGCTTCGTGCCCGACTTCGGGCGTGTCGTCGCGCAGATGCAATTCAACATGTATCACCACTACACGGTCGATGAGCACACTATTTTCGCCATCGGAATCGCGCACAAGATCGAACAGGGCTTACTCAAGGACGAGGTGCCGATCGCCAGTGAGGTTGTGCATAAAATTCTGTCGCGGCGCGTGCTTTACCTCGCGATCCTTCTGCACGACATCGCCAAGGGGCGCGGCGGCGACCATTCGGAAGTTGGGCGGCGCATCGCCAACAAACTGTGCCCGCGCTTAGGATTGTCCGCCGAGGAGACCGAGACCGTGGCATGGCTGGTGCTCCACCACCTCGCCATGACGCAGGCGGCCTTCAAGCGCGATCTGACCGATCCGCAAACCATCGCCGACTTCGCCGTCCTGGTGCAATCGCCCGAACGCCTGCGCTTGCTGCTGGTCCTGACAGTGGTGGATATTCGCGCCGTCGGCCCCGGGGTCTGGAATGCCTGGAAGGCGGCGCTCTTGCGCGATCTTTACTGGCGCACGGAAGAGGCGCTCTCTGGCGCCGTCGCCGAGGAAAGCCGCAAGGCGCGCGTCAAGGACGCCAAGACACGCCTCGGCGAAGCGCTTGCAGATTGGACCAAAAAAGATCTGAAAGCGCATCTCGCGCGCGGCTACGACCCCTATTGGCTGTCGGTCGATCACGAAACTCAGATCCGGCATGCGATGATCGTGCGCGAGGCGGAAAAGGCCAAGGAAACGCTAAGCGTCGATACCCGGACCGACCGTTACCGCGAGATCACCGAGGTCACGGTCTATACCGCCGACCACGCGGGCCTCTTCAGCCGCATCGCCGGGGCCATGGCGGTCGCCGGCGCCAGCATCGATGCCGCGCGCATCTTCACCCTGGCCAACGGCATGGCGCTCGACACCTTCTTCGTTCGCGGCGCCCACGGCGGCGCCTTCGACCGGCCCGATCAGCGCGCGCGCCTAACGGCCGCGATCGAAAAAACCCTCTCCGGGCGCATGCGCCCGGACCGCGAACTGGCCGGGCGCGATACCGCGATTCCAAGCCGTCTTGGCGTTTTCAAGGTGACGCCGCGGGTCTTGGTCGACAACAAGGCGAGCGCGCGGGCCACGGTGATCGAAGTGAACGGGCGCGACCGTCCCGGCCTGCTTTACGAACTGACGCTCGCGCTCACCCGCCTGCAGCTCATGATACACGGCGCACGCATCTCGACCTTCGGCGAACGCGCGGTCGATGTGTTCTACGTCAAGGACGCGCTCGGCGATAAGATCGAGAACCCGGCGCGCCTGGCGAAAATTCAAAAACGCCTGCTGGCGGCCTTGGGTGCGCCCGCGCAAGCGAAGCAGAAGCCCGAGCCCAAGGTCGAGAAAACCGCTGTGGAGAAAGAGAAGGTCAAAGAAAAGGCAAATCCGAAAAGGACCTCGACCACGTCTGCAAGGAATCGGGCCAAGAAATCTACGGGCAAGAACGCCCTCCGCACTCGCGGTACTTAGCGTCCAGTGGCCAGATAGCTCGAGTAAATAAGGGGCTCCCAATTATTCCGTCGATCTCAATTCCGTAAGGCGTACAGATGCAAGTTTCAAATTGGTTTTCTTGGGTGAAGACATTCCCGGTGGAGACATTTTCTGCTCTGGCGCTTGTTCTACTGACAGCCGTGTTAGCGAGATATACTTACGTGCTGGCGCGAGAAGCAAAGAACACGCGAGAAGCGCAAGCACGACCACTTATCGTTGTCTCGGTGGAAGCTTTTCGTAGCGCCGTTCAAATGCAGCTTGTAATTGAGAACTTAGGGCCTGGATTGGCAAAGGATGTGCATATATGGCCGACGAAAGAAATCTGGATAAACCCTCGCGGACAGCGGGTTCGATTGTTGGACCAAGAGTTTCTTAGGCAACCTATGCTGAAGCCTGGGCAGCGGGTTCGGGTTCTGATAGGGCGTTTTGGTGAAATTGAGACTCGGCAATTTTCCTTCAAGTCAGAGTGCAAAGATATTTACGAAAACACACATGTCGATTTTTCAGAATTTAATTTTGGGACTGTTAAAAATACAATGATACGTGAGGACTATGAATTGCAGGAGATTTCTAGAAACCTTAAGGACATTTCTGACGCATTGAAACAATTCGGAACAGGATCTAGGAAACTTAGAGTAAATGTCTATGGAAGGGCGGATAGGGCAGCAGAAGCTGCAGCTGAGGAAGAGTGGTTTAATAAACAACTATCCCCTACCGATTCGGAAGAAACGGAGACTTCGGATAACAATTTACGACCTAAGGAATAAAGCCGATCAAGAACCCGATTCACGCTACCCACTGTCCTCGTTCCTCAATAGCCCGTTAACGCATGGCCCTTGTCCGTTCTCTCGCCACCGTCGGCGTTTACCGGGATCAGCCGGGTCCTGGGTTTCGTGCGCGATATCTTGATCGCGGCGGCGGTCGGGACCGGGCCGGTGGCCGATGCCTTCCTCGTCGCCTTCCGCCTGCCCAATTTGTTCCGGCGCCTCTTCGCCGAGGGCACCTTTAGCGCCGCCTTCGTACTGCTTTTTGCCCGCCACCCGGCGCAAAGGGCCTGAAGACCGATACGCTCAGATTGGAAATCGACAGCTTCACTAAACTTTGGCCGCTTCAGATCGATGGCGATGGCTTCGACATCGAAATGACCTTAGGCCCATCGCTCGGCCGAGAACCGAAACAGGCTATTTGCCGCACCGGACAACAGCGTTTCCGCCATCTTGGGCGGTCTGCCGCAGTGCGCGAACTTGTCGCGGATGTCGGCTTGGCTCAGGGGGTTCCCGCCGCCGCCCTTGACCACGGCCTGGGTTTCCGATTGCACGCTTCCGTCCGTCAAGCGCAGACTTACCGAGTCCGGCGAGGCAGGGCTCAGGTCGGTGAGATCCGGACCCGCGTTATAGGCATCGATTTCGAAGCGCGCCATAAGGGCACGGACCTTGGGCCGCTCGATCGCTGCTTGGTCAAAGCTCTTTGGCGTCAAGGCGCCGTCGCTCAGCGCCGAGGCGACGCAATAGATTGTACTAAAGCGCGCCTGCGCTGGGGTTTTAGGCCCCATGAATCCCGCGACCCGGAAAAAGGGCTCTGGGAGCCGGATGACCCCCTGGGAAATTCTCCCGGTGTCGAAACCGGGGGCGTGAGCGAGTCTGAGAGACGCTTCGATGGTCCGGTGCGTATAGGAACAACTGGGCCAGGGCTTGCGCAGGACGGGGTCGGTATCCATGGCGCAATCCGCGCGCTCCCGAAAATGCGGCGCCACGGCTTCAAGCGATAAGCCGCTGCCGTAACGGGCAAGAAATCCGGAGTCTCCTTCCATCACGGCAAGGTTGGCCGTCAAACCGGATTCAGCCAAGAGGGCGGCCTCGACGCCCGCACGGGCGGCAAATCCCGCATGGATCGGTTTGGCATCCGTGCCGAACTGTAGCTTGAGGCCCGCCGAGGTACTCATGGCCAGAGATATGGCCGTGGCGAAGCGCTCATCCGGCAGACCGATAAGCTTCGCGGTCGCCGCTGCCGCGCCAATCGGGCCGATTGTAGAAGTGGCGTGCCAACCGGCCAGATAGTGCGCATAACCGCCCAGCGAACGGCCGGTACGAACGATGGCCTCGTATCCGACGAGATACGCGATCGCAAGCGCGCCCAGGGAAACCGGCCTCAATTCCGCGACCGCGAGCAAGGCCGGGATAATCACCGCGCTCGGATGGGTGGAGGCCGGGGTCTCATAATCGTCGAAGTCGAGGGCATGGGCCGCGACACCATTGACGAGCGCCGCCGCCGGGGCCGAGAGAAGAACACCATCGAGAACGGTCGCGACCGGGCCGGACGCACCGGCCAGAATCATGGCATCGGCCGTCTTAGAGGTAAGCGGGTCACGCGCACCGGCCATCATGCAGGCCAGGGTATCTACAAATGACAGGCGCGCCTGATGGATCGCATCTTCCGAACAGCGCAATCCCGGCTCGGCGGCCCACTCGGCGAAGTTCATCAATAAGGGGCGGTCCACGATCTCGTAATCCATGACTTGGACGTATCTGGCAGGGGCTATCCATGGCGCGGCGTAAGTGTCTTCGACACCTTAGCATTATTCGAGAACGGCGGCGCGCTTCTTACTTGGCCCGTGCCGCTTCCTTGTTCCGCCACATTCCGTTAGTAGAGGTCCGCTAGGCTCCGACCCGATTCGGCCCGCGATCTTCAGGTTTATTAATTCATGGCCCTTGTCCGTTCTCTCGCCACCGTTGGCGGTTATACCGGGATTAGCCGCGTGCTGGGATTCGTGCGCGATATCTTGATCGCGGCGGCGGTCGGGACCGGGCCGGTGGCCGATGCCTTCTTCGTCGCCTTCCGCCTGCCCAACCTGTTCCGGCGCCTGTTTGCCGAGGGCGCCTTCAATGCCGCCTTCGTGCCGCTTTTCGCGCGGCGCTTGGAGGAGGGCGGACAGGCCGCCGCGCGCGCCTTCGCCGAACATAGCCTGGCGGTCCTGCTGACCATCGTGCTCGCGATTACCGCCCTGGCCATGGCCTTCATGCCCTGGCTCATGGTCGTACTTGCGCCCGGCTTCGCGGCCGCGCCGGAAAAATACGAGCTCGCGGTTCAGCTCAGCCGCATTACCTTCCCCTACCTTCTGTTCATGGCCATGGTCGCGCTTTTGGGCGGAGTGCTCAATTCGCTCTACAAGTTCGCCGCCGCCGCCGCCGCCCCGATCCTGCTCAACGTTACCTTTATCGGGGCGCTGCTTTTCGTTCTGCCGGTGACCGGCAAGCCGGGCCACGTCCTGGCGTGGAGCGTCGCCGCCGCCGGAATCGGGCAGTTCCTGCTGTTATCCATCGCGGCCCACCGCGCGGGCATGGCTCTCAGCCTTCCGCGTCCGCGCCTGACGCCGGGGGTCAAGCGGTTGTTGAAATTGATGGCGCCGGGGATCGCCTCGGCGGGGGCCATGCAAATCAACCTCATGGTCGGCACGATCATCGCGTCCTTGCAGGCCGGCGCGGTCTCTTACCTCTATTACGCCGATCGGGTCTATCAGCTCCCCCTGGGCCTGATCGGGGTCGCCTTCGGGGTCGTTCTCCTGCCGGATCTCGCCCGTAAGCTGCGGGCGGGGGCGGAAGGGGAGGCCATGGCCAGCCTCAACCGGGGTCTTGAATTCGCGCTTTTGATCACGCTGCCCGCGACCGTCGCCTTGCTGGTCGTGCCCTGGCCGATCGTGATTGTCCTGTTCGAACGCGGCGCCTTCGGGCGCGAGGCTTCGGGCGCGACCGCCTGGGCGCTTACCGCCTACGCCTGCGGTTTGCCGGCCTTTATCCTGGTCAAGCTGCTCAACCCGGCGTTTTTCGCCCGCGAAGACACCATGACGCCGCTTAAGATGGCCTTGGCCGGAGTCGCCGCCAATGTGGCCCTGAGCCTGCTTCTGTTTTGGCTGCTCAGGTCCAGAGGCCTGGGCCATGTGGGCCTGGCGTTGGCGACCGCCTTGGCGGCCTGGCTGAATGTCGCGCTGCTTTCCTGGGCCCTGCGGGGCCGGGGCTTCTTACATTTAGACAGTCGTCTCAAGCGCCGCCTGCCGCGCATCGCCGCCGCCAGCGTGGCCATGGGCGCGGTTCTTTGGGTCGCCCAGGGCGCGCTCATGCCCTGGTTCGACCTCGCGATCCCAATGCGGGCCGCGGGCCTGGTCCTTCTCGTCTCCGCCGGGCTGATCGTATACGCGGGTCTCGCGCTTGCCCTGGGCGCCTTCGAGCGGGCGGAGCTGGCGGCGCTGCTGCGGCGGCGCGGGAGTTAGCGGCGTGTTTCGCTGAACACATAGCCGGCGTTGACGCGGGCCGTGTGGCAGCCAAAGCAGGCCTCGGCCGCTTTCGTGCCGACCGCGCGCTCGGTCTTGCTGTCGCCCTTGAAACCTTCGAAGCCCCAGCCGCCGGTATCGGCATAGTTCATGCTGTCCTTTTGCATGACGCCCACGACTTTCCGCGCCCCCTCGACGATCGCGTCGTCGCCGGTGGTTTGGGCGTCCAGCAGATCGAAGACGATGACGGCGCCATCCGGAAAGTGCCCCGTGCGGTAGCCCTCCGTGGCCTTCGCGTTCGCATAGAGATGGTGAATACCGCCAAAGGTGTCGAATAGAGGGTGCCCTTTTTGGATGACCATGCTCTTGACGTGGTGCCAATGGCGATAGCCCTCGGGATAGGGGACCGCCGCCGGTTCTCCGGCAAGCGCCGTGGCGGCGATCAGCATGGCGCCGCTGGCCAGTAAGCCATAGTTGAACATTCCGTCGTCCTCCGTTTCATGATCTAATGCGTAGCCTGGGTCGCGAGCGGCGAGCTAAGCCTTCCGTGGCCCGTTTGTGAAGCGGGCACAATTCGGTGATCTAGATACCCAAGGGTATAACTTTATGATTCAGCACGATAAAATTTCCCCGGCCGCGAGCATGGAAGTGGCCGGCATGGCCGAGACAGTGCTCGGCTGCAAGTGGTCCTTGACCGTTCTCGACCTTGTGCGGCGGGGCACGGTCCGGCCGGGCGCGATGGAGCGCGCGGTTCCTGGATTGACCGCCAAGGTCCTGAACGAGCGCCTGCGCAAGCTCTGCCTTTTTGGGGTTCTGGCCAAGACCAGCTACCCCGAGGTGCCGCCGCGCGTTGAATATGCCCTGAGCGAGTTCGGCGAGAGATTCGTCTCGATTCTCGATCAGATCAGGGCTTTGGAGACGGAGCGCTTGGCCACGCGGTCTGGCAAGGACTGCGCGGCTTGAACCGCTAGGCGCCACGCCCACCCCCCCCCCTTGACCGCCCAAGGGCGAGCGGCGATAACCCGCCGTCTCGGGAGACCTATACCATGAAGCGCATATTTTCGGGCGTGCAGCCCACCGGCAACCTGCACCTCGGCAATTACCTGGGGGCGATCAAGAACTTCGTCGCCTTGCAGGACGACTACGACTGCATCTATTGCGTCGTCGACATGCATGCCATCACCATGTGGCAGGATCCGGCGGCCTTGAGGGCGAATACGCGCGAGGTCGCGGCGGCGTACCTGGCCGCCGGGATCGATCCCAAGCGCTGCATCATCTTCAACCAAAGTCAGGTTGGCGCCCATGCGCAGCTGGCGTGGATCTTCAACTGCGTGGCGCGCCTGGGTTGGCTCAACCGCATGACCCAGTTCAAGGACAAGGCCGGGAAGAATCGCGAGAAGGCGAGCGTCGGCCTCTATGCCTATCCGAACCTCATGGCCGCCGATATCCTGGCCTATAAGGCGACCCATGTCCCGGTCGGAGAGGATCAAAAGCAGCACCTGGAGTTGGCCCGCGACATCGCCCAAAAGTTCAACAACGATTTTGGGGTCGAGTTGTTCCCGATCCTGGAGCCGCTAATCCTGGGTCCGGCCGCCCGCGTTATGTCCCTGCGCGACGGATCCAAGAAGATGAGCAAGTCGGAGCCTTCGGACATGAGCCGGATCAACATGACCGACGAAGCCGACGACATCGCCAAGAAAATCCGCAAGGCGACCAGCGATCCCGACCTGCTGCCAGGCCCGGAGGCGCTGGATGAAGGAGGGGCCGTGTCCGAAGAGGCGCGCCGGGCCCGGCCGGAGGCGTACAATCTTCTCGGCATTTACGCCGCCCTGGCCGACAAGCCGGTGGGCGATGTGATGACGGAGTTCGCGGGCACCCAGTTCTCGCGCTTCAAGGCCGCCTTGACCGACCTGGCGGTCGCGACGCTCGGCCCCATGGGGCGCGAGATGAAGCGCCTGACCGAGGACCCGGCCAGTGTCGACGCGGTGCTGCGCGATGGCGCGGAGCGCGCCCGCGCGATCGCCGAGCCGGTTATGCGCGAGGTTTACGATACGGTTGGCTTCTTGCGCCCTTAAGCTCCGGTGTTCGCGCCAGCAAGGCCGCGAAATGACGGGTCAGCGAATGCTTTTTCGCGATTTAACTGAAACCATGCCGGTAAAGCATTGGCGACGTGGCGATTTATCGCTAATGTTCCGTTTCTGACTACCCAACCGCCAAGACTAATGCAGTAGTCGCCCTTTGCCGCGAAACAGTGCCATGCACCCTGTGTCCGCTTTCTTAGAAGCCTGATCACCGGCGATGCAAATCTACCTGCCCATCGCCGAGATGTCGGTCAATGTTTTTCTAATTCTCGGTATGGGCGGAGCGATCGGATTTCTCTCCGGGCTTTTCGGTGTTGGCGGCGGCTTTTTGATGACGCCGCTCTTGATCTTTATCGGTGTGCCGCCCGCCGTCGCCGTCGCCACCGAAGCCAACCAGATCGTCGCGTCCTCGGTTTCCGGCGTCCTCGCGCATTGGCGGCGCGGCAACGTCGATTTCAAGATGGGTTCAGTTCTTCTGGTTGGCGGTATCGCCGGATCGACCTTCGGCGTCGGTCTGTTTTCCATCCTTCGCGGACTGGGTCAGATCGACCTGGTTATCTCGCTATCCTACGTCATTTTTCTCGGTATCGTCGGCATGTTGATGCTGGTGGAGAGCCTGCGCACCATGCGCCAGAGAAAGGCCACGGCGGGCAAGCGGCGCAAGCTGCACCAGCACACCTGGATTCACGGCCTGCCGTTAAAGACGCGCTTCCGCCGCTCCAAGCTCTATATCTCGGCTCTCATGCCCCTCGCGATCGGTTTTTTCGTCGGTGTCCTCTCCGCGATCATGGGCGTGGGCGGTGGTTTCATCATGGTGCCGGCCATGATCTACCTGCTCGGCATGCCGACGGCGGTGGTGATCGGCACCTCCTTGTTCCAAATCATCTTCGTGACCGCCAACGTCACCTTCCTTCAAGCCTATGCCAATCAAACCGTCGACGTGGTCCTGGCGATTTTGCTGCTGACCGGGGCGGTCATCGGGGCCCAGTTCGGCGCCCGCGCCGGCGCGCGCCTGCACGGCGAACAATTGCGCGGCTTGCTGGCGGTCATGGTTCTGGCGGTGTGCGGTAAGTTGTTTTTCGATTTGCTGGTTACCCCGGTCGATCTGTATTCCCTGGGGGTGGCGCACTGATGCCGGGCGCGGCCATAAGGGCAAGCCATCTCGCCTGCATCGTCATATGCTTGGCCACCTTTAGCGCCGCGAACGCGGCACATGCCCAATCCCTGGTTGCCGATCTTTCGAAGCGCTTGGTCGCGATCACCGCCGGCTTCGCGGGCACGGACGTCTTGTTGTTCGGCGCGGTCGAGGGCGAAGGCGATATCGTCATCGTGGTGCGCGGCCCGGATCGTCCGGTGACCATGTACCGCAAAAGCCGGGTTCTGGGCATCTGGGTCAACACGGCGCAGATGACGTTCCAGCGCGCCCCGAGCTTCTACGCCATAGCCACCTCCAAGCCGATTCGGGAAATCGCCCCGGACGTGGTCCGGGCGCGCCACGAAATGGGCACCGACGCCTTGCGTCTGGGCCTTCCCACGGCCAAGGCTTCGCCCAATGTCGCCCGTGACTGGCGCCGGGGCCTGATACGCAATTTCCAAAGGAATGGCCTCTACGGCAAGGAAGTCGGCTCGGTCACGTTTCTGGGCAACAAGTTGTTCCGGGTCGAGCTACGCTTGCCAGCCAATGTGCCGACGGGCGCGTATCAGGTCATGACGTACTTGCTCAAGGACGGCCGCGTCGTCTCGGCTCAAACCATGCCGTTGTTCGTCAGTAAGATCGGCGCCGAGGCTTATGTCTTCGACTTCGCGCGCCAGCATGCCGCCTATTACGGCTTGATTGCGATTGTCATCGCATTGATGGCAGGATGGCTTGCCCATCTGGCCTTCCGTAAAGGCTGAACAGGTTTTTACAGTATGAGTGACCAAGCGCCCGTCCCGAATGACAAGCAAGAACGCTCCGGCGACCGTATTTTCCTGGTGGTGGTCGACGAGACCGAGGAAATGGGTGTCGCCTTGCGTTTCGCGTGCCGCCGGGCCCGGAACACCGGCGGCCGTGTCGCCTTGCTTTATGTGATCGAACCGGCCGATTTCCAGCATTGGCAGGCGGTTGGCGATTTGATGCGTGAGGAAGCGCGCAGCGAGGGTGAGCAGTTGCTGCAAAAACTAGCCGCGCAGGTCAACGAGCTGGTCGGCAATATTCCCGTTCTCTTCGTGCGCGAGGGCAAGGTGACCGATGAGCTCTTTAAGTTGCTCGATGAGGAACCCAGCATCTCGATCCTGGTTCTGGGCGCCAACACGGGCACGCGCGGCCCCGGGCCCTTGGTCACGGCCCTGACTGGAAAGATGGTTGGCAAGCTTAATGTGCCGCTGACGATCGTGCCGGGAAACCTCGACGACGAGGCCGTGGATTCCATTTCATAAGCTCTTAGGGCCAGCTTTACATGGCCACGAAGAGCCCCAGCCCAAGAACCGCGACCGCCAGCCATAACGCATGTATATGCCAGGATTGGCCATTTGCCGGTTGCTTGAGGGCCTCCAGGGAGTCGGGGTGTACCCGCAGGCCTTGGGCATTTAGGGTTTCGGCGGCCGCCTCGACCTTGCCGACCAGGCCCGGCAGGCGTTCCAGCGCGCCCGTCAAGTCTTCGGCCGCGCGTCTTATCCGCGCTTCGGGGCCTCGGGTCGCGCGCATCCAGTCCTCGATCAAGGGCTGAGCCAGAGTCCAGGTGTTGAGCGTCGAATCCAGGCTGCGGCTGACGCCCTCCGCCATCATCATATTTTTTTGCAAAAGCAAAAGCTGCGGCTGAACCGGCATGTTGAAGGCTTCGCTCAAGCGCAACAGGCGCGCGAGCAGGCGGGCGAAGGAAATTTCTTCCAGGGGCCGGTCGAAGATCGGTTCCGAAACGGCTCTCAGCGCCTGCGCGAACACTTCCAGGGACTCGCCCGGCGGCAAGTAGCCGGCTTCAACATGGACTTCCGCCAGGCGCCGGTAGTCGCGCGCCAATTGAGCGAGCAGCATGTCGGCGAGAAACGTGCGGGTCTGCTGGTCCAGGCGGCCCATGATGCCGAAATCGACCGCGACAATGTTGCCATGGGGATCGACGAACATGTTGCCTGGGTGCTGATCGCCATGGAAAAAACCGTCACGGAAGACCTGATTGAAGAAAATTTCCGCGGCATTGGTCAGAACTTCGGTCAGGTCCAGTCCGGCGGCCAAAAGTGCCTCGCGGTCATCGATCCGGATCCCGGCGATCCGGCCCATGGTCAGCACCCGGCGCGACGTGCGCCGCCAGTCGATGACAGGTGTACTGTAGGAGGAATCGCCGGCGAAATTGTCGGCCAGTTCCGAGGCCGCGGCCGCCTCCATCGACAGATCCATCTCTATGCCGGCGATTTCCTCGAACTCGCGCACCACGGCCACAGGCTTAAAGCGGCGCAGGCGCGGTTGCGTGCGCTCTGCCAATTGGGCCAGCCAGTAAAACACCGCCAGGTCGCGCTCGAAGGCGCGTTCGATACCTGGGCGCAGAACCTTGACCGCGACTTCGCGGCCCGCGGTGCCCAGGGGTGCGCCGTCTTCCGGTTTTGCGACCGCGAAGTGCACCTGGGATATGGAGGCCGCCGAAATAGGAGCCTCGTCGAAACTGGCGAACAAGGCCTCGATGGTTTGATCGAGTTCCGCCTCGATGGTGGCGCGGGCCTCGATGGCGGCGAAGGGCGGCAGCCGATCTTGAAGCCTGGCCAAATCCTCGGCCATGGCTTCGCCCAGGAGGTCGGCCCGGGTCGAGAGAAACTGGCCCAGCTTGATGAAGACCGGGCCCAGTTCAATCAGCGCGCGGGCTAGTTTCTGCCCTGGCCGGCCCTCGACCTGGCGGCGGGCCGGCCAGCGGACCAGCCACATCAAGCCCGGTGCCAGGCGCAGTTCCTCTACCACCGCCAAGGCGTCATGGCGGGCCAGGGTGCGCCCGATGGCGATAAGGCGGAGCAAGATGCGAAAGCTGTGGATCATAGGCTCGGCCTAGATCCGCCAAGCGGAATGCAAGGCCGCGATGCCCCCGGTCAGGTTTCGATACCGCACTTGATCGAAACCGGCTTCGCGAATCAGCGCCGCCAGGTCGTCCTGGGCTGGAAAGCGGCGGATGCTTTCCGCCAGATACCGGTAGGCCGCCGCGTCGCCGGCCACCCGGTCGCCCAGGGCGGGCAGCACCTTGAAGGAATACAGATCGTAGATCCGCGCTAGGGCGGGCAGGACCACATGGCTGAATTCCAGGCACAGGAAACGGCCGCCTGGCTTAAGAACCCGCCGTGCCTCGCTCAGCGCCCGGTCGATGCGGGTCACGTTGCGCAGCCCGAAGGCGATCGTGCAGGCATCGAAGGTGCGGTCCGGCAAGGGCAGGTCTTGGGCATCGCCGCACACCCAGTGCAACCCGTTCGGGCAGGCCGTCCCCATCAGGCCCCGGTCATGGGCCCGTGCCCGGCCGATTTCCAGCATTTCAGGTGTGAGGTCACACATGGTGACAGGCCCGGCCCGCGCGGCGCCGACCCGCGCCAGGACCCGCTGCGCGATGTCTCCGGTCCCGCCCGCCAGATCCAGAAGGCTCATGCCCGCTCGCGGATCGAGCCAATCGATCATCGCGCTTTTCCAAAGGCGGTGGACGCCGCCGGACATGAGGTCGTTCATCAGGTCATAGCGGGTAGCGACGCTTTCGAATACGCCGCGCACCCTGGGCGCCTTTTCGGATTCCGCGATTTCCTCGAAACCGAAGTGGGTGGTCGGATTGGCGGCGTCTTGGGGCGGTGGGGCGTGGCCGTCGCGATGGTTCTGCTGCATGCGCCAGACCATAGCGCGCCGCCCGGCTTCGCGCTACTCTCCGCCTCGATATGCCGGAACTTCCAGAAGTCGAAACCGTCATTCGCGGCTTGCGTCCGCACTTGGAGGGGCAGCGCTTGACCCAGGTGGTTCAGCGCCGGGCCGATTTGCGTTTCCCCCTGCCGGAGAATTTCGCCGCCCGCTTGCAAGGCCGCCGCGTTACCCACTTGGCCCGGCGCGCGAAATACATCCTGATTCATCTCGACGACGCCCAGGTGCTGCTCTGCCACCTCGGCATGTCCGGGCGCATGACGGTTTTTGGGGCCGGGGCCGCGCGTGAAGCCCTAGACCCGCACGACCATGTGATCTTGACCACGGAACGCGGCGCCGAGATCCGCTTCAACGACGCGCGCCGTTTCGGGGTCATGGATTTGGTCGATGCCGGGCATCTGGGCCGGCACCGCCTGCTCACCCAGCTTGGGCCCGAACCCCTGGGCAATGAGTTCTCCGGCCCTGTCCTGGCGCACCGTCTGGCCGGCAAGCGCGCGTCGATAAAGGCCGCCCTCCTCGACCAGCGCGTGGTCGCGGGCTTGGGTAACATTTATGTCTCGGAGAGCCTGTTCTTCGCCGGCATCTCTCCGCGCCGTGCCGCGCGCTCCGTGCAAGGCGGCCGGGCGGAACGCCTGGCGGCCGCCATCCGCGAGGTTCTTGCCCGCGCGATACAGGCGGGCGGGTCGTCCCTGCGCGACTATGCCCAGGTTTCGGGGGAGCTTGGATATTTTCAGCACGAATGGGCGGTTTATGGGCGCGAAGGACAGGCTTGCCCCGGCTGTATCTGCGGCCTCGAGGGCGCCGGCGGTATCCGGCGTATCGTTCAATCCGCGCGCGCGACTTTTTATTGTGGCACCCGGCAAAGATAGGTTAAAGACTGCCGCGATGCTTCGTTGGATCGCTTTCGCCGCCTGCCTGGCCGCCGCCGGGCTGTCCAGTGCGCCCGCCGCGCGCGCGGGCGAGGCGACGGCTTTTGTAACGGGCATCGACGATTTGCCGCTCATGACCGGGCTGACGTCCGTGCCCGGCGCGGGGGTGGTCTTCGACAAGCCCTCGGGGCGGATTGTCGAGGCTTACGCCGAAGGCGAAGTCGGCCGCGCGCAGGTTGCCGCTTTTTATACCGCGACCTTGCCGCAGCTCGGTTGGCGTGCGCGCCAAAGTAACGTCTTTATTCGCGAGGATGAACGGCTCAGCCTCATTTTTCTGAGCGGCGACGGCGACTTGATCGTGCGCTTCACACTCGAACCCGATTGACGGCGCCTGTTGCTTCCGCCGCCGAACGCAAACCCATCCTTTTAAAGGAACTCAAGCCATGGCTTACGAAAACATCCTTGTCGAGACGCGCGGCAGGGTCGGTCTCATTACCCTCAACCGGCCCAAGGCGCTTAACGCCCTGTGCGCGGCGCTTATCGACGAGCTCGGCCGGGCGCTCGATGCTTTCGAGGCCGATACCGCCATTGGCTGTATCGTGGTAACGGGATCGGACCGGGCCTTCGCCGCCGGCGCCGACATCAAGGAGATGATCGACAAGACCTACATGGATGCCTACCGCGAAGATTTCATCACTCAAGGATGGGAGCGCTTGGCGCAAACCCGCAAACCGACCATCGCGGCGGTCGCCGGCTTCGCCCTGGGCGGCGGCTGTGAGATAGCCATGATGTGCGACATGATTATCGCCGCCGATACGGCCAAATTCGGCCAGCCGGAGATTACCCTGGGAACCATTCCCGGCTCCGGCGGGACCCAGCGACTGACCCGCTTTATCGGTAAATCCAAGGCCATGGATCTCTGCCTGACCGGGCGCATGATGGATGCCGAGGAAGCGGAACGCTGCGGCCTGGTCGCGCGCTTGGTGCCGGCCGCTAAATTGCTGGACGAGGCCCTGGCGGCGGCGGAGAAGATCGCATCCCTGTCGGGGCCCGTGGCCATGATGGCCAAGGAGGCGGTAAACCGGGCCTATGAGACAACCCTGGCCGAAGGCATCAAATTCGAGCGCCGCGTGTTCCATGCGACCTTCGCCACCGAGGATCAAAAGGAAGGCATGCGGGCCTTCGCCGAGAAGCGTAAGGCCGTGTGGAAACATCGTTAACGCGGCGGGCGTCCACCCCAGACTTGCTCCGGGGCGGCTCGATATAGGCTTGACTTGACGCCTGGGAGCCAGGCCGCTATAAGCCCGGCCTTGCATGCGGCCCCCATTGCCCGCCAAGACCGCCCCAGGGCGTCTTCTTGGGCCAATCATGGAGTGCCGCCCGGTAACACCAACAACAGGTCCGACACATGGCCAATCATGCTTCCGCCAAACAGCGGATCCGCCGTAACGACCGCCGCAGGGTGATCAATGGCGCGCGCATTGGGCGCATTCGTACTTTCGTCAAGAAAATTGAACTCGCTATCGCGAGCGGCAACAAGACCGAGGCGCGCGAGGCACTGACAAGCGCGCAGCCGGAACTGCATCGCGGTGTCCGCGTTGGCCTCTTGCACCGCAACACGGTCGCGAGAAGGCTTTCGCGCCTCAACGCACGCATCAAGGCCATGGCCTGAAGAGGGCTTTCGCGAACACACGTATCTATCGATTCATTACGAAAATCGCGCTGGGTAGTTCCGGCGCGATTTTTTTTGATTTTTTTTTGCTGTCTTCGCGAGCTAAGACGCTCCACCAAGCGCCGCGATTCGCGAAGACTTTTTTTTAGATGCCGTGATCGAGGCTGCGGGTTTGCGAGAATCTCGTCTCGTTCCCTATTCGATCTTCTTGCTTCGCGGAAACGTGAAAGCTAGATTACGGGGCTCGCGCGAATGAGCGTCGAGATGAAAAAACACTGAAGCGGCGGAAGAAGTTTCGTCCAAGATCAAAGGCCCTTAACGCCTGTGATATTGGTGAAGGACAAGTGCGCTTCAAGCGCACTGAAATTTAGAACAGAAAGTGTGTTCGGGGGGATGAGGTTGAACAAGCTTCCGCTAATAATCAGCCGTTCGCACACCAAGGCCGCAGCACCCGCACGAGCGGGAAGCGTGATCGATGAATGCTCTAAATTGACGCGATCCGGTCCGTCGGCCGATTCAAAACCCATATCGAAACTCGATTCCAAATTATGAGCGATACGTTCTATGGCGCAGAGCCTAAATCGTGACTTAAAGAACTAAAAAATTCTCCTGGCGCCGGCCCATTCGCAATCGGGCGGGTGCGGTCGAGATAGGTGATGACGCCTGAGAGGGGGCTCCAAGGTGACGCAATCAGAAGATGTCCAGCCAGCCAAGGAATATCGGCCGGTGCGGTTTTACGCCGACACCTGGGCACGTGTTCGGGGGCGTTTGCGCGCGGACGCTGGCGAGGCCGCCTATAGCAGTTGGCTTAAACCTCTTACCCTGGTCAGCATCAAGGGCGGTATCGCGCGGATGGCGGTGCCGACCCGCTTTATGCGCGACTGGGTGATCGGGAACTATAAGGAAAACATCCTTTCGTTATGGCGCGATGAAGACGAGGCGATCCTAAGTGTCGAGATCGTGGTTCAACCGCCCCGGCCGAAGGAGGCCGTCAAGCCCCATTCGTCCCCCCACGCGCGCCGCGATGAGCCGGCGCCGCGCGAACCCATGATCAAGGAACCGGCACCGGTTTCGCCCACCTCCGCGCCGGCACGCGCTGCCTCGAATGGGGGTGCGGAAACGGCGCACCCCGACTTCAGCGCCCCGCTCGATTCTCGCCAAACCTTCGACAATTTCGTCGTCGGCAAACCGAACGAGTTCGCCTATGCCGCGGCCAGGCGGGCCGCCGAAGCGCCCAACGTTCCCTTCAATCCCCTGTTCCTCTATGGCTCCAGCGGCCTGGGTAAGACTCATCTCATGCAAGCCATCGCTTGGGAGATCAGGGCGCGGGATCCGAAACGCCGCGTGCTTTACCTGTCTGCGGAGAAGTTCATGTACGAGTTCGTGCGCGCGGTACG
This sequence comes from Kiloniellaceae bacterium, assembly GCA_021776175.1. Taxonomy (GTDB): domain Bacteria; phylum Pseudomonadota; class Alphaproteobacteria; order Kiloniellales; family J153; genus JAJFGN01. The sequence continues at coordinate 83,799 of JAJFGJ010000034.1, forward strand.
GACCAAGGACACCATGGCGTTCAAGGATCAGTTCCGCTCGGTCGATGTGCTCATGATCGACGACCTGCATTGCATCGCCGGCCGCGAGATGACGCAGGAGGAATTTTTTCACACCTTCAACGCCCTGGTGGATCAAAACCGGCAAGTCGTGATCTCGGCCGACAAGAGCCCCTCGGATCTGGACGGCGTGGAGGAGCGTATGCGCTCGCGTTTGGGCTGGGGCCTAGTCGCCGACATCCATCCGACCACCTACGAGCTTCGCCTCGGCATTCTCCAGGCCAGGGCGGAACGCGCCTCGGTCGAGATTCCCGGTAAGGTTCTTGAGTTCTTGGCCCACAAGATCACCTCCAACGTCCGCGAGCTGGAAGGGGCGCTTATTCGCATCGCCGCCCACGCCGAGCTCGTCGGCGGCCCGATATCATTGGAAACGACGCAGGCGGTTCTCCAGGACCTGCTGCGCTCCCACGATCGCAAGGTAACCATCGACGAGATCCAAAAACGGGTCGCGGAACACTTCAACGTGCGGTTGACCGACATGCACTCGGCGCGCCGGGCCCGGGCCGTTGCCCGTCCGCGCCAGGTCGCCATGTATCTGGCCAAGCAGTTGACCAGCCGGTCCTTGCCCGAGATTGGGCGCAAATTCGGGGGCCGCGACCACACCACGGTCATGCACGCGGTGCGCAAGATCGACGAGTTGAAGCTGGGAGATCCAAGCTTCGCCGAGGATGTCGAATTACTGCGCCGCATGCTGGAGAATTGACCGGATCCCTTCAGGGCCCGGCGGCGCCCGAGGCGGCCCTTCAACCAGGCCTGTGAAGCTCTCCCGGCCCTTTCCAAAGGCTTGGGAAAAGCTTATCTTCGCGGGGTCCGCAGGCTATACTGTGGCTCCATATCCCACGGTGGTCTCTCGCGGTCTCCAAAACTCGGCGGATATGGCCCCTTAGCTTCGATCCGGGCACTTCCGGGTGGGGCGATTCCGGGAAATTTCTGGGTTTTTGCACAGCCGAAACAACGTCAAGGCGCATCATGAAGCTGACTATCGAACGCAGCGCGCTCCTCAAGACCTTGGCCCATGTCCAAAGCGTGGTCGAGCGCCGTAACACGATTCCCATTCTCTCGAATGTACTGGTCGAAGTAGCAGACGGACGCTTGTCGCTGACCGCGACCGATATGGATCTGGCTATTGTCGATTCGGTCGCCGCCGAGGTCGCGGAACCGGGCGCGACCACGACTCCGGCGCATACGTTCTACGACATCGTTCGCAAGCTGCCCGATGGCGCGCAGGTGGAAATTTCCACCCCTGGCGACAACAATCACATCACGCTGCGCGCCGGGCGCTCGGTCTTTACCTTGGCAACCCTGCCGCGAGAGGATTTTCCGGCCGCGGGCGACGGCGATCTGCCGCACCGCTTCTCCTTGCAACCCAAGGATTTGCGGAACCTGATCGACCGCACGCGCTTCGCGATCTCCACCGAGGAGACGCGCTATTACCTCAACGGTATCTATTTGCACGCGAGCGAAAGCGGGACCGTGCAGGTATTGCGCGCGGTCGCGACCGATGGTCACCGCTTGGCCCGTTTCGAGATGCCCTTGCCCAAGGGGGCGGAGGGCCTGCCCGGTGTTATCTTGCCGCGTAAGGCCGTGGGTGAGATTCGCAAGCTGATCGATGAAGCGGAAGAGCCGGTCGAGATTGCCTTGTCCGACACGCGGGTCAGGCTCAGTTTCGAGTCGACGGTGCTGACCTCCAAGCTGATCGACGGCACCTTTCCCGATTACGAGCGGGTTATCCCCTCGGGCAACGACAAGGTGGTCGAGGTCGATTGCCAGAGCTTCAAGGCCGCGGTCGACCGGGTCTCCACCATCTCGAGCGAGAAAAGCCGCGCGGTGAAGCTCCTGATCGAGAACGGCAGCATTACTTTGTCCGCCAACAGCCCCGAAAGCGGCACCGCGACCGAAGAGGTGCCGGTTGAATACGGCGGGCCGGGGATCGAGATTGGCTTTAATTCCCGCTATCTCTTGGACATCGCTCAGCAGATCGAAGGCGGTGAGGCCGAAATCAGCCTGGCGGATTCGGCGTCGCCGACCATCGTGCGCGATAAATCCGATGCCAGTGCGCTGTACGTGCTGATGCCAATGCGGGTGTGACCGGCACGCGCCCCGGCCACGCGGCCGCTGGTGGGGACCATCGGTTAGGTTTTATCCACTGGCTGACGATCGCTTGACAGGAATTTGGTGACAGAAGCAATTCTTAGACAATCGTCTTTGCCCGCTGGCCTGGACGAGGTGACTGGCTTGAAGCGGCAAGCCACGGCGGGACGGGCGGCTTTGGGCCTGGCCCGGCGCCCGCGCGTTTGGTTGTCGCGCCTGGCCCTCGAGGAGTTCCGCTGCTACGCGGCGGCGGAGCTTGTGGCCGATGGCCGGCCGCTTGTGCTTTGCGGCCCGAACGGCGCGGGGAAGACCAATTTGCTGGAGGCGATCTCATTCCTGGCGCCTGGCCGCGGATTGCGTCAGGCGCGCCCGGCGGATCTCGGGCGCCAAGCGCCCGGGCGAGGCGATGGCGCGAATGGCGGCTGGGCGGTCGCGGCCACGGTCATGACGCCCGATGGCGAGCGTCAAGTCGGTACTGGGCGGGAGACGGAGACTCAGGACGCGGCCCAGGGCCAGAAAAGCGAACGCCGGGTGGTGAAAATCGATGGCGCTCTGGCGCGCGGCCGGCAAAGTTTGAGCGAGGTCTTTTCCGTCGTGTGGCTGACCCCGCAAATGGATGGCCTTTTGCGCGACGGGCCGGGCCCGCGGCGGCGCTTTCTGGATCGTTTGGTTTACGGGTTCGATCCGGCGCACGCGGGACGGGTCGCCGCCTATGAGCAGTCTTTGCGCGAACGCGCCCGGCTCTTGAAAACCGGCAGGGCCGAAGACGCCTGGCTGGCGGCCCTTGAAGACAGCATGGCCCGTCATGGGGTCGCCATCGCCGCCGCGCGCCGGGCCCTGGTCGCGCGTCTGAGCGCTGCCTGCGAGCAGCGGCGGGGCGTCTTTCCGGCCCCCGGCCTGGCTCTGGCCGGCGAGGTTGAGGATTGGCTCGGGGACGGACCGGCACTGGGGGTTGAGGATCGTTTGCGCGAACGCCTCGCGGCCGCCCGCGCGCGCGACGCCGAAACCGGTGGCGCGTCGCTAGGCCCGCACCGTGCCGATCTGGCGGTGCGCCATCTTGGACGCGACGCACCGGCCGATATGTGTTCGACCGGCGAGCAAAAGGCGCTTCTTGTGTCGATTGTTTTGGCGCACACCCGGCTCTTGACCCTTGAGCGCGGCGGCCCGCCGTTGCTGCTTCTGGACGAAATCGCGGCGCACTTGGATACCGCCCGGCGCGTGGCGCTTTATGACGAAATCCTCGATCTCGAGGTCCAAGCCTGGATGACCGGGACCGAAGCGGCGGTCTTCGCGCCACTCGGCGGGGCGGCGCAGTTCGTGCGCGTTGAGAATGCGGCGCTGCACCTTGTGCCGGCGGCGGGAAACCACGGGAATATATCGCAATGACACATCAGCCTGACAGGACAGCCGGGCGTACCGAGACCGCCGCCGCCGCCTATGGCGCCGAATCGATCAAGGTGCTGCGCGGCCTCGAGGCGGTGCGCAAGCGCCCCGGCATGTATATCGGCGATACCGACGACGGTTCCGGCCTGCATCACATTGTCTACGAGGTGGTCGACAACGCGATCGACGAGAGCCTGGCCGGGCACTGCGATCTCATCGAGGTGATTTTGAACGGCGACGGCTCGCTCACGGTGCGCGACAACGGACGCGGTATCCCGGTCGGCATCCATGCCGAGGAGGGGGTTTCGGCGGCCGAGGTCATCATGACCCAGCTCCATGCCGGCGGTAAATTCGATCAGAATTCCTACAAGGTTTCGGGCGGCCTTCACGGGGTCGGCGTTTCAGTCGTCAATGCCCTCTCGGAGTGGCTGGAACTTACTATCTGGCGCGCCGGCAAGGAGCACCGGGTGCGATTCCGCGACGGCGAGACCGAAGCGCCCCTCGCCGTCTCCGGCGAATCGGAGGGGCGCACGGGGACCGAGCTGACGTTCCTGCCCTCCAAGCAGACCTTCACCATGACGGAGTTCGAATTCGCGACCTTGGAGCACCGGCTCCGCGAGCTCGCTTTTCTGAATTCCGGCGTGCGTCTCAACCTGACGGACGATCGTCACGCCGAGGCCAAGACCGTCGATCTGCATTACGAAGGCGGGCTGGAAGCTTTCGTGGGCTATCTGGACCGCACCAAGTCTCCGATCGTTGAATTGCCGGTGATCATAGAGGGTGAACGCGCCGGTATCGCGGTTGAGGTCGCCTTGCAGTGGACCGACAGCTATCACGAAACCATGCTGTGTTTTACCAACAACATTCCGCAGCGCGACGGCGGCACCCATCTGGCCGGGTTCCGTGCCGCCCTGACCCGGCAGATCAACGGCTATGCCGTAACTTCGGGAATCGCCAAGCGCGAGAAAGTCACGCTAACCGGCGACGATGCGCGCGAAGGCTTGACCTGCGTCTTGTCGGTCAAGGTGCCGGATCCGAAATTCTCCAGCCAGACCAAGGACAAGCTGGTGTCCTCCGATGTCCGTCCCGTGGTCGAAGCGGTTGTCAACGACCGCCTCAGTCAATACTTCGAGGAACACCCGGCCGAGGCCCGGCGTATCGTCGCCAAGGTGGTCGAGGCGGCGGCGGCGCGCGAGGCGGCGCGCAAGGCGCGCGAGTTGACCCGTCGCAAGGGCGCGCTCGATATTTCCTCCCTGCCGGGCAAGCTGGCCGATTGCCAGGAGCGCGACCCGGCGGCGAGCGAATTGTTCCTGGTCGAGGGCGATTCCGCCGGCGGCTCCGCCAAGCAGGGCCGGGACCGCAAGTTTCAGGCGATTCTGCCCCTGCGCGGCAAGATTCTGAACGTGGAACGCGCGCGCTTCGACAAGATGCTGAGCTCGACCGAAATAGGCACTTTGATCACGGCCTTGGGCACCAGCATCGGCAAGGACGAGTTCGACATCGCCAAGCTGCGCTATCACAAGATCATCATCATGACCGACGCCGATGTCGACGGCAGCCATATCCGCACCCTGTTGTTGACGTTCTTCTATCGCCAGATGCCCGAGTTGGTGGAGCGCGGCTATCTCTACATCGCCCAGCCGCCGCTCTACCGCGTCAAGCGCGACGGCAAGCCGCAATACCTCAAAGACGATCGCGAGATGGAGGAGTACCTGATCGAGAACGGCACCGCCGGCAGCGTGCTGGTTCTGGCTTCGGACAGTCCCGACGGCGCCCAGATCGCGGGCGCGGACCTTCGCGACCTGGTCGAACAGGCGGTGCGGGCCAAGCACCTGATGGAGACCCTGGTGCGCCGGGTCGGCAGCGTGCAGGTGGTTGAACAGACCTTGATCGCGGGGGCCTTGAATCTGGAAATCCTTGCCGATCAGGACCGGGCCGCCGAAGCGGCCGAGTCTATCGCCCGGCGTCTGGACGCGATCGCATCCCCCAGCGAGCGCGGCTGGCGCGGCGAGGCCTTGGCCGATGGCGGATTGTCCTTCGCGCGCACGGTGCGCAGCCTGACCGAGCGGCGCACGATCGACGGACCGCTGCTGCGCTCCAGCGAGGCCCGGCGCCTGGATCAGATGACGGAGGCATTGCGGGAAACCTATGCCTATACCGCGGCTCTGAAGGCCAAGGACCGGGAAATCCGGATCACCGGTCCCAGCGGCCTCGCCGATGCCGTGTTCGAGCTTGGCCGCAAAGGCGTCACGGTCGCCCGCTACAAGGGCCTAGGCGAAATGAATCCGGATCAGCTTTGGGAAACGACCCTGGATCCCACCGCCCGGGCCTTGCTGCAGGTCAAGGTCGCGCACGCCGACGAGGCGGCCAGCATCTTTTCCACCCTAATGGGCGATGCGGTCGATCCCCGGCGCGAATTCATCCAAACCAACGCCCTGCAGGTCACCAACCTGGACGTCTAGCGGCCTCGCGCCTGGGCCGGGCTGACTAATACCCTCATGTCCAAGAAAACAAAGACCCGCAAGAAACCCGGCTCCCAGGGCGCACGCGCGCGGCGCTCTTGGCCCATGCGCGTCGTTGTCTGGGGCGGGAGTCTGGCGATCTGGGCCGCGATCGCCTTGACGGCGGTGGTCGCCTGGTACGCCTACGACCTGCCGGAGGTCGCCGACCTGGGCGCGGTCGTGCGGCGGCCCTCGGTCACCTTGATCGCCGCCGACGGCACGCTGCTGGCCTCCTATGGCGATGTCTACGGCGATGTGGTCGTGGTGCGCGATCTGCCGCCTCACTTGCCGCAGGCGGTGCTCGCGGTCGAGGACCGGCGCTTTTATTCTCATTTCGGGATCGACCCCTTTGGCTTGGCGCGTGCCATGCTGGCCAATGTCCGCGCCGGGCGCGTGGTCGCGGGCGGCTCGACCGTGACCCAGCAATTGGCCAAGAATCTGTTCCTTTCGCCCGAGCGCACGATCAAGCGCAAGATGCAGGAGATGCTGCTCGCCTTCTGGCTTGAGTCAAAGTTCACCAAGGATCAGATCCTCGGGCTCTATCTCAACCGGGTTTACCTGGGCGCCGGGACCTATGGCGTCGATGCCGCGTCACGGCGCTACTTCGGCAAGCCGGCGCGCGCGGTCAACCTTTACGAAGCCGCCCTTCTGGCCGGTTTGCTCAAGGCGCCCTCGCGCTATAATCCGGCCCGCGACGCCGCGCGTTCGGACCGGCGCACGGCCTTGGTCCTGCGCTCCATGACCGAGGCCGGATTCGTCACGCCGGAGGAAGCAAGCGAAGCTCTGGCCAAGAAAACCCGTGGCCGCGCGGCGGCGGGAAATCAAGCACGCTATTTCACCGACTGGGTAATGGGTCAGGTCGCCGATTTCGTTGGCGCCGTGGATCGCGACCTGACCGTCATCACCACGCTTAACCCCTATTACCAGCGCGTTGTGGAACAGGAGCTCGCGGTTACCTTGGCGAAACAAGGAGCCAAGCGGAACGTGAGCCAGGGCGCCATAGTGCTCATGCGGCCCGGCGGCGCGATCCGCGCCCTTGCCGGTGGGCGCGACTACGATGCCAGTCAGTTCAACCGCGCGACCCAGGCCTTGCGCCAGCCCGGCTCCGCCTTCAAGGCCTTCGTCTATCTCGCGGCGCTGGAAGCGGGCCGCTCTCCCGACGAACGCCTGGCCGACGCGCCGATCCGCATCGGCAAGTGGCGGCCCAGTAACTACGCGGATAAGTACTATGGCGAAGTGACCCTGCGCGAGGCCTTCGCCCGGTCCCTGAACTCGGTCGCCGTGCGCCTCAATGAAGCGGTCGGCTCGGCGAAGACGGCGGCCGCCGCCCGGCGCCTCGGCATTACCTCCGATTTGACATTGCACCCCAGCCTCGCGCTCGGCGCGTCCGAGGTCACCCTTATGGAACTGACCGGTGCCTACGGAACCTTCGCCAATCGGGGTAGGGGAATCCTGCCCTACGCCATAGAGGAAATCCGCGGGCCGCATGGCAAGCTGATGTACCGGCGCGAGGGCGGCGGTCCCGGCCGGGTCGTTGAGGCCGCGCAAGTCGATCAGATGATCAACCTCATGACCGCGACGGTCGCCTGGGGCAGCGGCAAGGCCGCCGATCCCGGACGGCCCGCGGCAGGCAAGACCGGCACCAGCCAGGAATTTCGCGATGCCTGGTTCGTCGGCTTCACCGCCGATTTCGTCGCCGGGGTATGGCTCGGCAACGACGACGGCGCGCCGACCAAGGGCGTGACCGGCGGCTCCTTGCCCGCGCGCCTGTGGCGGCGTGTCATGGTCCGCGCCCAAGAGGGGGTACCGCTTAGCGCCCTGCCGGGCGGAGAGGACACAAGTCCGCGAACGGCGAAGGATTCGGGCGATAGCGGCGGCGGATTCATCGCGCGCGTCCTGCGCGCCTTGGGCGCCGCCCCAAGCCCGCCGGACGGCGCGGACGCCGCCAAGCCGACCCAATACCCCACGGGTGCTGGACGCAGCCACGATCCTTGAGGCATGATCGTGCTGGAGTTAATTCATCGCATTCGTTCGTTTACGATTTATTTGTCTAGCCTCGTACCGAATCGAGACGGTCATGTAAGTTTACGAACTTGGCGTGCCGGAGATATTCCGGCGGACCTTACTCGAGACGGTTACGAGACGTGGAATTTTTTCGCCGCCTGACCGAACCCCTGGCCGCAAAGGCGGCGCGCGAACGCACGCGCGCGCTCATCGAGGCGGCCATGGCCACCGCCGCCCTGGTCGCCTGTATCGACCGCCCCGCCGGCCTGGCCCAGCGTCTCTTGCTCGACCAGATCCTGGATGGCGTGGAAAGTTTGCGTGGCGACGACCCTCATGTGGCGGTCGAGGTCTTCGACCGCTTCGCGGCGGCTATATCCGAGAACCCCGAGGCCGGCCGGGCGGCGGCGCTGACCGCGATATCGGGCTTCGCCGGTGCTTCGGATACTCCGGCGCTACTGCTTCGCATCGCCACCGCCATGGCCGCCGCCCAAGGCCCCGCGAGCGCGAACGCGGTGGCGGAGATCGCGCGGATTGCCAAGCTCCTTGGCCTCCCTCACGAGGAGCCACCGACCCCCGATAGCGATGTCGAGGCGGGGCCGCGCACGGTTATCGTGCTGGGCAACGAAAAAGGCGGGACCGGCAAATCAACCACGGCCCTGCACTTGGCCGTAAGCCTCATGACCCAAGGCCACAAAGTCGGGACCGTCGATCTCGATGGCCACCAAGGCACCTTGTCGCGCTACATCGCCAATCGGACCGAATTCGTTAAGCGCGGCGAGCGCACGCTACCGGTTCCCCAGCATTGCCGGATCGCGCCCTCAAGCTTGCGCGACCGGGTCGAGGCCCATGCCGATGAGCGGGCGGAGCTGCAATCCGCCTTCAAGCTTCTGCGCGGCTGCCGCTTCATCCTCGTCGATACGCCGGGAAGCCACACCCATCTGTCGCATCTGGGATTGGAATTCGCCGATATCCTGATCACGCCTATGAATGACAGCTTTCTGGACCTCGACGTGCTGGCCCAGGTCGATCGCGGCCGGCGCGAGATCGTGGAGCCAAGCGCGTACGGCCGCTTGGTGCTCGAGGAGAACGGCCGCCGCCAGGCCGCCGGCCGCGAGGTTATCGACTGGATCGTCATGCGCAACCGCCTGGCCCACCTCGATGCCCGCAATACCCGTGAAATGGACGCGCTGCTGCGCCAGCTGGGCGGGCGCATGGGATTTCGCCTGCATTCGGGTTTGAGCGAGCGTGTCGTCTTTCGCGAGCTGTTTTACAACGGATTGACGTTGCTCGATCCTCTCGTGTCCAACGGCGGTAACGGGACCGGCGTCGCGCTTAGCGCCCGTGCCTTGGCCGGACATCACCGCGCCCGGTGCGAAGTCGAAGACTTGACCGCCGCCCTGCGGCTTAAGGACGGCGATGACAGTGCCCACGCCGCCGCCCAATGAGGTCTGGATGAAGATGCACAAAGACGACCCATGGATGCCGGCACCGGACTACGGCCGGTCGCTGCGTGGCTTCGGGGTGAACCTGCTGGTTCGCGACGTGGCGCGTTCCAGCGCTTTCTTGATTGACGTTCTGGGTCTCGAAAAGGTCTATGCCAACCCAGATTTCGCGGTCCTGCGCCATGCCGGGCACGACATCATCCTGCACGCCGACCACACCTACAGCGACCACCCGTTGCTGGCGCTAACCGGCGATGGCGCGATACGAGGCACTGGGGCGGAGCTTCGCCTCTACGGCCTCGATCCCGATGCGGCCGAGGCGCGGGCGCGGGCGCGCGGTGACGCCGTGCTGGCCGCCACCGCCGACAAGCCGCACGGCCTGCGCGAATGCTACCTCGCCGACCCCGATGGCTACATCTGGGTGCCAAGCGCGGCGCTGGCGGCCTAGGGCGCTTCTCCCTCACCCATACCTGAGGACCCGGTCGCCGTGTTGGCGCAACCAAGCACGGGCGTCGGGGGCGTTCGCGGTGAGACGCGCCGTTAAGGCCCAAAAGCGCGGCCCGTGGTTCATGTGCTTCAGGTGCGCGACCTCGTGGGCGACCACGTAGTCCAGCACCTCCTCCGGCGTCAGGATCAAGCGCCAGCAGAAATTAAGGCTGCCATCGCTGCCGCAACTGCCCCAACGTGTCCTGGTTTCGCGAACCGATACCCGGAGCACGGTTTCTTGTATTTTCGCGGCCTTGGAGCGCGCCCGCGCGGCAAGCTCGCGCCGCGCCTCGACTTTCAGGAAGTCCGCGATACGGCGCGGTAGATGCTCGGCGTGCCCGCTGGCCCAGACCACGCCCTCGGCCCGCCAGACGCCCCGGCGCCCCCCGGGGTCATGGCGGATCACGTGTTTTTGGCCCAGGATTGGCACGATGGCGCCGTCTCCAAAGGGGATGCGCGCCGGCAAGGCATCGAGTTGATCGAGCAGCCAAGCCGACTTGTATTCGGCGAATTCGAGGCCTTCGCGCAAGGCGGCACGGCGCGGCAGGATCAGGCGGACCGCCCTGGCGGCGCCGTCCACGCGTAACGAAATATGCCGCGCCTGCGCGTGCCGGGCGACCTTTAAGGGGACTTCCCGGCCTTCCAAACGCAGTATACTGGGGTGGCGGCGCGAATCAGCCATATATGATGTATAGCGCGCGTCCTCGCGCCGGGACAAGAATCAGCTTTTGCCAGGTTGTGCCGTGCCGTATTGGGCCTCTTGGGCCAAAAGCGCCCGTTTGCGCTCAACTCCCCAACGATAGCCCGCCAAGGCGCCATCCTGACGCAGCGCCCGGTGGCATGGGATCAGAATAGAGACCGGATTGGTGGCGCAGGCCCGGCCGACCGCGCGCTGGCCCTTGGGGATGCCAAGACGTTCGGCGATCTGTGAATAGCTGCGGGTTTCGCCGTAGGGGATGGCCAGCAGTTCCTGCCAGACCCGGCGTTGAAACGCGGTCGCGCGCACATCGAGCGGTAAGCTGGGGTGGGGGGCTTCGCCCGCCAAGTGGCTTAGCAAAAGGTCGAGCGCGGGCGCGATCGCCGCCTCGTTTCTAACAATTTCATCGGCTTGGGGGAATTCGGCCCGCAACTCACGCGCTAAGGCGGCATCGCCGCCGCCCAAGGCCAGGAAGCAAACTCCTTTCGCGGTTGTCGCCACCAGCAGTCGTCCGAGCGGCGACTCGACGACGGCGTAAGCGATACGCGCGCCCTTGCCGCCCTTGGCATAGGACGCCGGGGTCATGCCCAATTGCGAGCGGGAATCCTCGTAAACACGGCTGGAGGAGCCATATCCGGCGGCATAGGTCGCGCCGGCGACCGACTCGCCGCTCTTGAGCTCGTCCCTGAAGCGGCGCGCGCGCCGGGCGTCGGCGTAGTCGCGCGGGGTGACGCCCATGGCGCGCTTGAACAAGCGCTGCAGGTGCCACGGGCTCAAGCCGACTTCGCTCGATAGCTCGGCCAGGGTGACGCTCTGTCCGTCCATCCGCTCGATATGGGCGCAGGCCGCGCGCACCTGGGCGAGGTGGCGCGCCGACAAGGACTTGGCCGTTGGCGCCGACTTGGCTGCCGTCGCCGGTTTCGCGGACACTACCGTCATGGCATGGATACTCCCGAGTATTCGCTTCCGAGCCAGATTTTAGCAGGCCCGGCGGCCGTGCTCTATCCGAAGCTTGCGCGAGATGGGCTCTGGCCGGCCCGGCGCGTCGCCGGTTGGCCCATAAGGTACGGCTTCATGTTTTCGCGGAACATGGCCACGAACTCCGACAGGATCAGGGAGCGCGGTCTGTGGGCGGGGTAAAGAATTCCCAGGCCAAAGGACAAAGCGGGCTCGAATCGGCGAACCTCCAAGCCACGATCGACAAATTCGTCGGCGTCGATGGGGCTGACAATGGACACCCCGGCACCCTCGCTCACCATGATGCAGGCGGAGGCGAATTGGCGCGTTTCCACCCGCACGTCGAAGCGCGCGCTGGCTTGATCGAAGGCCTGGCGTAAGGCGTGAAAATGTGGGTGATCGCGGTTCATGGCGATAATCGGAACCCCGTCCAGGTCGCTGGGAGTCAGGACGTCCCGCGCGCTCAAGGGATGCCCCTTGGGCAAGATACACACGCAACGCACATGCAGGCTTTCGGATTCAATCGCCGGGTGGTCGGTCGGAATTTCGGTAAATCCGACATCGTACTGCTGCGCCATGATCCACTCTTGGACCCGCTGATTGTGGCTGGGTTGAAGAGAAATGGTGATGTCAGGGTGCAGCGTCAGAAATTTGGCGACCATGCGGGGCAGCAAACTGGTGGCGAAGCCTGGAAGGCAGGCTATTCGCAGATGCCCGGTTCGCCGGTGGCGGATGTCCTCGGCGATCTGGCCGATATGGTCGAGATTGGTAATCGCCTGTTCAACGTCGCTCAGCAAGAAGGTCGCCTCCGGCGTCGGTTGCAGCCGCCCGCGCCGGCGGCTGAACAGGGGAAACCCGAAATCTTGTTCGAGCCCGGCAATGAGACGGCTCACCGCGGGCTGAGATATGCGCAGCATTTCCGCCGCTTGGGTGACGCTGGCGGCGTGCATGACAGCGCGAAACGCCTCCAGTTGCCGGAGCCTGATCATGATGCCCTGTCCTTTGCGCCGGGTCTTGTTTCACGCCGCGCGGTTTATCGCCCGGCTATCCTGGCAATACTATAACATCAAGACATGGAATTGTTCATTTTAGATATTTGACATTATGGCGCCTGATGCTCAGGGTCGGAATAATGCTCGGGTCTGGGACAAGGGCCAGCCATGAGGGACGGTCGGCAATCCGGGCTCTCGACCACGCGATCGTGGCGTTGGAATGACGGGGCCGAAAAATCTAGTTCCGGCGATCACGCCACAGACGTGATCGCCATTACGAAGACGGGACCATCGCGGCCCGGTGCGCGGTCCGCGTAAGTCTCGCCGGTTTTATTCGACAGGGAGAATTCAGGATGCATTTGCGCAAGACAATCACCGCCGCCGCCACGATATTTGCCGTGGCGATCGGTGCCGGCGCCGCTTCGGCGGCGACCGAAATACAATGGTGGCACGCCATGGGCGGCGTCAACGGCGAACGGGTCAACAAAATCGCCAATGACTTCAACGCCACCCAATCCGACTATAAAGTCATGCCCGTCTTCAAGGGCAATTACACCGAGACCATGACCGCCGCCATCGCGGCGTTCCGGGCCAAGCAACAGCCCCACATCGTACAGGTCTTCGAAGTCGGCACCGCCACCATGATGGCCGCCAAGGGCGCGGTTTATCCGATCGAGGATCTGATGAAGGATTCGGGAATATCCTTCGACAAGTCGATCTATCTGCCGGCCGTGATTTCCTATTACCAGCGACCCAACGGCGATCTTTTGTCGATGCCGTTCAACTCCTCCACACCGGTACTCTGGTACAACAAGGATGCATTCAAAAAAGCCGGCGTTTCGGCGCCGCCAACAACCTGGGACGAGATGAAGAGCGCCTCGCAAAAACTGGTCGCGGCCGGTTATAAGTGCGGCTTCTCATTCGGCTGGCAGTCTTGGGTCATGGTCGAAAACTTCAGCTCCTGGCACAATCTTGCGCTGGGTACTCAGGAAAACGGTTTCGCCGGCCTGGGCACAAAGTTCACTTTCAACAACGACGCGGTTAAATCCCGCCTCGCGACCATCGCCAGCTGGTCCAAGGACAAGCTGTTCAAATACGGTGGGCGCCGCGGCGACAGCCTTTCGATGTTCACCAACGGCGAATGCGGCATGTGGATGAATTCATCGGCCTATTACGGCAGCATCAAGAAGCAGGCCAAGTTCGAGTTCGGCCAGTCCATGCTGCCGCTCGACACCGGTGCCGCCAGCAAGCCGCAAAACTCGATCATCGGCGGCGCCACCTTGTGGGTGCTCAAAGGGCATGACCAGGGCGATTACAAGGGTGTCGGCCTGTTCATGAATTTCCTGTCGTCGCCCGAGGTTCAGGCCTGGTGGCATCAGGAAACCGGCTATGTGCCGATCACCACGCCGGCCTACGAGCTTTCCAAAAGCCAAGGCTTCTATGGCGGCAACCCGGGCACCGATACGGCAATCAAGCAGCTTAGCCTAAACACGCCGACACCGAATTCGCGTGGCCTGCGGTTCGGCAGCTTCGTGCAGATCAGAGACATCATCAACGAAGAGATGGAAGCGGTCTGGAACGGTTCGAAGACGGCCGACGAGGCGCTCGACGACGCCGCGGAGCGTGGTAACAAGCTGCTCAGAAAGTTCGAAAAAGCCAATACACCAAGCCAATAAGAGAAACCTCACCGGGTTGGCGTTTCCCGGCTTCGGCCTTGCGGCCGAAGCCGGGGGCGCTGATCGGCTCCGAGGTCTTCCGATATGCTGAAACGCGTCCATTTTGGTTCCTCATGGCTGCCGTTCGCGCTTGTCGCACCGCAGATAATTATAACCGTGGTGTTCTTCATTTGGCCGGCCAGCCAGGCGCTTTATCAATCGCTTCTGGTCGAGGACGCCTTTGGACTGAGTTCGGAATTCGTTTGGTTCGATAATTTCATCGAACTGTTCGGCGACGAGCATTACCTGGGCGCCTTCCAGCGCACGATTTTTTTCTCATTCTCCGTCGCCTTTTTGTCCATGTCTTTCGCTCTGACCCTGGCGGCCATGGCCGACCGGGTGATCAAGGGGGCGACGACCTACCGGACATTTTTGATCTGGCCCTATGCCGTGGCGCCCGTGGTTTCCGGCGCCCTGTGGGTGTTCATGTTCGACCCGACCCTAGGCATCTTCACCTACACTCTGGGCGCCTTGGGATATGAGTGGAACCACAAGCTGAACGGCGGCGAAGCGATGTTCCTTGTTATCGTCGCCTCGGCCTGGAAACAGGTCGCCTACAATTTCCTGTTCTTCCTTGCCGCCATGCAGTCGATCCCCAAATCCCTGATCGAGGCGGCGGCGATAGACGGTGCCGGGCCGACGCGGCGCTTTTTCTCGATCATTCTCCCGCTGATTTCTCCGACCACCTTCTTTCTGATGGTGATAAACGTGGTCTTCGCCTTTTTCGAGACCTTCGGCATCGTTCATGCGGTAACCCAGGGGGGGCCCGCCAAGGCTACCGAGATACTGGTCTACAAAGTCTTCAACGATGGCTTCATCGGCCTCGACCTGGGCGGGTCGGCGGCGCAGTCGGTGATACTAATGCTGATTGTCATATCGCTGACCGTCATTCAGTTCCGCTACGTGGAAAAGAGGGTCGAGTACTGATGATTGAACACCGGCCCATGGTGACCTTCGTCTCGCACCTCGTATTGATCTTCGGTGTGGCGATCATCGCCTTTCCCATATGGATTACCTTCGTCGCCTCGACCCACGAAGCCGCGCGCATGGTGCAAATTCCCTTGCCGCTGCTGCCGGGCGATCAGTTCTTCAACAATCTTGAATTGACGCTGTTCAAAGGGCTCCAAGGCGCGGGCGCGCCGCCGGTCGGTTTCATGATGGTCAACAGCCTGGTCATGGCCTTGATGATTGCCGTCGGCAAGATCGCCATTTCCTTGATCTCGGCTTTCGCCATCGTCTATTTCAAATTCCCATTCCGCATGGGTTTCTTCTGGATGATATTCATCACCTTGATGCTGCCGGTCGAGGTGCGCATTTTACCGACTTTCGAAGTGGTGGCCAATCTCGGCATGCTGAATACCTACTGGGGTTTGAGCATCCCCTTGATCGCCTCTGCGACGGCGACCTTCATGTTTCGCCAGGTGTTCCTGACGATACCCGATGAGTTGTTGGAAGCGGCGCGTATCGACGGCGCCGGGCCGATGCGGTTCTTTGTCGATATTCTGGTGCCCTTGTCGCGCACCAATATTGCCGCTCTGTTCGTCATCCTCTTCATCTATGGCTGGAACCAGTACCTGTGGCCGCTGCTAGTGACCACGGATCAGAGCATGTACACCGTCGTCATGGGTATCAAGCAGATGCTGGAGGCCGCCGAACAATCCCCCGACTGGCATCAGATCATGATGACGTCGCTGCTGGCCATGTTACCGCCGGTATTCGTGGTCGTATTCATGCAACGATTGTTCGTCAAAGGTTTGACCGAGACCGAAAAGTAAATCGAATTTAGGTTATTCAATATGGCTGAGATACATCTAAACAAAGTTCATAAATCCTATGGCGAGGATGAAGTCCTCCACGGCATCGACTGGCATATCCGCGACGGCGAATTCGTGGTTATCGTCGGCCCCAGCGGCTGTGGAAAGTCGACGCTTTTGCGCATGATCGCCGGGCTGGAAAGTATTACCCAGGGGGAAATCTCGATCGGCGAGCGCGTCGTTAACGACTTGGAACCGGCGGAACGCGATATCGCCATGGTGTTTCAAAACTATGCGCTCTATCCCCATATGTCGGTTTACAACAACATGGCTTACGGGTTGAAAATCCGCGGCCTTCCCAAGGATGAAATTGAACGAAGGGTCAAGCAGACCGCGGAAATTCTGGAAATCGGCGATTACCTGAAGCGTTCTCCCCGCCAACTCAGCGGCGGCCAAAGGCAGCGTGTCGCCATGGGCCGCGCCATCGTCCGCGAACCCAGCGTGTTTCTGTTCGACGAGCCGCTGTCCAACCTGGATGCCAAGCTGCGCGTTCAGATGCGCCTGGAAATCAAGAAACTTCAGCAACGGCTCGGCATTACCAGCGTCTATGTCACCCATGACCAAGTCGAGGCCATGACCCTGGGGCACCGGCTGATGGTTCTCAACGGCGGACACGTCGAGCAACTGGGAACGCCGATCGAACTTTACGAACGCCCGGCGACAAAATTCGTGGCGGGCTTCATCGGTTCTCCGTCGATGAATTTTCTCGATGCGAACATTAGTGAAAGCGGGAAAAGTATCGAGTTTTCCGGCGGTAACGCTCTCGATATTCCCCAGAGCCTATCAAGCCAAGCGAATCGCCGGCTGACCATAGGGATGCGGCCCGAGCACCTGCGCGTGGATGAAAGCAAATCCCAAACGACCGCGCACACGGTTCATGTCGTCGAGCATCTGGGGGCCGATACGTTGGTGCATGGGAGTTTCGGCAACGGCGGTTCCGATCTGACCGTTCGCCTTAACGGCATCAGGACCATCGACGAAGGCGAGGTCCTGCCGCTTGCCATAGATCCAAAAAACATCCACCTCTTCGATCCCGAAAGCGGCAAGCGAATAAATTCTTAGAGGCGCCGCACCGGCCCGCGTGGACTTTCTATGTAGGGGGGCGCATGAAGCTAATCCAAGTTTCCGATCTGCATTTCGTGCCGCCCGGCACGCGGCTTTTCGGCATCGATCCGCGCGAACGCCTCGCGGCGGCGATCCAAGACATCAATGCCAAGCACGCCGACGCGGAACTTTGTCTCTTTACCGGCGATCTGGCGGATCACGGCGTGCCGGAGGCTTACGGTGCCTTGCGCGAGGTTCTATCGGAATTGCGCCTGCCCTATCGCCTGCTTGTCGGCAACCACGACGACCGCGCCAACTTCGCCGAAGCTTTTCCCGAGGCGCCGCGCGACGAAAACGGCTTCGTGCAAAGTGTCGTGCGGTCGGGGGATGGCGATCTCGTGCTGCTCGACACCAACCAGCTGGGCTCGCACGCCGGCGCCTACTGCGCCGCCCGTCAAGCTTGGTTGCGGGCACGTTTGAGTGAATCCGCCGGCCGCCCGGTTTACCTCTTCATGCACCATCCGCCCTTCGATATCGGGATTCCCAGCCTGGACCGTATCCGCTTGCTGGAAGAACAAGGTTTGGCCGAGGCGATCGAGGGCTCGGATATACGCCATATCTTCTTCGGTCATGTCCACCGCCCGGTCAGCGGCAGTTGGCGCGCCATCCCTTATTCCGCCTTGCGTTCGACCGTGCACCAGGTGCCTCTGGACTTCGGCGCCAAGCGCTCCATGCCGTACAGTTATGAGCCTCCGGCCTATAACGTGATCCTGATCTCCGACGGCCTGACCGTGGTGCATCATCATGATTACCTGAACCTCGAGATCGTGCCGCCGGGGACGGAGCGTTACAGCATCGCCGAATAGGCCTGTAAGCACCGTGCCGATTGACGAGCCTTCTCTGGCAATTCAGGATCGCGCATGTCTTGGACCGCACCGCCGGGCGCCTGGGGTGCCGCCGATCCGCTTTTCCTGCTTCTGATCGCGCTTGGGATCGAAGGCTATCTGGGCGGCCGCGCGCTGCGCTTCGCCTGGACCGGAAATCCGCGCCGCGCCCTGGCGGTTTTGTGCCTGGATTTGGCGCGCCGTCTTAACCGGCATGAACGGACGCCGGCCGCGCGCCGCCGCCGCGGGGCGCTGGTCGCCGGGAGCCTTGCCCTCGCCGCCCTGGCCCTGGGATGGGTGGCGGGCCTGATCACGCGCCACTACCCCTTCGCCTGGACGTTGGAGCTGTTTCTGCTGGTCCTCCTGATCGACCAGCGCGCGACTTGGCGCCTGGGCGCGGCGCTACAAGACGCCCTGGCCAGCGGCAGCCTGGTACGCGCGCGTGAGGTCCTGCGCCCCCTGACGGTGGAGGCGGCGGCCGAAATCGACAGTTTGGATAGGGGGGGGATTATCGGCGCCGCCCTGGCGGCGCTCGGCCGCCGCTTCGCCGGGCGCTTGATGGCGCCAGTGGTGTGGTATGTCGCGCTCGGACTGCCGGGCTTGCTCTTGCAGCAAACCGCTTACGTCATGGCCGCCACTTTAAGCATGGGGGCGGTCCAAAAGAACAGCGCCGGTCCCGGTGCGGGTCCTTATGGCGATGCCGCGCGGTCGCTGGCCCGCGCCGTGGCTTGGCCGGCGGATGCCCTGGGCGTCCTCCTGCTGTCGTTTGCCGCCGCCTTTGTCCCCGGCGGGCGCGGCGCGGCGGGGTTAAGACTCGCGTTCAGGGGCGGCGGCGCGGATTCCGTGCTTTATGCCGCGCTGGCGGCAGTCGGAGCGCCTCTGCGCCTCAACCGCGCGCTGGTGGTCTTCGCGGTCGCCTGCCTGATTAACGCCGGCTTGATCGGCGCCCTGGCCTTGCTTCGCCTCGGCGTCTAGCTCGGCCCTCGCGGCAAGGCGTCGCGCAGCTTGTCGGCTTGCGGATTGAAGAACTTGCGCTCGATCACCACCGAACGGGCCGGGGCCGCCGCGCCATAGTACTCGTCGTTCCATTCCTGGCGGCTGAACAACTTAGCGCCTTCCAGCGCGCCGCCGCCAAACAGGCCGGAGGCATGGGAAAAGGCATAGATGTCGAAGCCGACATTGGTCGTCATCGATGCCTTGATCCCGGCGCCAAGCGGGCCCATGGCGACACTGGCGTCCGCGCCCAGCTTAAACTCGCTGCTGAGAAGGGCCTCAACCGCGCTGTCGGTCATCACGGTGAAGATGATCTCGGAGACCTGCGCGCCTATTTGCAGGCCAATACTGGCGGCGGCCAGGGTGTAAAAAGCTGGCGCGCTCCAGGTGCCGTCCGCGCCCTTGACCAGGAGCACGCCCGAACCGGCCTCGCCGCCCAGAATGAAACCGCCCTTGATCAGTTCTGGAATGATCAGAACCCCGCGCGCCTTGGACAAATATTTTTGCAACTCGGGCATATTGGGGTCGCTTGACAGCCGCTCCAGGGAGAATCGCGACTCCTCGACCAGCTCATTGCCCTTGATATCGGCAGCGGCCGGCAGGGACATGGCGGCTAGTGTGAAAATCAACGCCAAGGGCGCGAGGGCGAAGCCCGTGCGCGCCCTCCATGGGGTGCGTTTCATGGCGTCAAATCGCCTCCGTTCTCGATGTCATCGGCCGTGGTTAGGGAGATTCTAGCAGATCCACCCAAAAACGGTATCCCCTAGCCACGGCTCCAATCCAGGGTGCGCGGGGCCGCGTTGACCAAGCGGACCCGCCACACGCCATGGTCGTCCGGGGCGTGGCTGCCCGCGGTTCCGTGAATGTGGTCGAGGCAGGTCAGCGCACAGTTGTCGATGGCGATGGAAAGCGCGCGTTCGGGCTCCAGGCCCAGGGCGAGTGACACGGCGGCGCGGATGGTGCCGCCGTGGGTCACGGCGACGATGTCGCGCCCCGCGTGGGCGTGCGACAGGCGCTCGACCGTTTCGACGACGCGGCTTGTCAGGTCGATGAAGCTCTCGCCGCCTGGTGGGGCTTCCTGCGCCGGTGCCAGCCAAAAACGGTGCCAGGCGCCGTCCCGGCCGCTGTTCAATTCCTCGACGCTCAATCCCTGCCAATCGCCAAAGTGCTGTTCGGCCAGCGCCGGTTCGATCAGGCGTTCCGGCGGTGCCTCGTCGAAAAGGTGCTCCAGAATTGAATCGGCGGTCCGCTGCGTGCGTTTGAGATGGCTCGTCACCCAGATCGCCTCGCGTGGCAGAATACCGGCCAGGCGGCGAAAGGTTTCAACATCCGAGCAGTCGCAATCGTGATCGTTCTGGCCATAAATGGCGCCACCGTGGCCCACGACCGGGGCATGGCGAATCCACCACCAGCGTGTCGTGGTTGTTTGGGGCGGGTTCATGCCAGCGCTGCCACGGCCAACAGCACCGCTGTTTGCGCACCCTGCTCCGCCGCGCCCAGGACATCGCCGGTGTAACCGCCGATTTGCGCGCGGGCCAGGAAGGCGGCCGTGGCGGCGGCCGCGCCGGCCACGAATATGGCGATAAGCCCGGCACCGGGTCCGAGCGTGAACAGCGCGATAACCGTGCCCAAGATCGCCGCCGTCACCGCGTGCCGGGTCTCGATACGGCCGACGCCGGCGGCCAGGCCATCGTCGCGGGCGAGGGGCAGGGATGCCATGATCGGCGGCAGGACGGCGCGCGAAAGCGTGTGAGCGCCGATCAAGGCCAGGGCGGCGGCCCCGGCCGCGCCGATTTCGGCCAGGGCGGCGGCGCGCAAAGTCACCGACAGCACAATGGCGAGCACGCCATAGGTGCCGATGTGACTGTCGCGCATGATCTCCAGCTTGCGGGCGCGCCCATTGCCACCGCCGAAGCCGTCTGCGGCATCGGCCAGGCCGTCCTCGTGCAGCGCGCCGGTTATCAGGACGGTCGCGGCCAGGGCGGTCAGGGCGCCGGCCAGTGGCGGCAAGCCAAGTCCCTGGGCCAGCCAAAAAGCCATGGCGCCGACCAGCGCCACCATGACGCCGACAAGGGGATAAATGCGTGTGGCGCGTGCCATATCGGCCTCATCCGCGCGCAGGCTTCGGCCAAGCGGCAAGCGGGTCAGCAACCCGGCGGCGAGGGTGAAATCGTTCCACCAGAACGAAAGGGGCGAGGGCTGGGGCATGGCGGCGGCCGGGGCGGTCATTCCTAAAATTTCCAGTTGTCCTTACCGGATCGTTATAGGGGTGCCACGCCGCCTGGCAAGGTGCGCCCGCGCAACCTCGCGATCGTCCTTGCGCCTGGCCGCCCGGCGCGCCATGTCTTGCCTGCTTAAAACAGAGGACACCAAAATGAACCAGACGGCGCCCGCTACTTTCGCCGAGATACGCGGCCTTTTGAGCGATCTGCCGGGCCCCGACCTCAAGGCCGGCGGCGCCGCCACCGCGCGCGAGGCGCTGCTGACCAAGCCGCCCGGCGCGCTTGGCCGCCTGGAGGAACTGGCTCATTGGCTCGCGGCCTGGCAGGGCCGGCACCCGCCGCGCGTGGAGCGGCCCTACGTCGCGGTTTTCGCCGGCAATCACGGCATCGCGGCGCGCGGCGTTTCCGCCTACCCGGCCGATGTCACAAAGCAGATGGTGCGGAATTTCATCGACGGCGGGGCGGCGGTGAACCAGCTAAGCGCCTTGGCCGAGGCCGACTTGCGTGTTTACGAATTGGCCCTCGACGAGCCTACCCGCGACTTCACGCAAGCGCCGGCGATGGAAGAGGAAGACTGCGCGCGCGCCATTGCTTACGGCATGATGGCGGTCGAGGCGGGAATCGATCTTTTGTGCCTGGGCGAAATGGGCATCGGCAACACGACCAGCGCGGCCGCGATTTGCCTGGCGCTGTTCGGCGGCGCGGCGGCCGATTGGGCCGGGCGCGGCACCGGTATCGACGATGCGCGCCTGAGTCGCAAGACGGCCTTGATCGAGGCCGCGGTGGCCAAGCACCGGCCGGCGATGACGGACCCGCTGGAGGTCCTGCGCTGCCTGGGCGGTTTTGAGTTGGCGGCCATCCTCGGCGCCATCCTGGCCGCGCGCCTGGCGCGCTCGCCGGTGGTTCTCGACGGTTATGCTTGCGGCGCGGCGGCGGCCTTGGTTCACGCCCTGGACGGGCACGGTCTCGATCATTGCGTCGTCGCGCATAAGTCGGTCGAACCTGGCCACGCCCGCCTGCTGGAGCGGATCGGGCAGCGGCCGCTACTCGACCTGGACATGCGTTTGGGCGAGGCTTCGGGGGCCGTGCTCGCGATACCGCTGCTCAAGGCCGCTTGCGCCTGTCACAGCGGCATGGCGACCTTCGCCGAGGCGGGTGTCAGCGGCCCCGCTTGAGCGCGGCCGGGTATTACTCGCCGATCTGCAGCAAGACGCCGCGCCGCCGCGCGACGTGAAAGGCATGGAGGAACAAGCCGGCCCCGATACTCAGATATACCATGACCAGCCCAAGAGCATGGGCCATGAGATCGAAACGCGGCGTGCCGTCGATCAGTATGGCGCGCATGCCCTCGAACACCGGCGCGCTGGGCAAGGACCAAGCGACGATCTGAAGCCATTCCGGCAGAATCGAAACCGGGTAATAAATCGCGCTGACCGGTGCGATCAGGAAGACCGCCAGCCAGGCCACGCTTTCCGCTCCCTGTCCGGCACGCAAAATCAAGGCGCACACCATCATCCCGATCGCCGAACCGAACATCAGAAGAATGGCGAAGAAGCCGATCAGAGGCAAACCGAGGGCGAACAGGTTGGCTTCATAGAAAACGATGGCCAGGCCGGCCGCCGGCAGTACGCCGATTAAGGTTCGCAACAGGCTCATGACCATGAGCGACACCAAAAACTCGCTGGGGCGTAGCGGGCTGACCGATAGATTGCCCAGGTTGCGCGACCAGACTTCCTCCAGGAACGACAGGCTGAATCCGAGCTGTCCGCGAAACAGGACATCCCACAGCAAGACAGCGGAAATCAACACACCGGCGGCCTGTGCGATGTAGGAGCTATTGGTCAGCAGGAAGCGCGTGATGAAGCCCCAAAGAATCATCTGCATGGTCGGCCAGTACATGAGTTCGATCAAGCGCGGTATCGACGTGCGTATCAGATAGACGTGACGCAGGATCATGGCGCCGATCCGCGACAATGGCCGGGAGTGCACGCGCGGCGCGCCGGGGGCGGAGATATTGACGGTGTTTTCGCTCATCGGGCCGCGACCGCGGGCACGTCTTGCCCGGCTGTGCCCGGCTCGGTGCCGCGCGCGATATCGAGGAAGACTTCTTCCAGGTTGCGGTGGGCGTAGCGCTCGATCAACTCGCCCGGCGCGCCCCGGTCCACGATCCTGCCGTGGCGCATAATGAGCACCTGGTCGGCAAGGCGTTCGACTTCCATCATGTTGTGCGAGGCGAGCAATATGGCGCAGCCGCTTCGCGCCCGGTAGGTTTTGAGATAACCGCGCATCCAGTCCGCCGTATCGGGGTCGAGCGAGGCCGTGGGCTCGTCAAGCAACAATAGCTCCGGCTTGTTTATGAGCGCCTTGGCCAGAGACACGCGGGTCTTCTGCCCGGCCGAAAGCTGCCCGCCCGGTTGTTTTAGAAGCCCGGTAAGGTTTAGATCGTGGGCCAGTTCGGCCAGGCGGGCCTTGGGCGCCGCGACACCATAGAGGCGGCCAAAGAACAACAGGTTTTGCTCGACCGTCAGACGCCGCGGCAGATCGACATAGGGCGAGGATAAGTTGATTCGGTGCAGGGCACGGTAGCGATGACGCACCATGTCGTGACCGAGAACGCGAACGCGTCCCGCGCTCGGCAGTATCAAACCCAGCAGCATGGAAATGGTCGTGGTCTTGCCGGCGCCGTTGGCGCCGAGCAGGGCCACGGTTTGGCCCGGTGCGACAGTGAAGGACGCATCCCGCACGGCCGGGGTGCCGTTGAACGACTTGGCTAGATTCCAGGCTTCGACAATGGGATTGGACATGCCCTACATATGGCATCCTTTGGTGCCATCAAGCGATTCAATATGAACGGATCGTACTCTAGGGACCAGCGGCAATGCGCGCTTGCCAGCGCCGCGCGGGGGGCACGCTATGCGGACCGCTTCGCCAGGCCCGGCTTGAGCAGATCGTCAATCAAAAAACCTTGAAAAAGCGATACGCCCAGGGCTTTGCCGGTCTCGAGGGCCCGTTCGTCGTCGCAGTGGATCAAGATTACGCGCTTTGGGTCGATCGCCTCCACGGCCTCGATAATTTCTCTGTCCTTGCGCATCACGCTCTCGTGGAATTCCAGGCTCCAAAAGATTTTAACCAAGTCGACGTTCAAGCGCTCGATATTCACTAAAGGCAATGATTGGTAAGTTAGCCCGTCCAGGCAAAACCTGTAGCTACGTTGGCTCAGGAAGTTGCGGTAAAAGAGGAATGCATCGAGATCCGCCAGGATGTCGATTAGCTGCAGTTCAATAACTACCGTGCGTCGCGCGTCGCTCGTCATTTCCCGGTCGAAATTTAGAAATTCTTGCGAGGCCAAGCTTGCGACATTGAGGTTGATACTGAAGGCCTTGCTGAGCGACGAATCGTCTTTGTGACTGAGAAAATTGATGACCCGGCGATCGAGATGGGTGGTCAGATCCTGAAACAACCAGCGATTTCCGTGAATGTCGATATCCGGCGTCAGTATCTCGCGCAACGCCACCATGGAGGTGAATACCTCCGTGAAGACGGGTTGGGGCGGTTTGCCCGCCACGACGGCGCAAACCTGTTGCCGGCGAATCATGTTGGTCAGGTCGGCTTGTGATATGGCCGCCTGGATACTGCCCAGGGAAGCGGGATCAAGTACCCGGTCGGCTGATGCCGATGAGCCTCCCCTCGCCTGCGCCGTTTCGCGAAAGGCGTCGATCTTGCTGGCCGACTCCTGTGCTTCAAGGGCGAAATCCACGACCGTTCCGTATGATTTCTCCAAATCGAACCGCCGGCAAAAACCCTTGAGATCCTCGCCTGCGTCTCTAATTACCGGATCCGAGGCATACAAACTCCTTAGATTGTTCAGCGCGCGATCGATTGCCTCCTTGTTGGCATCCTTGCAAAAGACGACCATGTCATCGTTCTTCAGGCGAAATAGGACACCATCGTAACCGTTTATCAGAGGATCGAAGGCAAAGGCGGCGATCTGGAGGCGTTCAGGCCGCCGAGCCCGCGGCCGTAGCGCCGACATGCGTAGATGCAGCGCCTGGCGGCCTGCCGTGTGCTTGCTTAGCCGCTGAACGTAGTTGGTTAGGGCGGCCTCTTGTTGGCTCGCTAGCGCTTGTTTGCCGGCGATCATAAGTGTTATTTCCAGTTGAGAGTTAAGCGTCAATAAAACCATGATATTGCGGGGGCGTAATTGAAAATCTATTAAGATTGCTGTTTTCAAAACAGTAAATCAACAATAGGCTGCACTTGAAGTGGCCCAGATTTTCTCATGAGCGTATCGCAACTAAACGAGTTTGACGGGCCATTGTCGCGCGTGCCTCCTGGAACGCGTGTTTACGCCATCGGCGACTGCCACGGCTGCAACGCGCAAGTCCGTGCGCTGCACATGGCAATTTTGGCCGATTGCCAGTCCACCCAAGGCCGCGGCCGGAAATCCGGGCCGGGGCCTGGACGCTTGGTAGTCGTCTATCTTGGCGATTACATAGATCGCGGCCCGGACACTCGCAGTTTACTTGATATCTTGATCGGTCAAGCCCTGCCAGGATTCGAACGCGTGTTCCTGATGGGCAACCACGAAAACGTGCTTCTGCGTTTGATCGACGGCGGCCCGGTGCCCCGATCTTGGCGCCTGGACGGCGCGGATGCGACCTTGATGAGTTACGGTCTTGACCCTGACGTCTGGCCGGACGATGGCACGGACCTGCGCGCGGCCATCAGGGCCCGCTTGCCCGCATCCCATGAGAGATTTATGCGGGCTTTACGATACAGCCACGTTGAAGGCGACTACTTCTTCACCCATGCCGGGGTTCGCCCAGGTGTGGCGCTCGATGCCCAAGATGAAGAAGACCTCTTGTGGATCCGCGAGCCGTTCCTCGATTCAACGGACGATCATGGCAAGGTCATCGTGCACGGGCACACACCCGTCGAGAAGCCGGAGATCCGGGCGAATCGAATTGGAATCGATACCGGCGCGGTCTACGGCGGGGTTCTGACGGCCCTGGTTCTCGAAGGCCGCGAGCGGCGGTTTCTTTGCGTGCGCTAAGCGGATATTCCGATCAATTCTGCGATATAGCCTGGCAGGGCGAAGGCGCCCTGGTGCACCCGCGGATTATAATAGCGGGTCGCGATTTCCGCGGCCGCGTGGCGCGTCTCGAGGACATCCAGGGGTGTGCGGCGCAAGGCGGTATCGTCACTGGCCCACCCGAAGGCCATGGGGCCGCCGGCGTAGGTCGGCACCGTGGCCAAGTAACATGACGCGTCGGCAAAATTTTGGCGCAAGATTCTAAGCGTTCCTCGAAGTTCCTCGCCTTGAAGGAAGGGGACGCCGTTCTGGGTCACCAAAACACCGCCGGGCGCGAGGCAGGACTTACATGCCGTGTAGTAGCGTTTCGTGAACAAGACTTCGCCCGGCCCGATGGGGTCGGTGGAATCGGTGATAATCAGATCGTAGCGATCTTCGCAGGCCGCGACATAGTCGACACCGTCGGCGATCACGACCCGCGTGCGCTCATCGTCGAAGGCTTTGCCGCAGATCTTGCCGAGGTACTGCTTGCTGAACGCGATGACCTGGGGGTCGATTTCGACCAGGGTGACGGACTCGACGGCCGCGTGCTTGAGGACTTCCTCCAACATGCCGCCGTCGCCGCCGCCGATAATCAGAACCCGGCGCACCCGGCCGTGGGCCAGGATTGGAACATGAGTCAGCATCTCGTGGTAGATGAACTCATCGCCTTCCGTCGTTTGCACGACGCCGTCGAGCATCAAGACCCGGCCAAAGAGCGCGTTTTGAAACAAGACCATCCGTTGATGCGCGGTCTTGCTGTCGTAGAGCACGCGGTCCGCCTTGAGACGCAGCGCCATATCCTCGTGCAGCGTCTCGTCGAACCAATCGCTCACGATCCCCGTCCGCGCAGGATTTCCTCGACCGCGACGCGGCCGGGGCGGAAAGACTTTCGCAAGACCTCGACGCTCTCGTGCGGGCGCGCGTCGCCGCACATGAAGACGTCGAGGGCGGCATAGCCGTGCTCGGGCCAGGTATGAATGCTGATGTGCGACTCGGCCAGGACCGCCACGCCGGATACCCCGCCATTCGGCGTGAAGTGATGAAGGTGAATATGCAGCAAGGTCGCCCCGGCGGCCTCGACACATTCCTTCAGCGTCGCTTCGACATGTGACAGATCGTCCAAGCCCTCGGCATCCCAAAGATCGACGATCAGGTGCGTGCCCGCGTAGCGTACGCCATCGCGTTCGATGAAATAGTCCTTGCGCGCGTCGTTGGCGGCTTTCGCCTCCAGGACGCAAGGCTCGAATAGTGCGTGCGGCAGGCTCTCTTGGGTGGTGCTTGAACGGTAATCCAAGTCCATCCCCAATTGAGAAAGGGCGGCAAGTTTCGTCATGGGTGCTCCTCCCCAACCAGAAGATGACAACGGGCATGCCAGAAGCATGCCCGCCAACAATGGGGTGCATGCCAGAAGCATGCCCGCCAACAATGCGGTGCACGCCAGAGCTATGCCCGCCACGTGCCTTCGCAAGAAAGACACAAGGCGCGTGATATGAAGAACTTGGGCCGGTTTTTCAAGTGAAATTTCTAAGTGCCGATTAACCATGCTTGGATAGCCGTAAAACGGGGTTCTCCGGTGGCATACAGGCCTGTCCTGCCTAAGGGGGGCAGGCGCGAAAAATCGGTTAAATGGGCCGATATGAAGGGATTGGCGCTAAAGCCACAGCGCCACGGCCACCCCCACCACCGCCGCGCCTAGCAGGGCGGCAAGGCAGATGTAGACCAAGAGATTGAAGGGCCGCGAGACCGCGCCTTCGCCACGCAAGCGATGCAGCGGCCTTTGCTCCTTACCCATCAAGAGCACGGTGTAAAAGCGCCACTTGGCCAAGGGGATCGAATGGCGAATTTCGACCACATGCTTGGTCATGCCCCGGGTGCCCAGCATGGCCATGATGGCGTCTCGCTGCGTCTCGCTAAAGCTGGCCGCGACCCGTGGGTCCATGCGTTTCAGGTAGTGGTCCAGCACGTCGCCTTGGGACGGTGCCCGCCGTGGGCGGCATAGGGGCTGGTCGGTGGCGGTGGCGAATCCCGGCGCGGGTTTTGGCTGTTCGATCACGGTATCGCTTGTGTACGACACGTCGATGTCTCCCTGACTAACTAAGCTTTTCTTCGCCGCCTCCCAATATTAAACGCCACAAGTTTTCCAAAACCTTAAGCTAGTCCACCGTAAGGCACGGATAGAACGCTGAAATTACTCGGCATTCGCGCTACTTTTCAATTAAGGAGTGCAGGTAATCTTCTTGAAACCATCGCATCCGGCCCGGGCGCATACTTCTTGATCGCCTAGGATCACAGTGGGGAAAATGGCCCCGATGTCCTTGTCGATCGTCCACTTCAGGGCTTTCGAGAAACCCCTCGCACGGCACCAGGCGCTCGCCGCCGGCTCGCCGCAGTCGCGTTGCCAATACAGGCAATGATTGAGCCTGTAGAGGTCGTGCACCGGGTAGGCGAAGGTCTTGGGCAGGCTGGGCAGGGCCGTGGTTTGAGGGCCGGGCGGGGTTAGCCTTGGGCTGAGTTTGGGAATAGTACGCGCGGTGGGCACGGGTGCCGTGGATTGCCGGGTGGCCGTGGGGGCGGTAACCGGCTTGCCGGCCGCGATGGCGCCGGGGCTCTTGACCGGGGCCGCCACGGCGGATCGTGTCGCGGCCAGCCCGCTAGAGGCGGAAGCCGCCGTGTCGGGCTTCGGGACGGCCGACGGCGCTTTCGTGCTCTGAACCGGGGCCGTGCTTGGGGAGACAGGCGCCGCCCGGGTCGCGGCTTGCGGTATTTGGGTTGGTACCGCCGGTGCCTTCGCGGGGCTTTCCGGCGCCGGTGCCGGCTGGGGCGCGGGAATCGGCGCGCTCACGGGCGGAGTCTGATCGACCGCCGGATCTTCGATGGGTTGGGCTGCCAGGGCTTGTGTTCTTGTGCTTGTGTCCGGCTTGGGTTCGCGCGCGGCCGTGACCGGTGCCGGTGCCGGCGGCGTCTGCTGGCGGACCAGGAAGGCGTCGGCGTTGCCATAATCGTAGCTCAGTCGCAGGGAACGTGAACGGTCGCGAAAATCCCTTTGCGCCAGGCGGACATCGCGGCCCGCGCGGGCCCGGCTATCCAGGGTTATCGAGGTCCCCGTGCAAGACAAACCGTCGTAAAGGGTGACCGTGTAATCGTGGCGGATACGGGCGTAGCGTTCCGACAAATCGTCCGGCATCATCAGGACCAAGCGGTCGCTTTTAACGAAATCGAGCTGAAACTGTTTATCCGGCCCCGGGTAATCGCCAACCAGATCGAAGCAGCGCACGGCATCGGGGGCCTCGGCCACGGGCACGAAGATACGGTTGTAGACCGTCTTGTGAACCGGGTTGGCGCAGCGTAGGCCCAGCGTCACCCGGCGGCTCAAGAATAAGGCGCCGGGCGGCGGACCCAGGTCGGCGCGGTACACGATCAAGGAGCCATAGCCAGTATCCGCCGACTCGGGCGGGGGCGCGCCAGGCTGGCCGGGCACGGTGGGGACGAAACGAGCCGTCGCGCCCAGCCATGGCCTGCGCGGCGCCTGCGCGGTGCCGAGCGTGGGCTGGCAGCCTTGATCGCGGGACGTGAAATAAGGATTCTTGAATAGCGCCACGCCCACTTCCGGACCGGTTTCAATGGCCATGACCCGGCCATTTAGGGCCGCCGGTATCGCCGCCACATAAAGATACGGCTTGTCCGGCGGCAGGTCCCAGGCTTGCGAGGGGCCGCTACGGTCGGCGTTGGCGTATCCTATGACCTGTCCGGGCTCGGCGGATTGCGCGCGCGCGGTGCCGGCGATGGCTCCCAAGCCGGTGAGACACAGGATCGCCAAGGCGAATTTATCCAAGCAACGAGGCTGTTTCGGCATGACAAGACCTTACGAAACTATATGTCAATCGACGGCGTAACATAACAAGACACTTCCGCGCCACCCAAGCGCGACTTGGTTGCCTGTGTCCACCGGGTTATCTTGCGGGCGGTAAATCAACGGAACCTGAAGTTTCAGGACTAATATCAAAGGTCTCGATATTGACCCAACGCCGATCTCCAACCTGGCTTAAGCCAGTCGTCGAATATGGACCGCTCGCGGCCTTTTTCGCCGCCTACCTGGGCTATGGCCTGATGCCCGCGACCGGGGTTTTGTTGGGCACGACGGCGCTGGCGCTGGTCCTGTCTCTGTATTTCACCCGGCGCCTGCCATGGATGCCGCTTATCACCGCGGCGATAGTCGGCGTGTTCGGCGGTCTGACCCTGTGGTTCAACGACGAGACCTTCATCAAGATGAAGCCGACCGTCGTGCAGGCGTTGTTTTCGCTGGTGCTCTTGGGCGGCTTGGCCTTGGGCCGGCCCCTGCTCAGGCTGGTGCTGGGGGCCGCCTGGCCCATGGACGAAACCGGTTGGCGCCGGCTCACCTTGCGCTATGGCTTGTTCTTCGCCGCCATGGCCGGCCTTAACGAAGTGGTTTGGCGCACCCAATCAACCGACTTTTGGGTCGCCTTCAAGGTTTTCGGACTGATGGGCCTGACCTTGCTATTCGCCCTGTCGCAGGCACCGCTCATGTCGCGCCACCATGTTCCCGAAGAGGCGCCGCCGGAACCGCGCGGCGACTAGCCCGCGAACATAGGGTACGTGACGAGGGTTTATCGGGGAGGTTTTATCGCGCCAGGACCGCACCTTGCGAGGTGTGTTCGCGGGTCTGGACACGACGGTCGCGGACGCGCACCAACAGGCCGCTTAGCGCCAGGCCGAACTCGACCAGCCGCGGGAAGGGATAGGAGGCATAGGTCTCTTCAAAGGTTTTCTGGTCGTTCATCTTATCCACACTCCACGTTGATGCGCCGGGGTTCCTGACTTGGCCCACAAGATAATTGTGCGCTGCAACATTCAATATAATTACTATTTCAGTCGTTTTCAGGGCGCGAATACCGCAGTGCAGCTATGCCGGGGGCGCATGATGCTTCTGGCGCCGGAACAAGGTGTCGCGGACCGGGCCGCCAGAGCGACCTAGATCGCGCGCGCGGCGTACACCAAAATCGTCACGATAATCGGGCTCAGGGCGGTCGACACCGCGACCATGGCCGAGGCGCTGCGCGCGTGGGTCCCGTACTCGGCGCAAAAGATCGGCAGCAGGATGCCGACCGGAAGCCCGGCGCCCACCAGCAAGAGGTCGTTCAAATCTTCGGGCAAGCCGAGAAGGAGTAACGCCGCCCAGGTTACCAGGGGTCCTACGATCAAGCGCAGGCTAACGCCCAAGGCAACCGGCGCGCGGGCCATGGCCCAGGTGCCGGCGCCCAGCTGCGCGCCCAAGGCGATTAGCGCGACCGGCGTGTTGGCGCCGGCCGCCAACTCCAAGGGATAAGCCAGGATGCGGGGCAAGGCGATGTCCAAGGCGTTTAGGCCCAAACCCAGAACGATCGCCGGAATCACCGGTGTCCGCAGGGCGCTCAGAAGCGAGGCGCGCCAGCCCTTGCCGCTTGCCAGGATGAAGGGGCTGAGGCCCAGGATCAGTACGCTCAGGACCGTCGTGATGATCGCCTGATGGGGTACGTAAGCCGC
The DNA here is from genome assembly GCA_021776175.1 of Kiloniellaceae bacterium. Taxonomy (GTDB): domain Bacteria; phylum Pseudomonadota; class Alphaproteobacteria; order Kiloniellales; family J153; genus JAJFGN01. The sequence continues at coordinate 115,696 of JAJFGJ010000034.1, forward strand.
GCCGAAGGCGAGTTCGACCACCGGAATGCCGTAATTGCCGGTGTTGGCGAAGGGCGCGGCCAAGGCGACCACGGGCCGGAAGCTGGGATCGAGGCGCAGCAGCACCGCGGCGCCCCAACCCAGGGCCATAAGGAAGAAAAACTGCCCGGCGGTGAACAGAACCGTGGCCTGGACCTCCGCCAGGGGCAAATCCGCCCGCGACAGGCTAAGGATCAGGAGGGCCGGCAGGGTGCCGTAAACGACCAGGCGGCTAAGCGTGGTCACATCCATGCCGACACGCGACTGAAGCAGGAAGCCGAAACCGATGAGAAGCACCAGGGGAATGGTGATGCCGGTGACGACATCGAGGAACAGACTCATGCGCGGGCCGGGACGCGCGACAGGCGCATAAGCCAGAACAACAACAGCAAGCCCGGCACGGCCAGGCCGGTGGTCAGGACAAAGAACAAGACCCAGGACATCTGATCGGCGAGCCAGCCGCCGCCCGAGGACAGCACGGTCCGCCCGAAGGCCATGAAGGAGGTCAGCAAGGCATACTGGGTGCCGGTGAAGGCGGTGTTGCACAGGCCCGAGAGGTAAGCGACGAAGGCCGCCGATCCCAATCCGCCGGTGAAGTTGTCGGCCCCGATGGTCAAGGCTAGGAAAGCGATGTCGGGGCCGATCGCCGCCTGTGCCGCGAACAAAAGATTGGTCGCGGCTTGCAAGATGCCGCCGGCCAGCAAGGCCGGGAACACACCGTGGCGCGCGACCACCAGACCGCCGGCCACCGCGCCGGCGATGGTCGCGAACATGCCGAAGACCTTGCTGATGCTGCCGATCTCCAAACCCGTGAAGCCGAGCTCGATATAGAAGGGATTGGCCATGACGCCGCCGATGGCGTCGCCAAACTTGTAGAATAGCACGAAGCCGATAATGACCAGCCAGCCCGGCCGGCGCAGGAAATCCGCGAAAGGCTCGACGACCGCGCCTTGCAACCAGGCCAAGGGGGCTTGCCGCATCCCCGTCAAACCGCTTTCCACGGCCGGTCGGGGCGCCAGCAACATGACCATCATGCACAGGGCGACGAGGCCCGCCAGCACGGCGAAGATGCTCTGCCAGGACACAAAGTCGGACAGGACGATGGCGCCGGCGCCCGCGACCAGCAGGCCGACGCGATAGCCGATCTGCGTGCTCGCCGCCCCCGCACCTTGCTCGTGCGTCTCCAGGATTTCGATCCGGTAAGCGTCGATCACGACATCCTGACTGGCCGAACAGAATGCGACGGCGCAGGCCGCCGCCGCCGTCGCCCAGGGATGGCTGGCTGGATCGGTCGCCCCCAGCGCCAGAATCGCGCCCACCAGCGCGGCCTGGATAACCAAGGCCCAGGCGCGCCGCCGCCCAAGCCGCGCCGACAGCCAGGGCACCCGCAGGTGGTCCAGCATGGGCGCCCAAACGAACTTGAGGCTATAGGGCAGGCCGACCAGGGCGAAGAGGCCGATGGTCGTCTTGTCGACCCCGACCTTGGCGAGCCAGTACGACAGCGTCGATAAGGTGAGCAGCAGCGGCAAGCCGCTGGCGAAACCCATCAAAAGAATAAACAACATCCGCCGGTCGCGATAAACCGACAGCGCCTCACGCCAAGAGCGAACCGGCATCGTCATCCCCGCTCACGCCTATAGCGCGGCTGGGATGACGGGGAAAGTTCGCTGGGCCTACCCGGCATCCTTCAGGCGGTTTTGTTTTTTGCGCTCGTGCGGGTCGAGCTCGGCCTTGCGCAGGCGGATCGACTTGGGCGTGACCTCGACCCGTTCGTCATCGGCGATATAAGCGATGGCCTGCTCCAGGCTCATGATCCGGGGCGTGGTCAGGCGCACCGCCTCGTCCTTGCCCGAGGCGCGCATATTGGTCAGCTGCTTGGCCTTCAAGGGGTTCACCTCGAGGTCGTTGCCGCGGCTGTGCTCGCCGATGATCATGCCTTGATAAACGGCGGTTCCGGGAGAAACGAACATGAAGCCGCGATCTTCCAGGTTCCACAGGGCATAGGGGACGGCGGTGCCCTGTCCGGTAGAAATGAGGACACCCGTGCGCCGACCCTGAACCGCCCCCTTATAGGGCGCGTAGCCGTGAAAGACCCGGTTTATGATGCCGGTGCCGCGAGTCGAGGTCAGGAACTCGCCATGATAACCGATGAGGCCGCGCGAGGGCGCCAGAAAGCCGATCCGCACCTTGCCGCCGCTGGAGGGGGCCATGCCTGTCATTTCCGCCTTGCGGATGCTCATGCCCTCGACCACGACGCCGGCGAAATCCTCGTCGACGTCGATCTGCACTTCTTCGATCGGCTCCAAGCGCTGACCGGTCTCCGGGTCGTCCCGGTACAGGACGCGCGGGCGGCTGATGGATAGTTCATAGCCTTCGCGGCGCATGGTCTCGATCAAGACCCCAAGTTGCAGCTCGCCACGGCCCGCGACCTCGAAGGCGTCCTTATCGGCCGTTTCGCTCACTTGTATCGCGACATTGCCTTCGGCTTCGCGCAAGAGGCGGGTGCGGATCATGCGGCTGGTCACCTTATCGCCCTCACGCCCCGCGAGCGGCGAATCGTTGATCGAAAAGGTCATGGCCAAGGTTGGCGGATCGATCGGTTGGGCCGCGATGGCGCCCTCGAATTCGGGCGCGCAGATGGTATCGGCGACCGTCGCCTCGGCCAAACCCGCGATGGCGACGATATCCCCCACCCCGGCCTCTTCGACCGGCACGCGCTTTAGTCCGCGAAAGGCGAGCAGCTTGGTCAAGCGCCCGTCCTCGACCGGATCGCCGAATTGATGCCGCGCCTTGATCGCCATGTTCATGCGCGCGGCGCCGGAAAGAATACGCCCGGTCAACACCCGGCCGAGATAGGGATCGGCCTCCAAGAGCGTGACCAACATGGCGAAGGGCTTGTCGCGGTTGCCCTTGGGTGCCGGAACGTGGCGGACGATCAGGTCGAACAAGGGCGTCAGGGTCTCTCGTGGATCGTTCAGGTCGTCGACCGCCCACCCCTGCTTGGCCGAGGCGAAGACCGTGGGGAAGTCGAGTTGTTCCTCGCTGGCGCCAAGTGCTGCGAAAAGGTCGAACACCTTGCTGTGGGCGTCGTGGGGGTCGGCGTCGGGACGATCGGCCTTGTTGATCACCACGATCGGCCGCAGGCCGCGGGCGAGCGCCTTCATGGTGACGAACTTGGTTTGGGGCATGGGCCCCTCGGCCGCGTCGACCAGCAGGACCACGCCGTCGACCATGGAAAGGATGCGTTCGACCTCGCCGCCGAAATCGGCGTGGCCAGGTGTATCGACGATGTTGATGCGGATGCCGTTCCATGTCACCGCGGTGCACTTGGCCAGGATCGTGATCCCGCGCTCGCGCTCCAGATCGTTACTGTCCATGGCCCGCTCGGCGACCTGTTCCTTTTCGTGGAAGGTGCCCGATTGGCGCAGTAACTGATCGACCAGGGTTGTCTTGCCGTGATCGACGTGGGCGATGATCGCCACATTGCGCAGCGCGTTCGTAGTCATGATGTCAAACTCTGTATCCGAAAGGTTTTCGGGCCGGCGCGCGCTTCGCGCCTGGCCTCTATCTTTTGACAAGCTCAAGAAGGGGTCCTCGAGCCGAGCCTGCCGAAGCCCGAGGAACCGGGTCGCGCGCGCGACCCTAGACCAAGAAGGTTACTTAGGTATGGCCGAGGTGTTTGTCGACCAGGGCGGCCAGCGCGACCTCGGGCCGGGCGCCGAAGTGCGAAATGACCTCGGCGGCGGCGATCGCGCCGATCCGGCCGCAATCGTGAAGGTTCTTGCCCCGGGTATAGCCGAACAGGAACCCGGCCGCGTAAAGGTCTCCGGCGCCGGTGGTATCGACCACGCGCGCGACCGCCTCGGCATCGACGACGTGGATTTCCTCGCCCGAGCAGATGACCGCGCCATGCTCGCTGCGGGTCAGGACCGCGACCTCGCAGTGGCCGCGCACATGCTGGAGAGCGTCATCGAAGTCGGCCGCTTTGTAGAGCGAGCAAATTTCCACTTCGTTGGCGAACAGGATATCGACATGCGCCTCGACCAGATCCAGGAAAGACTCTCGGTGGCGCTCGACGCAGAAGGGGTCGGATAGGCTGAGCGCCACCCGCCGCCCGGCCTCGTGAGCGATTTTGGCGGCCTGCACGAAGGCGGCCTTGGCCGCTGGCGCATCCCAGAGATAGCCTTCCAGATAGGTAATCTTGGCCCGTGCGATCAGCTCGGCGTCCAAATCCTCGGGGCCGAGCGCGACCGAGGCGCCCAAAAAAGTGTTCATGGTGCGCTGCGCGTCCGGGGTGACGAAGATCAGGCAGCGCGCGGTCGGCAGGCCATCGGTGGCGGCGGGGGTATCGAATATCAGGCCGTTGGTCCGGATATCGTGGCGGAAGATGCCGCCCAACTGATCGTTGCGCACCTTGCCGATAAAGGCGCCCTGTCCGCCCAGGGAGGCGAGGCCGGCCATGGTGTTCGCCGCCGAGCCGCCCGACATCTCGACCCCGGCGCCCATGGCGGAATAAAGCTCCTCCGCCCGCGCGGCATCGATCAAGGTCATGGCCCCCTTGGGCAAGCCCTGCGCTTCCAAAAAGGCGTCGTCGGCTTGGGAAAGCACATCGACAATGGCGTTGCCAATGCCGACGACATCGATGGCCTGTCCGGTCATGGTCGGGTTCCGTTGCTTTTAGGGGCGAACACTAAAGGCGGGGCCGGTCACAGCGCCGCCCCGCGCGCCGGGAGTATAGCCACGGACAAGGCCGGGGCAAGGGGGGTGAATAGTCTGATTGTGGAGATGAAAAGAGAAAAATCTTGACAAAGATCTTTAATAGCAGTATTTCTTACGTTCGTATGAAAATGCTATTTAAAGATTCCAGCCATGATGAAGCACCAAAGCGTCGAGCAACTGCTGCAAGTGTTCGGCTTGTTTCGCAAGAGATATGCCGGGGGAGAAGCCCTTCAAAAATCCTATCGGCACGCTGTTAGGGAGGTGGCGAAACTTCATGGGCTAACCTATCAGACCATTGGGGATGGGTGCCGGCGGCGCTTGAAGCTGGATGATATTCGCGAGCTTTACGATCTCTTGCAGATCTGGATGGACGGCCGTTCCGAACCTTTGATGGAACAACTCAAGAGCGCTTCCAATCCGGCCACGCACGACAAAATCGCGGATTTCTTCGGCACTTCTTCCAGCTTGACCCCGACGGTGAGTAGGCGAGATCCACCTGCCAATACGCAGACCAAGTTCACCGCCTTTTCATTCCGGCTTCGCGAAAAGGATGCCCGTATGTTGCGGGCGCTCGCGGAAATCGAAGGCGTCTCGCCGCCGGAGCTAATCGGGGACTTGGTCGGCTCCGCTGTGGCGGAGAGGATGAACCGTGTGGCTCAAGCCATGCTTCGCGATTCGCAGACGCCGGTATCGCGGAGTCCCGACCGCCAGGAAATTCTTAGTATTATCCGCGACCACAAGGCGGAGTTACGCCGACTCGGCGTCGAGCGGCTTTCCATTTTCGGCTCCGTGGCGCGCGGCGATGGGGATGCGACCTCCGACGTCGACCTAGCGGTTCGCCTGACATCGGACTTCTCCAAAGGCGGATTAGACTACTTCGGGCGGATCGAGGCCCTACAAGAGCGCTTGTCGAAAATCCTGGGTCTATCCGTCGATCTGATCGAGGAACCGGTGGAGGCGGCACACCTGCAAGAACGGATCGACGCGGAGCGGGCCGTTGCCTTCTAAGAGGCCGCGGCGCCGATTTGAAGATATCGTGGAAAACATTAGCTCGATTGAGCGCTACACCGACGGCATGACCATGTCCGGGTTCATGTCGGATGCTAAGACCCGAGACGCGGTAGAGCGCTGTCTGGAAAGAATTAGCGAGGCGGTAGGCAAGCTCGGCGACACCGCCGCCGCGCTCGCCCCCGGCCAGCCATGGCGGCAAATCCGCGCGCTCGGGAACCGGATACGGCATGAATACGACCGTTTGCGCGCCGAGCGAATATGGGAGATCGTAAAAAGCGATCTTCCCGCGCTGAAGACGGCATGCGAGCAAGCGTTGGAAAAGCTGCACGGGCGATAACCGCTTCGCCCTAGCGGGAGATACTCCAACGGCGAAGGGCCGCGCGCGCGAACTCCACCCGTCTTGCCCCTGCCCGGCGCCCGCGTTAAACCCTCGCCTCATGTTCTCCGCTCTCGCTAAATCCATCGCGCAACTGGGCGACCCGGCGTTTCGCCAGGTGTTTTGGCGCTCGGTTTGGCTGTCGCTTGGGGTGTTCGCCGCGCTTTGGGCGCTGGCCTGGTTGGCGCTGGCCTGGCTGGGCCAGGACCTGGCGGCCTGGATTTCCCAGAGCGATCCCGAAAGCGCCTGGGTGCGGGTTTTGGAATGGGCCTACGGCGCCGCCGCTGTCGCCGGAGTGCTGGTCGCCAGCCTGTTCCTGTTTCCCGCCGTCATGGCCGGGGGCATGGCGATCCTCCTGGACGAAATCGCGGCGGCGGTCGAACGCAAGCACTATCCCGGCTTGGCGCCGGCGCGTGCGCAGCCGGTCGGCGAGGCGATTGTGGCGGGGCTCGCCTTCGCCGCCGCCGCCCTGGCGCTCAACCTGCTCGCCCTGCCGATCTATCTGGTTCTGTTATTCGTGCCGCCGCTCAATTTTTTTGTTTTCTATTTGCTGAACGGCTATCTTTTGGGGCGGGAGTATTTCGAGCTTGTGGCCGTGCGCCGGAGCGATTTGGCGGCGGCCAAGCGATTGCGCCGGGCATACCGGGGGCGGGTGCTTTTGGCGGGGGCGGTCATCGCCTTCCTGCTGACCTTGCCGCTGATCAACTTGGTCATGCCGATCGTGGCCACCGGTTTCATGCTCCACGTATTCGAGGGTTTGCGCCGGCGGGCGGAGGTTTAAGCCCGGCGCTTGGAAGGGAGCGGTATGTTCAGGAAATCACGCCCCGGCCGGCCTTGCGGGCCCGCCAAGGACAAGGCGGATACCGGATCGGGGGAATCTTCGGGCCGGGACCAGGGGCCGCCGCCGCGCTTGGAATTGCCGCGCCACAAAACCGCCGGCGCCCCCAGGGCATCGCATTTGAAACCGGTCGATCAGGCCGGCACTCCCCGCCGCCCCGTCTCGCGCCCCGTCTCGCAGCCGATTGAGCAACCCGCGCGCCCCGCGATCGCGCCCTATCCGGCATCCGGCGCTGAGGTGCGAAGCTTTGGCCGGCTCATGCTGGTCGGCCCTCAAATCCGTCTCAACGGTGAGATAAAGGCCTGCGAGCGGCTTGTGGTGGAAGGTATCGTGGAGGGCGAGGTCAGCGCCACCGAACGCTTGGAAGTGGTGCGCGGCGGCCGTTTTCAGGGCCGGGCGCAAATCGAAAGCTGCGCCATCGACGGCGTTTTCGAGGGCGAGTTGGAGGTTCGCGGCGTGCTGAGCCTAAAGGCCAATGGCCGGATCGTCGGCACAGTGCGCTACGGAGAAATCGAGATCGAGCGCGGCGGCGTTATCGCCGGCGACTTCAGCGCTCACGGCGCGGCCGAGGCTTCGGGCCGGACCGCCACGGCGCAATCCGGGCGTCCGCACACCGGGCACCCCGCGAAGCCCGCCGGTCCCAGGCCGGCTTGAGCGGCGGGATCCCAGACCGCATGTCATGGCGCTATATTATCGGCTGCGTGGCGGCCTTGACCTTGGCCGCTTTCCTCGCCGCCTGCGAGGCCGCGCCCCAGGAGGCGGCGGTGGTCGCCGAACCTCCGCCGGAGCCGGAACTCGAGAGCGCCGTGGATGGGGCGGACACCGCGGACACTGCGGACACCGGAAGCGGCCCGGCGCCAGGGCTTCTGGTGGAAACCGGCGCCGCGGTGCCGGAAATCGCGATTCTGCCGCCGGAGCCGGAGCCGGAACCGGAGCCGCCGGAGCCGGTCATCGACGACGATCCGCAACAGCTTTACGGTTTGGATACGGCCGCGCTCGACGCGTTGCTTGGCCAGCCGAGTTTGATCCGCACCGAGGACCCGGCGCGGATTTGGCAATACCGCGGCCTGACCTGCGTGTTCGATATTTTTCTCTATGAGCAAGCGGGCGAATCGCGGGTGACTTATATAGAAGCGCGCGACGGCGCGGCGGCGCGGATCGAAGCTCGGTACTGCCTGAACGAACTCTTGCGCGCGCGCAAGGGACTGCCGCTCGGCTAGGGCTACGCTGGACCAGAAAACCGCGACGACGAAAAGAAGGCCTATTCGCCGCGTTGTTTTTCACTTGTAAGCTCCAGTGTTTGGGCGGGGCTTAGGTGTTCGATGATCTGGACGATATCCGTGAGTTCTATTTCTGGGTAATGCTCGCGCATCCCTTCAAGCATGGTTGCGGCGGGCCACTCTGCTTCGCGCCCTAAATAGGCGGCGGTTTGCGAGAGCGCCATGTCCGTACATCTCGTGACCAGCACCTTAGCGCGCCTGCTTGGGTTTCCCTCGCAAACGTAGGTCATGAGGCCGGGCTCAATGCGAGCTTCTCTCCATCGGATTGTGGAGGTTTTCTCCCCGCTTAGAATTAGGGGAAAGAGCCGTGCAACAACGAGAAGTTCTTGCATAAATTTTACGCTGCTATGTGCAAGATGCGCATAACTTGTAGCTTAGCTTTTCTTCGCCGCGCGTTTCACCGGCGCTTCCAGGGTTGTCTTGGCCTTGTAGCCGCACAAATCGGCGATGATGCAGACTTGGCACTCGGGCTTGCGGGCCTTGCAGATATATCGCCCGTGCAGGATCAGCCAGTGATGGGCATGGAGGCGGCGTTCCTTCGGGACCGCTTTTTCGAGCTTATGCTCGACCTCCAACGGGGTCTTGCCGGGCGCCAGGCCGGTGCGGTTACCGACCCGGAAGATATGCGTGTCCACGGCCATGGTAGGCTGGCCGAAGGCGATGTTGAGCACCACGTTCGCGGTCTTGCGGCCGACGCCCGGCAGGCTTTGCAAGAGCTCGCGGTCGGCCGGCACTTCGCCGCCGTGATTTTCGATCAGCAGGCGCGATAGGGCGATGACGTTCTTGGCCTTGGTGTTGAACAGGCCGATGGTCTTGATGAAGTCCTTCACCCGCGCTTCGCCCAGGGCCAGCATTTTGCGCGGCGTATCGGCGATCTTGAACAAGGGGCCGGTGGCTTTGTTGACTCCGACGTCCGTCGCTTGGGCCGAAAGAACGACCGCGACCAGCAGGGTATAAGGATTGATGTAGTCCAGCTCGCCCCTCGGGTTCGGCGAGGCGGCGGCCAGGCGATCGAACATGGCGGCGATATCGGCTTTTTTCATGGTCCGGCAATCTATCGCGATTCCCCCTTGGGGGGAACCGGCGCCGCTTTACCGCGCGGCCTCCAAAACCCTATGATTGGCCTATGCCTCGAAGCGATCTTCTATTCGATGCCATCTTGACCTCAAACCGCAGTCTGGGTTCGCGCGGCTTCGCGATTTTGATGGCGGCGGTTTGCGGGGTTAGTTTTTTCGCCGGCTTGGCTTTTTTCCTGGCCGGCGCCTGGCCGATCGCGGGGTTTTTCGGTCTCAATGCCGCTCTGATATATCTGGCCTTCCGGGTTAATTTCCGTCGCGCCTCCATGCACGAGAACCTGCGTCTGACCCGCGAGTCCCTTACCGTTGAGCGGGTCAATCACTGGGGCGAGGCCATGACCTGGCGCTTCGCGCCGGCCTGGTTGCAGGTTAGGATGGCCGCGCCGGCCCGCCCCGAGCGCGGTCTGGTGTTGCGCTCTCATGGCCAAGACCTGGAGATCGGGCACTTCCTGACCACGGAGGAACGGCTGAGCCTAGCCGAGGCTTTGCACCGGGCGCTTAGTCGCGCGCGGGCGCCCTGCGCGCCGCCGGCGAAATGAATACCGCCGGTTCCAGGTGACGGCGCCAGTTACAGACCCGGCGACGATCCTGGAGACTGGGCGCTTACGGCTTTATCCACCCCAACTGGAGGATCTGGAGGCACGCGCGGCCATGAACTGCGATCCGGCGGTCATGCGCTATATCGACCCGGCCCCGAAGGATATTGAGGCGGAACGGAGCAGACTTCGGGAAGTTATCGTGGGCCAGGACGGTCCGGCCGGATCGTTCTGGCACGTGGAAACGAGGGCCAAACCGGGGTTTCTCGGCTGGTGCGGCCTCTTTGCCTTGGAGGATAGCGGCCTGATCGAAATCGGATACCGCTATATCCGGGCCGCTTGGGGTCAAGGTATTGCGACCGAGGCGGCCCGCGCCGTCCTCGATCACGGGTTTCGGGTTCTTAAGATCGACCCCATCGTGGCGGTTGCCGATCCCGAAAACCGGGCCTCGCAAGGTGTTTTGCGAAAGATCGGCCTGCACCACCTAGGCGATGCCTTTCATTATGGCTACGATCTGCCGTTCTACCGCTTGTCTCGAGCTGAATACCTGGCCCGGATCAGGGTCTAATATCAGCGTCCCTCGGGATCGAGTCCCAACACGTCCTTCATGGCATAAATCCCGGCCGCCTTTCCGCGCGCCCATAGGGCCGCCTTGACCGCGCCGCGGGCGTAGATATCGCGCGACGAGGCCTTATGGGTAATTTCGATCCGCTCGCCCTCCGCCGCGAAGGTAACGGTGTGGTCGCCGGTCACGTCGCCGCCGCGCAGGGCCGCGAAGCCGATGTCGCCGCGCCGGCGCGCGCCGGTCATGCCGTCGCGGCCGCGCTGGGCGACGGCGTCGAGTTCGACCCCGCGCCCGGCGGCGGCGGCCCGGCCCAGGGCCAACGCCGTGCCCGAGGGCGCGTCGACCTTCCAGCGATGGTGCATCTCGACAATTTCAATGTCGTAGTCGGGGTCGAGCATGGCGGCGCTCTTTTCGACCAGGGCCAGGAGGACGTTGACCCCCAGACTCATATTGGCGGCCTGGACGATGGGAATATGGATGGCCGCGCGCTCGATCGCCGCCTGTTGTTCGGGGTTAAATCCGGTGGTGCCGACGACATAGGCGACCTGGCCCTGGGCCGCCAGTTCCGCATGGCGCACGCTGGCCGCCGGGGCGGTGAAATCGATCACCGCGTGGGCGTCGGCGAAGAGCTCCAGGGGATCGGCGGTGACCGCCTGGCCGAGCGTGTCGAGCCCGGCCAGCTCGCCCAGGTCCCGGCCGACGGCCGGGCTGTCCGGGGCCTCGCTGCCGCCCGCGATCTCACAGCCCCCGGTCTCGGCGATGGTTTTCAGCAGCATGCGCCCCATGCGCCCGGCACAGCCGACGACACCGATCCTGATGGTCTCCATTCCCGCGGACTCCCTCGTATTCTCCATCCTTCGCGGCCCCGGGGGATTTGGAGCCTGGGGCCGGTTTAACACGGCGCGGGCGGGAGAAGCGAGGGCTAAGGGCTATCTCATTCCGCGATCGAGACGAGTTCGTTACATAACCGGAACAATGCCTTTGGATGCCTAGTGGTTAAGGGTTTGTCCTTGATGTTCTTGGGAATTCGGGCCCGCGACCCCATCTAAGTTCAGACATGATCCCGCTTCACGACGACAATCCGACCACCAGGTTCCCTTATGTCACGATCGGCCTGATCGCGGCCTGTACCCTGGTATTCCTGTGGCAGCAATCGCTGCCCCCGGGGGCGGCGCAGCAGGTTGTCTACAGCTATGGGATGATCCCGGCGGTGCTTTTCGGCGAGGCCCGCCTGTCCGCCGATCTCGCGGCCGTGCCGGCCATGGTTTCCGTGTTGACCTCCATGTTCATGCACGGCGGCTGGATGCACTTGATCGGCAACATGCTCTATCTGTGGATCTTTGGGAACAACATCGAAGACGCGACCGGCCATGGCCGTTTCATTGCCTTTTACCTGCTATGCGGGGTTGCGGCGGCCATGAGCCAGGCGCTTCAGGACCCGGCCTCGGCCGTGCCCATGATCGGGGCCAGCGGCGCCATCGGCGGGGTTCTGGGCGCCTATGCGCTTCTGTTCCCGCGTGCCCGTGTTCTGGTCCTGGTTCCGCTCGGCTTTTTCATCACCACGATCCGGATTCCGGCCCTGCTGGTTCTGGGCTTTTGGTTCGTGCTGCAATTCGTGCAATCGGCCATGGCCCCGGCGGGTGCCGGCGGCGTCGCCTATTGGGCCCATATCGGCGGTTTCCTGGCCGGCCTCGTCCTGATCGTGCCGCTGAAGGGCAAGGGCTTTGCCTTGTTTGGCGCCTCGCGCACCAAGGCCCGCCGGGCGGTGACGCGAATTCCCCGTAGCGGCCGCCGCGGGTCCGGGCCCTGGGGCTAAACGGCCCGCGCGCTTAACGCGAACCCCCAACCAGGGTTCATTCAGCATTCATTAATCTTAATGTTTCAAACTTGTTGAAGTGTTGAGGTAATTGCCGGATGTCTCCTTCGCGGGCGAATCGGGCCTTAGGGGGGAGATAGAATGACGGCCTTCGCGGATACCATCCCAAGCTTCTTGCGCCGGCCGTTGGAGCAGTCGCCCCCCGGGCACGGGATCGAATTCCGGGACCGGGACCCGGTGGCGCCGGCTCCGCTCCGGCCGTGCCAAGTCATCCACGCCGGCTTGCCGCCGCTTCAGCCCAATTTCCTGACCCTAGGCGCGGCGGAGACCTTCGATCCTATCCATGCACCGGGAATACCCGCGGGCGATACCCCCGCCACGGCCCCGGCCGCCAATGACTATCCAGGGCTAAAACCGCCCACGAGCGATGGCGGCGTGGTCGATCTGACGGCCCGCCGCGGCGTTGTCTCAAGCGCCAAATCCGCTTCGCGCATGATGAGCCGCGCCCTCCATGCCGCTTTCGAGGCCGAACCCGGCGTTACCGGCGGCGACGACGACGCGGCTTTTCAAGTCACGCTTCCGCGCAGCGTCATACGCCAGATCCGCCTCTTCGCGGCCGAGCAAGGCACGACCCACCGCGCGGTCGTGCTGCGCGCCCTGCGGGCCGCCGGTTTGAACATCCCGGAGGGCGCCGATGTCGACCGCCGCGCCATGGCCGCGAAGCGGCGCCATCAGGCCTAATATTTGGGAAGGTTCTAGCGTACCGCGAGGGCGTCGGCGGCGGGCGCTCCAGGGGCTGGGGCCGCTCCCTTGCCGGTGGCGGCGAGGGCCATGCCGGCGCGTTCGCGCAGGTGTCCCGAGAGCCAATACTCGACCCTGTGGAAGATGTGGAGGATGCCATAGGTCACGATCAGGTAGATGATCGCGGCGGCGATGTAGATCTCATAAACGGCAAAGCTGCGCGCGACGATGATGCGCGCGATCCCGGTTAGGTCGAGCAAGGTGATGATGCTGACCAGCGAGGTCGCCTGGAACAGGAACACAACCTCATTGGAATAGGCCGGCAGGGCCAAGCGGAATGCCTTGGGCAGAATGATCCGGCGATAAAGCAGACCGCGCGACATACCGCAGGCGCGCGCCGCCTCGACCTCGCCGAAGGGGACCGCGCGGATCGCGCCGCGCAGGATCTCCGCCGTGTAGGCGGCGGTATTGAGAGTGAGCGTCAGCACGGCGCAAAAGTAAGGCTCGCGGAAGAAGCGCCACAGGCCCCACGCCTCGAATTCCTCGCGGAACTGGCCGCTGCCGTAATAGATCAGGAAGATCTGGACCAGGAGCGGCGTGCCCCTGAAGTAGAAGATATAGCCGTAAACAGGCATCCATAGCGCCGGGTTGCGCGACACGCGCATGAGTGCGATGGGGATCGCGAAGGCCAAACCGATGGCGATGCTTAAGACCGTGAGCTCGATAGTCAAGATGGCGCCGTTCAGCAGATTGGGAACGCTCTCGACGATGATTTCGAAATCCATTTTATTAGGCCCTGCGGATGCCGCGGTTGGCCCAATTTTCGGCGCGCTGCAGCGCGAGCATGGAGACGATGGTGATCGCGAGATACATGAGCGAGGCGGCGAAGTAGAAGGTGAAGGGCAGGCGCACGGCCCGCGCCGCGATGTCGGCGTTGCGCAAAAGCTCGGGCAACTGAATGACCGAAATCAGCGCGGTCGCCTTGATCAGGACCATCCACACATTGCCTATGCCCGGTAGCGCGAAGCGCCATACCTGCGGCAACAGGATGCGCCGGAATGCCAGGGTCCGGCTCATGCCGAAGGCGCGGGCTGCTTCTATCTGTCCCTTGTCGATGGCGAGAAAGGCGCCGCGGAAAACTTCGGTCGCGAAAGCGCCGTAGATGAATCCGATGGTGATGAAGCCGGCCATGAACGGATTGAGGTCGATGATGACGTCGTAGCCGAAGTCTTCAAGCAGGCCCTGGAGCAGGGTCGGGGTGCCGTAATAGATGATCAGAATTAGGATAAGTTCCGGCACGCCGCGAATGACGGTGGTATAGGTATCGGCTGCGGTTCTCCCGGCCTTTGAATGCGATAGCTTGCCCCAGGCGCCTACCAGGCCCATGACCAAGGCCAAGGCCATGGCGCAGAAGCCGACGAGCAGGGTGACCTGCACCCCCTCCCACAGCATCCATCCATAACCTTTAAGATCCAGCACCGGGCCGGGACTCCCTTGTGTGGTTTGCCGTCTCGATGTCGGCCACGATCTTGGGGAGCACCCTCGGCCGAGGGCGCTCCCCTAATCGCGAACGCGAGCTTAAGTCTTAGCTGCCCGCGGGTTTTCCGTAAACGTCGAAGTCGAAGTACTGATCGTTGATCTTCTTGTAGGTGCCGTTCTGGAGGATCTGGGCGATGGCCTTGTTGAGGCCCGCGCGCAAGTCGTCATCGCCTTTACGGACCGCGATCCCGGCGCCGATGCCGTGCCACTTCGGTTCGTTGTAGTCGGGGCCGACGAATTCGAAACCCTTGCCTTGATCGGTCTCGATGAAGCCTTCCAGCAAGGCGACCGAATCGGCCATGCCCAGATCGACGCGGCCGGAGACGAGATCGGCGTTCGCCTCGTCCTGGGTCGCGTAGACCCGGATGTCCATGCCCGGGAAATTATCGCGCAGGAAGTTCTCATGGATCGTGGCCCGCTGCACGGCGACGCTCTTTCCCTTCAGGCCATCGGGCGAGACGTCGTAGTTCATGCCCTTCTTGGCCACGAACTTGGCCGGGGTGTTGTAGTACTTGTCGGTGAAGTCGACCTTCTTCTTGCGTTCTTCCGTGATCGACATGGAAGCGATAATGGCGTCGTACTTCTTGGCCAGGAGACCGGGAATGATGCCATCCCAATCCTGGACCACGAATTCGCAATCGTAGTTCGCCGCCGCGCAGAGGGCCTTGGCGATATCGACGTCGAAGCCGATCAGTTTGCCGTTCGAATCGATGGAGTTGAAGGGCGGGTAGGCGCCCTCGGTCCCGACGCGGACCTTCTTCATACCGGCATCGGCGGCCCCGGCCACCAGGGTCAGCGCGATCGCCGCGGCAACGCTCGTAAACAACTTTTTCATGATACATGCTCCCTATCGTTGATTAATTCCGTGTCTGCTTAACTTCTTTAGATTCTATCCACTAGACGTGAGTCAACGGCCAAGCGGTCACAGGTGGCTGGCCATGAACTGCCGGAAGCGTTCCGACTTCGGGTTGCCGAAGACGTCCCGGGGCGGTCCTTGCTCCTCGATCCGGCCGTCGTGCAGGAACACAACTTCGTTCGAGACCTCGCGCGCGAAGCCTATTTCGTGGGTGACCACGATCATGGTCCGGCCTTCCTCCGCGAGCTTGCGGATAACGCGCAGCACCTCGCCGACCAGTTCGGGATCGAGCGCCGAGGTCGGCTCGTCGAACAGCATGAGCGCGGGCTCCATGGCGAGGGCGCGGGCAATCGCCGCGCGCTGCTGCTGGCCGCCGGAGAGATGGGCTGGATAGTAGTCCAGCTTGTCGTTCAGGCCGACCTTGTTCAGCACCGCCTTGGCCCGTTCGACCGCTTCGCCCTTCGTTACCTTGAGCACATGGATCGGCGCCTCGATAACGTTTTGCAGCACCGTCATGTGCGACCAGAGATTGAACTGCTGGAACACCATGCCAAGGCGCGATCGGATACGGTCGACCTGATCATGATCGGCCGGCGCGGCCTTGCCCGCGCGGGTCTTGGTCATGCGGATCAGCTCGCCGGCCACGCTGACGTGGCCTGAGTCCGGCGTCTCCAGCAAGTTGACGCAGCGCAGAAAGGTGCTCTTGCCCGAACCGCTCGATCCGAGCATGGCGATCACATCGCCCTCGCGCGCGGCCAGCGAAATACCCTTTAGAACCTCAAGCGGTCCGAAGCTCTTGTGGATATCCTCGCACACCAACATCGCTTCCGCGGCGGTCGCCGCCACGGCTGTTTCAGCCATTACCCAAACTCGCTCCCTGCGGTCTCGTTTTTCATATTATTTCGAACAGGGTAGAGGGCTTTTACCGGCATTCAAAGGCAAAAATGGTGGGCCCGAAGGGGGGAACAAACGGCCGCGGGGTCAGCTTTTGGGCGCGCTTCCGTCCTTGTCGTCCAGCAACCGCGCCAGGCGGGCCCGCTCTCCTTGGTCGAGCGGCTTGGGCCCGCCAACGGCCGCCGCCGGGCGGCGGCGCAGGTAGAACGCGACACCGAGGGCGCCCAACGCCAGGATCAGGACAGGCCCGAACCATAGGAAATAGGTTTCCGGTTTGAGCGGTGGCCGTAGGAGGACGAAATCGCCGTAACGCGCCACGACATAGGCGCGTATCTCGTCGTCGCTATCGCCCTTCACCAGGCGTTCGCGCACCAGCAGGCGCAGGTCGCGGGCCAGTTCCGCGTTCGAGGAGTCTATGGACTGGTTCTGACACACCAGGCAGCGCAGGCCGGCGGAGAGATCGCGCGCCCGTTCTTCCAGTACCGGATCGTCCAGTATCTCGTCGGGATTGACCGCGCCGGCGGGGGCCGAGGCAAAGGCAAAGGCCAGAAGGCCTATCAATATCGCGGCGAGCCCGGGTCTCATCCGCGCAATTCCTCGATCAAGGGCAGGATGGTTCGCTCCAGGGCATCCTTATCGATGGGGCCCCAATGGCGGTAGCGAATGTGGCCGGAGCCGTCGATGACAAAGGTCTCCGGCACCCCGGTAACGCCCCAGTCGATCCCGATTCTCCCGTTCTCGTCGGTGCCGATGCGGGTGTAGGGGTTGCCCAGTTCCTCCAGCCACGCGCGCGCCTCCTCGGGCTTGTTCTTATAGTTGAGGCCGAAGATCGAAACTTCTTCGCGCCGCGCCAGATCCATGAGCAGCGGGTGCTCGGCCCGGCACGGGATGCACCAGGAAGCGAAGACGTTGACCAGGCTAACCTGGCCGGTGCGCAGGTCCGCTGTCGCCAGGCCCGGCACCGCTATCCCGGCGAGCGGGCCGGCGGTGAACTCGGGGGCCGGCTTGTCGATCATCACCGAGGGCAGCTCACGCGGGTTGCGGCCTGGATCGAGGCCCCAAAGGAAATACCCGGACATCACGACGAAAACCAGGATCGGGGCCAGGTAGGCCAGCTGCCGGGCGGTCGTGCCCGTCTTGGCCCTATCTTTCGCCGGCTCCGTCATGCCCGTGCCTCCGTCAGCGCCGGGGCCCGCTTGCGTTTCGGCGCGCCGACCCGCAGTCGCCGGTCGCTAAGCGAGAGTGCGCCGCCCAGCATCATCATCAAGGACCCAGCCCAGATCCAGGGCACCAGGGGCTCATAGAAGATGCGCACGATTTGGCCGCCCTTGCCGTCCGGATCGCCGATGGCGGTGTAGAGATCGGCCAGGACGGTCGTGTGAATGGCGGCCTCCGTCGTCGGCATGTTTTGCACCGGATAGGTGCGCTTTTCAGGTTTTTGCACGGCGACCGCTTCGCCGCCGCGGGTGACCGCGATGGTGGCGGTGTCGCTGATATAATTCGGCCCCTGGAGGCGTTCGATCTTTTCCAGGCGGTAGTCGTATCCGGCGACCGTGGCCGTGTCGCCCGGTCGCATGACGAGAATCTCCTCGACCTTCCAGGTCGAGGACGCGACCATGCCGGCGATCGCGACCGCCATGCCGGCATGGGCCAGGGTCATGCCATGGGCGGAGCCCGGCAGCCCGATTGCCCGCTTCAGGGAATCGCTGGGCGAGGTTTTAAACAGCTTGATCCGTCCGGCCCATTCGGCGACGGCGCCCGCGAACAGCCACGCCGCCAGACCCATGGCCAAGACCGGGATGACGGGCCCGCGCTGCAAATACAGCGTCAGGGCGGCGGCCGCGATCATGGCCAGGAAGGCGAACTTCAGGCGGCTCACGACGCCGGCCAGATCGGCGCGTTTCCACGACAGCAACGGCCCCAGCGCCATCGCGGCGACCAGGGGCGCCATGATCGGTACGAAGGTCAAGTTATAGAACGGCGCCCCAACCGTTGCCTTGTAACCGAAAGTCTCGGCGATAAGCGGGTACATGGTGCCCAGAAAGACCGTCGCGCAGGCGACCGAGAGCAGCAGGTTGTTCAAGATCAGGCCGCCTTCGCGGCTGACCGTCGCGAACAGCCCGCCGGCCTTCAAGGACGGCGCCCGCACCGCGTAGAGGATCAGCGACCCGCCGATGGTCACGAACAGCAATACCAGGATGAAGAGCCCGCGCTCCGGGTCGGTGGCGAAGGCATGAACCGAGGTCAGCAAACCGGAGCGAACGATAAAGGTGCCGATCAGCGACAAGGAGAACGTCAAGATCGCCAGCAACACGGTCCAGGATTTCAGCGCGTCGCGCTTCTCGACCACGATCGCGGAATGCAGCAGGGCCGTGCCCATCAGCCAGGGCATGAAGGAGACGTTCTCGACCGGGTCCCAAAACCACCAGCCGCCCCAGCCCAGCTCGTAATACGCCCACCAAGAGCCGAGCGCGATGCCGCCGGTCAGGAAGCACCAGGCGGCCAGGGTCCAGGGCCGCACCCAGCGGGCCCAGGCGGCATCGACACGGCCCTCGATAAGGGCCGCGATGGCGAAGGAGAAAGCGATCGAGAACCCGACATAACCCATGTAGAGCATGGGCGGATGGAACGCGAGGCCGGGGTCCTGCAACAGCGGGTTAAGGTCTTTGCCATCCAGGGGGGCCGGAAACATGCGCTCGAAGGGGTTCGAGGTGAAAAGACTGAAGGCCAAGAAGCCGATGGCGATCCAGGCCTGCACCGACAGCACCCGGGCGCGCAAAGACACCGGCAAGTTGGCGCCGAACAGGGCCACGGCGGCGCCGAAAACGGCCAGGATCACGATCCACAGGAGCATGGAGCCCTCATGGTTGCCCCAGGTCGCGCTGACCTTGTAGAGCATGGGCATGGCCGAATTCGAGTTAAGCGCGACATTGACCACAGTGAAGTCGGAAGTCACATAAGCGTGCATCAAGGCCAGGAACGCGGCCAGGGCGAAGATGAGCTGAAGGACCGCGGTCGGCGCCGCCGAGGCCATCCAGGTATCGTTGCCGCGCGCCGCGCCGATCATCGGCAAGGTGCCCTGCACCAGGGCCACCGCCAAGGTCAGGATCAAGGCGAAATGGCCGATCTCGGGAATCATTTCGAACCGTCTTCCTCGCGCCACACGCCGGACTTTTTCAAGGCGTCGGAGACTTCGCGCGGCATGTAGGTTTCGTCGTGCTTGGCCAGGACCTCGCGGGCCACGAAAACGCCGTCGGCGCCCAGCTTGCCCTCGGTAATGACGCCTTGGCCTTCGCGAAACAGATCGGGAAGTATACCGCGGTAACTCACCGGCACGCTGGCCGCCAAGTCGGTGATGCGGAATTCCACCGTTAGTCCGTCGGCCAATTTCCTGACCGAGCCTTCTTCGACCAGCCCGCCCAGGCGGAAGCCGCGGTCTCGCGCCGGCGCCTTGGCCTCGACCTCGGTGGGGCTGTAAAAAAAGGTGACCGTTTCCTCGAAGGCGACCAGGACCAGGGCCACGGCGGCGGAAAGCAACGCCATGGCGGTCAGAATAAAGACCATGCGCCGGCGTTTGCGCGTCATGGCGCTGTCTCCCCGCTATCGGCGCCGCGGACCGGGCGGTTCCGCCGTCCGGGATTGGCGGCCTGTAATTGGTCCAAGAGGCGCTGGTTCGCGCGCAAGCGGCGCAGGCTGGCGTTCAGCAGCCAGATCATCACCGCGGCTGTCACGCCGAAGGCCGGCCACACGAAACCGCCATATCCGCCCATCGCAAGGAATTCACTCAACTGCCGTCCAATCCATAGTTGTTCGCCGCTCCGTGTGAATCGGATTACTAGAAGATCAGGGGGGAAGCGTCACTGATCTAGCTCAAGCGTACCGGTAACACGCCGTGGGGGGGCTCCGCGTCCACGCGGCTGGGTTTATCCGGCTCCAAGCTCTTAAGTCGCCTCTGCGGCGGCGGTGGCGCGCGCGTTCACACGGGCGGCGATCAGCTCGCTTTTAACCCGCACCAGCATCAGGGCGAGATAGTAAAGTTTGAAACCCAGGCCCATGGCCAGCAAGGGCCACAGCATGGAAGGGTGAATGCTGGGCCCGTCGAGGCGCAGGACGCTCGAGGGTTGGTGCAGGGTACTCCACCACTCGACCGAGAACTTGATAATGGGCACGTTGACGAAACCGACCAGGGCCAGGATCGCCGCCGCCCGCGCGCCGCGCGTCGGATTGTCGAAGGCGCCCATGAGGGCCATGTGCCCGAGATAGAGGAAAAACAGCACCAGGACAGAGGTCAGGCGGGCATCCCAGACCCACCAGGCGCCCCACATGGGCTTGCCCCACAAGGATCCCGTGGCCAGGGCCAGGAAGGTGAAGCAGGCGCCGATCGGCGATGATGCCTTGGCCACCAGATCGGCCAAGGGGTGGCGCCAGATCAGGGACGACGCGCTGGCCGCCGCGATGACGGTATAGATGAACATCGCCATCCAGGCCGAAGGGACATGCACATACATGATCCGCACACTGTCGCCTTGCTGGTAGTCGGCCGGCGATACGAACAACGCCAGATACAGGCCAACCGCGATCAGGCCGGCCGCCATGGCGGCGATCCAGGGCAGGACTATATTAGATAGGCGCAAGAAGCGGCCGGGATTGGCGAAACGATGCATGTTCCATACCTAAGTCTGGCGGCCCTGGCCGGGCCCGGTTTACCTGCCTTGTAACCTAGTCATTCCATGGCCTGCCGCAAGGCCGCGGCCCCCGCCAAGGGCGCCAAAACCAGGGAGCCCAGGAACAAGGCGCCCAGGAACATGATGTGGGGCAGGGGGTTGAAACCGCTCAAGGCGGCATCCAGGGCCGCGACCCCGAAAATCAGAACCGGAATGTTGAGCGGCAGGACCAGCAAGGGAATCAGCACCCCGCCGCGCCGCGCGCCCAGGGTCAGGGCGGCGCCGACGGCGCCGGTCAGGCTCAAGCTCGGGGTGCCCAGGGCCATGGCCACGACCAACATGGGCAGGCCCGCCGGGTCCATGTTGTAAAGCAGCGCCAGAAGCGGCGCCGCCGCGATCAGCGGCAGGCCGGTGGTCAGCCAGTGCGCCAGGGCCTTGGCCAGAACCGTCATCTCCAGGGGTTGCGGCGCCAGCACCATGAGTTCCAGGGAGCCGTCCTCGTAGTCGGCCAGAAACAGGCGCTCCAGGGATAGCAGCACCGCCAGCAGCGCGGTCACCCAGATAACGCCGGGCGCCATGCGGGCCAGCAAGTTGGGCTCCGGCCCGACGCCAAAGGGGAACAGCGCCGCCGCCAGCACGAAAAACAGCACCGCGAGGCTGGCGTCGGCGCGCCGCCGCAGGGCGAGGCGCAGATCGCGCGTGAGCAGGCCCCAAAAGCCGTGGGCCAAACCGCTCACCAGGCGGGTTCCGCGTCTAATTCCGCCTCGGCGGCGCGCGCCGCCAGGGCGAAGGGCTCCAGGGTCAGGGTTTGGGCGCCGGGCAGGTCCATGGGCGTATGAGTCGCCGCGACCACGCGCCCCCCGGCGCCGCGGTGGGCGGCGATCGCCGCCGTCAAGTGCTCCTGGGCGGCGGTGTCCAGGCCGACCGTCGGCTCATCGAGCAGCCACAGCTCGCCGGGCGAGGCCGCCAGGCGGGCCAGGGCGAGGCGGTGCCTCTGGCCGGCGGAAAGGACCTGCCCCGGCAGGCCGGCCAGGTTCTCGAGGGCGAAGGCCTCCAGGCCCCGGCGCACCTCATCCGGTCCCGCCGGGCCGTATTGACCGGCCCAGAAACTTAGATTCTCGCTCACGCTCAGGACCGCTTTCACGCAGTCGAGATGGCCGATATAGCGCACCCGGGCGCGGTGCGCCTCGGGGTCGCCGGCGATCTCGGCCCCAGCCCACGATAGGCCGCCGGACGCGGGGCGGCTTAAGCCCGCCATGAGGCGCAACAGGCTGGACTTGCCGCTTCCGTTCGGGCCCACCAAGACCAAGGCGCCGCCGGCGCTAACCGCGAAGCCGAGCCCGGCGAAGACGTGGCGCCCGCCACGAATGCAAATCAGATTGCGCCCCTCGAACAAGCTCATCGGCCCCTGGCATGGCGCGGCGGGCCGCCAAGGCGGTCTCCATGGGTCAATATCCGCGATCCTCGGTATTAATCGGCGTGGCAGGATATAGCAGACTAAGGCCGCTCAAAAAAGGAAAGGCGGCCGCCAGGTTTTAACCCGGCCACCGCCACAAGTTTCCAGCCAATTGGGGGGCTAAAAGTCGAGGCGGGCTGGACGCCTCTTCAGAGAGGGGAAGTCTCCGTGACGAATAATATGATTGGCCTTTGTGGTCCAACTTAGCCGCAATTAAGGCGCAAATGTGAAAAGCGACGGCCTGTCCGGCAGCCCTTCGCGGCGAATGGCGAAGGAGTCACGCCGCTTCCCGGTTCGCGCGCACCACGATCTCGACGATGTCGGATAGGATCGCGGTCAGGTCGTAGTCCTTGGGGGTGAAGACGTCCGCGACGCCCGCCTGGCGCAACGCCGCCGCGTCGTCGGGCGGGATGATGCCGCCCACGACCACCGGAATTTCGCCCAGGCCCGCCTTGGCCATGCGCTCAATCACCTCCCCCACCAAAGGCACGTGGGAGCCTGAGAGGACCGAGAGGCCGACCACGTGCACGCCCTCCTCCAGGGCGGCCTCGGCGATCTGCGCCGGTGTCAGGCGGATGCCCTCGTAAACGACTTCGAAACCGGCGTCGCGCGCGCGCACGGCGATTTGCTCGGCGCCGTTGGAATGGCCGTCCAGGCCCGGCTTGCCGACCAGCATTTTCAGGCGCCGGCCCAGGCGCGCCGAAACCTCCGTCACCCGCGCGCGGATCTCTTCCAGCTCTTGCGCGCCCGAGTTGGAAACCGCGGCGGCGTGCGCGACCCCGGTCGGGGCGCGGTATTCGCCGAAGACCCCGCGTAAGGATTCCGCCCACTCCCCCGTCGTCACCCCGGCCCGGGCGCAGGCTATGGAGGGTTCCATGATATTGCGGTCTTGCCCGGCGGCGGCCTTGAGTTCGGCCAAGGCCGTGGCCACGGCCCCGTTGTCGCGGGCCTCGCGCCAGGCACGCAAGCGTGCGATCTGTTCCGCCTCGACCGCCGGATCGACGGCCATGAAGCCGCCGTCCGCGCCCCCGGTCAGGGGCGAGGGCGCGGTCTCGTTATAGGCATTGACCCCGACCACGGTCTGCTCGCCGGCCTCGATCGCGGCCAGGCGCCGCGCGTTGCTCTCGACCAGGCGCTCCTTCATGTAGGCGCTGTCGATGGCCGCGACGGCGCCGCCCATGTCCTCGATCCGGGCAAGTTCCTCGCCCGCTTCCTCCATCAGCGCTTGAACCTTGGCTTCGATCGCGTGGGAGCCGTCGAAGATATCGGCGTATTCCAGCAGGTCGGTCTCGTAGGCCACGATCTGCTGCAGGCGCAGGGACCACTGCTGATCCCAGGGCCGGGGCAGGCCCAGGGCCTCGTTCCAGGCCGGCAGTTGCACGGCGCGGGCGCGCGCGTCCTTGGATAGGGTGACCGCCAGCATTTCCAGCAGGATGCGGTAGACGTTGTTTTCCGGCTGCTGCTCCGTCAGGCCGAGGGAGTTGACCTGAACGCCGTAACGAAAGCGGCGCAGCTTGGGATCCTCGACCCCGTAACGGGCCCGGCAGATCTCGTCCCACATACGGGCGAAGGCGCGCATCTTGCAAATCTCGGTGACGAAGCGCACGCCGGCATTGACGAAAAAGCTGATACGCCCGACCACGGCGGCGAAATCGGCCTCCGGCACTTGGCCGGCATTCTTGACCGCATCGAGAACGGCGATGGCGTTGGCCAGGGCGAAGGCCAGTTCCTGAACCGGCGTCGCCCCCGCCTCCTGCAGATGATAGGAGCAGACGTTGATCGGATTCCACTTGGGAACCTCGCGGTAGGCGAAGGCGATGGTGTCGGTGATCAGGCGCATGGAGGGCGCGGGCGGAAAGATGTGGGTCCCGCGCGAGAGATATTCCTTCAAGATATCGTTCTGGGTCGTGCCGCTGAGGCGGTCGCGCGCGATCCCTTGTTCTTCCGCCGCCGCGACGTAGAGGGCGAGCAACCAGGGCGCGGTGGCGTTGATGGTCATGGAGGTGTTCATGCGCTCCAGCGGGATATCCGCGAACAGGGCGCGCATGTCGCCCAGGTGGCCGACCGGCACCCCGACCTTGCCGACCTCGCCCCTGGCCAGGGGATGATCCGCGTCGTAGCCGGTTTGGGTTGGCAGGTCGAAAGCGACCGAGAGCCCGGTCTGGCCGCGCGCCAAGTTGGTGCGATAGAGCGCATTGGACGCCGCCGCGGTCGAATGCCCGGCGTAGGTGCGGAACATCCAGGGCTTGTCGCCCTTGATCTTTTCCGGGGTCGATCCGGGGCCGGTCCCAGGGGCGGTCCCGAGGGTTTCCCTAACCTTTGGCATACCTTTGATCCCCATACTGTGCCCGCGCGACGCCAGCCGTCGCGTCTTCGCGGTGCGTCAAATTGGCCTATCAGGCTATTTTAGCGCGAGAATCTAAGTCTTTAATGTCTAACATGCCGATATTTATGGAATTATATTGCTAAAAATTGATCTTTATGGCAATTATCGAACGTTTTGTGCGTTGCAATAAGCCGGCCCGGCCGCTAGGCTCGCCCCCGCGCGAAGGTCAGGCACACGAACGAGGAGAGGGACGATGACGGACGCCGCCGCCGAGGCCAAGGAGCCTCAAACCGGTCAGATCGGAAAGGACCTCTACGAGCTTGGCGAGATCCCGCCGCTCGGTCATGTGCCCAAGCAAATGTACGCCTGGACGGTGCGCCGCGAGCGCCACGGCGACCCGGACACCGCCATGCAGGTCGAGGTCGTTGAAGTGCCGCAAATCGACAGCCACGACGTTCTGGTCATGGTTATGGCCGCCGGGGTCAATTACAACGGCGTTTGGGCCGCCCTGGGCAAGCCGATCTCGGTCTTCGACGTGCACAAGGCGGACTATCACATCGCCGGATCGGACGCCGCCGGCATCGTCTGGGCGGTCGGCTCCAAGGTCACCCGCTGCAAGGTCGGCGACGAAGTCGTGGTGCACTGCAATCAGGACGACGGCGACGACGAGCAATGCAACGGCGGCGACCCCATGTTCTCGCCCTCGCAGCGGATCTGGGGATTCGAGACGCCCGACGGGTCCTTCGCGCAATTCACCCGGGTCCAGGCGCAGCAGGTCATGCCCCGGCCCCGGCATCTGACCTGGGAAGAAAGCGGCTGCTATATCCTGACCCTGGCCACCGCCTACCGCATGTTGTTCGGCCATCGCCCGCACATCCTGCGTCCGGGCCACAATGTTCTGGTCTGGGGCGCCTCGGGCGGTCTCGGCTCCATGGCGATTCAGTTGATCGCGACCGCCGGGGCCAACCCCATCGGCGTCATCTCCGACGAATCCAAGCGCGGCTTCGTGATCGAGCTTGGCGCGCGCGGGGTCATCAACCGCAAGGATTTCGATTGCTGGGGCCGCCTGCCCGAGGTCGACGACACCGGCGGCTACGGCGCCTACATGAAAGAGGTCCGCAAGTTCGGCAAGGCGATTTGGGAGACGACCGGCAAGTTCGTCGACGTCGATTTCGTGTTCGAGCATCCCGGTGAGCAGACCTTCCCCGTGTCCTGCTTCGTGGTCAAGCGCGGCGGCATGGTGGTCTTTTGCGCCGGCACCACCGGCTACAACATCACCTTCGACGCGCGCTTCGTGTGGATGCGCCAGAAGCGTATCCAGGGCAGCCACTTCGCCAACCTCAATCAAGCCAGCCAGGCCAACCGCCTGGTCATCGAACGGCGCATCGACCCCTGCATGTCGGAAGTCTTCTCCTGGCAAGACATCCCGCGCGCCCACATGAAGATGATGAAAAACGAACACCGCCCCGGCAACATGGCGGTCCTGGTCCAGGCCCCGCGACCCGGCCTGCGCACCCTGGAAGACGCGATCGAGGGCTAGGGGCAGAGCGCTTCAAGAGGTATCGTTGCAGCCATGACCGGCATCCCCCCCCCCCGAAACCGCCCCCACCCGGGGGTGGGGAGAGCGGGGGGGAGGGGA